>CP079108.1:2145000-3345000 GCA_019285715.1 Sphingosinicellaceae bacterium
AACGCCGCGCGTGCCGACCACGTCGAGCGTCTGATCCGTCCCGCCCTCGGCGCCGGCAAGTGGGTTGTCTGCGACCGCTTCATCGATTCGACGCTGGCCTATCAAGGCGCGGGCAAGGGCCTCGCCGATTCCGCGCTCCGGAACCTCCACCACATCGCGGGCGGCGACCTGTGGCCCGACCTGACCCTGATCCTGGCGGTCACCGTCGAGACCGGACTGGCGCGAGCTGCCGGCCGCCGCGGCGGGGAAGGGCGGTTCGAAGACCACGCGCTCGCCTTCCACCTCCGGGTCGCACAGGGCTTCCGCGAACTCGCCGAGACCGAGCCGCACCGCTGCAAGCTGATCGATGGATCGCTCGACGCAGACACCGTGTCCGCCGCGATCTGGGCCGAGGTCGAGCCGCTGCTTCATCCGACGCCACCCGCGCACCCCGGCGGCGACTTCCGCGCACCGGCCGCGGGCAGCCTCGATTCGCACATGCACGTCGACAGCGGCGATGATTGAGCGGCACTATTGTCATCCCGGCGCACGCCGGGACCCAGCTTCGCCAAGCGCCGTGAATGTCCGAAAGCTGGGTCCCGGCGTGCGGCGGGATGACAACCGGTGCTGATCGGCCACGCCGAACAGGCCACCGCCTTCCGCGCCGCTTTCTTGTCGGGACGCCCGCACCACGCCTGGCTGCTCGCCGGACCGCCCGGCGTCGGCAAGGCGACCTTCGCTGCCGCCGCCGCAACCTGGGCGCTCGCGACCTCCGCTGGCCCGCCCGTCGGTGACGACAGCTTCGATGTGCCCTCGACCCATCCGATCAGCGCGCTCGTCGACGCCGGCAGCCACATGGACCTGCGCAGCCTGCGCCGCACCGCCGACGACAAGGGCAAGCTCCGCACCGTCATCCGCGTCGAGGAGGTCCGCCAGCTCCAGCCGCTGTTCCGCAACCGCCCGGCACTCAGCGACTGGCGCGTCGTCATCGTCGACTCGGCCGACGAGATGAACACCAACGCTGCCAACGCGCTGCTCAAGAACCTCGAGGAGCCGCCCGCTGGGACGCTGTTCCTCGTCGTCAGCCACTCGCCCGGCCGCCTGCTGCCGACGATTCGGTCGCGCTGCCGGACTCTGCGTTTCCAGCCGCTCAGTGACACCGAGGTCGCGATCGTCCTCCAGACCGCACGCCCTGAACTTCCCGCCAGCGAAATCGCCGCGCTCGTCGCCGTCGCTGAGGGGGCCCCCGGCCGCGCGCTGCAGCTCGCCGAAGCCGGCGTCGAGGGCCTGACCCGCGACATGGACGCGCTCGCCATAGCACGAGGCGGGGAGGGCACCGCCCGCGCCCTGGGCCTGGCGCGGACGCTGGCGGGCAAGACCGCGGCGGTGCGCTACTCGGCCTTCCTCGACCTCGCCCCCGCCTACATCGCTCGCGCCGCCGCTGCGCGCTCAGGGCCGCGCGGCGCTCGTGCCGTCCTGCTGTGGGAGCGCGCCAACGACCTCGCCGCGGGTGCCGTACCGCTCGCGCTCGAGCCGCAGGCAGTGGCGTTCGAGTTGGCGACGCTCGTCGCGGGGTTGGCGGACTAGCCGCACCCGCATAAGAGCGGGCGATGAAGCCCGCCGATCATTATTACGTCACCACCGCGATCTCGTACCCCAACGGCGCGCCGCACATGGGCCACGCCTATGAGGTGATCGCCACCGACGCGATCGCCCGCTTCCAGCGGCTGTGCGGGAAGACGGTGCTGTTCCAGACCGGCACCGACGAGCACGGCCTCAAGATCGCGCAAGCGGCGCGCGCCGCGAACCTAAGCCCGCGCGAATATGTCGACGGCACGGTCAAGGCGTTCCAGGAAATGGCCGCGACCTTCGGCATCAGCTACGACCGCTTCATCCGCACCACCGACGTCGACCATTATGCCGCGAGCCAGGAGCTCTGGTGCCGGATGGCCGCCGCGGACGACCTTTACCTCGACCGCTACGAGGGTTGGTACTCGGTCCGCGACGAGGCCTATTACGACGAGTCCGAATTGATCGACGCCACCGACGCAGACGGTGCGGCGCTGCGCCTGTCACCGCAGGGCACGCCGGTCGAGTGGACCGTCGAGGAGAGCTGGTTCTTCCGCCTGTCCAAGTACCAGGACCGCCTACTTGCGCTGTTCGACGACCCCGGCGCCGTCCGTCCTTCCAGCCGCGTCAACGAGATGCGGTCGTTTGTTGCCGGCGGACTTCGAGACCTGTCGGTGTCGCGGACCAGCTTCGACTGGGGCGTGCCGGTGCCCGGATCGCCCGGCCACGTCATGTACGTCTGGGTCGACGCGCTGACCAACTACCTGACCGGCGCGGGCTTCCCGAACGGCTTCGACGCTGCCGGCGAGAGCGACTGGTGGCCTGCCGACCTTCACATCGTCGGCAAGGACGTCGTGCGCTTTCACGCCGTCTATTGGCCCGCGTTCCTGATGTCGGCGCGCCTGCCGATCGCCAAGACGGTATTCGGGCACGGTTTCGTGCTCGATCGCGGCGTCAAGATGTCGAAGTCGGTCGGCAATGTCGTCGATCCGCTTGAACTCGCCGGCACGCTCGGTGTCGACCGGCTGCGCT
Organism: Sphingosinicellaceae bacterium; assembly: GCA_019285715.1. Taxonomy (NCBI): domain Bacteria; kingdom Pseudomonadati; phylum Pseudomonadota; class Alphaproteobacteria; order Sphingomonadales; family Sphingosinicellaceae; species Sphingosinicellaceae bacterium. The sequence continues at coordinate 2,147,581 of CP079108.1, forward strand.
GGTTCCTGCTCCGCGACGTCGCCTTCGGTGACGACGGCAACTACAGCCACGAGGCCATCGTCGAGCGCACCAACGCCGACCTTGCCAACGGCATCGGCAACCTCGCCCAACGCGCGCTGTCGATGGTCGCCAAGAATCTCGACGGATGCCTGCCGATTGACCCGCCCGCGGACCTTCCTGCCGATCTCGTCCTGCGGGACGAACTCGCCGCCAAGACTGATGTCTACATGGCCGAGATGCACAATCTCGCCCCGCACCGGGCTCTCGCAACGGTCATGGAGATGGTCGCCGCCGCAAACCAGTACTTCGCCGACGCAGCGCCGTGGGGCCTCAAGAACAGCGACTTCCCGCGGATGACAAAGGTGCTTTATGAGGCGCTGGATGCCGTGCGCCGCATCGCGATCTTGATCCAGCCGGTGATCCCGGTGTCGGCTGCCGCCGTCCTCGACCAGCTCGCCGTCGCCACCGACCGGCGCGGGTTCGACAGCCTCGACGTCGCCCTGACGATGGGCGCGACGCTACCGGCTCCCCAGGGGGTTTTCCCGCGTTGGGTGGACGCATGATGCTCGTCGATTCCCACTGCCACCTCAATTATCCGGGCCTTGTCGAGGACCAACGCGGCGTTATCGACCGCGCACGCGTTGCCGGCGTCGGCACCATGCTGGCGATCTCGACGCGGGTTTCGGAGTGGGACGAGATCACCGGCCTCGCCGCGCGTGAACCCGACATCTGGGCGACCGTCGGCGTCCACCCGCACGAGGCTGATCTTCACCCCGACACCGACGCCGTCCGCCTGATCGACGCAGCCTCGCATGCTCGCGTCATCGGAATAGGAGAGACCGGCCTCGATTATTATTACGACAAGAGCGACCGTGACCGGCAGCGCGCCAGCTTCCGTGCCCATATCGCTGCGTCACGCGACACCGGCCTACCGATCATCGTCCACACCCGCGATGCCGAGGAGGACACCGCCGCGATCCTGCGCGATGAGATGGAGCAGGGCGCCTTCACCGGGGTCATCCATTGCTTCACCGCGAGCCAGCCCTTTTCCGAACAGGCACTTGCATTGGGTTTCTACATCTCGCTGTCAGGCATCGTGACCTTCAAGAACGCCCGCGATCTGCAGGCCAGTGCCGCGCTGGTGCCCGCCGACCGGCTACTGGTCGAAACCGATGCGCCGTTCCTCGCGCCGGTCCCGATGCGCGGCAAGACCTGCGAGCCGTCGTTCGTGGCGCACACCGCGGCGTTCGTGGCAAACCTGCGCGGGCAGGGCGTCGACACCCTCGCCGAGACCACCACCGACAATTTCTTCCGCCTGTTCAGCAAGGCGACACGGCCCTGAAGATCACGATTCTAGGCTGCGGCACGTCGAGCGGTGTGCCGCGCATCGGCAACGACTGGGGCAGCTGCGACCCGGCCGACCCCCGCAACCGCCGCACCCGCGCATCGATCCTGGTCGAGGCGGACGGTACCCGAGTCCTTGTCGACACCGGGCCCGACCTGCGCAACCAGCTCCTCGCGGCCAATGTCGGGACCGTCGACGCGGTCCTCTACACGCACGACCACGCCGACCACAGCCACGGTATCGACGACCTGCGCCAGCTGTTTCACAACAGCGGCAAACCCGTCGATTGCTATGCGGCCGCCGCGACGTGGAGCGTCCTCAAGCGCCGTTTCGACTATGTCTTCGAGGGCACCTCGTTCTACCGGGCGACCGCGGTCGCGCACGACTTGCCCCAAATCCTCCGCATTGGGCCGCTCGTCATCACCAGCTTCCAGCAGGACCACGGCAACATCGAGTCTACCGGGTACCGGTTCGAGCACGCCGGCCAGGCCTTGGTTTATTCCACCGACGTCAAGGCCTTGCCGTCTAATGCGGCCGTTGCGCTGGCCGACCTCGATCTCTGGATCGTCGACGCCCTGCGCCACAATCCGCATCCGACGCACAGCCACCTCGACCAGACGCTCGCATGGATCGAGCAGTATCGGCCATCGCGTGCAGTCCTGACGCACATGGACAACTCGATGGACTTTGCGACGCTCGCCAACGCGCTGCCGCCCGGTGTGGAGCCGGGCTACGACGGGCTGATCGTAGATTTCACACCGTCGTAAGCTCCATAGAAAATGACATCATTTAACATAATATAGATTATCGGACTGGAATGTCGGCTTACGAAGATGCTGGCAGCCTGCCCCGCGCAGTGGCATGGAGACACTGTGAGCATGACCCAGCAAGCCCGGTCGTCCGACAATGGCGCATTTCTGCGGGAGTGGTTGTCGGACCCGCTGCGTGTTGCCTCGGTGTTGCCATCGGGACGCGCCCTGGCGGCGATGATGACCCGGGAAATCGATGCCTCGACCGGGCCGGTCATCGAGCTCGGGCCTGGTACCGGGGTGTTCACCGATGCCTTGCTGGCGCGCGGTGTGCCCGAGGAAAAATTGATCCTCGTCGAGATGGGCGCAAACTTCGTGAACTTGCTGCGCTACAGGCTGCCGAAGGCGACCATTTTGTCGATGGATGCGACTCGGCTTGGACGGCTCGAGCTGCCGGGCGGCGAGAAGGCCGGCGCTGTCGTCAGCGGCCTGCCCGTGCTGGCGATGCCGCCGCGTGCCGTGCTCCAGATCTTCAAGGGCGCATTTGTTCACCTTCGCGAAGGTGGCGCGTTCTACCAGTTCACCTATGGCCCGCGCTGCCCGGTGAAGCGGCCGATCCTCGACCGGCTCGGTCTTGAGGCGAAGCGCGTCGGCGGTGCTTTCATCAACCTGCCCCCGGCCTCGGTCTACAAGATCACGCGGGTCGCGTGATCGAGCCTCTGGTCGAACTGATGGCGCGGCTGCGCGACCCCGTTACCGGTTGCCCATGGGATGTCGCGCAAAGTTTCGAGACGATCGCGCCCTATACAATCGAGGAGGCCTACGAGGTCGCGCAGGCGATCTCCGACGGCGACATGGCCGAACTCAAGGACGAACTCGGCGACCTGCTGCTCCAGGTCGTGTTCCATTCGCGGATCGCCGAGGAAGCCGGGCTGTTCGCCCTCCCCGATGTCGTCGCAGCGATCGTCGCCAAGATGGTGCGGCGGCACCCGCATGTCTTCGGCGATGCCACCGCGGACGTTGACGCAGTGACTCAGAAACTGACGTGGGAGACCTTGAAAGCGCAGGAGAAAGTCCGGAACTCGGCGCTCGACGGGGTGACCCTCGCCCTGCCCGCGCTGATGCGTGCCGACAAGCTGCAGCGCCGTGCTGCACGCGTCGGCTTCGACTGGCCCGATGCCGCCGGAGCGCGTGCCAAGGTCGACGAGGAAATGCAGGAGTTCGAGGCCGCGACCGCCGCCGCCGACCTCGCCGAGGAAGCTGGTGACCTGCTGTTTGCGGCGGTCAACCTGCTCCGCAAGCACGAGATCGACCCCGAGGCCGCGCTGCGCGCCGCCAATGCCAAGTTCGAGCGGCGTTTTCGCGGTATGGAGGCCGACGCCGGCGCAAGCTTCCCGGGGCTGGACCTCGAGGCAAAGGAGCGCCTGTGGGAGGCCGCCAAGCGGCGCGAGCGAGCCGTCAGCTCTTAAGCTGGCGCACAGTGTCGACGAGTTCGTCAAAATGCTGGATCACGACATCAGCTCCCAGGTCCGCAGACGCTGCGCCGGCGAAGCCGAATGCAACGATGATGACAGGAACCCCTGCGTCACGCGCAGCGGCCACGTCGACCGATGTGTCACCGACGAAAATCGCGTCGCTGAGGTCGTAGCCCGCAGCTTGCGCCGTCGCTTCGATGTGGCGGCCGTCGGGTTTCCGCACCGCGATGCTGTCGCCGCCGAGCACCGCAGCGAAGCGGTCGCTCCAGCCGAGTGCGGCAATAAGTTGCACGGCTAGCGCAGCCGGTTTGTTGGTGCAGACCGCAAGCGTGACACCGCCGGCCGCGAGTCGGTCCATAGCTTGCTCCGCGCCGTCGAAGGGTACTGACCCGTCCGCGATATGGGCGGAGTAGAACTCCATGAACGCGGGCATCGCCTGGTCGACGACCGCTGCGTCGACGTTCCCCGACAAGGCCAGGCCGCGTTCGATCAGGACACGGGCACCGTGACCGACAAGGTGCCGGACGGTGCCGGTCTCGACGGGAGGCCTGCCAACGCTTGCCAACGCGTGGTTGAGCGAGCTGCCCAGGTCCGGCGCAGTGTCGACGAGGGTGCCATCGAGGTCGAAGATGACAAGTTCAGGAAGATCGAGGCTCATCGCTCCAACTCACCGCTGGCGCTGGAAAAGACAAGTCCGATATGCGAGGAGCCGATCGTGAACCTGCCCCCTTCCCGCCCCGTCGCCGTGATCATCCTGGCAGCTGGCAAGGGTACGCGGATGAAGTCCTCGCTGCACAAGGTATTGCACCCTCTGGCAGGTCGCCCGATGCTGCTGCACCTGCTGGCGAGCGTTGCCAAGTTGACGCCTGCGGCTACGGTCGTGGTTGTCGGATCGGGCCGGGACCAGGTCGAGGCAGCGCTTGAGGGTACCGGCGCGGTCGTCGCGCTGCAGGATCCGCAACTCGGAACCGGGCACGCGGTCCAGCAGGCGGAGACGGCGCTGGCGGGCTTCGACGGCGATATCCTGATCCTCTACGGTGATGTGCCACTGGTCGAGACGGCCACCATGCACACGATGCTCGATGCGTTGGACGACGCTGTTGCAGCAGTCGTGCTCGGCTTCCGGCCTGTTGATCCAGCGGCTTACGGACGTATCCTCGCTTCGGATGGGATCATCGAGAAGATGGTCGAGTTCAAGGATGCGAGCGCCGCCGAGCGCGCCGTGACGCTGTGCAATTCCGGGTTGATGGCGGTTCGAGCGCGCGATTTGTGGCCCTTGCTCGGACGGGTCGGCAACGACAATGCGGCGGCCGAATATTACCTGCCCGACATCGTCGGGCTGGCCGATCGCCCTTCCCGCGTCGTCGAGACCGATGCCGACGAGGTCGCGGGCATTAATTCGCGCGGCGAACTCGCGGTAGTAGAGGCCGGCTGGCAGCAGCAGCGACGTTCGCGGGCGATGGCGGACGGTGTCACCCTCATCGCACCGGAAACCACCTGGTTCGCCTTCGATACGGTGATCGCCGCCGACGTCACCGTCGAGCCCAACGTCTGGTTCGGGCCGGGCGTGACGGTCGCGTCGGGCGCGACGATCCGCGCCTTCAGCCATATCGAGGGTGCGAGCATCGGCGCGGGCGTCGAGGTCGGGCCGTTCGCACGGCTGCGGGCGGGCACGATCCTCGACGACCACGCCAAGATTGGCAATTTCGTCGAGGTCAAGAATGCCCACCTCGGCATCGGCGCCAAGGCCAACCATCTCAGTTACCTCGGTGACGCCGAGATCGGAGCACGAGCCAATATCGGAGCAGGCACGATTACCTGCAATTACGATGGCTTTCTCAAGTATCGCACGAGTATCGGTGCTGGCGCTTTCATCGGCTCCAACAGTGCCTTGGTCGCGCCGGTGACGATCGGCGATGACGCTATTGTCGCGGCCGGCAGCACCATTACCTCCGATGTCGAAGCGGGCGCTCTGGCGCTCGCGCGCGGTTCACAAGCGATCAAGCCGGGCTGGGCGACACGCTTCCGCAGCGTCATGGCGGCGCGCAAGGCAGGGAAATCCTAGAGCATGTGCGGCATCATCGGCATCCTCGGCACGAATGACGTCAGCGAGCGGCTGCTCGACGGCCTGCGCCGCCTCGAATACCGCGGCTACGACAGCGCTGGGATCGCGACGATCCATGATGGCCACTTTGATCGCCGTCGTGCCGAGGGCAAGCTCAACAACCTCGCCGCAAAGCTGGCGGCGGACCCCCTGCCCGGCCGCATCGGCATCGCCCACACCCGCTGGGCCACCCACGGCGCGCCGACCGAGGACAACGCCCACCCGCACATCGTCGGCCCGGTGACGATCGTCCACAACGGCATCATCGAGAACTTCAAGCCGCTCCGTGACGAGTTGCTCGCCGAGGGCCGGGTGTTCCGCAGCCAGACCGACACCGAGGTCGTCGCGCACCTGGTCGCGCGCGAGGTCGAGCGCGGCGCCACGCCCCGCGAAGCCGTCGCCGCCGTGCTGCCCCGCCTCCAGGGGGCGTTCGCGATGGCCTTCATGTTCGAGACCGAGCCCGACCTGCTGATCGGCGCGCGCCTCGGTGCGCCGCTGACCATCGGCTACGGCGTCGGCGAGAACTACCTTGGCTCGGACGCCCTCGCCCTTGCCCCGCTGACCCAGCGCATCGCCTATCTCGAGGAAGGCGACTGGGTCGCGCTGAGCCGCGAGAAAGTCGAAATCTACGACCGCGACAACCAGCCGGTGAAGCGCCCGGTGACGATGTCGGGCTTGACCGGCGCGATGATTACCAAGGGCAATTACCGCCACTTCATGCTCAAGGAGATCCACGAGCAGCCCGTGGTGGTGGCGCAGACGCTGCGCTCGTACCTCCGCGGCGTCGAGTCCAAGGTCGCCCTGCCCCAGATGGACTTCGACCTGTCGGCGATCGAGCGCGTCGTCATCGTTGCCTGCGGGACTTCGTCCTACGTCGGCATGGTCGGCAAATACTGGATCGAGCAGATGGCGCGCGTGCCCGTCGACGTCGATGTCGCGTCTGAATTCCGCTACCGCGACCCGGTGCTGACCGGGAACGTCCTCGGCGTCGTGATTTCGCAGTCGGGCGAGACCGCCGATACGCTCGCCGCACTCCAGCATATGAAGGCCGCGGGCATCACCACCGCGGGCATCATCAATTCGCCGACCAGTTCGATGGCGCGGAGCGTCGACCTGCTGCTGCCGACCCACGCCGGTCCGGAGATCGGCGTCGCCTCGACCAAGGCGTTCACCTGCCAGCTGGCGGTCATGGCGGCGCTGTCGGTCAATCTCGCCCAAGCCAAGGGTCGCTTAACCGCCGAGGCCGAGGCCGAACTCGTGCACCAGTTGCAGGAGGTCCCTGCCGCGATGAACGCGGCACTGGGCCGTGAGGACGCCATCCAGGCGGTCGCCCACCACATCGCGGCTGCGCGCGACGTACTTTATCTTGGTCGCGGCCCGGATTATCCGATGGCGCTCGAAGGTGCGCTGAAGCTGAAGGAAATCAGCTACATTCACGCCGAAGGCTATGCGTCGGGTGAGATGAAGCACGGGCCAATCGCGTTGATCGACGACACCGTGCCGCTGATCGTTCTCGCGCCTGCCGGGCCGCTGTTCGACAAGACCGTGTCAAACATGCACGAGGCGCAGGCGCGCGGTGCGCAGGTCGTGCTGATCTCCGATGCCGAGGGTATCGCGCAGGCGGGCCAGGACTGCATGGCGACGATCGAGATGCCGACCGTCCATCCGCTGATCGCGCCGCTGGTCTATGCGGTGCCGATCCAGCTGCTCGCCTACCATGTCGCGGTGATCAAGGGCACCGACGTCGACCAGCCGCGTAACCTGGCGAAGTCCGTGACGGTCGAATGACCTCGTTTCCCGCCGAGCCAGCCGGTCTCGACGCCGACGACCCCTATGCGCGAAGCGCGCAGACATTCCCGACGCTCAACGACGAGATGGCAGCGCGGATTGCTGCTTACGGCCACGCCGAGGACGTCCCGTCCGGGGCTCATATCTACGAGCGGGGGCAACGCGGTGCCGACTTTTTCCTCGTTCTCGACGGTGCGGTCGAGGTCTACGAGGCCGGCGAACACGGCAGCGAGCACATCATCACCGTTCACGGCCCACGCCAGTTCACTGGCGAACTCGACCTGTTCAACGGTCGCGGGATTCTTGTCTCGGGCCGCGCGCGTGGACCGACGCGTGTCGTGCGCATCGACCGCAGCACCTTCCGCCATATGGTCGCGACCGAGGCCGACCTCGGCGAGATCATCATGCGGGCCTATATCCTGCGCCGCGTCGGGCTGATCCGCCACGGCCAGGGGATCGAACTGGTCGGACCCGGGCATCGCAGCGACACGCTGCGGCTGGCGCGCTTCCTGACGCGCAACGGCTACCCGCACCGGCTGCTGGACACCGACACCGATGCCGACGCGGGTGGCTTCCTCGAGTGCTTCCACCTCGACGCGACGCAGTTGCCGGTGATCATCCTCAGCGACCACCGCGTGCTTCGGAACCCGAGCAACGCCGAACTTGCCGACGCGCTCGGGCTGACCGAGGACTTCGACCCCACCCACGTCCACGACCTGATCATCGTCGGGGCGGGTCCGGCGGGGTTGGCGGCGGCGGTCTACGGAGCCAGCGAAGGCCTCGACACCATCGTTGTCGAGTCGATGGCGCCTGGCGGCCAGGCCGGCACCAGCAGCCGTATCGAGAATTATCTCGGCTTCCCGACCGGCATCTCAGGACAGGCGCTGGCCGGCCGCGCGCAGGTCCAAGCGCAAAAGTTCGGCGCGCAGCTCGCCATCGCCCGCGCGGTCTCCGGATTAGACTGTAGCACCCACCCCTATGCGGTGATCATCGACAACGGCGCCCGCGTGCAGGGCCGAGCCGTCATCGTCGCGACCGGCGCGCGCTATCGCAAGCTCGACGTCGCCAACTACAACCGCTTCGAGGGCTCGGGCATCCACTACGCCGCGACAGCGATGGAGGCGGGCCTGTGCGGCGGCGAGGAGGTCATCGTCGTCGGCGGCGGCAATTCGGCGGGCCAAGCGGCGGTGTTCTTGTCCCGGACGGTCAAGCAGGTCCACATCCTCGTCCGGGGCTCGGGCCTCAAAGCGACGATGTCCGACTATCTCGTCCAGCGCCTCGAGAGCAGCGACAAGGTCACCGTCCACCCCGCGACGGAGATCACCGGTCTTGATGGCGACGCCGCGCTGGAACGCGTCACCTGGATCGACCGCGACACCGGCGAGTCCGAAACCCGCCGGATTTCCAACGTGTTCGTGATGATCGGCGCAGTACCCAACACAGACTGGCTCGACGGCTGCCTCAAGCTCGACGATGGCGGCTTCGTCTGCACCGGGAGCCCCGACAGTGCCTATGCCGCATCGAAGCCGGGCATCTATGCAGTCGGCGATGTCCGCTCCGGCTCGGTCAAGCGCGTCGCGTCGAGCGTCGGCGAAGGCTCGGTGGTGATCGCTGCGGTCCACAAGTTTCTCGAAGTCGAGTAGGCGGCGCGCATGCACATGGTTCACGATCCGCACGCACCGGCCGCGCCGCCGATCACCTTCGACGATTTCCTGAAGGTCGACATCCGGACCGGCACTGTCCGTACCGCGTCGCGCTTCCCCGAGGCGCGAAATCCGTCCTACATCCTGATGATCGACTTCGGGCCGGCCATCGGCTTCCGCAAGAGCGCCGCGCAGATCACCGGGCGTTACATGCCGGAGGATCTGATCGGTCGCCGCGTCCTCGCCGTCGTCAACTTTCCGCCGCGGCAGATCGGCCCGATCCGCTCGGAGGTACTGGTCCTGGGCTTCGCCGATGCTGCCGGCGCCATCGTGCTGGCGACGACGGAGGACGATATACCCGACGGTGCCCGGCTCGCTTAGCGGCTTGGATAGTCTCCTGCCCGCCCATCGCATAGCTGCCCGCCAACGCGCCGCACTCGTTATTCACCCCGTACGCACCTAGATGGTCATCTGTCCCGGTGCGGACCGTCCAGCCCGAAAGCTTCTTCATGTCCTACGACTACGACCTCTTCGTCATCGGTGCTGGCTCGGGCGGGGTGCGTGGTGCGCGGATCGCCGCCGGTCACGGTGCCAAGGTCGCGGTCGCCGAGGAGTTCCGGGTCGGCGGCACCTGCGTGATCCGTGGCTGCGTACCCAAGAAACTGCTGGTCTACGGCTCGCACTTCGCCGAGGACTTGGTCGATGCGCGCCGGTTCGGCTGGACGCTCGGCGAGCGCAAGTTCGACTGGCCGACGTTGCGCGACAATGTCCTAGCCGAGGTCGACCGCCTCAACGAGATCTACCAGACCAACCTCGACGCGCAGCAGGTGACCACGCTCCACGGTCGCGCCGTCCTGATCGACGCCCACACCGCGGAGGTCGACGGTGCTCGCATCACCTTCGACAAGCTGCTGATCGCCACGGGAGCGCGTCCCTTGGTCCCCGACCTCCCCGGCGCCGAGCACGGCATCACCTCGAACGAGGTTTTCCACCTTGAGACACTGCCGAAGCGCCTGGTCATCGTCGGCGGCGGCTACATCGCCAATGAATTCGCCGGCATCTTCCACGAGCTCGGGGTTCACGTCACCATTGCCAACCGCGGCGACACCATCCTGCGCGGCTGGGACGCAGCGTTGCGGGACCGGCTGCTGACGATCAGCACGTCCAAGGGCATCAACTTCCGCTTCAATTGCGGCTTCGAAAGCATCGAGAAGACAAACGAGGGCATCCGCATCCATGTGAAGGGTGATGATCCGATCGACACCGACCTGCTGCTCTGGGCGGTCGGTCGCCGACCCAACATCGAGGGGCTCGGCCTCGAGGCCGCTGGTGTCGAACTCAATGAGCGCGGCGCGGTCGCGGTCGACCCGCACAGCCGCACAAACGTCGAGAACATCTACGCGGTCGGTGACGTTACGGACCGCATCCAGCTGACCCCGATCGCGATCCGCGAGGCCCATGCGTTTGCGGACTCGGTATTCGGCAACAAGCCGTGGACGGTCGACTACGACTGCGTGCCGAGCGCCGTGTTCGCCAACCCTCCACTAGGCAGTGTCGGAATGACCGAATCCCATGCGCGCTCGGCGTTCGGGACGGTGAAGGTGTTTACTTCCGACTTCCGCCCGATGCGCAACGTGCTCGCAGGCCGCCACGAGCGCGCGCTGTACAAGCTCGTCGTCGACAGCGCGTCGGACCGTGTCGTTGGTGCCCATATGATCGGCCCCGATGCGCCGGAAGTGCTCCAGGCCGTCGCCATCGCGATCAAGGCGAAGCTGACCAAGGCGCAATTCGACGACACCGTCGCACTCCACCCGACGATGTCCGAAGAGCTGGTGTTGATGCGCTAGGTCGTCTGGCGCTGGTCAATTAGTGGGATCGAGCGCCTAAGGATCGAGAACTGGTCAGTCGACTGACGCTTGCATCGTTCCACAAACGGACGCAAACCGCGCAGATTATGACGATTGCCCACAACTGGACCCCTGATGACTGGCGCTCGCACGAGGCCCGCCAGCTCCCGATTTACTCCGACCTTGCAGCAATCGGGGCGGCGGAGGCCGAGCTCCTAACGTACCCGCCGCTGGTTTTTGCCGGCGAGGCGCGCGACCTGACCGCGGCGTTGGCGGAGGTCGCGGCGGGCAAGGCTTTTCTGCTCCAGGGCGGCGACTGTGCGGAAAGCTTCGCCGAATTCCACCCCAACAACATCCGCGACACTTTCCGCGTCCTGCTGCAGATGGCGGTGGTCCTGACCTTCGCGTCGAAGCTGCCGGTGGTGAAGGTCGGGCGCATGGCGGGGCAATTCGCTAAGCCGCGGTCAGGCGATTTCGAGGTCATCGACGGCGTCTCGCTGCCGAGCTACCGCGGCGACAATGTCAACGGCATCGAGTTCACTCCCGAGGCCCGCGAGCCCGATCCGGCGCGGATGATGCGCGGCTACATGCAGTCGGCGGCGACGCTCAACCTCCTCCGTGCCTTCGCCAGCGGCGGCTATGCCAACCTGCACCAGGTCCACAAGTGGAACCTCGACTTCACCGGGCGCTCCTTGTGGTCGGCGCAGTACCAGGAGGTCGCTGACCGGATCGGCGAGGCGCTCGACTTCATGGAGGCGTGCGGGATCTCGCCCGACACCGTCCCCCAGCTCAAGCAGACCAGCTTCTTCACCAGTCATGAAGCGTTGCTGCTCGGCTACGAACAGGCGCTGACCCGGCAGGATTCGCTGACTGGCGACTGGTACGATACTTCGGCCCACATGCTGTGGATCGGTGACCGCACCCGCTTCGAGGGATCGGCGCACCTCGAGTTCCTCCGCGGTGTCGGCAATCCGCTCGGCCTCAAGTGCGGGCCGTCGCTCGAGCCCGATGAGCTGCTGCGCCTGCTCGACCTGCTCAATCCGGCGAACCAGCCCGGGCGGATCACGCTCATCACCCGGTTTGGCCACGACAAGGTCGAGAACGCCCTGCCCCGCCTCGTCCGCGCCGTCCGCCGCGAGGGGCGCAACGTCGTATGGTCGTGCGACCCGATGCACGGCAACACCGTCAAGGCCGGCAACGGCTACAAGACCCGGCCGTTCGACCGGATCCTGTCGGAGGTCAAAAGCGTCTTCGCCGTCCACCGCGCCGAGGGCACCTATGCGGGCGGCATTCACGTCGAGATGACCGGCCAGAACGTCACCGAATGCACCGGCGGCGCGATCGCCATAACCGACGAGGGGCTGGCCGATCGCTACCACACGCAGTGCGATCCGCGCCTCAACGCGTCGCAATCCCTCGAACTCGCGTTCCTCCTCGCCGACGCCCTGAAGGGGGCCCGTGTCGATCAAGCCGCTGCTGCGGCTTGACTTGGCGGGTCCACACCCATATCCCCGCGCTTCCGCTTGCGCGGCCCCTTCGTCTAGCGGTTAGGACGCGGCCCTCTCACGGCTGAAGCACGGGTTCGATTCCCGTAGGGGTCACCACGCGACACTCCAGTCTTGTCCCATACGTTTTATTTGGGCGTCGGAAACGGCGGAATTCCGCCGTTCCCAGGCTCTGAACCGGTTCCGGCACCTTGCTGCGCTCCGGTGGACTCCATTAATATCCGGCACGCGCTGGGGGGGTTTTCGGGGGTATGCCTCTCGGACCCCCGGCCCGGGTCAGGATTGATACCCCCATGCTCACTGTCACAGCCATTCGGGCTGCCAAAACGACGACTCGCAAAATTCGACTCTTTGATAGTGGCGGTCTCTATCTTGAGGTCACCACCACCGGGGCAAAGTACTGGCGGCTCAAATATCGTTTCGGGGGTGCGGAGCGCTTGGCCGCCTTCGGCGTCTACCCCGAGGTCAGCTTGCCCGAAGCCCGCGCACGCCGCGATGCCGCCCGCGCGCTGCTTCGCGACGGCCTCGACCCGAATACGGTGAAGCGGTCCCGTGCGGCCGAGCAGGCCACCGCCGACGCCGCTGCAATAGCCGCGCAGGAAACGTTCGGCACCGTGCGCAAGGCATGGCTGGCGGATTTTCAGGCGCGAGAGCATCTCCCGCGCGGCGGCGGCCGTATTGCGGCCATCACATCACGCACCGCTAAATTTCATCTCGATAAGGCGGCAAGCCTCGATGGCAAACCTATCGCAACGATTACTGCGACCGAGATCATTGCCGTCATCAAGCCACTTGAACAAGCCGGACTGCTAGAAACCGCTAAGCGGGTTCGCCAGCGTCTCGGCGACGTCTTCGCTTATGCAGTGCGCCGTGGCCTCCGAGCGTACAACCCGATGGGCGACCTTAAGTCCGAATTCCTTCCACCCAGCCCGCGCAACCATCCCGCAATCATCGACGCCGATCGGCTGGGCGGCTTGCTCCGCGCCTGCTGGAATTATCAGGGACAACCATCCGTCACGGCGGCCTTAAAGCTTGCCGCACTCGCCTTCGTCAGACCTAGCGAACTTCGCGGAGCGCTCTGGTCCGAGTTCGATCTCGACGCCGCACTCTGGGTTATCCCATCCGAGCGCATGAATGGCGGCCGGCACGATCACCTCATCCCTTTGCCGACACAGGCAGTAGCCATTCTGCGCGAGCTTCGGGACCTGACCGGCGATGATTGCACCTTCCTGTTTCCCTCGATCCGTACAGCTCAACGGTGCATGTCGGAAAACACGATCAACAGCGCACTGCGTTCAATGGGCTATAGTAAGGAGGAAATGACCGGCCATGGCTTTCGAACCATCGCCAGCACAATCTTGAACGAGAACAACTTCCCGAGCGATTACATTGAGCGGCAGCTTGGCCACATCAATAAGGACGGGGTACGGGGTGCCTACAATCGGGCGCTGTGGCTCAGTCAACGGAGGCTCATGGTTCAGTGGCTCGCCGACCACTACGACCACTTGCGTAGCAGTATCGGTCTCGACGTCCTGACCAAGGACGGCTGATCGACGACGCTTATGCGCACGCCTTTCAGCAACTTCGAAAAAATAATCGCCTTTGAACCGAAGTCGCTAAACTTGCGGAATTTACTAACAACCTCATTGTCTAATCGTTTTGCGACTAGTCGCGAAAACGAATAAAAATATGCGTGCAAAGAATAATCCAAGGCAAGCTTTGCCAAAGACCGCGGGAGATGGGCTTGTCTGCCTTCGAACTGGCAGGCTAATATCCAGTACGCCCCAATCTGATACTGGACTACCCGCTAATGTCCATTGTGCTCATGAAGCCTGTCGAGCCCAAGAAGCCGACCGCCCCCAAGCCGATCTTCCTAGAAAGGCCGACTTTTAATGGTGAGGTCTGGCGCATGAAACAACTTGTCGCGGTGTTGAATCTGTCCGCGAGCCGTATCTACGAGATGGTTCAGAAGGGAGAGTTCCCGAGGCCATTTAAGCTATCGACTAGGGCAAGCGCATGGCCTGCCGCACAGGTGCGGGCATGGCTCGACGCCCGCATAGCGGAGCGCGACTGACGCTGGCATCCGGTCCGAGACAGTTCTGCCAAAAATGCTATGATGCGGTGCCTGCTCGGCAGGGGCCATCCCGGGTGACGACCCTCTCAGGGCTGGGGTGGTCCCAATCAGGCCCGCAGGCGTGTCAGAATGACTCAGGACGTGCGGCCAGGGCGGATGTGCCACCGACCCCCGGAGGACCACAAACGGCGCTGTACGAGTCTTAAATCCATTGCAGGCGTCAGCGGCTTTAAAGCGCCTCGGCACCGCCAAAGTTGAAAAGAAGTTCCGCTACGACAGGTTGAGCCGGGCGACCGGGGGGCCGCTGCGGACTCGTACCCCCGACACCGGGGTGGCCCCAAAATTGCGCCAAGCTAGACGAGTTCGGGCTCGGGCGGCGGATCGCCCCGATGCAACGGCAGTAGCTCGCCGTCGACTTCGAGAACGCCGACCATGTACGGCAACATGGCGGCAGCGGCGTCGGCGATGATCAAGTCGAGGATTTCGGGCGGCAGCGCGATCGGCAGTTGCGCGACGATGTGTCGGCGCACGAAACCCAGCGTCACCCTGATGAGCAGCTGATAGTCTTCGTCCTGGTCGATCCAAGGTATCATGGTCGGGGTTGCGGCCGGGTCGCGTGGTCGGTCAGCGCGCGGACTTGACCCTCGAGATCGCCGACGCGGTCCAGCGCCGCCCGCAGTTCGAGGCGCAGGGCGGCGGTCTGGGCGTCGACGTACCCCCTGACCGCCTTCACGACCGACAGCCCGAACGCTTCACCGTCGACCATCGTCAGCTCCCCGCGATGAAGGCGACGCTGCCGGGCTTCGCGATCCAGTTGGCCGACTGGATCCCCCGGAGCGCGACAAGATTTGCCTGCCACAGGCTGACCAGTTGGCTCTCACCCGCCACCGGGGAGTCGTCCATCTGGATCGACGCCGCACCCGATTTGTCGAGCGTCAGCAAGTCGGAGCCGTAGGCGATGCCGGTCGGATCGACCATGATCAGATTGCCCTCGGCCGCTTTGGTGGCGATGACCGGGAAGCCGCCGAACGAGCCACCGCGCACCGACAGGTCTGGCCACGCGGCCCCGACCATCGTCGCCAATTTTGCGGGCGAGGTGACGATGTAAGCCGCGCCGATGTCGCCCTGAAACGCTGCGACTAGCGCGGCAAGGTCGGCAGCATCGTCTGCACCGCCGGGCGTCGGAGTGACGCCGAACGTGATCGACGCTGGCTCGATTTCGGGCAGGCCCGGGTTGGTCGGATCGAGGAACGACCGGTCGAGCCGTTCCGAAATTGCGTTGACCATCGTCGTGCGCAGCAGCGGCTCAACCGCCGGGCTGGTCGACCTTGCCAACTCCTCGGACAGCACGATCAGGCTGCCCAGCTTGAGCGGGTCCAGTGGCGCATCGGTGAAACCCATAGCGCTGACCGGGATCGCGACGCCTTGGCCGATCCAACTCGCGTTCGGTCCGCTGACCGCAATGCCGACGCGGGTTCCCAACGGTATCCTGCGTAGGTTTGAAAGTTGGCCGACGACCGACTTTTGCTCGATCAGCCCGATCATCTCGACCGCGAGGGATTGGTAAGCGGTGTACAACGCGCCGCCCCATTCATCCGGATAAATGCCGCCGAACGCTGCCGCAGCCCGCAGTACCGTCGTGGCCGGCGCAGTCGCGCCGTTGTGGACTTCGGACCATGCCGCAGATTCAAGCAGATCGCCGCGGCCGGCGATCATCGCCATCGCCATTTTGACGAAGCCAGATCCGCGCGGGTGCATGCTGACGATGGGTGCGGACATGGGGCGGTGCCTTCGATTGAAGGCCGGACGATCCGCTCCGGCGCCTGCGCGGGCCAGCGGGGTATGAGGGGGTTTGAAGGGGTTTGGGCAGTCACTCGAACGATTGTTCGCCGCCAGCGTCGAACCAGTCGGCGATTGCCTGCAAGCGGTAGTAAATCTTGGTGCCCCGCCGGAGCCAGGGCAGCGGTGGTTGCGTTCCTTCGCGCCGCCAGCGTTCGAGTGTCGACACCGAACGGTCGACCAGCTGGGCGGTGTCGGCTTGGCAGACCGCTCCATCGGCGGTGATACGCATCACTGGATCGTGGTCGCGCGCCGTCCTCACCAGTCCTTCTAAAGTCGTCTCGGCGTCGGTAGCGGTTTGGCGCTGGGAAGTAGAACCGTGGCCGCCCACGGTTCTACTTCCTGCCCAATGTTCACCCTGCCCGGCGAGCGCCTCGAGCAGCTCGCCGAGCCGACGGTGCTGGGCGATGGCCTCGGCAAGGATCGCGTCAGTCACAGTTAGGCATCTCGGCGGCGGCGGTCATCACTGCTCGGACACCGCCGCGCCGTTTAGATCGCGGGCATAGTCAGGGTTCGGGCCGCGCTGTGCCTTGAAGCACCAGTATTGCCATTCAGCGTACCAGTCGGTCGTGGTGCCAGTGTTGGCATCGGTGGGGCCGGGCTCCCTCCCGTAGCGACTGCTGAAAGCGTCGGCCTCGCTTAGCGCGTCGTCGGGGGTCCAGCGGTATCTCTTAGCGGCCCAGCGCAGCCACTCGTCTTGAAAAACAAAATCGTCAGGGAGGCGGATCGCGTCCCTCCTCGCTGCTTCCGTCTCATCGTGTGTGTCAGGACCGGGAGCCGGATCCACGCTCGCGCCGTAGTCTTCGGACGGCGGACGCGTTGAATTGCGGCACCAGATTTGGAATGTCGGCATCCAGTTGGGACGGCTTGCACCGTTGGCCTTGGCGGAGACGAAGTTCGCGGCCTCGACCTCGGCGTCGGTGATCGACCATTTGCGCTCGGCCATCGCCCAGGTCTTCCAACCAAGTGGAACCTTAAAATCCAGAGCGAGGCGACCGGCTTTGCCGGTTGCAGTTGGCCCCGACGTTGCGCCGTTGTGCCTCTCTCTAATCTCCTCTGCTCTAATCTCCTCTCTCTTAGGCTTGAGGCTGCCTGGATTTAAGTTGCTGTTTTCCTTGGCCCGAGCATTGTTTTCGGCAGTCGTTCGTCCACCCTTCGCACCTGTTTCAGCTTGGGTTCGCGACCGGTTCGCGATGTTTTCGATCTCTTTTTCGACGCGAATGATCGTCCAATGGTCATCGACCAGCTCGATCTTTCCGGCCTTGATCAGCCGGTCGACAAGGCTGCGCGTCAGCCGGGGCGAGGAGCCGAGGACGCCAGCAAGGTGCCGGTAATCGGCAGCCACCGGACCACCGCGCGCAAAGATCATGTCGGTCAGGACCGAGAGCGCGCCGATTGCATCGGCACCCAGCCCTTGCACCTCGGACAGATGATCGATTGGATTGCGGCGATACCAAGCTGGCCCGCTCATGACCCGGATCCTGTCGTTGCCCACCAGGCGGCGCAGCGCCGGCGGATTCGGCGAAGGCAATCGCTCTGCTTGGCGCTGATCCGGTGACGGCGGCCGATGCCGTCGAGGAAGGCGCGTTCCCACGGCGACAGCACCGACGAACAGCGGGCGAGCAGCTCGACCGGGTGGGCGTCGGCGGGATCGAACCGGCGCGCGGGCGGCACGTACTCGTGGGTCACCTCATGGACGTTGAGCAGCGCCTGCCACGACGTGTTCATCGCTAGCCGGATGCGTTCGGCCTGCAGACCGGCGGCGGCGCGCTCGCCGACATGGGACGAGCCCAGCAAGCCGAGGACCTTGGCCAACTTGGCGACCTGATCGGAGCTCACCGGGCGATGCCGACGGTTGCGCAGATGGCGGTGGCGGTGGTATTTCGTTGTCCGTGCCCTGCGCCCGCTTGGCCGAATGTCGCCCCCGGACCGATTGACGTCGGTGCGGGGGCTTTTCGTTTGGGCGGCGGTCGAACCCGGCTCATGCTGCCACCGACTCGGCGGGCACGCGCGCTAGATAGTCCCGGACCTCTTGGGCGGTTTTCGCATAGGGACGCGGCTCCGCACCGAATACAGCGTCGCGCGACTCCGGACGGACGACCATGTAACGATCGTAAGTAACAGCGTGCGGATCACGCACCGGGGACCGCATGACGCATAGCCCTTTCCGCATCGCCAGCCGGCGGAGCTTCATTTCCTCAGCTTTCGTCACGGTGCCTCACCTCAGCGACAGGAGAGTCGAAGAATCTGCGTTCCCATACACTTTGTCAAAGGACAAACGGTCAGAGATCAAGAGAGCGAGTAGGCATAGCCATTGGCGCACAAGCGAATATATCCGCAGCACTGATATTTTGAGAGCGCGAAACAGGCGTGCCGCAACCTATCCACTGTGGTAAATTATGCATTCAGGCGCATATTACCTAATAGTCAAATAAGTCGTCTTACGCCTATTTGCCGGTTGCTTGTGCACCGCCTACCGTTGGTCGACTCTCTCCAGGAGTGCGCACGATGGCGGAGAGACGGTGACCGAAGCCTTCAACACAGCCCGCGCACGTCGGCTTTCGCCCAAATTGCAACTATACCTGCCGGGATCCACGACCCCCATCCTCACTGCGCTGGAACAGGGCTGCAAAGGTTGGCAGTGTGAAAACAGATCAACTCCGGGGGGCGTAATGATACATTGGTGGGCCACCTTGAGCGCGGACCTGCAGGCTGCAACCGTCGGTGCCGTCGCAACTGTCATATCGACCTTCATCGGTGTCGGGCTGGTGCTAGCGCAGATCCGTAGCAGCGCTCAGCAGTCGCGCGATTCAACGAGGCGAGAGCATCGCGAGGCGATCAGGATAGAGCTTTACCGCGACGTCGCCGGTGGGGTGGCGAAGGCTCACGAGGCAGAAGGCGACGTGATCGTGGCGGGTCAGCATGTGTTGGACCGCCTTCAAGAGAAGCCTTGGGCTCAACCGATGCATGGACCGGCGGCTGAGATCGGACAATTCTTTGAACTTATTCAGAAGAGCTACGCTCTGTGCCGCATGATGGCAGAGTTGATGATAGCGATCGAGAAATGGGAAATCGCTGACCCAGCATTGTCCTTGTTCCAAGCTGCGTTCGCCTCGGTCGCGCACGACATTAGATCGGAGGCACAGCGGTTGACGGCCATTTCGATGTCTGTGGCCGACACTCGGATGGCCACGGCGCGAGAGTTGCAACCCGAAGGCGAGCTGCACGAATTGCCGCCGTTTGACCGTCAGCAAGTCGAGGCGCTGGAGTTCGGCGTGCGGCAGCTACTCCGTGCCATCTCGGAAGCCGGTGGTTATGTGCACGACACCAGAATTGGTCTCCAGAACCTGCTACTCGCCGACATATTCCAGAACAAACTTCCGTCCCGGGAGCCCCTAGACCCGACGATACTGCCGCTCAGCCTAGAGCGCGCAGCGGAGCAGAAGGATTACTTCCTGAACCGTTCGCCATGGGCCATTGAGAGGGCGGCCGTGAACGAGAGGACCAAAGCGGAGATTGCCAAGCGGACCGAGCCGGCCGACCACTGAGCCGTTGCCGATCCTGATTGAGAGCACGTCGGGATCGGTGCCCTCTGTCCTGCCGGTCGCGGCAGATCGCGATATCCCTGCCCTAGCCCGTCAGTCGAAGAACTCATCACGCGGCAGGGGCGGCTCGCCCATGACCACGCGGCCTCGGCTGGTCGGGGTAAAGCCGAGTTCGGCGCTGGCACGGAGCATGATATCCGATTGCCGGGCGACGATTGTCACGTACGGCGACGGCACCGGCGTCCCATTGCCGGCCTTGACCAACAGCCCGATGCCCTCCTGCAGCTTCAGGCTCGCCTGCCGCTGGAGATCGGCCGCGATGACGAGCGTCGCCAGCGCGGGAAGATCGCACAGCTTGAGCATGCCGGCGGGGGCAGCGTCGATGTAATACCGCCACCCGATCTTCTGGTCGGCGCTCAACCAGTCAGGGGCCGCGAACAGGTCGCCGGCTGGCTTCGGCTCGCGCTTGTTGATGGGTCGCTTACCGGGACAGCCCGTGACCAGTTTCAGGTGCGTCGGGGTGGGTTTCCGGCCTCGCATAAGGGTGATCTTCCAGTCGGTTCGCCGACGATTCTACACCCTAAATCCAATTCCTATAAACGCGTTCGAGCGTATTCTGGGATGGACGCGGTGACTTCGAGGTCGTTACGGGAATGTTTCGACACCCCCCCCCGTCACGACCTGCCCTGACGCCTGCTAATTAGGCCAGAACATCCTGTTGAGCACCAAACCCACCGCGAACACCACAAGGGCCGACAGACCGCCGAGCGCCATCACCACGCCGGGGTGGCGCTGCATCCACGTGAGTTCGTATGGGCTCGGGGTGTACGACGTCAGCAACCGCTTGAGGCTGTCGCGCTCGACGGTGACCATCTGTAACCGAGCTACCAGCGTCTGCTCCCGCGCCAAGGACGCAGCCAGACGGGTCTCGGCGTCATCCGCTTCGTCGATGGTGGGGTGGTCTTCGATGGCCGGTCTCCCTGTCAGCGTGGACATTACCTCGGGCGCGGTGTCGGACCTAACCGCTTCTGACTAGGTGGTGCCGATCAAGCTAGACTACAGCGACGGTAGCACTGCGATGCGTCTGCCTCAGCAATCGATCGTTGGAGTTGAGAGCTTGCGCCTCGCGGTCGCTGGGTGATAGAATTTACTATGGCCCAGACATTCAATGAACTTGCGTTTTCACCTACCATACAAGAAATGATTCAGTCTCGACCAGACTCAAATATAACCATTTTGACTGGTAGCAATAACTCAGGCAAATCGGCTTACTTGAAGAAGACGATAGCGAGCCGTTCATTTCTCTATATTGGTGTTAATAGGTTCTTCTCGTTTCATCATCTTCCGCTTTACACTGAGAACGCCACGGAGCTTGACCAGTGGTTTCAGCAACAACAGAATACTGCACATCAGGCATTTCAGAACTTTGAAGGTTCATATTTCAATTGTTCGACAGCTATAACTCGACTTTCTAATGACAGACGAAAAATACTTTTTGAAATATTTTTAGAATTATTTGGGATTTCGGTCGAGGTGCGCGCAGAAGATGTAGGTAACGACTTTAGTAATCGGTTTGTTTCTGTGGGCGGAGAAAGTCTTAGTGTCACGTCGAGTGGCACAAGGTTGTTCCTCGGAGTGCTTGCGGCATTGATGGACGAACGATTTTCTTCTGTTGCGATTGACGAGCCTGAATTAGGACTTTCGCCGACGCTTCAAAGGAAATTAGCGGATATAATCATTAGAGGTGAAAGACGAGATAAACTTTTCCCGCACAACCCTCATATCATTCTTAGTACCCACTCGCATTTATTCCTTGATCGCAGCTTCCCAGAAAATAATTATGTCGTCAGCAAATTGGGAAATCTGATTACCGCCAAGCCCTGTTTAAGTATCGTCGAGTTGCATGACATTCAGTTCCGTCTTCTCGGAAATGACCTGAGTGAGTTATTTCTTCCAGATGCAGTCATTTTTGTCGAGGGTGAAACCGACAAAATATATTTGGAACGAGTTTTAGGAATACATCTCGCTCCATCTCGTATTGTGATAGAGTCGTGTAACGGTGATATTGCCAGAAGACTCAGCTTCTGGGCGTCTTCTCTAGGGAATATTCAATTGAGTCCATATCGGGCACGGACTTTGGTTGTCTATGATAAAGTCAAGCAGGCCGGGCTTGAGACTCTCTGCGCGAGGGTGGGTTTACCCCTACAAAACATGATTGAGTGGGATGATAATGGCATCGAGTTTCTTTATCCGGATGCTCTCGTATCCTCCATCTATCGCAGGCAAGGCGTTAAAGCGGAAAGCCTGACGATCAACGGCGACTTTGTCAGCTACGGCGACATTTCCTACAAAAAAATGGAGCTTTGCAAGTTAGTGACCGACGGCATAACCGAAACCACGGCGCTCCCAGTCGAGCTTACTAATAAGCTCATTGAACCGTTGCGAAACCTCATGCGCTAGCATGTAGGCGAAATCTGTTTCCCGGCAGAATCGGCCCGACTTGCGCCCCCGCCCCTCTCCGGGCATCCCGGCGCTCGCGTCGCCCTTGGTTCAATCCGATTCGACCTTGGGGGTACATTTGGGGGGACTAGATCACGGATAGCTAAACTGCCTATAGCGTTATCAATATTTTATGGCTAGTTCGCGGTTCCCGTAGGGGTCACCATCCGTTCCGATCGGAACGGATCTGCAATAGTCTCCCGTTATCTTGAACCTTTGCCGCCGCCCACTGGTACAAACGGGTGGTACAAATGAGGTTGCGGATGGCAAGTCCGACAAGGCGGCCCGGAACGTCGCGGTTCTGGTTTCGCATGAGCGTTCCGGCACGGTTGAAACTTCTCCAGACATCGGCAGGCTCCTGCCCAGTGTAAGCTCGATTACCGTCGCGATCGCGTCGTGCGTTGCTTTCTTTCAATCGTCGACATGCGCTGCGAGCGGGACCAACGGGGCAGCATCGCTGCTGACAGCGGCATCGAGATAGGCATCTCTGATCGCCATGAGCGGCAGACGGGCCTCGAGCAGCATCTTGATAACATCTGGAGATTGCGACTTGACTGCCGTCTCTAGCGAGGTGTCGCCTCGCCGGGTGTTGCGGAATCTGCTGGCGTAGTCGATGCGCCATCGCGCCGACCATGAGCAATGTTGGGTGCCAAGGCCTGGGAGCGCTTGGACACGTCGTGTCCCGGCTCGCCGAAAAGGACGAGCTGGCGCAGACCGGCCGCCACTGCGTTATCGCATGCATGCTGGTTCCGAACCCCAGACGGATCGGTACGACCCGCATGCGGCGCCGTCGGCGGAAACCGAGACCCTGTTCGATTTCTACGCTTCGGTTCTCGCCGGCGTCGCCGCGCCGGACCGGGGAGACCATGTCCGCTTCTGGAAGCTGTGCCGACGAGCAACGCAAGCCTCCGGTCGCATAAGCGGCGTCGGAGGGGGCTTCTTGGCAGGGAAAGCCCCCAAAGCGCAGGCGAAATGGTATGGAAGTGCTCGCCATTTGCCGGACTTTACCGTGATTCTGCGCTCAATATCCGGCGACAGTCCCGACCGGCAGCCGAGGATCGATTGCACCGTATAGAAAATCACGCCCGACTTTTGACGCGCCGATCGCCGGCGCCCCCACCAGGATCGCCGCGGTCTGGTTCTCATAGCCCATGAGCTCCAGCTTGTGGCCCTTGGCCGCCAGAGCCGTCATCGTGTCAGGGCTGAGCGCGTTGCGCTCGTAGTAGAGGATATCGGGCAGCCACTGCGCGTGGATACGCGGCGCATCGGTGGCCTCGGTGATCGACATGCCGTGATCGATGACGTTGATGATCACCTGCAAGACGCCCGTCGGGATATGGCTGCCCCCGGGTGTCCCGATTACCATCGTTAGTTGGCCGTCCTTCGTAACGATCGTCGGGCTCATGGAGGACAGCGGCCGTTTGCCCGGCGCAACGGCATTATTGGCACCCTCGACCAGCCCGAACATATTCGGGACGCCCGGCTTCGACGAGAAGTCGTCCATTTCGTCGTTGAGCAGGACGCCGGTGCCGGCAGCGGTCACGCGCGCGCCGAACCAGTCGTTCAGCGTATAGGTCAGCGAGACCGCGTTGCCCTGCGCGTCGACGATCGAGAAATGGGTTGTGCTGCGTCCTTCTTTGCCCACGCCGGGGACACCGAGCGACGTCGAGACAGTGGCCTTGTCGGCGGCGATGCCGGCACGCAGCCGTGCCGCATAGCCGACGGAGATCAGCTTCGCGACATCCGCCCTGACGAAGCCAGGGTCGCCGAGGTTGACGTTGCGGTCGTGATAGGCGCGGCGCAGTGCCTCGACCGTGTAGTGGACACCTTGGGCCGAGTGAAAACCCAATGCTGCCAGCGGGTAGCCGCTGAGTATGTTCAGCGTCTCGCAAATGACGACGCCGCCCGAGCTCGGCGGTGGTGCCGCGACGATGTGATAGCCGCGGTAGTCGCATTCGAGCGGCGCGCGCTCGATGGCCTTGTAGCCGGCAAAATCCGCCATCGTGATGATCCCGCGGTGGGATCGGCTTGCCGCGACGATGCGCTGGGCCGCGAGGCCCGTGTAGAACGCCTTCGGCCCATCGGTTGCTATCGCCTTGAGCATGCGGCCGAGATCGGCCTGAACCAGCCTGTCGCCCTTTTGCCAAGGCCGGCCCTGCTTTAGGAAGATCGCGGCGCTCGGCGCGTCCTTGGCGAAGTCGCTGGCACCCTGGTCCAGGAAATCGGCGTCGCCCTGGTCGAGGACAAAGCCCTTCGAGGCCAGCCGGATCGCCGGCGCCATCAGGACGGGGCGCGGCCGTGTGCCGTACCTGGCTCGTGCCAACTCGAGCCCGGCGACGGTCCCCGGGACCGCGACGGCACGATAACCGCGCGTCGAAAGCCCGGGGACGACGTTGCCGGCGGCATCCTGGAACATCGTCGCGGTCGCGGCTGCGGGCGCGGTCTCGCGGAAGTCGATGAAGGTCTGGTGACCGTCGCGCAGGCGGATCGTCATGAAGCCGCCGCCGCCGATATTGCCCGCCTCCGGGAAAGTCACCGCCAACGCATAGGCTACCGCAACCGCCGCATCGACGGCATTGCCGCCGTGCCGGAGGATATCGACCCCCGCGTCGCTGGCCAGATGGTGCGCCGACACGACCATGCCGTGTTCCGCGCCGATCGGCACCGGCGACGCCGCCTCGGCGCGCGCGGTCACCAGGCCCAGCGCCATTAGTGCCACCAAGGCTGCTCGCATGCTCGACTCCCCGCGTTTATCGATTTCAGGTCAACGACGGGCGGAGGCGTCGCAGCGCCTCCGCCCTGTGCCAATCGGGTTGACTAGCTCAGTATTTTACGCGGACCCGGGCGTACCAGAACCCGCCGTTGATCCCGAACGGGCCGCCGCTGCGCGGGTAGATCTGGCCGTCCGCGGTGCTGTTGGTCAGCGCGTAAATCGGGTTGGCGCTCGTCGCCGAAATCCTGTCCGGCTTGGTGTTGAACAGGTTGATCGCGCCCAGGGTCAGGGTGAAGTGCTCCTTGAAGGTGTAGCTGAGATCAAGGTCGGAGGTGAACTTCGAGCCGAACTTGTCACCTGGATAGTCAACCTGGACACTCCACGCGCTGTAGTAATTTTCCCGGACGTTCAACGTGAAGTCGGCTATCTGCCAGTTGCCGGACAGGATCACGCGATGCTTGGGAGCAAAGTTCGATATGTCGGAAATCTGCGCGTCGCTGATTACCGCCGGGTCGAACTTGGTTACCTTGCTCTTGTTGTAATTGTAGGCGAGCGTCAGGTTGAGCTTACCGTCGAGCAGTGGCGTGCGGTAGCTGCCGACCACATCCACGCCATCGGTCTTGGTGTTGAAGCCGTTGGTGAAATAATTGACGTTGCCGCCAACACCGACAGTCGAGAGCGCCGGCAACGCCGCGATATCGGCCGCCGTGACATCGAACGGCTGGGTGATGCCGATCCGGTTCCGGACGCGGATCGAGTACGCGTCGACAGTCAGGGTCAGGGCGTCGGCCGGCTTGATGATCGCGCCGAGGCCGAAGTTCGTCGACTTCTCGGGCTTGAGCGGCTTGGCCCCGTAGAACTGCGAGATCGGGTTGCCGACCTGATAGGTACCGGTCTGGACCTGGTTTCCGGCAACGAAGTTCGTGGTCAGGATCTCGACGTTGCTCTGGCCCGGCGACGGCGCATGGAAACCGGTGCCGACCGTGCCGCGTAGCGAGAACGCGTCGGCGAACTTGTAGATCGCATTGAACTTGACGACGAAGGCATTGCCGAAGGTGTTGTAGTGCTCGTAGCGCGCCGCGAGGCCGGCACTGAGCGCCTTGGTCAGGTCGGTTTCGGCGTCCCCGTAGATCGCGTAGTTGGTCTGCTTGAACTTGCCGGCCGAACTGGGACTGGTGCCGCCATAACCGCTCGCAGCGGGGCTGAAGCTGACGACCTCGGGGACAAACCCGCCCTTACCGTCCGAGACCAGCGACGGCGTGTAGACCCCCGGCGCCGTCTGGACATAAAGGCTTTGCGAGGCGAACGGGCCGGCGCTGTACGACTGCAGGTCGCCAACCGTCGCTTCGTACTGTTCTCGGCGATATTCGGCGCCCGCCGACAGCGTTAGTGGCGCCGCTAGGCCGATCTCGATCGGGTAGCTGAGGTCGAGATTGGCATCGAATTCGGTCTGGATCAGCTTGCCGAACTTGAAGTCGGTCTGGGTATCCGGACCAAAGGAAGCGTTCAGCGAATTTGTCATCGACAACTCGAGCGCGTTGCGGCTGAGCGTTCCCGACAGATCGTAGGTGAAGCCGCCCTCCGTCGAGCCCTTGTAACCAAGGGTGCCGTAAGCTTCATCGGTCTTGCCGATAAAGCGCGGTGTAAAACCGGCCGGATACAGCGAAGTGAAGTTGTAGACATTGCCGTCCTTGACGAAACCGCCATTCGGGCAGGTCACGTTCCCGGTTGGGCAAGACGTCAAATAAGCCGGATGTCCGAACGCGCCGTTGGCGCCGGGGCTGCTGAAGGCCGGAACCCCCGAGCCATCGTCGATCGCCAGCGGAGTCGGCGCGGAGATCGGCGAACGGTAGTTGAAACTCTCGTTGCCCTTGTTGTGCGCGATGTTGACGAACAGGTAGATCTTGCTGTTGTCGGTTACCTCATACGCAGAGTTGAGCAGCAGCTTGTAGCCTTCACTGCGCGAGGAGCCCCAGTTCTGCACCGGTCCCGGGTAATTCGGGAGCTGCGGTGCCAGCGCAGGAAATTGCTGCGCAAAGACAACCGCGATCGGCCGCGTTGCGCCGCGGCTGGTCTCGCCGTCCTTGTCGTATTCCGCCGAGACATTGATGAAGCCCCGATCACCGAGCTTGACGCCGGCGTTACCGGCGACCTGCTTGCTGGCACCGTCACCGTGATCGTAATACTGGCCATAGCGCGCCTGCAGCTCGAAGCCCGCATCGTCGCGGAGCCCGTAGTTCAACACGCCGCCGATCGCGTCGGAACCATATTGGGCAGTGGCACCCTCGCGTAGAATCTGCAGGCTTTTGACCGCGATCGACGGGATGGCGGAAATATCCGAGCCCTGCGAACCATAGCCCAATGCGGTGTCGCCGCCGCTGTAGACCTGAACGAGTGCCGAGCGGTTGTACCGCTTGCCATTGAGCTGGACCAGGATCTCGTCGGCTGGCAGGCCTCGCAGTGATGGTGCCCGCACGAACGACGAGGCGTCCGAGATGGTGTTCTGGCTGACGAAAAACGACGGTACGATGTTCTTGATGACATCCAGCATGTTGGCCGCCGGCTGAGCGGCAATCTCATCGGCACCAATGATGTCGACGGGCGATGGGGAATCCGCCAGCGACCGGTCGGTCCGCCGCGTTCCGGTAACGATGATGTCCTGGGCGTCTTCGGTGCTGCTCGCGGCGATCTTGGTCGCGGTTTGCGCCCAAGCTTGCTGCGTCCCGCAAAGCGCCGCACCGGCAACACTGCCAACGAGTATAGCTCTGAAAAGCCTCAGATTGGGCATCTTCATATATCCATCCCCATGTTTCCAGGCGGCTGATACCGCTCAAGAGATCGACATTGTTAGGGTGTGACCCGTTGGAAACAATCGTGGACCCCGACGGCTTTGTCCGATTCCAGCCATCTGTGACCCAAATAACGCTTTTCTTGCCTGCCGAGAGGACGCTGCGCTCACAACCCGACAGCACTCGGCCCTCGGCGCTGGCGGTGTCTCTACGTCGCAACGCCCGAGAAGGCGCCAGTCGCTGCACTTTATCGCCTATTCAACTCTGACGATTGGTTTATCGTCCTTAAGCGATGGCATCTTGCTGCAAATCCGCGGGTTCAATGACGCAGTTTGGGACTTTGCGGTCATTGCCACCCGGATCGGCGAACGGCTGCTTCCAGCAGGATCGGACGGTCGCGCATTTAACTCTACGTCATGATTGAACGAGCAAGGCTAGCCGGGCGCCGGACGTTCGTTCTGCGCGGGCCGAGAGAACAGCGCGCTGCAAGTTGCCGACGTGATCAGCTTCGCCCAAGCGAATCTAGCGGCCCCGAATCGAGGTGCTCGAGAATACGCCTTAGTGCCGCGACGTTGTTCTCGTCTTCAGTGCTCCCGAGCGCGTCCTGCAGCACCGCGCGAATGTCGTCGGCCTTGACCTGCTCCATCTCCCAATCCGGATACAGACGCTCGCGCTTTTCCTCACTCCAGTCCAGCGGCACGACATCGTAATGGCGCGGATCGTCACCCAGGCTCGCGATCAAATTTTGCATCTGGACGGCCGGCCCCTCGATCCATTGGAAGAAGACGCCGCTGCCGAAAACCAGCACCCCGGTGATACCACGGGCGAGATTGCGGCGTTGAGCGGACTCGACGATCCGGCCGACCTCAACATCGTCCACACCTTCGGCGGCACGACTGCAATAGACGAAAGTATAAAGCATGGGCGCGGCGTCGTCCGGGTCAGCGCCGCTTGGAAAACCGGGTTCGTCGAACATGGGTTGGCTCGCTCTGTCTATGCAAGGCAGGCGGCATCGCCCGGTGAATAAGGGTCAGGTTAGCGCATCGATCTTATTTGTGTAAGGCAGCATTGGATCACCATCCCCTCTGTCACGCGCGCTGAAAGCACTGGGAGGCAATGCGAATTTCTGGCGAGGATTCAAGACGTTCAAAGGCGATTGGTGGCTCCCCGTGAAACGGAAGCTTGTTCGCCTGGTTTCAGGCGCGCCCGTGCGCCGGCTAAACGTCTCGGCGTGGCGGTGTAGCGGAAGGGCCGCTTCCAGTCGTTGCCGCCTAGTGGCTGCCCACAGCTCAATGCGGTGCAAGCCCCATCTCGACGCCAGTTTTGTCATGAAGTGCGAAGCGGTCGATGATGTCGGCACTGGCACGGTTGTATCCGACTACCTCGACCTCGCGCCCGTCGCGTCGAAGGCGCGCAACGATCTTGTCGAGGGCGCCAACGCCGGAAATGTCCCAGAAATGGGCGCCGGTCACGTCGATGAGCACCCGGCGAGCGCTGCTTTCGGTTTGGAAAGCCCGCGTGAAGCGATCAACGGACGCGAAGAAGATCTCGCCCGTTACGCAATATGTTGCCTGCTCGCTGTCGCCCGACACGTTGCGCTCGACCGAGAACATTCGCTGCACCTTGCCAGCGAAGAAAATTCCGGACAGCAACACGCCGGCGAGCACGCCAAGCGACAGATCGTGCGTGGTGACCACCACCAGGACGGTGGTCAGCATCACCACGGACGAGCTGGGTGGATGACGGCGCAGGTTCGGAATCGAGTTCCAGCTGAAGGTGCCGATCGAGACCATGATCATCACGGCGACGAGCGCTGGCATGGGAATACGCCCGACAAAAGGGCCGAGTACCGCCAGCAGGAAAAGAAGAAAGGCACCTGCGACGAAGGTGGAGAGGCGGCCGCGCCCGCCGGAAGTCACGTTGATGACCGACTGACCGATCATGGCGCAGCCGCCCATGCCGCCGATTAGCGCCGCGACGATGTTCGCGCCGCCCTGGCCGGCGCATTCCTGGCGCTTGTTGCTGTCCGTATCGGTCATGTCGTCCACGATCTGGGCCGTGAGGAGCGATTCCAGCAGGCCGACCGCCGCCATGGTAAGCGAATAGGGAAGAATAATCCGCAGCGTGTCGAGCGTCAGGGGGACCTCCGGCAGCGCAAGGCTCGGCAGCCCCTGGGGAAGCTTGCCCATGTCAGCAACCGTGTTGACGGAAAGGCCAAGGCCGATGCTGATCGCGCTCAGGATCAAGATCGCCACCAGCGGAGACGGCACCGCCTTGGTGATGCGAGGGAAGCCGTAGATGATCGCCAGGCCACCAGCGACCATGGCGTAGGTCTCCCAGCCCACGTTGGTGAATTGTGGCAGTTGCGCCATGAAGATGAGGATGGCGAGCGCGTTGACGAAACCGGTGATGACTGAGCGCGACACGAACTGCATGACGAGGTCGAGCCGGAGCAGCCCGGCAACGATCTGGATGCAGCCCATCAGGATCGTTGCCGCGAAAAGATACTCGACGCCGTGATTGCGCACCAGCGGGATCACCACTACCGCAACCGCCGCCGTGGCGGCCGACACCATGCCAGGTCGACCGCCGATCAGCGCAATGGTCATAGCGATTGCAACCGACGCATAGAGACCGACGCGCGGATCGACACCGGCGATGATGGAAAAGCCAATCGCTTCAGGGATGAGCGCGAGAGCAACAACGATGCCGGCCATGACGTCGCGGCGGGCGGCAGGGCCGTCTGTGAACCACTGGCGCCGATAATCGATGGATTTGAATTTCATTGATGATCCACAACAGGGCACATACGCCAGACGGCGCTTCAGGATTGCGTGCGTGTTGCTGTCCGGCGGATCGGCGGCCGGAATAGCCACCCGGATTTACACCGGGTCCTTGCGAATGCCGGACCTATACGCGACCATTCATAGAGAAAGCAACAACCTGAACAACGGCCGCTATCGAGAGGCGCAGCTTTGCCCGGTTACCGTCCTGCCGCTTCTCGGTAGCCATGACATACAAGCTAACGCTCGACCTTCCGCGGGAGCCTATAATTTTCTCATCCGTCAATTTGGCATGATTCACACAATCCTGATTTGTAAGATCCAGACACTCGCTGACGTATGAACGGGATATTGGACGACTTGGCCTAGATAGGTCAGGCCAGCGCGGAAGCCGAGTGGCGCTCGAGCAGGTCGGCCAAGTCGGCGCGTGATGCGATCGTCCGCGTGGCGTCCTCAACTACCAACCCTGCATGGCGTCGAAGCGTTGCCATACGATTGGGGTCGCTCTCGCACGAGGCAACGGCAGCTAGCACTTCGATAATTCGTATCAGAACAGCCGGGCTGCCGGCGGCGTTCTGCCGGATCATGTTGAACATCACATCGGATAGTCCATCGTACGACGTCGCCGGTGTCCGCAGTGCCAAAGCCCCATTTTTCAAGGTGATACCGGTCTGGAGATGCCGAGGGGCGATAGTGCACAGGGTAGCGCCCATTCGGTCGAGCACACTGATCGCAGTGTGCGGGTCGTTGATGCCCGGCGACAGGGCGCGAACCGCGATCTCGACCAGCTGCCGTACCGGATATTCAAGATCCGCCCGGCTGACCCGCTGACCGCCGAGCGCCGTCGCCCGCCGGATCGCAGCATAGATACCGTCGACCTCTGGTTCGGCGCGGGCGATGGGCGCCCCCGGAAACACGAAGTCGCCCGGGCGAACCAGCAGATCGATCCGCGTGCCGTGCGCGGCCGCCCAGCCAGCGAGCGCATCGTGGTCGAGCTCCTGCAGATAGCCTTGGCGCGGGTCGGTTACGACAACGGCGGCGCTTCCTAGTTCGCGCCAGTCCGCACCGGAAGGCGCTTCCGGCAAGGTCAGCGATTCCACCGCGTCGCTGACGTCCTCGCTGACCAATTCGATAACCGTATCGACGTTGATCCGGCCTGCCATGTGCCCGACAAAATAGACCAGCACGCCGACGCACAGGAACGCGAGCAGGATACCGACCGTCATGGAGGCGTGCGGAACGAAGACGCCCTCGTCCTGCGTCCGGACGCTGCGCAAGACCATCAGCGCATAGGAGAACGTGCCGAGGAAGGCTCCGAGCGTGAACTGGTTGCCGCGGTCACTGACGAAGTTGCGGAGCAGCCGCGGTCCCATCTGGCCCGCCGCGAGCGACAGCGCGGCGATGGTGATCGAGAACACCGTGCCGGCGACACCGATGGTCGACGAGGCGACGGCGCCGAGCAGCGTCCGGGCACCGGTGCCGCCGCCATTGTAGAGCCAGGGGCTGTCGATAAGCGCCTGCGGCACCAACAAGCTGCGATCGAGCGCCACCATGCCGAGGGCGAGCGCGATGCCGGAGATGACGAGCAGCGCCGGCAACAGCCAGAACGTGTCGGCGAGATTGCCAAGGAATTGTCGAATGCGGGCGTTCATGGCTTGCGACCTATCCTTCGGCCGGAGCGCCGACGAGCGCCGCAACCACACAGACGACGCCGACCGCGACAAAGCCGGCTTGGAGCAGCGGCGACCCCGCGCCTGTCCGACGCGAAACCCACACCGCCAGGCCGGCCTGCACGGCGTAGAACAGCGCGAAGGCGCGCGACGATAGCGCGATGACCTGGAACGGGTCGGTCAGCCAGACCACCCCGATGGCCAGCGCGTTGGCCACCAGGAACGCGGTCTGCACCCCAAGCTTCTTGCGCGACACCTCGATGATCAGGCCGCCCGAACCGATCGAGTCGGCAATCGCTGCGCTCAGCTGGCTGGCCACCGCGCCGACGAGGACGAAAATGCCCATGATCGGTGCAATGAGCGCCATGATATCGAGAATGCCCGCGACCCCTTCCGCGTGCGCCGCCCGGTCCAGGAATGGCGTCAGCAGGGCGAGGAACGCGAGGTAGATCGCCGACGACAGCCATTGTGCGTAGCGCATGGTGCGCACCCGCGTCGCCTGGTCATAGCTGGCGCCGAGGTAACGCGACGTCTCGAAGCCCTGCACGGTGATCAGCAGGCCGAGCAGCATCGGAATGCTGGCGATCGAGACCGCTGCGGGCGGCAGCGCGACCGGCTCCGCGGCGTGGCTCAGCCACCACACGCCGAGGCCGGTCAGCAGCCCGGCGATGATGCCGATCTTGATCGCCACGGTCGCATGCGCGGCGTGCTCTATGCGCTTGAGGTCACCCGACATGGTGAGCAGGGTCAGGACGGCGATGATCGCCGTGACCAGGCCGTTGGCGACGAGGCCGTGGTTGCCGACCGTGAACGGCACCGACTTCAGCACGAACTCGGCGAGCAGCTTCAGATAGTAAGCGACCGAGACCGAGTAGGCGACCGCGAGCAGGAACTGGCCGACGCGCATCGCCCAGGCGAAGGGATCATTGAGGGTCAGCGTCGGCGCGTGGTTTTCGACATGGATGATGTTGAATCGCACCACCGCACCGACGGCATAGGCAAGCGCCAGCAGCACCGCCATCGCCGGCAGCGCCGCCGCGCCGAACTCGCGGGCCAGCAGGGGACCGCAGATCAGGAAACCGCTGCCGATGATCGAGGCGAGCGGGGTCACCGTCGCCTTCCACCCCGTCGAGCGGGCCAGTCGCCCGAAACTGAGCAGTGCAGTCACGGCAAGCGCGGCGATGCAGGCAAGGATCGCAATCAGCATCGACGGGCAGCCTTTCGGTGCGAGACCTGTTTAGGTCGTGAATGGGAACGCCTTGCCACTGGGCTGGCATGCAACGTGCCAAACCGCCATCGGGAGACATCGTGGATCTGTTGCCCACCCTTCGCGCGCTCGGCCTGCCGTTGCCGGCGGTGTTGCAACTGCACAGCGCGACATCAACATTCGCAGCCTGCCGTCTCAGCCATAGCCGAGCGTCAGCACGAGGCCGGTGATGACCACTACCAGCACGACAAGCGGCGCGCCCATCCTGGCATAATCGGTGAATCGGTAGCCGCCCGGCCCCATCACCAGCAGGTTGTTCTGGTGTCCGATCGGGGTCAGGAAATCCGCCGATGCGCCGACCAGCACGGCGAGGAGTGCCGCATCGGGGCTGACCCCCAGCAGCCCGGCCGCATCGATGGCCAGCGGCCCCATGATGATCGCGGTGGCGACATTGTTGAGGAAGATCGACAGCAGGATGGTCACCGCGCAGATCGCCATCAGCACCAGCGGCAGCGGTGCGCCCGCCAGCAGGTCCGCCAGCAATTTCGCTGCGATCGCCGCGGCGCCGCTGGTCTCGAAGCTCTGGCCGACGGGTATCATCGCGGCGAGCAGCACGATGACGCTCCAGTCGATTGACCGGTAGATCTCGCTCGATGCGATCAGCCGGGTCGCCGCCAGGGCGACCGCCGCGCCAAGGAAGGCCAGCGCCGGGGAGACGTGCCCGAAGACGATCGCGGCGATCGCACAGAGAAATACCCCAAGGATGGCAAGTGACCGCCGCCGATCGACCGGCACCGGATCGAGCCGATCGATCTCGAGCAGCCTGGCGCTGGTCGCGAAGCGGGCGATGGCGTCAGGCGCGCCACGCACGAACAGCTGATCGCCGGCCTCGATGCGCAGTGTTTCGAGCGGTACCCGCTGGCGCGCGGCACGCGGACCCGCTGCCACGACTGCCAGCGCATGTCCGCTGCGGATCCGTACAGCTTCGTGGCTGAGGCCGATCAGGAATGAGCCGTGAGCGACGGCGACGCGGGCGGTGACACCGTCGGCGACCAGCGCCGGATCGACGGCGCTGGTCAGGCCGGTCGCCTCGGCAATGCCCCATTGATTGCCACGCGACAGCAGGAGCAGTGTATCGGCCACGGCCAAGTCTGCGGTTGCCGGCAGCCTTGCGTCGTGCCGGAACGCCGCGAGCAGCCGGGCAGAAGCGCCGCGCAATTCGGCCAGCACGGCACCCCGGCGCAACGGGGTGGGAACGGTCAGCTCGAACACCCGCCACGGTGCGCGGGCCAGATCTTGCGCCGACTGGCGTATCGGCAGCAACCGCCAGCCGATCGCCGCCAGATAGACGAGGCCGGCCACCGCCACGGCACCGCCAACGGGCGCCATCTGGAAAAAGCCGAACGGCGCGCCAAGTTCGGTTTCCCGCACCGAGGACAGGATCAGATTGGCCGGCGTGCCGATCAGCGTCGTCATGCCGCCGAGGATCGTCGCGAACGCCAGCGGCATCAGCGTCGCCGCCGGGGCGCGCTTGCTCTGCCGCGCGATCTCGGTGGCGATGGGCATGGTGATCACCAGCGCCGCGATATTATTCATAAACGCCGACAGGACCGCGCCGACCAGCAGCAGCGCCGACAACCGGACCGCAAAGCCGGCGGTCGCCGGGACGATAGTCCGCGCGAACGCGGCCGCGATGCCCGACAGTTCGACCGCGCGCCCGACCACCAGCACCGCGGCCACGGCGATGACGGCGGGGTCGGCGAACCCCGCCAGCGCCTTCATTGGCGTCGTCAGGCCGGCGAGCAGGCACGCGAACAGGGCCAGCAGCGCGACAAGGTCGTGGCGGACCTTCTCCGACACGAACAACGCCAGGCTGAAGATCAGGATCAGCGTGCTGAGTAACGCCGGACTCAAGTCTGGGCCGCCTCGACGCGACGTGACTGCCAGCGCAGGAGGCGCTCGATGCTGCCACCCTGAACGATCACCGAAAACAATACGATGATGTAGGTTGCCGCCAGCGCCGTGCTCCGCGCCGGGCCCTCGGGAAGACTGAGCGCAAGCGCGACCGAGATGCCGCCGCGCAGGCCACCCCAGATCAACGTCGTGGGCGCCAGCGCGCCGAGCTTGAGCCACGGCAACAACGCCGTCAGCGGCAGGAATACCGACACCACGCGGGCCAGGAGCACCAGCGGAATCGCCGCGAATCCGACGATCAGCAGCCGAGGATCGGACGGGATGGCGACCACTTCGAGCCCGATCAAAAGGAACAGCACGGCGTTCAATATCTCGTCGATCAACGACCAGAATTTGAGCAGATACTCGCTGGTCTTGTCGCTCATCGCCTCCTCGACGCCGCGGTTGCCGATCAGCAATCCGGCGGTTGCCATCGCCACCGGGCCGCTGATCTGAAGCCAGCGCCCGAGCGTGTAGCCGCCCATGACGACGGCGAGGCTGATCAGCACCTCGACGTTGTAATCGTCGATCGAACGCATCGCGACGAACGCCACCCAGCCGACCGCGAGACCGAGAAGCAATCCGCCGCCCGCCTCCCGCACGAACAACAGCGCCGCGCGGCTCGGCTCGAAGGCCTCGGTGCCGAGCGCTGTCGCCAGCAGGATCGAGAACACCACCACGCCGACACCGTCATTGTAGAGGCTCTCGCCCGCCACAGTCGCCTGCAACGTGGAGGGCACGCTAGTGCGCTTGAGTACCGCCATCACCGCGACGGGATCGGTCGGGCTGATCAACGCGCCGAAGACCAAACACCACGCCATAGGTACCGGCAGCCCGATGGCGGCGGACAGAAGCTGGAAGCCACCGCCGACGATCAGCGTCGAAATCAGGACACCGGCGGTGCTGAGTGCGAGGATCGCCAGCCGGCCGCGCTTCATCGCGGTCCAGTCCACATGCAGCGCGCCCGCGAACAGCAGGAACGACAACATGCCGTCCATGAGCGTCGCCCGGAAATCGATGGCCCTCAGGAAGCGGACGATATCAGCGTTGATGGTGACGCCCGGCAAAATCCGGTCGACCCCGATGACCAGGAGCGATGCCAATGCACCCATGATGGTCAGCCCGACCGACTGCGGCAATCCGATGAAGCGCCGATTGATGTAACCGAGCACCGCGGCGAGCACGATCAGGATCGCGGCCGCATCGAATGGGGTGATCGTGACGTCGCCGATCATGGCTGATCGAGCCCGGACGGCGCAACGCCCAAAGTGACGACCTGTCCCTGCGACGGTGCGGCGACCGCGGCGATGTTCAGTGACTTGAGCAGCGCCGCGATCGCCAGCGCCCGGCGCTCGTCGAGTTTGGGCTTAGCGGGTGCGATCCCCCGCGCCGGCAGGCCCGGCACGACCAATGCCGGCGCGTTCCAGCGTCTCGCCGCCCATGCCGCCAGCGTCACCGCGGCACGGGCGGGGTCGTCGAGCACATCGACATTGTCGGCAAAGCGGACCGGCGGCAGCGCGATGAAGGGCGGGACGATGGCGATCTCCCAGCCGTTGGCGGCGGCAGCGGCGCGCGCTTCGAGCGCGCGATAGGTTGCGAGATTGGCGCCCGGCAGCGGCATCGCGGCCGCGGTCGCACGTTGATGATCACGGTCAAGCGTCACGCTCGCCGCGGTGGATCCAGCCGCCAGCGCGACTAGTCGCGCGACATCGGCTGCACCCTGCTCGGCGGCGTTCGCGGCCTGGGCCTTCTCGACTTCGGCGCGCTGGGTCGCGAGTGCGTCGGCACCCGGCGCGAGCAGCACCCGGTCGAGCTGCAGGTTGATCGGACGTCCCAGCTTCGCGGCAAGCGCGGTGCGCAGTTCGCTATTGCTGACCTGTTGCGCCCGCGGCGCGATCACGACTGCGCGAACGACCAGAGGGTCGCGGGCGAAATCGACATCGAGCTGGCTCACCCGCGCCTGCGAGCCGAAGCGATCGATCAGCAGCGTTCGCGCCTGGTTGACCGCCACAGCCTCGCCCGCGATCTGGCGGAGCGCGAAGCCGAGCGGTACCGCCAGCACGACGAACGCCGAGATCAGCAGCAATGTCTGCATCAGGCTCTGCCGCACCGACAGCGCGTGACCGAAGCCGTAGAAACGCGCCATCGCCGTGGCGGTCAGAGCGATCGCCACGAAGTTGGTCGCGAACAGCTCCAGCGAGCCGACGAACACCGGCATGTTCCACGTCGCCAGCCCATAGCCGACGACGGCAAGCGGCGGCATCAACGCGGTCGCGATGGCGACGCCGACGATCGTCTCGCCGCGCCCGCGGATGATGGCGAATGTGCCCGCGAGGGCTGCAAACAGTGCAACGAGCAGGTCGAACAGGTTGGGCCGGGTCCGCGCCAGAATCTCCGCCGTGGGCGCCTTGAGCGGCGACGCCAGAACGATAAGCGCGGTGAACAGGACGGCCAGCGCCGCGCCACCAGCGAGCGCGATCGACGACCGACGCACTTCGGCGAAATCAAAGGTCGCCAGGCCGAACCCGAGGCCAAGGATCGGGCTCATCAGCGGCGAAATCAACATCGCGCCGATGACCACCGCCGGCGACGACAGCAACAGCCCGAGCACGGCGATGCCCGCCGACATCAATGTCATGAAAATGAAGCGCGCCGACCAGCCGCTGTCGCCTTCGATCCTGGCGACGACATCTGCATGGTCGATCCCTGCAATGAGCGGCGCGCGAAGTGTCCCAAGGGGGCCGGATGCTACCGGCACCGCAGCTTGTTCCTGCGCAGCGTTTTCGCCGGCCATCAAAAGGGATCGCTGATCATCATCGTCTTTATCATCTAAAGCGATCTGCGCACCCGACCAACCACCAGCGGCCGCAAGAGACTGCGCCCCAGGCAAAAGGGACCGCGTGTTCACGTGATCCGCAGATCGTTGCGCGTCTGCATAGCGATAAACGAATTGCCGCTTATCATGGTTGGACGCTCCAAAGCGACCTCGCCGGTTTCCACCACAAAGCCCGCGCTGGTTTGCGTACGATAAGCATGCCGATCGGCGCGTTGGTGACCACCCCACCTTCGCTGTCGGTTATCTGGCGGTTAAGAGCCATTAGCGAGATACCGGCGGGCTGACCTTAGATCGTAAAACCTGCGGCGACGAGTCGTGGTGGTGGGATCTGCTGAATGGAGGCGGCCTTGGTCCGAGGAAGGATGGCTCGATAAATTGAGGCGGTGCGGGCCAACTCTCGGTCAGTTGACTTCCAAACACCGTCGAATCCGTTCGACCAGCAGCTAACGAAGGTGCTACGAGGAGCTGCAATCGGTTAGTCGGGCGACCTTCGCAGCGTTGATTTTGCTGGAAAATTTGAAACCACGATCCCTCCCGTAGGGGTCAACATTTGATGCGCAGGTCCACATGAACTTCGAACTTTCTGAAGAGCACCGGATGCTCAAGGACCTGGTCGCGCGCTTCGTGACCGACGAGTTGCTGCCGCTCGAGGCCGCGACGCTGGCGCGCGAGGCGGCGGGTCAAAGTATCGAACTTCCCCCAGCCGACCTTGCCCGCGTCGACGCACGCTCGCGCGACCTTGGCCTCTGGGGCCTCGATGCACCCGAGGACGTTGGCGGCTCCGACATGCCCGCAGTCGCGATGGTCGCGGTCAACGAGGAACTGGGCCGGACGATCACGCCGTACACGATCCCACCCGACTCGCCGAACCTGCGGATGTTGGCCGCGACCGTCACCGATCGCCAGCGCGAGGCCTATCTGGCGCCCTACGCCCGCGGCGAGACGATCTCGGCGATCGGGATCTCCGAGCCCGGTGCCGGCTCGGACCCCGCCGGTATGCTGACCCGGGCCGTGCGCGACGGCGACGACTGGATCCTCAACGGCCGCAAGATCTGGATCACCCGCGCCGCGGAGGCCGACTTCACCATCGTCATCGCGGTCACCGACCGCGAGCGCGGCGCCCGTGGCGGCATGTCGGCATTCCTCGTTGACCGCGGCACGCCGGGCTTCAACGTACTCCGCCCGATCCCGATGGTCGGCGGCCACGTTACCTACGAAGTCGCGCTCGAGGATTGCCGGGTCGAAGGCTGGAAGTTGCTTGGCACGGAGGGTTCGGGCTTCGCGCCGATGCAGCTCAGGCTCGGTACGCGCCGCATGGAGATGGCGGCCTGGTCGCTCGGCATGGCACAGCGCGCGCTCGAGATGATGATCGAGTACGCGCCACAGCGCACCACCTTCGGCCAGCCATTGTCGGAGCGTGGCGGTGTCCAGAACTGGATCGCCGAGGCCGCGACCCGCATCCACGCGGCGCGCTTGATGACCTACGATTGTGCCTGGAAGCTCGACGAGGGACGCGACGTCCGGCTCGAAATCTCGATGATCAAGGCGGACGCGACCGAGATGGCGTGGACGATCGTTGACCGCGCCATGCAGCTCCACGGCGCCATGGGCATGACCCGCGAGCTGCCGCTGCATCTGATGGCATCGAAGCTGCGGACCATGCGAATCTACGACGGCCCGACCGAGATCCATCGCTGGGTGGTCGCACGCAACCTGCTGGGAACACGTAAATGAGCGATGCTGGCGCAGTGACGTGGACGATTGACGGGCACGTCGCGACGGTGTTGCTCGACCGACCGCCGCACAATCACGTCAACCTCGAGGTGATGACCGCCCTCGCCGACACGCTCGCCACCCTGGATGCCGATGAGCGCTGCCGAGCGGTCGTGCTGACGACCGCGGGCAAGGTGTTCTGCGGCGGCGCTGACCTCGCGTCGCCGGACGGGCTGCTCAGTGGCGGCGAAGCTGGGCTTGCGCCCTTCTACGGACAGGCGGCGCGACTGTTCGGCACCCGCAAGCCGATCATTGCCGCGGTCCAGGGCGCCGCTGTCGGCGCCGGACTCGGTCTCGCGCTGGTCGCCGACTTCCGCGTCGCATCACCCGAAGCGCGGTTCACCGCAAATTTCGTCAAGCTCGGCTTCCACGCCGGCTTCGGCATTACCCACACCCTGCCCCGCGCCATTGGCGTCCAGCGCGCCGGGCTGATGCTCCAGACCGGTCGTCGGATCAAAGCCGACGAGGCGCTGGCCTGGGGTCTTGTCGACGTCGTGGCGTCGGGGACCGAACTCGTCGCGGCGGCGCAGGCACTCGCCGCCGAAATCGCCGAGAATGCACCGCTCGCCGTCGAGGCGACCCGCGCCACCCTCCGTGCCGGGCTTGTCGAAGCCTTCCAAGGCCAGACGCGTCACGAGCTTGCCCAACAAGCTCGGTTGATGGCCACGACCGACTTCGCCGAGGGCGTTCGCGCCGTCACCGAGCGGCGCGTGGGCGCTTTCACGGGGCGCTAGCCGCTCTCGGTCTCAGACTCCGGGTCGGCCATCCGGTCGCCCGTGGCACTTTCCAGCGCGTGGCGGTTGCGAGCATCCTCGAGGTCGAGCTCGCGCTCGATGCGGCGGCGGGCGTCGTCGGTAATCGCATCCCTGGCATAAGCGCCGGCGACGGCGCGACGCTCGGCGTTGATCAGCCGGGCCTGGACGTTGGCATCCTCAGCGACCGGGCTGCCGTCGATGGTATCGTCGGCGGTGCCGCGGTATTCGGCGAGGCGAGTCTCGTGGCGCTGGCGCAGGCTCGCCACAGCCCCCGACGGCGCACCGAGACGCTCGCAATTGTCGAGTTCCGCGAGCACCGCCTCGACGCCGGCGATGCGAGCCTGGACCTCGCGCGCCTTGGCGTCCGCCGCTTCCTTTTCCCCGGCATTGTTGAGGCCGAGCCGGATGATCACCCACGGCAACAGCGAGCCTTGCCCGACCAGGGTGACGATGATCACGCAGAAGGTGACGAACAGGATCAGGCCGCGCTCCTGGAACGGCGCGCCGCCGACCGTCACCGGGATCGACAACGCCGCCGCCAGCGAGACGACACCGCGGATGCCGGTGAAGCCGACGACGAAGGGATACCCCCACGGCGGATGGGGTTCGCGGCGACGAATGCTCGCGAACAGGACCCGCGGCAGGTAGGTCGCGGGAAACACCCAGATGAAGCGGACCACGATGACCAGCAGGCTGATCACGACGCCGGCCTCGGCCAGTCGCACCCAGCCGCCGCCCGCCAGGCCCGCGATGACTGTGTGCGCCTGCATGCCGGTCAGCAGGAACAGGATGCCCTCGATGCCGTGGGTGGTCAGGCCCCAGACAAAATAGCCCTGGAGGCGGGTCGCCGGTGCGATCAGGCGTGGGCCGGTCCAGCTGGTGTAGAGCCCCGCTGCGACCGCCGCGAGGACGCCCGAGCCGCCGAGCGCGTGCGGCAGCCAGAAGGCGAAATAGGGCGTCAGCAGCGCCAGCATGATCTCGGCTTGCGGGTTGCGCGCCCAGCGGCGGACACGCAGCATCGCCCAGCCGATAGCAAGCCCCCAAACGAGCTCGCCGCCGACGATCATCGCGAAACTGCCAAGCGCCGCCGTGACCGAGACGCCGCCGGCGACGACCGCCGCGACCGCGAAACTGAACAGGATCAGCGCCGTCGCATCGTTGACCAGGCCCTCCCCTTCCAGAATGGTGAGCAGGCGCTCGGGCATGTTGAGGCGGCGCGCGATCGCCATCGGCGCGATCGCGTCGGGCGGCGATACGACGGCACCGAGCACCAGCCCGACGGCCCACGACATGCCGAACAGATAATGCGCGACCGCGGCGACGACGACGGCGGTGAACAGGACGCAGCCAATCGCCAGCAGCAGGATCGGCCGCAGGTTGTCACGGAAACCGCGCCAGCTCATGCCGACGCCCGCCGAATAAAGCAGTGGCGGCAGCATCAGCAGCAGCACGACGTCGGGATCGATCGACACCGTCGGCACCCCGGGGATCAGGCTGATCGCGACACCGACGATGACGAGCAGGATGGAGTGCGGCAGCCGCAGCCGTCCCGACCCCGCATCGGCAAGCGCGGTGATCGCGACGAGCGCGGCACCGATGGTCAGGCCGGGCAGGAGGTCGGGCGTGGCCGTCAAAATTCGGGTTCCGCTGCGGCTGCGGTCAGCGCGGCAGTCGGCGCGAGGCGAGCACGAGCGCTGCCCCGAACAGCGCAACCACTGCGCCACGCCAGATCCAGCCCGATTGGGCAATCATGAAGCTCGATCTTGGATATGGGAAGACACCGCTGCCCTGTGCCATGAACAGCACGCCGGACAGGATCGCGAGGACGCCGAAAATCAGCGTTGCGGTTCGGAGGAGCGGCATCATGGAATCCCGATGGACGGCGGTGGCGCAGCATGGCGGATTTCAGCTAGGCTGCCCAGCATGATGAACCGCCGCACGATAACGTCATTGTTGGCCTCGGCCGTCGCCGCGTTGGCGCTGGGAGGCGCTACGGCACAGGAGGCGACGCC
This sequence comes from Sphingosinicellaceae bacterium, assembly GCA_019285715.1. NCBI lineage: Bacteria > Pseudomonadati > Pseudomonadota > Alphaproteobacteria > Sphingomonadales > Sphingosinicellaceae > Sphingosinicellaceae bacterium. Next base: position 2,190,485 of record CP079108.1, read on the forward strand.
GAACCCCGCATCCGCCGCCCTGCCCGCACCGCTACCTCCGTCGCCACCAACCCATGTCTATGCAACGACGCGAGTGGTGCTGCAGACCACGGTCGGCAAGATCGTCATCGCGGTCGAGACCGAGCGGGCGCCGGTCACTGCTACGAACTTCCTGCGTTACGTGACGGAAAAGCGCCTGGACGGCACCAATTTCTACCGCGCCCTCAACCTCGCGCCCGGTATCGGGCTCATTCAGGGCGGCGTGCGCGGAGATCCGAAGCGCTCGCTGAAGCCGATCGCGCATGAGCCGACCTCGAAGACCGGCATCCTGCACACCGACGGCACGATCTCGATGGCCCGGGCCGCACCTGGGACCGCCACCGGGGACTTCTTTATTCTTGCTGGCGACATCCCATCGCTGAACGCGCAGCCCGACAGCTATCCGGCGGGTAAGGATCCGGGCTTTGCCGCCTTTGGGCATGTCGTCGAGGGCATGGATGTGGTCCAGAAGATCCTGGCGGCTCCGGTGTCGCCGACGGCGGGCACCGGTGCGATGAAGGGCCAGATGATCGTTGCGCCGGTTCGCATCCTGACCGCAAAACGGCTCGGCTAGCCAGCTTCGGGTGGAGCCCCCATCGACACGAACGAAAGAGCGCGCCCCGAGGGACGCGCTCTTCGCGTGTTCGTGAATTGCCTGGCGCCGGCGGCTCTCGATTGACCGCGCCCGGCAGCCCTAGGCCGCGACGGCGCGACGAGTGCGGCGGCGGGACTGGACGCCAACAATACCGAAGCCGACGATCATCATGCCCCATACGGCGGGCTCAGGGACCGCGGCGGTCGGCGCCGGATCGGACGAGAAGCTGCCGGTGCTGAGCGCACGGAAGCTGCGCAGCGCGTGCAGCGGGTCGCCGTTCGTCGGGGTGGCCTGGACGACCGACAGGATCGACGTCAGCGACAGCGAGAAGTCGAGTGTCGATGCCGGATCGAACGTCAGGAAGTCCGAGGTGTAGACGATCGATGTCGTCGCCGAACTCGAGCCCGAGAACCCGCCGGACGAGCCGTTGCGCGAACCGAAGACCGCCGAGTTGGTGAAGACACCGTGAAGCAGGTTGGAGCCGATCGCGTAGGTTGTCGCGCCGATGGTGATCGGCGCAGTCGTCACGAAGCTGAAGCTCCCCGAGATGCCGGGCTGAATGAGGAAACCGGAGTTGAGCGTCGCGATGCTACCCGACGGAGTGGTCGCATCCAAGGTGAAGCCCGCGACAACGTTGGTCACGAACGGCGAGATCGACGGCTGCAGGAACGAGAAGCTGACGTTGCGGGTGGCGACGACCGACGTCGCATTTGCGTTGGCGACCGTGAAGAGGTGTCCACCGGTGCCGTTGACGCCGTTGGCACCGCTATTGGTCCAGCGGATGTTCGAGACCGTGCCGATTGCCTGATACTGTGCAAAGGTCACCATGACCGCCTGCGCGGGCGTTGCAGCAGCAACGATCGTCCCGACCGTAAGGGCAGCGGTGGCTAGCAACTTGAGCACGAACATTAACGTCTCCCTAAACCCGACCGGTTGAACCGGTCGCGAGCCTGTAAAGGATCCGTGAAGCCCCGAATCCTGTTTACAATTTAGAAGCAAACATCGTGCCAAGTCTGAAACGACTTTAAGCGACTGTTTTCTTTACGGAGCCGGAAGGACCGGTTTGATCGAGTGTAAAGTTATCCGACAGTTTCGGACCCGTTACGCGTGTAAATCTTGGTTTGAGCCCCAGCGCCGGCTTTTCGATGAGGTGCCAGGATGCCGCTGCAAACGGCAGGAGGATCAAGAATCCCAGCCCAATATTGGCCATCGGCGTCGTCCCGTAGCCAAGCGCCTGAGCCGCCTGCTGGGCCGGAAACGCGTAGATGTAGATACCGTAGCTATAGTCCGGCAGCCGGCGGCTGATCGCGGTCAGCCACGCCGGTGCGCGGAACGCGGCAACGCCGGTCACGTAAGCGAACGACAGCTGCAGCCCGAACAAGCCGACCGTCTCCGGCACCGGCGCGCGGACCAGGGCGAGCGCCGCCACGACCCCCGCGAGTGCCAGCGGCCACGACCAGCGCAGATCATCCCGCCACTGGTAGGCGACCACGCCCAAGGCGAAGGAGACCGCAAGGCGGCGCGGCCGGTCGAGCACCGGGACCAGATCAAGCGGGACGACCAGATGGATGAGGATCAGCACGATCAGCGCGAGGGCGACCCACCGGCGTGACCGCAGTGCGCCGACGGCGCCGAGCACGCCGAGCACGATGTAGCAGCGCACCTCCTGTGGGATCGTCCACAGCGAACCGTTGACACCCGCGACCGGAAGATTCTCGAACACGCCTGGCAGCTTGTAGTCCGACACCAACAGCGAGGCATTGCGCGCCACGTACAGCCAGGTCTGCGGATCGGTGACGAAGCGCGCGAACGGCAACGTGCCCAAAACCGCACCGAGTCCGAGGGTGGTAACCAGCAGCATCACCCACAAGCCGGGGACGAGCCGGAGCGCGCGGGCGAGGGCGAAGTCGCGCGCGCCTCGTTTAACCAGGCTGCCGGTGACCAGGAATCCGCTGAGGCTGAAGAACAGGAACACCGCGAGTCCGCTGATCGGGATGCCGATGATCGGCACGCTCGGATCGAGCCCCGCCCGGTACTGGGTCAGGTCCCAGCCGTGCGAGAACATCACCGACGTCGCGAGAAGCCAGCGCAACGCCGTGAAGGCGTTGCCATCGGCGGTCAGGTCGGCTGGCGTCAGCCGCCGGCCGAGCAGCCAGTCCGGCAAGCTCAAAATGCGTTCCGGGGCACGAGCAACGCCACGCCGGTTCGCAACATGATGTACAGGTCGAACCAGATCGACCAGTTCTCGATGTAATAGAGGTCGTGCTCGAACCGCTTGACGAGCTTGTCCTCGGTGTCGGTCTCGCCGCGCCAGCCGCAGACCTGGGCCCAGCCGGTGATGCCGGGCTTGACCTTGTGGCGCGCGGCATAGCTCAGCACGACGTCGGAGAACAGCTTGCCGCCGGCACGGGTCGAGGCCGCATGCGGGCGCGGTCCGACCAGCGACATGTTGCCCTGCAACACATTGAACAGCTGCGGCAGCTCGTCGAGGCTGAGCGCACGCATGACGCGACCGACACGCGTAACACGCGGGTCGCGGCGCCGGGCCTGCTGGATGTTCTCGACCTCCTGCCGGCCGTGGTACATCGAGCGGAATTTGTAGACGTGGAAGGGACGGTTGTTGAACCCCTCGCGCGGCTGGCGGAACAGGATCGGCCCCGGGGATTCGAGGCGGATCGCGATTGCGCAGAGCAGCATGACCGGCAGCGATACGATCAGCGCGATGGCCCCGAGCAGCCGGTCCTCGGCCGCCTTCAGCCATGCGTCCATTCCCGAGATCGGGCGCTCGAACAGCGTCATCACCGGCATCTCGCCGAGCAGCACGACCGGTCGCGAGGCGAAGGCGAAGCTCGCCAGATCGGGCGCGAGGCGGATTCGCACCGGCGTCAGTGCGAGTTGCGAGACGATCTGCTGGAGGCGGATATCGGCGGACCACGGCAGGGCGACGATGACCTGGTCGATATCGCCGGTCCGGATGCGGCTGATCAGTGCCGCGATGTTGCCGAGCACAGGCAGGCCCGATGCAACCGCCGGGACGCGGCCATCGCGGCGATCGTCATAGAAGCCGACGAGCGAGATCGTCAGCTTGTCGTGGGTCTGGATGTAATGCGCCAGTCGCGCGCCCTGCGAGCCCGCGCCGAAGATCGCGACGCGCTGATCGAAGATGCCCCGGCGCTTGAGCCGGCGGACCCACACCGTCATCATGCCGCGGGTCGCCAGCAGCGCGGTTCCGCCCGACGCGAACCAGCCGATCACCCAAGCCCGCGAAACCTGGTCCGAAGCCTTGAGCAGGAAGCCCAGGGTGAGCATGAACAGCGCCGTCGCAACCCAGCTCGAGACAACCCGCTGCCAGGCCCGGCGCAGCGAGAATTGCGCGTCGATGTCATAGCAGCCGACGGTCTCCGCGAGCACCGCGAACGACAGCGCGGCCATCGCAACGACGCGGTGATAGCCGCTGATCTGGCTGGCGGTCTGGACGTCGAGGAACCAGCCGATGGAGAGCAGGCCCGACCCGATGACGACGACGAATTCGACAATGCGCACCGTCCAGACGACGACGTCGAGCGGCAATCCCTGCCGGCCCGGGGCAGCAGCCTCGACCGCGTCGGGAGGGAAACTCAGGTCGTTCATGGAGTCGGGGCGGCCTCTGGCTGGATCAGCGATTTGCGGCGCATATGCCCGGTCAATATTGACGTTTTACTCGCCCCTGGTTGCGAATTACGATCAACCAATGGGAGTAGCTTGGTAGAGACTTTGCGGTATACGGAACTCGACGCGACAAGCAACCGGGGACGATCGCATTGCAGACTGTCTACGACTGGGCGACGATGGTGGTTTTCGCGGGGCTGGTGGTGCTTTTCCTGCAGCGCTCGCAGGGCGAGGCTCGCGACGAGTTGTGGCAGTATCTGGTCGCTGCCGTCGGCTGCGCGGGGACCAATTACATCGGCAACGAAGCGCTGCGGCTGGAGAGCAACCTTTACCACGCCGGGGCAGTTGCGCTGTTCGTGGCGACGCTGGCTTTCATCTGGGTGGTGCTCAAGCCGTTCGATGGTCTGGGCACTCAATAGCCCCTGCATCGCTTCGGCCGGCTTCGAGTATGGTCGCTCCGTCGGCACGTCGCTGATCCCGGAATCCGGCTAACCGCGCAGCATTCGGTTGCTGAGGGTGTGCCCGACCAGGACCGGACGATTCGCAGGTGCGACCGCGGCGACCAGCGCTGCCCCAAACTCGCGCAGAGCCTGGAACGTCGCGGGTTCCGCCGGCGCGACGGTCGAGAGTCGAACCAGGATGCCGTCGGGAATTATGCCCGCGAATTGCTGCTCGAGCTTGGCAACGCGCTGCTCGCTGCCGGTCGTCGGCAGGGTGTCGCCGATCCGGGTCCAGTAGACGATCGGCTCGACGCGGGTGTCGGTCGAAGCAATTAGCTCGCGAACCGGCAGTGAAGCGTGGTTGCCGAGGCCGACCGCAGCGACTTCCGATCCGGAGATCTGGAAGCCGACTGCGGCGTAGCAGGTCTCGGGCCGGTGCAGCTGGAGCGTGTCGTTCTGGGTCTGGCCGTAGGCCATCACCATCATCACCGGAAGCGACGTGCTGGACTGGTAGAGCCGCGTCAGGGTCTGGTTGTACAACCGGTCGCTGAGACTGCCCGGTGTCTTGGGAAGCACGAATTGGTCCGACGGAACCGTATCCCACTTGCCGAACCGCTTGGGCACCATGTTCGCGAGCTCCTGGCCTGGGCCGAGCAGCACGACGTGGTGGCGCGGGGTCAACGCGGCGGCACCGGCAGCCGCCACCAGCAGCCCGCCCCCGAAGACGGCATCGCGGCGAGAGATCATGTCGGAATTCCATCGCCGGGCTGTGCGAGGCGGTTTCGCACTGGGGTTAGCAGCGCATCGACGAGGAACAGCAGCAGGAGTGCCGAGGTGAAGGTCACCATGCCGGCAAACTCGTGGAGATAGCCCTGCGCGACCGCATCGCCGTAATAATAGGTCAGCAGCACCAGCGCCGCGACACGCACGCAGTTTGCCGCGATCGCGATCGGCACGACCAGCGCGAGCAGCAGCATCGAGTAGCGCCAGTTCGTGTTGCGCAGGATGTAGACGTAAAACAGTCCGATCGCCGACAAGCTTATCAGCGAGTTGAGGCCGGCACAGGCGTCCTCCACGAGGAGTTGATATTGGGCGACGAAGATCGTCACGCCGACCCGCACGACCGGGTAGCCGGCCATGCCGAGGCCGTTGGTGACCACTTGCGAAACCAGTAACTTGAGCGGCGCCGTGACCTGGTCGAGCAGCCAGCCGGGCAGCGGGATGACGAAGCCGAGGTAGAAGATCGGGAACCACATCATGCGCAGCACAGCTGCCCCAACGTAGGCGTAGGCGATGGCGAGCAAGGCAAGCATCAGCGCGGCGACCTCGATGCTGATGAAATCATAGGCGCGCCCGAAGATGTAAAGCGCTACCGCGGGCACCAGCACCGCAATCGCGAGGCCGAGGCTGCCGGGTTTTGCCAGGGCGCGGATCTGCGGCATCCGGCGGATCACCAGCCAGATCCCGGTCGCCACGACGAGCGGACCATGAACCCCCGACTCGGTCGACCACGGACCGGCGCCCAGTGCTCCCAGCGTCGGCACCAGCGTCGCGAGGAACCCAGCCAGCAACAACCAGTGCGCGCTGACTTGAGGCCAAATGCGGCTACGCGCGGGGCTCGGGGATACCGGACTTGGCGAAGGAGCGAGTGTCGCCATCTTCAGAATTCGCTCAACACCGAGCCGATGACCGCGCAGCGCGCGGCCTTGAGCTGGTCGGCGAGCGTCGCGACGTCGCTGACAAACGTGTTGTCGCGACGGGCGACGATCAGCGAGTGCCCGACCGCCGCAGCGACCGTCAGCGCATCGGCGCTGGTGTTCGCGGGCGGGGTATCGAACAGCGCGATGTCGTACTCGCGCAGCAGCATGTTCATGCCGTCGCGAAAGCGTGCACTCGACAGCAGCTCCTGCGGCCTCGCCACCGGCTGGCCAGCGGTCATCACCGACAGGTTCGGCAGCACGTTGGCGCTGACCACCCGCTCAGGCCGCGCGACCTGGAGCGACAGATAGTTCGACAGGCCGGGTGTCTGCGGGTCGATGCCGAAGATCTGGTCGATGCGCGGGCTGCGCATGTTCGCGTCCACTAGCAGCGTCTTGGTACCGATCTGCGACAGAGCAGCTGCGAGATTGGCGGCGAGAAAGCTGCACCCTGCACCCGCCACGGGCGCGATCAGCGTCAGCGCGCGGCGGCCGGGCTTGATATGTTGGGCGATGATCTGTGTCCGCAGCAGGCGGATCGCCTCTGCCTTGGCGCTGCCCGGATCGCTGAGCACGATGATCTCGTCGGAGACGGCGCTGCGGTAGTCACCCTGCAGCGCAAGGCTGTTGATGAGCTGCTCGCGCGCGCGGTCCAGTTCATCGGAACCGATGAAGCCGAGTTCGAGCGCAGCCTGGTCGAAGTCCAGGTTGCGCTCGGCCTGGTGTGCTTCGACCCGCGCGACTTCCTCGTCGGTGAGCAGGCCAAGCCGCTGCAGCGCATCGCGAATCGGTGCATCGGCGTCGGCGCGGCCGTCGTCGACGCGCGGCATTTGACTATCGCTATCCACAGGTTCTTTGCCTTATTGCGCCGGTAGCAGGGCGTCGTTGTTGCGCCGGCGGGTCAGGCGCTTGCGCACCCAGTCGCGGAACGGCGAGCGTGCAGCATCGGCGATGATCGCCAGGACCGGCACCTTCGCCGCGGCGATCAGGTCCTCGCTGCCGCGAACCCGTCGACCGAGCAATTCGACCCCGATCGCCGCGATCAGCCCGAGCGCCAAGCCACCGAATGCGGACAGCAATGCGATCATCGGAATGTTCGGGAACGACGGCGAACCGCTGGAGACCGCCGCGCCGAGCGGCACCAGGCCAGTCTCGTCGACGTCGGCCTCGAGCTTGAGGTCAGCGGTGCGGGCGGCGGCTCGCTCGTACTGTGAGCGGCGCAGGTCGACCTCGCGCTGCAGGGCGCCGAGCTTGTCGAGCTTGTCCTTCGACGACAAGACCTTGGCCTTCTGGGCGTTATACTCGCTCTCGAGTTCGGCGACGTTGCGACGCGACGCCGACTGGGCACTGCCGCCGGTCGCCCGCGACACCGCGGTCTCCTTGGCGAGCTGGCGCTGGAGCAAGGTCCGCCGCTGCAGCAGGGCCTGATAGTTCGGGTTGGCCGAACCGAGGCGCTCTCCCGCCAACTGGATCTGCTCGTCGGCGGCAGCAAGCTGCATCTTCAAGCTTTCGACCATGCCCGAATTGCCCATCGTCTGGGCAAGCTGGAAGTCCTGCTGGCCGGCAGAGCTTCGCGCCGACAGCAGCGCCGACTGCAGGCCCTGCAGCTTGGCGGTCTCGGCATCGACGCCGCCCGCACCCATGACGAGGCCGTTGGCGCGCTCGAAGTTCGACTTGGTGGTTTCGGCGGCGACCAGCGATACCTGGGCCTTCTCGGCCTGCTGGCGATACCAGTCGGCGGTGCGGCCGGCGGAGTCGGTCCGGAAGCGCAGGCTGGCGTCGATAAAAGCGTCGCGGATCGCGCTGACGGTGTTCTTGGCGACCATCGGATTGGCAGCTTCGTAGGTGATCTCGAGAATGTTGCTGTTCTCGACGAGCTTGGCATCGGTGTGGTCGATGACCTTCTGCGCAAAATAGCGCCGGATATCAGTCGAACCGTCGGACTTGGCGTTGAACTCGGCGATCGCTTCCGGTCGGGTGGCGATGCCGAGCTTGTCGACGACCTCACCAGCGACGCGGTAGTCCTTGATCAGCTCAGTCTGGGTCTTCGTGTAGCCGCGCACGAACTGGGTCGCGATGACGGCACCGCTGACCGGATCGGGCTTGATCACGTCCATCATGACGCGCGCAGCACCGGGGTAGCGCTCGGGCAGGCGCGACGCGACTGCCATCGCGATGACGGTCACGCTGAGGAAGCAGCCCAGGATGATCCACCGCCGGGCGATGAGAATGCGCAGGAACTGAATCAAACTCATGAAATCTTGGCTCCGCTCGCCCACTGCAACGGGCGCCGACTTCTGCTTGCCCGCGCATACACGGTGAAACGACCGCCGTCATCAGCGCTATACGTGCGGTGCCTCAGAACAGACGCTCCTTGATCACCAGGATGTCGCCCTTTTGAACGAGGGCATCGAGCGGGATCGTCGCCTTCTTGTCGGTGGAGCCGGCGCGGAACAGGCCGATCTTCTTGCCGTTCCCGGTCGCGGTGACACCGCCTGCCATCGCCAGCGCCTGCCGGACGGTGAGCCCGGGCAGCACGGGCATCGTGCCGGGCTTGGCGATCTGGCCGGTGATGAAGAAGGTGTCGGCGTCGGGAACGTATAGCGTGTCCCCCGGCAGCAGGATCGGGTCTTGGTCGGCGGCACCGCGGACCAGCGCCTCGGTCTCGAGGCGGATCTCCTTGTTGTCGGCGCGGCGCAGGAAGACGTAGTTCGCACCTTGGTCCTTGACCCAGCCGGCCTTCAACAGGACTTCGAGGGCGTGATAGGTTCGGTCGAGCGGATAAACACCCGGCTGGCCGACCTTGCCGGCGACGTTGACGGTCTTGCTGGCGAATGCACCGACCTCGACGTTGACGACGGGAGACTTGAAGTAGTTGCCGGCCACCAACTTCTTGGTGATGAGGTCGGCAAGGCTGACCACGGTCTGGCCCGCCGCCTGGACGTTGCCGATGAGCGGCATAACGATCGTGCCATCGGGCTTGATGCGGGTCTGCACACCGGCATCCGACTGGCCGTAGACGGTCACCGAAATCGTATCGTCCGCGCCGAGCACATAGGCGCGGTCGGTCGTGGTCGTGGCTGCCGTGGCAGTCGCCGACGCGGCCGCGGGCTTGGCAGTCCCGGTCGTGGTCTGGGCCGCGGCCGGCAGAGTCAGCAGGGTTGCCGCCAACCCGGCCATCAGCATGGCAATCAACCAGCGCGCCATCACGTTGAGCAAGCGCATCAGCCTCTCCCGAACTTGACCCGGAGCGTCACCGACCCCGAGGTACTGCTGAAATTATAAAGCGACGGATTCGAACTGCGGTTCTCGTGTCCGACCTCGAAGTCGATGCCGTAGAGCGGGCGCGGCTGGAACGACGCCTGGGCGAACACGCGCTTCGTCGAGTCGCGCTTGCGGGCGAATGGCTCCTCGACGGTGGCGAAACCACCTTTGTACTGCCGGCGATCGTAGTTGGCGCCGATGCTCGTCGTGATCGCCGCGCCGATCCGGTAGTTGATGATCAGGCCGAGGTCGTCGTGAATATCCAGCCGGGCCGCGACGTTGGGCGACGAGGTGATGTTGCGACCGCCACTGAGCTGCGCGCTCAGTCGTCCACCGGGGTGATAGTCGACCGCGAGATTGTAGCTTGGGCCGCTGTATCCGGCGCGGGGCGACAGGATGGTGACGATGTTGCCGCTGTCGTCCTGGACGAGGTTCAGGACATTATCGGGCTTCGGCTTGACCTTTACGTACGATCCCGAGGCGTTGAGACTCAACCGCGAGCCGACAGCGCGCGAATAGCCGATGCGCGCCGAATACAGGTTGAGCTTGTCGGTCGTCTGCATGACGCCACCGTTCCCATCGGGCGTGAACAGGCTCCGCCTCGGATAGTTGAAGCGCGACACCGCGACACCGGCCGAGAAGGTTCCGATGGCCGGGGCGCCGAAGTTCAGGTGAGCGTCGAGATTCGTCTCGCGCGCATCCTGCACCCGGCGGTCGGGATTCTGGTTGTTGGTCACCGACCGGTTGGCGCTGCCGCCGAAGCCGATGCCCGAAGACGGCGCGCAGTCCGCCACCGCGCCGTAGTCGATGATCTCCTGGGTATTGTCCCGGCTGACCGAGCTTTCCGACAGCAGCGACTGGCGCCGCTTGTATTCGCCGGTGATGCTGCCGGTGCAGGCGCGTCCGGCCCGCAGAATCGCGCCGCCGCCGACCGAGTAGCGGTTGCGGTCGAGCTTCGAGTTCTTGGCGTAGATGTCGCGGCCAAGCGACGCGCCGATGAACAGCTGCTGGCGTCCAACGGGCTGGCCGGCCGCTACCTCGACGGACGGCGTGAAGCGGAAATCCGCCTTCGACCGGCCCGGCTCAGGGGTAAATCCGTTGCCGAGGCGCAGGATGTTGCTGTCGTAATAGCTGCGCAACGACGCGCCGATCCGGAACCCCTGCCCGTCGATCGGGGACACCGAGGTCGAGGTCCGGGCGGGACGATCGTCGGACGACGAACTCTGCGCGGCGGTGCCGGTCGGCACGACCGTTGCCAGCAGAAACAGCGTCGTTGCCGCGCCGCCGACCCTAGTCCATTTGACGATTAGCAAGCCCATGCCCCTGTTGTGTCGTCGCGTCTTCGTCTCGTCTCGTCGCGAGCACTGCAGCGCGCTTCATGACGATCGGCGTTAGCATGGCGGGGCGCGGCGCGGCAACCATCGGAGGTTGGGCAGTCATCGTTCGTGCAGCTTTGGTGTGGTATTTACGTATCATTCCAGACTATCAGCGCGGGAGAACTGCCGACATGAAAGAGTTACGATGATCTGGAAGCGCTGGTCGCGCGGTGGCCGCACCGAGGACGACACGGCCGATGCGCCCCGCGGCACGCCGTTTGCCGCTATCGACCCGAAGCTGCGCCAGCGTCCCGCGTTTCTCGATGCACTGTGGCGGGAACCGGCCAACCAGCGTCCGACCGCCGAGCTGCCGCGCTTTGCCGCGACCGCGTCCGACGACATCGAGTCCAGCGGCGAGCCGGTGCTGGCCCGCCGGCGCCTGGCGCTCCGCGATGCGCTTGGTGCCTCGCAGCCGGTCGTCGCTCGCGAGCGCTTTGCCGGGCGCCACGATGCACTCGCGCAACTGATTGCCGCCATCGAGCAACAGCGCGTCCACGTCGTCGTCTACGGTGAGCGCGGTATCGGCAAGACCAGCCTAGTCCACGTCTTCGCGGACACGGCACGCGAGGCCCGCTACCTGGTGGTCTATGGCAGTTGCGGGACCGAGGCGCGCTTCGACACGATGTTCCGCGCCTTCGCCTCCAAGATTCCGATGCTGTACCACCGCGCCGTGCTGCCGACCTCGGTCGACAACGATGCGGCGGCGACCTTCGACAGCCTGCTGCCAGCCAACGAGTTTGGTCCGCGCGAGGTCAGCGATCTTTTCGCGGACGTCGTCGGCACCCGTGTCGTGCTGATCCTCGACGAGTACGATCGCGTTCTCGACCCGGGCTTTCGCCGCGACGTCGCCGAGCTCATCAAGAACCTCTCCGACCGCGCCGCGCGGGTCCAGCTGGTGCTCACCGGCGTCGCCCAGAACCTCGACGAATTGGTCGGCTACGCGCCGTCGATTCGACGCAACATCATCGGACTGCCGATGCGCCCGCTAACCTCGGGCGAAGTGCGCTCGGTACTGGCCTTGGGCGAGGAAGCGGCTGAGCTGTCGTACGACAACGACGCCGTCGACATGATCTCAACGATGGCGGGCGGCTCGCCCTACCTCGTCCGCCTGCTCGGCCACCGCGCCGGCATGGTCGCACTCGAATCCGGCAAGTCGACCGTCGACGGTGTCCACGGCCGGGCCGCGGTCGAGCGCGTCCTGACCGACTGGAACGCCTCGCTACCGCGCCGCATCCAGACCATTTTGGCGCGCGACGATGCGCGGGCGCAGTGGCCGCTGCTGGTCGGCGCAGCGCGCGCCGGCAGTACCGCGGACGGCTGGTTCAGTGTCGACGACGTTCACACGGAACTCGCGGGCGCCCTGCCCCACTCGGCGATCGAGCGCGACCTTCGGCACTTTGCGCACGCCCACGAACTGCTCGAGGTCGAGGATGGGACCGAGACGCGCTTCCGCTACCGGTATCCAGGCGTCTCGTCGCTGCTGCTGATGTCGGCCGCGATGGCTAAGCTCGCCGCCTGAACCGCATCAGGGGGGTTGATCGGGTCATGGCCGACGGGCCGGTGAAGGACGAGCGCGGCGGCCCCCGGGTTGCCGTGATCATTCCTCACCTCAACCAGCCCGAGGCGCTGGCGCGCTGCCTCGCGTCGGTCATGGGCCAGCAGCTCGACCACGGCTGGTTCGAGGTCGTCGTCGTCGACAACGGCTCCCGCACGCTGCCCCATGAGGTACTGGCTACCTATCCGGACGTGCGCCTGCTCGTCGAGCCAACACCCCGGCCGGGCCCGGCACGCAACACCGGGGTCGCTGCCACCACCGCCCCGCTGCTCGCCTTCATCGATGCCGACTGCCGCGCCGAGGCCGGGTGGCTGCAGGCTGCGGTGGATGCGGTCGAGCCCGATCCAGAACAAAGTGTCGTCGGCGGCGATGTCCGCATCGACTTCGGCGACATTCGGAACCTATCGCCAGCAGAGGCTTACGAGGCAGTCTTCGCGTATCGCCAGAAGATGTACATTCGGAAACTGCGGTTTTCGGGCACCGGCAATCTTGCGATGGGGCGCTCGGTGCACGCGCGGGTCGGGCCGTTCGGCGGCATCGGCATCGCGGAGGATCGCGACTGGGGCCAGCGCGCCTGCGCCCTCGGTTTGCCCGCCCGCTATGTTGACGCGATGCGGATCTACCATCCGGCCCGACCCGATTTCGACAGCCTGGCGACGAAGTGGCGGCGACAGGTCGCGCACGATCTCGCCGAGCACCGCGGCCACGGCCGGCCGATGTGGAAATGGTACGCCCGCGCCGGTGCCGTCGCTGCATCGATCCCGGTAAGCGGCGCTCAACTGCTGGTCTCGGAACGGCTGAGCGGGCTATCGAACCGTTTCCGTGGCCTCGGCATGCTCGCGCGCACGCGCCTGTTCCGCACCGCCGAGATGATCCGCGCCGTCTCGGGCCCGTCGCAGGCCGACGGCTGGAACCGTGGCGCATGAAAGCTGCACGGCTGGGCATCGTCCTGGTCAACTGGAACCGCTGGGCCGACACCATCGAGTGCCTTGAATCGCTGCGCCGGGCGTCAGGGGACTTCCGGGTCGTCGTCGTCGACAACGCGTCGGCGGATGGCTCGGCGGACCGCATCGAAGCGTGGGCACGGGGTGAGCAAATGGCCGAGGCGGCAGAACCCGAGATGGCCAGGTTCAGCCAGCCGGCATGCGCCAAGCCCGTTCCTTGCCGTCGCCTGACGGTTCCCGACCCGTCGAACGCCGGCGATGAATGGCTGACCCTGATCGACTCGGGTAGCAACCTGGGATTCGCCGGCGGCAACAACGTCGGCCTGAGGCACCTGTTCGCCGACCCGAACATCGGGCCGTTCTGGCTGCTCAACAACGACACCGTCGTCGAGCCCGCGGCTCCGGTCGCGCTGTTCGACTACCTGTCCGGTGCGCCGAAGATTGGTATCTGCGGCACGATCGTGCGCTTTTATCACCGTCCGGAGACGGTCCAGGCGCTCAACGGCAGCCGCTTCAACCGCTGGACCGGGACCTCGTCCGGGATCGGCGCCGGGACAGCGGCGAAAGCCTCCTTCGACGCCGCAGACGTCGCGCGCGACACCGACTTCGTCCTCGGGGCCTCGCTCGCTGTCTCGCGTGCGTTCCTCGAGACGGTCGGGCTGATGGAGGAAAGCTATTTCCTCTACTTCGAGGAGATGGACTGGTCGTGGCGCAACCGGGGGCGTTTCGCTACGGGTTTCGCCGACCGCGCCGTCATATACCACAAGGAGGGCGGCTCGATCGGCTCGTCGAGCGATAAGGGCGGCCGCAGCCTGTTGTCGGAATATTACCTGATGCGCTCCAAGCTCAAACTGGTGGCGCGGCATCGGCCGTGGCTGCTGCCCGTCCACTGGGGCGTCGCGGCGGCGCAGATCGCGTTGCGCGTGGCGCGTGGGCAACCTGACAAGGCGGTAGTGATGACGCGCGCGTTGTTCGGGCTTAGAGGTTGACGCGGGCGCGCGGCCACGGTCTATCCGCGCCAATAACGAGGGAGAGTTCTATGTCGATGAAACGGCCGGGGGCGGCGACGAAACGAGTGGGGCTGATCGGCAGCGTTGCGCTGCTGGCCCTGCTGGGCGCGTGCAACGACAAGAACAAGGCTCCGACCGGACAGGTCGTGGCAACCGTCGACGGCGAGGACATCACCGTTCACGAACTCAACGGCGAGCTCCAGCAGCTGCGCGTGCCACCCGACGCACCGAAGAAGCAGGTCGAGCAGTTCGCGCTGCAGCGGGTCGTCGAGCGCAAGATGCTCGCCGACGTCGCCCGCAAGCGCGGTCTCGACAAGAATCCGCAGTTCCTGCTGGCGCAGCGGCGCGTCGACGAGGGCCTCCTCGTCCAGGCACTGCAGAGCGACATCGCCAAGGCCGTGCCCCGCACGACCCGCGAGGCGGCGCAGAAGTTCATCGAACAGAACCCGCAGCTGTTCGCCGAGCGCAAGATCTATACGCTCGACCAGATCCAGTTCCTGAGGCCCGCCAACCTCGCGTCGCTGCCGCTCGCACCGGCGAAGACGCTGGGCGATGTCGCCACGGTGCTGACCAACGCCAAGATCGAGTTCCGTCGCGCCAACGTGCAGTACGATGCGCTGACGGTGAACCCGCAGCTGACCGGCGAGATCGGCAAGATTCTCGCCCGCAACCCGGACGAGGTCTTCGTTTTCGCCGACCAGCCGCAGGGCGCGCCGGCCCCGGTGATGTACGCCAACCATGTCGTCGGTTCGCGCACCGAGCCGTTCATCGGCGAGAAGGCGATCGCCTTCGCCCAGCAGGTGCTCCAGCGCCTCGAGGTCCAGAAGGCCCTGCAGACAAGCCTCAAGAAGTTCACCGACGACGCCAAGGCCAACATCAAGTACGCCGCCGGTTACTCCGCGCCGCCGCCGCCACCCAAGCCGGGCGCGACCCCGGCGCCGGCAGCCACCGGCAGCGCTCCAACCACGGCCGCGCCGGCAGCCCCGCCGCCGACCTGATCCCGCGGCGGGAGCGGCATTCATGACACGGCGGATTCGCGTCGGGCTGCTGTGGCATTCGGCGCGCTCGGGTAACCTTGGCGTCGGCGCGCTGACGATCGGCAATATAGCCCTCGCCACGAAGGCGGCGGCGCGCGTCGGCCTGCTTCCCGAGTTCATGATCTTCGGGACCCGCGAAGTCGGCGCGCTCTACGTCACCGACCCCGATGTCGGCGCACGCACGATCACCGGCCGCTACATGACCTCGCTCAAGGGGTTCTGGCGCGACCTCGGCGAGATCGACGTAATGCTCGACATCGGGGCCGGCGACAGTTTTACCGACATCTATCCGGACAAGCGCTTCGCCTACATGTGGGGCAGCAAGCTGTTGACGATCCTGCGCCGGCGGACGCTGATCCTGTCGCCGCAGACCATCGGGCCGTTCTCGCGCCAGCCGCACAGCGCGGTAGCGGCGTGGGCCTGCCGCCATGCCGAGGCAGTGTTCGCGCGCGATCCACTGTCGATGGCGGCGATGGCCAGGCTCGCCCCGACTGCACGGACCATCGAGGTCGTCGACGTCGCCTTCGCCCTGCCCTTCGACCCCGCCCCGCGCGGCACCAGCGGCAAGCTCCGCGTTGGCCTAAACGTCTCCGGGCTGCTGTTCAACGGCGGTCACACCGGCAACAACGAGTTCGGCATCGAGGTCGACTACACGGCGCTGACCCACGCGCTCCTGAAGGCCTTCACGGCTCGCCCCGACGTCCAGATCGAGCTGATCAGCCACGTCTATTCGAAGACCCTGTCCCACGAGGACGACGGCCGCGTCGCCGACCGCCTCGCGGCCGAATACCCGGGCGTCGTCCGCGTCCCCGACTTCGCGGGGCCGAGCGAGGCCAAATCGTACATCTCAGGCCTCGACTTCCTCGTCGGCGGCCGCATGCACGCCACCATCGCGGCCTATTCGAGCGGCGTGCCGGTCGTGCCGATCTCGTACAGCCGCAAGTTCGAGGGCCTGTTCGGCGGCCTGGGCTATCCTTGGCTGGTACCCGTGCGCGGCCACAGCACCGAGGAAGCCGTGGCCTTCGTCCTCGACGCCTTCGAGCGCCGCGCCGAACTCGCCGCCGACATCGAGAGCGGCAAGCCGATCGTCGAGGCCGGGCTGGAGCGCTACGTCGCCGAGCTCGCGACCAGCTTCGCCGCAGCGATCCGGTGAGCGCGGCCTACGCCTCCCCGACGCTCGAGCGTGTCGTGCGCGGCCGGCTGTGCTCGGGGTGCGGCCTGTGCGCCTCGCTCGGCGACGCGGCGGTCACCATGACGATGCGCCCACCCGGCTTTGCCCGGCCAGTGCAGTCGGCACCGCTCACCCCCGACGCCGAGCGCCGCATCGCCCTCGCCTGTCCCGGATCGGTCGTCGCGCCGTGGCGGACCGACATGGCCGTCGATCCATTGTGGGGCCCATATCTCGCCGTCCACACCGGCAATGCCACCGATCCGGAAGTGCGCCACGCCGGATCGTCGGGCGGTGTCCTGTCGGCGCTGGCAATCCACGCGCTGGATACCGGCATCGCCGACCGCGTCGTCCACGTCGCGATGGACGAAGCCGCCCCGACCCTCAACCGCCTGCAGCGCAGCCTCACGCCGGCCCAGGTCATCGAGGCCGCCGGTTCACGCTATGCCCCGGCCTCGCCGCTCGCCAGCATCGTCGCCGAGGTCGAGCGCGGCGGGCGCTTCGTGTTCATCGGCAAGCCCTGCGACGTCGGCGCGCTCCGCCAGCTGGCAAAGCTCGATCCTCGCATTGACGCCGCGGTGCCGCTGATGCTGTCGTTCTTCTGCGCCGGCACCCCGAGCCAGGCCGGCACCGACCGGGTCCTCGCCCATCTCGGTGCCGACAAGACCCGGTTGACGAGCTTCCGCTATCGTGGCGACGGCTGGCCGGGCTATGCCACCGCGACCGAGACCGATGGACGGATGACGCGCATGAGTTACGCCGCAAGCTGGGGCGACATCCTGTCGAAGGAAGTCCAATTCCGCTGCAAGATCTGCCCCGACGCAGTCGGCGGCGTCGCCGATATCGCCTGCGCCGACGCGTGGTACGGCGACGCCTCGGGCTATCCGAGCTTCGACGAAGCGGAGGGACGGAGCCTGGTGATGGTGCGATCCGACGCCGGGGCTGCGCTCCTCGCGGCAGCGACGATTGCAGGCTCGATCCTGACGCAGCCTCTGGCGATCGGCGAGATCATCAAGATGCAGCCGCATCAGGCGCGCCGGAAGCGCCTCGTCGCCTCGCGGCTGGCGGCGGCAACCGCGACCTTCCAGCCGCGGCCGGTGGTCACCGGCCTTGCGGTCGGTACCGCGGCGCGCCAGGCGAGGCCCGCCGAACAGTTGAAGTCGTTTCTCGGCGCGGCACGGCGTATCGTCAGGCAATTGGCGGCGGACCGTACCGTTGCCGAGGCGAGCAATTGAGGAGCTTGGAGATGGCAACACTCGAGGCAGCGACTTTGGGAAGGGCAGCGCCGGGGCCGGCAGCGCTGCAAGCGACACGGTTGTCCGACGACGTCGTGATCTTCGACCGCGACCAGTGCATCGCCGCAGGTGCTGCACTCCACGACCAGTATGCGGCCGCCAACCCCTTTCCGCACATCGTCATCGAAAACTTCATCGACGCCGACGTGCTGCGCTCGCTGCTCGAGGAATGGCCGGCGACCGGCCAGAAGGTCGCCTACGACCGCGCCCAGGAGCGCCTCAAGTACGAGTGGCAGCCGGTCCAGCTGCGTTCGCCGCGCCTCCGCTCCTTTCTCGCCGAGCTCAACGCCGAGCCGATGCTGCGCTTCATCGAAGCCCTGACCGGGATCGAGAAGCTGATTGCCGACCCGTATTATACCGGCGGCGGGCTGCACGAGACCCGGGCCGGTGGACACCTCGGCATCCATGCCGATTTCAACGTCCACGCGGGGCTTAACCTGCTGCGCCGAGTCAATTTGCTGATCTACCTGAACGACGACTGGCAGCCCGAATGGAACGGTAACCTCGAGCTGTGGAACAGCGACATGACCGAGCGGCGCGTTACCGCGCCGCCGACGATGGCGAGCGCGGTGGTCTTCAACACTGACCTCGACAGCTTTCACGGGGTTCCCGATCCGGTCGCCTGCCCGCCCGACCGCAGCCGGCGCTCGATCGCGATGTATTACTACACCGCCGCACCCGAAGGCCTCGGGTCGATACCGAAGCGCACCACGACTTTCAAGAACCGCCCCGCCACGACCGACCGCACCGACTGGAAGGTCGGCGCCCGCCACCTGATGCACGACCTGTTGCCACCAGCCCTCTACCGCGTCCTGAAACGGAGGAACCGATGACCGTGACGCGGCGCGGCATCATTCTCGCGGGCGGCTCGGGTACGCGGCTGTATCCGCTGACCAAGCCGGTCTCGAAGCAGCTGATGCCGGTCTACGACAAGCCGATGATCTATTACCCGCTGTCGGTGCTGATGCTGGCGGGCATCCGCGAGGTGCTGATCATCACGACACCCGCCGACAGCGCGGCGTTCCGCGGCCTGCTTGGCGACGGCAGCCAATGGGGCATACACATCGACTATGCCGTCCAGCCCGAGCCCAAGGGCCTGGCCCAAGCCTACCACATCGGCGCGGAGTTCGTCGGCGACCGGCCCTCGGTGCTGATCCTTGGCGACAACATCTTCTACGGCCACGGGCTGCCCGAACTGCTGACCCGCGCCGACGCGCGCACCGTCGGCGCGACGGTGTTCGGCTATTACGTCAAGGACCCGCAGGCCTACGGCGTGGTCTCGTTCGACGCGCACGGGCGCGCCGCGACGATCGAGGAGAAGCCCGAAAATCCGCGCTCGAACTACGCGGTCACCGGACTGTACTTTTATGACAGCGATGCGGTCCGGCTGGCACGGGACATCGTCCCATCCCCACGCGGCGAGCTCGAGATCACCGACCTGAACCGCGCCTACCTCAATGCCGGCAAGCTCGACGTCGAATTGATGGGGCGCGGGTTCGCCTGGCTCGACACCGGCACCCACGGCTCGCTGCTCGATGCCGGGCTCTATGTCCGCATCGTCGAGGAGCGTCAGGGCCTCAAGATCTGCTGCCCCGAGGAGATCGCGTGGCGCCAGGGCTTCATCGATGCCGAGCAGCTCGCGCGGATCGCGGAGCCTTTGCGCAAAAGCGGTTACGGCGAGTATCTGCTCGACCAGTTGAGGATCGCCGGGTGAGACTTGCCTCTCGTATCGCCGTTGTCATTCCGGCGAACGCTGGAACCCGGTTACATCACGCACTCGCAACTAGGAGTGCTGCGGACAGCTGGGTTCCGGCGTTCGCCGGAATGACAATGGCGGCTGCGGTGCACGGCCTGTGATCGTCACCGACACCGACCTCCCCGGCGTCAAGCTGATCGAGCCCAAGGTCTTCGGCGACGACCGCGGCTTCTTCCTGGAAAGCTGGAACGCCCGCGCCTTCGCCGACGCCGGCATCGACGTGCCGTTCGTGCAGGACAATCACAGCCGCTCGGCGCGTGGCGTGTTGCGCGGGCTCCACTACCAGATCGTCGAGCCGCAGGGGAAACTCGTCCGCGTCGTCGTCGGTTCGGTGTTCGACGTCGCGGTCGATATCCGCCGGTCGAGCCCGCACTTCGGGCGCTGGACCGGGGCCGAGCTTAGCGCCGACAACAAGCGCATGCTCTGGGTTCCGCCCGGCTTCGCCCATGGCTTCATCGTGTTGAGCGAAGCCGCTGATTTCCTGTACAAATGCACGACTCTCTATGCTCCTGTGCATGAGCGAAGCATCGCGTGGAACGACCCGTCGATTGGCATCGACTGGCCTCTCAAGGGCACGCCATTGCTGTCCGCCAAGGATGCTGCCGCGCCGCGCCTCCCCGACGCCGAGGTATTCGCGTGAGGGCCCTTATCGCCGGTAGCGGCGGCCAGCTCGGCCGGGCACTGCAGGCCACGGTCCCGGAAGGCACCGAGATTATCGCGCCGCCCGAGGGCGAGTTTAACATCACCGACGCCGACGTCGTCGCGCGGGTCGTCGCGGACGCCCGGCCGGACGTCGTCATCAACGCCGCCGCCTACACCGCCGTCGACCGCGCCGAGAGCGACGAAGCCGCGGCACGCGCCGTCAACGTCAATGCCGTCGGCCTGCTCGCCGCAGCCGCCCGCAACGCCGGTGCCGCCTTCGCCCACGTCTCGACCGACTTCGTGTTCGACGGCACCGCGCACTCGCCCTACCCGCCCGATGCCGCGCCCAACCCACTCGGCGCCTATGGCCGCACCAAAGCCGACGGCGAGGCGGCAGCCCGCGAGTTCCACCCCAGCCCGCTGATCGTCCGCACCGCGTGGGTCTATGCGGCACAGGGCCAGAACTTCGTCCGCACCATGCTCCGCCTGATGGCCGAGCGCGACGAAATCCGCGTCGTCGCCGACCAGATCGGCACCCCGACGCACGTCCCGACGCTGGCGCGCACGCTATGGACGCTGATTGGGCACGGCGCGACAGGCAATTTCCACGCCACCGACGCCGGGGTCGCCAGCTGGTACGACTTCGCTGTCGCTATCCACGACGAGGCGCTGGCGGCCGGAATCCTGGCGCGCCCGGTCGCGGTAGTCCCGATCCGCACCAGCGACTACCCGACACCCGCCAAACGCCCGCCCTACGGCGTCCTCGACAAAACTACTACGTGGGAAATCACAACGCAGCCAAGGCATTGGCGCGTAGAACTCAACCACTGCATCAGCGAGATCGCCCGTGGCTAACATGATTGTTACTGGTGGTGCAGGCTTCATAGGCGCAAACTTCGTACAGTTCTGGGAGGCGGCCCACCCCGACGATACCGTCATTGTCCTCGACAGCCTGACCTACGCCGGCAATCGCGCAAACCTCGCCGGCACCCGCGCCGAGCTCGTCGTCGGTGACATCCGCGACACCCCGCTGGTCGAAAGCCTGCTCCGCGACCGCGCCGTCGACACCCTCGTCCACTTCGCCGCCGAGAGCCACGTCGACCGTTCGATTCACGGCCCCGACGCCTTTATCGACACCAACATCCTCGGCACCCACAGCCTGCTCAAGGCGGCGCGCACTGTCTGGCTCGGTGCGGAGGCGAAGCCCCACCGCTTCCACCACGTCAGCACCGACGAGGTCTACGGCAGCCTCGGCCCCGACGACCCGGCGTTCAGCGAGACCACACCCTACGCCCCGAACTCCCCCTATTCCGCCTCGAAGGCCGCGTCCGACCACCTGGTCCGCGCCTATCACCACACCTACGGTCTGCAGGTCACCACCTCGAACTGCTCCAACAACTATGGCCCGTACCAATTCCCCGAGAAGCTGATCCCGCTGTTCCTTATCAACGCCCTCCACGGCCGCGCCCTGCCGATCTACGGCGACGGCATGCAGGTCCGCGACTGGCTCCACGTCGAGGATCACTGCCGGGGCATCGCCGCGGTGCTCGAGCGCGGCCGTGTCGGCGAGACCTACAACATCGGCGGCGGTGCCGAACTCCCCAACCTCATGGTCATCGAGACGCTGTGCGCCGCGGTCGACTCGGCCTTCGCAGCGGACCCGAAGCTGACGGAACGCTTCCCCGATGCGCCAGCCGCAAAGGGCGTCCCCACCGCATCGCTCAAGACAACCGTCACCGACCGACCCGGCCACGACCGCCGCTATGCGATCGACGAGACCCGTGCCCGTGTCGAGCTCGGCTACGTTCCGGCGCGAGACTTTCCAACGGGTTTCGCCGAGACCCTCGCCTGGTACCTCGACAACGAGGCGTGGTGGCGCGGCGTCCTCGACGGCAGCTACCGCGATTGGGTGGCGACCAACTACGCCGTCCGTTGACCGATTAGCGTGAAGCCAGTCGGTCGTCTCACCCCGCTTACGGCGATCCGTCAGTTCCTGCGCGACGAGGCGGCGGGCGGCTACCTGCTGATGGCGGCGGCGGCCGCTGCGGTGCTCGCCGCCAACACTGCGCTCGCGGTGCCTTACCACGCCCTCTTCGACTGGCACTTCGCCGGGCATACGCTGGTTCACTGGATCAACGACGGCCTGATGGCGCTGTTCTTCCTGCTCGTCGGCCTCGAGATCAAGCGCGAGACACTCGACGGCGAACTGTCGACCTGGTCGCGCCGCCTGCTGCCGGGAGCGGCCGCGCTGGCGGGCATGATCGTACCGGCGCTCGTCTACATCGCGGTCAACCACGGCAGCCCCGCCAATTTGCGCGGTTGGGCGATACCGGCTGCTACCGACATCGCCTTCGCGCTCGCCATCCTGGCGATGCTCGGGTCGCGGGTCCCGGCATCGCTCAAGCTGCTGGTGACCGCGATCGCGATCATCGACGACCTCGGTGCCATCGTCGTCATCGCGGTGGCCTACACCGACGCTATCCACTGGGTCGCGCTCGCCGGTGCCGGTGTCGGGCTCGCCGGACTGGCGCTGCTCAACCGTTCAGGCGTCCGGGCCGTGTGGCCCTACCTCGTCGTCGGCGTCCTCGTCTGGTTCGCGGTTCTGCAATCCGGGGTCCATGCGACGCTCGCAGGCGTTGCAGTCGCGATGACCATCCCGATGAACATCACGCCCGGTGCGCCAGAGGACCGCCACTCGCCGCTGATCCGGCTGGAGCACGGCCTGTCACCGTGGATCGCGTTCGCGGTCGTACCGCTGTTCGGGTTCGCGAACGCTGGGCTGGACCTGCGCGGCGTAACGCCAGCGAGCCTGCTCGAGCCCTTGCCGCTCGGCGTTGCGCTCGGCCTGCTGCTCGGTAAGCAGTTCGGTGTCTTCGGCGCAATCTGGGCGCTGGTCCGCTCCGGCGCAGCGGCACGCCCCGCTGGGGCCTCGTGGCGGCAACTTTACGGCGTCGCACTGCTGTGCGGCATCGGCTTTACCATGAGCCTGTTCATCTCCGGACTGGCCTTCGGCGACAGCGCTGCGGCACGCGAGCAGGCCAAACTGGGCATTATAGCGGGTTCGCTGCTCGCCGCGCTGGGCGGCTGGCTGGTACTCGCGGGCGGCACTCGGGAGCGACGCACATGAGCTGGTATCGACGCTATGCCCGGTTCGCGATGTTCTTCGCGATCATGATCGTTGCCACAGGCGCCCTGTTTGCCATCGGCGCCAAGATCGTACCCGCGGTGCTCGGCGGCTTCGATCTCGGCGCGATCGCCTTCCTAGGGGCAACCCTGTGGGCGCTGAGCGACGACGAGGCGGATGAAATGCGCAAGCGGGCTGCCGAGAACGAGCCGGACCAATACATCCTGCAGATTGTCGCCGCGGTCATCATCGTCGTCATCGTGACCGCCGTAGGGTTCGAGCTGACCAGCGGCTCGGGCCGCAGCTTGGCGCTTGCCGGCGGCACGCTGCTGCTCGCGTGGTTGTTCGGCAATGTGCTGTATGCCATTCATTACGCGCACAGTTATTATCTCGACGACGGCAAGGGTGGCGATTGCGGCGGGCTCGAATTCCCCGGCGAGGACGAACCCGTCTATTGGGATTTTGCCTATTTCTCGTTCGTCCTCGGCATGACGTTCCAGGTCTCGGACGTCGAGATCAAGCGGACAGGGCTACGGCGCACCGCGCTGATCCACAGCCTGATCGCCTTTCTCTTCAACCTCGGTGTCATCGCCCTGACCGTCAGCCTGGTCGGCAATCTGATCAAATAGGCGCTTGAAGTACCAAGAACGGCCGGTCCCACGCAGCATCCGCGGACAGGCTCCGGTCTCCGAATATGAACGAGAGTTTACAGAGTAAGTGCCCTCGCGAACCCTGCGATGGGGGCGACGGAGGACGGAAACCGCTAATATCGAGCAATGGCGCGTAGCTGCCCGGTCTGTGACTCAGCGATGAGAAAGATCATGCGCCAGCACGTCGGGATCAGCTGATTGTACCAGACAGGTGGTTTGTAGGACAGCGCCGCTTTTAAGGGTCGATTCTCGAGGGGCCATGTCGCATACGATACTGGCGCCTGCGCGCGGTCGAGCCCGGTCTAGTCGGCCGGATGGGTCGTTATCCCGGTTCGCGCGGCGATCAGGAACTCGATATTGCCCTCGGGGCCGGTGATTGGCGACGCTACAATCCCCTCGACCCGCCAGCCCCGGCTTTCCAGCCAGACGGCGACCTCGGCGCAGACACGAGCGTGAACGTCGGGGTCGCGGATCACCCCGCCCTTGCCGACCTCGCCCCGCCCCGCCTCGAATTGCGGCTTGATCAGCGCCAGCAGCCGGGCCTCGGCCTTGGCGAAACTCAGCGGCGTTTCCAGTACCTTGGCGAGACCGATGAAGCTGGCGTCGCAGACGATGATGTCGACCGCGACCGGGATATGCTCGTCGGTGAGGATGCGTGCGCTGGTCTGTTCGAGCACGGTGACGCGCGGGTCCTCGCGGATCTTCCACGCCAGCTGATTAGTGCCGCTGTCGACCGCGAAGACATGCGTCGCGCCGCGGGTGAGCAGTACGTCGGTGAACCCGCCGGTCGACGAGCCGACGTCGATGGCGGTTGCACCCGCGACGTCCCAGCCGAAATGGTCGAGGCCG
This sequence comes from Sphingosinicellaceae bacterium, assembly GCA_019285715.1. Lineage (NCBI taxonomy): Bacteria > Pseudomonadati > Pseudomonadota > Alphaproteobacteria > Sphingomonadales > Sphingosinicellaceae > Sphingosinicellaceae bacterium. The sequence continues at coordinate 2,215,553 of CP079108.1, forward strand.
TGTGCGAGCTTGATCCCGCCGCGTGACACCCAGGGGTGGTCGCGACCCTTGACGGTCAGCGGCGCATCGACGGCAAGCACCTGCCCCGCCTTCTCGACCTTGCGGTCGCCGACGTAGACGAGGCCGGCGAGGATCAACGCCTGCGCCCGGGTCCGGCTCTCTGCGAGGCCGAGCTCGACAAGGCGCTGGTCGGCTCGCGGCTTTGCCATCAGGTCAGCAGGCCGCGCGGCACTGGACGGTGCAGGCGCTCAGGCCCGCGCGCCCTCGTGCATTCCGAGCGAGTTATGCCGAAGCGCCTCAAGCACCGTCGCGACGATTGCCGGAGCATCCAGCGCGGCGGTGACGTACTGCGCTGCGGGGCCATCGTGCTCCTGGAACACGTCAGGCAGGCGCATGGTGCGAACCTTGAGGCCGTTGTCGGTCAGGCCCTCGTCGCTGAGCCAGGTCAGGACGTGCGCGCCGAAGCCGCCGATGGCGCCCTCCTCGATGGTGACGAGCACGTCATGGCTGATCGCCAGCTTGCGGATCATGTCGTGGTCGAGCGGCTTGGCAAAGCGCAGGTCGGCGACCGTGGTGGACAGGCCGCGACCTTCGAGATCATCGGCGGCGGCGAGTGCCTCGGTCAGGCGGGTGCCGAGCGACAGGATCGCGACGGTCTTGCCTTCGCGGATGATGCGGCCCTTGCCGATCTCGAGGCGGATCGGGGTCTCTGGCAGAGCGACGCCGGTGCCTTCGCCGCGCGGGTAGCGGACCGCACTCGGCCCGTCGTCGTACATCGCGCAGGTGTGGACCATGTGGACCAGTTCGGCCTCGTCCGCCGCCGCCATGACGACAAAGTTGGGCAGGGTCGCGAGGTAGGTCACGTCGAACGAGCCGGCGTGGGTGGCACCGTCGGCTCCGACCAGCCCGGCACGGTCGATGGCGAAGCGCACCGGCAGGTTCTGGATGGCGACGTCGTGGACGACCTGGTCGTAGGCGCGCTGCAGGAAGGTCGAGTAGATCGTCGCGAACGGCCGCATGCCCTGCGCGGCGAGGCCGGCCGCAAAGGTGACGGCGTGCTGCTCGGCGATGCCGACGTCGAACAGGCGCTCGGGGAACTCGGCCTCGAACTTGTCGAGACCGGTGCCCGACGGCATCGCGGCGGTGATCGCGACAATGGTCGGATCGCGGCGCGCCTCGTCGATCAGCGCCTTGGCAAAGACATTGGTATAGCTCGGCGGTCCGGCCTTGCCCTTGACCTGTCCACCGGTAACGACGTCGAACTTCTGGACGGCGTGGTACTTGTCGGGCGCTGCCTCGGCATGCTCGTAGCCATGGCCCTTGCGGGTGACGACGTGGACCAGGATCGGGCCCTCGGCGGCGTCGCGAACATTCTCGAGCACCGGCACGAGGTGGTCGAGGTTATGGCCGTCGATCGGACCGACGTAGTAGAAGCCGAGCTCCTCGAAGAGCGTGCCGCCGGTGGCCAAGGTACGAAAATACTCCTCGGCGCGCTTGGCGGTGCGCTGCATGTTCGGGCCGAAAGTGCGCTTCGCCAGCTGCTTGACCGCGTCGCGTAGCTCAAGGAACGGCCGCGACGAGTAGATCCGCGCCAGATACGCCGACAGCGCGCCGACCGGCGGCGCGATCGACATGTCGTTGTCGTTCAGGATGACGACGAGACGGTTGCCCGCGGCCTGGGCGTTGTTCATCGCCTCATAGGCCATGCCCGCCGACATCGCGCCGTCGCCGATGACCGCGATCGCCTTGCCGGGCTGGCCCTTGAGCTTGTTGGCGACCGCAAAGCCGAGCGCCGCCGAGATCGAGGTCGAGCTGTGCGCGGCGCCGAACGGGTCGTACTCGCTCTCGCTGCGCCGGGTGAAGCCGCTGAGGCCGCCCCCCATCCGGAGCGTGCGGATGCGGTCGCGGCGTCCGGTCAGGATCTTGTGGGGATAGGCCTGGTGGCCGACGTCCCAGATCAGGCGGTCGTTGGGCGTGTCGAAGACGTGATGGAGCGCGACCGTCAGCTCGACGACACCGAGGCCGGCACCGAGGTGCCCGCCGGTGACGCTGACCGCGTCGATCAGCTCGGCGCGCAGCTCATCCGCGACTTGCCTGAGCTGGTGGGCGTCGAACCCGCGCAGGTCGGCGGGGAGGTTGACTTGGTCGAGTAGCGGCGTCTGGGGGCGTTCGGTCACAGGGCGTAGCCAATCTTCCGTGATACTTTGTCACGAATTAGCCGTCTGGAGACGACTTGTCGATTGTTGCGTGGGCCGCAAGCGGTGCCGCGACGTCAGTCGCAGTCCGTGCAGCGCCCCTGAACCTCGAGGATCGGGCGGATCGGGCGAAAACCGGTGGCACTTGCAGCGGCGCGAACCCCGGCTGCCAGCTTGTCATCGTCGAGATGTGTGGTGCGCCCGCAACTGTCGCAGACTAAAAAGATGCAGTCGTGCAGGCAGTCCGGGTGGGCGTTGGCGACATAGGCATTGCTGCTCTCGACGCGCATCGCGACGTTGTTGGCCACGAACAGGTCGAGGATGCGGTAAACGCTGTTGGCGGCGACACGGCGACCAGCGGCGGTCGAGACCGCATCGGTGACATCGTAGGCGCTGGCTGGCCGGTCGAAGTCGGCAAGGGCCGCAAAGACCTGCGCGCGCAGGTCGGTCCACTGCTCACCGGCACGGAGCACCGCCGCACGCGCCGCGCTGGTCAGGGCCGGACCGGCCGGCAATACGTGGGAATGAGAAACGGGCATCGATACGAATATGGGGCGGGTTTTCCCCCGCGGCAAGTCAGTGACGCGACCACCGCATGTTGAGCAGGTGCGCGCTGGCCAGCAGCAGCACCCCGGTGATCGACACCGCGATCTCGGTAACGCTGCCGTGCGCGAACATCAGGGACGCCGCCATCAGGGCGAGGCCGACGCCGCCGAGGACCGTCACCACATAGCGCTGGTGGATCCGGACGCCGCGCAGCAGCGCAAACGCCGCGAGGGGCAGCGCCAGCGCGAGGCCGATCGCGTGAAATTCGTGGTTCCAGAGGCCGCCGGTAACCGAAAGGCCCGCAAGCAGCACGCTGCCGGCGAGGCAATGCACGACGCACAGGCCCGACAGGCCCATTGCCGAGCGGTCGATCCAGGTGCGGTTTGGCTCACTCACTACGCTATGATATGTTGTTACATCGGAGAGTGCAAGTACTAGACGCGCCGCGCTGGCTTAACAGCTCGATACGGTGCATCGCAGGGTCGCGACTGTTTCGGGGGAAACTTTATGGACCGCTTCTTCACGACGCTGTCGAGCCGTATCGCCGGCTTCGTCGGCCAGCCCCTGGCCTTCGTCATCGCGCTCGCAACGATTATCCTGTGGGCGGTGACCGGGCCGGTGTTCGATTTCTCCGACACCTGGCAGCTGGTCATCAACACCTCGACGACGATCATCACCTTCCTGATGGTGTTCCTGATCCAGAATTCGCAGAACCGCGATGCCGCTGCGATCCATGCCAAGCTCGACGAGTTGGTCCGCTCGATCGAGGATGCGCGCAACGCCTTCATCGGCATCGAGCACATGAGCGCCCACCAGCTCGAGGAAATCCGCGCTGCACTCGAGAAGGAGTGCGAGGAGATCGATCAGGAGCTCACGCACCGCGAGACCGCGCCGAGCACGGTGGCGCGGCTGCTCAAGCGACTCTGACCCCCGCCGTCTCCCGGCTCCGCGACGCCGCGTCGCTTCACGAAGGCACTACGCTGCGGCATAGGACGCGCATGCTCGCGACCCTCACCGCCGTCCCCACCGCTGCCACGACCACCGCGAAGCGTGAACGCCCGCGTGCCATCGCGACCTGGCTGCTCGCGGTAGCCGTCCTCGTGTTCGCGATGGTCGTCGTCGGGGGCATCACCCGCCTCACCGAGTCCGGCCTGTCGATCGTCAAGTGGGAGCCGCTGAGCGGCATCGTGCCACCGTTGAACGATGCGCAGTGGCAGGCCGAATTCGCCCAGTACCAAGCCTCGCCGCAATACACCAAGGTCAACGCCGGCATGGGGCTCGATGCGTTCAAGGGCATCTTCTTCTGGGAGTATGTCCACCGCTTGCTCGGGCGGGTCATCGGCTTTGCCTTTGCGCTGCCATTGCTGTGGTTCGCGCTCACCCGCGCGATCCCCAAAGGCTACGGCTGGCGGCTGAGCGGCATATTGATGCTGGGCGGGCTGCAGGGTGCGATCGGCTGGTGGATGGTCGCTTCGGGCCTCGTCAACCGCCCGTCGGTGGCACACGAGCGGCTCGCGGTGCACCTCGTGACCGCGCTGCTGATCATGGCGGCGTGCATCTGGACCGCACTCGACCTGACCGAGGGCCGGCGCCGGTTGCCGCGCTGGGGCGCGCCGGTGCTGGCTCTGCTCGCGGTACAGATCGTCTGGGGCGCGTTCACCGCCGGGCTGCGGGCGGGCCATGCCTCCGACACCTGGCCGCTGATGCTGGGGAGCCTCGTGCCGCCGCTCGCGAGCCCGTTCGACGATCCGCTTACCGTGCAGTTCATCCATCGCAGCTTCGCCTGGGTAGTCGCGGCGGCAGCGATCGCCGCGGTCTGGGCATCGCGCCGGTCAGGCCACCGGGCGGGTCTGGTCGTCGCCGCGCTGGCGCTCCAGATCGCGCTCGGCATCCTAACCATCGTCAACGGCGTGCCGATCCCGCTGGCAGCGCTGCATCAGGCCGGGGCCGCGATCCTGCTCGCCACGCTGCTGTGGCTCGCACATTGGCAGGCTTCTAGCGTGCGGTATTATAATACCGTCCCGTAAACCCGCCAAAAACCTTGCGTTGCGAGCCGGTATCGGCGATATAGCGCGCGTTCCGGTCGGCGCTCGCTGGCCGGTTTTTGTATTCAAGAGGGCATCATGCCAACCACACTCTCCCGCACAACTGCGGCGATGAAGCCGGCGAACGTCGAGAAGCAATGGCTTCTAATCGACGCCGAGGGCCTTGTCGTCGGCCGTCTCGCCTCGATTATCGCCGACCGTCTGCGCGGCAAGCACAAGGCGACCTTCACGCCCCACGTCGATTGCGGTGACAACATCATCGTCATCAACGCCGAGAAGGTGAAGTTCACCGGTCGCAAGGCTGGTCAGAAGATCTATTATCGCCATACCGGCCACCCCGGCGGTATCAAGGAAATCACCGCCGCCAAGGTACTCGAGGGTCGCTTTCCTGAGCGCGTCATCGAGAAGGCCGTCGAGCGCATGGTCCCCCGTGGTCCGCTCGGCCGCCAGCAGATGCGCAACCTGCGCGTCTTCGCCGGCACCGACCATCCGCACGCCGCGCAGGACCCGCAGGTCCTCGACATCGCAGCGATGAACCCCAAGAACTCTGCGGTCCGCCCGAGCGCGACCGCCAGCAACCAGGCGGGCGCATAATGGCCGACAACATCCAGTCTTTCGCCGACCTCGGCGTCGCCCTCGACGCTGCGCCGCCGTCCCATGACGGCGTCTCGCCGGCGCCGCTGCGCGAGCAGCAGATCGACGCGCAGGGCCGCGCCTATGCGACCGGCAAGCGCAAGAACGCCATCGCCCGCGTCTGGATCAAGCCCGGCAGCGGCAAGATCACCGTCAACGGCCGCGACCAGCTCGTTTACTTCGCTCGTCCGACCCTGCGCCTGGTGATCAACCAGCCGTTCGACGTCGCTGAGCGCCTCGAGCAGTACGACGTCGTCTGCACCGTCGCCGGTGGTGGTCTTTCCGGCCAGGCCGGTGCGGTCAAGCACGGTATCGCCCAGGCGCTGACCCGCTTCGAGCCGACGCTCCGCACCGTCGTCAAGCACGCCGGCTTCCTGACCCGCGACCCGCGCGTCGTCGAGCGCAAGAAGTACGGTAAGGCGAAAGCCCGCCGTAGCTTCCAGTTCTCGAAGCGCTAAGCGGCCACGACGAAGCGGGAATTTGGCACTTCGCCGAATTCTCGCTTCGACGCGGACTCGCGTCGCTTCCGGCCGGCGGCTGAGCGGACCTTCCCCGCTCATGCCGTCCGACGGCGCGGCTTTGCCGCGACCCTTACTACCTTCCTCCGACACACGCCCCGGTGTATCCCCGCCCCCGTCCCTGACGAACAAGGCGCGATGACCCGGTTCCTGACACTGCTGTTCGCCCTGCTGCTCGCCGCGCCGGTCCTGGCCGCGCCGCACGTCCAGGTCGCGATCGCTGCCGAGAGCGCGACCCCCGCGCCCGGCAAGCCCGTCACGCTCGCGCTGACCTTCACGCCGCAGCCCGGGTGGCACACCTATTGGAAGAACCCCGGCGACGCCGGCCTCGAGACGCAGGCCAAGTGGACCCTGCCGAGTGACGCGACCGCCGCCCCGCTGCGCTATCCAGTGCCGGGCACGCTGCTGATCGCAGGGCTGATGAACTACGTCTACGAGCGCCCCTCGACATTGCTCGCCGACGTCGCGGTGCCGGCTGGCTTGGCTGCGGGCAGCGCGTTCCCGGTGTCGGTCAAGCTCGACTACCTCGTCTGCTCCGCCGAGATGTGCGTGCCCGAGAGCGCCACCGTCAGCACCGCCGCGACCATCGGCGATGGCGCACCGGACCCCGCCCGCGCAACGCTGTTCGCCGCCGCTCGCCGTGCCTTGCCGACTCCACTCGCCGAGGCCGCGCACTACAGCGTCAGAGGCGGGCGCCTGGTGGTTGCGGTCCCGCTCGGCGCGCTGGACCGCGTCCGCTCCGCCTACTTCTTCCCCGCCGCCGACGGGATCGCCAAGTACAGCGCCCCACAGACCGTGACCGTCGACGGTGACCGGCTCCGGATCGAGACCGCCGTCAGCGGCACCCCGACCGGGGCGATCTCGGGCATCCTCCGCATCGACCGCGCCGGTGAGGAGGAGCCCCGCGGCTTCGCGGTCAGCGCCACCCCAGGCGCGGTCCCGCCCGCCGGAGCGGCGCTGGCCGCGGGCGCCGGCGACGTACCCCGCGGCTCGGGCACGACCTTCCTCGCTGCGCTCCTCCTCGCGGTCGCGGGCGGCGTCGTGCTCAACGTCATGCCGTGCGTGTTCCCGATCCTCAGCCTGAAGGCGCTGAGCCTCGCCAAGGGCAACGTCGACGGCGAGACCGCGCGCCGGGACGCGCTCGCGTATGCGGCGGGCGTCGTGCTGGTCTGCACCCTGCTCGGCGGCGCGATCCTCGGGCTGCGCGCGGCGGGGACGCAGGTCGGCTGGGCGTTCCAGCTGCAGGACTCGCGGGTCATCCTGCTACTGCTGCTGCTGACCACCGGCATCGCCCTCAACCTCGCGGGGCTGTTCGAGTTCGCGACGGTCGATGCCGGCGGCGCGCTCGCGAGCAAGCCGGGCATCGCTGGCAGCTTCTGGACCGGCGCGCTGGCGGCGTTCGTGGCGACGCCGTGCACCGGGCCGTTCATGGCGGGCGCGCTCGGCGCGGCGCTGGTGCTGCCGACGGTCGCTGGCCTTGCGGTGTTCGCCGGCCTTGGGCTCGGCCTCGCCCTTCCCTTCCTCGCGGTCGCGTTCATCCCCGCCATCCGCAGTCGCTTACCCCGGCCCGGCGCGTGGATGGCGACGCTGCGCCGCCTGCTGAGCGTGCCGATGTTCCTGACCGCGCTGGCGCTGGCGTGGGTGCTCGGGCAGCAGTCGGGGACGGATGGGCTGATCCTCGGCGTCGGCGGCGCGCTGGTGCTCGGGCTGCTGCTGTGGTGGCTGGGGCGGTCGCAGGCAGCTGGTCGCCCGTTCTGGCTGTCGCTCGGCGGAGCCGCTGTCGCTGCCGTGGTTACCATCGCCCTGCTCCCCCCCGCCGGCAGCGCACCTGCCGCCGCCCACGCCACCACCGCCCTCGCCGCCGAGCCATTCAGCGAGGCCCGCCTCGCCCAGCTCCGCGCTGCCGGGACCCCCACTTTCGTCTACTTCACCGCCGACTGGTGCCTGACCTGCAAGGTCAACGAGCGTGGCGCGCTGGCCGATGCCGATGTCGCCCGCGCCTTCCGCAGCGCCGGGGTGCGGACCTTGGTCGGCGACTGGACCAGCGGCGACGCCGCCATCGGCCGCTTCATCGAGGCGCGCGGCGCAGCGGGCGTGCCGCTCTACCTGTTCTACAGCGCGAGCGGAGAACCGGCGCAACTGCCGCAGATCCTGACCGCCGGCCGGCTGATCGAGGCGGCGCGGCCTCCCGCTGCTTCCTGATCGTCATCCCGGCGCACGCCGGGACCCATCACCTGAGTTCGGGAGATGGGTCCCGGCGTCCGCCGGGATGACGGCGTAGGAAAAGCGGGCGCGCCCTACCGCTTGAACACCCGCTCGCCGCCGACCCAGGTCTCGTCGACCTTGATCTTCCATAGCTGCGCCGGCGCGACCTTGAACGGGTCCTGGTCGACGATGATGAAGTCGCCCCATTTGCCCGGCGTCAGCGCGCCCGCGGCGATGCCGTTGGCGGCGGCGGCCCCGGTGGTGAAGGCGGCGAAGGCTTGCTCCATCGTCAGCTTTTCGGCCGGGCGCCAGCCGCCGGCGGGCTGGTCGCTGCGGTCCTGCCGGGTGACGGCGGCGTGGAGGCCGTAGAAGGGATTCGGCGGCTCGACCGGGAAGTCGCTGCCGCCCGCGAACGCTGCGCCGCTGCGGATCAGGGTCTGCCACGCATAGGCCCCCGCCAGCCGGGCGTCGCCGAGCCGGGCCTCGGCCATGCCCTTGTCGGAGGTGGCGTGGGTCGGCTGCATCGAGGCGATGACCCCGAGGCTGGCGAAGCGCGGCAGGTCGGCGACGTCGACGACCTGCGCATGCTCGATGCGCAGCCAGCGGCCGGCGCGCGGCGGCAGCGCGGCGTAGGCATCGAGAACCTGCGCGTTGGCGGCGTCGCCGATGGCGTGGACGGCGATGGCGAAATGCCCGGCGTCGGCCTTCTGGATCATGCCGCGCATCTCGGCGTCTGTGCTGAACCGGAGTCCACGGTTACCGGGCGCGTCGGTGTAGTCGGCCTTCAGCCAGGCACCGCGCGAGCCGAGCGCACCGTCGGCGTAGAGCTTGACCCCCGGCATCGACAGGCGGCCGTCGGGCGTCCAGCCGATCGGGCCGGCGGGCGCGATCGCCGCGAGCGCGTCCATGCCGCCGGCCCAGGCGGTGATGCGCGCGGTCAGGCGGTGGCTCGCGTCGAAGCTGCGGTACAGTTGCCAGTCTTCGGGGGAGACGCCCATGTCGCCCGCGCCGGTCAGGCCGACTGAGGCCATGATCGCCAGCGACTTGGTCAGGCGGGCGGTCGCCTCGGCGGCGGTCGCGGCGGGGATCTTGTTCTCGATCAGCGCCTTGGCGGCATCGACGAACAGACCGGTCGGGTTGCCCTGCGAGTCGCGCTCGATGCGGCCGCCGGTCGGATCGGGGGTTGCCGCGGTGACCCCGGCGGCTTGCATCGCGGCGTGGTTGGCCCAGCCCGCGTGCCCATCGATGCGGCTCAGGTAGACCGGGCGCGTCAGTCCGGCGACGTCGAGGTCGGTCGCGGTCGGGAAGCGCTTGTCGGGCCAGCGCTCCTGGTTCCAGCCGCCGCCGACGATCCAGGCGCGAGTGTTGGTCCCGGCATACGCGACGACCGCCGCGACCGCCGCGTCGCGTGACCGGGTGTCCGACAGGTCGACCGCCAGCGCGATCTGCCCGAGTTCGTTGACGTGGCCGTGCGCGTCGATCAGGCCGGGCAGCAGCGTCCGGCCGCCGGCGTCGAGGCGCTGGTCCTTGGCGGTCGCGGCGGGCGCCCTGCCCTTGGCGTAGGTCGCGACGACCTTGCCGTCGTCACCGATCACCAGCGCGTCGAAGTGGTGGATCTTGCCGCCCGCGAGGGTGTAGCCGTTGGCGTTGGTGACGATCAGCCGGGCGGCGGCCGGAGTAGCGCTCAGTCCGGCCAGGATGGCGGCGGCGAGAGCGGTGCGGGCGGGCGAAGTGGTACGAACTTTCCGCTTATATTGTATATTTTCGGCCTGTCCCGCGGGAGTGCCGGGTGCGGTGCGGCCAGTCGCCCCGGAGGCGCGCGGGGCGTGGCGTTGTGACATCGGTGTGAGGGCTGCGATCATGCAACCGATATGGCACAGCGTAGGGAAGTAGGACAGTATTTCGAACGCGCGGCGGGATTGCGAGCGGGCAGCGGACGGCATTTCGCGCGGCCTTAGCCTCACGCTCGCCTCTGTCATTCCGGCGATAGCGCCTTGTCTCAAGACAACGCCGTGCCCACGCCCTGCACGTCCTACCGCACCAACCGCCGGATCAGGCTCGACGTGTCCTGCCGTCCGCCGCCCATTCCCTGCACGTCGGCGTAGAACTGGTCGACCAGCGCGGTCAGCGGCAGGCCGAGGCCGTGGCCCGAGGCTTCGGCGAGGACCAGCCCGAGGTCCTTGCGCATCCAGTCGACCGCGAAGCCGAAGTCGAACTCGCCGCGCGCCATCGTCGCGGCGCGGTTGTCCATCTGCCAGCTTTGCGCGGCACCCTTGGCGATCACATCGACGACGGCGTCGGAGTCGAGGCCGGCGGCCTTGGCGAATGCGAGCGCCTCGGCGAGGCCCTGCAGGACGCCGGCGATGCAGATCTGGTTGACCATCTTGGTCAGCTGGCCGCTGCCTGACGGTCCCATGTGGCCAGTGCGCTTGGCATAAGCCGCGAGGACCGGGGTCGCCGCGGCAAAGGCGGCTTCGGTGCCGCCGCACATGATCGTCAGCGCGGCGTTCTCGGCGCCCGCCTGCCCGCCCGAGACCGGCGCATCGAGCACCAGCAGCCCGCGCGCCTCGCCCGCGGCGGCGATCTCGCGGGCGATTGTCGCGGAGACAGTGGTGTGGTCGACGAACAGCGCGCCGGGCCGCATCGCGGCGATGACCCCGGTTTCGCCGAGCGTCACGGCGCGCAGGTCGTTGTCGTTGCCGACGCAGGTCAGGACGACGTCGGCACCCTCGGCGGCAGCGGCGGGGGTCGGGGCGCTGCGGCCGCCATTGGCCGCGACCCAGGCCTCGGCCTTGGCGGCGGTGCGGTTGTAGACGGTGACGGCGTGGCCCGCTGCGGCGAGGTGGCGCGCCATCGGGCCGCCCATGATGCCGAGGCCGATGAAGGCGATTTTGGCCGATGCGCCAGGGGCGGTTTTGCTCATGGCGAGGCTTCTAGAGCGTCTTTCGCCGAGGTCGAAGCGGTTAGTGAGAGCGGGGTATGGGCTCCCCCCCGCTGCGTCAGGCGATAACATGTCCCCGGCGGCGACGGCGCAGCGCCGTGCCGACCGCGCCGAAGCCGGTGATGAGCAGGGCCCACGTCGTTGGCTCGGGGACAGCGCCGAGGCCGATCGCATCGGTCTTGAAGTCGGTGATATCGATCTCGCCGAACTCTGGGCTGAACAGGATGCCCGACAGCGGCTCGAGGTCGGTGAAGCCGATGAACGACAATGCGCCGTGATCACCGGTCGAAAGGAGACCGAGGAAGTCGTCGTTGACCGTGATGGCGACATCCTGCGCGCACGAGATTTCGCCGTCCGGCTCGCAGTAGCTGCCGATATGGAAACCAATGCTGCTACCGCCGAAGATGATGGCAGCGAGGTCCAGCGGTGATGCGATGTAGGTCTGGCCCGGACCAAACGCGCCGTCGTCAAAGAGGCTTAGTGAGTCAGCAGCGAAAAACACCGGGCCGACCTGGTAAAACGGCGCGACGTTGGTGGATTCGGTGCCCCCCGGGAAGCCGTAATTGGTCAGCCCCGACGTCGCTGCGTCGAACGCGGCTTCGTCGTACCAGATGGTCACCGCTTGAGCCGGAGCCGCAGCGGCCCCGATCAACAAGGCGGTAGCGGCGAGCAGGCCACGAAAGTTCATACGATTCCCCCGACCGGACACGCCCCCGCGATCAAGTCATTGCGATAAGGCAACGATCCTGGCCGATTCGTCAAGGACTCGTTCCGGCGGCCGCACGATCAGCGCCTCCAACGCCCGCGCCAGGATCGCCACGCCCGCCAGCTTCTCGCGCAGTGACAGCGCGACGATCGGCCCGGCGTCGGTCTTGTTGACGTCGACGACGTAGATACGTCCGTCGCGATCGCGCAGGATGTCGAGGCTGGCCCAGTCGGCCCCCATCGCGCCCAGGAAGTCGGCGATCTGCGCCTGCTCGGTGGCGGAGAAGATCTCGGCAGGGGCGAAGCGCGCGACCGCGGTGTTCGGCGCCAGGAAGCGCACCGCCGCCGGACGGCGCTTGACCCACACCACGACCGGCCGCCCGCCGATGCAGTGCGTACGCAGGTCGACCGCGTCGCCGTTCGCGTCGATGGTGTCGATCAGCCGCTGGTACGCCTTGCCGGGGGCGGGCTCGCACGGACACTCGACGATGCGGCCATCGTGGGCGCCGTTGGCCTCCGCCTTTTCGACCGCGGGGCCGGAGTGGCGACGCGGGTCGAGCGCCAGCGGGTAGCCGAAGGCGGCCTCGAACATCGCCGCGACATGGCTTTTCGAGATGTCGGTGCAGGCGAAGTTGAAGCCGCGCGTCGCCGGGACGGCGGGAAACGCCGCGGTGGTCGCGTCCTCGAAGTAGAACGCGACGCTCGCCGACGCCGGTGACCGGGCGACGCGGATGCCGGCCCAAAGTGCGGCGGCGCGCACCATGTAGCGCGGATGGGGCACGTCGGGCGTGAACCAGATCGTCGTGCGGCTGCGGCGGTGGCCCAGCCGGCGGACCTGCAACGCCGCCTGGAAGACCAGCCAGCCGGCGACCTCCGCGAACAGCCGGCGGTCGAGCGGCACCGCGTTCCCGGTCTTGCGGAGGGTCACCATGCCGCCGCCGATCCGGTAGTCGCCGAAGCGGATGCCACGGCGCGGCGTCGGTGCCGGGCGGGCCGGGCGAGGGTCGGTCGCTGCGACGGGATGGACGGTCAACGCCGGGTGCCTCGGGACGAACGGTGGGTGTCTAAGCCACGATGCTGTTGCACGTCATTTTGCGGCGTGACCAGAGCTCCAATGCAGACGATAGTTTAGGTACGGTCCAGAAACGACTGATGTCGGCCTAGAAATTAAGTTATAAACATATCGTTAATTGTACGCTGCGGGTCTGTACGCATCTGTTAACAAGTGTATCGTCCATCAATCTGCAAACGCCGGACAATCAGCGAGAACCGCGATGGCACAGAACGAATATGATTATTGCAGTCGCCGCGCCCAGCAGGAGCGAGTGCTCGTCCGCGAGGCGTCGAACCCGGTGGTCGCGGCCGCGCATGGCGAGCTTGCCGCAGCGTACGCCGAGCGGCTCGCGAGGCTGTCGACGACGGGCAACGGCAGCAGCCGGCCGGACTGATCGCCCGGTCCGACACCGAACCGGTGGTCGACCGCAGGACACCCCGGGGGTTTGCAGGCCGCAGTGGGGTCGTTACAGGCTTGGTCGATGACCGCCCTCGCTCCCACGCTCGCTGACGCAGCGACCCCTCCAGTCGCAGCCCCGGCCGCCCTGCCGATCTCGATCGCCGACGTGATTGCCGCGCGCGACGCGATTGCCGGCGCGGTGATCCGCACTCCCTGCCTGCACAGCCGGACGCTGTCGGAGCTGACGGGGGCGCAGGTCTGGATCAAGTTCGAGAATTTGCAGTTCACCGCCGCCTACAAGGAGCGCGGCGCCCTCAACAAGCTGCTGACCCTGACACCAGAGCAGCGCACCCGCGGCGTCATCACCGCGTCCGCCGGCAATCACGCGCAGGGCGTCGCCTATCACGCCGCCCGCCTCGGTATCCCGGCGACGATCGTCATGCCGCGCTTCACGCCGATGGTGAAGGTCCAGCAGACCGAGGGCCACGGCGCGCATGTCGTCCTCCACGGCGAGAAGTTCGAGGAAGCCAGCGCCGAGGCGTACCGGCTCGCGGATCAGCGCGGGCTGCTGTTCGTCCACCCCTTCGACGATCCGGCGGTGATGGCCGGCCAGGGCACCGTCGCGCTCGAGATGTTCGAGGACGCGCCCCAGATCGACACGCTGATCGTGCCGATCGGCGGCGGCGGGCTGATCTCCGGCATGGCCACCGTCGCCAAGGCACAGGACCACCCGGTCGAGGTCGTCGGCGTCCAGGCCGAGCTCTACCCGTCGATGTACGGCAAATTGCGCGGCGAAAGCGTGTCGTGCGACGGCGATACGCTGGCCGAGGGCATCGCGGTCAAGACGCCGGGCGTGCTGACCTTCCAGGTCGTGCAGGCGCTGGTCGACGACATCGTCCTCGTCGGCGAGCGCGACCTCGAGCACGCCGTTTCGATGCTGCTGACCATCGAGAAGACCGTCTGCGAGGGTGCCGGCGCGGCCGGCCTCGCGGCGCTGCTCGGCAATCCGCGGCGGTTCCGCGGACGGACGGTCGGCCTCGTGCTGTGCGGCGGCAACATCGACACGCGGCTGCTGGCCAACGTGCTACTCCGCGACCTCGCGCGCGCCGGTCGGCTGGCGCGGCTGCGCATCCGCCTAAAGGACCGGCCCGGCCAGTTGTTCGAGGTGGCGCGCATCTTCGACCAGCAGCAGGTCAATATCCTCGAGGTCTATCACCAGCGCATCTTCACCAACCTGCCGGCGAAGGGCCTGATCACCGACATCGAGTGTGAAACCCGCGACCGCGACCACCTCAACCGGCTGGTCGAGGCGTTGCGCGGGTCGGGCTACGAGGTCCGGCTGGTCGAGGCGGACTGAGTAGCGACGGCAGCGGCCTGGCAAATCCTGGGCGTCAGGCGCTCCGCATCCGGTCCGGTGATCAGGCGGTCATGACCGCGGGCCGGCGTTTCGCCACGCCGACGGCGACGAAGCCGGCAATCATCAAGATCCAGGCCCCCGGCTCAGGGACCGCGACCGTGAAGGTGTTCAGCGTTCCGCCATAGTTCGACTGGACCTGGTAGGTGCCAAGCTTGAAAGTGGCGTTGCCCGGACGGCCCCAGGTCGACAGCGGGCCGACATACGTGAAGATCGGCACGCCGGTGTCGGCAAACGCTGCATACGGCTGGTTCGGGCCGCCGAGGCCGATCTGGGTGCCGGTCGAAAGCGGGTTGCCGAAGGTCCCGGTCGCCAGATTGGCATAAGGATTCGTGCCGGGCGCTACCTTGCTGAACACGATCGTGCCCTGCGGATCATTTGCAGTGATCGTCGCCGGCATCTGCCAGAAGAAATTTCCGCCTGGTCCGCTGATGGTGAAATTATACGTGGCCATCGCCGGAGCCGCCGTAGCCAGCGCCATCGACAGGGCTACGGGGAAAGCGAGCGGGTGCCAGTTCAAGGGTTTCTCCAGTTCTTATCGCGGTCGAAACGCTAGCCACCGTCGCAGACATGGCACGCCGGCGATATTGGCGGTTTTCGGACCAGTTTCCCGGGCTTTCCGGCAAAAATCAGGTCTGGCCGAGCCAACAATCCCGTTTTTACGGCGCAGGACGGGGCTAAAAGCGGAAATCGCCGCCACGACCGGACGGTCCCCGACTGGCACCGCAACCTGGGCGTGGACTAGGGTCGAGGCCGCGATGCCGCGTCGGGGTCAGCCTCGCCCGGGTAATCCTCGAGCGAGATCACGCCGCCTACACTCTCGACGCGTTGCGCGTCGGGCACCGACAATGCGTCCGCGAAGACGTCGAGTCGTTTCCACGCCGGGAACGGCTGGTCCCCGCCCTGGTCGGGCACGTGCGCCGACAGTTTCGAGCCCTGGCTCTGGTGGATGTAACGGCCGCAGTTCACGAAGATCTCGGACGCGGTGACCCGGACGATGCCGTCGCTCCCTGGATAGAGGCTCGTAAGAACGTCGTCGTTCACAAGCTCAGCCGTGCCGTGCACGCGCAGGCGGTGCGACCGCTCGGCCTTGCGTGGCTCTGCAGAATGAAAAAGAGCGGCCCTCCCCGGGCCGCCCCTCGATCGTCGGTTACCGGCTCAGGCGGCGAGCGCGGACCTGCGGCGGCGCAGCGCCGCGCCGGCCATTGCGAAGCCGGCGATCATCAGGCCCCAGGTCGCGGGCTCGGGCACGGCCGAAGGTGACCCTGACGTCGTGTACTCGAACGTCATCGTGCCGGCCGTGTAGAGGCCGTCGCGGCCGGGGTCATCATACAACTCGCAGAACTCGAGCCTCAGGATGCCGTCCGGAGCGAGGTTGAAGGCCAGGCCCAGGTCGGCGAGATGGAAAGACCGGGTAACCGTCACCGAGCCGGGATGTTGATAAGGAACCAGCGAGATCCTGACACCGTCGGTCTGGGCGCTGTTGGTGAAGAGCACCTGCATCTCGTTTAACCAGCTTGGGTCAATAGCGGTCATGCTGATGCTATAGCTCCAACCGGTGATGGCGGCGTTGGCCCCGAGCAGATAGGTTCGCACCACGTTCCCAGCTGAACCCTCCAAACCATTGCTGGCGATGCCGGCCATGGGGATGATCAGCGTCGCGGCGCTGGCGGTGGTTGCCGCGATCGGCGACAGCACGAGTGCGCCCGCCATTAGGGTGGTTTTCAAGCAACTGTTCATCGACGATCCCCGAGCGCCTGGCAGTGATCTGCTGCGCCGCTGACTGCCACGCAATTTACATGCCAGATCGTTTAATCAATTATCTCGATGTCGTTTCGTAGACGTTGTCCGGAATGTGTAAAATTTGTCGACATTATTTCTAGGTCGCAGGTGCCGATACCGGAGAACGGCTCCACCCCGATAGCCCTGTTTGCCGCGGAGCTTCCGGTCGACTTCATCGTCAGCTACGGACAAGGCCTGGAGTACGCAGTAGGCGACCGACCAACAGGGTCCTTGCCTGACGGACGGGGGACATCATGAGCGGCCGCGAACGAACCACCCGCGCCTTTCTCTGGCTCGCCGTGCTGTGCGGCGGGCCGCTGGTCGGGGCCAAGCTGTTCGACCTCGTCGTGCTGGCCGGCGCGTGGAGCGCGAACCCGCCGGCGTCGCTGCGGCTGATGCCCTACGGCAAGGCGTGGCCGGTCGACACGGGCGTGTTCTTCATCCCGTTCTCGGCGGCGCTGCTGGTGGCGGGGTTCGGGGCGCTGGTGGCGGGGTGGCGGACGCCGTGGCGCTACCGCTGGCTGTTGTGCGTGCCCTCGATCGGGATCCTGGTGCTGCTGGTGCTGACGGTGACGGCGTTCTGGCCGATGAACGCGGCGCTCTGGTACCATGGGCAGGGGTCGCCGAAGGACGTGCTCAGCGACGCCGGTTCGGTGGCGATGGCGCGGCTGTGGGTGCAACTCGACTGGGTCCGCGTCGCCGGTGCGAGCGCCGCCTTCGTCGCCGCGCTGCGCGCCCTCACCCTGCCCTGGCCGCACGACGTCGCGCCGCCGGACTCGCCCACGGTGCGCATCGTCCTTGTGCTCGCGCTCGCGGGGGTCGCCGGGTTCGTCGCGTGGTTCGTGTCGGGCCTCTGATCCGCGACCTCACGGACCCCTCCCCTATCTTAATTAACCCTATTCCCCGTGTAGGTTCCGGTCCACATTGCCGTCATCAACGGACGAGGCCTGGAGGGGCGGATGCCGCAGTGACCGACCAGAGCTTCAAGTTCCCACGCTTCTTCGTGACCGCTCCGGCGCCGTGCCCGTACGTGCCGGGCCGTTTCGAACGCAAGGTCTTCGCCGAGCTCAAACGCCGCGACGCCCCCGAGATGAACGAGGCGCTGGCTCGGATCGGTTTCCGGCGCTCCCAGAACATCGTCTACCGGCCGTCGTGTGACGATTGCCAGGCCTGTGTCTCGGTCCGGGTCGTGGCGGCGGAGTTTGTGCCGGGTGCATCGCAGAAACGCCTGCTCAAGCGCCACGCCGACCTCGTCGTCTCGGCCTGCGAGCCGTGGAGCACGCAGGAGCAGTTCGACCTGCTGACCGACTATGTCGGCATCCGCCACCCGCGCGGCGGCATGGCGATGATGGACGCCTATGACTTCGCCGACATGATCGAGCAGACCCCGGTCGACACCGTCGTCGTCGAGTACCGCGAGCCTTCTGTAGACGGCAAGCCGGGACGGCTGGTCGGGGCGTGCCTGACCGACAAGCAATCGGACGGCCTGTCGATGGTCTACAGCTTCTACGCGCCCGACTATCCGACGCGTCCGGGCCTCGGCACCTTCATCATCCTCGACCACATCGTCCGCGCCCAGCGCGCCGCGCTGCCGTTCGTCTACCTCGGCTACTGGATCGATGGCTGCGACCGGATGGCGTACAAGACGCGCTTCAAGCCGGTCGAGATGCTGACACCCAAGGGCTGGGTACGCGCCGCGTGATTGCCGGCCTGCCCTGATCGTCGTCAAGGCCCCTGATTGTCATCCCGGCAAACGCCGGGACCCAGCTTCCGAGGTCCGAGCGTTGGGTGAACCTGGGTCCCGGCGTTCGCCGGAATGACGGAATGGCCTGTCTGATGACAAAGCGGGCTATCGGATGACAAGTGGGCTGTCTGGTGACAAGCAGGCCGCCGCACTCTCTTCAGGACATTGCATGACCGATTTCTTCGCCGGCTGGGCCACGCCGACCGTGGGCTTCACCGGCTCCAGCTACGACCGCGCCGACGCCCTGCGCAAGGACCAGGGCGCGATGGTCGCGGCGCGCTCAGATCCCCGCGCCCGCTGGCTGGTGTTCGACGACCTGCGCCCGGTGATGAACCGCGCCGGCGACGACCTGTTGTGGGCCTATCGCTCCGACGTGCCCCATGACGCGCCCGTGGTGTTCCTCGGCTTCGACGACGACGCGCCGCGGTTTGCGGTGGCGGCGAGCGCGGCCGACCTCGACGGCGAGCCGATGGATGCACGTGCCGCCGGATCGCTGCTCGCCGCGAGCGCCGATCCGGGCCGCGCCGGCATCGTCGCGCACGGCCGCTCGCTGCTCGACTGGCATGCGCGGCACCGTTTCTGCGCCAACTGCGGCGCGGCGACCGATGCCCACAAGGCGGGACACGCCCGCAACTGCCCGGTCTGCGGCACCGAGCATTTCCCGCGCACAGATCCCGTGGTGATCATGCTCGCGCTGCATGGCGACCGCGCGCTGGTCGGCCGCCAGCCGCGCTTTCCCAAGCGCTTCTTCTCGGCACTGGCGGGATTCGTCGAGCCGGGCGAAAGCCTGGAGGCGGCGGTGGCGCGCGAGCTGTTCGAGGAAGCCGGCATCCGCACCGGCCGTGTCCGCTACATCGCCAGCCAGCCCTGGCCCTTCCCGTCGAGCCTGATGATGGGGGCGTTCGCCGAGGCGCTGACCGACGAGATCACCGTCGACGGCGAGGAGATCGAGGAGGCGCGCTGGGTCACCCGCGACGAGGTCCGCGCCGCGATCGACGGCACCGGGGGCTGGCTCGCACCGCCGCCGATCGCGATTGCGCGGACGCTGCTGGAGACGTGGGTCGCGAGCTGAGTGGGCTGGGGCGCAGCGGGCAAGTTGTCATCCCGGGCTTGACCCGGGACCCAGCTAACCCCGGGGTCCGAGTGCTGGGTTAGCTGGTGCCGGGTCAAGCCCGGGGGGACAACGTCGATAGACCGATGCGAATAATACGCCGCCGCCATTCCCCGGGAGGATGGCGGCGGTCGTCTGTTCGAGCTTGGTGCCCGCTTACTGCTGCGGAGCTGTCGTGACCGTGGTCGTGGTCTTCTCGGTCGCGGTCGCCGGGTGGGTGACGCGCTTGGTCGCGTACTTCACGGGAACGCGCTTGGTGGTGGTGTGCGCCGGGGTGGTGACGACCTGCTTCTCGACGGTGGCGACGGTCGTGGTTGCGGGAGCCGGCGGCGCGGCGACGACGACCGGCGGGGCATTGCGCGCAGCCTGGGCATCGGCTTCGGCAGCGGCGGCGGCGCTCTCGGCACTGGCGGCGCGGGCGTTGGCGTCGGCCGCCGACTGCTGGGCCTGCATCGCCGACGACTCGGCAGCGGCGCGGGCACCCTGCTCGGACTCGGTCTTGCGCTGGTTGGCGGTCACGAGCGCGGCATCGGCGAGCTGCGACGCATGCTCGGCCTCCGAGCGCGCCAGCTTCTTGTCGCCGTGCGAGAGGCGCTCCTCGGCGGTGCGCAGCGCGGCGCGGGCCTGAGCCTGCAGGCCGGCGGCATCGTTGCTGGCACCGACCTTGTCGCCGGCCTCGATCTTGCCGCGCGCCTCGGCGATGGCGGCCTTCGCCTTGGCGGCGTCGTCGGCGGCATGGGCCGTCGTCGACAGCGCGAGCAGCGATGCGACACCGACGGCGCGTGCGAAGTTGTTGAAATTACGCAAAGAGTGAACTCCTGAAACAAACTCAGAGCCGCCGTAACGACGATCCCGGCGCATAGTTCCAGAGGCCGCCAGCGTCGCGCGCTGCATGTACATTCCATGAACATCGAGTCCGTTACTTAAAAGTAACGACGCTAAGATGATCGTAACCTTTGATTCAATATAGTGGAGATGTTACGAATCGCAGGCCCGGTCGGCGCGGGGGTGGCGCGGTCAGGTACGAAGCAAACGGGGGCGTTTTAAATGAACACTAAGGTTATGTTTCGCGAGCGCGATGTTATTGGGCGTAGCGTGCCGGGGGGACGCGGCGTGCCGGGGGGACGTGGCGTTCCAGGGCGAGATCTTCGCAGGCTTGGCTACCCGGCGCTGGTGGCGCTCGCAGCCGTGTTGGGGGTGCCGGCAGCCGCGACGATCACGAAGCTGCAGGCGGATGGCTCCTACAGCCTCAACGACGTCGCGCCGACGATCCTGCACCAGGGCTTGCCGACCGACCCCGTGGATGTCGTCAATTTCAGCGATAACGGCATCGACGGTTCCGGCCTGCACAGCTACGGCTCGTCATCGGGCTTTTTCGGCACGCGGTCGTCGGGCGGCGGCACCTACGATGTCGGTTCGTCCTTCCACATCGCCGAGACGATCACCAACGACAGCGCCTATGCCCAGACCGCGACCTTCAATTTCGTGATCGCGCCGGGCCTGCTGATGAACGCCATCGGATCGCCGCTGACCGGCAGCGATTTCGTCAGCTCGGGATTGGTGTTCTCGATCAAGCGCGACGGCCACTCGGTCTTCGACAGCGCCGCGACGCTGACCACCAACCTCGGCGGCACGACTTTCGACACCAGCGGCACCAACCTCTACGCACCGTCGGGCAATGGCGGTGCCTACTACACGATCAACGGGATCAGCCTGGTCATCGACCTCGGGACCATCGCTGCGGGCGCGTCGTTCACGCTGAGCTACGACCTCAGCAGCTTCGCGCGCGGTTCGTCGGTGATCAGCAACTCGGGCTTCAACCCGGGCGGCGCGTTCTACGTGCCGGACCAGTTCCGGGAAGTCGCTGCAACCGGGCCAACGGCTCGCGGCGGCCCGACCACGAACGCCACGACCGGTCCCGTCGTCGAGTTCATCGCCAATCATGTCGTCGACGTGATTCCGACCGACATCGGGCCGGGCGTGAGCCAGTCCTTCGCCAGCACCGGCGATCCTTTCGACATCGGCCTCGACGGCCTGCCGATCTATACCCACAAGGGTGCCGGGCCGAGTGCGGCGTACATCCTCATGGTCCGCGCCGTGCCTGAGCCCGGCACCTGGGCGCTGATGGTCGCCGGCTTCGGCCTGACCGGCGTGTCGCTGCGCCGCCGCACGGGGCTGCGCACCGTCGCGGCCTGATCACCTCTCACGCCGCCCGCCGGATCTCGACCAGCGCGGTCGCGTCCTCGGGCGGCATCGGGCGTCCGAACAGATAGCCCTGGACCTGCAGGCAGCCGAGCGAGCGGCACGCCTCGAACTCGGCGCGGGTCTCGGTGCCCTCGGCCGTGGTGGTCATGCCGAGACTGGTCGCCAGCGCCACGATCGCCTGGATGATCGCGGTCGACTCGGTCTCGCAGGCGGCTGCCCGCTGCACGAAGCTGCGGTCGATCTTGATCCGGCTGAAGTCGGCGCGGCGGAGGTAGCCAAGCGACGAATAACCGGTGCCGAAGTCATCGAGGGCAAAGCGCACCCCCATGGCCTTGAGCTGGGCGATCATCGCCGCGGTCGCCGGCGTCTCGTTGAGGAAGATGCTCTCGGTGATCTCCAGCTCCAGCCGATCCGGCGCGAGGTTGTTGTCGGCGAGCGCGGCAGCCACGATCCGCGGCAGGTCGGGGTCCTCGAACTGCACCGCCGACAGATTGACCGCGATCCGCACATGGTCGGGCCATCGCGCCGCCCAGGCGCACGCCTCGCGCAGCACCCAGGCGCCGATCCGCACGATCATCCCGGTCTCCTCGGCAACGGGGATGAACTTGACCGGCGGGATGCTGCCGAGCACCGGGTGGGTCCAGCGCAGCAGTGCCTCGAAGCCGACGATGGTCTCGTCCGAGGCCTCGACGATCGGCTGGTAGGCGAGGCTGAGCTCGCCCCGGTCGAGCGCTGCGGCCAGGTCGACCTCGAGCGCGCGGCGTTCCTCGGCGCGTTGCTGGAGCAATGGCTCGAAGCGGCAGGCGGCCCCGCGTCCGCTCGCCTTGACCTCGTACAGCGCGAGATCGGCGCAGCGCAGCAGGGCGTCGACGCTGGTGGCGTCGCCGGGGCCGAAGGCGTAGCCGATGCTTGCCCCGATGGTGACGAGCTGCCCGGCGACGGTCTGCGGCTCCGACACTGCCGCGACGATGCGCTCGGCGAGTGCGGCGGCGCGGCGCGGCGAGCCCTGCGGGATGACCACCGCGAACTCGTCACCGCCCAGACGCCCGATGGTGGCGCCCTGCCCCGCCACCGCCCGCAGCCGGTCGGCGACGCTGCGCAGCAGGCTGTCGCCGGCGACGTGCCCAAGCGAATCGTTGACCTGCTTGAAGCGGTCGAGATCGACGAACAGCAGCGCGCAGCCGCCGGTCCGCAGTGCCTCGCCCAGCGTCTCGCGGAGCAAGGCACGGTTGGCGAGACCGGTCAGCGGGTCGTAGCGTGCCAGCTGGGCGATGCGGTCGGCGGCGCGCCGCGCCTCGGTGACGTCGCTGCCGACGCCGCGGTAGCCCGAGAAACGCCGCCCCTCGAACCGCGGTGTCCCCGCGATCGACCACCAGCGTAGCTCACCGCGCACCACGACCGGAACCTGGAGATGGCGGAACGGGGTCTGCGTGGTGAAGTGTCGCCCAAGCTGCCGGATCGCGCCGCGCACCGCCGGGTCACGCCGGTCGGGCCCGATCAGGCCGATCAGCGGTGCGTTGATGAGCGCGGTGTAGGGGCGGCCGGCGGCCTCGCACAGCCGCGGCGAGACGTGGGTCAGGCGGCCGTGAGCATCGACCTCGATCAGCCAGTCGCTGCCGTGCGCCTCGAACTCGTTGAGCAGGAGGCCGATTGTTGCGCTGGCCTCGGCATGGTCGGCCTGGATGCGCATCCGGACCATCAGGCTGAGGCTGGTCATCGTCGTGCCGCGGATGATCAGCAGCGCAAAGCTCGCGAAGGCCAGCCACACGAGCGGCGTTGACAACGGCGACCATGCGGGCAGCCCGGCAACCGTCGCCAGCGCGATCATTACGGCCAGCGCCGCACCGCACGCCGGCAGCATCGCGGTGGCGAACCCGCAGGCCGCCAGCGTGATGCCCGACAGCAGAACGAGCACCATCTGGTCCTCGACCGCGATCACCGGCAACAGGTGGAGGACGAGCGCACCCCAGGCGACGCCGAACCCGATGACCTCCGCGTTGACCAGCCAGAAGTCGCGTGGGCTCGCTTCGCGAACCTCCGCAAAACCCCGCGAGCGCCACCAGCGCGCCAGCCAGATGCTGCCGAGCCCGGCGATGACTGCCGCCCAGCCGACCATGAACCTGGGGTCGTAGACCGACCGCAGCAGCCACGCGAGACTGCCGAGGTTGACCGCCATCACCGCGACGTTGAACGGCGCATAGCGATTGAGCATCGCCAGCTGAGCGCCCCGCACCCGCGCCCAGAACGGCGTCGGTGCCTGCCGCAGTCCGAACGCCTGCCGCCAGCCGATGGTCTTTGCCGCCGCGATCGGGGGCCGGAACAACGCCGTCATGTCCTGCTCCGCCCGCGCCGCCGGGGTGTGCAGCGTAGAACGGCAGGCGGCGGGCTGGGCTTAGCGAGCCATCCCGCGTCAGCGTTTGGCCACCTTGATCAACGGTCGG
Source organism: Sphingosinicellaceae bacterium (assembly GCA_019285715.1). Taxonomy (NCBI): domain Bacteria; kingdom Pseudomonadati; phylum Pseudomonadota; class Alphaproteobacteria; order Sphingomonadales; family Sphingosinicellaceae; species Sphingosinicellaceae bacterium. The sequence continues at coordinate 2,239,491 of CP079108.1, forward strand.
CTGAGATCCCGCGCCGGGTTATCGACTGTTTCGCAGCCGACGATCCATGCCGGGGTAAGTAGTTGCACCGATAGGGAATCGGGCGCAGTTTTCGCGACGGGGAGACGGTCGATGGCGCTTGAATTCCTGATTTATGCTTCACATCCGTTCGGATTCGACGAAGCGATGCTGGGCGGGCTGCTGCGACAGGCGCGGCGCAATAACGCCCGCGACGGCATCACCGGCGCGCTGATCGTCCGCCAGGACCTCTACCTGCAATGGCTGGAAGGACCGCCGGAGGCGCTCGCAACGCTGTACCGGAATATTGTCCGTGACGATCGTCATCTGGACGTCCAGCGGCTCGATGGGGGGCCCGCTACCGAGCGACGTTTCGCGGACTGGGCGATGCGCGACGACCCGGCGCGAACGTGGCTGTGGAGCCGCGCCGAGATCGCCGACGGGGCCCTGACGCGGGCTGGCCCCGCAGGCGTTCGCGCGGTGTTCGACCGGATGGCGGCAGAACCTGAACTGGTCGGCTGATCCGCGCGTAAGCGCCCTCCCCGTTTACCGGCGAGATCACTGCTCAGGCGCGCGGTCTTGCCTGGACGTAGGTCCCCAACAGCCGCAGCCAGTTGGTGTGATAGCGCAGCTCGTCGAGGGCATTCGCCACCGCCTGCTCGCTCGGCGCGCCGACGATCTCGGCATAGAATTCCGCTGCTGCGAAACCGCCGTCGCGCAGGTAGCTCTCGAGCTTGGTGATGTTGATGCCGTTGGTCGCGAAGCCGCCGAGCGCCTTGAACAGCGCCGCGGGCCGCTGCCGCACCTCGAAGTTGATCGACGTCATCACCGGCACCCCGGGCGGCGGCTCGACCGCGTCGCGCGCCAGCACGACGAAGCGCGTGGTGTTGTGGGCCGCATCCTCGATGCCCTCCGCGTGGATGGTCAGGCCGTAAAGCTCGGCCGCCAGCGTCGAGGCGATGGCGGCGATGCCCGCCTCGCGGCGCTCGGCGACCATGGCCGCGGCCCCGGCGGTATCGAAGCTGCCGACCGGGGTGATGCCCCATTCGCGCAGCCGCTGGCGGCACTGGCCGAGCGCCTGAGGGTGGCTGGCGGCCTCGCGGATCGCGTCGCGCGGGCCCGCCGACATCAGGCAATGACTGACCCGGACGAAATGCTCGCCGACGACGTGCAGCCCGGACTCCGGCAGCAGGAAATGGATGTCCGCAACGCGGCCGTGGAGCGAATTCTCGATCGGGATGACGGCGCGCGCCGCCGCTCCGGTCTGCACCGCCTCGATGGCGTCTTCGAACGACAGGCACGGCAGCGGCAGCCCTTGCGGGAACATCTCGCGCACCGCCTGATGCGAATAGGCACCGGGCGCACCCTGGAACGCCGTCGCGCGGCGCGGTTCCGCGTCGGCGGCGTCGGTCATCGCAGTAACGAGGCGCTGCGCGGGGGCGGGATAATTGTCCATCGGCGCGAGCGGTTATGGCACGTGAACCGCTGTGACAAGCAAAGCCTTGCCGCACTGCACCCTTCGCCCCTATAGCCCGGCATTGTTAATCGTCGGGCGCAGCGCCCTTTGCCGGAGGTCCGGGTGGACAGTTTCGAGTGGAACAAGATCGCGGGCTGGGTGCTCGCCGCGGCTATCGCCGTGCTCGGCCTGACCATCGTCACCGGCATGATCTATAAGCCGGAGGTGCTGAAGAAGCCCTCGTACGTCGTCGAGGGCGTCGAAGCCGAGGCCGCCGTCGGTGCAGTCGCCGTCGCGGACAAGCCGATCGAGGCGTTCCTCGCCACCGCGTCGGTCGAAAAGGGCGCGGCGATCTTCAAGAAGTGCGCCGCCTGCCACACCATCGAGAAGGGCCAGCCCGCGGGCATCGGCCCCAACCTCTATGGCGTGCTCGGTGGCCCGCACGCCCATATGGTCGGCTTCGGCTATTCGGAGGCGATGCAGGCGACCCACGGCGAGACCTGGGGCTGGGACAACATCAACAAGTGGCTGACCAGCCCGAAGGCGTACATCCCGGGGAACAAGATGGCCTTCGCCGGCCTCAGCAAGCCCGAGGACCGTGCCGACGTGGCGGCGTACGTGAACTCCAAGAGCGACAAGCCGCTGCCGATCCCGGCCGTTCCTGCCGAGGCGGCCGCAACACCGGCTGCCGCTCCCGCTGCGGGCGCGACAGCGGCTACGCCTGCGACGACCGAAGCCGCGCCCGCTGCGGGCAAGGCGCCCGACGTGCCGGTCGCAGACGCGAAGACTGCCGCCGCACAGCCGGCGAAGGTCGGCGGCCCGGCGTCACCGACGGCGGGGGCCGGGGCGAAGGATACGAAGTAAGGGCTGCCCACTCTACTCTCTCTACAGGGCTGGGCTGGATTGAAATTGACGCAATAATTTCTGTCATCCCCGCGCACGCGGGGACCCATGAACACCCAGTTTCATTGACGGTCGGACGTTCGAGCATCGAAACCTTGGCCGGTGTTCATGGGTCCCCGCCCTGCGCGGGGATGACAGTTCAGAGACCGGGCCCGCCAGCCTCAGGCTAGCCTGCGCCCAGTGCCACCCGCTCGACCCCACCAAGCCGCCCGACCCGGCCCTTGAGCTCGTTGTCGATGGCAAAATCCCGCCCCAGCGACAGGCTGGCGATGCGCCCGCCCGACAGCGCGATCCGCGCCAGGACCTCGCCCCGCCCGCCGCGCGCCGGGGCCAGTGCCGTCGCTAGCGCCCCGATCGAGCCGGGACCGAGGTCGACCGTCAGCCGGCACCGCGTCCGCAGCGCCATCTCGGCGAGCGGGGTCAGGCCGGCGACAGCGACGCGCGGACTCTCGTCGCTGTCGCGCCACTGCAGTTCGACCTGGAGCAGCACCGGCTGTGCCGCCGCGACCGCGGACTCGATCAGCGCCTGTGCCTCGGCATTGAAGCAGCTCGCGACGAACTGCCCGCTCGAATCGCTGACCGTCAGCAGCAGATACGGATCGCCGCCCTTTTGCGGGGTGCGCCAGCGCATTTCCTCGATCAATCCGGCCATCACCGCGCCGAAGCGCCCGCCCTCGCGCGGTGCCGACATGCCGCAGACCTCAGCCCAGGTCTTCGCTCCGTTGGCCTCGAGGACGTGCGCGAATGCATCCGCGGGATGGCCGGAGAAGTAAAACCCGAAGGCCTCTTTCTCGAACCCCATCGCCTCGGCCAGCGTCCAGCGCACCGCGGGCGGCACCAGCATTGCGGTCGAGCGCTCGGGGGCATCGCCGAACAGCGCGACCTGCGCACTCTCGCGCGCCGCCGCCGCCGCCTGCGCGGTGCCGAGCAGCGCTTCCGCCAGCCGGTGTACCCCGGCGCGATTCGCCGCGATTCCGTCGAAACCACCGCCCGCGATCAGGCTTTCGAGCTGGCGTTTGTTGAGCAATTTCGGGTCGATCCGGTGTGCGAAGTCGGCGAGCGTCGTGAACTTGCCACCCGCCGCGCGCGCCGCGCAGATCGCCGCCATCGCCTTCTCGCCGACACCCTTGAGGCCGGCCAGCGCATAGCGGACCGCAAGCGTGTCGCCCGTCGCCTCGACCGAAAAGTCCTCGGAGCTTGCATTGATACACGGCGGCAACACCTTGACGCCGCTGCGCCGCGCGTCGTCGACGAAGATCGCCAGCCGGTCGGTGTTGGTCAGGTCGTACGCCATCGAGGCGACGAAGAACTCGGTCGGATGGTGCGCCTTCAGCCACGCGGTCTGGTAGCTGAGCATGGCGTAGGCGGCCGCGTGCGACTTGTTGAAGCCGTAGTTGGCGAACTTGAGCACCAGGTCGAAGATCGCCGTGGCGGTCTGCTTCGGGATGTCGAGCGCCGCCGCACCTTCGGCAAAGCGCTGCTTCTGCGCATTCATCTCGGCGAGAATCTTCTTGCCCATCGCGCGGCGCAGCAGGTCGGCCTCGCCGAGGCTGTAGCCCGCCAGCGTGCGGGCGATCTGCATCACCTGCTCCTGGTAGACGATGATGCCGTAGGTTTCGGCCAGCACCGGTTCCATCGCCGGGTGGAGCAGCTGGATCGCCTCGCGCTTGTGCTTGCGGTTGGCGAAGCTCGGGATGTTCTCCATCGGGCCCGGCCGATAGAGGGCGCCGAGCGCGACGATATCGGCGAAACAGTCGGGCCGGACCTGGGTCAGCGCGCGGCGCATGCCCTCCGATTCGAACTGGAAGACGCCCACCGTGTCGGCCCGCGACAGCAAGGCATAAACCGCGGGATCGTCGAGCGGCAGCGCGTTCCAGTCGACCTCGACGCCGCGCGCCGCGAGCAGCTTCTGCGCGCGGTCGAGCACCGACAGCGTCTTCAGGCCGAGGAAGTCGAACTTCACGAGGCCGGCCTTTTCGACGTACTTCATGTCGAACTGCGTGACCGGCATGTCGGAGCGCGGGTCGCGGTACATCGGCACCAGCTCGGCCAGTGGCCGGTCGCCGATGACGACGCCCGCGGCGTGGGTCGAGGCGTGGCGCGGCAGCCCTTCCAGCTTGAGCGCGATGTCGAACATGCGCTCGACCTTGGGGTCGCGCCGCCGCTCGGCCATCAACTCGCCGATGCCCTCGTGCTTCTTGCCGTCCTTGTCGGCACCGACGCCGAGCGTGCGCGCCAGTGTCCACGGGTCGGTCGGGTGGCTCGGCACCTGCTTCGCCAGCCGGTCGATCTGGCCGTAGGGCATCTGCAGGACGCGGCCGACGTCCTTGATGACGGCGCGCGCCTTCAGCCGCCCGAAGGTGATGATCTGGGCGACGCGGTCGCGGCCATAGCGCGCCTGGACGTACTGGATCACCTCGTCGCGGCGGGTTTCGCAGAAGTCGATGTCGAAGTCGGGCATCGACACGCGGTCGGGGTTGAGGAAGCGCTCGAACAGCAGGCCGTGGACGATCGGGTCGAGGTCGGTGATGGTCAGCGCCCAGGCGACCACCGAGCCGGCGCCCGAACCGCGCCCCGGGCCGACCGGAATGCCCTGCAACTTGGCCCAGACGATGAAGTCGGCGACGATCAGGAAGTAGGCGGCAAAGCCCATGTCCTGAATGACTTGGCACTCGAAGTTGAGGCGCTGGATGTAAGCCTCGCGGTCCTCGACACCCGCCGCATCGAGGCGCGCGTCGAGCCCGGCGCGGGCATCGGTGGCGAGCGACAGTTTCTCGGCCTCGGCGTCGCCCGCGAGCAGGCTCGGCAGGATCGGCTTGCGCGCCGGCGCAGCGACCGCGCAGCGCCGGGCGACAACGAGCGTGTTCGACAGCGCCTCGGGCAGGTCGGCAAAGCGCATCGCCATGTCGGCGGGGGACTTGAGCCAATGCTCGGCGTTCGAGCGGCGGCGGGTCTCGGCGTCGACATAGGCGCTGTCGGCGATGCACAGCATGGCGTCGTGCGCGGCGTGGTAGTCGGGCGTCAGGAAGCGCACCGGGTTGGTTGCGACCAGCGGCAGGTCGCGGTCGTGGGCGAGCGCCACGAGGACGTGTTCCGACTTAATCTCAATGGGATCGGCGGTGCGGCTAACCTCGATATACAGCCGCTCGGGGAACGCTGCGACGAGGCGGTCGGCGTATTCGGTGGCGTCCTGGCCCTCGGAGATGAGCCGCGCCAGCGCACCCTCGGCGCCCGCGGTCAGGCACAGCAGGCCGTCACTGCGAGCTGCGATGGCGTCGAGGGTCAGCTTCGGCTCGTCGGTCCCGGCGCTGCCGAGATGCGCCTCGCTGACCAATGCGATGAGGTTCGAATAGCCCCCCGCATCCTGGGCGAGCAGGACCAGCCAGTCGGTCACCGGCTTCGACAGGATCGACCGCGCCCCGGGCCGCTCGACCGCGACCAGCGCCCCGACGATCGGCTGGACCCCCGCGTCGGCGCAGGCCTCCGAGAACTCCATCGCGCCGAACATGTTGTTGCGGTCGCCGAGCGCGACGGCGGCGAACCCCATCGTGCGGCACGCCTTGGCGATGTCCTTGGGCAGGCAGGCGCTTTCCAGCATCGAGTAGGCGGACTGGACGCGGAGATGGACGAACGGCGCGTGGGACATGGCGGCTAGATGGGGCATCGGGGCGGAGTCGGGCAAGGCGGCGCGGGAGATTGGTGGGGGTAAGTGTCGAGCCCCGCGCGTTGCACCCCGCATGGATACCACCCTCGCCCCGATGGAAGCCAAGCTCGTGGCGGTCCTGCCTGACGAATCTGGCTGGCAGTTCGAGCCGAAATGGGACGGCTTCCGCTGCCTCGTCTTCCGCTCGGGCGACGACATCGTGCTGATGTCCAAGTCGGGCAAGCCGCTCGGGCGCTATTTCCCCGAGGTGACGGCACTGGTCGCCGCCCTGCGCGCCCGGCGCTTCGTTCTCGACGGCGAGCTGCTCATCGACGTCGAAGGGGCGCTGTCGTTCGACGCGCTGCAGGCCCGGCTGCACCCGGCCGAAAGCCGCATCCTCAAGCTGTCGGTGGCGACGCCGGCGCGGCTGATGGTGTTCGACCTGCTCGACGACGGAGAGCCGCTGGCCGGGCTGCCATTGAGCGAGCGGCGCACCCGGCTCGAGGCGTTCGTCGCGGCGAACCCGTCCGACGGCATCGCGCTGTCTCCCGCGACGACCAAGCTCAAGCAGGCGCAGGCGTGGCTCGAACGATCGGGCGCCGCGCTCGACGGCGTGGTCGCCAAGCGGTTCGATCAGCCCTACCGCTTCGGCGAGCGCGCGATGCTCAAGGTCAAGCGCCAGCGGACCGCTGACTGCGTCGTCGGCGGCTTCCGCTACGGCGCGAACAGCACGACCGTCGCGTCGCTGCTGCTCGGGCTGTACGACGACGCCGGGCTGCTCAACCACGTCGGCTTCACCTCGGGGCTGGGCGGCATGGACCTCGCGGCGCTGACGAAGCAGCTCGAGGCGCTGCCGGGCGAGGGCTTTACCGGCAAGGCTCCCGGCGGGCCGTCGCGCTGGTCGACCGAGCGTTCGAGCGAGTGGGTGCCGCTGGCGCACGATCTGGTGGTGGAGGTGCGCTTCGACCAGGTGACGGGTGACCGCTTTCGCCACGGCACCGGCTTCCTGCGCTGGCGGCCCGACAAGGCGCCCGGCCAGTGCACGATGGAGCAGCTCGGGCCGCCGCTCCGCCCCGGCGACCTCGGCGTGGCGTTTTGAGCGCGGCGCGGATAGACCAGCAAACATGAACGAAGCCAGCCCCGCCGCGACCGTCGTCGTCCTCCGCGATGCCCCCGGCGGTGTCGAACTGCTGCTCACCGAGCGCCACGGCAAGCTCGGTTTCGCGGGTGGCGCGATGGTGTTCCCGGGCGGCAAGGTCGATCCGGGCGACCTCGGGGTGGCGCGGGACCCGATGCTGGCGACGGGCTTCGAGGCGCTCGACGACACCGACGCGGCCGCCCGCATCGCCGCCGCCCGCGAGGCGCTCGAGGAGGTCGGGATCGTGCTGTCGGCGGGCCCGCCCCTCCCCGCCGAGACGCTGGCCCTCTGGCGCGCGCGCTTTGCCGAGACTGCGGACGAGGCCGGGACCTATGCCGCCTTTCTCGCCGCGACCGGGCACCGCGCCGATGCCGTGCGGCTGACGCCGTATGCGCACTGGGTTCCGCCGATGGGGCTGCACCGGCGCTTCGACACCTTGTTCTACGTCGCGGTCGTCGCGTCGGGAAGCGAGGTCACGCCCGACGGGGTCGAGGCGGTCGCGGCGCACTGGACGACTGCAGCGAATGCGGTGGCGCAGGCGACGAACAAGGAGATCAGCGTGGTCTTCCCGACGCTCCGCAACCTCGAGCGGCTGGCGCAGTATCCGACCAGCGCGGCGCTGCTCGAACGGCTGGCGACGACAACGATGACCCGCATCCAGCCCGAGATCGTCGAGCGCGACGGCGAGACCTGGCTGACGATCCCGGCGAACTGCGACTACCCGGTCACCGAGGAGCGGCTGAACAGCGTCCGCCGCCAGTAATCAGGCGGCGACGTCGACGCGCGCTGTGGTCCAGAGCGCGGGGACAACGTCAGCTCCCGGATAGGCGACCAGCACTTCGGACGGCTCGTCGAACACCGCGTCGCAGGCTCCGGTGGTCATCCAGACCTCGCCGCCGGTGCAGCGCTGGCCGTCGAGGGTGCCCTGCCCGCTCAGCAGTACCAGTGTCGCCGGACGATCGGCGGCCGGCTCGAGCCTGACCGCGCCGTCGACGGCGATGCGCTCGATGACGAAGCTTGGTCCCTCGACCAGCGCCACCCGCCCCGCACCGAGCGCCCGTCGCGTTGCCAGGTCTCGCCAAGGCGCGACGTCGGCGACCGCGACGCCCGCGGCGAGGTGAAGTTCGCGCGGCCGCCCGTAGTCGAACAGCCGGTAGGTCAGGTCGAGGTTCTGCTGGATTTCGACCAGCGTGATGCCGGCGCCGATGGCGTGGATGGTCCCGGCGGGCGCGAAGATCAGGTCGCCGGCCTTGACCACCCGCCAGTCGAGCAGATGCTCGATCGAGCCGTCGAGCGCCGCCGCGGCCAGCGCGTCGGCAGCGAGCGGCTCGCGTAGCCCCAGCGCGATCGTCGCCCCGGGCACCGCCTCGAGGATCAGCCACGCCTCGTCCTTGCCGCGCGGGTAGCCGCTTGCTAGCGCCGCAGCCTCGGGGGGATGGACCTGGACCGACAGGCGGTCGGCGGTGAACAGGATCTTGACCAGCAGCTCGGCGGCATCGCCCTCGGGCGCGGAATAAACCATCTCGCCGATCGACGAGGCGGGCACGATGTCGGTCCACGGCGACAGGTCGCGGCGGCCCCATGGCTTTTCGAGCGCTTGCGAAGTCAGTCTGGTCGCCACAATCTACACCAAGAGCCGCGACGCGGATCGAGTCCGCGCCTTTACCCGCCTATAACGCCTCAACCATGCTGCGGCTACGGTGATGGTGCGCCGCAGCATCGAGTTGAAGCGCATTACTCGATGCGCAAGCGGCACGATCCCGCCCTGATGGCACAGGCGACGCCGGCGCGGGTTGAGCTGCCGGAACCAGTACGGAGACCACGTTGCGCGTCCTGTTGTCGATCGCGCTGACGGTCGCCTTATGCTGGATCGTGGTGCGCGGCCTGGAACTGATCGCGCCCCTTCACCGTGCGTGGACACCGAGCGATTTCGCCACCGTCGGGGGTCGTGCCGACACCTGGGCACTCGCGAGCGTGCGCGACGATCCGCGCTGGTGCCGGAGTGTGCTCGCCGCCGCCCACGTGCAGTTCACGCCGATGCCCGACCGGGTCACCGGCCCCGGCTGCGGGTTCAAGGGCGCGGTGCGGCTGACGGGGCCGGAGCTGTCACCACGCGGCCCGGTGCTGACCTGCCCGCTCGCCGTCGCGTTGACATTATGGGAACGCCGCGTGGTGCGGCCGGCAGCGCGCGCCGGGCTGGGCAGCGATATCGCGGCGCTCGAACACTTCGGCACCTACAGCTGTCGGGCGATCGCCGGCAGCGACCGCCGCAGCCAGCACGCCACTGCGAACGCGATCGACATCGCCGGGTTCAGGCTGAAGCGCGGCGGCATGGTGTCGGTGCGGCGCGACTGGAAGGGCGAGCCGGCACGCGCTCAGTTCCTCCACGATACCCACGACGGCGGTTGCAGGCTGTTCGGGACAGTGCTCGGTCCCGGCTACAACGCCGCGCACCGCGACCACCTCCACCTCGACATGGCGAACTGGAGCTATTGCCCCTGAGGCGGGGAGATCCGCGCAGCTACTCGCCGTCGAGCGTCGGCGGCTCGGCGGCATCCTCCTTGAACCCGCTCGACGGTGCGGGATCGAGGCCGCGGCCGGGCTGGGTATTCGACGGCGGATCGCTGGTCGGGAAGGTCTCGTCGAGCGCGACATCGAGCTTGGCGTCCTCGCTCGACGGGTCGCGCTTCAGTCCGGCGTGGCTCTCGGCGTCGAGCGCGTCGCGATGCTCGGAATTGGGCGGCGTGTCGGCGTGGGCGAGGGGGCGCTTTTCGTCTTCGGAACCGGACATGGCAGTGGCTCTCCTTTCCGACAAAACGGATGGGGCGGGTACGGCGTTCCGCTGCCCTCCCCGCCACCGGGTCGATCAGGGTGTGGGGAGATATGGTGCCAATCCCGCCGCCACGATGCGCGCACCGGCGACGCTGAGATGGTGGCGGTCAAAATACAGCACCTGCCCGCCGCGATAGACATCGCACCGGCCCGAGCGGCAGAGCAGGTCGCTGGGCTCGACCACCGTCACCCCATCGGCGCGCAGGCCGGCGAGCGTCGGAGCCAGATAGCGGGTCATCGCCGTGTGTTCGGCCAGAGTCACGCCATCGGGCTCGCTGAGCACCCCGCGTTGCTCCAGATGCGCGAGGTGGCGCGGCACCGGCCAGGCCTGCATCGGGACCCCGCCGAGCAGCACGACCGTACGCCCTCCGGTCCGCAAGCGTGCGATCGTCGCGGCGAGTGCCTGCGGAAGGCCCGGGCGCCGCTGGTTTGCCGGGTTGGCCCAGAAACCGACGATGAACAACGTGCGGATGCCAGGATGAGCGTCGAGGTACGACACGACCTCGCGGTTCCGGGCCGCGCAGGCATCGCCGAGCGAAACCAATCCGAGGACGGGTGTGCAGTCCGAGGTCGTCTCGGACACCAGCGACTGGCCGCGCACCCGGGCAAGTTCGCCCAATGCATAGCTCATCTCGACACCGTGACTGTCGCCCCACAGCAGGGCCGCAGGCGGCACATCCGCTCCGAACCGGCACGGCGGTATGCCGGGCGGGTCGTCCTGCTGGCGGTGGCAGGCGTCGCGTCGCGGACTCACTCCCTTAGATGCCGCGTCGAGGGCCAGCACCTCCGGGGCGAAGCGCTGCGGCCACCCGCGGGCCGCAACACCCGCGATCGAGACGACGACGATCGACGCCGCTGCCACGCCCGCGAGCTTGAACAGCCGGGCTTGCGGCACCCACTGCGAGTTTCGAAACGGCCGCTCGACGGTGCGCCACGACAGCGCCGCCAGCACGAACGACACGGCAATGGCGGCCACCGTCCAGCCGCCCGTCAGCCGCCGGTCGGTCGCGTATTCCGCGAACACGATGACCGGCCAGTGCCACAGATAGAGCGAATAGGAGATCTGCCCGACGAACACGACGGGCCGCAGGCTCAGCAGGCGCCCGACCGCCGTTCCCTCTGCGGCGTGGATCAGCGCCGCGGCCCCCAGCACCGGGAGCAGCGCGGCGGCACCGGGGAAGGCGGTTGCGGGGGTGAACGCCACCACTGCCCAGCCGATCGCAGCGAGCCCGGCGACCGCGACGACCTCGCGCGCCCGCCGGTCGGTCACGGCCGGCACCGCACCGACCGCCAGCAAGGCCCCCGCCATCAACTCCCACGCGCGGGTCGGCAGCAGGTAAAAGGCGAACTCGGGGTGAGTCCGGGTCAGCACGATGCACAGTGCCAGCGACCCCACGAAGATCGCTGCAAGCACATGCAGGAGCGAGCGCGCGCCGTAGCGGTGGAGCAGGATCAGCAGCAGCGGGAAGACGATGTAGAACTGCTCCTCGACCGCCAGCGACCAGGTGTGCAGCATCGGCTTGCTGTGCGCGGCGGCGTCGAAATAGCCCGCCTCCGACCAGAACAGGATGTTCGAACCGGACAGCAGCGCCGCGATCACCGACCGCGGCACCATCCGGAAATCACCCGGAAAATACAGCCACGCCGCTCCCGCCAGCACCGCCACCATCACCGCGACCAGCGCCGGCAGGATGCGCCGGATGCGACGTTCGTAGAAGCGCACGATCGAGAAGCGCTGCTCGTCGACCTCGCGCGCGATGATCCCGGTGATCAGGAAGCCCGAGATCACGAAGAACACGTCGACACCGACGAAGCCGCCCGGCAGTCCGGACACGCCAGCGTGAAACAGCAGCACCGGCAGGATGGCGACCGTGCGCAGGCCGTCGATCTCGGGGCGATACGCGCGGCTCACCGGCGAGCCGGGCGGGATGCGCCTGTCGATCCGAACTCGACCACGAACGCCCTCCTGTCGCTGGAGTGGGTGATCGTTCGATAGTTCATCGATCTTAACGCTTTGCCTATTGGCGGTACTGCCAGGCCCGGCACCAGCGCGCGGCAAGCGCCGGACCTTCCGCCGCGCTTGCGAGTTGGGCCTTTCCTCCCCATCTAGCGACATCCGCAGGGCGCTTGCGCGACCCGAACAAATCTGGAACAAACTCTTCTTATGCTGACCCACATCAAGGTGCGCGGCGCGCGCGAGCATAATCTCAAGGGCGTCGACGTCGACCTGCCGCGCGACAGCCTGGTGGTCATCACCGGGCTCTCAGGCTCGGGCAAGTCGTCGCTCGCGTTCGACACCATCTATGCCGAGGGCCAGCGCCGCTACGTCGAGTCCCTGTCCGCCTACGCGCGCCAGTTCCTCGAGCTGATGTCGAAGCCCGACGTCGACCACATCGACGGCCTGTCGCCCGCAATCAGCATCGAGCAGAAGACCACGTCGAAGAACCCGCGCTCGACGGTCGCCACCGTCACCGAGATCTACGACTACATGCGCCTGCTGTGGGCGCGCGTCGGGGTGCCGTACTCGCCCGCCACCGGCCTGCCGATCACCGCCCAGCAGGTCAGCCAGATGGTCGACCGCGTCCTCGACCTGCCCGAAGGCACCCGCCTGCTGTTGCTCGCCCCGATCGTCCGCGGCCGCAAGGGCGAGTACAAGAAGGAGCTCGGCCAGCTCCAGAAGGACGGCTACCAGCGCGTCAAGATCGACGGCACCCTGTACGACATCGACGACGCCCCGGCGCTCGACAAGAAGTACAAGCACGACATCGACGTCGTCGTCGACCGCATCGTCGTCCGCCCCGACGCCGCCTCGCGCATCGCCGAAAGCTTCGAGGCGGCGCTCAAGCTCGCGGACGGCCTCGCCATCGTCGAGTTCGCCGACCCGCCGCTGACCCCCGACGGCGAGCACGTCGCCGACGCGAGTCCTGAGCGCATCACCTTCTCCGAGAAGTTCGCCTGCCCGGTCTCCGGCTTCACCATCGCCGAGATCGAGCCGCGCCTGTTCTCCTTCAACGCCCCGCAAGGTGCCTGCCCCGCCTGCGACGGTCTCGGCGAGAAGCTTTACTTCGACCCCGATCTGATCGTCCCCAACCAGGCGCTGACCATCGCTCAGGGCGCCGTCATGCCCTGGGCCAAGTCGCAGCCGCCCTCCCCTTATTACATGCAGGTCCTTGCCTCGATCGCGCGCGCCTACGACTTCACCCTCAAGACCAAATGGTCCGACCTCACGCCCGCGCAGCAGGCCGCCGTCCTCACCGGCACCGGCCCCCGCGCCATCGCGCTCCGCTTCGAGGACGGCCGCAAGTCCTATGAGGTCACCAAGCCCTTCGAAGGCGTCATCGCCAACCTCGACAAGCGCTTCCGCGCCACCGAATCCGCCTGGATGCGCGAGGAGCTGTCGCGCTACCAGTCGTCGGCCCCGTGCGAGGTCTGCCACGGCGCCCGCCTCAAGCCCGAGGCGCTCAGCGTCAAGATCGCCGGCGAGTCCATCGCCGACGCGGTCCGCCGTCCTGTCTCGCAAGCCTATGCCTGGGCCACCACCCTAGCGGACAAGCTCACCCCCAAGGAGCGCCAGATCGGTGAGCGCATCCTCAAGGAAATTACCGAGCGCCTCGGCTTCCTCAACAATGTCGGCCTCGAATACCTCAGCCTCGACCGCAAGTCCGGCACGCTGTCGGGCGGCGAGAGCCAGCGCATCCGCCTCGCCTCCCAGATCGGCTCCGGCCTGTCCGGCGTCCTCTACGTCCTCGACGAGCCCTCGATCGGCCTCCACCAGCGCGACAACGACCGGCTGCTCGTGACCCTGAAGCGCCTCCGCGACCTCGGCAACACCGTGCTGGTGGTCGAGCATGACGAAGACGCGATCCGCACCGCCGACTACATCGTCGACATGGGCCCGGGCGCGGGCGTCCACGGCGGCGCGGTCGTCGCCGAGGGCAGCCTGCAGGACATCCTCGACAACCCGAACTCGATCACCGGCGACTATCTCAGCGGCCGCCGCAGCGTCCCCGTGCCCGCCAAGCGCCGCAAGGGCAGCGGCAAGAAGCTCACCGTCAAGGGCGCGCGCTCCAACAACCTGCAGAACGTCACCGCGAGCATCCCGCTCGGCACCTTCACCTGCGTCACCGGGGTCTCGGGCTCGGGCAAGTCGACCTTCACCATCGACACGCTCTATGCGTCGGCCGCGCGCACCCTGAACGGCGCGCGCATCCTCAGCGGCGCGCACGACGAGGTCACCGGCCTCCAGTATCTCGACAAGGTCATCGACATCGACCAGTCGCCGATCGGCCGCACGCCGCGCTCCAACCCCGCCACCTACACCGGCGCCTTCACCAACATCCGCGACTGGTTCGCCGGCCTGCCCGAGTCTCTGGCGCGCGGCTACAAGCCCGGGCGCTTCAGCTTCAACGTCAAGGGCGGGCGCTGCGAGGCGTGCACCGGCGACGGGCTGATCAAGATCGAGATGCACTTCCTCCCCGACGTCTACGTCACCTGCGACGTCTGCCACGGCCACCGCTACAACCGCGAGACGCTGGAGGTGAAGTTCAAGGGCAAGTCGATCGCCGACGTGCTCGAGATGAACGTCGAGGACGGCGTCGAGTTCTTCAAGGCCGTCCCGCCGATCCGCGACAAGCTCGCGATGCTCCACGAGGTCGGGCTCGGCTACGTCAAGATCGGCCAGCAGGCGACGACCCTCAGCGGCGGCGAGGCCCAGCGCGTCAAGCTGGCGAAGGAGCTCAGCCGCCGGGCCACCGGCAGCACGCTCTACATCCTCGACGAGCCCACCACCGGCCTCCACTTCGAGGACGTCCGCAAGCTCCTCGAAGTCCTCCACGCCCTCGTCGACCAGGGCAACACCGTCGTCGTCATCGAGCACAACCTCGAAGTCATCAAGACCGCCGACTGGGTCATCGACCTCGGCCCAGACGGCGGCGACAAGGGCGGCGAGATCGTCGCGGTGGGGACACCCGAGGCGGTGGCGAAGTGCGCGCGGAGCTGGACGGGGGGGTATTTGAAGGGGTTGTTGGGGTAGTAACTGGGATAAGCTTTACAACAAGGCCCGGTTTGAGCATAAAGTTTGCCAGAATCGTTATTTATGGTTGGGCTAAGCGATGCTGGTACGGTTTTCAATCAGAAATTTCCGATCGTTTCGCGACGAGCAGACTCTAACCCTTGAGGCCGGGAGGCAGACGACCGCACGGCGTGGAAGAAGTTTTGCAACGGGCTTGAAGACTGCGCCTATGCTACTGAAAGGTGCGGTAATCTACGGTGCCAACTCCGGTGGAAAATCCAATCTTGTCCGCGCGATGTCATTTTTGCAGCTGTTTGTAGCAAACTCCGCTAGAAGTGGACAGATTGGAGATGTGTTGGACGTTGACGCATATCGTCTCGATCCAGCACTTTTAGATGAGCCCAGTCAGTTCGAAATTATTTTTATCGTTGATAGAACAACCTATCAGTATGGGTTTGCAGTCGATCAGCAGAAGATTCATCATGAATGGTTGTACGAGACAGCATTTGAGGGGCGTCTTAGGCACATTTTTAGTCGAGACATAAGGTCTGATGGAAATTATGATTGGTACGTTAATTCACGCGTACGCGGAGAGCGTAAACTGTGGCAAGAATCTACACGGCCTAATGCTCTTTTCCTGTCTGTAGCAGTCCAGCTTAACTCAGTCGAATTTCAAGAACCATTTGAGTGGCTTAGTGGAAAGTTTCGCGTTTTGCTTGGACAAGAACAGATAAGTCAATCTGTCACTTCTTCTATTTGTCATGCTGCGGAAGGTAAAACGTCTGTCTTGGATATCTTGCGTTCGGTGGATCCGGGTGTTTGTGATGTCATAACAACTGAAGAAGATTTTCGCGAAAGCGACTTACCAGAAGATCTTCCAAATGAGGTGCGCACAGAAGTCATAAAGAACATGAAGGGGCGCAAATTATATCAGGCAGAGATCGCGCGTAGATCGATCAACGGGGATCTTGTGAGCTTTGATATGGAAGACGAATCCACTGGCACGAATATTTTGTACAACTTAGCTGGTCCTTGGCTTGAGACCCTTAAGCGTGGTTATACTTTGGTTATTGATGAACTAGATAGCGGATTACATCCTCTTGCGCTGAAGGCGTTAGTTTCAATGTTTTTTGACTCGAGCAAAAATACTAGTAACGCTCAGCTTATTATAACCTGTCATGAGGCGACACTTCTTCGAGAAAACATGCTGCGCTCAGATCAAGTTTGGTTTATCGATAAAACACCTGAGGCTGGGTCTCGTTTGTACCCGCTTTCGGAGTTTAAGCCGAAGCAGAACGAGTCATTCTTGCGGGGTTATCTAGGAGGGCGATATGGTGGGATACCCGTAACGCGTTCGTACCATGACGCGTAGTAGGCCTCAGCTGAGTTACAGAGGGCCTGCGCTCCTTGGACGTCGGCAAGAAATATATGCCCCGCAGCGTCGGATTGCTATTGTCTGTGAAGGTTCGTGTACTGAACCCTATTATCTCGATGGGTTGCGGCAGGAATTCCTGTTGAGCAATATTCGAGTTTACGGAGAGGAGTGTGGTAGCGATCCGCTAAGCGTTGTGAAATACGCTCTGGCAGTATATCGTGAAGACTCATCAATTGATACTGTATATTGCGTTATTGATAGGGATGAGCATACGACGTTTAATCCTGCTCTTCAGCTTGCTCGTCAGGAACGTAGGAACGGGGTTCCGATAACTACGATCGTGTCTCATCCAACGTTCGAGTATTGGTATCTCCTGCATTTTCGATTCTCAAGAAGGACGATTGTGCGAACAGGAGGCCGTTCACCTGGTGACAATATGATTCGATCTTTGAAGGCCGAGATTCCTGCTTACGGTAAATCTGACAAAGGTATTTTTGCTCAGCTAAAGGATCGATTGCCGCAAGCTCTGACCCATGCGCGGAGGGCGCGCCAACAAGCGCGAGCTGATGGAGAGCCTAAGCCTTCGACCGACATGGACTTGCTAGTTTCATCTTTGATAAAACTTAAAGAAGAACGAGACCGTCTTGGTCGATATTAACTGCATGGAAGCTTGGGCTATAGAGTGTCGTTTATCTGTCGCTAGTTTCGGCACAAGTCGCCGTGTAACTGTACTAAACCGTTAGGCCGCCTTCGATGTGCAACGAAGCCGCCCGCCGCACCGCGCTCAACCTGATCCGCGATGACTTCCGCAAGGTGCGGATCGAGCTGACCTTCCCGGAGGGGCTGCCGAACCTGGCGCCGCTCGACAGCATCCGCATCACCGACCCCGCCGCCATCGTCCGGCTGCGCGGCGCCGCGCACGAGCTGGTGCAGCGGCGGTGGAGCTGGGTCGGGCCGGGTTCGGGCAAGGGGGCCGGCAAGCCGGTGTACAACTTCCGCTCCGAAGGGCGGAGCTTCACCAACACGAATACCGGCGGCCGCTGCCTGATCCCGCTCGACGGCTTCTACGAGTTCACCGACGCCGAACCGCTGCCCGGCGAACCCAAGCCCAAGCGCAAGGACAAGTGGCTGTTCACCATGCCCCCGGAGCCGGACGGCGACCACGGTGCGGAGCCGGACGGCGACCACGGTGCGGAGCCGGACGGCGACCACGGTGCTGAGCCGGACGGCGACCACGCCAGCGGCCCCGACGCGGCCGACCCCGACTCCCGCCCCCTGTTCTGCGTCGCCGGGCTGTGGCGCGCCGGGGTCAGTCTCGGCAAGGACGGCACCGGCGAGGCGTGGACCATGCTGACCTGCGATCCCGGCCCCGACATCGCCCCCTACCACTCCCGCCAGATCGTCCTGATGCCGCGCGAACACTGGGCCGACTGGCTCGGCGGCACCGTGCCCGCCGCGGACCTGATCGCGCCGACGCCCGCCGGCACGCTGCGGGTCGTGCCGGCGCGCTGAACCGCCCAGCCGTCATTCTGGCGAACCGCGCGCGAGGCTGTCCTACAGCGCACCGATCCGGTACACTGCGGTCGGGCCAGCGTCCGTCTCCGCCAGCTCCGCACGTCTAAGCCGTTGTTAAGTCATTCGCTCCCGCACGGACCTGCCGTATTCGAGGACGCCACCTGGGTGTAAACTCTCAGTAATCTGGGCCGCTACAGCCCCTCGCCCCCGACCCAATGCGCCTGCGCCAGCCGCCGCGCCACGGTCCACACCTGGGTCCGGATGTCGGGGACGGCGACGATCTCCCAGAAGGCCCCGCGGGTCATCGGGCCGAGGCCGAACAGGCGCGGGTGGGGCTGGCCGTCCGCCCCGATCAGCCGGCTCTGGCTGTCGACGTCGAGCCCGAGCCGGTTGGCGTCGGCGCGCGCGTGGCCGCCGGCGATCAGGCCGCGCAGCAGCGGCTCGGTCGAGCGCGCCAGGTCGCCCTGCGGCCCGGTGCAGTTGACCACCCGGCGCGCCGCCAGCGCCTGCGTCGCGTCCGCCCCGCGGGGCCGCCACTCGACCTCGATGCCGGTGCCCGACCGGGCGAAGCGCGACGGTTTGCCCCCGACGATGCTGAGCCGCCCGGCGGCGCGCATGGCCTCGACCTTGGCGGCGACGGCGGGGGCGAGGCGGTGGCGATGGACATCCCACCATGGTCGCAGGTGGCGCATGAAGCGGGTGCGCTCCTCGACCGTGGCCGACAGCCACAGGCTCTGGGTGAAGGGCCTGAGCTCGTCGACCGCGGCGCGCCAGCCGATGGCCTCGGCCCGCTCGCGCACCTCCCGCAGCAGCGCCGACGCGCGGCTGGTCGGCTTCTCGTTGCGGTCCCCCGGCGGTCCGGGCGGCACGTGCGGGCGCGGCAGCAGGCCGCGACGGCTCATCGCGACGACCTTGCCGCCGAAGCCGGCTGCATCGAGCGACAGCGCCACGTCGACCATGGTCAGCCCGGTGCCGATCAGCAGCACGGTGTCGTCGTCGGTCAGCCCCTCGACGACGGCGGGGTCCCACGGGTCATGGGCGTAGACGTCGCCGTCGAAGGCGTCGGGATCGAGCCCCGGCGGCGCGTGCGGCGGCAGGTTGCCGACCGCGACGACGACCGCGTCGAAGCTCTGCGGCGGGCCGTCGGCGAACCGGAGCGTGACGCCGGCCTCGCTCACCTCCGCCCCGACGACGTCGTCGCGGACCAGGTGCAAGCGCTCGCCGGCGCGGGCGCTGGAGCGCTCGAGCAGCTCGCCGAGGTACTCGCCGTAGACCTTGCGTTGGGCGAAGTCGCCGCCGCCGCCCAGCCCCCGCGCCGTGCACCACTCGGCGAAGTGCTGCGGCCGGTCGCTGAGCGCGCTCATGTTGCCGGCGCGGACGTTGAGCAGGTGCGACGGATGCGGCGCGGTGTAGGCGGTGCCGCGCCCGAACACCGGCCGCCGCTCGACCAGCGTCGCCTCCGGCCCGGCATGGCGCAGGATGTTGATGGCAAGCAGCGAGCCCGAGAACCCCGCCCCGACGATGGCGACCGACTTGTAGATCACCGGCCCGGCGACCCATGCCCGAGCGTCGCCGGCACGCGGCGCGACGGCTTTGCCCCCACCGCTGTGAGGGCGCGCGGCTCGTGGAAAAGTGCAGGCTCGGACATAAGCCAGGTGAATGGCACAAGGCTCCGTCGAATGGGAGGGGCGACACGTGGCGGCACGCCGCGCCGGGGCATCGGTGCGGCGGGCATGACGACGTCGCGCCCGCGGAAACCGCGCCTCCGGCTAACACCCTGATAACGGCTCTGTCTCTTTTATATCCCAGCAGCCTGATATGATTTCGGTGCCGGCGCAATTTTAATGCCTCGACGGCTTTGGCGGAGTATTGGGGGACGCAACAGGCCTGACGGTCGAAACGATCCTTTGGGGGATACATGATCCGTTCGTTGACGCTCGCCGGAACCGCGCTGTTCGCGCTCGCCGCCTCGACCGCATTTGCCCAGGCACCCGCGGCGCCGAACGCCCCGGCGGCGACAAGCTCGCCGGCCGGCGAGGCTACGGCCGATGCGGGCGATACTGGTGATATCATCGTCACCGCTCAAAAGCGTTCGGAGCGGCTGCAAGACGTGCCGGTGGCCGTCTCGGTGATTAGCGGCGATGCGCTCGCCGCCCAGGGCAAGGTCAGCCTCGAGGGCGCCCAGTACCTGGTGCCGTCGTTCAACTTCCTGAAGTCGGGCACGACCCTGAACCAGTCGCTGTTCCTGCGCGGCGTCGGCACCGCGACGTTCTCGATCGCCGGCGAGCCGTCGGTGTCGACCGTGCTCGACGGCGTCGTCTTCAGCCGCGCCGGTGAGGCGTTCAGCGACCTCGTCGACATCGAACGCATCGAGGTGCTGCGTGGGCCGCAGGGCACATTGTTCGGCAAGAATTCGTCCGCCGGCGTCATCAACATCGTCTCGAAGCGCCCGGGCAAGGAACTCGGTGGCTATGTCGAGGGCGGTTACTACTTCGGCAACGGCAACGAATACCGGGTTCGCGGTGCGCTCGACGTTCCGCTGTCGGCGAACATCCGCAGCCGCATCACCGGCTTCTATGACAAGTACGATGGCAACATCCACAACGTCGCGCCCGACGTCGACCGCCGCGTCAACGGTTTCAAGCACTACGGCGCGCGCGGGATCATCGAGGCGGACGCCAGCGACACGGTCAAGCTGACCTTCATCGCCGACTATCACCACAACAACGACGATTGCTGCGCCGAGGTCATCGCCGGACCGCCGCTGAACGCCAACGGCACGGTCAACACCGCCGCGCTGGCGCTGATCCAGACCGTGCTGCCGACGATCAAGGGCACCGACACGCGCTCGATCAGCCAGAACCTCGTCACCCAGACCAAGGAGACCGGTTACGGTTTCTCGGGCCAGGCCGACGTCGAGCTCGGCGACCTGACCGTCACCTCGATCACCGCCTACCGGAACTACAAGAACACCGAGATCCGCGACGGCGATTTCCTCCCGCAGGCCTATGTCGGGGTCAACCAGCTCCACGACTTCGGCCCGCAGACCGGCAACACGTTCAGCCAGGAACTGCGCCTGACGTCGCCGGGCCACCAGTTCTTCGACTACGTCGCGGGCTTCTATTACTCGCGGGCTGAATCGGAGCGCATCTTCACGCGCAACGACCAAGTCTGCACGGCAGCGCGCGGTGCCGGCCTGCCGGCCGGCGTGCTGACGCCGTGCACCAGCCCGCTCGCCGCGCCGTCGACCTTCCCGACCGGCACCGCCGACTTCGGCTCGGTGTTCAAGAACGTCGCGCTGTTCGGCCAGGGCACGCTCAACATCGCGACGCGCTTCCGGCTGATCGGCGGCGTCCGCTACACGATCGACCAGCTCGATGTCTTCCACAGCCGGGTCACGACGCTGGCCGGACCGGGCATCAACGGCAACTTCGACGCCGGAGTCTACAACAATGGCCTGGGCGGCGGCGTCTCCAACGGCGTGCCGTTCCGGGCGCGCGCCACCAACGACAACTGGTCGGGCAAGGCCGGCGCCCAGTTCGACGTCAGCGAGGCCAGCACCGCTTATGCGACCTACTCGCGCGGCTACAAGGGCCCGGCGTTCAACGTCTTCTACAATTTGACCTATACCGGCACCAACGAGATCGCGCCGGAGACCTCGAACGCCTACGAGATCGGCCTGAAGAACACGCTGTTCGACGGGAAGCTGACGCTCAACCTCGCCGGCTATTACGCCAAGTATCACAACTTCCAGGCCAACAACCCCGACCTCGCGGCGGGCGTCGTGGTCACCCGCTTCACCAACGCCGGCGACGTCTCGACCCGCGGCGGCGAGCTGGACGCGGTGTTCCGCGCCGGGCGCGACCTGAACTTCTCGGGCGGCGTCGCCTACACCGACGCGCACGTCGACAAGTTCAAGGTGCCGAATGGTAATCCCACCGGGGTTATTCCGTCGGGTACGCCGCTCGGCTTCGCGCCCAAGTGGAAGGGCAATGTCGGCGCCGACTACCGCTTGCGCACCGGCGGCGCGGTCGACTTCGGTGTCGGGGCACAGGCGTCGTACCAGTCGAAGGAGCTGTCGCTGTTTTCCGCCGACCCGGTCCAGCGCGCCGCCGGGACCATCCAGGGCTACGGCCTGATCAACCTCAGCGCCTCGGTCATGGACAAGGACGACCACTACAAACTGACCTTCCAGGTCCGCAACCTGACCGACAAAAGCTTTGCCGCATCGATCATCAACGGCGGCCCAAGCGGCGGCTATCGCTACCAGATCCCACGCGATGCTGATCGCTACTACGGCGTCACCGGGCGCGTCAGCTTCTGACCTGGGACGGGTGGCAGGGGCTGGTCCTCCGCCGCCCGTAGCCGGGACTGGTCCAACTGTGCCTTGCGGGCGCGTGGGTCATCGGCGACAGTCTGACGATGATTGACCGCCGCACCCTGCTGATCGCATCGGCGGCGCTGGCGGCGTGCTCGAAGCGCCCTCGCATTCGTATCGGCTACCAGAACGGCCTGCTGCTGATCGCCAAGGCGCGCGGTGATCTCGATGATGTTGCCAAAGTGGTGTGGCATGGCTACGCCGCCGGGCCGCCCCTGCTCGAGGCGATGAGCGTCGGCGGGATCGACCTTGGCGGCACTGGCGACACCCCGCCGATCGTTGCGCAAAGCCAAGGCGCACGAATCGTCTACGTCGCCGCCCAGCCGGTCAGCGGTGCGGCCGCTGCGATCCTCGTGCCCGCCGGGTCGAAGCTGCAGACCGCCGCCGAGCTGCGAGGCAAGCGCGTCGCCTGGCTGCGCGGCACGTCCGCCGAGCGCTTCGTCCGTACGGCACTCGCCGCCGCCGGGCTGACCCCGGTTGATGTCGAGGCGGTCAACCTCGCCCCCGACGATGCCGCCGCTGCCTTTGCAGGTGGCAGCCTCGACGCCTGGGCAGTGTGGGATCCGTATTTCGCCAGTGCCGAAGTCGAGCACCGTGCCCGTGTCCTCGTCGGCGGCGCATCGCTTGCGGCAAGCCTGTCGTTCCTGACCGCCAACGCCGATTTTGCCAAGGCACAACCCGACACGCTACGCGCCGTCCTCAGCGCCCTGAAAGCGACCGCGGCATGGGCAACGACGAACCGCAAGGGTCTCGCCGATATCATGGCGACGGCGGCTGGGCTGACGCCTCACGTCGCAGCGCGGGTTGCGGCCCGGCAGGACCTTGCGCTGGTCCCGCTCGACGCCGCGATCATGGCGGCCGAGCAGAAGGTCGCCGACGCGCTGCTGGCGCAAGGCACGATCCCGGCGCGGGTCGACGTGGCGACGCTGCGCTGGAACGGCTGGCGAGGATAGCGGCTACGCCTTCGGCAATGGCCGCGCCTTCGCCGGCTCGCGCTTGCGGGCCGCCTGTGCCAGCACCGCCGCCGGATCGGCCGCGCTGAAGAGGTTCGCCGCCTTGACCTCGCGCAGCTCCGCCCACGTCACCGGCACCGCAACCCCGGCACCCGCACGCGCCCGCACCGAGTAGGGCAGCACCGCGGTCGCGCCGCGCTGGTTACGGAGATAGTCGACGAAGATGCGGCCCTTGCGCTTGGCCTTGCTCATCACCGCGACGAAGGCATCGGGAGCTTCAGCCTCCAGGCTCTCGGCGAAGGCCTTGCACCACGCCTTGACCTCGGGCCACTCCGCACGCGGCACTAGCGGCGCCACCACGTGCACGCCCTTCCCGCCGCTCAGCATCGGGGCGCTGTCGAGGCCGCGCGACTTAAGCCGGTCGCGGACCAGTTCGGCCGCCAGCTTGACCGCCTCGAAGCTGACCGCCTCGTCGGGATCGAGGTCAATGACCAGCCGGTCGGGGCGCTCGATGTCGTCGACGCGGCTGCCCCAGCCGTGGAACTCGATGGTCCCCATCTGGACGCAAGCGAGCAGTCCCGCGGAGTCCTCGACGTAGAGGTAGGGCTCGGTCTTGCCGCCGCTCTCGGCGATCTCGACCGAATGGACGCTGTCGGGGAACATGCCACTGTCGTGCTTCTGGAAGAAGCACTGCTTGGCGCGACCCTGCGGGCAGCGGACGAGGCTGATCGCGCGCCGGGCGAGGTCGGGCATCATCGCGGCGGAGACGGTCTCGTAATAAGCGGCGAGCGCGCCCTTGGTCATGCCGAGTTCGGGGAAGACGATGCGGTCGGGCGAGGAGATGACGACGCCGCTGCCTGTGGAAGCGGGAGCGAGCTTTGGTGCCGCCTTGGCCTTCGCGGCAGGCTTCCCCTCGGGGACGGTCTCGCCTTGCGTCAGCTCGCGCACCACCTCCCGCGCCGGCTTATCCGCGCGCAGCCCCAGAAAGCTTGGGTGGCGCAGGTGGCCGTCGCCCGTGAACTCGGTGAAGGCGACCTCCGCGACAAGCTCGGGCCGGACCCAGTTCGCGCCGCGTCGAGCCAGCGCGGGCAGCTTGTCGGCGTAGGCGGGCTTGTCGGCCTTCAGCGCCGCAAGCTTCGCGGTCAGGTCCTCGAGCGTCTTGTCGTCGAAGCCGGTGCCCACGCGGCCGGCATAGACAAACTTCTCGCCCTCGTAGATGCCGAGCAGCAGGGACGCGAAGCCCCTGCCCTTCTCGCTGGTCGACCAGCCGCCGATGACGAACTCCTGGCGGTGCAGGCACTTCGACTTGAGCCACGTGCCGGCGCGGCCTGCCCGGTAGCGGACGTCGGCCTTCTTGCTGATAACGCCCTCGTAGCCGCCGGCGCACAGGGCAGCGAACAGCTTCTCGCCGCCGCCCCGGACGTGCTCCGAATAGTGCAGCGGCGGGTCGATGCCTTCAAGCAGATGAGCGAGCCGCGCCTTGCGCTCGACCAGCGGCAGCGCGGCCACGTCGGTGCCGTCGAGCTCGAGCAGGTCGAAGGCGAAGGCCAGGATCGGGCCGCCATCTTTGAGCGCGTTCTGGAGGGCCCCGAAGCTCGGCTTGCCGGCGTTGTCTAGGGCGACGATCTCGCAGTCGATCAGCGCCGTTGAGCATGGCAGCTTGGCGGCCGCATCAGCGACGACGCGGAACTTGGTGGTCCAGTCGAGGCCGGAGCGGGTGTAGGCGATGCACTTACCGCCGCCGACCGCGACGAGCGCGCGGTAGCCGTCGTACTTGGTCTCGTGGAGCCAGTCGTTGCCGGTCGGCGGGGTGTCGACGAGGGTGGCGAGTTGGGGGTCCTGGAAGGCGGGTGGTTTGGCGGAGTCCTTCGCACGCGGCTTCGGAGTACCCACCCCGAGCCCCTCCCCTTCAGGGAGGCGGACCCGCTTGGCCGGATTACTCTCCTCATTAGCAGGAACCCGCTTGGTCTTGCTGCTCCCCTCCCTGTTCAGGGAGGGGGTGGGGGTGGGTGTGGCGCCCTTCGCGGCGCTTTTTTCCCCGTTCGTGATCGCCTCCATCGTCCGCGCACTCTCGACGCTGGTCATGTGCTCGGCCCCCAAGTCACCGGTCGCGAACTCGTCCTCGACCTTCCGCATCAGCCAGTTCTCGCGCTTGCCCTCAGGCTTGAGCCGGACGAGCACCCACTCGCCCTTCATGCGCTCACCGTGCAGTGTGAAGTGCAGCTTGCCCTTCTTCAGGCCGACGCGAGGATCGTCCTGCGGCTCCCAGGTGCCGCGGTCCCACAGCATGACCGTGCCGCCGCCGTACTCGCCCGCTGGGATCGTGCCCTCGAAGGTCGCGTAACTGAGCGGGTGGTCCTCTGTCCGGACCGCGAGGCGCTTGTCCTCCGGATTGGTCGACGGCCCGCGGGTCACGGCCCAGCTCAGCAGCACGCCGTCGAGTTCCAGGCGGAAGTCCCAGTGCAGGCGGGTCGCCGCGTGCTTCTGGACCATGAAGCTGTTGCCGGTCGCGCGCCCGGCCTCGCCGGCGGGCTCGCGCGTCTTCTTGAAGTCGCGCTTGGCGTTGTAGGTCGCGAGGCTGTCGCTCACGCCCGCTTCCGCGCCGGTGCCTTGGCTGGAGTGCGCCGCGCCGGGGTTTTCACCGGCCTGGGCTTGATATTCGGCGCGGCGGGCGCATCGCTGCCGCCGCCCTTTTCGATCGACGCCTTTAGCGCCGCCATCAGGTCGATGACGTTAGACGCCCTTGGAGCGGTCTCGTCGGTCTCGACGGTCGCGCCCTTCTTGCCTCGCTTGACGTCGATCAGCGCCTTGAGCGCGTCCTCGTAGCGGTCCTTGAACACCGACGGGTCGAACTTCTTTGTGCGCTTGTCGATCAGCGCGCTGGCCAGCTCCATCAGCTCCTCGGGCGGGGCCTCGTCGGAGATAGCGCGGAAGAAGCCGCTCGCCTTGTTGACCTCCTCCTCGTAGCGCAACGTCTCGAGGACCATGCCGCGCCCGCAGGGCTTGAGGCTGACCAGATACTCATGTCCGCGCATCGCGAGCTGGCCAAGGCCAATCTTTTTGGCCGAACGCATCGCGTCACGGACGACACGGAAGGCTTCCTCCGCTAACTCGTCCTTGGGCACGACGAAATACGGCTTCTCGAAATAGATCGCGTCGATCTCGCTGGCATCGACGAACTGGACGAGCTCAAGGGTGCGCTTGCTTTCGAGCTTAAGGCCCTCGACCTCCTCGTCCGAGATCAAGACGTACTGGCCCTTCTCGACCTGGTAGCCTTTGACGATCTCGTCGGGGTCGACCGCGCCGATGCCGGGGACGGTCTTCTCGTACTTGATACGCTTGCCGGTGGGTTCGTGGATCTGGTTGAGGGCGATCGTCGCCGCCGACTTGGTGGCGGAATAGATCTCGACCGGGATCGAGACCAGCGCGAGCCGCAGTTGTCCCGACCAATAGGCACGTGCTGCCATTGCAACTCCTCCAGCCGGCCCAAACGGACGACGGCGCGCTCTCGTTCCGATAGTGGACCGTTAGCGCGCCGTATCCGGCGACTACCGGTAGCGCCAGCCGTTGTGGTGACGGTAGCGGTGCTGATAATAGCGCCGCCCGTCCCAATAACCACGGCCAGGATAGAACACGCCGACGGCCGGGCGCACGACCACGACCTCGCCGCCGCGGTTCGGTCGGCAGTGGCCTGCCGGGCCGCGGTGGCCGTCGCGACCGCAGCCATCACGGGCGCTCGCTGCCGAGGTGCCGCCGACGACAACCGCTGCCGCAAGGGTGATGGCAAATAGCTTGTTCACGCTGTCTCCTCCCAATCCTTCGATCCGGCCGTTACGCGCCGGTCCCATGAAAACACCTGTATCGCCTAACCGTTCCGGGCGCGGCACGGCGTTGCGGCGGAGCAACCTTGCCACGCGCCCGCGACACTGTGACAAGACCGACATCAAGCTGGGAGCGACGATGCGCACGATTGGAATTCTGGCTCTGGCACTCGGCCTGGCAGCCCCGACGATGGCGGCGACGCCCTATGACACGCGCATCGACCGGGTGCTCAAGGCGACGCCGCTTATCGACGGGCACAATGACTGGGCCGAGAACCTCCGCGAGGACTTCGGCGAGGGCTGGTGGGCGGTCGACCTCAGCGCCGACAGCCGGACGTTCAAGCACCCGCTGATGACCGACATCCCGCGCCTTCGCGCCGGCCACGTCGGTGGGCAGTTCTGGTCGGTCTATGTCGACGCGCGGCTGAGCGGTGCCGAGGCGATCAAGGCGACGCTCGAACAGATCGACATCGTCCGCGGCATCGCCGCGCGCTATCCCACGGTGTTCGAGATGGCCTACACCGCCGCCGACGTACGCCGCATCCACAAGGCCGGGCGCATCGCTTCGCTGATCGGAGTCGAGGGCGGCGCGCAGATGGGCGAGTCGATGCCGGCGCTGCGGGCCTATTACGCCCTCGGCGCGCGGTACATGACGCTTACCCACGCGCTGACGACGAAATGGGCGGACAGCGCCACCGACAACCCGCAACACGACGGCCTGACGCCGTTCGGCAAGGCGGTCGTGGTCGAGATGAACCGGCTCGGCATGCTGATCGACCTCAGCCACGTTGCGCCGTCGACGATGCGCGCCGCGCTGGCGGTGTCGAAGGCTCCGGTGATCTTCTCGCACTCGTCGGCGCGCGGCCTCGACGACCACCCCCGTAATGTCCCCGACGACGTGCTCAAGCTGCTCGCGGCGAATGGCGGCGTGGTCATGGTCAACTACGCCACGACCTATGTCTCGGCGGAGCGCAACGCGTGGGACTCGGCGCGCGCCGGGGCCAAGGCGAGCTTCAACACGCCGCCGTTCTCGGGGCTGTACATCGGCCAGCCCGAGCGTGCAGCAGCGGCGCTCGTGGAATGGGAGAAGGCGCACCCGAAGCCGCCGGTGACGCTGGCGCAGGTCGCGGACCACATCGAGTACATCGTCAAGGTTGCCGGCCACGACCACGTCGGCATTGGCGGCGACCTGGACGGCATCCCGGAGACTCCCGAGGGGCTGAACGGCGTCGACACCTACCCGGCGCTGTTGGCCGAGCTGATGAAGCGCGGCTGGAGCGACGTCGACATCGCCAAGCTGGCGGGCGGCAATGTGCTGCGTGCGCTGGAGGGCGCCGAGAAGGTCGCGGCGTCGATGAGGGGCACCGCGCCGACCACCCGCACCATCGCGACGCTCGACGCGCCCGCCAAGTAGGCTGGCCGATGAAGCGCTTCTACACCGCGGCGGCGGCGGTTCCCGTCGACGGCGGCTGGAGCATCGCCCTCGACGGCAAGCCGGTGCGCACCCCGGCGCGGGCGACGCTGGTGCTGCCGACGCCGGCGCTGGCCGACGCCGTGGTCGGCGAGTGGGCGGCACAGGGCGACCGGGTCCAGCCCGCGACGATGCCGCTGACCGGGCTGTCGAACGCCGCCATCGACCGCATCGCGCCCGAGCATGCCGCCTTCGCCGCCAGCCTCGCGGCCTATGCCGGGACCGACGTGCTCGCCTACCGTGCCGAGGGGCCGGCGCCGCTGGTAGCGCGGCAGGCGGAGCTGTGGGACCCGCTGCTGGCGTGGCTCGCGCGCCGCTACGACGTCGCGCTGGTGCCGACCACCGCCATCGCCCACCAGCCGCAGCCACCGGCGACGCTGGCCCGGATCGGGACGGCGTATGCGGCCTTCGACGCCTTCCGGCTGGCGGCGCTGTCGCAGGTGGTGACCATCACCGGGTCTGCGGTCATCGGGCTGGCGTTCGCGGAAGGGGTAATCGAGCCGGATGCGGCTTGGGCGGCGGGCGAGCTCGACGAGCTGTGGCAAGCCGAGCAATGGGGGGCCGACCCGCTTGCCGAGAAGCCGCAAGCCGCGCGCCGGGCGTCACTGGCGGCGGCCAGAGCCCTGCTGCGGCTCCTGTAGGTCGGCCCAGAATTGTCAGAGTTGACACCCATGATGGGTCTGTTCAAGTCGATGGCTTGAGTGTTATCAATATGTTAGGATGCTTACTGTTAACACCCGGTTAGGGTCGCCCTAGCGCAGCCCGGTCGACCGCCGAGTCACGAACCAGCGTGCCATGACCAGCCCCCCGGCGCTTAGGATGACGAGGTCCGCTACCGACTTGAACACCGCGTTGCGCCAGTCGGCGTGATACCAGACCGGGTCCGCGAGGTGGATGTAGACCACCGCCACCGCGGCCAGCCCGATCACCACCCGCGCCTGCCCGATGAAGTCGACCCGCGCGCCGAGGCCGTGCAGCAGCCAGCCCAGCATCGCCGCGACGACCGCGAACTGCACGAACCCACCGATGAACGTCGCCGGGTCGACCATCGGGTACCCGCGAGCGTTGTAGACGACCTGCGCAATCGGTCCGGACGCATGGGCGGCCATCATCGCCGGGGTCTCGCCCATAGGGATCGCGTAGCTGCCGGTGTGTGGGAGCGCTTTCAACGCCGACTGGATCGCCAGTTGCGTCGCCTCGGGCGCCGTCGCCCAGCCGACATCGAACAACAGCCCGTAGAACACGAAGCCGAGCAGCCACATCACCGCGCCCGCGACCAGACTGCCGATGACGAACCGCATGACCCGTTCCCCGAGACCCGAGCATCAAAGACCCGAAACAAGTCTGCCGCACGCGTGACAATTCCGCCAGCCCCCTGCTAAGCCCCCTGCACACAGGAGGCCCGATGCTCAAGACCCTCGTCGAACTCGAACGCCGCCGCGAAGCCGCTCGCATGGGTGGTGGCCAGGTCCGCATCGATGCGCAGCACAAGAAGGGCCGCCTCACCGCCCGCGAGCGCCTCGACGTGCTGCTCGACCCGAACAGCTTCGAGGAGCTCGACATGTACGTCGAGCACAACTCGGTCGACTTCGGCATGGAGAAGCAGAAGATCCCCGGCGACGGTGTGGTCACCGGCTCCGGCACGATCAACGGCCGACTAGTGTTCGTGTTCAGCCAGGACTTCACCGTCTTCGGCGGCTCGCTGTCGGAACGCCATGCCCAGAAGATCTGCAAGATCATGGACATGGCGATGAAGGTCGGCGCGCCCGTCATCGGCCTCAACGACTCGGGCGGCGCGCGCATCCAGGAGGGCGTCGCCTCGCTCGGCGGCTATGCCGAGGTCTTCCAGCGCAACGTGCTGGCGTCGGGCGTCATCCCGCAGCTCAGCCTGATCATGGGGCCGTGCGCCGGCGGCGCGGTCTATTCGCCAGCGATGACCGATTTCATCTTCATGGTGAAAGACTCGAGTTACATGTTCGTCACCGGTCCTGACGTGGTCAAGACCGTGACCAATGAGATCGTCACGCAGGAGGACCTCGGCGGCGCGATCACCCACTCGACCAAGTCCGGCGTCGCGGACCTCGCGTGCGAGGACGACATCGACGCGCTGCTGCGGACTCGGACCTTCTTCGACTATCTGCCGCTCAACAACCGCGACGGGACGCCCTTCCGCCCGTCCGCCGACGACCCCGAGCGCATGGTGCCGAGCCTCGACACGCTGGTCCCGGCGTCGGCCAACCAGCCCTACGACATGCACGAGCTGATCCAGAAGATCGCCGACGAAGGCCAATTTTTCGAGGTCCAGCCCGCCCACGCCGCCAATATCATCATCGGCTTCGCGCGCATCGACGGCCATTCGGTCGGCATCGTCGCCAACCAGCCGATGGTGCTGGCCGGCGTCCTCGACATCAGCAGCGCCAAGAAGGCGGCACGCTTCGTGCGGTTCTGCGACGCCTTCAGCATTCCGATCGTAACCTTTGTCGACGTTCCCGGCTTCCTGCCCGGCGTGGCGCAGGAGCTTGGCGGGATCATCAAGCACGGTGCAAAATTGCTTTTCGCCTACGCCGAGGCGACCGTCCCCAAGATCACCGTGATCACCCGCAAGGCCTATGGCGGCGCCTACGACGTCATGGCCTCCAAACACCTGCGTGGCGATTTGAACTACGCCTGGCCGACCGCCGAGATCGCGGTGATGGGGGCGAAGGGCGCGGTCGAGATCATCTTCCGGGGCAAGTCCAAGGAAGAAATCGCCGAGCGCACCGCGGAGTACGAGGCGCGCTTCGCCAACCCGTTCGTGGCGGCCAGCATGGGCTTCATCGACGAGGTCATCATGCCCCATTCGACCCGCCGGAGGATCGCAGTGGGCCTGCGCAAGCTGCGCACCAAGAAGCTCGAGAACCCTTGGAAGAAGCACGACAATATTCCGCTTTGAGTGCGTCAACTCACGCGGTTAGTGTGCAAGGCGTACCGCGCCGGGGCCGAACTGGAGTTATCTGACCCGGCTCAACCCGGGGAGATATCGATGCCTGCACGGACCATGAAACCGACTGTGCTGCTCCTGACCGCGGCGCTGCTGGCGGGCTGCGCGACGAACGCCACTCGGCTCGACCGGGGCCAGACACTCGGGGCCGCGGGCGCGGCTGCGACCAACGCCACGAGCGGGTTCATGGACCGCGTCCGGACTGCGCGCGAAAACGCCAATATTGCCCTGGTGGCGAATTCTCCGACCTGCGCTTGGACGGAAGAAATCATACTGCGGGGGGACGAGGTCGCGTCGCGCCACGCCTCGAACGCGCTTACCTGCCGCCCCTTAGGTACAGCGGCCGCAGCCGGTGACGAGACGGTTTCGCTCCGGCCTATCCGCGAACAGGCATTGAAGCCGACCACCGAGACGATTGCCGCTCTTGCGGCCTATCTCGACGCGGTCAATGCCATAATGAGCGCCGAAGCACCCGATGTCGGTGCCCGGCTCGGCGAAGCCTTTGGCTATGCGACCAAGGCGCAGGCAGCGCTCAATGCCGTCACCAAGGGCAAGTTGGCGGTCATCCCGACGCTGACCGCCGAGCAGGGGAACGCGATAAAAGACCTGGTCAAGCTGATCGGCGACCTCGCCGCCGAGCAGCACAAGGTGCGCGAACTCGGCCATGTCGTGGCCTTGCAGAATAAAACGGTGGGCAAGTTGATCGCCAGCCTCAAGAAGCAGGTTGCGGAGTGGGGCAATGCCAGCCTTACCGGCGACCTCCAGCTCAACGATGCAGCGCTGACCGAACTCGGCCGCGGACTCGCCGGTGGACGGCCGCCCGATCCGGAGAGCCGCGCGGAACTGATCCGGACAATTATCGAGGCAAAACGCACCACCGACGCGGTGCCGACCCTGCTCGCGGCAGTCGATACCTCGCTCGACGACATGGCCACGGCGCAGGCGGACCTGTTCAAGGCGTACAGCGATCATCCCGACTGGACCAAGGCGGAGCGAACCAAGCAGGCAAAGCTCAATCGTGAACGGCTGCTCGGCGCGCTCGAAGCGGTGGCCGCCGTCGCCGGCACATTCGTTCTTTAAGGGGACACTGGGATGACCACGCTAGTTGCACTGATGACCCAAGTTCGCGCCCTGCGCGACGAGCTTCACGACCGGCTCGACGACAACGTCACCAACCGGGTGTTCAAGCAGCTTCGGCTCCGGCACGTCGCGGCCGTGATCCAGGCCCGCCGGGAGGTCGAAGATCCGTCGTTGCCCAGCCAGAGCCCGAAATATACCGCTCCTCAGGCCGATTTGACCGCGGCAACCTCAGCGGTTGCTGCGGCTATCAGCACCGACGAGCCCGCGATGCTCGCCGCCATCAGCCTGGCGCAGGCTGCGCTCGCCCTGGTTGCCGCCCTGTAACGACGATTGCGCACGGGGGCCGCGCGCGCTCGCTTGACGCGTCGGGCGCGACCCGCTTCAACGGCGGCGCAAGGGAGCCGCCAGTTGTTCACCAAGATTTTGATCGCCAACCGCGGCGAAATTGCGTGCCGCGTTATTAAATCCTGCCGGGCAATGGGGATCGCGACCGTCGCGGTCTATTCCGATGCCGACGCCGGCGCACTCCACGTCGAGATGGCCGACGAGGCCGTTCGCCTCGGGCCACCGCCCGCCGCCGAAAGCTACCTGCTGGCGGATGCGATCATCGCGGCGTGCGTGTCCACTGGCGCGCAGGCCGTCCACCCGGGCTATGGGTTCCTGAGCGAGCGTGCCAGCTTCCGCGAGGCGTGCGACAATGCCGGGATCGCTTTCATCGGACCGCCAGCCAAGGCGATCGCCGCGATGGGCGACAAGATCGAATCGAAGAAGCTCGCCAAGGCCGCCGGCGTGTCGGTCGTGCCGGGCTTCATTGGCGAGATCGACGGGACCGAACACGCCGTGCGCATTGCCACCGAGATCGGCTTCCCGGTGATGATGAAGGCGTCGGCAGGCGGCGGCGGCAAGGGCATGCGGCTGGCGTGGAGCGAGGCCGATGTCCGCGAAGGCTTCGAGGCGACCAAGCGCGAGGGGCTCGCCAGCTTTGGCGACGACCGGGTGTTCATCGAGAAGTTCGTCGAGCAACCGCGCCACATCGAGATCCAGGTGCTCGGTGACCAGCAGGGCAACATCGTCTACCTGAACGAGCGCGACTGCTCGATCCAGCGCCGTCACCAGAAGGTCGTCGAGGAGGCCCCCTCCCCGTTCGTGACCCCCGAGATGCGCAAGGCGATGGGCGACCAGGCGGTCGCACTCGCGCGCGGCGTCGGCTATTTCTCCGCCGGCACGGTCGAATTCATCGCCGGCGCGGACCGCTCGTTCTACTTCCTCGAGATGAACACCCGGCTACAGGTCGAGCATCCAGTCACCGAACTGATCACCGGGCGTGACCTCGTCGAGGACATGATCCGCGTTGCCTACGGTGAACCGCTGGGGTTCGAGCAGGCCGACGTCCAGCTCGACGGCCACGCGATCGAGACGCGAATCTATGCCGAGGACCCGTACCGCGGCTTCCTGCCCTCGACCGGCCGCCTGACCCGGCTGGTGCCACCCGAGGGCCACGGAATCCGCGTTGACACCGGCGTCGTCGAGGGCAGCGAAATCAGCCGCTTCTACGACCCGATGGTCGCCAAATTGATCACCCACGCCCCGACCCGCGAGGCCGCGATCAAGCTGCAGGCGGCGGCACTCGACGCCTATCTGGTCCGCGGCATCAGCCACAATATCGACTTCCTCGGCGCGCTGATGCGCCACCCGCGCTTCGTCGCCGGCGAGGAGGTAACCACCGCCTTCATCGCCGAGGAATATCCGGACGGGTTCCACGGCCGTCCGGTCGACGATGCCGCGCGCTCTGCACTGATCGCCACGGCGGCGGTGATCCACGCTACCATCGCCGAGCGCGCCCAGCTCATCGACGGCCAGCTCGACGGCAGCGGCGCGGTGTTTGGCACCGACTGGATCGTCCAGCTCGAAGGCACCGACCACGCAGTCAATGTCGAGGATGCTGGCGACGGCTTCGCCCTGACCATCGACGGCGAAGAGCATAGGCTCAGCACCTCGTGGCGCGTCGGCGAGCCGCTGTTCACCGCTCGCCTAGACCGCCGCACTATCGCCGTCGCGGTCGACGGGCTCGCGGTCGGCTACCGGTTGACGACCGCCGGCGCGAGCCATGTCGTCCGCGTCCTCAGCCCGCGTGCCGCTACTCTCGCCAAGTATATGATCGCCAAGGTAGCGCCCGACATGTCGCGCTACCTGCTGTGCCCGATGCCCGGCCTGATCGTGAAGCTCGACGTCGTCGCCGGTGACAAGGTCGAGGCCGGCCAGCCGCTCGCCACCGTCGAGGCGATGAAGATGGAGAACATCCTCCGCGCCGAAAAGTCGGGCGTGATCAAGGAGGTACGCGCCAAAGCCGGCGACTCGCTGGCGGTGGATGCGGTGATCCTGGAGTTCGAGGTCTAGGCTTCCCCTGCGCCCTAGTGGCCGTTCGCTGCCGTCTCGAGCGCGGCGATGTCGATCTTCACCATGTCCATCATCGCGAGCATGGCGCGTTTCGCCCGGGCCGGGTCCGGATCGTTCATCAACTCGGTCAAGCGTTTCGGCACGATCTGCCACGGGATACCCCAGCGGTCGTTGAGCCAGCCGCACTGGATTTCCTTGCCGCCATCGGCGGTCAGCGCGCACCACAGCCGGTCGGTTTCGGCCTGGTCGGCGGTTTCAACGGAGATAGACGCAGCGCTCGAAAACTCGGCCATCGGCTTGCCGCCGTTAAGCCCCTGCATCGCGTGCCCGCCAAGGGTGAACCGCACCAGGAGCGGGTCGCCCGCCTTGCCCGCCGGATAGTCGGTGGCGGCGCGCTGGACGTGATCGATGCGCGAGTCGGGCAGGAGCGAGCAGTAGAGTTCGGCTGCGGCCTCGGCATCCTTCTCGAACCACAGGCACGTCGCAACTATCGGCATGCCAATTCCTCCCCAGGATTGTTGCCTCGACGTATCAGATCATGGCCCGGTTGGGCAGCGCGCCTTCGTGCTCCAGCAGCCATTTCTTGCGCTCGACACCGCCTGCATAACCGGTCAGCGCACCGTTCGCGCCGATGACGCGGTGGCACGGCACGACGATGCCGATCGGATTCGAGCCGTTGGCCAGCCCGACCGCCCGCGCCGCTCCGGGACGCCCGAGCATCGCCGCCAGCGCGCCGTAGCCGGTGGTCGTGCCTGCGGGAATTGCGCGCAGCGCTGCCCACACACCGCGCTGGAAATCGCTGCCGCCGGTGCGGACCGTGAGTCCGTCGAGCGCCGTCAGGTCGCCGTCGAAATAGGCGTTCAGCGCCTGGCCGATGGCGGGCGGGATCGGGCCATCGCTCAATTCGAAGCTGCCGTAGTGGCGCGCCAGCAACGTCCGCATCCGCGCCTCGTAATCGACGAAATCGAGCGCGCGGAGGGCGCTGTCGGCATCGCTGACGACGAGCAGGTCGCCGACGGGGGACGCATAGGCTGACAGGACGAGTTGCATGGTCGCTCCTTCTTTGGCCCGGCGGCGGCGCTGGCCCGGGGTTTCGCCGTAGATGCCGGCGTAGACTTCGTTGAAGCGGCGGATGCTGCCGAAGCCCGCGGCGAGCGCGACTTCTGCCATCGTCAACGCGCCGTCGTCGAGCAGCGCAGCGGCAGCAGCGAGACGGCGGGCCTGTGCAACCGCGACCGGTGAGGCACCGAGGTGGCGCTTGAACAGGCGGCGGACCTGCCGCTCGCCGAGCCCGAGCTTGTCGCCGAGGCCTTCGCTGCGCCCATCGTTCTCAGCATCGAGCGCGCCGCCCTCGATCAGTTTCAATGCGCGGCTCACGCTGGATGCGCTACCGACCCACGCCGGGCTGCCGGGGACACTGTCTGGGCGGCAGCGCTTGCAGGAGCGGTAGCCGGCAGCGACCGCTTCCGCAGCCGTAGCGACGAAGCTGCAGTTCTTGAGGTAAGGCGGCCGCGCCGGGCAGACGCTGCGGCAGTAGATGCCGGTGGTTTTCACGCAGGTGAAGAACTGCCCGTCGGTCGCCGGGTCGCGCGCCAGGATTGCGGCGTAGCAGGCGTCCCGGTCGGTGTGGAGGGCGGTTTGCATACCGGTGTTCTAGCGCCGCTAAGCTGGCGAGTCTGGCGGTTTTCGGACAGGGTTGGTCGTGCTCGCCCTGCCCCTTCAGATCCCGTAATGCTCCCGCACCACCGCCCAGCCCTCGGCCGCGGTGTCGACGATCTTGAACAGGTCGAGGTCGCTGCGCGCGATCACACCCTCCTCGGCCATCGCCTCCCAGTTGATGATCCGCGCCCAGAATTCGCGGCCGTACAGCAGGATCGGCAGCGCCGCGATCTTGCCGGTCTGTACCAACGTCAGCAGCTCGAGGAACTCGTCGAGCGTGCCGAAGCCGCCGGGGAACACCGCGACGGCGCGCGCGCGCATCAGGAAATGCATCTTCCGCAGCGCGAAATAGTGGAACTGGAAGCTCAGGCCGGGGGTGACATAGGGGTTCGGTACCTGCTCGAACGGCAGCACGATGTTGAGCCCGACAGACGGCGCGCCGACGTCCGCCGCACCGCGGTTGGCCGCCTCCATGATCGACGGGCCACCGCCAGAGCAGACGGTGAACCAGCGCTCCTCCTCGCCCTCGCCCGACGCGAGCCGCGCCAGCTTGCGCGCTTCATCGTAATAGCGCGAGTTCTTCGCCAGCCGCTCGGCGATGACGAGTGCCTCGGGCGTTTTTGCGGCGTCGATCAAGCCCTGCGCATCCTCGGGTGCCGGGATGCGGGCCGAGCCGTAGAACACGAACATCGACTTGATGCCCGCCTCCGACAGCGCGAGGTCGGCCTTCGCCATCTCGAGTTGAAGCCGCACCGGCCGCATCTCGTCCTTGAGCAGGAAGTCCTTGTCTTGAAAGGCCAGTTCGTACGCCGGATGCTCGGTCTGCGGCACGCTGGTCGGGTGCCCGGCCTTGGCCACTTCGGCGCGAGCGGTCGGGAACAGTCGATCGGGAAGATTGGGATGCATGGCGGGCTCGCGAGCGGACGGGGCCGCGGGGTCTAGGCTTTTGGCGAGCGGAGGCCAAGTCTAGGGGCGCTTCTGTCGCCATCTCGCGCTTTGCCCATTTCGCGAAGGAGTCGAGACCCAGGCGGAGAAACGAGCAGCGCGGTCGCTGCTGTCAGGGTACGGCGGAGGCGTTCGCGACAATCGCCCCACTTGCGAAGACCGGATCGCCCGCCATGTCGTTGAGCGCGTGCGCCAGGCTTTGCTCGACGATCGTCTTGATCGCGATCACGTCGCTCTTGACCTTGTCGGCGTGCTGCGGCGCAGCTTTGGCCCCGAGCCTGGTGTAGATCGCGTGCTCGACCGAGCGCGTAATCGGCAGCGACGATGACACCGGCAGGTATTCGACGGTGGTGCGATACTGGTCGGTGACCACGGTGCCGACCAGTCCGAACGTCATCCCGACGACGGCGCCCCTGGCGACCGCGCCCTTCTGCGGCATGTTGTTGACGGTCACCCTGAGTATGCCACCGCTGGTGACCGGCGCGCCGCTGACCGCCGAGAACATGCCACTGCCGCGAACATCCGCCTCGACCGCCGCCTGCAGGAACTGGGTCGCCTCGTTGTCGGGCTTACCGTTAGTCTGGAAGAGGAAGACGAGCTGGGCCGGCTGCGGCGCCGTGATGACGACGCGCTTTTCCGCCGCCACGACACCGAGCCGGTTGTCGACGTAGACGGATGTGTTCGCAGGAACTGCGGTGCCGAGCACGACGAACGCCAGCGCCGAACAGCGACTCCAAAAGCCCTTGCGGTGCCGATTCATTCCGTGTCCCCCGATTAACCTCGGCGCAACTATAGCTAAGGATCGGAGACAAACAATACGGATACGTAACGTTCTTGCGCTTGACCGCAGCGTCCGCGTCTCTACAAACGCCGACGGGCCACGCCGCCCCAACGCGGCGCGTGCTCTCTGTGAGGAGAGACCATGATTGAACGTCCTACCGTGCGCCCCGCGCGCGCAAACTTTTCGTCCGGGCCTTGTGCCAAGCGTCCCGGCTGGTCCGCCGCCGGATTAGCCACCGACAGCCTCGGGCGCTCACATCGCTCCAAGATCGGCAAGTCGCGGCTCAAGCTCGCGATCGACCTGACCCGGGAAGTGCTGCAGGTCCCCGACACGCACCGCATCGGCATCGTGCCCGGCTCCGACACCGGCGCCTACGAGATGGCGATGTGGACGATGCTGGGCGCGCGCCCGGTCACCATGCTGTCGTGGGAAAGCTTCGGTGAAGGCTGGGTCACCGACGCGCTGAAGCAGCTCAAGCTGCCCGCGGAAACGATCTCAGCGCCCTATGGCGAGCTGCCCGACCTGACCCGGGTGCCGCAGAGCCACGACGTCTGCTTCACCTCGAACGGCACAACGTCGGGGGTACGCATTCCCAATTACGACTGGATCCGCGACGACCGCGAAGGCCTGATGCTCGCCGACGCGACCAGTGCGGTGTTCGCGCAGCCCGTCGACTGGACCAAGGTCGATGTGCTGACCTTCAGCTGGCAGAAGGCGCTCGGCGGCGAGGGCGCGCACGGCGTGCTGATCCTCGGGCCGCGCGCCGTCGAACGGCTGGAAAGCTACACGCCGGCATGGCCGCTCCCCAAGGTCTTCCGCCTGACCTCCAAGGGCAAGCTGGTCGAGGGCGTGTTCAGCGGCGAGACGATCAACACGCCGTCGATGCTCGCGGTCGAGGACTGCATCGATGCGCTCGAATGGGCGAAGTCGATCGGCGGCCAGGTCGAAATGGCCGCGCGTGCCGACGCCAACGCCGTCGCGCTCGACCGCTGGGTCCAGGCGACGCCGTGGGTCGAGCATCTGGCGGCTGATGCGCACACGCGCTCCAACACCAGCGTCTGCCTGACGCTGCCGGGCGCGGGCGAGGACGTCCCCAAGGCGATCGCCGCGCTGCTCGAGAAGGAGGGTGTGGCCTTCGACATCGGCGGCTACCGCGACGCGCCGCCGGGGCTTCGGATCTGGTGCGGCTCGACGGTCGACACGACCGATATCGAGGCGCTCGGGCCGTGGCTCGACTGGGCGCATGACCAGGTGACCGGCGCGTAGCCTCACCCTCCCCTTCAGGGGAGGGTCTGAGAGACGGCGCGCTTGCCCCGGCCCGCGGGTGGAGCCTTCCCACCCACGAAAGAAGCAAGTTCCCACCCCCGGCCCCTCCCCTGAAGGGGAGGGGAGCAGGAAGAAAGATCACCCAATGCCCAAAGTCCTCATCTCCGACCAGATGTCCCCCAAGGCCGCCGAAATCTTCCGTGCCCGTGGCGTCGAGGTCGACGAAATCACCGGCCTGTCCAAGGACGAGCTGCTCAAGATCATCGGCAACTACGACGGTCTCGCGATCCGCTCCTCGACCAAGGCGACCCGCGAGGTCATCGCCGCCGCCATCAATTTGAAGGTCATCGGCCGCGCCGGCATCGGCGTCGACAATGTCGACATCCCCGCCGCGTCCGCGGCCGGCGTCGTCGTCATGAACACCCCGTTCGGCAATTCGATCACCACCGCCGAGCACGCCATCGCCCTGATGTTCGCCCTCGCCCGCCAGCTGCCGGAGGCCGATGCTTCGACCCAGGCCGGCAAGTGGGAGAAGAACCGCTTCATGGGGGTCGAGCTGACTGCCAAGACGCTCGGCCTGATCGGTGCCGGCAACATCGGCAGCATCGTCGCCGACCGCGCGCTTGGCCTCAAGATGAAGGTCATCGCCTACGATCCGTTCCTGACGCCCGAGCGCGCCGAGACGCTGGGCATCGAGAAGGTCACGCTCGACGAGCTGCTGGCGCGCGCCGAGTTCATCACCCTCCACACCCCGCTGACCGATTCGACCCGTAACATCCTGTCGGCCGAGAACCTGGCCAAGACCCGGCCCGGTGTGCGGATCATAAACTGCGCGCGCGGCGGCCTGATCGACGAGGTGGCGCTGAAGGCCGGCCTCGACTCGGGCCACATCGGCGGTGCGGCGCTCGACGTCTTCGTTGAGGAACCTGCCAAGGCCTCGCCGCTGTTCGGCACCCCGAACTTCATCTCGACCCCGCACCTCGGCGCCTCGACCGACGAGGCGCAGGTCAACGTCGCGATCCAGGTCGCCGAGCAGATGAGCGACTTCCTGCTCACCGGCGGCGTCACCAACGCCCTCAACGTGCCGTCGTTGTCGGCCGAGGAGGCGCCGCGGCTGCGTCCGTACATGGCGCTGGCTGAGAAGCTCGGGCTGCTCATCGGCCAGCTCAGCGGCGAAGGCCTGAGCGCGGTTACCGTAGAGGTCGAGGGCGCAGCGGCCGAACTCAACATCAAGCCGATCACCGCAGCGGTGCTGGCGGGACTGATGCGGCCGCACTCCGACACCGTCAACATGGTCAACGCGCCGTTCCTGGCGCGGGAACGTGACATCGAGATCGCCGAGGTCCGCCACGAGCGCGACACCGACTATCACACGCTGGTCCGGGTCACCGTCCGCACTCCGGACGGCGAGCGCTCGGTCGCGGGGACGTTGTTCGGCAACCGCGATGCGCGGCTGGTCGAGATCATCGGCATCAACATCGAGGCCGAGCTGAACGGTGCGATGCTGTTCGTCGTCAACGAGGACAAGCCGGGCTTCATCGGCCGCATCGGCACGACGCTGGGCGAGGCCGGGGTCAACATCGGCACCTTCCACCTGGGTCGCCGCAATGCGGGATCGGAGGCGGTGCTGCTGCTCTCGGTCGACGGCAATATCTCGGAGCCTCTGCTGTGGAGCGTCTGCCGCCTGCCGGGCGTGAAGACCGTCAAGGCGCTGTATTTCCCGTGAGCCAGGGCCTCCTCCCCGAGGGTATTCGCGACCGGCTCGCCCCGCAGGCGGACGCGGCGGTGGCACTGACAGCGACGCTGATGAGCGTCGTCGGCAGTCACGGCTACGAACGCGTCCAGCCGCCGCTGGTCGAGTATGAGGAGAGCCTCGCCGGGCGCCTCGGGGTTGGATCGGGGCGGCGCGCGCAGCTGATGCGCTTCGTCGATCCGGTCACGCAGCGCACGCTCGCGGTGCGGTCCGACATCACCGGGCAGGTCGGGCGCATCGCAGCGACCCGGCTGGGGCACGTCGAGCGGCCGCTGCGGCTGAGCTACGCCGGCCCGGTGCTGCGGGTTAAAGGCACGCAACTGACGCCTGAGCGCGAGATGGTGCAGGCGGGTGCTGAGCTGATCGGCAGCGACAGCGTCGCCGCGGTGATCGAGGTGCTCGGCGTCGCGGTCGAGGCGCTCGCCGCTACCGGATTGAGCGGGATTTCGGTCGACATCACGATGCCCGATATCGTCCCGACGCTCGCCGACACGGTCATGGAGCCGGAGCGGATCGAGCGGCTGCAGGCGCTGCTCGACATGAAGGATGCGGGGGCGATGGCGGCGGAGGGCTTCGGCCACTGGCTGTCGCTAACCGCGGCGACCGGCCCGCTGCAAAGCGCCCTGCCCCAGCTTCGCGCCT
Source organism: Sphingosinicellaceae bacterium (assembly GCA_019285715.1). Taxonomy (NCBI): domain Bacteria; kingdom Pseudomonadati; phylum Pseudomonadota; class Alphaproteobacteria; order Sphingomonadales; family Sphingosinicellaceae; species Sphingosinicellaceae bacterium. Next base: position 2,281,487 of record CP079108.1, read on the forward strand.
TCGATCATGCCGGGTTACTGAAATCGCGAATCGACGGGATCGCCGCACTGGCAGCAGCGCTGAGCGGCGTCCGCCTGACCCTCGACCCGACTGAGCGCCACGGCTTCGAGTACCAGAGCTGGATTGGTTTCTCGATCTTCGCCGATGGCGTTCGTGGCGAAATCGGACGCGGCGGCAGCTACGCGGTAGTGGCCGGCGACGGGGCGCGCGAGCCTGCGGTCGGCTTCTCGCTCTACATCGACGGGCTGGTCGACGCCGGGCTCGGACAGGTCGAGCCGCGCCGGGTCGCGCTGCCGTTCGGCGCCGCGCCGGATATCGGGGAACGCCTGCGCGGTGAAGGCTGGACGACGGTCGCGGCGCTTTCCGAGGACGCGACCGTTCCGGGCTGCACCCACCGCTGGAACGGTGTAGAGCCGACCGCGATCTAACAAGGATACAGAATGGCCAACGTCGTCGTCATCGGTGCGCAGTGGGGCGACGAAGGCAAGGGCAAGATCGTCGACTGGTTGTCGGAACGCGCCGACGTCGTCGTGCGCTTCCAGGGCGGCCACAACGCCGGGCACACGCTCGTCATCGACGACAAGGTCTACAAGCTCAGCCTACTGCCGTCGGGCATCGTCCGCGGCGCGCTGTCGGTGATCGGCAACGGCGTCGTCTTCGACCCTTGGCACTTCAAGGCCGAGGTCGAGAAATTGCGCGGCCAGGGCGTCACCATCACGCCGGAGAATTTGCAGGTCGCCGAGACCTGCCCTTTGATCCTGCCGCTCCACTCCGAACTCGACGGGCTGCGCGAGGATGCCAGCGGCGCCGGCAAGATCGGCACGACCCGGCGCGGCATCGGCCCGGCGTACGAGGACAAGGCCGGGCGGCGCGCGCTGCGGGTCTGTGATCTCGCGCACCTCGACAAGGCCGGGCCGCAGCTCGACCGGCTGCTCGCGCACCATGACGCGCTGCGCGTCGGCTTCGGCGTGCCGCCGGTCGACCGCGAGGCACTGGTCGCCAGTCTCGCCGAGATCGCGCCGTTCGTGCTGCCGTTCGCGGCGCCAGTGTGGGCGGCGCTCGGCGACGCACGACGGGCGGGCAAGCGCATCCTGTTCGAGGGCGCACAGGGCGTGCTGCTCGACGTCGACCACGGCACCTATCCGTTCGTGACCTCGTCGAACGTCGTCGCTGGGACGGCCGCCTCCGGATCGGGCCTTGGGCCGGGGGCGCTCCAGTATGTGCTCGGCATCGTCAAGGCGTACACGACGCGGGTCGGCAGCGGGCCCTTCCCGACCGAGCTCGACGACGCTGTCGGGCAGCGCCTTGGCGAGCGGGGGCATGAGTTCGGGACGGTCACCGGGCGCAAGCGGCGGTGCGGCTGGTTCGACGCGGTCCTGGTGCGCCAGTCGGTCCAGGTCTCGGGCGTCCGCGGCATGGCACTGACCAAGCTCGACGTCCTCGACGGGTTCGAGGAACTGCGCATCTGCACAGGCTACAAGCTCGGGGGCCGCGTTCTCGACCACTTCCCGGCCCATGCTGCCGACCAGGCCGCGGTCGAGCCGATCTACGAAATCTTCGAAGGCTGGAGCGAGTCGACCGCCGGTGCCCGCAGCTGGGCGCAACTGCCGGCGCAGGCGATCAAGTACATCCGCCGGATCGAGGAGCTGACCGATTGCCCGGTGGCGATGGTCTCGACGAGTCCGGAGCGGCAGGACACGATTTTGGTGCGCGACCCGTTCGTGGATTAGGGAGGCCCCAGTGTCCGACCACGAGAAGTTGCTCGAAAGCGAGTATCTCAAGCTTCAGGACATCGTCGAGCGCAACGACGACCGTGCGCTGCAGATCAAGGGCTGGAGCGTCACGGTATCGCTGGCCGGTGCTATCGCGGCGATCGTCTCCGACAAGATTTCAGATCAGCAGCGGGGTTATGCGCTGATCGCCTGTGCAGCGGCGGCGGCGGGATTCTGGTTGATCGAGACCTATTGGAAGCTTTTCCAACGCGCCTTCTTCGGTCGCATCAACGAAATTGAGGACGCCTTGCGCGCTGGCACAGCTGACACGGTACGGTCATTCCAGATCGGTCGGAGTTGGCAAACCTCGTTCCAGCAATACGGCGTTGCGATGTTCCTCCACGTCGCGCTCACGGCCTCGGTGGCGCTGCCTCATGTCCTGATCTTGTTGATATCGTCGCTTGGAGCCGCGAACTATCTGCTCCGCTAGCGCCGCTCCCGCACCCAGCCCGGGATAAGCAGCGCATCGAACAGCCACCAGATGCCGACGAAGCCCCAGATCAGGAAGCCGAGGCCAAACCACCAGGTCAGCCAGCCAAGTCCGTGAAGGAGCAGCATCACGAGGCCGGAGCCGACACGACCGGTAATGAAGCGGTGGCCGCCGAGGTTGCCGAGAAAGAACCACACGACATAGGTCAACAATGTCGAGACGACCGGGTCGCCGACGGGGTTGGTGCGGTACTGGTCGATCGCCATTGGCGGCACTCCGAGTGTGTTACTCGACTAACATAGTGGAGCGGGTGCGGATTTAAAGCCCTGTCTGCGCCCGGTGCTGCAGTTTCGCGTCCGCCAGCACCAGCGCGACCATCGCCTCCATTACCGGAGCGGCGCGGATGCCGACGCAGGGATCGTGGCGGCCCTTGGTGACGATTTCGGAGGCGGAGCCGTCGCGGGTGATGGTTTCGACGGGAGTCAGGATCGATGAGGTCGGCTTCAGCGCCATCCGCACGACGACCGGCTGGCCGGTCGAGATCCCGCCCGCGGTGCCGCCGGCGTGGTTGGCGAGAAACTCCGGCCGGCCGCCCGCGCCCGGTCGCATCGGGTCGGCGTTCTGTTCGCCGCGCAGGCGGGCGGCCCCGAAGCCATCGCCGATCTCGACGCCCTTCACCGCGTTGATGCCCATGCAGGCGGCGGCGAGGTCGGCGTCGAGCTTGCCGTAGACCGGGCTGCCCCACCCTGCCGGAACTCCGGTGGCGACACACTCCACGATCGCGCCGAGCGACGAGCCATCCTTGCGGGCGGCGTCGAGAGCCGCTTCCCACTGCGCGGCGGTGCCGGCGTCGGGGCAGAAGAATGGGTTGGCGTCGATCTGGGCATCGTCGAAAGCCGTGCGGTCGATCGCGATGCCGCCGAGCTCGACCAGATAGGCGCGGAGGCTTACCTCGGGCATGACCAGACGCGCGACCGCTCCCGCGGCGACCCGGGAAGCCGTCTCGCGCGCCGAGGAACGACCCCCGCCGCGCGGGTCCCGGAAGCCGTATTTCGCGTCATAGGCATAGTCGGCATGGCCCGGGCGATAGGCGCGCGCGACCTCCGAATAGTCCTTCGAGCGCTGGTCGACGTTGTCGATCATCAGGCTGATCGGCGTGCCCGTCGTGCGCCCTTCATAGACGCCGGACAGAATGCGGACCTGATCGGGCTCCTGGCGCTGGGTGGTGAAGCGCGAGGTGCCGGGGCGGCGGCGGTCGAGCCACGGCTGGACGTCGGCCTCGCTCAGTATCAGTCCCGGCGGGCAGCCGTCGACCACCGCGCCGATCGCCGGGCCGTGGCTCTCGCCCCAGGTCGTAAAGCGAAAGACGCGCCCGAAGCTGTTGAAACTCATCAGTTCGTGGCGAGAATCGCCAAGGTCGCCAGCGACGAGAAGAGGGTACCGACGATCGAGGTGACATCGCGCGCCACATCGAGCGTGAACAGCGGATCGATGTTCTTGGGCACGATGATCGTCGAGCCCGGCGGGATCACGCCGATCGCACCGCTGCGGGCCCAACGGCCCTTCCGCAGCGGTTGCGACGAGCCGTTCGGCAGCACCACGAAGATGCGCTTTTCGTCGGCGGTCCACTGGGTGCCACCGGTCTCGGCGAGATAGTCCTTGGCGTACTTGCCCGAGATGAACTGGAGCGCGCCGGGGTTGTTGACGTCGCCGAGCGCGAGCACGAAATTCGGGCGCTTGGGCACGTAGATCGCGTCGCCGGACTCGAGCACGGTGTCGAGGTCGGGGCGCAGACCGAGGACGCGCGGGTCGGCTTCGACCACGACCCGCCCCGGGGCCTCGGCGGACGACAACTGGCTGATCAACGACTGGGCCGCGAGCAGGGAGTCGCCGGTCTGGCCGGTCTTGCGTGACGATGCGGCAAGTAGCCCGTTGGTCAGCTCGCGCCCGGTGCGGCGGAAGCCCTCCTGCTGGAGTTCCTTGACGCTGCGGCGGGTAAAGATCGTGCCGTAGGGATAAGCCAGGGTCGACAGGCCGCCGGCGCGAGCCATCAATTGCGACAGCGTCTCGCCCTTGCGGATCGAATACAGGCCAGGCCGCGCGAACTCGCCGGTCAGCAGTACGCCACCGGGTTCGGATTGCGGCTGCGAGCCATTGAAGCGCAGGTCATCACCGGCGCTGACGCGGGTCAGCGACAGGGCATCGGCGGCGACGCCCGGGGCGATGCGCTCCTGGGTGCTGGTGTCGCCGTCGCTGCGGGTAACGTCGAGAGTCAGGCGGCTGGCGTTGACCAGCAAACCTTCGGCAGCGGCGGCGAGGTCGCGCGCGGTCTCGCTGCCGGCAATCGGGTAGGCGCCGGGACGGCGGATCGAACCGCCGACCGAGACCGAGTTCTCGATCAGCACCGGGAGCAGCTCGGGCTCCTCCTCGAACACTGCCGCGCACTGGCGCGGATCGCGGGTGCTGCGGAGTGCGGTACCGGAGCTCAACGTCGGGTCGCGCGTGTACGCGGTATCGCGGGTGTCATCGCGCTGGTCGTCGCTGGTGTTGTCGGGTGCCTGGCTGTCGACATCGGCGAGCGCGGCCTGCTCGCCGGTCACCGCAAGACGGCGGTCGGGAGTGGTGTTGCTGGTGCTACCGTTGGGTGTCACGCGATATTGATCGCCTTCGGTGCGCAGGGCCTCGTCGCCGCGGCGGTTGCTCTGGAGGCCGCCGACCGCGGCGACGTCGCTGCGGCCCGCACGCTCGACGATGAAGGTACCGCGGGTGACGGCATTGAAGCGCGACGACTGGGTGTTGCCGACAAGGGCCTGAAGGCGCTCGAGTGAACTGCACTGGGTCAGATTGTTGGGCTGGCCGAGGATGATGCGCCGGACGACGTTGCGGTTCATGAAGTCGATGTCGGCGCGGCTGAAGACGAACAGCCGATCGTCGCTGCGCAGCGGCACAGGGTTCGTGGTCAACGCACTGAGCAGATTGATCGGCTCGAAGACCCGCGACGAAGTGTTGGGATCGCGGCGGATCAGGACGGCCATCGGCAGATACGTGTCGAGGCGCAGGTCGCGGACTTCACCGAGCAGGTCGCGGACGGTCGGAGCGGAGCCGAGCGAGCGCGGCCCAGGATTGGCGACGAAGCCACGAAGCTGGACCCGGCCGGCGGCACCGCCGGCGCTGCCGCTGGTCAACTGGACCGCGTCGCCCGGGATCACCGCACTGGCCAGAGCGGCCGAGCGCACGAACTGCTCCGAGCCGTCGGGGTTGATCCGGCTGATCGCGATGGCGTTGCCGCGCGGGCGCAAGGCACCGCCGGCGTAGTCCAGCAGCGCGCCGACCGTAGTGCCCTTGCGGGATTCGTAGATGCCGGGGCGGGCAACGTTGCCGGCGATCGCGACGGTGTCGCCGATGACCGGCACGATGATGCGGTCGCCGTCGCGCAGGCGGATTGCGGGCGGGCTGCCGATGCCAAGCAGGCCGTACAGGTCGACGACGACGGTGCCGCCGCCGGCGTGGACGACACGGACCGTCCGCAGGCTGCCGGTGCGGCGGATGCCGCCGGCCTGGGCGAGCGCGGCCGAGATATCGGAGAGCGAGGTCAGCTGGAACTGGCCCGGGCGCACGACTTCGCCGCCGACGAACACCGTCGCCGAACGTGCGCTGCCGAGCGAGACATAGACGTCGGTGCCGAGCAGGGTGCGGCGGGTTGCGGCCGCGAGGTCATTGCGGATCGCGCCGAGCGAGCGCCCGGCGGCCTGGATCGGCGGCACGGCGCCGACGACCAGCCGGCCCTCGCGGTCGACACGCGTTGTCCGGCTGTCGTTGGTCGCGCCCTGAAACTGGACGACGATCTCGTCGCCAGGGCCGACGATATAGCTGTCGCTGACGGTCCCGGTGAGCGGGCCGCTGCTGCCGGTAACCGACTGGAACAGCTCATAGCCGAATTGGCGCAGGGTGCGGTCCGACAAGCGGTCCTGAAACTCGCGTTCGATCGGCGAGGGGCGGTAAAGGCGTGCGATCGCCGCGCGCGACTGCAGGCGGCGGAGCTCCTGCTCTTCGGCGGTGTCGACCTTGCCGGTGCGCTGCGCCGCGAGGTCGGACTCGCTCGGGCGCTGCTCGGTCTCGCGGGCACGGTCGAGCGCGCTGCCCTGCTGGCCGCCGGCACCGAGCTGGCTCTGGACCTGGCTGAGAACGCGGGGATCGATCGACTGCCCGGTCGCCGGCAGGGCAATAGTCGCCGCCAACGCCAGCACGGCAACCTGTCCGAGCCTTTTGATCATCAAGTAGTCCACCCGCTTACGACGCGGGGTTTAGGGTTGGTGTGTCACCGCGTCAATCGACGCGGGATGCCGCCGCAATGCGGGTACCACGCACGTCCGCCAGCGACTCAGGCTGGACAGTGGACGCGATCGCCGTCTCGACGCGCGCATCGGCACCAAGCAAGGCGAGACGAACCTGATCGGTGGTACGGCCGGTCTCGACCAGCTCCTGATCTGCGTGCCCAAAGCGCTCGCCGACCGTCACCATTCCCTGGCTGACGATCGACGGCACAACCCACAGCCCTGCCGCTATCGCGAAGACGCTGAGCAAGGGGAAAAAGCGCTGGATCATCATCTCTCGACTGAAACGGGTACGCACCAAGCAACGGTAATCACTCATGTACGCTAATGCGGTGTATTTATTGCCGTCTCATGAACAGGATGCCGGATCGTTTAGTTTCGACGGTAAATGGCCGAAAATACAAAAGAAAATCAGTTAGTGTGCCTTCCGCGCACCAAGTCTGCATAGTCTGCCTGAAGCTGGCGGGTCATTGCACCGACTTCGAACCGCCATGGTCCAATCTCTGCCAACGGCGTCACTTCCGCTGCGCTGCCGGTGAGGAACGCCTGCTCGAATGTCTCGAGTTCCTCGGGCCAGATCGCGCGCTCGACGACCTCGATGCCGCGCTGCTGCGCGAGGCCCATGACGGTGCGCCGGGTGATGCCGTTGAGAAAGCAATCGGGCGTCGGCGTGTGGAGCTTGTTGTCCTTCAGGAAGAAGATGTTGGCGCCCGTCGCCTCCGCCACCTGGCCGCGCCAGTCGAGCATCAGGGCATCGTCGTAGCCGGCGTCGGCGGCCGCGTGCTTGGACAGGGTGCAGATCATGTACAGCCCAGCCGCCTTCGACTGGGTCGGCGCGGTGTATGGGGCGGGCCGGCGCCACTTGGCGACGTTGAGGCGGAGGCCCTTGGCAAGTGCCTCCTCACCGAAATAGGCGCCCCATTCCCAGCACGCGATGGCGAGGTGGGGCTTGGTGAGCTGGGCGGCGACGCCGATCTGCTCCGAACCGCGCCAGGCGATCGGGCGGACGTAGCAGTCGCTCAGGCCGTTGGCGGCGACGACCTCGTTGGTTGCGGCGTTGATCTGATCGCGGGTCCATGGGATGTCGAAGCCGAGCAATTTCGCTGAGTTCAGCAGGCGGTCGCTGTGCTGGTCGAGCGCGAAGACCTTGCCGCCATAGCAGCGCTGGCCCTCGAACACCGCACTGGCGTAATGCATCGCGTGAGTCAGGATGTGGATGTTGGCGTCGCGCCACGGTCGCAGCGCGCCGTCGAACCAGATGAAGCCGTCGCGGTCGTCGAAGCTCGCGGTCGTCATCCCTCGTTCCTTATCGTTTTATGTCGCGATTGCGTTGCGCCGGGTAACATTCTGTGCGAAATACGTCAACATGGTTGACGCAGTTTCTCTTCGCTCGAACGCCGCCTCGCCGCTGTTCCTGCGCGAAGCCGAAATCCGCCGGGGCATCGAGCTGCTTTATTTCGGCTACACCAACATGGTTCGTGGTGCCGACGACATGCTGGCCGCGGAGGGCTTCGGCAGGGCCCACCACCGTGCCCTCTACTTCATCGCGCGGGCGCCGGGAATGCCGGTCAGCGACCTGCTGCAACTGCTCAACATCACCAAGCAGTCGCTTAGTCGCGTTCTCGCCGAACTTCAGGCCGAGGGGCTGGTGTCCGCCACCGTCGGGCCGCGTGATCGCCGCCAGCGGCTGCTCGACCTGACCGATGCGGGAAAGACGCTCGAGGCGGCACTGTTCGAGGAGCTGCGGCGCGGCATGGCGGCGGCCTATGCGGCGGCCGGCCAGGGTGCGGTGACGGGCTTCTGGGCGGTGCTCGAGGGCCTGATCCCGGAGGCCGACCGCCCGATGATCGAGGGTCTCGCGACCCGCTAGCCGGCGGCCGCGGCGGAACGCTGGCCCGGCCGCCACTTCGCCCAGCGTTCGGCGCGCTCGAGGTCGGTGTCGAGCGCCTTCATCGTCGCCGCGAGGTCGGGATCGGCATCGTCGAGCCAGGTCCGTGAGGCGTGCAGCACCAGCGCGGTCAGCGCCTCGACCCGCAATGGCCCGAGCAATCCGCTGGTTTCGACGCCCGCTGCCGCAGCGATGCGCGCCACCGACACGACCAGCGTCCCGAGCATCACCGCCGCCAGCGCCGGATCGCGCTTCGCCGCCTCGCCGAGCGCACGGACCGCGGCCTTGTGGGCGTCGCCGGCATCGAAGCGCGCCATCAGCAGCGCGAACAGCCGGTCGCGGACGCTGGTATCGGGGTCGCTGGCGGCCTCGGCGAGCGCGGCGCGGTCGAGACGGCGTCCGAATGCCGACAGGGCGCTCCAGCGGTCGGGCAGCACCGCCGTGAGGTCGGTCGCGGTCAATCCGGCCAATGCGGCGGCGGTATCGGGACGGGCGTCGCGCCAGCCGTCGCGGGCGATCGCCGCCATCCAGCCGTCGAGAACCTGATCTTCGCTTGTCATGGGATCTGCCTACACCGGCTCGCCGAGTTCGCGCGAGCGCCGTGCTGCCGCAGCGACGGTGCCGGCGACGAGCGCTCCCAACTCGGGCTGCAGCACGCCAAGACCGGCAGCGGTGGTGCCGCCCGGGCTGGTCACCGCGATGCGGAGCTCGGAGGGAGTCGCGTCGCGCAACGCCGCCAGCGCCCCTGCCCCCGCGACCGTCCGCAACGCCAGCGCGTCGGCGAGCGTCGCGGGCAGACCCGCCGCCCTGCCCGCCGCCGCCAGCGCCTCGATGAAGGCGAAGACGTAGGCCGGGCCCGACCCCGACACCGCGGTCACCGCGTCGAACTGTGCTTCGTCGTCGAGCCACACGCACTCGCCGGCCGCCGCCATCAGCGCTTCCGCCTCAGCTTGCCCCTCGGCGCCGGTGGAATACAGCGCAGTGACGCCGTGCCCGATCCGCGCCGGGGTGTTGGGCATGGTGCGCACGACGCACCGCCCCCCGAATGCCGCCGACACCGCCGCGAGGCCGACCCCCGCCATGATCGACACGACCAGCGTATCGGGCTTGAGCCGCGCCGCCACCGGTGCCGCCGCCGCCGCGAGCAGCTGCGGCTTGACCGCGACGACGAGGATGTCGGGCCCCTCCCCCGCCGGCGGTTCGGCGCCCGCGGCGATGCCGTCGGGCAGCGCGCGCGGGTTCGGGTCGATCACCGCGATGCCGGTCATCCCACCCGCCATCCAGCGGTGCAGCAACGCTCCGCCCATGTTGCCACACCCTAGCAGCCAGAGGGAGCCGAGGTCGGTGAGGTGCGGCGTGGTCATCACCGCAGTATCGAAGAACGCGGGCGCGAGCGCCAGTGCAGTGGCTCAGGCCAGCACAGCGCCCCCGCGACGGCGGCGCAGCAGGCTGCCCGCGATACCAAAACCAGCGATCATCGATAACCAGGTCGACGGCTCCGGCACCGACGCCGCCAGCTCCTGCGCGATGAAGTTCGGCAGGTCGCTATCCTGGAAGCCGAATACGAAGAACTGGTTGGCTCCCGCGACATCGGGCACGAAGTCGTTGTCATTGGCGACGAACAGCGTGTGATAGATGCTGCCGAGGTAGGTCACGTCCTGGCCGAAGGCGAAGCCCTCGATCTTTGCCGGCACCTGTGCGGTGCTGAGACCATTGGCCGTAAGCGCGGTGACGATGTCGAGGAATTCCGTCTTGCCGACGACCGCCGCGATGGCAGCAGCTCCACTCAGGCCCGTGATGTCGGTCGCGCCTGCCAGGTCGATGGTGAAGGCCTGCTTGACCGCGGCATTACTGCCATCGCCAAGGCCCTTGCCGTCGCGCTCGTCGACCAGGAACTCGGTATTGCTGATCGCGACGATGTCGCTGACGCCCGAGCCGCTGGTCAGGTTGTAGCCGTATTCATGGGTCGCCCCGGTGGCGATGTCGATGGTCACGATGCGCAGCAGCTTCTTGGTCTTGCTGTCGGCTGCATCCTGGATCAGCGGTGCCTGCATGATGCCGACCAGGGTCTTGCCGTCGGGCGTGATGGCGAGCCCCTCCATGCCTTTGTTGGCGACGCGGCCAGAGGTGTTGCCACTGATTTCGGTCGCACCGTTCGGCGACAGATTGGCGACGTCCAAGTTGCCGGGCAACGCGAAGGTCTTGATCAGCGAACCGGTGTTCCGATCGAACTGACGAACATAGGGGCCGTATTCATCCGAGATGAAAACGCTGCGGCCGTCGTTCGAGACGCGAACCGATTCGGGGTCGAAGCGGGCATTCGACGCATTGCCCGAGTTACCCGTCCCGTAGTTGTCAGACCGCCCAGTGAAGTAATTCAGACCGGCAGAATTCGCGCCCGGGACCCCGGAGCCGACACCGAGGCCGGCGCCGGTACCGTAGTTGAGGGGGCTCTTGCTGGACAGCAGCGTCGTGCCGGTCAGCTTCGTCGAGAGCGAGAACGGCAGCGAACCGCCCGCACCGGCGACCAGGCTCAACTTGAGGGTCTGGAAACGGGCGATGTACGAGGTCGTATCGTCGACGGCCGAATTATACGGGGTGGCGTTGGGGCCACGGTCAGGCGTCGCGATGAAGGTGTTGTGCCCTGCGTACGCGATGCCCGAACCAAGGCCACCAAGGAAGTTGCCGGCAACGCCGTTCTCCAACGCGCCGGTCAGCCCGGACAGGTCGGTGTTCACGCCGGCGCTGCTGCCGCTGATCGAGCCGTTGGCGAGCAGGACCACGTTACCCGACGCAGGCATCGCGACGATCGTCGCGAGCATCAGGGCCGGCAGATACTTCTTGGACATCGAGGTTCCCCGCTTGTTAGGACAATACCTAACAGCGCTTAACCGCGATTTATTACAGTTCGGCGTACCGGCAACGCCCGCCACCGGGCGCGTCCCAGCGGCCGATCTTACGCCTCGCCGACGGTATCCAGCAGCGCCGCCTGCAGCGCGTCGGCGGGCGACTTGCCGGCCCACAGGACGAACTGGAACACCGGGTGATAGCGGTCACACTCGTCGATTGCGGCTTCGACGAGCATCTCGGCCTGGCCCATGGTCAGGTCGATGTCTTCCTCATCGTCCTCGCTGTCGAGGAGCGTCGCGTGGCGGAACAGCAAGGCGCCGTCCGCCGACCACATCTCGAAGTGGCCGATCCACAACTGCTCGTTGATCAGCCCGATGGTCTCGTAGATCGCGGCGCGCTTGTTGTCGGGCACCCGGACGTCGGGCAGCGCGATGAGCTGGAGGACATGCTCCTCCTCCCGCCACAAGGCGCGAAGCTCGTAGGTGGTCCACTCGCCGGCGATCGAAGCGGTGATCTCCTCGTCGCCGGTGCGCTCGAAAGCATGGCCGTGCGCGTTGAAATAATGCTCGAGCATGTCGATCGGCGCGGCGGGCGCATGGGTGAAGGCGAAGTCGACTGATGTCATGTCCGGTTCCCCCTACTGGACGTGGGTGGACGCTGACGCGAACGGTGCGGAGGCGCAATGGCGCGACTCGGCGACCCTGTGCGAAAGCTGTGGATAAGCGTCATACGATGGGGGCATCCGCCGGTGGCGCGGCGGGCTGCGGAGCCATGGCGGCGCGCAGCGCGGCGATCTCGGAGCGCAGGGCCTCGACCTCGGCGCGGGCGTTGGCGGCCATCGCCTTGACTGCCTCGAACTCGTCGCGGTCGATCATGTCGAGTCCGCCGACGGCCTCGCGCAGGCGGGAACGGGTCGCGGTCTCGATCTCGCGGCCGACGCCAGCGAAGGTGCCCATCGCCGATGTCGCAACCTTGGCGAGGTCGGCGAAAATGCGGTTCTCGGTCTGCATGTCTATCGCTCCTGCGCTAGGACGGTCGGGCCGCCGTGGGGGTTGAGTTGCCAGATGTCGAAGTTTAGCCCGGAAGCAAAACCCAGCCAGCATAGATAAGGTACCATGAGCCAAGCTGCGACCCGGTTGACGCGGCCGAACGCGAAGGTCGTGATCAGCGCCGCCAGCGCCACGATGCCGAGCAGGACCAGGCTGTAGAATATCTGGTGCTCGCCGAAGAACAGCGGCGCCCAGGCGAGATTGAGCGCCAGTTGCGCCGCGAACAGCCCGAGCGCGATCCAGCGGCCGCTAACCTTGGTCGCCCAGACCAGCGCGGCGGCGATGCCCATCAGCGAATACAGCGCCGTCCACGCGATCGGGAAAGCGATGCCCGGTGGCTGCGCTGCGGGCAGGGTCAGGGCGTTGAACCAGGCGCTGTCACCAGTCGGGCCGCTCAGTCGCGCCGATGCACCACCCAAAAAATTGAGCAGCGGCACGAACACTATGGCGGCACGAAGGGCGGAGCCGCGGGCGGCAGGGGCGGGCATCGCCCTCCCCTAGCCTAACTCGACGCGGCTGCGAACCCGTTAGCGACAGGTAACGTTGCGATCGACCGAACGACCCAGCAAGCCGCCACCGACTGCGCCGAGCACGGTGCCGAGCGTGTTCGATCCGCCCGACGCGATGACGTTGCCGAGCACGCCGCCGCCGATCGCGCCGACGATCAGCCCGGTCGTGCCGTCCGAGCGGCGGCAGTAATAACGGTTGTCACGACCACGGTAGATGCGGTCGTTCGGCCCGAGCCGGCGTGGCTGGTAATAGCGACCGTCGCGGTAATACTGGTCGGCGTAATAGGCGCGCTCGCCGCGCGGCAGGCGGTTGTAGTCGTAGTTGCGGTAGCTCCGCCAATCGCCGCGTCCGCGATCGTCGCGTCCGCGATCATGATCGCGGCGGTCGCCGTCGTCCCGGTAGCCGCTATCGCGCCGGTCGTCGCCACGGCGGTCATCTCGGCGATCGTCACCGCGGCGGTCGTCACCACGGCGGTCCTCACCACGGCGGTCGTCACCACGGTCATCGCGCCGGTCGTCGCCCTGATACTGGCGGTCACGGTAACGGTCGTCGCGGTCGCCGTTCTGGGCGGTTGCAGCGATCGGCATCGCCAGGATCGAAAGCGCCGAAACCCCAAGGATAAGAGTGCGGAACATGATTTTCTCCGTCTTGCACATCGCTCCGGCGCGTTGGTCGCGGCGGTTGGCTGGTGTAACGAAGATGCGCCGCAGACGGGTGCACCGTCCGGCGCAGGCTAGCCCTGAACGGTGGTGATCGATTGCGGAAACTGGTGGGCGCGGCAGGGTTTGAACCTGCGACCCCTCGCGTGTGAAGCGAGTGCTCTACCGCTGAGCTACGCGCCCGCCGCCAGCGAGGCGCTCGTCTAGACGGCACCACCCCGGGTGTAAAGGTGGCGGCCGTGCGCGCCTAGTTGACCGCGTCCTTCAAACCCTTGCCGGCACGAAACTTGGGCTGGTTCGCGGGTGCGATCGTCATCGGCTCGCCGGTCCGCGGATTGCGGCCATCCGAGCCCTTGCGCTGGCTGACGACGAACGTCCCGAAGCCCACCAGCTTCACCTCGCCGCCGCCCTTGAGCGTCGCAGTGACCGCGTCGAGCACCGCCTCGACCGCTCGCCCGGCATCGCCGCGCGGGAGGCCCGTGCTCTCGGCCACTGCCGTGACCAACTCCTGCTTGTTCATTTGCCCTCCCCTACTACGCCCGCCCCCGGGGTAACGCATGAGGCCCGGCCGCGACCCCCAAGTCAAAGGGATTCGTTCCCCTTTGTGGGATTCGCGACCGGGCGCTTCAGTCTAGTGACGGACGGCGAGTTCCTCGACGACCGCAGCGTCGGGCAACGCCGCCAGTTCGGCCGGCTCGACCCACTCGATCGGTACCAGCGGCAGGGTCAACGCCTCCGCCAGCACCTGGTCGGCGTGGGCGACGGGGATGATCCGCAGCTGCTCGGTGACGTTCTTCGGGATGTCCGCCAGATCCTTCTCGTTGTCCGCCGGGATGAACACCGTGGTGATCCCGCCGCGCAACGCCGCCAGCAGTTTCTCCTTCAAGCCGCCGATCGGCAGGACGCGGCCACGCAGCGTGACCTCGCCGGTCATCGCGATGTCCTTGCGAACCGGGATGCCGGTCAGCGTCGAGACCATCGCCACGACCATCGCCACACCGGCAGAAGGACCGTCCTTGGGAGTCGCACCTTCGGGGACGTGGACGTGGATCTCCTTCTTCTCGAACACCGACGGCTTGATGCCGTACTGGAGCGACCGCGCCTTGACGAAGCTCAGCGCCGCCTGGATCGACTCGGTCATCACGTCGCCGAGCTTGCCGGTCGTGCGGATCGTGCCCTTGCCGGGCGCGGTGACGGCCTCGATGGTCAGCAATTCGCCGCCAACCTCGGTCCAGGCGAGACCGGTGACGGCCCCGATCTGGTCCTCGACCTCGCCGACGCCGAAGCGGAACTTCTGCACGCCCGCGAACTCGTGGAGGTTGTCGACGTCGACCGTGACCGAGATCGCCTTGTTCTCGAGGATGCGACGCAACGACTTCCGCGCCAGCTTGGCCAGCTCGCGCTCCAGCGTCCGCACGCCGGCTTCCCGCGTGTAATAGCGGATCAGGTCGCGCAGCGCGCCGTCGGTGACCGCGAACTCGTGCGGCCTCAGGCCGTGCGCATCGTACTGCTTCGACAGCAGGTGGCGCTTGGCGATCTCGACCTTCTCGTCCTCGGTATAGCCCGACAGATGGATGATCTCCATGCGGTCGAGCAGCGCCTGCGGCATGTTGAGCGAGTTCGCGGTCGTAACGAACATCACGTCCGAGAGATCATAGTCGATCTCCAGGTAGTGGTCGTTGAACGCCTTGTTCTGCTCCGGATCGAGCACCTCGAGCAGCGCCGACGACGGATCGCCGCGAAAATCCTGGCCGAGCTTGTCGATCTCGTCGAGCAGGAACAGCGGGTTCGAAGTCCCGGCCTTCTTGAGGTTCTGGATCACCTTGCCCGGCAACGAACCGATGTAAGTCCGCCGGTGGCCACGGATTTCCGCTTCGTCACGGACGCCGCCAAGCGACTGCCGGATGAACTCGCGGCCGGTCGCCTTGGCGATCGAGCGCCCGAGCGAGGTCTTGCCGACGCCCGGGGGGCCAACGAGGCACAGGATCGGACCCTTGAGCTTGTTGGTTCGCACCTGTACGCCGAGATACTCGATGATCCGGTCCTTGACCTTCTCCAGCCCGTAGTGGTCGTCATCGAGGACCTTCTGCGCCAACGCGATATCGCGCTTTATCTTCGACTTCTTGTTCCACGGCAGGCCGAGCAAAACGTCGAGGTAATTGCGCACGACGGTCGCTTCCGCGGACTGCGGAGCCATCGCCTTGAGCTTCTTCAACTCGGAGATGGCGCGCTCGCGGGCCTCCTTCGGCAGGCGGGCCCGCGCGATCTTCTCCTCGATCTCGGTGACCTCGTCCTTGGCCTCGTCGCCCTCGCCCAGCTCGCGCTGGATCGCCTTCATCTGCTCGTTGAGGTAATACTCGCGCTGGGTCTTCTCCATCTGGCGCTTGACGCGGCTGCGGATCTTCTTCTCGACCTGCATGACGCCCATCTCGCCTTCCATGAAGCCGAAGATGAGTTCGAGCCGCTTGGCGACGTCGGATTCGCCCAGGATCGTCTGCTTGTCGGCGATCTTGAGGTTGAGGTTGGCGGCGACCGTGTCGGCAAAACGCCCGGCGTCGTCGATCTGGCCGATCTGCACGGCGATCTCGGGCGCGGTCTTCTTGTTGAGCTTGACGTAGCCCTCGAACTGCTTGGCAGCCGAGCGGACCAGGGCCTCGATCTGGGTGGCGTCGCCGATGACGTCCTCGACCGGCTCGAGCGTCGCCGACAGATACTCGCCGCTGGCGTCGAGGCTGGTGAGCCGGGCGCGCGACTGGCCCTCGACCAGCACCTTGACGGTGCCGTCGGGAAGCTTGAGCAGTTGCAGGACGGTGGCAACGGTGCCGACGTCGTAGAGTTCACCCGCGGCGGGGTCCTCGTCGCCGGGGTTCTTCTGGCTCAGCAGGAACACGGTCTTGTCGCCGTGCATCACCGCCTCGAGCGCTTTCACGGACTTATCGCGGCCGACGAACAGCGGCACGATCATCTGCGGAAAGACGACGATATCCCGGAGCGGCAGGACAGGAAGGGTCTGGTCGGTCATCTGGTTACTCCCACGCCCGAAGATACGGCGGGCGGCTTGAGAACGATATGGGGATGGTGCACCGCGTCATCAATCCGCCATGCCCGTTGCCCTTACGCAACGGTCCTAACGGAACGGAAATCGATGGTTCAGACGTCTTCAGGCGGCGAGGACCGCGCCGGTCGCGATCAACGCATCGATCGCTGCGTCGTCGCGGCCGAGCTCACGCAGGACGGCACGGCTGTGCTCGCCCATGTGCGGCGCCGGACGCAGGGTTGCGTCGCCGCCCGCGCCGAACCGAGCGGCGGGTCGCGGGGTCTGCACCCGGCCCTCGGCACCATGGTCGATTTCGGCGACGATGCCGTTGTGGCGGACCTGCGGATCGTCGATGACGCGGTCCAGCGTGTTGACCCGCCCGCCGACCGCACCCTCGCGGATGAACGCCGCCATCAGCGTGTCGAGGTCGGTCGCCTTGAGCGCCGCCGACAGCTTGGGCGTCCACTCCTGACGGTGCGCCATGCGGCCGCCGACGCTGCGCAGCCGCTCATCGTCGGCAAGCTCGGGCAAACCCACTGCACGAGCCAACGCGAAGAACTCGCTGTTCTGCAACGATCCGACCGCGACCTGGCCGTCAGCCGCCGTCCATAGCCGCATCATCGAACCGTACTCCGGGAAGGGCGGCGGTGCATCGTCGACGAAGCAGTGGTTGTACATCCCGTCCGCCCAGTTGAAGGCGACCGCCGCGTCGAGCATGGCGATGTCGACGCGCTGCCCGATGCCGGTGCGCTCGCGCTGGAACAGGGCCGCGGTGATCGCCTGCGCCGCGGTCAGGGCGGTGACCTTGTCGGCGATCAGCGAGCGGATCAGGCCGATGCGGCCATCGGTGTCGACCTGCGTCGCGGCGAGGCCCGACACCGCCTGCACGACCGGATCATAGACCCGGATATTGGCATAGGGACCGTCGGGGCCGAAGCCGTTGATCGAGGCGAAGACCAGCCGCGGATTGATCTCCCGGCAGCGCTCGTAGCCGAAGCCGAGCCGTTCGATCGCGCCGGGACGGAAGTTCTCGAGCAGCACGTCGGCGCCCTTGATCAGGCCGCACAGGATGTCGCAGGCGGCGGGCTGCTTGAGGTCGAGGACGATGCCGCGTTTGCCGCGGTTGACCGTGATGAACATCGACGACAGGTCGCCCTTGCGCGGGCCGAGCGTCCGCACCGGGTCGCCGCCGGGAGTTTCGACCTTGATCACGTCGGCGCCCTGGTCGGAGAGGATGCACGCCGCCATCGGGCCGGAGACGATCTGGCTGAGGTCGACGACGCGGATACCGTGGAGGGGGCCGGTCACTTCCGTTGCAACAAGATCATGCGCAGATATCCCGCTTCCGGGTCTCCGGGAGGAACAGCACGGTCACCACCAGCGCCACCGCGACGACAGCGAACGTGTACCAGAGCCCGCCGAAGATGTTGCCGGTCTTGACCACGATGAACTGCGCCACGAACGGCAGGAAGCCGCCAAAATAGCCGGTGCCGATGTGGTAGGGCACCGACAGCGAGGTGTAGCGGATGCGCGCCGGGAACAGCTCGACGAGAACCGCAGCAACCGGCCCGTAGGTCATTGCGCTGAGCAGCCCGAGCATGACGCAGGCGAACAGGATGACGAGGTCGTTGCGCTCCGCGGGGTCGGCGCGCAGGTCCCACTTGCCGGTCGCGGGATCCACAGAGCCCGGGTAGCCGGAAGCGCGCAACGCCGCCTCGAACTTCGCGGGCACGAGGCCCTCCATGCGGTAGCCGCCGATGGTGACGATCGGGATCGGCACGACCTCGTCGCCGCTGCCCTTGATCTTGCGGTAGGGCACGCCCTTCTTGGCGAAATAGTCGAGCACCTGCCCGCAGACACTGTCCTGCTTGCCGCTGGCGAAGGGGTTGTAGCCGCACGCTGCGTTCCCGATGCGGACCGGCGCGCGCTTCGAGGCTGCTGCGAGCGCCGGGTTGGCCGCGTCGGCGATCATGTGGAACAGCGGGAACAGGAAGATCAGGGTCAGGCCGTAGCCCGCCACGATCAACGGCTTGCGGCCGATCTTGTCGGACACCCAGCCCGCCAGAACGAATAGCGGGGCCGAGATGCAGGCCGCGATGCCGAGGATGATCTGCGCGCTCATCTGGTCGACCCGCGCCGCCTGCTGGAGGAAGAACAAAGTCTGGAATTGCGCGGTGTACCAGATCACCGTCAGTCCGGCGGCGATGCCGAACAGCGCGACCAGCACCGGGCGCAGGTTGCCGGGCTCGCGCAGGCTGTCGCGGATCGGGTTCGCCGACGCCTTGCCGGCGGTCTTCATCGCCGTGAAGATCGGGCTCTCCTGGAGCTTGAGCCGTATCCACAGCGACAGCGCCAGCAGGAACAGCGAGAAGATGAACGGAATGCGCCAGCCCCAGGCGACAAAATTATCCTTGCCGACCAGCGCCGTCACCCCGAGCACGACGATGATCGACAGCAGGAAACCGCCGACGACCGAGGCCTGGATGAAGCTGGTGTAAAAGCCGCGCTTCTCGGCCGGGGCATGCTCGGCCACGTAGATCGCCGCGCCGCCGTATTCGCCGCCGAGCGCGAGGCCTTGCAGGATGCGCAGCGCGAGCAGGCCCGCAGGAGCCCACAGCCCGACCTCCTGGTAGGTCGGCAGCACGCCGACCAGCGCGGTCGCCAGCCCCATCAGGGTGATCGTCGCGAGGAAGGTGTACTTGCGTCCGACACGGTCGCCGAAATAGCCGAAGACGATCGCCCCGAGCGGCCGCACCCCGAACCCGACGCCGAACGCCGCGAGGCTTTTCAGCAGCGCCGCACCGCTGTTGTCGGAGGGAAAGAAGTAGTTCCCCAGCAGCGCCGCGAGCGTGCCGTAGACGAAGAAGTCGTACCACTCGAAGACCGTGCCGAGCGACGACGCGAGGATGACCAGTCGATCGCGCTTTACGTCGAGCGTTATCGCCCCGCCATCCATCGCTACCGTCGCCATCCCGTCTCCCCCACGCAAGCCGTCGACGTGTTACGTTGGTGTGACGGGTGCGACAAGAGCGCGCGCGAGGACAGCGCCGACCAGCGCGGCGGTCGCGTCGACGAACGGCACCGTGACGTCGCCCTGCCCGAGCACCAGCGGCACCTCGGTACATGCCGCCAGCACCGTGTCGGCACCCTGGGCGACCAGCCCGGCCGCCAGCCCGGCCATCGCGGCGCGGAGTTCGGGGCCGGTGTCGCCACTCTTGATGCGCATGATCAATGGCATGACCGCGGTCGGGTCGACGTCGATCACCCCGACGCCGCGGGACGCAAGCGCGTTGCGGTACAGGCCCGAGCGCAGCGTCGCGTCGGCGGCGAGGACCCCGACCCGCTTCGCGCCGCTCGCGGCGATCACGTCGGCGGCGGCGTCGATCATGCTGACGAACGGTACGTCGACCGCGCCCTGGATATCGCCCGCCCAGACGTGCGCGGCGTTGCACGGCATCGCCAGCAGCTCCGCTCCCGCGTCGACCAGCCCGCACGCCATCCGGACCAGCCCCCGAAAGGGCGACGGCCCGTCGCCGCGCAGCGCCGCGTTGCGCCCCGGGATACGCGGATCGGAATCGGTGAGCACGCGCAGATGATCCTCGTCGCCCGTTGCGGGCGTCGCGGCGTGAAGCTTTTGCAGGAAATCGAGCGTCGCCGCCGGGCCCATGCCGCCCATCACCCCGACCGTCATCATGAGCGCAGCACCCCGGCATAAGCGTGAAGGACCGGCGCGCCGCCGGTGTGGACGAACAGCGCGCGCTCGCCCGGCGCGATCTCGCCGCGTGCGATCAGCCCGAGCAGGCCGGCGAAGGCCTTGCCGGTGTACACGGGGTCGAGCAGGACGCCTTCGCGGCTCGCGGCGGTGCGGACCGCGGCGATCATCTCGGGCGAGGGCAGCGAATAGCCCGGGCCGACCCAGTCATCGAGGCACTCGATGGCGTCGCGCGGCGGCGGCACGACCCCGAGCAGCGCGGCGGTTGTCTCGGCAAGCGCGAAGACATTGCCCTCCTGCTCGGCCCGCGGGCGGCGGACGTTGATCCCGGTCAGGCGGCCGTCCCAGCTTGCGGCACGGAGCCCGACCGCGAGGCCCGCGTGGGTCCCGGCGCTGCCGCTAGCGACGACGATGCGGTCGAAGGCGACGCCTTGCTCGAACGACTGCGCGATGATCTCCTGCGCGCACGACACATAGCCGAGCGCGCCGAGCGGGGTCGAGCCGCCGCCCGCGATCAGATACGGCTTGCGGCCGGCGGCGCGGACGATCTCGGCCTCCGCGCCCATCGCCGCGGCAAGGTCGGTGCCGGCGGGAACGACGGTCCTGGCCTCGACACCCATCAGGTCGAACAGCAGGTTGTTGCCGATCGCCGCGGCGTCGTAGCTGCCCGCGACGCGCTCCTCAATGACGAGGCGGCAACGCAGCCCCTCGTGGACCGCGGCGGCCAGGGTCAGCCGGCAGTGGTTCGACTGTGGCGCACCGACGGTGATCAGGGTGTCCGCCCCCTGCGCCAGCGCGTCGGCGACGAGGAATTCGAGCTTGCGGGTCTTGTTGCCGCCGCCGGCCAGCCCGAGCTGATCATCGCGCTTGATCCACAGGTCGCAGCCGGTGTCATCGGACAGGTGCCGCATCGGCTCGATGGCAGTGAAGCCGGGCGTGTAGCGGCGGCGCGGGAAGCGGGCGAGGTCCATACGCCGGACTAGCACCCCTCTCGCGCTCGGGGGAGGGGGAAGGTCAGACCCGTACGACCAGTCCCTCCGCCGGATCGACATCGCCACTCGCCATCCGCGTCCAAGACGCCCGCGCCGCCTCTACCCCCTCGACCGCGACCACCCGCAGCCACGGCGCGACCGCGGCAGTGAACCCCTGCCATCCCACGGCCAGCCGCTCGTCGAAGCCCGCCTGCCCCCATTCCGCCAGCCGTTCCGCCATGATCGTCGGGGCGAAGAAGAACTCGGGGCGTGGGCCGGGCAGCGGCTGGCCGGCGCCGCTGACCTCCCAGTGCGTGTCCCCGACGACGATGCTCGACGCGAGGGCATCGGCGAAGCGGTTGTGGACTGCGGCGCGCACCGCGCCGTCGCCGGCGAAGTCGACATAGACATTCCGCCCCGCGACCTTCAGACCGTCGACCTCGTCATAGAGGGCGACGCTGTCGTACAGCCCGGTCGCCTCGACGAAGCCGAGGTTGCGCTCCGACGTCAGGCCGATGACCGTCCAGCCGCCGCGCGCCTTCAGGGCATGGGCAAGGCCCATCGCGGTCTTCGACGAGGCGCTCGACAGGACCGCGGTGCCGCCGTCGCCACAGGCCAAGTCGAGCAGGAACGAGGTCACGTAGAGCGGCCGGAACAGCATGTGCAGCGCCTCGTCGCCGGGCAGGTCGGTGGCGCGCCCGTAGCCATTGTAGACCGCCGCGAGTTCGCTGCGATGCGCGGCACCATCGACGAAGCCACGCCGCGTGACCTTGACCGGGGTCAGCACGACCGCGTCCGCCATCGGCCAATAGCCATAGAAGCGCTCCCCGATCTCCAAGCCCTCGACGTTCGAGGCGGTGACGCGCCCGAAGCCCCAGACCGGCACGACGCCCCACTCGCCGGGAGCCGAGAAGAAGTCCCAGTAGCGCATGTCGACGCCGTGGGCGGCGTAGGTGACGTTGTTCGAGGTCAGGGCGAAGCGCTCGACGGCGAAGGCCGCTTGCCCCGGGCCAGGCTCGGCGGGACGCTCGACGGCGCGGGTAACGCGCAGGTCGTCGCGGCTCACTTCGATGATCATGGCTCGGTCCTCGTTGGCGGGTTCAGCGCGGCCGTACCCGCACCGGCACGCGGTCGGCGGCACCGACCTTGCCGTCCTCGCACGGCATCGGGCGATAGCTGACGTTGAGGCAGATGCGGACTTCGGTCAGCCACTGCTTCTTGGCGGTGCCGACGAAGATCGCCTCGCGCGGCAGTTCCGGGTTGGCGGTGACAATGGCGTCACGGATGTCGCCGGCGGTGAGTTTGCCCTTCAACTTGTCGAGCTCGGGCATCGGGTATTTGTCGTAAAGCCGGCGTTCGTCGGCGAAGAAGGCGTCGGCGTTGGGCCAGAAGCAGGTGCCGTGCTTGGCCCACTCGTGCTGGAGCAGGGTGACGGCCGGGGTCATACACCAGTTGGCGCGCACCGTGGCGACCGGGAGCGCGGTCGGGGTGCGGCAAAACTGCGGCCAGGTCTCGCCTGCCCCGTCGGGCCACAGGCCGTGTAGCTTCAGGCCGAAATGCTGGCTGCAGCCCTCACCCGGATACTGGCGGCAGTTCTCGGGCCACCAGTAATAAGCGAGCACGAACTTCTCGACCGGCAGGATGCGCTGCTCCTCCGACGGTCCGACGGGTGCCGGGGTCAGGTTCGGCGGGATCGCGCAACTGGTCGCGGCCTGCGCCGCGCTCGCTGCGATCAGGACGACGAACGCAACGATCTGCTTAAACATAATCCATCCCGATATCGGCGGCCGGCGCGCTTTGGGTGATGCGCCCGACCGAGATGTAGGTCACGCCGGTTTCAGCGATATTGCGGATGGTCTGGAGATTGACGCCGCCCGAGGCCTCGGTCGGCACCAGCCCGGCAACCAGCGCCACCGCCTCGCGCAGCACCGCCGGCCCCATGTTGTCGAGCAGCAGCCGATCCGCACCGGCCGCCAGCGCGGGCGAAATCTGGTCGATGCGGTCGACCTCGACGACGATACCCTTCAGCCCCGCCGCCTTCGCCGCGCGCACCGCGGCATCGACCCCGCCCGCGACCGCGATGTGGTTGTCCTTGATCATCACGCCGTCGTCGAGGCGCATCCGATGGTTGGTCGCGCCGCCGGTGCGGGTCGCGTATTTCTCCAGCGCGCGCAGGCCGGGCAGCGTCTTGCGGGTATCGAGGAGGATCGCGCCGGTCCCGGCAATCGCGTCGACATAGCTCCGGGTGACAGTCGCGATGCCGGTCAGATGTTGCGCCGTGTTGAGTGCGGAGCGCTCGGCGGCGAGCAGCGCGCGCGCGTTGCCCTCGACCCGCAGCAGCGGTGTGCCCGGCGCGACGGCGGTGCCCTCGGCGACCAGGATCTCGACCGTGGCTGCGGGGTCGAGCGCGGTGAAGAACGCCGCCGCGATCGGCAGCCCGGCAACCGTCACCGCATCACGGCTGGCGAGCACTGCCGACAGGCGCGCGTCGGCGGGAATGACCGCGTTCGAGGTGACGTCGCCGCCCCTTCCCAAATCCTCAGCGAGGGTGGCGGCAACGAACGCGTGGAGGTCGAAGTCAGGGATCATGCTCCCGCCTAGCCGTGCGCCGCCTCGCCCGCTAGACCTGCCGGCTTGGCGGGAGTGCCCCTGATGACCGAAGCAACCCCGATCCGGCACGCGCTCGCCTTCATCTTCGTGACAGTGCTGATCGATTCGATCGGCTTCGGCATCGTCATCCCGGTGTTTCCGCAGCTCATCGTCCACCTCACCGGGCGCACGGTCGCGAACGCGGCGATCGTCAGCGGCTGGCTTGGGCTCGGCTATGCGGCGATGCAGTTCGTCTGCGGGCCGATCATCGGAGGGCTGTCGGACCGCTTCGGGCGGCGGCCGGTGCTGCTCGCCAGTCTCGCGGCGTTCGGGCTCGACTATATCGCAATGGCGTTCGCGCCCACCCTTGCGTGGCTGTTCGCGTCGCGGCTGGTGGCGGGCGCGACCGGCGCGTCGTTCGGCACCGCCTACGCTTATATCGCCGACGTCAGCCCGCCCGAACGCCGCGCCGCCAACTTCGGGATCGCGGGCATGGGCTTCGGCCTCGGCTTCATCATCGGGCCGGTGCTGGGCGGCCTGCTGGCGAAATACGGCGCGCAGGTGCCCTTCCTCGTCGCTGCCGGGCTGGCGCTGCTCAACGTCGCCTACGGCTGGTTCGTGCTGCCCGAGAGCCTGGCACCCGAGCTCCGACGCCCGTTCGACTGGAAGCGCGCCAACCCCGTCGGCGCCTTGCTCCGCCTCAAGCGCTACCAGCCGGTCGTGCTCGGGCTGGCAGCGGCGACCTTCCTGTGGGTGATCGGCTTCCAGTCGCTGCCGCTGATCTGGAATTTCTACACCATCGCCAAGTTCGGCTGGTCGCCCGACCAGGTCGGCTACAGCCTCGCCTTCGTCGGGCTCGTATCGGTGCTCATGCAGGGCTTCGTGTCGCGCAAGCTGCTGCCGAAGTTCGGGGAGCGCCGGGTCATTGTGACGGGCGCACTAAGCGGCATCGCGGCCTACCTGACCTATTGTTTCGCGCAGACAGGTTGGCAGCTGTATGTCGGCATCGTCGTCGGTGCGCTGTCGGGCCTCGTCTACCAGTCGCTGCAGGGCCTGATGTCGAGCCAAGTCGGCCCGAGCGAACAGGGCGAATTGCAAGGCGCAATCTCGAGCGTCTACGCGGTCGCTGCAATCATCGGTCCGGTAGCAATGACCCAGGTGTTCGCGCACTTCGCAGCCCGGGACACCGTGCCATACCTGCCCGGCGCCCCGTTCCTGCTTTCCGCCGTGCTCAGCGTCGCAATGCTAGCGGTCTTCGTCGTGCTGAGGCCTAGAGGCGGCCCATCAGGAACAGCACCAGCACGATAACGACGACGACGCCGAGAATGCCCGACGGGCCGTAACCCCAGCCGCTCGAATAGCCCCAGTTCGGCAGCGCGCCGATCAACAGCAGGATGACGACGATGAGGAGAATGGTACCAAGCGACATCTGAAACCCCTTGTGGTTGCGCCGACGTAACGCGGGGTGCGCAGAAATGTTGCGATGGCGATTGTGCGAACCGGGGAATTGTCGTCTCGGGCCTGACCCGGGACCGGCTTCTTCCGAGACCGGTCAGCTGGGTTAGCTGGGTCCCGGGTCAAGCCCGGGACAACAACGTCCCTAGAGGTAGGGCGCGACCCCGGCGACCGCGACGCCGAGGCTGACCGCGACAATCCCGCCCGCCAGCAGCCGCCCGCCGTGCAGCCGCGACCACAACAGGAACCCGGTCAGGCTCATGGTGATCAGCGCGCCTGCGACGGTGTCGATGAACAGCACCCAGAGGACGCTGAGCCCGACGCCCTTGTGCAGGTTCTTCATGGTGTTGAGCGCGCCAGCGTCTTCGCGCTTTGCCGAGACGAAGCTGGCACCGGGAACGTACTCGACGGTCACCTTGCCGTCGGCGAGGTTGAAGACCCGGGTCCACTGTTCGATCTCGGGCAGCTTGCGGCCCATGAAGCGGCGGTCGGGAGCGGCCTCGCGAGCTGCGCCCTCGCCGCCTTCACGACCGGCGCGCTCGCCGCGACCGCGTCCGGGGCCGTCGCCGCGCCCGCGACCACCATCACCGGGACCAGCGCGCGGCGGTCTGGCTTCCGCGTGCATGCCGAGCGCCTGCTTCGCCCAGCGGCCCAGTCCATCGGCGTCGGTGATCGTCCCGGGCGCGACGGCGATCGTCATGGCATTGACCTCGACCGGCTTGCCGGTGTCGATCTTGAGGGTGTCGCGGTGGTTGAGCAGGAAGCCGCTCGCGCCCATCAGCAGGAAGATCAGCGCGCCCCAGAAGCCGGTCCACGCGTGGATACGCTTGAGCCAGTTGATGACCTTGGCGCGCTGCCAGCTCTTGGGGACGAACAACAGGCCGGACTGGTTGAGGCGTATCACGGGTGTTCCTAAAGCTCGGCGCAGCGGCGCAACAGATTGTGGTAGACGCCGGTGAGGCGGACGATCTCCGGGTGGCCTGCGCCCTGGAGCGCACCGAGCCCCTGTACGGCCTGGTCGAGTTCGAACAGCATCGCGCGGTCGCTTTCGGAACGCACCATCGACTGGACCCAGAAGAATGAAGCAACGCGGACGCCGCGCGTTACCGGCTCGACCCGGTGGACGCTCGATGCGGGATAAAGGACCATGTCGCCCGCGGCGCCTTTGACACCGCGGCCATTGCTGACGACCAGCTCGCCGCCGTCGTAGCTGTCCGGGTCGGCGAGGAAGAGGGTTGCCGACAGGTCGGTGCGGATGCGGAAGTCGCGGCCGCGCCGGATGCGGACCGCGCTGTCGACATGGTCGCCGAAGCCCTGCCCGACCCAATAGCGATTGAACAGCGGCGGATAGACCCGGAGCGGCAAGGCGGCCGCGACGAACAGCGCAGAGCGTGCCAGCGCATCGAGGACGAGGTTGCCCGCCGCACTCGCCGCGTCGCTATCCTCGGGGAGTTGCTCGTTGGTCTTGGCGAGCGCCGACTGGCTGCCTGAGGTGACGTTGCCGTCGATCCACTCGGCCGGATCGACGAGAGCGCGGATCTCGGTAAGCTCGGCGGGAGTGAGCACGGCAGGGATGATCATCATGACGCGCCGCGGCGAGCATCGTCATGGCCGCGAAGGCGGGGATGACGGGAGAAATCGGGAACATGCTCCGCCAGCCACTCCCCCGCCTGCCCCCGAAACCGCTCGGTCCCGCCCGCCAGCGCCCGCTCGAACCAAAGCCGTGCATCCTCGACCCGGCCCGCCGCGACCAGCATCCGGCCGTGGTTGAACTGCCCGCGGAAGTCCCCGCCGGCAGCCGCTCGCTCATAGAATTCCGCTGCTCGGCCGACGTTGCGCGGCACGACCCAGCCATCCTCGTGGAAGCTGCCGATAAAGTTCACCGCCTTGGCATTGCCGAGCACTGCCGCTCGCTCGAACCAGCCAAGCGCCGCCGCCTTGTCTTCGGGCACGCCGGCACCGAGCGCGAGCGCCGTCCCCCAATTGTACATGCCCCAGTCGAGCCCGCGCTCGGCGGCGCGCTTGAACCAGCGGGCGGCGGAAACCTTGTCGACCGGTGTGCCCCAGCCGAGGTCGTGGCAGCGTCCGACCATGTTGATCGCCGCGAGATGGCCCTGCGCCGCCGCGACGCCGAACCAGCGCAGTGCAGCAACCGGATCGCGCGCCACGCCCTGCCCGTCGAGCAGCAGTTGGCCATAGGTCGCGCAAGCTTCCGCCGATCCCGCCGCCGCGGCCTCGCCGATGAAGCGCGCCGCCTGTTCGGGCGAACCCGACAGGCGACGCGCGACTTCATCGGGTCGCAGCGCGTTGATCGCGGCGATCGTCACCTCAGTAGTGGACCGCGAGAGTCCCGAAGGCGCTGCGGCCCGCGGCGATGCTGGCGTAGTGGCTGGTGTACGCCTGGTTGAAATAGACCTTGTCGGTCAGGTTCTGGACGTTGGCCGAGATATCGATGTGGTCGTTGACCTTGAAGGAGACGCGCGCGTCGAACCGCCAGTAGCTCGGCACCGAACGCTCGATGATCTTGGTCGCGGGGATGACGGTAATGACGCCCGCCGCGGTCTGGCTCGCCGAGCGGTTGTCGGCATAGCCGCCGAACACGCTGCTCGAATAGAAGGCGCCGCCGCCGACGGTCAGCCGCGAGGTCACGTCGAGATTACTCCACACCGTGAAGCTGTGCTTGGCGGTCTGTGGGAACTGCCGCCCGGTGTTGACCGAGTCGACCTGCACTGTGGTGGCCTTGGCCGCTCCGTTGGCCGCGACCGCCAGCGCCGTCGAGCCGCCGTCGGTGATCTTGGCGTCGAGGTAGGTGTAGCCACCGAACACCGTCCAGCCCTTGAGGATCTGGCCGTTGAAGCCGAGCTCGACACCCCGGATGCGGCGCTTGCCGATAAAGGTCACGGTGTTGGCATCGCTGGTGACGCGAGCGTTGGCGGTCTTGGTGTCGAACACCGCGGCAGTCAGCGACAGATGCTCGTCGAACAGGTCTGCCTTGCCGCCGATCTCCTTGGACTTGGTCTTCTCGACCTTCAGGAGATCGAGCGTAGCAAGGCTGGCGGCCGTATTCGTCGTACCGAGGCTGTTGCCCTCCTGGCCCTCGCCGAGCAGGCTGTTCGGCGGCGTCGCGGCGGTCGCGTACGAGGCAAAGACGCTGGTGTTCGCGGTCGGCTTGAAGACGGCACCGACCTGGTAGTTGAACAGATTGTCCTCGCGCCGAAGCGTGAAGCTGCTGGTCGCCGTGATCGGCTGGCCGGGCGTGACCTTCGAGGTAAAGCTGTCGTAGCGCGCGCCCAGGTTAAGGATCAGCCGGTCGGTCAGCGAGATCGAGTCGAAGGCATAGACCGCCTCGGTGTACGCATCGTTCTGCGTCTCGGCGACGGGCAGGTTCTTGACGATCGGCGCGACGGTGTTCGACGTGTCGCTGGTGTAGTTGACCCACGGGGCATCGGGGTTCGGCGTGAAAATGCTGACGCAGTAATAGCGCGAGATGGTCGTCGCGTTGCAGCGCGGCGTGATCGTCGAACCGGTCGACAGCAGCTCGTTACCCGCTGCGTTGACGAAGCCGCGCGTGACGTAGGCGCCGCGCCGCGCCTTCTCGACCGACAGCTCGACGCCGGCGGCGAAGTTGTGGTGGATGCTGCCGGTATCGAACTTGCCGTACAGGTCGGTCTGGTTGACCAGGCTCTTGGTGTAGCCGTAGCGCGTGTTGGCCCGGGTCCACAGGTAACCGCCCGCGGTGCCAGGGCTAGCGGTGCTGGTGCCGAAGACGTTGCCGGTCGAATCGTCGGGCAGCGTGAAGATGTAGCTCTGGTTGGTGTCGCTGTAGCGCGAGGTGTTGCGGATGGTGATGCCGCCGCCGAGGTCATGCTCGAACCGCGCCGTCGCCTGGTCGGTGGTGGCGTGGCGGAAGTCGCGGTCCTTGAGGCCGTAGAAGGTCGAGCGGTCGACGTGGCCGGTCACTCCGCCGAGCGTCGTCACGTTGCCGATCGCCGGCTCCGAGTAGCTGACGCCCAGGTTCGGCGTATTGCCGATGGTGTAGAGGTACGGAATGCCGCTGTCGGGCAGCTCGTTGCTGGTCAGGTGGTAGTAGGACAGCGTCAGCCGGGTCGGGGTGCCGAGCCCGACGGTGATCGACGGCGCGATGCCCCAGCGCTTCTGGAAGATCTCGTCGCGCCCGGCGACATCCTGGTCGTGCCATGCGCCGGCCATGCGCACCGCGATGGTGTCGGTCAGCTTGTAGTTCACGTCGGCGGTGACGCGCTTGTAGTTGGCGCTGCCGTAGCTGACGTCGGCCTCGGCAAAGTTGCGGGCCTTCGGCAGCTTCGAGACGATATTGATCGTGCCGCCCGCCGAGCCGCGCCCGCCGAGCGTCGAGTCCGAGCCACGAACGATCTGGATCTGGTCGACCGCGAAGACTTCGCGGCTTTGCGCGCCGAGATCGCGGACGCCGTCGAGATAGATCGAGCCCTGGCTGTCGAAGCCGCGGATAAAGGGCCGGTCACCGATCGGGTTGCCGCCCTCAGCCGCGCCAAAGGTGATGCCGGGCACGGTCCGCAACGCCTCGACCAAGGTCGCCGAGCCGGTTTCCTTGATGACTTCTTTGTCGATCACGACGACCGAGCGCGGCGTATCGAGCAGCGGTGCCACCGCCTTGACGTTATCCATCTCGGCCCCGGCGATCGCCTTGCCGTTGACGATGATCGTACTGCTCTGCTCGTCGGCGCTGGCGTCCGCGGCAAGCGCACGGTCGGTGGCGATGAAGCCGACGCACGAAAGCGCCAGCCAGGCTGGGAGATTGTTCGATGCGCGGGTCGTGTCGGTCTCGGTCACTTGATGCCCCTTGTGCCTAGGGGCCTGCTATCGCGACACGTTCTCAACGTCAACGCAAATGCGAGACGTTCTCACTAATAACTCAGGGCGCTGCTGCCTCGGCGGCGCGTCTCCTGGTCACTCTCCGCAGCCATGAGCGGATCGGCTCATCATAGCTGCTGGCGAGCCACAAGCTCAGGGGCACCACGCAAATCAGCGCGACGAAGGCGGCGATACGGTTCGAGATGCCGGCGCTGACGGCAAAATATTCAGTCAGCTGCTGCACAGGCCGGTGGATTGCGTACAGCGGGTAGGAAAGCGCGGCGAGCTTGGTCCCCACCTCGACGCCGCGCCCTGTCGGTTCAGTCATTGAGCCCAGCATCACCAAGAGCGGCGACAAGATCAGCACGAACGCGACATCGTAGAACGCCCGCGGAACGCCTGTGAGCTGCGGAAACAGACAGATGGCGACACCGACGAGTATCAGCGGGGACGGCAATTGCGGGAGTAAGGAAGCCCAGCGTGAGCGCGTCCGCCAGAGCAGGATGCCTAGGAAAAATGAGAACCCGACCCGGGCCACGCCGACCGAGGCATTTGGGAACGAATGA
The DNA here is from genome assembly GCA_019285715.1 of Sphingosinicellaceae bacterium. NCBI lineage: Bacteria > Pseudomonadati > Pseudomonadota > Alphaproteobacteria > Sphingomonadales > Sphingosinicellaceae > Sphingosinicellaceae bacterium. The sequence continues at coordinate 2,312,160 of CP079108.1, forward strand.
CCCAGATTCAGTTCTCCGTATGCACGTGCCGCAACTACCAAGCCGCACGCTGAAACTACGATGATGGCAATGAGGACCGCCTGGGTGAGCCATCGCCAAATCAGTGCATACACCAGGTTTGCGACCCACTCGAAAAACAGTGACCAGGCGGATGAGTCTGCCGAAAACAACGCGACCCGCCCGTTTCCGAGATAGGGTAGCAGGAAAGCGTTGCAGGCGATCAGCGTCGCAAGTTCGGGAATTGTAAAACGCCCGACCAGCAGCTGGTAAATGCCTCCGATCGCGACGCCGATCCAGATCATGGGCAAGAGTCGGATCGCCCGAATTTTGAAGAATTGGCCGATCGTCATACCAGCGGCGAGCTTGCGATCGTAGCTCAGGGCGATGACGAAGCCGCTTAGAACAAAGAACAGATCGACGGCCAGGTAGCCGCTTTGGAAGCAGTAATCGCGCACGCGCCACGGCAGGGTGTACTGGAAGTGGTAGAGCGCGACGACAAGTGCAGCGACGCCGCGCATGGCGTCGAGCGTCCTGAATTTATGATCGACGATGGCAGTCACGGGGGCAACCTATTGGGGTCGGGAGAGCTTGGCTAGCCGGCGTGCCAGCGTTGGCGAGGTTGACGACATCGTCTGCGAATGGTGCTGCCGGGGAGGATTGAACTCCCGACCTCAGCCTTACCAAGGATGCGCTCTACCACTGAGCTACGGCAGCCCATTCGCGGGCGTCACGTCACGGGGCCCGGCCCCGGCGTGCGGGCGGCTATGGGGGAGCGGTGTCGGACTTGTCAAGGCGAGTGCAGCGGGATTACGCCATTGCGGTGGACAAGCCCCCTGCCCCCGATCCGAAAGCCGAGCGGCTCGCTGCCGCCCTCCGTGCCAATCTGGCGCGGCGCAAGGCGCGCGACCGGGCGACGCCGCTGCCACCGGAACCGCCCGCTGAGCCGCGCGACTAGGCCGCCAGCGCAGCCTCGATTGCCGCCTTGACCTGCGGATCGCCCGGCTGGACCTTATTGCCGAAGGCGCGGATCAGGCGACCGTCCCTGCCGACCAGATATTTGTGGAAATTCCACGTCGGAACGTTGTCGGGGCCGAGCGTCGCGGCGGCCCAGCGGTAGAAGGGCACGGCGTCGGGACCTTTGACATGGCCGGTCTCGGTCATCGGGAACTTGATGCCGAATTTGGATTCGCAGAAGGTCTTGACCTCCTTGTTGGTGCCGTACTCCTGCCCGCCGAAATCGGGCGACGGCACGCCGATGACCGTGAACCCCTTGGGCGCATAGGTCTCGTGAAGTTTCTCGAGGCCTTCGTACTGGGGGGTGTTGCCGCACATGCTGGCGGTGTTGACGACCAGCAGGACCTCGCCCTTGAACTTGGCGAAGGGCAGCGGTGCGCCGTCGATCGAGGTCATCGTGACGTCGTAGGCGGACGTCACCGCGGGTGCGGCGGCAATGACCGCAGTTGCTGCGGCGACGACGGCGAGGGTCCTGAACATTCCTGCTACTCCTGCAATTACAAAGGGGCGGTCATCGTGGCGAGCCATGCGGCAGCCTCGGGCTCGAGGTGCGGGCCAACTTCGGCTGCAACGCGCGCGTGATAGTCGTCGACCCACCGGCGTTCGGCGGGGCTGAGCAGGTCCAGGTCGATCAGCGCGCGGTCGATCGGGGCCAGGGTCAGGGTCTCGAACCCGAGCATCGACTTCTCCGCGCCTGCAACTTCACGCGGCACGATCAGGACCAGGTTCTCGACCCGGATGCCGTACTCGCCGGTCTTGTAGTAGCCCGGCTCGTTGGAGACGATCATGCCCGCCGCCAGCGGTTCGTCGCCGCCCGCCTGCCCGCCTTGCATCGGCGCGATGCGCTGCGGCCCCTCGTGGACAGCGAGGTAGCTGCCGACCCCGTGCCCAGTGCCGTGGGCGTAGTCGAGCCCCGCCTCCCACAGGAAGCTGCGCGCAAGCACGTCGAGCTGGCTGCCGCGCGTGCCAACCGGGAAGACCGCGCGTGACAAGGCGATGTGGCCTTTAAGGACGCGCGTGAAGCGGTCGCGCATTTCCGGCGTCGGGGTGCCGACCGGGAGCGTCCGGGTCACGTCCGTGGTGCCGTCGCGGTACTGGCCGCCCGAATCGACGAGAAACAGAGAGTTCGGCTCGATCCGGCGGTTGGTCTCCTCCGAGACGCGGTAGTGGACGACAGCACCGTTCGGACCGGCACCGGAGATGGTGTCGAAGCTCAGGTCCTCGAGGCTGTTGGTCAGGTCACGGAACTGGCGCAGCTTGGCCGCCGCGCCGATCTCATCGAGCTCGCCGCGCCCCTCGGTAATCGCTTTTGCCTGCCCAGCGAACCAGTGCAGGAAACGCGTCAGCGCCGCGCCGTCGCGGCGGTGCGCGGCCTCGGTGCCGGCGATCTCGACCGTGTTCTTGATCGCCTTGGGCAGCGCGCACGGGTCGCGCGCCTCGACGATGCGCGCGCCACCGCGCTTCAGGGCCTCGAAAATCGCGGCGACGGCGCTGGCCGGGTCGGCAGTGACGGTCTTGCCGCCAAGGCCCTCCAGGGCCGCGATGAACGCCTCGCGCGGGCGAATGCGGACGCCCTCGCCAAGGTGCGCGCGGACTGCGTCGTCGAGCTTCCCGGCGTCGATGAACAGGTCGGCGGTCGCGTCGTCGTGGAACAGCGCGAAAGCCAGCGCGACCGGCGTATGCTCGACGTCCTTGCCGCGCACGTTGAAGGCCCAGGCGATCGAGTCGAGTGCCGACACCACCGCGACGCTGGCATTCTGCTGCTTGAGCCACGCCGCGATCCCGCTGCGCTTATCGGCCGCGTCCTGCCCGGCCAGCGCCACCGGATGGACATCCAGGGGTGCCGGCGAGCGCGCCGGACGGTCGGTCCAGATCTGGTCGACAGGGTTGCGCTCGACCGCGACGAGGCCGGCACCACGCTCCTCGAGTCGCTTCGAAGTCGCCGCGACCCATGCGGCGGTGTGCAGCCAGGGGTCGTAGCCGATGCGGTCGCCGCTCGCGACGTGGGTGCTCAGCCAGTCGGCGACACTGGTCTGTGGCACCTGCGCGAAGTCGTAGAGGTCGCCCGCGACCTGCTCGCGGACCTGCAGTGTGTAGCGCCCGTCGGTGAACATCGCCGCTTTTGAGGCGAGGACCGCCGCCGATCCGGCGGAGCCGCCGAAGCCGGTCAGCCAGGCCAGGCGCTGAGCGTAGCCACCGACGTACTCGCTCATGTGCTCGTCGGTCAGCGGTACGACGAAGCCGGTCAGCGCCTGCTCGTCGAGTTCGGCGCGAAGGGCGGCGAGGCGGTCGGCGTAGGTGGACATCCGCGATGGCTCCGTGGAAACTCTTGGACACCGTTATACGCCCCGACGACGCCGGGCGGAAGCGCGGCAGGAAGCGGCAGGGGAGATCGGGATGCGCGACACGACGAAGCTCCAGCCGGGTCGATTGCCGCGGCTCGGCACGCCCCTGGAGGACCCGGTCCTCGAGCCGCGCCACGTCGACGGGCTGCCGGTATTCCAGCCGGGCGAGCTCATCACGGCGGACATGCTGAACCAGCTCGTCGGCCGGCTGAGTGAGCTTGAGGATCGAGTGCGGAAGCTGGAGGATCGCTAGCCGTATTGGGACTAATTCCTGTTTCACGTGAAACGGAACGGTTCGTGGGGACGGATTTTTGGAACTTCCGGGTCGGCGCCTGTGGTGGGTTTTGCCAGATTGATTTCAGGGCTGGCTCATGCGTTAACAGCACGCAACTACCCTCGAGTGTTACTTCGGAAACCATGGGCGTGGCACGAAGCACAGGGCTCGAGCGAGATGTTTTGCAGTCGGAGGCATGCCAATGCGCAGTCGGTTGGCCAGATCGTCGATTTTCGCTTTTGTCGCATTGCTCACCGCCGCGCAGCGCGCGGACGCTGCCCCGCCGACGCTTTACGGGCTTATCCAGACGCCGAGCTTCAACGAGGTGACGGCGTATGACCTGACGCAGACCGGCGGCTTCGGCTACGATGCGACGTCGGTCATCCCGCTCAACATCACCAACCTGCTGCCGCAGAACAGCATCACCTCGATGGCCGTACAGGGCACGACCCTGTACGGGCTGATCAGCACGCCGGGTTTCAACGAGCTGACGACCTACGACCTGACGCAGACCGGTGGCTTCGGCTATGACGCGGTGTCGGTCATCCCGCTCAACATCACCAACCTCCTGCCGCAGAACAGCATCACCTCGATCGCCGTGCAGGGCACGAACCTGTATGGGCTGATCCAGACGTCGGGGTTCAACGAGTTGATCACCTACGACCTGACGCAGACCGGTGGCTTCGGCTACGATGCGGTGTCGGTCATCCCGCTCAACATCACCAACCTGCTGCCGCAAAACAGCATCCGGTCGATCGCCGTCGTCGGGACGACGCTGTACGGGTTGATCCAGACGTCGGGCTTCAACGAGCTGATCACCTACGACCTGACCCAGACCGGTGGCTTCGGCTACGACGCGGTCTCGGTTATCCCGCTCAACATCACCAATCTGCTGCCGCAGAATAGCATCACCTCGATCGCGGTCGACGGGACGAACCTGTACGGGCTGATCAGCACGCCTGGCTTCAACGAGCTGACGACCTATGACCTGACGCAGACTGGCGGCTTCGGCTACGATGCGACGTCGGTCATCCCGCTCAATATCACCAACCTGCTGCCGCAGAACAGCATCATTGGAATTGCCCTACCTTCTGCCGAAGGCGGCGCCTCGGTCGTGCCCGAGCCAGCAACATGGGCCATGATGCTCGTAGGGCTGGTTAGCGTCGGGCAATTGTCCAGGCGACGTGCAAGGCATACCGTAGCCTAGTCGATGTTCCCAGCCGACACGGACCGCCGTTGGCTAGACCAACGCCAACTCCGCGCATTGCCTCGCCCCTAGCGGTAGGCCGGCGAGCGCCAGCTCCGCATTGCAACGCCGAGGGCGCCAAAGCCGATCACCATCAGCGCCCAGCTCGCCGGCTCGGGTACCGCGCCGCTTTCGATGATGAAATTGCCGCCGAGCCACGCGCCGTTGGTGCCATCGGTTACGGTCGGAAAGCTGAACGCGGAGTCGAAGTTGCTGTACCGGTCGCCGTAATAATTCAGGTTCGGGTTGAGCGCCGCGGTGCCACCCTGCCCGGTCGCCCACGACGTCGCATTGTCACCGGGTTCGAACGCCCCGACGATATAGTGTTTGCCGACGGTCAGGGCGAAGGGCGTGATCGCTGCATAGCGGAACGTTTCATCGAGGGTTCCGCTGGTGCCGGCGCCGACCGTCACTGAAGTCAGCAGGTTACCGGCGGTGTCCCACAAGCCGACGAACGCCCGACCGGCGAGGCCATCCTTGCCCTCGTCGTACGCGCCGAGCGAGGTCACCACCTGATTGTTCAACGCCGAGAATTCGAAACCGAGCGTGTACTGTGCGCCACTGTAAAGCGTGCCCGGCGTGACCAGCCCGATTGCGCTGGAAGCCGATGCCGCCGTGCTCGATACCAACAACACGGTCGCCGCAAGTGTTTTGAGCGTGCGCTTCATCATGTTTCCCCTAGATTGGTGCCCACCGCTGACCATCGAAGGTCTACACTATCGCTATCATCGTAATGAGTCATTTACAAGTGTGAGGGACTGGTCATTCAAAATTAGATGCGATCGCAGCACTCGTAATATTGTTTAGTCGATACGAGCTCCTCGAATAGATCTCGATTTAACACGTGTTAGATTGAGATGATGTGTTCGGATAGGTATCAACAGTTCGCTACATAAGTCGTTCATTGACGAGATTCCAAGATGTGCCGATAGCAAGGTCGTTTCGTTGCGATAATATCTTTGCTCGATACGAGCCGTATGGCGTCATTCTGTCAAAACTCGAGTTGTCACACGAACGACCCAGCGGTTGCTTCGAGCTGCATTCACCGTTCGGCCTCGGGAAGGGAGCCGGGTCTCAGGTCAGGCCTGCGGTGACAAGACGGGTTCTTCCCTCCCCTATCTGTTGTAGGAGCGCGCGATGACCTCCGCACCCATCGCGCCGAAGCGCCCGTACGTTACCAGCCACCACGGCATCGACCGCGACGACTCCTACCACTGGCTCCGCGATCCCGGCTTTCCGGAGGTCACCGATCCCGAGATTCTCGCGCACGTCGCTGCCGAGAATGCGTGGTTCGAGGGCTGGCTCGCGCCCCACGAGGCGACGGTCGAAACACTGTTCGAGGAGCTCAAGGGCCGGGTCAAGCAGGACGATACCGGGGTCCCCGTGCGCGACGGCGCTTGGGAATACTGGTGGAAATTCGCGCCCGGCGGCCAATACCGGATCTGGTTGCGCGCGCCCGCCGGCGGCGGCGTCGAGCAAGTCATCCTCGACGAACCGGCGCTGGCAGCCGACCACGAGTATTTCCGGCTTGGCGGATCGGCGGTGAGCCCCGATGGCAATTGGCTCGCTTATGCCATTGATATCGATGGTTCGGAGCGCTTCGCGTTGTATATCCGCAACCTCGTCACCGGCGAGATTGGGGTCGCAGTCGCACCCAACAGCATCGGCACGCCGGTGTGGGCCGCCGACAGCGCGCGGCTGTTCTGGACCGAGGTCAACGACCAGTGGCGACCGTGGCGGGTGCGGCTCCATACGCGCGGCAGCACGGACCTGGGCGCGATCGTCTACGAGGAGACCGACGGCAGCTTCTTCGTCGGGCTGGGTCGCAGCCAGGACCGCAGCCGCGTCATCATCCGCAGCGCCGACCACGTCACGGCGGAGGCACGGCTGATCGACGCCGCCGCACCCGACCCCACGCCGCTACTGGTCCGTCCGCGCCAGGCCGGGGTCGATTATGAGGTCGATGTCGCCGACGGCACGCTGTTCGTCCGCGCCAACGACACCCACGTCAACTTCCGCGTCGCGACCGCTCCCATCGGTGATCCGGGCGCGTGGACCGAACTGATCGCAGGCAGCGACAGCCATTATATCCGCGGGCTTAGCGCCTTTGCCTCACACCTCGTCATAGAAGAGCGAGTCGACGGCCTGGATGCAATTCGCATTCGCAGTCATGACGGCGGCGAGCATCATATCGCGTTCCCGGAGGCGAGCTTTACCGCGGGCCTGAGCAGCAATCCGATGCCCGACCAGCCCGTGCTGCGCCTGCACTACAGCTCGATGGTTACCCCGCAGACGGCGTTCGACTACGACATCGCGAGCCGCACGCTGGTCCCGCGCAAGGTGCAGGAAGTGCCGTTGGGCTATGACGCCAGCCTCTATGCGACCGAGCGGCTGTGGGCGACCGCTGCAGACGGCGTGCGGGTGCCGGTGTCGGTGGTCTGGCGGCGCGACCAGGCGCGCGGCGCGCGCTGTCACCTCTACGGCTACGGTGCCTACGGGCTGGCGATCCCGCCAAGCTTTTCGGCCAGTCGGCTCAGCCTGCTCGACCGCGGCTTCGCCTACGCCATCGCCCATATCCGCGGCGGCGACGACCTCGGCTACGGCTGGTACCTCGGTGGCAAGATGGCGCACCGTACCAACACCTTCAACGACTTCGTGGCGGCGGCGGAGGCACTGGTCGAGGCCGGCTACGCGACCCCGGGCGCGATTTCGACCTCGGGCGGCAGCGCCGGCGGAACGCTGATGGGGGTCGTCGCCAACACGCGTCCTGACCTGTGGCGCGCCGTCGTCGCGCACGTGCCGTTCGTCGACGTGCTCGGCACGATGCTCGACGCGACATTGCCGCTGACGCCGATCGAGTGGCCCGAGTGGGGCAATCCCATCCAGGACAGGGCCGCCTACGAGGCCATTGCCGCATATAGTCCCTATGACAACGTCACCGCCCAGCCCTACCCCGCGATGCTGGTGACCGCCGGCCTCAACGACCCGCGCGTCACCTACTGGGAACCGGTGAAGTGGGTCGCGCGCCTCCGCGAGCTCGGCACTGGCGACGCGCCTCTGCTGATGAAGACCAACATGGGCGCAGGTCACGGCGGTAAGTCGGGGCGGTTCGAGGCGTTGCACGAGACGGCGGAGGAATACGCCTTTATCCTCGCCGCGTTCGATGCCGAGCCGGTCCGAGTGTCGGAAGATTTTACACAACCGTGAGGTTTATGTTTCGCCTCCGATCCTAAGTTATTGTTTGCGCGTACAGCGCTTGAATTGGCATGAAACCTGCGTGGGCATTCTGGTTAGGCGATTATGCCAACGGGGGATTACCATGAAACTAGCCTCGATGCTTGCACCGGTGCTGCTTGCGCTCGCCGCGCCGGCTGTCGCCACCACGATCTATGACAATGGCGCGCCGGTGAATTTCTCCGGCAACGAAACTACGGCGTGGGTGCAGGCTGAGGATTTTGGGTTCGCCACTTCGACGACCGTGGGTGGTGCAGGTATCTATGTCGCCGGTATACCGACGATCGCAAGCTACGACGGCAATCTGCAATATTACATTTTCGCTAATAACGGCGGCACGCCCGGCTCGATCCTGGCCTCCGGCAGCGTCACCCCCACGGCCGTCGACATGGGCCTGCCGACGCCGTTCGGGAGCAGCATCTATCTGCTGTCATTCAACTTTTCCTCGGCCTTTACCGCGGTCGGCGGCACCGGCTACTATCTTGGCATCCACGCCAGCGTTGCCGGTGATTTAAACCGTGACGAGGTGTATTGGCTCGGCGCGGCTTCGAACGCGACGCATACTGGGGTCGAAAGCAATAATGGCACTTTCACCAACTGGTCTGGCAACGTCAACGAGCATGCCTTTTTCCTGACCGACGGTGCCAGCGTGCCGGAGCCAGCGAGCTGGGCACTTATGATCGGCGGCTTCGCGCTGACCGGCGTTGCAATGCGCCAGCGCCAGGCCGCCCTCGCCGCCTGAACTACCGACTGCATGCGGCCCGCGCGACTCAGCTCGCGCGGGCCGGCTCGTGACCGGTTCAGAACCGTTATCGCGGCGCGACGCCGAGAACGTGCGCCGCCAGCGCCGCCGCAGCAGCGACCGCAACGAACAGCAGCGGCGTCCAAGGCAGGAGCGCGTGTGCTGCCAGCGGAGTGCGCTGGCGCGCGCGCAAACCGAACCATGCCACGCCCGCCAGCGTGAGCGCCACGGTCAGCGCGATCAGGCTCGTCGGCTGGTCCATGCGCCCCTTCATGTTCGCCGGCCTTGCCGCCCGCTGACGAGGCGCTAGAGAAGGCACCGGCTCTTGACAAGAACCGTCCCTGACAAGCGAGGCTTACCCGTGAACCGACCGCTGATCGCCCTGACCGTCGCCGCCGCGCTGGCTGCCCCTGCCCTCGCCGCGACCGCGTACGACACGATCCTTGCCGGCGCATGGCGGTCCGATGCCAACAAAGCCCGCGACCAGTATCGCCACCCTGCGCAGACGCTGGCGTTCATCGGCGTCAAGCCGACGATGACGGTCGTCGAAATCTGGCCGTCCGGCGGCTGGTACACCGAGATCCTCGCGCCCTATCTGAAGGACAAAGGGCAGCTGTACGGGGCGCTCGGCTATTCCACCGACCCGGCCAAGACCGAGAAGTCGGTCACGACCTTCAAGACCAAGTTCGCCAACGTCCCGGGCGGCGACAAGGTCAAGCTGACCGCATTCGGCAAGGACAGCGGCCCAATCGCGCCCGCCGGCAGCGCGGATGCGGTGCTGACCTTCCGCAATGTCCACAACTGGTACATCGGCGGCTTCGCACCGCAGGCCTTTGCGGCGTTCAACGCGGCACTCAAGCCCGGCGGCATCCTCGGCATCGAGGAGCACCGGCTCCCCGAGGACAAGCCGGACGCAATGCAGAAGGACAGCGGCTACATGAAGCGCTCGACCGTCGTGAAGCTCGCGACGGACGCCGGGTTCAAGCTGGTCGGCGAATCAAAGATCAACGCAAACCCCAAGGATACCCACGATTATCCCAAGGGCGTCTGGACCTTGCCGCCGACCTACGACGCGGGCGACCAGGACCGGGCCAAGTATGCCGCGATCGGGGAGTCGGACCGGATGACGCTGAAGTTCGTGAAGGTTCGGTAGAAGCGCCTACTTCTCGCCGAGCTTGTCGAGCTTGGCCTGCAGCGCGTTCATCTGCTCCTTCAGCGCACCGAGTTCGTCAGCGGGCGCGTCCACGGGCTTGGGCGGACGACCGCTCAGGAGGTCGGTCGCGGCCTGGAACATGGCGAGGTTCTGCTTGGCGATCGCCTCGAAGGGCTTGAGCGCGGTCGCCGGAAACACTCCGCCCCCGCCCATTGCGCTGCCCATGGCACCGGTCACGGTATCGCGGAACTGCGCCTGGCTCTTGGCGAAGGCGTTCATCGACGCTTCAAGATAGTGCGGCACCATCGACTGCATCGAATTGCCGTACATCGCGATCAACTGGCGCAGGAAAGGAATTGGCAGCATCGTCTGTCCACCGTTCTCGCCATCCATGACGATCTGGGTCAGCACCGAACGGGTGATATCCTCACCGCTTTTCGCGTCGAGGACCTGGAAATCACGGCCCTCGCGGGTCATCGTCGCGAGGTGCTCGAGAGTGATGTAGCTCGAGCTGCCGGTGTTATACAGGCGTCGGTTTGCGTACTTCTTGATGATCACCGGTGCCGGCTTGTTGGCATCGGGAGCAGCGGCGGCTTCGTCCATTGTGAGAATCCGATCGGAATGATGAATTGTCAGTAGCATGCGCCGATGTTGCACTGCAACGTGGGCAAAGTCGCGGGCGCGGGCCGCACCCGCTTGCGGCGCTGATGGCGCTGTTTGCCGAGGTCTGCGGCGACGATCGAGAACGGCTGGCGCGGGCGCTGGCGGGGGTGCGGGCGTATCAGGCACACCCCTACCGGCGCGCGAGTGCGCCGCTGCCCGAGATTGCGCGCGTCGGAAGTGTCGCGCTGCGTGACTACGCCGACGGTACTCGGGGCGGCGCCGGTCGCACGGTCGTGGTCGTGCCGTCGCTGATCAACCCGCCGACTGTGCTCGACCTGGCAGAAGGCAATTCGCTGCTGCGCTGGCTGGCCGGGCAAGGCGTTCGGCCGCTGCTTGTCGACTGGGGCACGCCCGGGACCGAGGAACTGGGCTTCGGTGTCGGGGAGATGGTATCCGAGCGACTGGTCCCGCTGCTGCGCGCGGCAGGGTCGGCAGCGCTCGTCGGCTATTGCATGGGTGGCACGATGGCCGTCGCTGCGGCGACGCTGACCCCGGTGCGACGGCTGGCGCTGCTCGCGACGCCCTGGCACTTCGGGCGCTACGACGCCCCCCAGCGCACCGGGATCGGCGAATATGCAGCCGCGATACGCCCGCTGGCATCGACGCTGGGTGCGGTGCCAATGGACCTGCTCCAACCGGCATTCTGGCGACTCGGTCCCGAGGGTGTCGTCGCCAAGTTCGAGGCGTTTGGGGCGCGCGATCCCGCCAGCCCGGCGGCGGCAGCGTTCGTCGCGCTCGAGGACTGGGCCAACGACGGGCCGCCGCTCGCGCTCCGCGTCGCCACCGAACTGTTCGATGACCTGTTCGCGGCTGATCTCAGTGGCCGCGCCGAGTGGCAGGTCGGCGGCTGCGCGATTCGCCCCCGAGAACTCGACATCCCGATCCTCGACGTGGTCGCGATGCGCGATCGTATCGTACCCGCCACCAGCGCGCTCGGCCTCGGCACCCGCCTCGACATCGACGGTGGCCATGTCGGCATGGTCGTCGGCAGCCGCGCCCGGGAGACGCTGTGGGAGCCGCTGGCGCGCTTCCTCCGCGAGGACTAGAACGCGCTCAAAAGCACAGCAGGAGCAAGTATCATGACCGGAGTCGTCATCACCGCCGCCAAGCGGACCCCCGTCGGCAGCTTCATGGGCGCGTTCGCGACCACCCCCGCACACGAGCTCGGCCGTATCGCGATCGAGGCTGCCCTGCTCCAGGCCGGCGTCGGCGCGGACGAGGTCAGCGAGGTCATTCTCGGCCAGGTGCTGACCGCAGCGCAGGGCCAGAACCCGGCCCGGCAGGCGTCGATCAATGCCGGCATCGCTAAGGAGACGCCGGCGTGGGGCGTCAACCAGGTCTGCGGCAGTGGCTTGCGCGCGGTCGCGCTCGGCGTCCAGGCGATCCAGTCGGGCGATGCCACGGTCGTCGTCGCCGGCGGCCAGGAGAGCATGAGCCTGTCAAACCACGCGCAGGCACTTCGCGCCGGCACCAAGATGGGCGGCGTCGAGCTGGTCGATACGATGATCAAGGACGGGCTGTGGGACGCCTTCAACGGCTACCACATGGGCATCACCGCCGAGAACGTCGCCGAGCAGTATCAGGTCACCCGCGAGAAGCAGGACGCGTTCGCCGTCGCCAGCCAGAACAAGGCCAGTGCCGCACGGTCGTCGGGGCGCTTCAAGGACGAGATCGCGCCGGTCACGATCAAGGGCCGCAAGGGCGATACCGTTGTCGAGAACGACGAGTATATCCGAGACGGCGCGACCATCGAGAGCGTCTCCGGCCTGCGAGGCGCGTTCAAGAAGGACGGTAGCGTCACCGCCGCCAATGCCAGCGGCATCAACGACGGCGCAGCGGTGCTGGTGCTGATGTCGGCCGAGGAAGCGACGCGCCGCGGCTCGACGGTGCTCGCCAGGATCAAGAGCTGGGCCTCGACCGGTGTCGACCCTTCGGTGATGGGCATCGGGCCGGTGACGGCTTCACGCAAGGCGCTGGATAAGGCCGGCTGGGCGGTCGGCGACCTCGACCTGATCGAGGCCAACGAGGCCTTCGCGGCGCAGGCGCTGGCGGTCGGGCAGGAGCTCGGGCTCGACCCGGCCAAGGTTAACGTCAACGGCGGCGCCATCGCCATCGGCCACCCGATCGGCGCGTCGGGCGCGCGCGTCCTGACGACGCTGATCTACGAGATGGGCAAGCGCGACGCCAAGAAAGGCCTCGCCACCCTGTGCATCGGCGGCGGCATGGGCATCGCCATGTGCATCGAGCGGGACTGAGTTAGAGGGTGACCCCGACCGTCCCGCATTTAGCGCGGGACGGTCGGAGCCTAACGCCTTACGCCGCCTTCTGCAGCGACCCGGCGACAGGGTTGGCGCAGACCCATGCGAGGATCTTCTCGGGGGTCGACTCGATGTACGGGTCGTTGTCTGAGCCGTCGTTGTTCTTGCCGGGCTCCTCGTTGAGCACCTTGATGACGCCGTCGTCGACGACCATCGAGTAGCGCCACGAGCGCTTGCCGAAACCAAGGTGCTCCTTGTTGATCAGCATGCCCATCTTCTCGGTGAAGTGGCCGTTGCCATCGGGGAGCATCTTGATGTTCTTGACGCCAAGGTCCTGCGCCCACTTGAACATGACGAAGGCATCGTTGACGCTGACGCAATAGACCTCGTCGACGCCGCCGGTGCCCTTCATGTCGTCATAGGCGGATTCGTAGCCCGGGCACTGCTTCGACGAGCAGGTCGGGGTGAACGCGCCCGGCAGCGAGAACAGGACGACGCGCTTGCCGGCGAAAATCTCGTCGGTGCTGACATCCTGCCAGCGGTAGGGATTCGGTCCTTCGACGGTCTCGTCGCGGACGCGGGTCTTGAAGGTGACGTTGGGTACGGTGTCGCCGGCGATTGCCATGGGGGCTCCTGTCTGGAAGGTGTAAGTGCGTGACGTCCCACTTGGTGTGCAGTGCAGCATTTGGCAACTCCGAATGATGATCCGATGACCGTCCACGAGCCCGAGATCGAGGATTGGTACGCGACGCCCTCGGGGCGCGAGGCGGCGCGGCTTCTGGCACGGAGTGTAGGGCCGCTTCTGGGGAGGGCGTCGACGTCACGTTTGCTGGCGCTGGGGCAAACCGCTCCGGTTCTTACCCGCATCCACGGTGCCGGTGGAGAGCGCACCGCGATGGTCGTCGAGCAGGCCCGGCGCTGGCCGCTGACGACGCCCAACCGCGCCGTCGTCGCCGACCCGGAGCGGCTGCCCTTCGACGACGCGCTGTTCGACGACGCGCTGCTGATCCATGCACTCGAACTGGTCGAGCGACCACGCATCGTGCTGCGCGAGCTGTGGCGGGTGCTCGGTCCCGCAGGGCGGATCGTTCTGGTCGTGCCGAACCGTGCCGGGGTGTGGGCGCGGGTCGAGGCGCTGCCGTTCGGCCGCGGGCAACCTTATGGCAAGGGCGGCTTGGCACGGCTCCTCGAAGGCGCGATGTTCGAGGTCGAAAGCTGGTCGACCGCCCTCGCCGCGCCGCCGCTCAGACGCCTCAGGTGGCTCGAACGACCGTTGGCACGCCTGCTCCCGCAAACGGGGGGCGTGCACGTCGTCGCCGCGCGGAAGATCGACGGGCTGCGGCCGGTCGGTACGGTGGCTCGGGCGGTGCTGAAAGAAGCAGCGGCGACCTAGTCGTTCATCGTGAGAGTTGTCAGAGTAAGCACCCGCGTGAGTTCCTGCATATTCCGGCGCCTTCGGTGGGATGACGAATTAACAGCGGCTTACGCTACTATGCTGCCACTTTGCATGAGAAAGAACGTTGACCGAAGATTTCGGCGTGACCGCAGTGTACCAGATGGGTGATGCGTAGGACGGCAACCGTTCGCTCGAAAATTTCGTGTTTCCGTCATTCCGGCGAAGGTCGGAGCCCAGTGCTCTCAGAGGCTCGAAGTTCAGGGTTTGCGATGCAGCTGGGTTACGGCCCTCGCCGGAATGCCGAAAACCGGGGCACTGGTGGTGGACCCCGGTTCAAACTCTCCGCAGCACGAACAATGCCCGCTCGGCCCTGAGATTCGGAAGCGCCCGCACCTCGCTGCTGCCGCTGAGGAACAGCGCGCGTTCGACGACGATGCCGCGGGCGTCGGTCAGTGCGCGGAAATCGTCGACCGAGCACAGGTGGATGTTCGGGGTCTCGTACCACGCTACCGGCAGCGTCCGCGTCACCGGCATCCGGCCGCCAAAGACCAGCGAGGCGCGGACCCGCCAGTGTGCGAAGTTGGGGAAGCTGACCAGCGCGTGCTTGCCGATCCGGAGCAGTTCGTCGAGCACGACCGCCGGCCGGCGCATGGCCTGCAGGGCGTCGGACAGGATAACCATGTCAAAGGCATCGTCGGGATAGTCGCCGAGGTCGGTGTCGGCGTCGCCCTGCACCACCGACAGTCCACGCGCGACGGCTTGCGCGACGTTTGCCCCGGACAGCTCGATGCCGCGCCCGGCGACCTGCCGCGTGTCGCGCAACGCCGCGAGCAGCGCGCCGTCGCCGCAGCCGATGTCGAGCACCCGTGCGCCGACCGGCACGACCTTGGCGATCGCTTCGAGATCGGGACGCAATTCGCTCACGCGGCTGCCCGCAGGAAGCCGTCGACGACGCGGTTGAGCTCAGGCGCCTCGACGAGGAAGCTGTCGTGGCCGTGCGGGCTTTCGAGTTCGACGAAGCTGACCTCGGCCCCGGCGGCGTTCAGCGCGCTGACGATGCGCCGCGATTCGACCGTCGGGTACAGCCAGTCGCTGGTGAAGCTGACCACGGCAAAGCGCGTCCGCGTGCCCCGGAAGGCCTCCGCCAGCCGCCCGTCGTGGGGCACCGACAGGTCGAAATAATCCATCGCGCGGGTGATGTAGAGGTACGAGTTCGCGTCGAAGCGCTCGACGAAGCTGAGACCCTGGTGGCGCAGGTAGCTCTCGACCTGGAAATCGGCGTCGAAGCCGAAGCCGAGCGCGTCGCGGTCCTGCAGGCGGCGGCCGAACTTCTCGGTCAGCCCGGCCTCCGACAGGTAGGTGATGTGCGCGGCCATGCGCGCCACCGCGAGTCCGGCGGCGGGCGACGTCGTATAGGCGCCGCGCCGCCATTCGGGGTCGGCCATGATCGCCTGCCGACCGACCTCGTGGAAGGCGATGTTCTGCGCCGAGTGCCGCGCCGCGCTGGCGATGACCACCGCCGAGCGCACCCGCTCCGGATAGCGCGCCGCGAGTTCGAGCACCTGCATGCCGCCCATCGAGCCACCGACCGCCGCAGCCAGCTGGGGGACGCCGAGATGGTCGAGCAAGGCCACCTGCGCGGCGACCATGTCGGCGATCGTGATGACCGGGAAGCTCATCGCGTAGGCGCTGCCGGTGGCGGGATCGAGGCTGCCCGGCCCGGTGCTGCCCGAGCAGCCGCCCAGCACGTTGGCGCAGACGATGAAATAACGCGCCGGATCGACCGGCTTGCCAGCCCCGACCATGCGCGACCACCAGCCGGTCTTGCCGGTGCGCGGATGGATGCTGGCAACGTGCTGGTCGCCGGTCAGCGCATGGCAGACCAGGACCGCGTTCGAGGCGTCGGCATTAAGCGTGCCGTAGGTTTCGTAGGCGACCTCGACGCGCTCCAGTCGCTGCCCCGAAGCGAGGGTCAGCGGGCCGTCCAGCGTGACGCGGCGGTCGAGGCCGAAGCGGGAGTCGTGCGCGAAAGGCTCTGTGCCGGACATTGGCGGCCCGGGTTAGGGGCTGCCCGGGCACCGTGCAAGTTTCCGCGTCCAGCCGAAAAAAACTAATCCCCGTTAAGGAACGCACAGGATGCGAGTTGGTTCTATTGGCTCGGGGGTAGTGCACCATGACCAGGTCTTATTCGTCCCATGTCCAGCCGATGGTCATGATCGACGCCCTTATTGTCGAGGCGGTTCGCAAGGAAGTCGTGGTTTCCAGCGCGCCGGGTCCGTCGCTGACGCCTGCTGCGGCGCGTGAGACGGCGGCACGGTTGATTGCCGCTGCGGAAATCGCGGAGCGTTACAAGTAGCCTGACGCTCGCGATCCCTGTCAGCCGCTCGCAATCCTTGTCAGCGCAGCGGGGTTGGGCCTATGCCGCGGGCATGAACGCCACCCTCGCCCGCCCGCTGCCCCAAAGCCCGACAATGAAGCCCTGGGTCGAGGCGATCGCGCCCTACGTCCCCGGCAAGGCCAAGCTCGACGGCCGCCCGCTCGTCGCCAAGCTCGGCTCCAACGAGAACCCGTTCGGCCCCAGCCCGCATGCCGTCGCGGCAATGCAGGCGGTAGTCGCGGCCGCGCATCTTTATCCCGATCCGGCAGCGACGCTGCTGCGGCAGGCGCTCGGCGAGCATCACGGCATCGATCCCGATCGCATCGTCTGCGGCACCGGGTCGGACGAGATCATCCATCTCGTCGCGGGCGCCTTCGCCGGGCCGGGCGACGAGATCCTGCACGTCCGCTACGGCTTTGCCGTCTACGAGATCGCGGCACGCCGTGTCGGTGCGACGCCAGTGGTCGCGCCGGACAATGACTATGGCACCGACGTCGACGCACTGCTGGCGCTGGTGACGCCGCGCACCCGCGTGGTGTTCATCGCCAACCCCAACAATCCGACCGGCACGCTGATCTCCGCCGACGAGGTCCGCCGCCTGCATGCGGGGCTACCGTCCGACTGCATCCTTGCGCTGGACTGCGCCTACGCCGAGTTCGCGGAAGGCGAGTACGAGGACGGCTTCGCGCTCGCCGACGAGAACGCCAACTTCGTGACGATGCGGACCTTCTCGAAGATCTACGGTCTGGCGGCGCAACGCATCGGCTGGGGTTATGCGCAGCCCGGGATCGTTGCGGCGATGCACCGCATCCGCGCGCCGTTCAACGTGCCGACCACCGGACAAGCGGGGGCCGTCGCGGCGCTCGCCGATCAGGACTGGGTCGCGATGACCCGTGCGCACACGCTGGTCTGGCGCAAGTGGCTGAACGACGAGGTCGTCGCGCTCGGCAACCATGGGCTGCGCGCCATCCCGTCGGCGGCAAACTTCGTCCTGATCGAGTTCCCCGCCCAAGGTCCGCTGACCGCCGACAAGGCCAACGAGGCGCTGATGAACGACGGCATCATCGCGCGCTATCTCGCGGTTCAGTCGATGCCGCGCTGCATCCGCATCTCGGTCGGTACCGAGACCGAGACCCGCGCCGCGGTCGCCAGCCTGCGCAAGTTCGTGACCACCGCGACCGGCCCGGCGTAGTGCTGCCCTTCGCGCGCGTCACGGTGATCGGCATGGGGCTGATCGGCTCCTCGCTGACCCGCGCGATCCGGGAGCGCATGCCGACGGTGGCGCTGACCGTTCACGACGCCGATCCTGCCGTGCGTGAGCGAGTCCGTGCCCTCGACCTCGCCGACGACGTCACCGACACCGCCGGAGCCGCAGTCATCGACGCCGACTTGGTCATCCTCGCGGTACCGGTGTTGGCGATGATGAAGGTCGCGGCCAGCATCGCCGACGATCTGCCCGCCGGTTGCGTGGTCAGCGACACCGGCTCGGTCAAGGCCAGCGTCGTCGCCGACCTGGTCGAGGTGCTGCCCGAGGGCACCGCGATCGTTCCCGCCCATCCGGTCGCAGGCACCGAGAACTCAGGTCCCGATGCCGGCTTCGCGACGCTGTTCGACGGGCGCTGGTGCATCCTGACACCGCCCGCCGGGGCCGACGCGCTGGCGGTCACCAAAGTCTCGGAGTTCTGGACGCGGCTGGGCGCCAAGGTCGAGATCATGGAGGCCGCGCATCATGACATGGTGCTGGCTGTGACCAGCCACCTGCCCCACCTCATCGCCTACTCGATCGTCGGCACCGCGTCCGACCTCGAGGACGTCACCAAGTCCGAGGTGATCAAGTACTCGGCCGGCGGCTTCCGCGACTTCACGCGCATCGCGGCGTCCGACCCGGTGATGTGGCGCGACGTCTTCCTGTCGAACAAGGACGCCGTGCTGAGCGTGCTGCAGCGCTTCACCGAGGACCTGACCGCCCTCCAGCGCGCCATCCGCTGGGGCGACGGCGCTTTCCTCGAGGCGCTGTTCACGCGGACCCGCGCGGTCCGGCGCGGGGTCATCGACGAGGGGCAGGACACCGGCGAAGCGGACTTCGGGCGCAAACACTAGCTCGCGGGCGGCGCCGTCAGCCCGATTGCGTGCAGCACCACCGCCTGCACCACCATCACCCCGAGCCAGTGCCCGACATCGAGGGCCAGAGTGCGTCCGTCCTCGCCGCGGTGGCGGAGCGTGACGACCAGCACCGGCACCACGAAACCGATCCAGATCACCACCGCGCTGCCGATCGCCATCACCCACGGGTTCGCCTTGTCAGGCGCCAGGATCAGCGCGCCCGCCAGGATCGAGGCGAACCAGAATTCGGCGATGATGTCGGTGACGATCAGGCCCGTTGTGTAGTGGCGAACGGTGGGCGCTTCGGAGCGACCGAGCAGGCCGTACCACAAGGCGGCGAAGGCAAGCCCGGCGAAGGTCGCAGCGGCGATCGGGACGAAATTCTGGAGGATGTAGATCATGCCGCGCCTAACGCAGCGCGGGGCACGCGGGTTGCTGAGCCCGGGTGGCGCGGCCGGCTTCGGGGAGATTGCCGAGCTGCCACGCGCCGGGCGAGCCCGACAGGCTGAGCGTCACCGGCAGGCGCAAGCGCTGTTCGCTGACCCGCTCGCCGGTCAGCGCGGCGCGGACGGTCTGCGGGCAGCTGGTGACGAGGGTACCGGTGAGGCGCGGCACGCCGCCGCTCGCGACCATCGTCGCATCGAGGCGGAGCACTTCGTCGGTCGTGTCGGCGAGCGTCAGCGCGTGGATCTCGACCGTGCCCTTGCTCGCCCAGCGCGCGTAATCGATCAGCCGCGTCGGCCCGGTGACGCGGATATCGGCCGCGAGCTTGAGCGGCGCACCGGCGGCGGCCTTGACCCCCTCCCCCTCCAGCACGACTTGCGCGCGCTGCGGCAGGCTCGGCGACCACGCCTCGGCGCTACGACCTGTAGTCTCGCGGAAATGGACCTCCAGCTTGGTCGCGGTCAGTGGCAGGCCGAGGAGCGCGAGCGTCACCCGCGGCTTGTCGAACACCGTCGACAGTCGCGCGATGCGCCGGGCCTGATCGAGGTGGAGGCTGGTCTCCGACGACGGCGCGGCGATGCTCAGCGTGGAGTTCGCCAGCGCCGGAATGCGGCCGGACACCCGCGGCTCGGCACTGCGGACGATGGTCAGGTCGGGCTGCCACGGACCGCGGTTGAGGATGGCGTTGTCGGCGCTGGCGGTCGCCGGCACATCGCCGCGCGACTCAAGCCTTGGAGAGCCGACCTCGGCCTCGAGGCGATACGGGAAGCCGCCGATGGTGACCGGCGAACCGGGGAAAACCGCGGCGATCTGCTCGCGGAAGCCGTCCTTGTAGCCCGACCAGAACCACCAATAGCCCGCCACCCCGAGGATCAGCGGGACGACCGTCAACCACAGCGGGATGCGCTTCATGCCGGGTTCAACGCGTTGATCGCGGTGTGGACTCGCGCCTCGATGTCGCTGCGCTCGAGGCCGGGCGGGATCGCCTCGCCGAAGCGCAGCGTGATCGTGCCGGCGTGCTTGACCAGACCCTTTGGCCAAAGTCGCCCGCTGTCGAGCGCGACCGGCACCACCGGCAGGCGCAGCGTCCGGTATAGCCCGACGAAGCCCGGCTTGATCGGCGGCCGCTCGCCCCACGACACCCGCGTGCCCTCGACGAAGATCACCACCGGGCGGTCGAGCTGTTTCGCCGACTGCGCCGCACGCATCATCGTCCGCATCGCCTGCACCGACGCCTCGCGGTCGATCGGGATGACCCCCTGCCGCTGCGCGACATAGCCCCACACCGGGATCTTGAGCAGCTCCGCCTTCATCACAGTTGCGGGATCGTCGAACAGGTAGAGCACGAGGATCGTCTCGTACGCCGACTGGTGCTTGGCGGCGATGATCACCGCGTGCTGCGGGACGGTCCCCTCGACCTTGAGGCGGACGCCGAGCAGCACTCGCGCCGTCCAGATGAACCAGCGCGACCACAGCTTCGCCATGTAGCGCAGCGCGTTGCGGGACACCGGCGCGATCAGTGCGGCGCCAACGACGATCGGCACGGAGCCAAGGTGGAAGACCAGGGCGAACACCAACGAGCGAAGCACCGCGATCATTGGACGCCGAGCCCGCGGGCAACGAAGCGGAGGGCGAGCTTGTTGTATTCGCGGAGCAGGCCGGTGACGCTGTTCTCGCCGTCGACGCCGTCGGGGACGATGGCTACGGCAGACGGCAACCGTCCGTCGAGCTCGAGGCGCGCGCGGCGCATGTGGGCGGCGGAGGTCACCAGCCGAAGCGAGCTGTACTTGTGGCGTCGCACCCAGGCCGCGGTTTCCTCGGCGTTGGAGCGGGTGTCGATCGCCTCGAAGCCGAGGTCGACGTCGCGCCCGAACAGGCCGGCGGGCGCGTTGACCTCGTGGGCCAGGGCGGCGTCGGTGACGCGGCGCTCGACGCCTGAGACGAGCATGCGCTGCGCCGAGCCGGCGACGAGCACGTCGACGCCGCGCTGCAGGCGGCCCGCACCGCCGGTCAGGACGACGACGCCGTCGGTCTTTGAGGCAAGCGGAGCCGGCGGCGCGAGGGTCAGCGCGAACCACACGAAGCCCCACGCCCAGGCAAGCAGGACCAGCGCCCCCAGCCGCACGATCAGCCTCACATCTCGCCCCGGGCGCGGCGGATAGCGAACCACTTGGCGACGTTGGCGTTGTGCTGCGCCAGCGTGTCGGCGAAGACGTGGCCACCGGTGCCGTCCGCCACGAAGTACAGCGCCTTGGTCGGCGCGGGGTCGAGAACGGCGGCGATCGAGGCGCGGCCGGGGTTGGCGATTGGTCCGACTGGTAGGCCTATACGGCTATATGTGTTGTAACCATTCAGGGCCTGCAGCTGGCTGCGGAGGATGCGGCGGCCGAGTGGCCGGCCCTTGGTATAGGGATAGATTACAGTAGGATCCGCATCGAGCTTGATGTTCTGCCTTAAGCGATTGGTATAGACTCCGGCGACCATCCGGCGCTCGGCGGGCTTGCCGGTTTCCTTCTCTACGATCGAGGCGAGAATGACTGCTTCGGCGGGCGTCTTGACGATGCTGGCGGGGGTGCGGGTCTTCCACAGGTCGGCGAGGGTCTTGGTCATCGCCGCCTGCATGCGCTTGACGACGGCGGCGCGGGTTTCGCCCGACTGGAAGTCGTAGGTGTCGGGCAATACCGAGCCTTCGGCGGGAACGGCGACGGTGCCGGTCAGCCGGGTCTCGGCGTTCAGCCGGTCGGCAACGAGCACCGCGGGCCAGCCTTCCGGGATCGTCACCCGGTAACTGACCACGTCGGCGACCTGGAGCTGGTGGAGATAATGCCCCCAGGCGTCGCCGCGCGCGAGGCGGTACACACCGGCCTTCACCGGACGGCTGCCGCCGAACAGCCGGGCCAGTACGCGGAACTGGCGGTCGTCGCGGACCAGGCCGGCGTCTTCGAGGACATTGGCGGCATCGGCGAGGGTCGCGCCTGCCTTGATCACCACGTCGACGGTCTTGAGCGGCCGATCAGGATGCCCGAACCACGGCGCGAGAAACACCGGCACGCCGATCAGCGCGAGCAGCAAAAGCACTGTGCTGGCCGCGCGCCCGAACTTCATCGACCGCGGCTCACGTCGCCGCGACGGCGCGCGTCCGGACCGCGACGGCGGGCGGGCGGGCCGCGACGGCGAGCGCTTTGGCGGCGCGCGCCGCTTCCCCCGCGCCATCGGTCATAGTGCCCGCATGACCAGTGTCGCGTTGGTGCCGCCGAACCCGAACGAATTGTTCAGCACCGCCTTGACCGACCGGCGCTTGGCGATGTGCGGCACGAGGTCCACGCCCTCGCAGGCATCCGACGGGTTGTCGAGGTTGAGCGTCGGCGGGACGATCTGGTCGCGCATCGCAAGCAGGCAGAAGATCGATTCGACCGCTCCCGCGCCGCCGAGCAGATGCCCGATGGCCGACTTGGTCGACGACATGCTGACCGTCTCGATGGCATTGCCGAACAGGCGACGGACCGCGCCGAGCTCGAGCTCGTCGCCCATCGGCGTCGAGGTGCCGTGGGCGTTGATATAGTCGATGTCGGACGGGTTGAGGCCCGCGCGGCGCAGCGCCATCTCCATCGAGCGGAAAGCGCCCGAGCCCTGCGGGTGCGGCGCGGTGACATGGTAGGCGTCGCCGGTCAGGCCGTAGCCGATGACTTCGCCGTAGATCTTGGCTCCGCGCGCCTTGGCGTGCTCGTACTCCTCGAGGCAGACGATGCCGGCACCCTCGCCCATGACGAAGCCGTCTCGGTCCTTGTCGTAGGGACGGCTGGCGCGGGTCGGCTCGTCGTTGAAGTTGGTCGACAGCGCACGTGCCTGGCTGAACCCGGCGATGCCGAGCGGGCAGATCGCGCCCTCGGAGCCACCGGCCAGCATCACGTCGGCGTCGTCGAGCGCGATCATCCGCGCCGCGTCGCCGATCGCGTGCGCGCCGGTCGAGCAGGCGGTGACGACCGCGTGGTTCGGGCCCATCAGGCCGTATTTGATGCTGACCTGGCCCGAGATCAGGTTGATCAGGCGGCCGTGGACGAAGTGCGGGGAGACCCGGCGCGGGCCCTTTTCGTGCAGGACGATCGACTCCTCCTCGATGCCCGGCAGGCCGCCGATGCCCGACCCGATGGTGCAGCCGGCCCGGAAGCGCTGTTCCTCGGTCATGTCGGTGAGGCCAGCGTCCTCAAGGGCTTGGCCGGCGGCGTCGATACCGTAGATGATGAACGGGTCGACCTGGCGCTGGACCTTGTGGTCGACCCGCTTGCCGGCATCGAAGGTGTCGCCGGTGCCGTCGCCGCGCTTCACTTCCATCGCGATCCGGCAGGCATAGCCCGTCGCATCGAAGCGGGTGATCGGGCCGGCGCCGGATTTCGAGGCGATCAGCGAGGCCCACACGGTCTCGACGTCGCTGCCCAGCGGCGTCACCATCCCAAGGCCGGTAATTACGACGCGGCGCATCCGCGTTCTCCTTTCAAAGTGTCGGGCTCAAACCAAAACGGCTCCCCACAAGCGCGGGGAGCCGTTTCGAAAACCCAGGGCGCGCACCCCGTGCGCCCGTCAGGCGCAAGCCGGATCAGCGCCGGTATTTCAGGCCTTTTCGTGCGTCTGGATGAAGCCGATCGCATCCTTGACGGTCAGGATCTTCTCGGCCGCATCGTCGGGAATTTCGACGCCGAATTCTTCCTCGAAGGCCATCACCAGCTCGACGGTGTCGAGGCTGTCGGCCCCGAGGTCGTCGATGAAGCTGGCATCCTCGGTCACCTTGTCGGCATCGACGCCGAGATGCTCGACGACGATCTTCTTAACGCGCTCAGCGACATCGCTCATGGTAATCCTCTCCCGGTCATGAGGCGTCGCCGCCTCCGAATTGTTGATGTCAGGCGATAGCCAAGGTGGCGCACCGTGGCAAGCGCTCGCAAAGCGGTGAGGTTCCGGATGTGGGGAAGCGTGGCGATCGCGCCATGCTACGGTGCCAGCCCGGGCTCGACCCGGGACCCAGCTGACCCAGCGCTTGGACTTCGGAATTCGCTGGGTCCCGGTTCAAGTCCGGGATGACACTGCAGCAAGGCCCGGGATGACAAAGCAGCGAATCTCGGGATGTCATCCCAAGCTGAACGAAGCCCGCCCGCAATCCCCGCCTCAGATCATCGCCATCCCGCCGTTGACGTGGATCGTCTGCCCGGTGACGTAGGCCGCCTCCCGCGACGCGAGGTAGACCACCGCGGCGGCGATGTCGGCACCTTCGCCGAGCCGCCCGGCGGGGATGCGCGCGGTCAGCGCGTCCTTTTGCGCCTCCGGCAGCGCATTGGTCATCGCCGAGACGATGAACCCGGGCGCGACGCAGTTAACGGTGATGCCGCGGGTCGCGACCTCCTGCGCCAGCGCCTTCGACATGCCGATCAGGCCGGCCTTCGACGCCGCGTAATTGACCTGCCCCGGATTGCCGGTGACACCGACCACGGAGGTTATCGAGACGATCCGCCCGAAGCGCGCCCGCATCATCGGCTTGCAGGCGGCGCGGCACAGGCGGAACGCGGCCTCCAGATTGACCCGGATGACGGTGTCCCACTCCTCGTCCTTCATCCGCATCGCGAGGTTGTCGCGGGTGACGCCGGCGTTGTTGACGAGGATATCGAGGGTGCCCAGCGCCGCCACCGCCTGCGGGACCAGGGCATCGACCGCGGCGCCGTCGGACAGGTCGCAGGGCAGCACCTCCGCCCCGCCGATCTCGCTCGCGAGCTGGTCGAGCGCCTCGCGCCGCGTGCCCGAGAGCGCCACCTTGGCGCCCTGCTGTACGAGCGCGCGCGCCACCGCGCCGCCGATGCCGCCCGAGGCACCGGTAACCAGGGCTGTCATTCCGGAGAGGTTGAACATTCGGCGGTCCCCTAGAGTGTCTTCGCGACCGCTTCGATGCCGGCCATGTCGGTGGCCGCAGTACACGGCACGTCGGGCGTGATGCGCTTGATCATCGGGCCGAGCACGCGCCCGCCAAGCTCGATGAAACCGTCCACACCGAGTCCGGCCATCGCCAGGACGCTTTCGCGCCACCGGACCATTGCCGTAACCTGTTCGACCAATAGCGTACGAATAGTTTCGATATCGCTGACCGGAGCGGCGGTGACGTTTGCCACCAGGGTCACGTACGGCGCATCGAGGCGGGCATCCGCCAGCGCCGCCGCCATCGCCTCCGCGGCGGGCTGCATCAGCGAGCAGTGGAACGGCGCCGACACCGGCAGCAGGATAGCGTGGCGGGCACCGCGCGGTCGCGCCAGCGCGATCGCCCGGGTCACCGCCTCGATGTGCCCGGAGACGACGACCTGCCCCGGAGCGTTGTCGTTGGCGGCCTGGCAGACCTGTCCCGCAGCCGCTTCGGCGGCAACTTCGAGCACGCTCGGCAGGTCGAGCCCGAGCAGCGCCGCCATCGCGCCGACCCCGACCGGCACCACCGCCTGCATCGCCAGCCCGCGCAACCGGAGCAGGCGGGCGGTATCGGCAAGGCTGAGCGAACCCGCCGCGCACAGGGCGGTGTATTCGCCAAGGCTGTGGCCCGCGACGAACGCCGCCTTGTCGGCGAGGCGCATGCCGCCCTCCTGCTCCAGCACGCGCAAGGCCGCGATCGACACCGCCATGATCGCCGGCTGGGCGTTGGCGGTGAGCTTGAGCGAGTCCTCGGGTCCCTCGAACATTAGCGCCGACAACTTCTCGCCGAGCGCGTCGTCGACCTCCTCGAACACGGCACGGGCGGCGGGGGATGCGGCGGCGAGTGCCTGGCCCATGCCGACGGCCTGGCTGCCCTGCCCCGGAAATACGAATGCACGCGTCAAGCGATAGTCCCCTTTTGGTTGGGGCGCGGTCTAGTCGCGACGCTTCGGACGGGCAAGACAGGAGGGTATTTCGCCCCTTGGCACCACCGCGCAATACGATCGTTTGCACAGCGTTGAGCTTCGATTAAACAGACTCGTGCGCCCGTTCATCCGCCAGCCACGCGGGCCGCATAGAATCAACGTCAAGCGCCCGTCCAACGCGGGTTTCTCGAGAGGGTCATCATGAAGTTTGCGTCGTCGTTCGCACCGGTTGTTCTGATCGCGGCCGCGCTGGTCTCGACAGCGCCAGCCGCCGCCGCGGTCTCGGCCGGGGTCGGCAAGCCTCTGGTGCAGGCCGCCAATGCCGCGAAGTCGGGCAACACCGCCGCCGCCATCGCCGCAGTCAACAGCGCGCGCTCGGCCGCCAAGACTCCCGAGGAGCGCAACAAGGTCGGCCAGATGGCGGCCTATGTGTACACCCGCGCCGGCCAGTACGGCCGCGCCGCTTCCGAACTCGAGGCGATGGGCGCGCCGCCGCAGCAACTCGCGGGCCTGTATTACAACGCCGGCGACTACAACAAGGCGGTCAGCTATGCCCGCAAGGCCGGCGGCGAGAACATGCAGATCCTGATCGCGCAGGCCGCGGTCAAGCAGGGCCGCTACGGCGAGGCGGTCACCGCCTACAACAACCTGATCAAGTCGAACGGTGCCAAGCCGGTGTACCTCGAGAACCTCGCGGGTGCGCAGTACAAGTCCGGCGACAAGAAGGGCTACATTGCCACCACCACCCGCCTGATCAAGATCGACCCGTCGCCGGCCCGCTGGAAGACGCTGCTGATCAACATGCGCCAGGCCCCGATGACGCCCGACGCCAAGCTCGCGCTGTACCACCTGATGAACCAGACCGGCACCATCGACCGTAACGAGGATTATCTCGAGTTCGCCAAGCTGGCGCTGGTCGCAGGCCAGTCCGGCACCGCGAAGGAAGTCCTCAGCAAGGCCGGCACCGCGGGCACCGACGCGATGAGCGTCCGCCTCGCGCAGGCCGCAAACGAGCGCACCGCAGCGTCCGCCGCGCAGGCCCCCAAGCTGGCCGCCAGCCCGGCGACCGCGATGCAGGGCGGCAACGCCTACTTCGGCCTCGGCCAGTACGGCCCGGCGATCGCCGCCTACGACAAGGCCGAGACGGTCAGCGGCAGCGGCGCCGACACCGCCCGGCTGTTCAAGGGCATCGCGCAGGTCAAGGCCGGCCAGGTCGGTCCCGCCAAGGCGACCTTCGCCGGCATTCCCGACGCCAGCCCGGTCCGCGACATCGCCAACATGTGGGGGCTGTACGCTTCGACCAAGGGCTGACCCGGTGCGCCGGGGGCGGCCGAATTGATCGGATCAGGGGGAGGATATCGGCGGCCGGCGTTCGCGCTGGCCGCCGTTGCCCTGCTCGGCGCTGCGCCTGCCGACCCGCTCCTCGCCCGCCTGATCGCCGGGGCCAACGCCCTGCCCCCGGCGACCCTGAGCTTCGAACGCAGCATCGCGAGCAGCCAGACCAGCGACGGCAAGGTCGAGCGCCACGACCAGGTCGATCGCTGGGATGGCCGCGCCTGGACGGTCCTCAGCATCGACGGCAAGCCACCCGAGGCGCGCGCCGCTGCGGACGCAGTCAAGGCTTCCGAGGCGAGCGGCGTGCCCGGCTACTACCGCCTCGCGACATTCCTCGCCGCCGGCCCGGTTCGCGTCGCCGAAGGTCCGGGGTCGGTCACCTACCGCCTGGCCAAGCTGCCGCCCGGCGGCGTCAGCGTGAAGGGCGCATCGCCCGAGAAGTTCAGCGCGGAGCTCAGCGTCGACACCAGCGGCCCAGTGCCGTTCGTCCGCCACGCCCGCTATTTCGCCCCGGCGCCGATGCGCATCATGATGGTTGCCAAGCTCGACCGCTTCGAAGCGACCGCCGACTACAAGCTCGGCACCGCCGGCCGCCCGGAGCTGACCCGCCAGGCCGTCGACATCGCCGGCGCGCTGTTCGGCCGCTCCGGCACCCAGCACAGCGATATCGCGCTGACGTATCGTTAGCGTCGGCGATAGACGTTTGTGTCAGGCTTGCCGCGCGGCAGCCCGCCCGCTACCCCTGACGCGAACGTCAACCCCCCGACGCGAGCGTCGACACCGAGGTCCTGCCCATGCGTTTCGAAGGCACCGATGCCTATGTCGCCACCGACGACCTGCGGGTCGCGGTCAACGCCGCCGCGACGCTGCGCCGCCCGTTGCTCGTCAAGGGCGAGCCCGGCACCGGCAAGACCGTGCTGGCGCAGGAAATCGCTACCGCCTTCGACGCCCCGCTGATCGAGTGGAACGTAAAGTCGACGACCAAGGCGCAGCAGGGCCTGTACGAATACGACGCGGTATCGCGCTTGCGCGATAGCCAGCTCGGCGATGCCCGTGTCCACGACATCGCGAACTACATCCGCAAGGGCAAGATGTGGGAGGCCTTCACCAGCGAGCGCCTGCCGGTCTTGCTCATCGACGAGATCGACAAAGCCGACATCGAGTTCCCGAACGACCTGCTAACCGAGCTCGACCGCATGGAATTCGACGTCTACGAGACCGGCGAGCGCATCAAGGCGGCCCAGCGCCCGATCGTCATCATCACGTCGAACAACGAGAAGGAGCTGCCCGACGCCTTCCTGCGCCGCTGCTTCTTCCACTACATCAAGTTCCCCGACCGCGAGACAATGGAAAGCATTGTCCGCGTCCACTACCCCGACATCCAGAAGAACCTCGTCGCCGAGGCGCTCAACATCTTCTTCGACATGCGCGAAGTCCCGGGCATGAAGAAAAAGCCGTCGACCAGCGAGCTCCTCGACTGGCTCAAGCTGCTGATGCACGAGGACCTCCCCGTCGAAGTCCTCCGCAACCGCGACACCAAGAGCCTGATCCCGCCCCTCCACGGCGCGCTGCTCAAGAACGAGGCGGACGTGATGCTGTTCGAGCGGCTGGCGTTCATGAACCGAAGGCAGGGCAACGCCTGACGACGCTGCTTTAGGCGGACCGACAGCGGCGCACAGCCGTTTTGCCGGCGTCCGTCGGCGGCTGGAGGCGCTGCGCTTTCGGCACCGCTGGCAGGACTGGCTGTTCGAGTTCCTGCTGTTCGGCTTCAAGCAGGGCTGGGCCTGCCTGTTCGGCGCGTTGATGCTCGGCGCGCTGCTGGCGACGCACCTCTGGTACCCGGCATCGGCACCGCTGGCGCGCTACGACTTCCTCGTCATCGTCGCGGTCGCGATCCAGGCCGGCATGCTGGCTTTCCGCCTCGAGACGCTGGCCGAGGCGAAAGTCATCCTGGCGTTCCACGTTGTCGGCACGGTGATGGAGGTCTTCAAGACCCACATGGGGTCATGGATCTACCCCGAGGCCGGCTGCTCAAGCTCGCGGGCGTGCCGCTGTTCTCGGGCTTCATGTACGCCGCGGTCGGCAGCTATATCGCCCGCATCTGGCGCATCTTCGAGATCGAACCGGTCGGCTATCCGCCGCTTTGGCAGCCGCCGCTGCTGGCGACAGCGATCTACATCAACTTCTTCAGTCATCATTTCATCCCCGACCTGCGCTGGCTGCTGTTCGCGGCGACCGCGATCGTATTCCGGCGGACATGGTTCGTCTTCACGCCGTTCCGTACGGAGCGGCGCATGCAGATCCTGCTCGGCTTCGTGCTGGTCGCGCTGTTCATCTGGTTCGCCGAGAACATCGGCACCTACAGCCACGCCTGGCTCTATCCCGGCCAGTCAGGTGAGTGGACAATGGTGCCGCTCGCCAAGCTGAGTGCGTGGCTGTTGCTGATGATCATCTCGTTCGTACTGGTCTCGGTCGTCCACGGCATGGGTGAAGGCGTGCGCCTAGCGCAAGTGCGGCAACCGCCACTCCCCCAGTAGCGCCGCCGTTCGCAGGCCGAAGATCGCCACCCCCGCGATCATGCCCGCGATGCCCCTGCCGACCCCGAACCGCCGCACCAGCACGACCATCAGCGCGGCCCCCGCCAGCGCCGCGGTGGCGTAGAAGTCGGCGTGCAACACATGCGGCACGCGGGCGCTGAGGACGTCGCGGAGGATGCCGCCGCCGCAACCGTTGACGGTCGCGATGATGACGACGCTGGCCGCGTTGAGCCCGTAGTCGAGGCTCTTGCGGGCTCCGGCGACCGCGGCCAAGGCAAGGCCGACCGCCTCGAACACGTCGAGCGCAAGTGGCGGGGTCCAGTCCGCGACATGCCCCGAGGCGAGGCCGAAGCCGACCACGACCATCGTCGCGGCGAGCGCCAGCGCGGCGTAGCGCCAGTCTCGGAACGCCGCCGGGGGGTGCTCGCCGAGGATCAGGTCGCGGAGCACGCCGCCGCCGGTCGAGCCGACGAACGCCAGCACGAGAATGCCGAACAGGTCGAAATCGGCTCCCACCGCCGTCACCGCACACTCGGCGGCCAAGACGAATGTCGCCGCGAGGTCGACGGTGGTCAGCACCCGGTCGCGGATGCGGTCGTCGAACAGGCGCTCGCGGAGGCTGCCGCGCCGGGCGGGGGTTGGTTCCGGAACGTCGGCGGCAGGCTCGATGCTCACCGCAGCATCATGCCGCCGTCGATGGCGAGGCTCTGGCCGGTGATGTAGCTCGCGCCGGGGCTGGCGAGGAAGACGATCGCCTCCGCGACTTCGCCGGGTTCGCCCCAGCGGCGCATCGGTACCGCCTTGAGCAGACGGGTCTCGTAGGCGGGGTCGCGGCGCTGGCCCGCGGTCATGCGGGTGCGGACGAGGCCGGGCGCGACGAGGTTCACGCGGACGCCGTCCGGCGCCCATTTGTCGGCGAGCGCCCGCGTCAGCCCGAGCAGACCAGCCTTCGACGCGGTGTAGGCGGGGGTCTCGCGGAGCGCGAGGAACGACGCCAGGCTGCCGACATTGACGATGGAGCCGCCGACGGCCTTGAGGTGCGGGTGGAAGCGCACCGAGACGTCCATGACCGCGTTCAGGTTGAGGTCGATGACCGCCTCGAAGCCGTCCTGCGTGTACTCGTCGGCGCGCCCGGTGCCGGCATTGTTGACCAGCACGTCGATCGGCCCGACCGCCTCGACCAGCGCCGGGCGCGACGGCGATTGCCCGAGGTCGGCCTGATGATAGTCGAGGCCGTCGAGCGGGTCCTCGTAGTCGGCCGGACCCGCACGCGTGCCGGTGACCAGCACCCGCGCCCCCAGCGCCTCGAACGCTCGCGCCGTCGCCAGCCCGATGCCCTGGCTGCCGCCGGTGACCAGCACCGTCTTGCCCGCTGCCCAACTCATGATTGTCTATCCCTCAAGCGCTTAGTCCGCCGTCGACGAGCAGCGATTCGCCGGTGATGTAGCCCGCCAGCGCCGAGCACAGGAAGACGATCGCGCCGGCAACGTCGCCTGGCTCGCCGAGACGACGCAGCGGTACCTGGGCCTCGGTCGCGGCGCGGCGGTTGTCGTCGCTCCACGTCACGCGCGTCATCTTGGTGCGGATCAGCCCCGGCGCGACGAGGTTGACCCGGATACCCTCGCTCGCGAACGCCTGCGCCAAGGTCTTCGTCAGCGTGAGCAGGCCGCCCTTCGAGGCCGAGTAGGCGGGCTGCCCGATGGTGCCGCGGAAGCTCGCGACTGAGCCGATCATGACGATGCTGCCGTTCGCTGCTGCCAGCGCCGGCCGGAACTTCTGCGCCAGCTGCATCGGCCCGGTCAGGTTGGTCGCGAGGATATCAGCGAAGGTGTCGATCTCGAACTCGGCGCGCCGGTAGGCGACCTTGCCGGCAGCGATCACCAGTGCATCGAGCCGCGGTAGCCCGGGGTCGAACGCCGCCACGGCATCGCGGTCGCCGATGTCGAGCTGGTGGTAGGCGAGGCCCTCGAGGCTGCCGTCCTCGCCCGCATAGTCGGTCGCCGCCGCCCGCGTGCCGGTCACTGCGACGCTGGCTCCGCCGGCGCGGAACAGCTGGGCGGCGGCGTTGCCGATCCCGGTCGAGCCGCCGACGACGAGTGCGTGCTTGCCGCTGAAGTCCATGCCGATCAGGATGCGCACTCCCCTATTTCGACGGAGGTTGGCGATGGCGTTGCTGGATGGCAAGGTCGCGATTGTGACAGGCGGCGGCCGCGGGCTCGGGCGTTGCCATGCACTGGCACTCGCGGCGGCAGGCGCGCGGGTCGTGGTCAACGATCTCGGCGGCTCGGTGACCGGCGGCGGGGACGGCGACGCAGCGGCGGCGGTGGCGGCCGAGATTCAGGACGCGGGCGGCATCGCGGTCGCCAACCTTGCCAGCGTCGCCGACTGGGCGGGCGCGGAAACCATCGTCGCGCAGGCGGTGCGGACGTTCGGCGGGCTCGACATCGTGGTGAACAATGCCGGTATCAACCGCCCGGCACTGCTCGTCGACATGACCGAGGCCGACTTCGACCTCGAGATCGCGGTCCACCTCAAGGGCACCGCCGCGGTCAGCCACTTTGCCGCGGTTCACTGGGCGGAGCGCGGCTCGGAAGCCGGGCGCGCGATCGTCAACACGACCTCCCCGGTCGGCGTCCACCCGATGCCGCAGGGCGGGGCTTACGGCGCGGCGAAGGCCGGAATTGCGGCGCTGACCCAGTGTCACGCGCAGGAACTCGCGGCGCTCGGGGTGCGTGTCAACGCGGTCGCCCCGTGCGCGCGAACTCGAATGGTCGCGGCAACGCCAGATGTGCTTGCGTCGATGCCCGAGGTCTCGGGCTTCGACCGCCACGCGCCGGAACATGTGTCGCCGTTGGTTGTGTACCTGGCAAGCGCGCTCAACCGCTTCACCGGCCGCGTGTTCGGTGTCGAGGGGCCCGACGTGGCGCTGTTCCGGTCCTGGAGCGCGGACGATCTCGTTACCCGCGACGGCGGCTGGACGGCGGAGACTCTGGCCGAGGCGCTGGAGGCGCTGGCGGTACAGTCCGATACGCACGCCTTCTACCCCGGCGGGCGAATCGCGACGAAGGTCCCGCCAAACCGGACGCTCAAAGCTCTGGCAGGGGTTTTCGCAGGTTAGGCCAACCGCCCCTCGTGGAGCGTCACCACCCGGTCCATGCGCTGCGCCAGCGACAAGTTGTGCGTCGCCACCAGGGCCGCGCCGCCCTGCCCGCGCACCAGCCGGAGGAATTCCGCCAGCACCTTGGCCGCGGTGGCTTCGTCGAGGTTGCCGGTCGGCTCGTCGGCGAGGATCAGGACGGGCTGGTTGGCCAAGGCGCGAGCGACGGCGACACGCTGCTGCTCGCCTCCCGAAAGCTGCGACGGGCGGTGTTCGAGGCGCGCGCCGAGGCCGAGGTCGCCGAGGAGCTGGGCGGCCCGGGTCGTGGCTTCGGCGCGCGAACGCCCGGCGATGAGCTGGGGCAGGACGACGTTCTCGACCGCGGAGAAGTCGGGGAGCAGGTGGTGGAACTGGTAGACGAAGCCGAGGCGGTCGCGGCGGACGCGGGTGCGGTTGGCAGCGTCCACCGCTTCCACGCGCTCGCCGCCGATGCTGATCTGGCCGCCGAAGCCACCCTCCAGCAGTCCGACCGCCTGCAGCATCGTCGACTTGCCCGAGCCCGAGGGGCCGAGCAGCGCGACAATCTCACCGGGGGCGACGGTCAGATCGACGCCGCGCAGGACCTCGATGACGGTCTCGCCCTGCTTGAAGCTCCGGGTCAATCCCTCGACCTTGAGGACCGGCTCGGAAGCGGCCCACGGGCTTTGCGGTTCACTCATAGCGCAGCACCTCGACCGGGTCGGTGCTCGCCGCTTTCCAGGCGGGGTACAGCGTCGCCAGGAACGACAGCAGCAGCGCCAGCAGGACGATACCGACGATCTCGACCGGATCGGTGCGCGATGGCAGGTCGGTAAGGTAGCGCACCGAGGGGTCCCACAATTGCGCGCCCGTAAGGCGCGCGATCAGCCCGGTGATATTCTCGCGGAAGTGCAGGATGACGAAGCCGATGATCACCCCGGCGGCGATGCCGACCGCGCCGATCGCCGAGCCGACGAAGATGAAGATCCGCATCGTAGCGGCGCGGCTGGCGCCCATCGTGCGCAGGATGGCGATGTCGCGGGTCTTGGCGCGGACCAGCATGACCAGCGACGACAATATGTTGAACGCCGCGACCAGGATGACGATCGCCAGCAGCCAAAACATCACGGTGCGCTCGACGACCAGCGCCTCGAACAGCGCCGAGTTCGTCGACCGCCAGTCATTGATCACCGCGACCGAGCGCACGGTGTCGGCCAGCGGTGCGAGGATATCCCCGACCTTGTCCGGGTCGACGGTCACCACCTCGACCATGCCGACCGCGTCGCCGAGCATGAGCAGGGTCTGCGCGTCCTGCATCGGCATGACCACAAAGGCCTTGTCGTAGTCGTAGATGCCGACCTCGAAGATCGCGACGATCTTGTAGGCGATGATGCGCGGCACGGTGCCGAACGGCGTCACCTGACCTTGTGGGCTGATCAGGCTGACGCTGTCGCCGACGCGCGCTCCGAGCGCCTCCGCCAGCCGTGCGCCGATGGCGACGGTGTTGGTGCCGGGGACAAGATCCTTGAGGCTGCCCTGCTTGACGCCGTCGGTCATGACCTTGGTGGCGAGGATGTCGTGCATCGTCATGCCGCGGACGAGGACGCCCTCGACTCGGTTCTGGAAGCTCGCCATCAGCGGCTGCTCGATCAGCGGGGTCGCGCTGGTCACGCCGGGCGTGGCGCGGACCTTAGCGGCGAGTGGCTCCCACGCCTCCAGCTTGCCGCCGTAGCCCTGGATGACAGCGTGGCCGTTAAGCCCGAGGATGCGGTCGAACAGCTCGGCCCGGAAGCCGTTCATCACCGACATGACGATGACCAGCGCCGCGACGCCAAGCGCGACGGCACCCGTCGCGATGGTGGCGACGAGGAAGATGAACCCCTCGCCCCGGCCGGGGAGCAGGTAGCGCCGGGCGATCATGCGCTCGTAGGAGGTGATCACGATCCTGCCCCCTCCCCTTCAGGGGAGGGGCGAGAGACAGCGCCCTTGCGCTGGCCCGGGGGTGGGAACGCTCCGTCGGAGAAACACAGGCGTGGAGCAAGCACCCACCCCCGGGCCGCGGCAAGCGCCGCGTCTCTCGGACCCTCCCCTGAAGGGGAGGGTGTCACGACAGCCTCGCGATTGCGTGGTCGATCGAGACGTCCTCACGCTCGCCGCCGCGGCGCTTGAGCTCGACGGTGCCGGCCGCGACGCCCTTCGGGCCGACGATAAGCTGCCACGGCAGGCCGATCAGGTCGGCGGTGGCGAATTTCGCCCCGCCGCGCTCGTCGCGGTCGTCATACAGGACCTCGATCCCGGCGGCCTCGAGCTTGCCGTAAAGCGCGTCGGCAGCACCGGCGCAGGCAGCGTCGTCGGCGCGGAGGTTGATCAACGCGACCTTGTACGGCGCGACCGCGTCGGGCCAGACGATGCCGGCGGCGTCGTGGCTCGCCTCGATGATCGCACCGACGAGCCGCGAGATGCCGATGCCGTAGCTGCCCATCAGCGGGCTTACCGGCTGGCCGTCGGCGCCCTGGACGGTGACGCCCATGGCCTTGGTGTACTTGTCGCCGAAGTAGAAGACCTGCCCGACTTCGATGCCCTTCGACTGCTTGATCGCGTCGCCGGCGGCTTCCTCAGCCTCCGGATCGCGCTTTTCGTCGGTCGCGGCATAGTCGGCGTTGAGGCTGTCGACGAAGGTCTCCA
The DNA here is from genome assembly GCA_019285715.1 of Sphingosinicellaceae bacterium. Taxonomy (NCBI): domain Bacteria; kingdom Pseudomonadati; phylum Pseudomonadota; class Alphaproteobacteria; order Sphingomonadales; family Sphingosinicellaceae; species Sphingosinicellaceae bacterium. Next base: position 2,347,947 of record CP079108.1, read on the forward strand.
GCGCGTCGCGGTCGTCGGCGTCGACATAGAGCAACCGCGATTGCTCCCAGTTCTGATGGTAGAACACGTCGCTCTCGCCGGTCGGCGCGAGGACGATGAACTCGTGGCTGAGGTCGCCGCCGATCGGCCCGGTGTCGGCGCGCATCGGGATGGCGTGCAGCCCCATGCGCTGAAAGGTACGGAGGTACGCCACGAACATCCGATTGTAGCTGTGGCGCGCGGCGGCGAAATCAAGGTCGAAGCTGTAGGCGTCCTTCATCAGGAACTCGCGCCCGCGCAGCACGCCGAAACGTGGCCGGGTCTCGTCGCGGAACTTCCACTGGATCTGGTACAGGTTGAGCGGCAGGTCGCGGTACGAGCGGGCGCCGTTGCCAAGGATCGTCGTGAACAACTCCTCAGCGGTCGGCGAGAACAGCATGTCGCGGTCGTGCCGGTCCTTGATGCGCAGCATCTCGGGGCCGTAGGCGTCGTAGCGCCCGCTGGTCTTCCACAGGTCGGCGGACTGGATCGTCGGCATCAGCACCTCGACCGCACCGGCGCGGTCCTGCTCCTCGCGGACGATAGCCTCGATCTTCTTGAGGACGCGCAGGCCCAGCGGCAGCCAGGCATAGATGCCGGCCGCGGTCTGCCGGATCATGCCGGCGCGGAGCATCAGCTGGTGGCTGACGACCTGCGCGTCGCCAGGGGTTTCCTTGAGGACGGGCAGGAAATATCGCGACAGGCGCATTGGTTCAGAGCTCCGGGGGATGCCGCGGTCCTGTAGCACGCGGGGGTGGAGGCGCAATTGGTGCACTTAAGGCAGTGTGGCCGTTCGACCACAACATTGCACAACCTGCTTGTTACGAAGAGTTTGCCGGTGACAGCGGGCGAGTCCCAGAATATCCACGCAATTGCACCGGGGCCACAGCGGCCAGGGTTCAGGGAATGACGGCCCAGTCTTCGGAAACAAGGGTCGCAAGAGACACAGTGTCGACGCTCTGAGGGGGGCTTCGGGGGTGTCGAACACCAAGTTTCGGTCTCGTCACCGCGAACGCCCGGGTTCAACCCCGGGCGTTTTCGTTTTGGGCGCTTTGGTCTACGAAGATCTCGAAACGGCGGGCAACGACCCGGCGACTTGATTGGGGGAGATCAGCGGCATGATGCTTTACGGGGCGCCCGAGCCCGCCCCCAACCCGCGCCGCGTCACGCTTTTGCTGCGCGAAAAGGGCATCAGCCTGCCGGTCACCAACGTCGCGCTGATGAAGGGCGAGCACAAATCACCCGCGATTGTGGCGCTCAACCCGCGCGGGCAGGTGCCGTTCCTGGTCCTCGACGACGGTCGTGTGCTGGCCGAGACGGTGGCGATCTGTCGCTACCTCGACGAGCTCCATCCCGAGCCGCCGCTGTTCGGCACCGATGCCTGGGAACGGGCGGAGACCGACATGTGGGTGCGGCGGGTCGAGACGACGCTCGGCGTGCCGGTGTCACTGGTGTGGGTCCACGGCCATGCGCTGACCGCGACGATCTTCGAGCAGATACCCGCGGTGGCCGAACAGGCGCGCGGCCGTGTCGCCGAGGTCCTGAAATGGTTCGACGAACAACTGGCGGGTAAGCAGTGGCTGGCCGGCGACCGCTATACCGTGGCCGACATCGTGCTGCTGACGGTGTTCGACTTCGCGGTGTTCGTCGGCATCCCGGTGCCCGGGGAACTTACGGCGCTGCACGACTGGCACCGGCGGGCGACGGCGCGCTACGCCTGAGCGGCGTTACTCGAACGGCTCGCCCGCAGGTTGGCCGCCGATGAAGATCTGCCGTCGCTTGACCTCCCGGACTTCGACGTCACCGCGCGCGATCGCTGCGGCGCGTAAATTTGCGTCGGCGAGCCGCGCGTCGGACTCGCGTTTGCGGACTTCGGCGGATTGCGCCTGGTATCGCGTCTCGCCCCAATTTCCCGCGCCTTCCTCGAGCTGGGCGGTCGGGCCGATATCGGCAGCGGACCCGGCCAGCGTCGCTTCGTGCGCGCCCGGCACGTACAGCAGGACGCAGCGGTGCTCGGCATTGCAGCTTTCGAAGGCGGCGATGCGCTGGCGCAGGCCAGCGGGCAGCGGCACCGGTTTGGGCAGGATGGTCAGGTATTTCTCGAGCGTGTCGGAGCGCTGCTGCTGGTCGACATCCTGTCGCGCGCTCCAGCGGCTTTCAGATTTGAGCGCGGTCGCTGCAGCCGCCCGGATCGCTGGGGTCGCACCGCTTTTTACCAGGCGCTCGACCGCCGCCTTGCCGCTCGGCCCGAAATCGTAGCGCAGCGCCGTCCAGTCGAACTTGTCCGGCGCGGTGCGGCCGCTCGCCAGGCGCGCGACCTGGTCGCGGGTCGACAGCGCCCCGAACGCAACCAAGGGCGTCGACAGCACGAATGCGACGCCGCACAGTCCGACCGCGAGCTTGAGGTTGGCGGCGCGGACCGGCGCGCTCCAGCCGGCGCGGGCGCGGACCAGCTGGACGAGGTACGCCAGCCCGTAGGCGCAAGCGATGCCGGTGAACACCACCGCCCACAGCCGGTCCGGGGTCAGCCCGTACTGGTTGATCCGCAGGCCCGTCGAGACCGCGGCGATGACCCCGAGCGGCAGCATCGCGAGGCCCAGTCCCATCGCGGCCCAGCGCAGCGCCCGCCGCGGCGACTCGTCCTCGGGGCGGTCGGCGATGACCGAATTCGACAGCAGCAGCGCTCCGATGACGCAGCTCACCAGGATCGGCGTCGTCGACTTCGTCGCCTGCCACAGCGGCACGAGGCCGGTGAACGGCAGCGCCACCAGGAACGCCAGCAGCCCGGCGGCGAGCACCGGCGCCAGCACCGACAGCACGATCGTGACGACGCGCTGCAAGGTCCCGAGCACGCGCTCGCGGTCGCGGAGCAGGCCGACCGCGCCGCCGAACGCCGCTCCGGTCAGCATCTTGCCGAACCACGCTTTGCGGAGGAGCAAGGACAGGTTGTGAATGCCGATCAGGTCGAACAGCGCCGCGAGCAGCTCCGCGAGACCCCAGGTGATGCCGACAAAGACGCAAGCGGCGCACCACAAGACGACGTTGGTCCACGCGTGATTGTGCGCGGCGATGTAGGGGATGCGGTCGCTGAGACTCCGCTGCCCGGCGGCATGTCCGGACGCGTCGCGCCAAGCCTGGAACAACGGTGCCGCGATGGCGACCGTCAGCAGCGCGCAGGCGACACGCCAGCCATCGGTCGCATCCCAGCTGCCGGTGCCGTTCCAGTAGATCACCGCGGCAACGATCGCGGCGCTGACCAGCGCGAAACTCAGGCTGAGGCGCTGACGGTCGCGTTCGACGACGAAGGCGTAGGCGACGCCACCGACAGCGAGGAAGGCGGCCAGCGCGAGCCGGCCGCTGTCCTCGGTCACCTGCCACTCGGTCTTGCCATTGAGCAGGACGTGCAGCGCCAGCGCGACCGCCGCGCCCGCGACGGCCAGCAGGGCGGCGCGTAGCGGCCAGTCGCGGTGTTCGGTATCGCTCATGATTTCGTCCCCCGACCGAGACCTACCCCACATTGTCATTCCGGCGAAGGCCGGAACCCAGTTGCGCCCAGTATACCCTTTTCAACCTGTCATCCCGGCGAACGCCGGGACCCATCACCCGAACTCAGGAGATGGGTCCCGGCTTCCGCCGGGATGACGGCGTGGTGGAGGGCAGCCTCAGACCAGCCGGCTCTGCTTGACCGCCGCCTCGATGAAGCTCGCGAACAGCGGGTGCGGGTCGAAGGGCTTGGACTTCAGCTCCGGGTGAAACTGTACGCCAACAAACCACGGGTGGTCGGGGCGCTCGATGATCTCGGGGAGCAGGCCGTCGGGGGACATGCCGGAGAACATCAGGCCGGTGGCCTCGAGGCGGTCGCGGTAGCGGCTGTTCACCTCGTAGCGATGGCGATGGCGCTCCGAAGCGCACGAGCTGTCGTAGATCGACGCGGCGACGCTGTTGCCGGCCAGCACCGCCTCGTAGGCACCGAGCCGCATGGTGCCGCCGAGGTCGCCGAGCGCGTCGCGGGTCTGCAGGCCCTCGGCGCTCATCCACTCGGTAATCATGCCGACGACGGGCTCGTCGGTCGGGCCGAACTCGGTCGAGGACGCGCCTGCGATACCGGCAAGGTTCCGCGCCGCCTCGACGCACGCCATCTGCATCCCGAAGCAGATGCCGAAGAACGGCACCTTGCGTTCGCGGGCGAAGCGGATGCTCGCCAGCTTGCCGCCTGCGCCGCGCTCGCCGAACGCGCCGGGCACGAGGATCGCGTGCATCGGCTCGAGCCGCGCCGCGACGTCGCTGTCGTCGGCCTCGAACAGCTCGGCGTCGATCCACTGGATGTTGACCTTGACGCGGTTGGCGATGCCGCCGTGGACCAGCGCCTCGTTCAGCGACTTGTAGGCGTCTGGCAGGCCGACATATTTGCCGACGACGCCGATGGTGACCTCGCCCTCGGAGTTCGCCAGGCGCTCCTCGATCGAGGCCCAGCGCGACAGGTCGGGGTTGGGTTCCGGGGTGATGCCGAAGGCCAGCAGGACCTGCTCGTCGAGGCCCTCGGCATGGTATTGGAGCGGCACCGCGTAGATGCTGGCGGCGTCGAGCGCGGGGATGACCGCCTCCGGCCGGACGTTGCAGAACAGCGCGATCTTGGCGCGGTCGCTGACGGGCAGGAACTTCTCGCAGCGGCAGACCAGGATGTCGGGCTGGACGCCGAGTGCGGCGAGCTCGCGGACGCTGTGCTGGGTCGGCTTGGTCTTGAGCTCGCCCGCGGCCGCGATGAACGGCACCAAGGTGACGTGGATCGACACCGAGTTGCCGCGGCCGAGGTCGTTCCTGAGCTGGCGGATCGCCTCGATGAAGGGCAGCGATTCGATGTCGCCGACCGTCCCCCCGATCTCGCAAAGGACGAAGTCGAGGTCCTCGGTGTCGGCCATCGCGAACGCCTTGATCGCGTCGGTGACGTGCGGGATGACCTGCACCGTCGCGCCGAGGAAGTCGCCGCGGCGCTCCTTGGCGATGATGCCCTGGTAGACGCGGCCCGAGGTGATGTTGTCGCTTTGACGCGACGGCACGCCGGTGAAGCGCTCGTAGTGCCCGAGGTCGAGATCGGTCTCGGCGCCGTCGTCGGTGACGTAGACCTCGCCATGCTGGTAGGGCGACATCGTTCCGGGATCGACGTTGAGATAGGGGTCGAACTTGCGGATCCGCACGCGGTATCCACGCGACTGCAGCAACGCCGCGAGCGCTGCGGCCATGAGACCCTTACCGAGTGACGAGACCACGCCCCCGGTTATGAAAATGAACCGTGCCATGGGAGGAACGGCTTAGCCCGGAAGTGCTGCGGTTGGGAAGGCCGGTGCGCGGCTTGTCCACAGTTCAGCGAGCGCGAGGGCCCTCGGATCGTCGATATCGAGCCAATCATGGTCCGAAATGTCAACGATTCCGGCGCGGCGGGTGGCGGCGAGCGCGCGAACGCCGTCCGAAAGCCCGGGATTCGCGAGTTTGGCGAGTGCGTCGGTCAGCGCCGGGGTGACGACAAAGACGCCGCTGTCATAGGCGTCGTAGACCGGCAGGTGCTTGCCGATGGCGACGATGCGGTCGCCGCGGGTGCCGACGCGGGTCACGTCATCCTCGTCGACCCAGGGGTGCCCGAGCCTCCGGTCGATGCCGAGTGCCAGCGCGTCATCGCCGAGATCGTGGGCGACCATCGCCCGGTACAGTCCGCGCTGGACGAGGTGGTCCGCCATGCACAGCAGGGCACGGGGCTGGAGGCACGGCGCGGCGGCGAGTACCGAGACGCCGTTGGGAGCATCCCAGCGTGCGTTATCGACGAGGGTCAGCGGCAGCGTATCGGCGGCGTCGAGGACGGCGCGGATGGCAGCCCCCTCATAGCCGAGCACCACGACCGCGCTGGTCGCACCGCCGGCGCGCAGCCGGTCGAGTATGTGGAGGATCAACGGGCGGCCGGCGACGAGCGTCAGCGGCTTGATCGGTGATGCTTCGCGCAGGCGGGTGCCCTGCCCCGCCGCGAGGATGACGGCTTGCATTGGCTTCTAGCTGTCATCCCCGCGCAGGCGGGGACCCATGAACACTGCTTGTCGAAGAGAGGGTCGGCCGGTCTGGCAACAGCCCAACGCGCGGTGTTCTTGGGTCCCCGCCTGCGCGGGGATGACAATGTGGGTCGCGGTGATGATCGCGAAGGCAGCGCCGCTCGTCGAAAATGTCACTTGGCGCGGACGACCCGCTCCGCGCCGCCGCGGGTTTCGGCCGGTGCGGCGCGGCTCTTCACTCCGAGCGAGATCAGCAGCGACGACGACACGAAGATCGACGAATAGGTCCCGACGACGATGCCGAGCAGCATCGCGGCGGTGAACCCGAAGATCACGTTCGGCCCGAGCAGCAACATCGCGGTCAGCGCGACGATCATCGCCAGCGAGGTCATGACGGTGCGCGGCAGCGTCTCGTTGACGCTGAGGTCGATGATGTGGCCGATGTCCATGCTGCGGTATTTGCGCAGGTTTTCGCGGATGCGGTCGTCGATGACGACCTTGTCGTTGAGGCTGTAGCCGATAATGGTCAGCACCGCGGCGACGACGTTGAGGTCGAACTCCAGCTGTGTCAGCGCGAAGAAGCCCATGGTCACGATGACGTCGTGGACGAGAGCGACGACGGTCGAGACGCCGAAATACCACTCGAAGCGGAACCAGGTGAACAGCGCCACCGCGGCCATCGACAGCAGCACGGCAAGTGCGCCCTTCTGGATCAATTCGTCTGAAACCTTGCCGGAAACGCTTTCGGTGCGGCGGAAGCCGACGCCCGGATACTTGCCCTTGAGGTCGGCCTGGACCTTTGCAACGACGCGCTGGACAGCCGCCTGATCACCGTCCGGGAGCGGCAGCCGGATCAGGATGGTGCGGGCATTGCCGAACTCCTGCAGCGCCGCCTGGCCGACGCCGAGACTGTCGACCTCGATGCGCAGCCGGTCGAGCGGCGGCGGGCTGGCAAACTGGGTCTCCATCGTCAGGCCACCGCGGAAATCGACGCCGAGATTGAGGCCGCGCGTCGCCAGCAAAGCGATCGAGCCGATCGTCAGCAGCAGCGTCAGCCCGAACGCCAGGTAGCGCATCCGCACGAAGCCGATGTTGGTGTTGTCGGGGACAAGCTTGAGGTTCATGCGCCGATCCTCATATCGCCAGCACGGAAGGCCGGCGCGAGCGCAGCCACGTCGCGACCATCAGGCGGGTCACGGTGACCGCGGTGAACACGCTCGTCGCGATGCCGATCGACAGCACCACCGCGAAGCCCTTGATCGGCCCGGAGCCGAAGAAGAACATGATGATCGCGACGATGATGTTGAGGCTGTTCGCGTCCCAGATCGTCCGGGTCGCGTCGCGGTAGCCGACCTCGACCGACTGGATCACGCCGCGCCCCTTGCGCTGCTCCTCGCGGATGCGCTCGTTGATCAGGACGTTGGCGTCGACCGCCGCGCCGATGGTCAGCACGAGGCCCGCGATACCGGGCAGGGTCAGGGTAAAGCCGCCGACCGACATCACGCCCAGGATCATGAAGACGTTGAGGATCAGCGCCATCACCGCATAGACCCCGAAGCGCCCGTAAGTGACGATCATCAGCAGCGACACCGCGACCACCGCGACGATGCCAGCCAGCGTGCCGGCGCGGATCGAGTCGGCGCCGAGATCGGGACCGACGGTGCGCTCCTCGATGACCTTGAGCTCGACCGGCAGCTTGCCCGAGCGCAGCAAGATCGCAAGGTTGTTGGCACTCTCGGTGGTGAACGAGCCCGAGATGATGCCCGAGCCACCGAGGATCGGTTCGTTGATGTTCGGGGCCGAGATCACCTTGTTGTCGAGGATGATCGCGAACGGCTTGCCGACGTTGGCCTGCGTCGCCTTGGCGAACTTGCGGCTGCCCTCGCTGTCGAAGGCAAAGCTCGTCGCGGGACGGCCGTTCTGGTCGTTCGACAGATGTGCGTCGGTGAGCTGGTCGCCGGTAATCAGTGCGCGCCGCTTGACGACGATGACGCCGGGCTGGTCGGCGAAACCGAGCACCTGGCTGCCCGGGGGCGCATGTCCCTGCGCCGCCTGCGCCGGGTCGGCGGCGGTGTCGACGAGCTTGAACTCGAGCTTGGCGGTCTTGCCGATCAGCGCCTTGAGCTTCGACGGATCCTGCAGGCCCGGGACCTGGACGACGATGCGGTTGTCACCCTGGCGAACGATCGTCGGCTCGCGGGTGCCGAGTTCGTCGATCCGCTTGCGGATGACCTCGACGGCCTGCGCCATCGCGTCGTTGACCGCCTTGGCGACGCCGGCGTCGCTCTCGGTGATGACGATGCGGTTACCGTCGACGACGCTCACCTCGAAATCGCGCTGGCCGGTGAGGCCGCCGAGCGGCTGCGACAGCTTGCGCAGCGCCTCCACGCCGCGGTCGAGCGCGGTCGGGTCGGTGATCGTGACGCTCAGTTGCCCACCGTTGGTCGACAGGTCGGCGAACGGCACCGAGCCACCGTTGGCATCGCGGAGTTCGCCCCGGACACTGTCCTCCAGCGCCTCGAGCTTAGTCTTGCGAACCTCGTCGGTCGCCGCTTCGAGCATCAGGTGCGAGCCGCCGCGCAGGTCGAGCCCGAGCGCCAGCTTGCTATGCGGCAGCGAGGTCGGCCACGACTTGACCGCATCCTCGGAGAAGAAGTTCGGGACTGCGAACAGCACCCCGAGCAGCGACACCAGCGCGATCGTCCAGACCTTCCACGGCGGAAAGTCGAGCATCAGCGCCTCCTCGACAGTATGTCGAGCATCAACGTTTCCCGTCGTTCGCCGCTGCGGGCAGCTTCTTGGTGCGGACCTCGCTGAGCGTGCCCTTGACGACGCGCAGCTTGACTGTCGGCGCGACCTCGACCTCAAGCTCGTCGTCCTTGATGCGGGTCACGCGCCCGATCAGGCCGCCGCCGGTGACGACCTCGTCACCCTGCTTGACCGCGTCGAGCATGGCGCGGTGGTCCTTCGTCCGACGCTGCTGCGGACGGATCATCAGGAAGTAGAAGATGACGAAGATCGCAACGAGCGGAACGAACTGCGCGAAAGCGGCAAGACCGCCCGGCATGGCCCCCGCGCTCTGCGCATAGGCCGGTGATGCAAACATGGAGTGCTTTCGTGTGCGTGGATTGGCGGGGGTCTTAGTCCGCGGGGGGGATTTAGGCAATATCGCGTGAATGACGAGCTACCGTCACCGACGAGCGACATTGTCATCCCGGCGAACGCCGGGAGCCAGCTACCCTTCGCGCACCGCCCTTGGCTAGGCTGGGTCCCGGCGTTCGCCGGGATGACAATCCGGACAGGCCGAGGCATGCAGCCGCAATGGACAGCAACGAAACCCTTCTCGCCCGCATCGCCGACGCGCTCGACCGCCTCGCTCCGCCGCCGCCGCCCGCCGCCGACCTCACGAGCGGCGACGCGTTCGTCTGGACTGCGACCGGCCTCCGCACCGTCGTTGCCGCCCCCGCCCAGCCGCTCGAACGCTTCGTCGGCGTCGATGCGCAGCGCGATGCCCTGCACGAGAACAGCCGCCGGCATGCGCTCGGGCTGCCGGCGCACGACGTCTTGCTGTGGGGCTCGCGCGGCATGGGCAAGTCGTCGCTGGTCAAGGCGGTGGCGGCGGCGCTCCGCACCGAGGGCCACGACCTCTCGCTGATCCAGGTTGCGCGCGACGATCTCGCCACCCTGCCCGCGCTGTTCGATGCGCTCTCGAAAACGCCGCGCCGCGCCCTGATTTTCGCCGACGACCTGTCGTTCGAGGCGGACGAGAACCAGTACAAGGCGCTGCGTTCGGTGCTCGACGGCGGCATCGCGGCCCGGCCCGACAATGTCCGGCTGGTGGTGACCTCGAACCGCCGGCATCTCGTCCCGCGGGCGCATTCGGACGCCGACGCGGTCAACCCGCGCGACGTGCTCGACGACCGGCTGGCGCTGGCCGACCGCTTCGGGCTCAGCCTCGGCTTCCACAATGCCGACCAGGCGCAATATCTGGCGATCGTCGCGGGCTATGCAGTGGCGCACGGACTGGCTGCCGACCCCCACGCCGCATTGGCGTGGGCGGTGCAGCGCGGCCATCGGTCGGGGCGTGTCGCGTGGCAGTTTATCGAGGAACTGGCGGGCGCGGCGGGCAAGCGGCTCGGTTAGATCCAGCGACGGCGACGGGCGACGACGGCAGCAAGAATGACCAGCAGGGCGAGCGCGATCACCACCGAATAAAAGCCCGCCGCCCCGGTCTTCTCGAACGGCACGTCGAAGTTCATGCCGAAGAGCCCGGCGATCGCCGAAGCGATACCGATGATGACGGTCAGGAACGTCAGCACCTTGACGAGGTCGTTGGTCTCCTGCCCGGTCTTGCTGGCGAACAGGTCGAAGCTGCCGACCACGGCATCACGCGCCCGGTCCACCGAATCGACGACGCGGTCATAGCGCGCCGCCAGCGCCTGGTAGCTGCCGAGCGCTTCGGCATCATTGGCGATCGGCGCGAAGTCGGGGCGGACGAGGCCGTGGAACAGCGGACGCTGGTCGGCGACCGCGACCCGGAGCAACGCCACGCGGTGGCGCATCGCCGCGAGGCTCTCGAGGATGCTGGCGCTGGTCTTCGACGCGAGCACCTTGCCGTCGAGCTCGTCGAGCGCCTTTCCGACCTCGGTGATCGCGTCGTAATAGCTCTCGAGGTGCCAATCGAGCAGCGATGCGGCGAGCACGGCCGGAGTCAGCGCACCCTTCAGGCTCTCACCGCGGTCCTGGTCGCGGAAATCGACGAGGAACTGGATTTCGTGGTCGCGGACGGTGACGAGCCAGGTTTCCGCGACGACGAAATCGAGACGGCCGTCGCTGCGCCTGTCGTCGACCGGGGGTGCCGGGACACTGAAATCGAAGTGGCCCTCGTAGTTCGAGAGCCGGAAGGTGTCGCCGGGCGCAGCAAGCGCGGCGCGAACCTCCGGGGCGAGGCTCAACAAATCGGAGACCGCCCTGAGCCCGGCGCTGTCGTCGCGCTTGAGGTCGAACCACAGGAGCTGGTGGTCACCGGTATCGGCGACGGTGGCGGCGTCGGCGTCGACCTCCCGGTCGCGCCCTTCCGCGTCGTAGAGGTAGGCGCGCACCACGAGACCGGAACGGCGCGCGCCGGGAGAATCCGCAAGGGACCCGTCCGGCGCGCGTCGCGGGTTACTGGGCTGGGGTTTCGAACTGCGAGAGCAGGTCGCTGTTGAACGACATGCGGACCTGCTCACCCTCGACGTCGGCGACCATGCCGAGCGGGATCAGGTGATGGTGGCCGCCCGAACCGCGGTCGGTCTTGGTCAGCTTTATGTGGTCGCCATCGACATGATCGACGGTGCCGATGTGGCCGCCGTCGGCGCCGATGACTTCCATGTGCTCGCGGATGTGGCTGCTATCGGACATGTCGTATCCTTCCGTTGTTGACGACTGACGAACGTTCTGGGTCCGGTAAGGATGCGGGCCCGTTGGAATTTGGCGCGCCCGGCTGGACTCGAACCAGCGACCTCAGAATTAGAAGTTCCGTGCTCTATCCAGCTGAGCTACGGGCGCGTGAACGATGCCCCCGCCTATCTGAAGTTGTCGGCATAAGCCTGCAGCTTCAGCACCTTCGGCGGTAGCGGCACGAGGTCATATGTCATGCCCTGCGCCTCCGCATAGGCGACCGCCGCCTCGCGACTGGCGAACTTGAGCTCGACCTGCTGGCGCGTGTCGCCCGAGCCGATCCAGCCCGTCAGCGGGTCGTGGTGCTGCGGCTCCGCGGGTTCGGTGACGAGCACCCACTGGCCGGTGCGGGCCTTGCCCGACTGCATCGAGCTTTTCGGGCGTTGGAAGATGCGGGCCTTCATGGTGCAGTGCCTAGCCGAACTAGAACGCCCGCGCGATAGCGAACTCGATGGTCTCGACGAGGGCGTCGCGCGGCGCACCGTGCGGGAACGCCGCCAGCGCGTCGATGGCGCGGGCGCCGTACAGCCGCGCCCGGTCGAGGGTATCGTCGATCGCGCCGGAAGAACGCAGCAGGGCCGTTGCCTGCACCAGCTCCGCATCCCCGGCGGCGCGCCCAAGCATCGCGTCGCGCCAGAACTGTCGCTCGGCGGCGCTGCCGCGGGCGTGCGCGAGGATCACCGGCAGGGTCACCTTGCCGTCGCGGAAGTCGTCGCCGGCAGCCTTGCCCATCGTACCGGCGTCGGAAACATAGTCGATCGCGTCGTCGACGAGCTGGAAGGCGATGCCGAGGTTGCGCCCGAACGCCTCGAGGCTGGCCTCGACCTGCGGACCGCGCTCGGCGACGACGGCGGCGATCTGGCAGGCGGCGGCGAACAGCACCGCGGTCTTGGCGGTGATGATCTCGAGGTAGCGCTCCTCGGTGGTCTCGACGTCGCGCTGGGCGGTCAATTGCGCGACTTCGCCCTCGGCGATGACGGCGGACGCGCCGCTGAGAATGCGCAGGACGCGCAAGGATCCGTCCTCGACCATTAGCTCGAAGGAGCGGCTGAACAGGAAGTCGCCGACAAGCACGCTGGCCGGGTTGCCCCAGATGACGTTGGCGGTAGCGCGGCCGCGGCGCAGGTCGGAGACGTCGACGACATCGTCGTGGAGGAGAGTCGCGGTGTGGATGAACTCGACGCACGCGGCGAGCCGGTGGTGCCGGGTCCCGGCGTAATCGAACAACTGCGCGCAGGCCAACGTCAGCATCGGCCGCAGCCGCTTGCCGCCGCCGGCGATCAGATGGCCCGCGAGTTCCGGGATAAGCGCGACGCGGCTTTGCATGCGGTCGAGAATGACCTGGTTGACCGCGTTCAGCCCCGGCGCGCACAGCGCCAGTAGCGGCGTCAGCGAGGGTGCGCTGGCATTCTTGGGTCGCAGGGGATGGACGGTGGCGCTCATCGCCATCGCGTCTTAACCAGCGAACCCGGTAGCGCAAGCCTTGCGCTTGCGGCACGGCGTCGCGAGAGTGTCACTGCGGGGAGCGAGAACCATGAATGACAAGACGTTGGGCGGCTTCCGCGACAGCATCGACAATATCGACGCGGCGCTGGTTTTCCTGCTCGCCGAGCGCTTCAAGGTGACCCAGCAGGTCGGTGCCTACAAGGCCACCGCCGGCCTGCCGCCCGCCGACCCGAGCCGCGAGGCTGAGCAGATCACGCGGCTGCGGGCACTGGCGGTGACGGCCAAGCTCGACCCGGAGTTCAGCGAGAAGTTCCTGCGGTTCATCATCGACGAGGTGATCCGGCACCACGCGGCGCAGCAGGGCTAGCAGCCGCTCACGTCCCGCAACTCCGCGCCTTCTCGAGTTCACCGAGCCGCTGGTCGCGCGCTGCGATTGCCGTGACCTCGGTCTTTACACTGTTCGAAAAGTCGAGAAACAGCGGCGAGACCAGCAGGATGCCAATGTTGTAGCCCGGCTTCTGGCTTTTCTCGTTGGTCAGGTCGGCGACGCGGCGGCGGTTGGCGGCGCGCTCGGCGGCGAGGTGCTCGCAAGTAAGCTGGGCATCGAAATTATTGCTCAGCATGACCGGCTTGGCGACGCGTCCGCCGCAGCCGGCGAGCGCGACACAGCACCCGATTGCAATCCAGTTGCGCATAACTTCCCCCGAGCCCCGTCCGGCGGCTGTGCCAACTTCGTGAATGTTTCGCAAGCGGCTTGACCGCCGGAATTTCGCACGCCAACTGGGCCTGAGTTTCGGGGGAAATCAGATGCGGTTTATCGTGGTTCTGGCGTGCGCCTTGCTGGGTGCATGCGCGGCGTCGCCGGGAGCGATGATCGTGCCGGTTTCACAGGCCAACATCATCGCTCCGACGTCGCCGCTCCACCGTTCGGTATTCCTGAAGGACGTTACCGGCGGCGGCACCAGCAAGAAATGGGATCAGGGCCTGTCGGGCGAAGCGTTCGGCGAGGCGCTACGGCAGTCACTGGCGGTCCACCTGATGCTCGGTACCGGCAACGCGCAGTACCAGCTGACCGCGGAACTGGTACAGCTGAAGCAGCCTATGGCCGGCATCAGCATGACCGTGACAGCGCGCGTCCACTACACGCTGACCCCGTCTGCCGGTGGCGCGCCGGTGTTCGACCGGCTGATCGAAACGCCGTACACTGCCGCGTTCAGCGACGCCTTCGTCGGCATGAAGCGGCTGTCACTGGCGAATGAGGGCGCGGTGCGGGCAAACATCCAGGCGCTCATCGACGCGTTGGTCGTCCAGTCGAAGACCGACCCGAAGTTCACCGTTGCCGATGCGACCGTCCTGTCGCAGCTGCGCGAGCTCGCGTCGAACTAGGCGGCGGTCGGCAGCACCAGCGTCACCGCCAGCCCGCCGAGATCCTCGCTCTCGCCCAGCACGACCGACCCGCCGTAGATCTCAGCCACGTCGCGCACGATCGCCAGTCCGAGGCCGGTTCCCGGCTGGGCGGTGTCGAGACGGGCGCCGCGTTCGAACAGGCGCTCGCGCTCGGCGGGAGGGATGCCGGTGCCGTCGTCCTCGACCACGATCGAGGCGTTCGGACCGCTCGCCGAGACCGTGACGAACACACGGCCGCCGCCGTACAGCGCGGCGTTATCGAGCAGATTGCCGACCATTTCCTCGAGGTCCTGGCGCTCTCCACGGAAGGCCAGGGTCTTGTCGCCATCGATGTCGATGACGACGCCGCGATCGGCGTGGATGCGCGCGATGGTGCGGGCCAGCGCTTCCAATGACGGCCAGATATCGGCGCGCGAGGCCGAGGCCGCGCGACGTCCGGTGGCGCGGGCGCGGGCAAGGTGGTGGTCGACATGCCGCCGCATGATTGCCGTCTGGGTCGCGACCGTCGCGGCGAGGTCGGAGGCCCCCGCCTGCGCCTCGCCGAGCAGTACGCTCATCGGGGTCTTCAAGGCGTGGGCAAGGTTGCCGGCGTGGCGGCGCGCAGCCTCGGCCTGCTCGGCATTGTGGTCGAGCAACTCGTTCAGCTCGGCAACGAACGGCGCGATCTCGCGAGGGAAGTCCTCGGGTACGCGGGTGGCGGTGCCCGAGCGGATCGCAGCGATCGACATGCTGACGCGGCGCAGCGGCCACAGGCCATAGATCGACTGCAGCGCCGCCAGCGCCAGCAGCCCGACGCCGAGGCCGCCGAGCGACCACAGCAGCACCGAGCGCAGCGTCGCCGTTTGCGCATCGAGGTCGGCGGTCGACTGGGCGACCATGAAGTTGAAGCGCGTCGGCGCGCCCATCAGCGCCTGCGTGCGCTGGACCATACGCAGCGGCTCGTTCTTAAAGTGGGTGTCATAGGTCCGGCAGACGATGCGGCAATCGCTCTTGAGGTCGGGCGTCAGCGTCCGGTCCCACAGGGAACGTGATACGAATGGGTCCTGCCCGCCCATGGAGACCTGCCAGTACAGCCCCGAATATGGCTCCGAGAATCGCTGGTCGCCGAGCGGCCGGGTGAAGCGCACCTCACCCGCCGGCCCGATGTCGGCGGCGGCGATCATCGCATCCAACGCGAAGTCGAGCTGCCCATCGAAGTTGCGGGTGATCGCGTCGGTCAGGACGCGGTCGAGCGCGAAGCCGCCGATCAGCAGCAGCGGGATGATCCACGCCGCCGCCAGCAGGATCATGCGCTGGGTCAGCGAGCGGGCACGCGCGATCGGCTCCGGACTCGCGGCGGCGGCAGGCCCCGCCGTCGGAACTCCCGCCAGCGACACTGAGCCCACGGTCGCCGGTGCCACTACGCTCCCGGTCGCCGCGACCTCAGGCGGCGTCGAGGCTGTAGCCAAGGCCGCGGGTCGTGCTGATCAGGTCGGACCCGAGCTTCTTGCGGATGCGCGTGATGAACACCTCGATGGTGTTCGAATCGCGGTCGAAATCCTGGTCGTAGATGTGCTCGATAAGCTCGGTGCGGCTAACCACCTTGCCCTTGTGATGCATCAGATAGCTGAGCAGCTTGAACTCCTGCGCGGTCAGCTTGACCGGCTCGCCACCGAGCGTGACGCGGCCCGAACGGGTGTCGAGGCGTACCGCACCCGCCATCAGTTCGGACGACGCGTTGCCGGTCGACCGCCGGATCAGGGCGCGCAGCCGAGCGATCAGTTCCTCGGTCTGGAAGGGCTTGGCCAGATAGTCGTCGGCACCGGCATCGAGGCCGGCGACCTTGTCCGACCAGCTGTCGCGCGCCGTCAGCACCAGCACCGGCGCCGTCCGGCCTTCCTTGCGCCAGCGGTCGAGCACGGTCAGCCCATCGACCTCGGGCAGCCCGAGGTCGAGCACCACCGCATCATAATTTTCGGTAGCACCCAGATAATGCGCGTCCTCGCCATCGGCGGCCGTATCGATCGCATAGCCGGCGCCTTCGAGCGCGGTCTTCAGCTGACGCAGCAAATTGGGTTCATCTTCGACAACGAGTACGCGCACTACATGCTCTCCCGGCGGCCAAGTATCCGGCCCGTTCTTGCGTCGACGACGATGTCGACGATCTCCGTTCCGCGGACATATCGCATCTGATACGTCCAGCTTTCCTTGTCGAAGTCGCTGCCGATCAGCCGGCCACCGCCGGCGGCGCGGTCGGCGATCGCCTTGAGTTTCGGGTACGGCAGCATCGCCCCTTCCGAAACACCGGTATAGGGCGTCCACGACTTCTGCTGCGCGGACGCCAGCCCCGCCGCCATGCCCAGCGTTCCGGCCGCCAGCGCCAGCGCGACAAACAGGGGGAGCGGCTTCGACACCATCATCGTTCGGGATAGGTAGCGGGCGGTGAACAGCTTGTGAATGTTCATTTGTGCCGAGGCCGCGCGGCTTGCCACGTCGGCGCGCGAACCCTAGTCGTTGACCGGTGCCAGCCGCCAGCCGTCCTACCGCGATCGAAGATCCGACCAACCGCTTCGTCATCCACCGGCTGAGCGCGGCAGTGCTGCCGTTCGCGGTCCGCAGCGGCATCCATCCCAACGCTGTCTCGCTGCTCGGCCTCGCTTTCGCGGGCTGCTCGGGGACGGCGTATCACTATTGGCGCTCGCCGTGGATGGTCGCGATCGGGTTCGCGTTCATGGTCTGCTGGCACGTCTGCGACGGCCTCGACGGGCAGCTCGCGCGCGCCACCGGCAAGGCTTCGGCGACCGGGCGGCTGGTCGACGGCGTCTGCGACTACCTGGCGTTCTTCGCAGTGCTTATCCCGGTCGCGACGAGCTTCCCGGACTGGGGCGACAAGCTAACACTGTGCCTGACCGCCGGGGCCGCTCACGGCTTTCAGGCGGCGTACTATGAAGGCGTTCGCGAAGGCTGGCTGCGACGTTTCCGGGGCCGTTTCGAGGCCGAGCCACGCCCGGTCACCGGCCACTTCCTCGAGCACGGCCACAATGCCCTCGAACAACTGGTCGGCAGCGGCGAGCGTCCGGTCGACCGCCTCCTCCGCGCCCAGCCCGAGCGTTTGCCTGCCGTCCTCGCCGCGACCGCGCCGTGGGTGCGTGTGCTGATGCCGCTGTCGGCGAACGGCCGCACCCTCGCGCTGCCGATCGCCTGCCTGCTTGGCCACGCCGAGTGGTTCTGGTGGTGGGAGCTGATCGGTCTCAACCTCATCGCGGTTTGCGGTGGAGTGGGGCTGCGGCGCGCCGAGGCCCGGATTGTCGCGAGCGCCCCCGGGATGCTAGACCTGCACCCGTTCGACAAACCCGCAAACAGCGGGCTCGAAGGGGCAGAATGACCATTCCAGAATGAGTGACCGGGACATCGACGACGTGCCGCCACGGCGCTGGCCGGCGGCGCTGCTGCTCGCGGCCGCACTCGTCTGGCTCGGCGTTGCCGCCGCGATCGCGGTCATCGCCGGCCAGAACTTCGCGCGGCTGGCCGAGAGCCCGCCCGCCGAAGTCGCGATCCTGGTCGGCTCCTTCGTGCTCCAGATGCTGCCGCCGCTCGCCGTCGCGATCCTGGCGTTCGGGATGCTGCGCCGCCAGCGCCCCGACACCGCCGCACGTCTTGCGGCGATCGACGCGCGCCACCGCAACGCTGCGGTCGCCACCCATGCCGTCGCCCACGACCTCGAGGCGATCGACGTGATGCTCGACCACATCGATGCGCGCGTCGCCACGCTCAACCAGCGCGCCAATGCCGAAGGCCGGGGGCTGACCGATGCCGCGGGAGCGCTCGATGCCGCCGCCGCGCGCCTGGTGACTGGGGCCGAGACGGTCCGCGCTGCCGGCTCGAACCTGACTGCGACGCTGCCCGAGGCCGACGAGCGCGCCCAGCGTCTCGCTGCACTTCTCGACACCAGCGCCCGCGAGAACGCCCGCCAGTCGGGCGAGCTGGAGACCATGCTGAGCGGGTTGTGGGCCGCCACCGACGACGCCGTTGCGCGCCACGATGCCGCCGTTGGTGCCGCCCGCGAGCGCCTGACTGCGCTGACCATCCTGTCGACCGAGACCGCCGCCAAGGTCGGCAACCAGGGCGACAGGCTCCATGCCCTCGCCGACGCCGCGCTCGGCGCGACCACCGCCGCGCTCGACACCACCCGCGCCGGGGTCGAGGCGCAGACCGCCGCTCTCCTCGCCAGCGTCGACCAGGCCAAGGTCGCGATGGACCACATCGGCGGCGAGGCGATGCGCGTCATGCAGAAGCGCCTCGACCGGCTACTCGAGGCGGCCGACAGCCTCGGCCAGTCTCTGACCGAGCAGGACGCGCGCAGCCGGGTCTTCGTCGACACCGTCGAGCGCAGCTTCAACGTCCTCGAAGCCAAGCTCGGCAATGCCGCGACCACCGGCAACACCACCCTCGACGCGCTCGGACAGCGCATCCAGGCGGTGCGCGACACCGTCCACACGCTCAACGACCCGCTCGGCACCACCCACGATGCGGTCGGCGCGATCGAGGCTGCGGTCGCCCGGCTCGAGCATGCCACCAACACGGTCGTCGCCAACATCGGCGCGACGATGCCGACGACCGGCGAGAACGTCGCTGGCCTGGCACAGCAACTCGGCACCCTGCACGAGCAGGTCGGCGCCCTCGCCGCCCCGGTCGGCGCGACCGAAACCACCCTCGGGCGGATCATCGCCCAGCTCAGCGACGCGCGCGCCAGCGCCAACGAGGTCGAGACTGCGACCGGAACTGCCGCGCTGACCGCCTCGAACCAGTTGATCGAGGTCCTCGGCCGGGTCCGCGAGGTCGCCGCCGCAACGGCAGGCACCATGCGGACCACCTTGGAGGCGGTCGTCGCCGAGGCCGAGGTAGCGCTCGCGGGCACCGGCGACACCATGGCGCGCAACGCGTTCGGCACCCCGATCCGCGCGCAGCTCGACGCCGTCACCGAGGCCTCGGACCGCGCCGCAGCGGCCGCACAAGCAGCGGCCGAGCGCGTCACCCAGCGCCTGCTCGGCCTGACGCAGACCGTTGCCAACGTCGAGGCGCGCATCGACGAGGTCGACACCCGCTACGACGTCATGCTCCGCGAAGACCTAGCGCGGCGTTCGGAGGGGCTGATCGAGTCGCTGAACTCCGCCGCGATCGACGTCACCAAGCTGCTCGCGATCGACGTCGGAGACCAGGCGTGGACCGACTATCTGAAGGGCGACCACGGCGTCTTCGCCCGCCGCGCGGTGCGCCTGCTCGATCGCGAGACAGCGCGCAAGATCGAGCGTCACTACAGCTACGACGCGCCGTTCCGCGAACAGGCGATCCGCTTCATCACCGAGTTCGAGACGCTGCTGAAGCGCGTCATGCCGGACCGCGAGGGCAAGGCGCTGGCGGTGACTTTGCTGTCGAGCGATCTGGGGAAGCTGTACGTCGTGCTGGCGCAGGCGACGGAGCGGCTGCGGGAGTAAGCAGCTCGGCGGGAAAAGCGGACCGACCTCTCGCTGTCATTCCAGCGAAGCGCAGGAACGCCCCCCGTTGTCATTCCGGCGAAGGCCGGAACCCAGCTGCGTCAAGGGCTCGAAGTTCGGAACGTTGGGGGCAGCTGGGTTCCGGCATTCGCCGGAATGACAAGCTTGGTTAGGCGTAACCAACCTCGAACCCCCTCACCCCCAACCCGGAATGTCTTCCAGCGCGATCCAACCCGCGACATAATTCGCGTAGAACGCCGCAAACAACAGGCTCGCGATCACAGTCGTCCACGCCGCCTTGCGCCACAGCATCGGATTCGCCGGGGCCGAGTCCGCCTCGCCCGGCCCGCGTGCCTCACCGGCCTCGTCGCTGGTGCGGACGCCCCACGGTAGCACCGCGAACAGCGTCAGCACCCAGAACAACAGGTAGATCGCGATGGCCGAGGCGAGGTGCACGGGTCTAGAGCTGCACGACCTGGACGTCGGTCACCGGCTTCTTGCCGGTCCACTCGCGCGCCACCCGGCGGACCGCGACGCGGACCCCTTCGGCGTATTTCTCGGCGTTGCGTGAGTCGCCCTGCCCGGCCTTGCCCGCGGCTTCGACGCACTCGGCGATGAAGTCGTCGCGGTCTTCCTCGACCGGCACGCCCTGCATGACGATCGACGGTGCCGCCGCGAGCTTGCCGGCCTTGTTGAGAACGAGCGTCGCCGACAGGTAGCCGCTGTGCATCATGCGCCGGCGCTGGACCATCGTCGCACCGTCCGCCGGCAGGATGACATCGCCGTCGAGGACCAGTCGCCCGACCCGCTCGTGCCCAATCAGCTTGGGGCCGTCGGGCGCGAGGCGGATCGCGCCGCCGTTGCTGGGTACCATCGCGCGCGGCACGCCGATCGACAGCGCCAGTTTGGCATGCTCCTCGAGGTGGCGGCGCTCGCCGTGGACCGGGATCGAGATCGTCGGACGGATCCAGTCGTACATCTTCTCGAGTTCGGGACGGCCGGGGTGGCCCGAGACGTGGACGTGCGCCTGCTTCTCGGTGATGACCTCGACGCCCTTCGCCGCGAGTGCGTTCTGCACCGCACCGATAGCGAGCTCGTTGCCGGGGATCTGCTTCGACGAATAGACCACGAGATCGCCGGGCTGGAGCTTGAGGTGCGAGTGGCTGCCCGCCGCAATTCGGCTGAGCGCGGCGTTCGGCTCGCCCTGCGCGCCGGTGCAGACGATCAGCAACGACGACGGATCGGCCCGCGCCGCATCCTCGAAGCTCATCAGCGGCGGGAAGTCCTTGAGGTAACCCACTGCCTTTGCAGTCTGCGTGATGCGGTCCATCGAGCGACCGACGAGCACGATGTGCCGGCCGGTCAGCTTGGCGACTTCACCCAGCGTGTGCACGCGGGCCGCGTTCGAGGCGAAGGTCGTGACCAGCACGCGGCCGGTCTTCCGCGCCTTGATCAACTCGGTGAGGCCGATGCGCACGCCCTCCTCCGACCCCGAAGCCTCGGCGTTGAAGACGTTGGTGGAGTCGCCGACCATCGCCAGCACGCCCTCGTCACCGATGGCGCGCAGCGCGGCCTCGCTGGTCGGGACGCCCATCTGGGGCTTGTCGTCGAGCTTCCAGTCGCCGGTGTGAAAGACCCGTCCGTACGGCGTGTCGATAACCAGCGCGTTGCCCTCGGGGATCGAGTGCGCCAGCGCGGCGTAACGGATGCTGAAGTCGCCGAGCTTAACGGTGCCGCCGAGCTTGACGATGTTGAGCTTGACCTTGGCGGCGTCGCCGCCCTCCTCCTCCAGCTTCTTGCGGATCAGGCCGGCGGTGAACGGCGTCGCGAACAGCGGCACGCCGAGGTCGGCGGCGAGATACGGGATCGCCCCGATATGGTCCTCGTGGCCGTGGGTCAGGACGATGCCGAGCAGGTCCTTGCGGCGCTCCTCGATGAAGCTGAGGTCGGGGAGGATGAGATCGACGCCGGGATAGCTCGGGTCGGCGAAGGTCATGCCGAGGTCGACCATGATCCACTTGCCGTTGCAGCCGTACAGGTTGACGTTCATCCCGATCTCGCCGGAGCCGCCGAGCGGCAGGAAGATCAGTTCTTTACCAGGTGTCATTCAGTCTCTTTTTCAGGTTGGTTCAGAGCCGTTGGATGCGTGGAGCGCTTGATTCAGCGCGTGGATGCGGATCAAACCGCACATGGTGAGGTCGCCATCGACCATGTCTATGGCGTTGGTATGGCGATTGAAGAGCGTCGCGAGGCCTCCGGTAGCGATCACCGTGACCGGTCGCCCGATCTCCGATGTAATGCGCGCGACCAAACCTTCAATCAGGCCGACATAGCCCCAGAACACCCCTGACTGCATCGCGTGGATCGTGCCCTTGCCGATGACGCCCTTGCCCTCGGGCGGCGGCTCTACCGCGATCCGTGGCAATTTGGCCGCCGCGGCATAGAGCGCGTCCATGCTGAGGTTGATGCCCGGCGCGATGACGCCACCCCGGTAGCTGCCGTCGGCGCCGACGACGTCGAAGGTGGTGGCGGTGCCGAAGTCGACCACGATCAGGTCGCCGGGGTGCGCGGCGTGCGCGGCGACGGCGTTGACGATGCGGTCGGCACCGGCCTCCGACGGGTTCGGCAGGTCGATGCGCATGCCGAGCTCGAGGCCGCCGACCGCGACCACCAACGGCTCGATCTTGAAGTATTTGCGGCACAGGTGCTGGAGGTTGAACAGTGTCGGCGGCACCACCGTCGCGATGATCGCCGCGGAAATATGGCTGTGCTCGACGCCCTCGAGGCTCATCAGCTGGTGCAGCCAGACCGCGTATTCGTCGGCGGTGCGGTTGTGGTCGGTCGAGATGCGCCAGCGCTGGCGGATGTACTCGCCTTCGCACAGCGCAAAGACGATGTTGGTGTTGCCGACGTCGATGGCGAGCAGCATTTTCAGACCCCCGCGAAGACTTCGCCGGCATGAACCGCACGCAAGGTACCGCTGTCCAGCCGGAGTTGTAGCGCCCCGTCATCGGCGAGGCCCTCGAACACCCCGGTCAGGGTCTCGGTGCCGAGGCGCGCGACGACCGGTGCACCGAGGCCCGAGGCGCGCTCCAGCCAGGCGGCTCGGATCGGTGCGAAGCCACCCTCGCGCCAGTCGGCACGGGCGTTGGCGAACGTCGAGCCGAGGATGGTCACGAACTCGGCCGGTGACGGCGGCGCGATCCCCGCGGCGGCGAGCGAGGTCGCGGGACGCTCGCTCGACTCTGGGTGCCCAGCAAGGTTGACGCCGAGGCCGATGATCGTCGCCCCGCTTTGCCCCTCGAGCAGGATGCCCGAGACCTTGACCCCGTCGAGGAGCAGGTCGTTGGGCCATTTCAACGTCAGTCGGTCGGGGGCGACCCAGCGGTCGAGTGCGCGCGCCAGCGCCAGCGCGGCGACGAACGACAACTGCGGCGCGGGGCCCTCGCCCGGCTGCGGCTTGACCAGCACGCTGGCAAAGACATTGCCGGGGCAGGAGGTCCACACCCGGCCCCGTCGGCCCCGGCCACCGGTCTGGGTGTCGGCGCGGACCCAGCTTTCGTCGGGCAGGTCAGACAGGCGCTCGGCGAGCCAGTCGTTGGTCGAGCCGATGGTGGCGAGGTGGGTGATCGTATGTGTCAGAACAACGCGCTCGCAGCCGCCCGCGCCGCGCCTGCCAGCGGCCCGATTGCCAGCATCCCGAGCGGCGAGCAGGCCAGCGCCGCCACCCCGATCATCGCCGCGTTCACCCGGCTGTTCGACGCGGCGTACGGCGCGGCGGGCTCGTCGAAGTACATGGCCTTGACGACGCGCAGGTAATAATAGGCCCCGATCACGCTGGCGACGACGCCGACGATGGCGAGCAGGTACAGCTGCGCGTCGATGGCGGCGGTGAACACCGCGAACTTGGGCCAGAAGCCGAGCAGCGGCGGAATGCCGGCAAGACTGAACATGAAGATCGCCAGTGCGGCCGACAGGCCCTTGCGATTCCGCGACAGGCCATCGAGACTGGCCAGCGTCTCGACCGGGTTGCCGTCCAGATCGCGCATCTGGAGCACGCAGAGGAAGCTGCCGAGCGTCATCACCAGGTAGACCGCCATGTAGAACAGCACGCCGGTGATGCCGTCGACAGTGCCCGCCGCCAGCCCGATCAGCGCGAAGCCGACGTTGTTGATCGACGAATAACCGAGCAGGCGCTTGATGTTGGTCTGGCCGATCGCGCCGACCGCGCCGAGCACCATCGAGGCAATGCTGACGAAGGTAACGATCTGCCGCCAGTCGAGCGTCATGCCACCGAACGCCTCGACGCAGACGCGGACCAGCAGGCCCATCGCCGCCGCCTTTGGAGCGGAGGCGAAGAACGCCGCGACCGGTGTCGGCGCGCCCTCGTAGACGTCCGGTGTCCACATGTGGAACGGCACCGCGGAGATCTTGAACATGAGTCCTGCGAGGATGAACACCAGGCCGAACATGACGCCGGTCGAGCGGCCGTGGACCGCGCTAGCCAGCGTCGCGAAATCGGTCGAGCCGCCGAACCCGTAGACCAGGCTGATCCCGTACAGCAGAATGCCCGAGGCGAGCGCGCCGAGGATGAAGTACTTGAGGCCGGCTTCGCTCGATTTCGCCTCGTTGCGGTGGAAGGCGGCAAGCACGTAGGCGGCCAGGCTCTGCAACTCGAGCCCGATGTAGAGCGTCAGCATGTCGTGCGCGCTGACCATCATGCACATGCCAAGCGCGCTGAGCACCAGCAGGACGGGGTACTCGAAGCGCCCGGTGTCGGCCTTGGCAAGGTAGGGCAGCGCCAGCACCGCGCTGACCGCCGCGCCGCCGAGGACGAGGACCTTCAGAAACACCGAGAAGCCGTCGGCGATGTACAGACCGCCGAACGCGAGGCCGGGTACGCCGGTCACCGCAGCGACGCCGGCGATGGCGAAGATCAGGACGCACACCCACGTCAGCGGCACCAGGCTGCGGTCGCCGCGGAAGACGCCTAGGATCAGCGTGAACAGCGCGCCGATGGTCAGCACCAGCTCCGGCGCGGCGATCTGGATGGAGGCAAACACCGGGTTCATCGAGCGGCCTCGGGTGCGGTTACCGGCGCGGCGCGTGCCGCCATGCCGCTCTGGACCAACTCACCAACCGGGCGCGCCCGCTCGATACGCTGCAGGATCGCGGTAACCGGCGCATGCAGCGGGGTCATGAAGCTGGTCGGGTAGATACCCATCCACAGTACCGGGATCGCCGCGGCCACCAGAATGCCGACCTCGCGCGCCGACAAATCGGTCATCGCCGCCGCGTCGGGATTGGCGGGGTCGCCGTAGAACACGCGGCGGTACAGCCACAGCATGTAGGCCGCGCCGAGGATGATCCCCATCGTCATGCCCGCCGCCAGCCAGGTCGAGATCTGGTAGGTACCGATCAGCACCAGGAACTCGCTGACGAAGCCGCTGGTCGCTGGCAGCCCGACCGAGGCCATGGTGAACAGCATGAAGAACAGGGCGTATTTCGGCATGTTGTTGGCCAACCCGCCGTAGCGCGCGATGTCGCGGGTGTGCAGCCGGTCGTAGACCACGCCGACGCACAGGAACAACGCGCCCGAAATGACGCCGTGGCTGAGCATCATCAGGATGCCGCCCTCGATGCCCTGCCGGTTGAAGACGAACAGCCCCGCCGTGACGAAGCCCATGTGGGCGACGCTGGAATAGGCGATGAGCTTCTTCATGTCGGTCTGCACCAGCGCGACGAGGCTGGTGTAGATCACCGCGACGACGCTCAATCCGAAGATCAGCGGCAGGAACTGCGCCGAGCCTTCCGGGAACATCGGCAGCGAGAAGCGCACGAAGCCGTAGCCGCCGAGCTTGAGCATCACGCCCGCCAGGATCACCGAGCCCGCCGTCGGGGCCTCGACGTGGGCATCGGGCAACCAGGTGTGGACCGGCCACATCGGCATCTTGACCGCGAACGACGCGAAGAACGCCAGCCACAGCCAGGTCTGCGCCGCGGGGGCGAAGTCGTAGGTCAGCAGCGCCCGGATGTCGGTCGTGTGCGCGACACCAACCATGTAGAGCATCGCTAGCAGCATCAGCACCGACCCGAGCAGCGTGTAGAGGAAGAACTTGTAGCTCGCGTAGATGCGCCGCGCGCCGCCCCAGATGCCGATGATCAGGTACATCGGGATCAGGCCGCCCTCGAAGAAGACGTAGAACAGGAACAGGTCGAGGCTGGCAAAAACGCCGAGCATCAGCGATTCCATCAGCAGGAATGCCGCCATGTACTCGGGCACACGCTTTTCTATCGAGGTCCATGACGCGAGGATGCAGAGCGGCATCAGAAACACGGTCAGCACGACCAGCATCAGCGCGATGCCGTCGATGCCGAGGTGCCAGCTGAAGTACGGCGCGAACAGCGGCAGGTTCTCGACATACTGGAACGCCGCGGTGGAACTGTCGAAGTTGAGCCACAGGCCGGCTCCGATGACGAGCTCGGCGAGCGTGAACACGAGTGCGGTCCAGCGGGCGTTGCTGGCGGTCCCGTTGAACAGGATCCACGCAACGCCGACGAGCGGCAGCAGGAGCAGCAGGCTCAGCACCGGGAAACCCATCACTGGCCGCCCATCAGCGGCGCGAGCACCCAGGTTGCGCCCGCTGCGAGGCCGATCAGCATGACCAGGGCATAGGCATAGATCGCCCCCGACTGGAAACGCTTGGCGGCACCGGCACCGCTGGCGACCAACGCCGAGACGCCATCGGGCCCGAAGCGGTCGATAAGGCCGGCATCGCCGCGCTTCCAGAAGAACCGCCCGATAGCGAAGGCAGGGCGGACGAAGATGGCGTTATACAATTCGTCGAAATACCATTTGTGCGTGAGGAAGGCGTACAGCCCCCGGTTCGAGGCGACGAACTTCGCCGGCAGGTCGGTGGCGCGCATGTAGGCGAACCACGCCCCGACGAAGCCGATCAGCATGACCGCGCCCGGGGTCCAGACGACCCACTCCGGAACGTGCTCCATCGCTTCGGCGAGACCGCCACGGACGACCGTCGCGCCGTGCCAGAACTCGGCCGCGCGCTCCGGCCCGAGAAAGACGTCGTGGAAGGCCCAGCCCGCGAACAGCGCGCCGACCGACAGCACGACCAGCGGCAGCAGCATCGTCCACGGACTCTCGTGCGGGTGGTAGCCGCCGGTGCCGTGCGGAACCTGCGCGTGGACGGGCGTGGACGAATGCTCCTCGCCGACGCTGTCGTTGGTTTCCTCGGTATCGTGGCCGTGGTCGCCGCCGCCATGAGCGTCGTGCAGCGCGTGCTGGATGTGCTCGCTCGCACCCCAGCGCGCTTCGCCGAAGAAGGTCAGGAAGACGAGGCGCCACGAGTAGAAACTGGTCAGCAGCGCGACCAGCGCACCGACCGCGAACGCCACCACGGAGGCTTCGCTGCCGTTGGCGTAGGCGGCCTCGAGCAGCGCATCCTTGGAGAAATACCCGGACGTGAAGAAGAAGCCGGTCAGCGACAGCGTGCCGATGGTCATCGCCGCGAAGGTGATCGGGATCGATTTCCGCAGGCCGCCATAGAAGCGCATGTCCTGCTCGTGGTGCATCGAGTGGATGACCGCGCCCGCACCGAGGAACAGCAGCGCCTTGAAGAAGGCGTGCGTGAACAGGTGGAACATCGCCGCGCCGTACGCTCCGGAACCGGCGGCGAAGAACATGTAGCCGAGTTGCGAGCAGGTCGAATAGGCGATGACGCGCTTGATGTCGGTCTGCACGCAGGCAACGGTGGCGGCGAACAGCGCCGTCGCGGCACCCACGTAAGTGACGACCGTCAACGCAGTCGGCGCCGCCTCGAACATCGGGGACAGGCGGCAGACCATGAAGACGCCGGCGGTGACCATTGTCGCGGCGTGGATCAGGGCGGAAACCGGGGTCGGGCCCTCCATCGCGTCGGGCAGCCAGGTGTGCAGACCGAGCTGCGCCGACTTGCCCATCGCGCCGACGAACAGCAGCAGGCAGACGCAGGTCATGGTGTCGAACGGCATGCCGAGGAAGGTCAGCGTCGAGCCCTTCATCGCGGCAGCACCCGCGAGGATCGGGGTCAGCTGGACCGTGCCGAACACCAGGAAGGTCGCGAAGATGCCGAGCGAGAAGCCGAAGTCGCCGACCCGGTTGACGACGAAGGCCTTGATCGCGGCCGCATTGGCGGTCGGCTTGTAGTACCAGAAGCCGATCAGCAGGTACGAGGCGAGGCCGACGCCCTCCCAGCCGAAGAACATCTGCACCAGGTTGTCGGCGGTCACCAGCATCAGCATCGCAAAGGTGAACAGCGACAGATAGGCGAAGAACCGCGGCTGGTCGGGGTCCTCGTCCATGTAGCCCCACGAGTACAGGTGGACGAGTGCCGACACCGTGGTGATCACGACCAGCATGACCGCGGTCAGCGTGTCCACCCGAAACGCCCAGTCGACGTGCAGGTCGCCGGAGGTGATCCATTCGAGGACCGGCACCGTGTACGCCGCACCGTGCGCGAGCCCGATGTCGAGGAACACCACCCACGCCAGCGCCGCCGAGACGAACAGCGCCGCGGTGGTCACCAACTTGGCGACGGTATTGCCGAGCATCCGGTTGCCGAGGCCCGCGATCAAGGCGGCCGCCAGCGGCAGGAAAACGAGGAGCTGGATCATGCCCCTCAGCCCTTCATCATCGGAATGTCGTCGACCGCGATGGTGCCGCGATTGCGGAAGTAGATGACCAGGATCGCCAACCCGATCGCCGCCTCGGCGGCCGCGACGGTCAGCACGAACATCGCGAACACCTGGCCCGACAGGTCGCCGAGGAAGGCGGAGAACGCGACGAAGTTGATGTTCACCGCGAGCAGGATCAGCTCGATCGACATCAGGATGATGATCACGTTCTTGCGGTTGATCGCGATGCCGAAGACGCCGAGCACGAACAGGATCGCGCTGACGGTGATGTAGTGGCCCAGACCTATCGCGCCGCTCACAGGGTCACGCCCTCCCCGCTTACCGGTTGGACATGGCGCGTCGCCGAGGCCGGCGTGCGGCTGACCTGAGCGCCGATATTCTGGCGCTTGGTGCCCGGGCGCTGGCGATGGGTCAGCACGATCGCGCCGACCATCGCGGTCAGCAGCACCATGCCGGCCGCCTGAAATACGAACAGATACTTGGTGTAGAGCACCGACCCGAGCGCCTGGGTATTGCTCATGCCGACCATGCCGAGCAGCGGCGTCGCGACCTTGGCCGGCACGACAATGAGGTTGCTCGAGCCGGCGACGAAGACCAGCTCCGAAACCAGCACCAGCGCCAGCAGCAGCCCGACCGGCAGCGCCTTGACGAACCCGGCACGCAGCGCCGCGAAATCGATGTCGAGCATCATCACGACGAACAGGAACAGCACCGCGACCGCGCCGACGTAGACGATGACCAGCAGCATCGCGAGGAACTCCGCGCCGAGCAGGATGAACAGGCCGGCAGCGTTGAAAAACGCGCAGATCAGCCACAGCACCGAGTGCACGGGGTTCTTCGAGGTGATCGTCAGCACGCCGGACGCGATGACGATGCCTGCGAACAGGTAGAAGGCGAAAACGGCGGTCACGCTAGGTTTGAAATCCGATGCTGCGGTGCGGCGGGGCGTGCGGCGCGTCCTACCGCCACGCCGCATCCGCCGCAAGGTTGGTCGCGATCACGCGCTCCCAACGCTCCCCGTTCTGGAGCAACTTGTCCTTGTCGTAGATCAGTTCCTCGCGCGTTTCGGTCGAGAATTCGAAGTTCGGGGTCTCGACGATCGCGTCGACCGGGCAGGCTTCCTGGCACAGGCCGCAGTAGATGCACTTGGTCATGTCGATGTCGTAGCGGGTCGTGCGGCGGCTACCGTCCTCGCGCGGTTCGGCCTCGATGGTGATCGCCAGCGCCGGGCACACTGCCTCGCAGAGCTTGCACGCGATGCAGCGTTCCTCGCCGTTCGGATAGCGCCGCAGCGCGTGCTCCCCGCGGAAGCGTGGCGACACGGGGCCCTTCTCGTACGGGTAGTTGAGCGTCACCTTGGGACGGAAGAAATAGCTGAGCGTCAGGCCCATCGCGTGGATGAACTCGAGCAGCAGCAGCGACTTGGCGGCGCGGAAGACGGCGGTCATGCGGGGACACTCGCGAAATGGCCGGTGAACATCAGCCAGCCGCTGACCACCACCACCCAGAACAGGCTGAGCGGCAGGAAGATTTTCCAACCGAGGCGCATCAACTGGTCGTAGCGGTAGCGCGGAACCGTCGCCTTCACCCAGGCGAAGACGAAGAACATGAAGAACAGCTTCAGGAAGAACCAGATGAAGCCCGGCACGATATACAGCGGCGCCCAGTCGACCGGGGGCAGCCAGCCGCCGAGGAACAGTACCGACGTCAGTGCGCACATGAA
Organism: Sphingosinicellaceae bacterium; assembly: GCA_019285715.1. NCBI lineage: Bacteria > Pseudomonadati > Pseudomonadota > Alphaproteobacteria > Sphingomonadales > Sphingosinicellaceae > Sphingosinicellaceae bacterium. The sequence continues at coordinate 2,378,183 of CP079108.1, forward strand.
CAGCACGTTGGCGTACTCGCCGAGGAAGAACAGCGCGAAGGCCATCGAGGAATACTCGACCTGGTAGCCGGCGACGAGCTCGGCTTCCGCCTCGGGCAGGTCGAACGGCGGCCGGTTGGTTTCCGCCAGCGCGGTGATGAAGAACATGATCGCCATCGGAAACAGCAGCGGGTTGAAGATGTTGCCGTTGAGGAAGCCGAGGATGTTGCCCTGCTGGCTTCGCACGATGTCGCCGAGGTTGAGGCTGTTGGCATACATGATCACGGTGACCAGGATGAAGCCCATCGAGACTTCATAGCTAACCATCTGCGCCGCGGACCTCAGCCCGCCGAGGAACGGGTATTTCGAGTTCGACGCCCAGCCCGACATGATGATGCCGTAGACGCCCATCGAGCTGACCGCGAAAATGTACAGCAGGCCGACGTTCAGGTCCGCCAGCACCGCGCCGGCGTTGAACGGCATGACCGCCCACGACAGCAATGCCAGCACGAAGGTGATCATCGGCGCGATGATGAAGACGCCCTTGTTGGCGCCCGAGGGGATAATGGTTTCCTTGAGGAACAACTTCGCCGCGTCGGCAAACGTCTGCATGATCCCGAACGGGCCGACGACGTTGGGCCCGCGCCGCATCTGCATCGCGGCCCAGATCTTGCGGTCGAAATACACCGCCAGCGCGACGCCGAGCATCACCGGCAACGCGATCAGCAGAATCAGCGTGATCGTCGCGACGAAATAGCCCCAGTCGGCACCGAGGTACTGCTGGAAGAAGCCCGTGTAGGTCATTCGGCGGCCTCGAGGACCGGGTGGGCAGCTTCAACGATGTCGCGGATGCACTCAGCCATGGTTTCGCTGGCGCGGGCGATCGGGTTGGAGAGGTAGAAGGCATGTTTGCGGTCAGCATCCGACACGCGCTCGCCGTCATCCCCGCGTAGGCGGGGACCCATCACCACGGAGACTTGGGGTGATGGGTCCCCGCCTACGCGGGGATGACGAGTGACTTGGGCGTCGCTCAAACCCTCGACAGCCAGCCACGGCCACTCGCCCGCGATCCGCGCGCGCAATGCCGTGGCGTCGTTGTATGGCAGCGTCTTGCCCAGCACGTCGGACAGCGCGCGGAAGATCGTCCAGTCCTCGCGGGCCTCGCCGGGCGGGAAGGTGGCGCGCTGGCCGCGCTGGACGCGGCCCTCGAGGTTGACCCAGGTGCCGGGCTTCTCGCCATAGGCGGCGCTTGGCAGGATGACGTCGGCATGGCGGACGCCGCGGTCGCCATGGGTGCCGATGTAGACCGTGAAGGCGCTCGCGCCGGCGTCGATCTCGTCCGCGCCGAGCAGGAACAGCGCCTTGGCGTCGGACAGGCTGGCAACGCCGTCGACGGTCAGGCCGAGGTCGAGCGCGCCGACACGGGCGGCAGCGGTGTGGAGGACGTTCCAGCCGTTCCAGCCGTCCCTGACGACGCCCAGCCGGTCGGCGAGCGCCCGGGCTGCGGCGAAGTCCGCGCCCATGCCGACGACGATCGCGGGCCGCTCGGCGTGCGCGAAAACCTCGGCGACGGCGTCGGTGACCTCGTCGAGCCACTCGATGTCGTAGGTCAGGTCGACCGGCGTGCCGAGGCCGAACACCCGGCCCCGCTTGCCGCGGATGATCTTGCGCAGCCGCGTGTTGACCAGCGGCGCCTCGTGGCGCGGATCGGTGCCGATCAGCAGCACCGCGTCGGCGGTCTCGATGCCAGCCAGCGTCGAGTTGAACAAATAGTCGCTGCGATCCCCGGTCGGAATCGAAGCCCCGTCCTGACGCGATTCGATGCGCGTGCTGCCGAGACCGTTCAGCAAGTCCTTGAACGCGACCATGTCCTCGATCGCGCAGAGGTCACCGACGATGCCCGCAATGTCGCCCGGGGCAATGCCCGCCAACCCGTCGCGGATCGCCGCGAAGGCCTCGGGCCACGACACCTTGACCAGCCTGCCGGCACGCCGGACGTAGGGCGTGTCGAGGCGGCGCTTCATCAGGCCGTCGATCGCGAACCGCGTCTTGTCGCTCGCCCATTCCTCGTTGACGTCGTCGTTGATGCGCGGCGTGACCCGCATGATCTGGGTGCCGCGGGCATGGAAGACGATGTTGGTGCCGACCGCGTCCATGACGTCGATGCCGGGAGTCTTCTTCAGCTCCCATGACCGCGCCGCGAAGGCGTAGGGCTTCGAGGTCAGCGCGCCGACCGGGCACAGGTCGATGACGTTGCCGCTCAGCTCGCTGCTGACCGCCGCCTCGAGGTAGCTGGTGATCTGCATGTTCTCGCCACGGCCGATCGCGCCGATCTCTTCAATCCCAGCCACTTCTTCGGCAAAGCGGATGCAGCGCGTGCAGTGGATGCAGCGCGTCATCACCGTCTTGATCAGCGGGCCCATGTACTTCTCGGTCACCGCGCGCTTGTTCTCGTGATAGCGCGTGTGGCCCTTGCCGTAGGCGAGGCTCTGGTCCTGCAGGTCGCACTCGCCGCCCTGGTCGCAGATCGGGCAGTCGAGCGGGTGGTTGATGAGCAGGAACTCCATCACCCCTTCGCGCGCCTTCTTGACCTTGGGCGTGGTGGTCATGACGACCTGGCCGTCGGCGGCCGGCATCGCGCACGACGCGACCGGCTTGGGCGACTTTTCCATCTCGACCAGGCACATCCGGCAGTTGCCGGCGATGCTGAGGCGCTCGTGGTAGCAAAAGCGCGGAATCTCGGCCCCCGCGGCCTCGCAGGCCTGGAGCACGGTCGCGCCCGCGGGCACTTCGACCTCGATACCGTCGACGGTTAGTTTCGGCATGGTGCCATTTCTAGTTTTTCGCTGTCGCGGCAAGGGTGATCGGATGCAGGCGGTGATACAGCGCCTCCGCCATTGCGGCGCGCATCGATGCGCGGTTGGCGGTGAGCTTGGCACTGGCGGTAAGGCACGTCGAGTAGCTTGGCGACAGGGCGCGGATCGCGGCGGCATCCTCGGGCGAGCCGGGCTTGGTTGCCAGCAAGGCCTCGATGCCCGCCGGCGCGATCGCCGCGACGCAGGTCGCCATCTCCTCGACGACGAGGTTTCGGCCGGAAACACCTGCCCACGGACTATGATATTCGCGCTGCAGCGGCAGCGGCTCGAGCGCCGGGTGCTTGCCGGCCACCCCGAGCAGCGCCTCGGCAAGCGCGCCGCGATAGACGTCGCGGTCCATCGCGAGGCGCTGGCCGGTCTGCTGGATGGAGCTGGCCACCAGCGACGTGCAGGTAACCTCCCGGCTCAGCACCCGGTCGGCGGCCTCGAACTCAGCTTCTGTGGTGGCGTTGATCACCCGTTCGGCGCTGCCGGTGCGCTTGTTGACGACGCAGCGCAGATAGCGATGCCCTTCCGTGATCGAGTCCTGTCCGCTGCGCACCGCCACGTCCTCGCGCGCCTTGAGGCGCGAGCCGATCGCCGTGTCCTGCGCCGCGGCGCTGCCGGCTATCGCCAGCACCGCAGCAACTCCGACTACCCTGCCGGCACTAACCACGACTCACGCTCGCGCTCACGGTGGTGCGGTCGGTAATCCGGTACAGCGCCTCGGCGATCAACCCGGTCAGCGTCGCCCTGCTGACCTCGGCCGATCCGCCCTGGATCATGCAAGGCCCGAGAATCGGCTGGAGGGTGCGCAGCGCGGCGCGCTCGGCGGGGCTCTCGACGCGCGCGAGCACGAGCTTGCGTGCCGTCTCGCTGTCCTTGCGGACGACGCACTCGGCGAACTGATGCATCACGAGATAGTCGCGCGCGGTCGCGGCGTCCGCACCGGTGACATCGCTGCCGAAATTGGGCGAGCCCTCGACGAGGCGGGCCGGGCCGTCGCCGTAGTCCTGGATGTAGAACGCCTTGAACAGTGCGCCGCGGTACAGTGCCGGCGAAAATTCGATGGTCTGCGCGCGGGTCGCCGAGACGACGCACTCGCTGCGATCGAAATAGCCGGCCCGGCGCGCGGCGTCCTTGCCGCCGGGAAATGAATCGATGAACTGGCGCGCCCGCTGCGGGTCGGCGTCGACGAGGCACTGGACCCCGTCCCCTAGCGCCTGCCGCACGACGTCGGGATAGGCGACCGGGCGGTCGCTGGCGGCAGCCACCGGAGCGGCGACGACGAGGGCGATGCCGAGCACAAGTCCGCGCCACGCCGGGCGTCGGAGGCGATCGGTGACGTCAGGGATCGCTCGTGGTGCGTGAATCGTCATTCTGCCGCCTCCAACATGCCGGGTACCTGGATGAACCCCTTACGCTTGGCGATCCGCACCTCGATCTCGGGGCGGAAATGGCGGATGAGGCCCTGGATCGGCCATGCGGCCGCGTCGCCCAGGGCGCAGATGGTGTGGCCCTCGATCTCGGTGGTGACTTCGAGGAGCAGGTCGATCTCGTGGGGCTCGGCGTCGCCGGTGACGAGGCGTTCCATGACGCGCCACATCCAGCCGGTGCCCTCGCGACACGGGGTGCACTGGCCGCAGCTCTCGTGCTTGTAGAAGTACGACAGCCGGGCGATGGCGCGGACGATGTCGGTCGACTTGTCCATGACGATGATCGCCGCAGTGCCGAGGCCGGACTTCAGGTCGCGGAGCGCGTCGAAATCCATCGGGCAGTCGATGATCTGGTGAGCGGGCACCAGCGGCACCGAGCTTCCGCCGGGGATGACCGCGAGGAGATTGTCCCAGCCGCCCCGGATGCCGCCGCAGTGCGTGTCGATCAGCTCGCGGAACGGCACGCTCATCGCGTCCTCGACGACGCACGGCTTGTTGACGTGGCCGCTGATCTGGAAAAGCTTGGTGCCCTCGTTCTTGGGGCGGCCGATGCCGGCGAACCATGCGCCGCCGCGGCGCAGGATGGTCGGCGCGACGGCGATCGACTCGACGTTATTGACCGTCGTCGGATTGCCATAGAGGCCTGCACCGGCAGGAAACGGAGGTTTGAGACGCGGCTGGCCCTTCTTGCCCTCGAGGCTCTCGAGCATCGCGGTTTCCTCGCCGCAGATGTAGGCTCCGGCACCGCGGTGGACGATGACGTCGAAGTCATAGCCCGAACCGCAGGCGTTCTTGCCGATAAGACCGGCGGCATAGGCCTCGCGGACCGCGGCGAACAGCACCTCGGCCTCGCGCACGTACTCACCACGGACGTAGATGTACGCCGCCGTTGCGTGCATCGCGAACCCGGCGACGAGGGCACCTTCGATCAACTTGTGCGGATCGTGGCGGATGATCTCGCGGTCCTTGCAGCTCCCGGGCTCGGACTCGTCGGCGTTGATGACCAGGGTCGAGGGCCGCAGCGGGTTCGATTCCTTGGGCATGAACGACCATTTCAGGCCGGTCGGGAAGCCAGCGCCGCCGCGGCCGCGCAGGCCGGACGCCTTGATGATGTCGATGATCCCGGCCGGCCCGAGGTCGAGCAAGGCGCGCGTGTCGGCCCAGTCGCCGCGCTTGCGGGCGGCCTCCAGGTTCCACGGCTGGAAGCCGTAGAGGTTGGTGAAGATGCGGTCCTTGTCGTCAAGCACCGGCCATCTCCAGCAGCGACGTCGGCCCGCCCTCGGGGCAGCTTGCCGTGCGACCGATCTGCGAGCCCGTCTTCGGCGTCTCGCCCCGGGCCAGCGCTTCGAGCACCGCGGTCATGCTGTCGTAGGTCAGGTCTTCGTAATTGTCCTCGTTGATCTGGACCATCGGGGCGTTGGCGCAGGCGCCGAGGCACTCGACCTCGGACAAGGTGAACAGGCCGTCGGCGGTGTTGCCGCCCTTGACCAGGCCCTTGTCATGGCACGCCTTCATGATGTCGTCGGAGCCGCGCAGCTGGCACGGCGTGGTGCCGCAGACCTGCACCAGATAGCGCCCGACGGGCTTAAGATTGTACATCGTGTAGAAGGTCGCGACCTCGTAGGCGCGCATGTACGGCATCGCGATCCGGGCGGCGACATACTCGATCACCGGAACCGGCAGCCAGCCGGAGCCGTGCTGCGCCGCCATCTGGCCCTGCGCCAGCCACAGCAGCGGCATGATCGCCGAATGCGGGCGCTCCTTCGGATAGAGCGCGATGATGCGATCGGCCTCGGCGGCGTTCTCGGGGGTCCAGGCGAAGTCGCTATGCTCGCGCGGCGGACGCGCGGCCTTGGCTTCTCGCGTGGTGTTGTACGTACCCGTGGTCACCGGTCGACCTCCCCGAACACCACGTCCAGCGACCCGAGGATCGCCGGTGCGTCGGCCAGCATGTGGCCCTTGCACAGGAAGTCCATCGCCTGGAGGTGGCTGAAGCCGGTGGCGCGGAAGTGGCAGCGGTAGGGCTTGTTGGTGCCATCGCTGACCAGATAGACGCCAAACTCGCCCTTGGGACTCTCGGTGGCGACATAGGCCTCGCCGGCGGGGACGTGGAAGCCCTCGGTGTAGAGCTTGAAGTGGTGGATGAGCGCTTCCATCGACTGCTTCATCTCGGTGCGCGTCGGCGGCGAGACCTTGCGGTCTAGGGTGGCGATGCGGCCCGCGGGCATCTCGGCGACGCATTGCCGGATGATGCGCAGCGACTGCCGCATCTCGTCCATGCGGACCATGAAGCGGTCGTAGCAGTCGCCGTTGTTGCCAACGACGACGTCGAAATCCATGCGCTCGTAGACGTCGTAGGGCTGCGACCGGCGCAGGTCCCACGCCACGTCGGAGGCGCGCAGGCACGGGCCAGAAAAGCCCCACGCGACCGCGTCGGCCTTGGAAATGATGCCGACGTCGACGTTGCGCTGCTTGAAGATGCGGTTGTCGGCGATCAGCGCCTGAGTTTCACCGAGCACCTTGGGGAACTTGACCGCCCAGGCATCGATGTCCTCGAGCAGCCCGGTCGGCAGGTCCTGATGGACGCCACCCGGACGGAAGTAGGCGGCGTGCATCCGGGCACCCGAGACGCGCTCGTAGAAGCCCATCAGGTGCTCGCGCTCCTCGAACAGCCACAGCAGCGGGGTGATCGCGCCGACGTCGTTGGCGTGGCTGCAGACGTTCATGATGTGGTTGAGGATGCGGGTGATCTCCGCGAACATGACGCGGATATACTGGGCCCGCAGCGGGACCTCGACGCCAGCCAGCTTCTCGATCGCCAGCACGTACGAGTGCTCCATGCACATCGGGCTGACGTAATCGAGGCGGTCCATATAGGGCAGCGCCTGCAGGTAGGTCTTGTATTCGCACAGCTTTTCGGTGCCGCGGTGGAGTAGGCCGATATGCGGGTCGCAGCGTTCGATGACCTCGCCGTCGAGCTCCATCACCAGCCGCAGCACGCCGTGCGCCGCCGGGTGCTGGGGCCCGAAATTGATCATGTAATTCTGGATGTCCTGCGGGCTACCCGCAGGGGTTTCGGCGGTCGCGGCGCGAACCTCGATGCTGACGTCGACCATCAGTTAGCCTTTGGCGCGGCTGGAGTGGCAGCATCGGCAACGGGAGCCGCGGGAGCGACCGGAGCTGCCGAGACCGTAGCCGGGGCCGGGCTGGCGACAGTCGGCACCTGCGGGGCCTTCTCGTCGCCGGGGAGCACGTAGTCGGTGCCCTCCCACGGGCTGAGGAAGTCGAAGCTGCGGAAGTCCTGCGCCAGCTTGACCGGCTCGTAGACGACGCGCTTGTGCTCCTCGGAGTAGCGCAGCTCGACGTGACCGGTCAGCGGGAAATCCTTGCGGAACGGGTGGCCGCTGAAGCCGTAGTCGGTAAGGATGCGGCGCAGGTCGGGGTGGCCGCTGAACAGCACGCCGTACAGGTCATAGACCTCGCGCTCCCACCAGTCGGCGACGGTCCACAGGCCGGTCAGCGAGGCGACCGGCGCGACGTCGTCGGCGAACAGCTTGACCCGGATGCGGCGGTTCGCGGTCAGCGACAGGAACAGGTAATTGACCTCAAAGCGCTCGGGCCGCTCGGGGTAGTCGACCCCGGCGATGTCGATCAACTGCTCGAAGGCGAAGTCGTCGCGCAGCCGGGTGGCGACGTCGATCAGGCCGTCGCGGGCGATGGTCAGCGTCCACTCGCCGACATGCTCCGTCAGGGTCGCCGCCGGAAACGCGGCGCGGATACGCTCGTCAAAGCCGGCGTCGGGCTTGTCGAGAGGCCAGTGCGCGGTCACCGTTCGAAGGTCCCGGTGCGGCGCATCTTCCGCTGCAGCGCGAGGATGCCGTAAAGCAGGGCCTCCGCGGTCGGCGGGCAGCCCGGCACGTAGATATCGACCGGCACGATGCGGTCGCAGCCGCGAACCACCGAGTAGCTGTAGTGGTAATAGCCGCCGCCGTTGGCGCAGCTGCCCATTGAGATGACGTAGCGCGGCTCGGCCATCTGGTCGTAGACCCGGCGCAGCGCGGGAGCCATCTTGTTGCACAGCGTCCCGGCGACGATCATGACATCGGACTGGCGTGGGGACGCGCGCGGGGCGAAACCGAAGCGCTCGACGTCGTAGCGCGCCATCGAGGTGTGCATCATCTCGACGGCGCAACACGCCAGGCCGAAGGTCATCCACCACATCGAGCCAGTTCGCGCCCAGGCGAACAGGTCCTCGGTCGAGGTGACGAGGAAGCCCTTGTCGCTGACTTCCTTGTTGATATCGCTGAGGAAGCCGTCGCGCAGGCCCTCGGGAACAGTCAGCGCCGAGGCCGGGCTGTCACCGAGCACGCGCGCCTGCTGCTCCTCGGTCAGAAGTTGGTTCGTACTCATTCCCAATCCAGTGCGCCGATTTTCCAGGCGTAAACGAGGCCCAGCGCCAGTTCGGCGAGAAATTCCATCATCGCCCACCAGCCCGCTTGCCCGGTCCAGTGCAAGCTGACCGCCCAGGGAAACAGGAACGCCGCCTCGAGGTCGAAGACGATGAACAGGATCGCCACCAGGTAGAACCGCACGTCGAACTGGGCGCGGCTGTCAGAAAATGCCGGGAAGCCGCTCTCGTATTCCGACAGCTTGGCGGTGTCCGGCTTGTTGGTCCCCGTCCCCCACGAGATCAGCACCGGGGCGCCGACGAAGATGACCGAGAACGCGATCGCCACGCCGATGAACAGCAGGACGGGCAGGTACTCGGCGGCGACCGATGGCATGAGCGTAATTTAGCCTTGTGGTGCGGTTGCGAACTCGGTGCGCTTCTATGCTCCGCCGTCCGCCAGCGCAAGGTTGTGCAGCGCGGCAAAAGGCCCTCGCTCGAAGACGGCGGCTTGCCACCATCGTACCAACACCCTTGACATTACGAACCTTTTCGGTTAGTCTTGGTGCTGGGTTTCGTATCCTTTGGTGAGGGCCCACCGGCGGACAGGGAGCGCTACCCTGGAACTCCGGTTACGCGTTCGCTGCATGGGCACCACGGGAAGCCGCCGCCGACAGGACACCACGCCGCCGATCCTGGCCTGTGAAGCCGGGATTGGGTGGCACCCTTCGAGTTTCAACACCAGCCGTTCCGTCGACGCCCGCCCCATGCAGCGATCACACGCCTCGCATTCAGCTTCGCGGCCCCACCCAGTTAGCGCCGGGCGGGAACCAGCCGGAGGCCGGACGAGCCAACATTATCGCCCCCACGGTGTTGGAACACCGGAGGGGGCTTCGGCGCGTCCTGATGCTCTCCCTCTTCAGCGAGGGGAACTACGTTCTCAAGGGTTCTTCGCCAGCCAGGCGTCGATCACCGGCAGGCGCTCGCGCCGCACCATCGCGTTGTACCGGATGCTCGCGATCGCCTCGTCAACCGGGCGGCGCGAGCCGGCGGCGACCTTTGCGGCGGCATAGGCATTGAGGCGGTCGATGACCGCGCCGTCGCTCGCGCCGTCCGCCAGCCGCGCATAGAAGCGACTGCGCGCGGTCTCGTCGACGAGCTTGTCGACCGCGGCGATGTGCGCCACCGCGAAGTCGAAGGCGAGCGCCGGGTATCGCTCGGCGACCGCGTTGAGGATACCGGCACTGTTGGTCGCGCCGGGTTCCGTGGTCAGCGCGAGCTCGAGCGCGCGCTGCGCAAGCGCCCGGTCGGCGGTCGTGCCCAGCAATTCGTAATATTGATCGCGGACCAGCGGCGTCTTCTCGGCGGCGGCGTCGGCGCGCAACCGCTCCCAGGTTGCGGGATCGGCGTTCTCGGCAACGACACCGAGCACCGCCTTACGGATTTCGGCAGGCATCGCCGCACCGCCGGCCGCGAACCGCCGGCGCGCCTCGCTTACGACGTCGGGATCGCCGAGGGTGCCGAGCGTGGCAATCAGCTGGGCTCGCAGGATCGCGATGGTCGGCACTTCGTCGCCCCTGGCACTCCAGCCGATGCGCTGGAGGACCGGCGACAGGAGCCGGCGACCGAAGGCGCGCAGTTTCGCCTGGCGCGCCGGGTCACCACTGTAATCGGTGTCGAGGCTTTCCACTATCGCTCTCGCCCGGCCCCAGATCTGCGGGTCGGCGTCGACCGGCAGGCGCTTTAGCAACGCCAGAGCGTCCGACGCCGGTTGCTTGCCCGCCAGCCCGAGCGCCCAGCTGTCGGCGATGATCCCGAGCTGGTCGATTGGCGCGAGGCTGGTGAAACCTGCACTCAGCCGCGCGAAATCGGCGGGCGAATAGAGCGTGCGGAAATAACCGGTCTGGCCGGCGTTGACGACGACCGGCTCGCAGCCCGCGAGGCTGACATTGCCCTGCCCGCCGCTGACCAGAGTGGTTGCCGTGCCGCTCCGGTTGGCAACGATCACCGGCACCTGCCAGGCGCGCGGCTGCGTCTTGCGCTTGTCCTTGGTGAACTCACCTTGCTTCAGGCTGACGACGGTCTTGCCGGCGTTGCAGCTCGTGGCGACGCTGATCAGCGGGACGCCGGGCTGGAGCGTGAACTGATGCGCGATCGCGGTCACCGGCTTGCCGCCCTTGTCCATCTCGCGCCACAGATCGTCGGACACGGTGTTGCCGTAGGCGTGGGCCTTCATGTAGCGCCGCACGCCGTCGCGCCATGCATCGGCCCCCACATAGGCTTCGAGCATCCGGATGACCGACTCGCCCTTGCTGTAGGTGATGCTGTCGAAGGCCTGGCTCGCCTGCTCGACGGTGGCGATCTTCTGGATCACCGGGTGCGTCGTCGGCAACCCGTCCTGCGCCATCGCGGTCTCGTGGACCGCCACCGCCGACAGCGCGGTGTGCCACTCGGGGTGGAGCTTGGCCGAGGTGCGACCCTCCATCCACGACGCGAAGCCCTCGTTGAGCCATAGGTCGTCCCACCACGCCATCGTGACGAGGTCGCCGAACCACTGGTGCGCCATCTCGTGCGCGCTGACTTCGAAGCTGCGCTGCTTGTCGGCCTGGGTCGAGATCGTCGGGTCGAGCAGGATCGCGTACTCGAAGGTGAAGATCGCGCCCCAGTTCTCCATCGCCCCGAAGAACTGGCTGCGACCCGGCGCGGCGACGTTGTCGAGCTTGGGCAGCGGGAAGGCCACGCCAAAATAATCGTTGTATTCGTTCAGGATCAGAACCGAAGAATCGAGAGCGAACTGGCCCTGCCCGGCCCCGCCGGCCTTGGCGATGACGCCGACCTCGGTCTGGCCGGCTTTCGCGGTGATGCGGTCGAACGCGCCGAGCCCGAAGAACAGCAGGTAGGTCGACATCTTGGGGCTGGGCGCGAAGGTGACGCGGGCGTGGTCGCCGCTCTCGACCCGCGACGCGATGGGCATGTTACTGACCGGCATCTGGCCCTTGGGCACGTCGGCACTCAGCGTGAAGGTCGCCTTGTACGATGGCTCGTCCCACGACGGGATCATCATGCGGGCGCTGGAATTCTCGAACTGGGTATACAGCGCGCGCTTGCTGCCGGCCGCTGTGGGATAGTCGAGCAGGAACAGGCCGGTCGCCTGCGTGCCGATGGTGCCGGCGTAGTCGAGGGTCAGCCGATAGCGGCCGGGCGTGACCATGCGGGCGAAGGTGAAGGTCGCGGTCTGCGCGGCCTCGTCGACGGCGATCCTGCCGTTCAGGGGCGCGGTCCCGGCCGGCCCGGACAGGCGGGCAGAAGCGAACTTCAGGCCGGCGGCGTTGAGCGTGATCGTGCTGGTCGGGCGGTCGATCTGAAGGTCGATCCCGACCACGCCGCCGAACTTCGCCGCTTTGGCATCGGGCGTCAGCGCGACATCGTAGTGGAGCGGCGTGACGCCCCGCGGCAGCTGGGTGGTGGCGGCGAGTGCGGACGTGGCGAGCAACGATGCCAGGGCACCGGCGACAAACTTAAGCGACAAGCAACAACCCTTCGACTTCTAGCGGATCGCGCCCGCCACGAGCTTATGAAGCTTCGACTGTACCTGATCGTTCCCGGCAATAATCTCCTGCCGCCCGATCATGCCCTCCTTGCCACGGTAATCGGTGACGAAGCCGCCCGCCTCGCGGACCAGCAGGATACCGGCAGCGACGTCCCAGTATTGGAGCCCGTTCTCCCAGTACGCATCGAAACGTCCGGCGGCGACCCACGCCATGTCGAGCGCGGCCGAGCCGAAGCGGCGCACGCCGGCGACGCTGGGCATGACGGCGTTGAGGATCTTGGAGAACTCGACCTGGTCGCCGCGGCCGCCGAACGGGATACCGGTGGCGATGACGCACTCGCTCATGTCGCGGCGCGAGGAGACGCGCAGGCGGCGGTCCTGCAGCCACGCGCCCTTGCCCTTCTCGGCCCAGAAGCTCTCGTCGGTGAGCGGCTGGTAAACCAGGCCGGCGACGATCTCGCCGCGCTCCTCGGCGGCGATCGAGATGGCGAAATGCGGCATGCCGTGGAGGAAGTTGGTAGTGCCGTCCAAGGGGTCGACGATCCAGCGGTGGTCGGGGTCCTCGCCGGCGATCTCGCCGCTCTCCTCGAGCAGCATCCCCCAGGTCGGGCGAGCATGGCCGAGGATCTCGCGCAGCGTCGCTTCGCTGGCGCGGTCGGCGTTGCTGACGAAGTCGCCGGGGCCCTTCTTGGAGACCTGGAGCATCTCGGTTTCGTTGAAGTCGCGGCGCAGGCGCGGCGCGGCCTTGCGCGCGGCTTTCTCCATGACGGTGATCAGGCCGGACTTGATGGGCATTCTGCAACCTTCCCCCCTCCCGGTCAGGGAGGGGTCGGGGGTGGGACTTGGGTCAAACTCGAACTTCGGAGTGAGCCACAAGGCCCTCCCCCGGCCCCTCCCGTACCGGGAGGGGAGCAGTATTACTCGGCGCGGCGGACGTATTCGCGCTCGTAGGTGTCGACGACGATGCGCGTCCCGACGCCGATGAACGGCGGCACCATGACCCGGACGCCGTTCTCCAGCGTCGCCGGCTTGTAGCTCGACGATGCGGTCTGGCCCTTCACGACGGCCTCGGTGTCGGCGATGACCGCCTCGATCTGCGTCGGCAGCTGGACCGAGATCGGCTTGTCGTCATAGGTTTCCATGACCACGTCCATGCCGTCGGTCAGGAACTCGGCGGCGTCGCCGAGCAGGTCGCGCTCGAGCGAAACCTGGTCGTAGTTCAGCTTGTCCATGAAGGTCAGGGTGTCGCCCTCGGCGAACAGGAACTGGAAATCCTTGGTGTCGAGCCGGACCTTCTCGACCGTCTCGGCGGAGCGGAAACGCTCGTTGGTCTTGCGGCCGTCGAGCAGGTTCTTGAGCTCGACCTGCATGTAGGCACCGCCCTTGCCGGGCTGCGTGTGCTGGATCTTGACCGCGCGCCACAGCCCGTTCTGATACTCGAGGATGTTGCCGGGACGAATGTCGACGCTGTTGATCTTCATGGGAGCCGTTCGCTGGGGGTGGCGGGCGTCCTACCCGATGGGCGGCGTTATGCCAACCTCGATGGCCTCGCGTCGCGCTGTCCGTGGGGTTGCCGGGACGGGTTAGCGCACCTTCGCCAGGTACGGCCGCACGTCGACGCTGCGATACCCCGGCGTCTCGGACGCAAAGTGCCTAAGCCAATAGCCGTGGCCGCCGCCGTAGACGACCAGCACCCGGTCGCCGGGCCTGGCGACCTGCATCAGCTTGCCGAAGATCTTGGCGTTGCGCAGGTACCACATCGCGGCGAGGTCGGCGCCCGGCTGGCGGTCGTGGTCGCCGACGTCGAGGACAGCGTAGGTCGGGCTGTTGTTCGCCACCGGCTCGGTCGGGTCATTCATCTCGGTCAGCAGTTGCGCGACGGTGCGGGTCGACTGGCTCGCCTCGAAGGCCTTCGACCACGCCGCGATCGGGGCCATCGCTGACGTGAGGCGCGCCGTCTGCCCGGTCTTGGCGGCGACCTCCTGGACCTTGTCATAGGGAAAATAGTCGGGCTCGTCGGCCTTGTTCTGCTCGTCGATACCGTTGACCGGCACGCCGGCGAGGTGCGCGATGCGGTAGGCGATCTGGACGCGCTCGTCAGGCTTGGTGGCGAGATCGGCGGGGGTGAAGCTGGCATAGGCCGGGACCGACAGGTCGGGCGCGTCGCTCTCGTATTCGACCATGACGCGGGTCGGGTGCCATGCGAGAACCGCCTTCGCGACGGCGGCAAGCTCGGCCTGGCGCTTGACGGTCAGTACCGAAGCGACCTTGACGTTGTTGAGGTCGCGGCCAGGATTGTCGAAGTGGTAGGCACCGAGCACCATCACCTCGATTGGGGCTGGTGCCGCAGCGATGGCCGGTAAAGCCGCGGCACCGACCAGCGCCGCGATTATCGTCTTCAGCATTGCGCACCCCTAGTTGTATTAGTTTCCTAATACAGCTGGGCAGGCATATGTCAATTCCGTGAGGGCGCGACCAGCAATGCCGCGAACGCCGCGACGCCGGCTGCCGGGCCGTCGGAATGCGTCCACACGGCCGACGACACCGCGATGAAGTCCGCGCTTGCGGCGATCAGCGGCGACGCATTGGCCGGGGTAATGCCGCCGATGGCGACGCAGGGCAACTGGCTCAGCGTCGTCCACCAACCGAGCAGCGACGGGTCGGGGCGGTGCGTGGTTTCCTTGGTGGTCGTGTCGAAGAACGCGCCGAACGCGACATAGTCCGCCCCCGCCTCGCCCGCTTCCATTGCGAGATGCCGGCTGTCGTGGCAGGTCACGCCGATCTGCGCGTCGGGCCCGAGCAGGTCGCGAGCCTCGCGCACCGAGCCGTCGCCCTGCCCCAAGTGAACCCCGTCCGCGCCGAGGCGCTTGGCGAGGCTGGCGCTGTCGTTGACCAGGAACGCCACGTCGGCATCGGCGCAGATCGCCTGCAGCGGTTCGGCAAGGCGCGCTGCCTCGTCCTCATCGACGTCCTTGACACGAAACTGGAACGCCGCGACCGGCCCGCCCGCAAGCGCGGCGCGCAGCCGGTCGGTAAAGTTGCCACCGACGTCGAGCGGCGACACCAGGTACAGCTGGCAAGCCGGCCGCCGGTCACGCGCGAAGCGCTCGCCGAAGCCGGGGTCGAGGGGGACGAGGTCGATATTCGGGTCGGTCATCGGGGCTTGTTAGAGGGAGACGTGCGCTGCGTCATCCCCGGGGCTGTCGGTCCGTTCGCGCGCCCACCGACCGCTCGGCGTCATCCCCGCGCAGGCGGGGACCCATCACCCCAACGTTCGGTGGTGATGGGTCCCCGCCTGCACGGGGATGACGAACGTATGGGTTATTCTTGGCCCTTGTAGATCGCGACGATCTTGTCGAGCATCGCCAGCGCCTCGTCGCGCGGGCGCTGGAAGGTGTTGCGGCCGATGATCGAGCCGTTGCCGCCGCCGTCGCGGATGTCGCGCGCGTCCTGATAGACCGCGTCGATGCCCTTGGTCGCGCCGCCCGAGAACACCACCATCCGGCGTCCGGCGAAGCACGCCTCGACGACGTGCTTGACGCGCGCGGCCTGGGTCTCGGTCTCGATGCCCTCATACGCCTTCTTGGCGTCCTTCTGGGCGACGTGGTCGCTGGGCAGCTTGACCTTGATTATGTGCGCGCCCTGCAGTGCCGCCATATGCGCGGCATAGGCCCCGACGTCGACGCCGAGCTCGTCGTCCTTCGACAGCTCGCCGCCGCGCGGGTAGCTCCAGAGCACCGTGGCGATGCCGACCGACTTGGCGGCAGCGGACATCTCGGCGATCTCCTCCTGCAGGTCGAAGAACGATTCCGACCCCGGATAGACCGTGAAGCCGATCGCCGCGCAGCCGAGGCGCAGGGCATCATCGACGGTGCCGGTCATCGCCTGGTCGCGCGCCGTGGCCCAGCTGTTGCTGCTGTTGATCTTGAGGATCGTCGGGATCTGCCCGGCGAAAGTGTCGGCCCCCGCCTCGATCATGCCGAGCGGCGACGCGAACGCCGACAACCCGGCGTCGATCGCCAGCTGCCAGTGGTAGTGCGGGTCGTAGCCAGCGGGATTGACCGCGAAACTGCGCGCCGGGCCATGCTCGAAGCCCTGGTCGACGGGCAGGATGACCAGCTTCCCCGTACCGCCGAGCCGTCCCTGCATCAGGATGCGCGCGAGGTTCGCCTTGGTTCCGGGGTTATCGGACTCGTAGTTGGCGAGGATCGCGCGGACGGTGGGGGTCATCGACATGGGGACTCCGGGTTCAGCAAGCAGGGCGGCAACAACGCCGTAGGTTCAACAGATCAAGGTGCGCGCTTGGGCCCGAAATGGACTTCCGCGACCTGCACGAACATCTCGAAGATGTGCTCGGCGATCTCGCTGGCGCAGTTGTCGGACATCGTCTCGAGGGTGTTGGCGACTGCACCCTTGGCGATGCCGCCCTTGCCGTCGGAGACCGCACCGGCGGCGGTCATCCGCTTGGTGATGTCGAGGTAGATGATCCGGCTTTCCGGCGGAAATTCCTCACCCTTGAGGTCGCGGATGCCGCGGAAAGCCTCGCCGACGCGCTCGTGGATCGGGTCGGCGGAGCGCGCCAGCTTCCACGCGGCCGGGTACAGCTTTTCCCACAGCTTGTCGGTGTCGATCATGCGGCCTGCTCCAAAGCGACAACTCCGGGCAGCGGCTTGCCCTCCATCCATTCGAGGAAAGCCCCACCCGCAGTCGAGACGTAGCTGAATTCGGACGTGACGCCCGCGAGATTGAGCGCCGCCACGGTATCGCCGCCGCCTGCCACCGAGACCAGCTCGCCCGCCTGGGTCAGCGCGGCGGCGATCTTGGCGAGCTTGACCGTTGCGCGGTCGAAGGGGGTCATCTCGAACGCACCAAGCGGGCCGTTCCAGACCAGCGTCCGGCAGGTCTTGAGCGCATCGCCCGCCGCCTCGACCGCCGCGTCGCCGAGGTCGAGGACCATCTCGTCCGCGCCGATCTCGTGGACGTTGACGGTGCGGTGGGGGGCATTGGCCGCGAACTGCGTCGCGACGACGACGTCGTACGGCAAGTGGATCGTGCACGAGGCGGCCTCGGCGCGGCGCAAAATGTCGAGGACAGTGTCCTTGAGGTCGTGCTCGCACAGCGACTTGCCGACCGCGACGCCGCGCGCCGCGAGGAAGGTGTTGGCCATGCCGCCGCCGATGATCAGGTGGTCGACCTTGGTCACGAGGTGGGTCAGCACGCCCAGCTTCGAGGACACCTTGGCCCCGCCGACGACCGCCGCGACCGGATGCTCGGGCTTGCCCAGCGCCTTCTCCAGCGCCTCGAGTTCGGCCTGCATCGAGCGGCCCGCGAACGCCGGCAAGACGTGCGCCAGCCCCTCGGTCGAGGCGTGCGCCCGGTGCGCGGCGGAGAAGGCGTCGTTGACGTACAGGTCGCCGAGCTTGGCCAGTTCGGCGACGAAGGCGGGCGAATTCGCCTCCTCGCCGGGGTGGAAACGGGTGTTCTCGACCACCGCGACACTGCCTTCGGGGAGCGCATCGATATTCGCGGCAGCGCTACCGACGTCGCCGACGAAGCTCACCGGGCGACCGACGACCTGCGCCAGCGCCTCGGCGATTGGACGCAGCGACAGCGACGGGTCGGGGCCACGCTCCGGGCGGCCGAAGTGCGACAGGACGATGACCCTGGCGCCCTTGTCGGACAGCTCGGCGATCGTCGGCATGGCGGCGCGGAGCCGGCTGTCGTCGCTGACCTTGCCGTCCTGCATCGGCACGTTGAGGTCGGCGCGGACCAGCACGCGGAGCCCACGGACATCGCCGATATCGTCGAGGGTCTTGAAGGTCATGCGGTCTCTCTCGCCGTCGTTGTCGCGCGTCTAGTCATCACTGTCGCCCGCTTGCCGTCGCGGGGATGACGAGCCGATGGAGGACGGAAAGCCCTCCTAGATCAACTTGCCCATCTTGGCGGCCGTGTCGAGCATCCGGTTCGAGAAACCCCACTCGTTGTCGTACCAGGCCACGACCCGGACCAGCAGGCCGTCCAAAACAGTCGTCTCGAGGCTGTCGATCGTCGCCGAGGCGGCATTATGGTTGTAGTCGTGGCTGACCAGCGGCTCGTCGGTGAAGTCCATCACCGATGCCATCGTGCCGGTCTCGCTGGCGGTCTTGAGCGCGCCGTTGACCTCCTCGATGGAGGTCGCGCGGCTCGGCGTGAAGGTGAAGTCGACCAGGCTGACGTTCGGCGTCGGGACGCGCACCGAGATGCCGTCGAGCTTGCCCTTGAGCTCGGGGATGACTTCGCCGACCGTCTTGGCGGCGCCAGTCGAGGTCGGGATCATCGACTGGGCGGCGGCGCGGGCCCGGCGCGGATCCTTGTGGTAGACGTCGAGCAGCGACTGGTCGTTGGTGTAGCTGTGGATCGTCATCATCAGGCCGCGCTCGACGCCGATCGCGTCGTGCAGGGCGCGGACCACCGGCGCGAGGCAGTTGGTCGTGCAGCTGGCGTTCGAGACGATGTGATGCTCGGCCTTGAGCAAATGGTCGTTGACGCCGATCACGACGGTCAGGTCGACGCCCTTGCCGGGAGCCGAGATCAGCACGCGCTTGGCGCCCGCAGTGATGTGGCCGCGCGCCTTGTCGGCGTCGGTGAACAGCCCGGTGCACTCGAGCACGAGGTCGACGCCCATCTCGCCGTGCGGCAGCTTGGCCGGGTCGCGCTCGGCGGTGACGCGGATGCGCTTGCCGTTGACGACGATGTCGCCACCGTCGACCGAGACATCGGCGTCGAACGTGCCGTGGACCGAATCGCGCTTGAGCAGCAGCGCGTTCATCTTGGCGTCGGCCAGATCGTTGATCGCGACGACCTCGAGGTCTGTGTTGCCGCTGGCGACGAGCGCGCGCAGGACGTTGCGGCCGATGCGGCCAAAGCCGTTGATCGCGACTTTCGTGGTCATTGATAGTCTCCTGTGCGAAACTTTTGTCATTCCCGCGTAGGCGGGAACCCATGAACACCGCATTCCGTGTTCACGGGTCCCCGCCTGCGCGGGGGATGACAGGAACTAGTTGGTCGTCAGCCGTTCACGAACCCGCGCCGCAATCTTGGGCGCGGTAATCCCGAAGTGATCGTACAGCGCCTCGATCGGCCCCGACGCGCCGAAGCTGTCGATGCCGACCCGGAGACCGCGCACCATGGTATAGCGTTCCCAGCCCATCGTAACGCCCGCCTCGACCGAGACGATCAGCGCGTCGTCGGGGAGCACATCCTTGCGGTAAGCCTCGGACTGGACGTCAAAATTCTCCCAGCACGGCATCGACACGAGATCGCAGCCGATGCCCTCGGCCTCGAGCGCCTCGGCGGCCGCGCCGGCGATGTGGACCTCCGAACCGGTGGCGACGAAGACCACCTTGCGCGACGCGGTCGCGGCCTTGAGGCGGTAGCCGCCCTTGGCAGTCAGGTTCTCGCCAGCATCCTTCAGGCGCTGCTGCGGCATGCCCTGCCGGCTCAGTGCTAGCACCGAGGGGCGGTGCTGGTCGGCAATCGCGAGGGCCCAGCATTCGGCGGTCTCGACCGCGTCGCAGGGCCGGTAGACCGCGAGATTGGGGATGGCGCGCAGGCTGAGCAGATGCTCGACCGGCTGGTGGGTCGGACCATCCTCACCCAGCCCGATCGAATCGTGGGTCAGGACGTAGATCACCCGCGTCTGCTGCAGTGCCGACATGCGGATCGCGTTGCGCATATAGTCCGAGAACACCAGGAAGGTGCCGCCGAACGGGAGCATCTGGCCGTGCAGCGAAAGTCCGTTCATCGCCGCCGCCATGCCGAACTCGCGAATGCCGTAGTAAACGTACCTGCCGTCGTAGCTGCCGGCGGTAAACGGTTGCATCGCCTTGGTTTTCGTCAGGTTCGAGCCGGTCAGGTCGGCCGAGCCGCCGAACATGCCGGGGGCCGCGGGCACGGCGACTTCGAGCGCCATCTCAGATGCCTTGCGGGTCGCGACGCTGACCGGCTTGGCGATCAGTTCGGCAATGAAGGCATCGAGGGCGTCGTACACGGCTTGCGGCGGCTGGTTGGCGGCGCGGCGCTCGAAGGCCTCGCGCTTGGGATCGGCGGCGAGGCGCGCATCCCAGGCGAGGCGGGTGTCGCGGTGGCGCAGGCCGGCGCGGTTCCAGGCGTCGCGGATGTCGTCGGGAATCACGAACGGCAGCGCGTCCCAGCCGAGCGCCAGGCGCGCCCCGGCGATCTCCTCGGCTCCGAGGGCGGCACCGTGCGAACCGCTGGTGCCGGCCTTCTTGGGTGCGCCGTAGCCGATGATGGTGCGGCAGGCGATCAGTGTCGGGCGGGGATCGGCCTTGGCGGCGGTCAGCGCGGCGTCGACCGCGTCCGCATCGAGGCCGTCGCAGGCGAGGACGTGCCAGCCCGCAGCCTCGAAGCGCATCGCGGTATTCTCGCTGGTCGACAAGCTGGTCGGCCCGTCGATCGAGATCTGGTTGTCGTCCCACAGCACGATCAGCCGGCCGAGCTTCAAATGCCCTGCCAGCCCGATCGCCTCGTGGCTGATGCCCTCCATCAGGCAGCCGTCGCCGGCGATCACGTAGGTCATGTGGTCGACGAGGTGGTCGCCGAAGACGGTGTTGAGGTGACGCTCGGCCATTGCCATGCCAACTGCGGTCGCGAGACCCTGTCCGAGCGGCCCGGTGGTGGTCTCGACACCTTCGAGCTCGAAATTCTCGGGATGGCCGGCGCAGGGGCTGCCGATCTGGCGGAAGTTGCGGATGTCGTCGAGCGTCGGGCGGGCGTAGCCGGTCAGGTGGAGGAGAGCGTAGATCAGCATGGAGCCGTGGCCCGCCGACAGCACGAAGCGGTCGCGGTCCTGCCACTTGGGCTGCGCGGGATCGAACTTAAGGTGACGCGTGAACAGCGTCGTCGCGGCGTCGGCCATGCCCATCGGCATCCCCGGGTGGCCCGAGTTCGCCGCCTCGACCGCATCCATGGCGAGGGCGCGAATCGCGTTGGCAAGCTGGCGCGGCGGCAGTTCGGCCACAGGATCAGCCATCGGGTCGCGACTTTCTTGTGCAGGGCGGGGAATGCGGTGGCTATGGCCAGCGACGCGACGAGCGTCAACATCCAGCGTGGTCCGGGTGATTGACGCGAGCGCAGACGGGGCCTTATCAAGTTCGCGCAAACTTCTGAAAGAATGACTGAACGATGCCTGATCCTGCGGACGTAATCGCCGACCGGATCGAGGCGGCGCTGGCCCGGATCGAGGCTGCCAAGGCCGCGACCGAGGCGAGACTGGCGGCGCTGGAGACCGCGGTTTCGGAAAGCGTCGCCGAACTCGACCGGCTGCTGGTGCCGGCGGGGGCCGACTGATGGCACAGATCGATGTCACCATCGGTGGCCGCTCCTACCCGCTCGCCTGCCGCGACGGCGAGGAGGCGCATTTGACCGCCCTCGCCGCCCAGCTCCAGCTCAAGGCGGACGAACTCGGGCAGGCGCTCGGCACGATGAGTGAGCCGCGGCTGCTGCTGATGGCGGGCATCCTGGTGGCGGACGAGCTGTCGGAGCTGCGCAAGTCGGGCGGGCATCCGGACCTGGGCCGGCTGGAGGCGCTGGCGGCGCGGGCCGAGCGGCTGGCGGACGTGCTGGAGGGGTAGGCTCTACCTGGTCGTTACACTTCAGCCCGTCGTCATCCCCGTTACACCGTCGTCATCCGCCAGGAGTGCGGGAACGGGGTGACACCGCAACGACAACTCAAGACCGCCTCATCCGCTCTTGAGTACCGGCCCCCAAACCCCTACATTATCCTTAGGCGGGACTGCCGCGTACGAGCTTCATATTTCCCTGAGGCGATTCACTCTCCTAGGGGGCTGTCTCTGGTCGGATCCTGGTCCGAACTACATGGTCCCCACCTGATGTACTTGGCATCAGAGGACTTACAGGCAAACGGCCCATGGTGGTCCCGCCGACCTCCCCGACCCGAAATGAGCTCCGCGCGCTGGTGCGCGACATCCGCGTGCGTTTCCTCGCGCCGCTGGGCGATGACGAGCGTGCTGGCCTCGACGCGGCGCTGGTCGAGCGGCTGCGGCCCCTGCTCGATGGTCGCCGCAAGGTCGCTGGCTATGCGGCGATGCACGACGAGGTCGATCCCGCCGCGATCGGGTTCACGACCTGGCCCCGCGTCGGTGCCAACGGCGAGCCGCTGCGTTTCCACCACGCGCATCCCGACGACCTGATCCGCAGCCCCGGCTGGGGCATCCGCGAGCCCGACCGGTTCGCGCCATTGGTCGAGCCCGACGCGATCCTCGTGCCGCTGGTCGCCGCCGACGCGCGCGGCAACCGCCTCGGCTACGGCAAGGGCCACTACGACCGCACCCTCCCCCTCCATGACGCGGTGCGGATCGGGGTCGCGTTCGACTGCCAGGTCATCGACCACGTGCCCGCCGAGGCCTGGGACGCGCCGCTCGACTGGCTGGTGACGCCGACCCGTACGATCCGCTGTACGCACGCCGCGACGCTGCCGCCGGTTGGCGTCGTGCCGGGGAGCGGCTAGAGCGCCCCGATGCAGCAGCCTTCCCCCCGCAAGCCGCTCGGCGTCCTGCTTATCGTCGTCGGGCTTATCGTCTATGGCGGAATCATTGCGGGCTTTGCTGGCCCGATCTCGACACTGCCGGGCGCGGTGCAGGCGGTAGTCTACTTGATCCTCGGGGTAGCATGGCTGCTGCCGCTGCGCCCGCTATTGGTCTGGATGAACCGTTGAAGCCTGCCGACTGCACGACGATGACCGAGGTCCGCGCCGGCGTCGACGCTGTCGACCGGGAGCTGGTTGCGCTACTCGCCGTGCGCTTCGGCTACATGGATGCGGCGGCACGCATCAAGCCCCACCGTTCGGCGGTTCGCGACGAGGTCCGCAAGGCCCAGGTGATCGCCAACGCCGCGGCCGCTGCTTCCGCGGCCGGGTTGCCGGACGGGCTTGCCGAAAACTTGTGGGAGACGCTGGTCGAAGCGTCGATCGGCTATGAACTCGGGGTTTTCGACGCCATCAACCTGTCGACCGAGGCCACCACGAACGGGTGATAGCTGCTGCGCGCGCGGGCATAGATTCGCGTCGCAACTGGCTGGCCCCACGCGCCCTGCGCATTGAGAGCGCGATAAAGCGGCGCGACCATCTTCCAGCGCCCGATGCTGGTCAGGTGATCCTCGAGCGCCGGCAGCGCCGCGTCGTAGCGGTTACCGACCGCAAGCATCAGCCACGCGAAGCGGATCTCGGCATTGTGGCTCGCCGACAGCTTGAAGGTCCCGTCGAGGTCGTCGAGGCGCGACTTGCTCTCCTGCCGGGGCAGGCGCTGCAGGAAGCGCAGCCACTCCTGCGTCGACCATTCGGCGGTTTTGAGCGAGCCCGCCACCGCACCACCCGCGAACGCAGTCGAGGCGGCATCGACCGCCTCCAGTCGCGGCGAGACGATGTGGACTGCGTTCGCCGGCAGGCCAGGCGCATACGCCCATGCGTCGAGGTCGAGGCGCTTTTCCAGCGCGGCGTCGCCCTTCACGAGGTTGGCGCGGAGGTCGACGAGCAGCCCGGCGGTGGTCTGCGGCTGGAAGGCGTGGCGGTCGAAATAGCCGCGCAGCCAGGCGTCGAGGCGGGGCCGCCCGACTTCCTTCTCCAGCGTGAACAGGAAGTCGGAGCCCTTCACATAGTCGAGCGTCGACGCGAACGGCGCGCCGTGCAGGCGGGTCACGGACGGGTCCTTGGCGGCGTCGGCAATGCCCTTCTGGAGTTCGTCCCAGTACAGGTCGGCCTCGACCTCGGCGCGGGCGCGGCCGAACACCGCCTCCATGATGCGGTTCTCGAAATAGGTGGTGAAGCCCTCGTTGAGCCACGAGTCCGACCATGTCGCGTTGGTCACCAGGTTGCCCGACCAGCTGTGCGCGAGTTCGTGCGCGACGAGGCTGATCTGGCTGCGGTCGCCGGTGATGAAGGTCGGCGTCAGGAAGGTCAGGCGCGGGTTTTCCATGCCGCCGAACGGGAACGACGGTGGCAGCACTAAGACGTCGTAGCGGCCCCAGCGGTACGGGCCGTACAGGCCCTCGGCGGCGTCGACGAGCTTGCCGATGTCGACGAGTTCGGCGGCCGCCCGGTCGACCATCGCGGGCTCGGTCCAGACGCCAGTGCGCTTGCCGAGGTCGCGGTGGACGAGATTCCCGACCCCGAGCGCGATCAGGTACGGCGGCACCGGGTTGGGCTCGTGAAAGGTGAACTGCCGTCCGCCGGGGACGGCGACGCCGGCGCGGTCGGCCATTTCGGCGCTCATGACCGCGGTCATGCCCGTGGGCACGGTGATGCGCGCGTCCCAGGTCTGGCGGATGCCGGGCGAATCCTGCGTCGGGATCCAGCTGCGGTTGGCGTTCGGCTCGCCTTGGCTGAACAGCAGGGGGTGAGCCTTGCCCGCGGTCAGCGCCGGGTCGAGCCACTGCAGCGCGGAAGCGTTCTTCGCGCTGGTGTAGTCGACGCGGAGCTGCTTTGCGCCGTTCAGGGTCACGGTGACCGGAAAGCCCTTGTCATCGGCTGTTACCGTCGCGCCGACGACGAACGGCAGCGCCCTGCCCTTGCCGTCGGTGATGCGGGCAATCTCCAGCCCGCCGCTGTCGAGGACGATGGTCCTCGCTCCCGGGGCCGCGAGCACGTCGAGCGTGGCTGTGCCGCGCAGGCGCTTCGTCGTGAAATCGACCGTAAGGTCGAGGTCGACGTGGGTGACACGGGCGATGCGCGGCTTGGCGAAGCTGGCGGTGTCGATCGCCTCGGGGGTCAGCAGGATCGGCGCGACCACTGCGGCGGCGGGGCTGGCAAGTACCAGCCCGAGGACGATCAAGATCTTCAGGATGCGCACTCCCGTGAAGGGGTGGCGCGAGTGACGGGACTCGAACCCGCGGCCTCCGCCGTGACAGGGCGGCGCTCTAACCAACTGAGCTACACCCGCTTGGAAACGGGAAAGGGGGCATTATGGGTCGGGGACCAGCCTGTCAAGAAACTGTGGGCCCGAACGCAAAAGAAAGGCCGCCGGGTTACCCCGGCGGCCGATCTCGCTTCATCGCGCGCGATATACAGCGTTCGTGTCAGACGACCCGATTGCCACGCACCAGGTGCATGATCAGACCGATCACGAACAGGACGATGAAAATGTAGAACAGGATCTTGGCGATACCCATCGAGGCGCCGGCGACACCGCCGAAGCCGAGCACGCCGGCGATCAGCGCGACGACGAGGAAGATGAGAGCATAACGCAGCATGACGGCTTCCCTTGTTTTTGACGTGAGCCATGAGCGCTCGACGGGGAAAGTTGTTCCGCGGGTGGGTGACCGTTCGTTGGGAATGGCTTGAGCGCAGTGTACCAGCCGTTGGTCCGGAACTACCGGCGGGGCTACTCGCTCGTCCGCGTCAGCGTCCGCCCGTCGAACAGGAAGCCGGCAACGTCGGGCCGTCCGACCCGCTCCAGCAGCACATGCCCGAGGATCAGCAGCGGTACCGAGACCAGCGCCCCGACCGTGCCCCACACCCAGCCCCAGAAGCTGAGCGCCAGCAGGATCGCCATCGGGCTCATGGTCAGGCGCTTGCCGACGATCTTGGGGGTGATGAAGTTTGCCTCGGTCAAATGGCAGCACAGGAACGCGCCGGCGGGCAGCAGCGCGGCGAACGGCTCGTCGAAGGTGATCATGCCGCCGATGCCGAGCAGCCCGACGACGATGATCGGCCCGACATAGGGCACGAAGTTGAACAGCGCCGCGAGGCCGCCCCACATCAGCGGCGTCGGCATGCCGAGCGACCACACGATCAGCGCCACGAACGCCCCGAGCGCGACGTTGATGATAGCGACCGTCAGCAGGTATTGCGCGGTACCCGAGACCATGTCGCGGAGCAGGCGGGCGACGCGCAGGCTGCCGGTCAGCGTCTCGCGGTCGCGGATGATCTTCTCGCGCATCTCGGTCCAGCCCGACAGGAAGAAGAAGACCAGCAGCAGGGCGAAGAAGCTCTCGATCAGGACGCTCGGCGCGGTGGTGGCGACGAGCGCGACGATCGAGGTCGGCTGTTCCGTCTGCATCTTGGCGCTGGCGTCGGCGGCCTGCTGCCCGACCGCGGTCGCGACCTGGTTCGACAGTGTGTCGAGGCGGTGGAAGGCGTCGACGATCGGCGCGATGTTGTTGCGGATGCGCTCGGCATTGGCGGGCACCATGCGGACCCAGTCGGCGGCGGGGATGACGATCATCACCAACACCGCGTTGGCGATCGCGAACAGCAGCAGGATCGACAGCAGCGCCGCCAATGCCGCCGGCACGCGGTGCCGCTCCAGCCACTCGAGCACCGGCACCAACATGAGACTAATGACGATCGCGACCGTGACCGGCATGAAGAACGTCGACCCGGCCTTTAACGCGAACGGTGCCGCGAGGAACAGGCCGAAGCCGGAGAGAATAACCATCGCCGACAGCAGCCGGTCACGGCGGAAATTCGAATCGTGCTGGAGCGTTGGGGCGCCGACCAGTGCGGCGATCTCGGGATCGGCCTCGGGCTCGGCACCGCTGGCGCTGACATGGCTCGCAATACCGTCCTGCCCGCCCAGAGGCTCGCGCGCCGCGTTGGAAAGATCGGGTATCGTCGCCATCGCAACGACCATGAACGGCAGCGTACCGGTGACACAAGAAGTTTCGCTGTCTAGTCAGCACGCATGACACATTCGAACAGCCTGCCCGCGCGCCAGGACGACAGCGCCGCGGTCGCCAACCTGATCAGCCTGCTCGACGTCGAGATGCTGGAAACCGACCTCTACCGAGGCAGGGCATCAGGTGCCGGCTGGGTCCGCGTGTTCGGAGGACAGGTCGTCGCACAGGCGCTGATGGCGGCATCGAAGACCGTGCCCGCGGACCGCCTCGCGCACAGCCTGCACTCTTATTTCCTGAGGGCCGGCGATCCCAAGGTGCCGATCGTGTACCGCGTCGAGCGGGACCGCGACGGCCAGAGCTTCACCTCGCGGCGGGTCGTCGCGATCCAGCACGGCCGCCCGATCTTCAACATGGCGGCGTCGTTCCAGGTCGAGGAGCCCGGGCTGAACCACGCCGCGGCGATCCCCGTGGTAGCCCTGCCCGAGACCCTGCCGACCGAGTACGAAAGCTTCCTGCGCATCGCCGAGCGCATGGGCGAGAAATACCGCACCAGCTGGCTCAGCCGCGAGCGCCCTTTCGAGTTCCGCTCCGCCGAGGGCCATGACTGGTCGCGCCCGCACAAGTCGCCACCGGTGTCGCACAACTGGTTCCGGCCCGCTGCGCCGATCGTCGCGGACGCCGTGCTGGCGCGCTGCCTGCTCGCCTACGCCAGCGACATGACCCTCCTCGACACCGCGCTGCTGCCGCACGGCCTGGCGTGGAACGACCCCGCGCTGCAGGTCGCCAGCCTCGACCACAGCCTGTATTTCCACGGCACCCCGCCGCTCGACGACTGGCTGCTGTACGCGCAGGATTCGCCGATCGCGGTCGGTGGCCGCGGGCTCAACCGCGGGATGATCTTTGCGCGCGACGGGCAGCTGGTGGCGAGCGCGATCCAGGAAGGGCTGATCCGGTATCGGCCCGAAGCTGCGTGACGCCCCTCCCACAGCGCCCATCATGCCGGCGAACGCCGGGACCCGTCACCTGAAACCGAGAGATGGGTCCCGGCGTTCGCCGGCATGACGGGCTGGATTATAGGCCCCTAAACTCAGGAGAAGCCCGATGACGACCCTGCTGACCCGACCCGACGGTAACGCGCCCGGCGACCTGCACCTCAACCGGCGCAGCTTCGCGGCGATGGTCGCGGCCGGCTACGCGGCGTTCGGAGCCGCTGCCGAGGCGGCGCCGATCACCACCCCCGCCGACGGGCTGACGACAGGCATGGTGGCCATGTCGGGCGGCCTGCCGGGCTTCGTCGCGCGCCCGGCGGCAAGCGGGCGGCACCCGGTGATCATCGTCGTCAACGAGGTGTTCGGGCTGCACGAGTACATCCGCGACGTCTGCCGGCGCTTCGCCAAGCTGGGCTATGTCGCCATCGCGCCCGAGTTCTTCTTCCGTGCTGACCCGAACAACATGCTGGCGCAGACCACCGACATGGCGGTGATCCGCAAGACCGTTGCCACCGCGACCAACGAGCAGGTCATGGGCGACGTCCAGACGACGCTGGCATGGCTGGCGCAGCAGTCGTTCGTCGCGGCCGACAAGATCGGCATGACCGGTTTCTGCTGGGGGGGCGGGGTCGTCTGGATGGCCACGGCGCGTTTCCCGGAACTGAAGGCCGGCGTCGCCTGGTACGGGCGCCTTTCCGGCCCAAAGCCCGGCGAGCCGGTCACCGAGGTCCGCAAGTACCCGCTGGAGATCACCGACCAGATGCGCGCGCCGGTGCTCGGGCTGTATGGCGGCCTCGACAAGGGCATCCCGGTCAGTGACGTCGACGCGATGCGCGCGGCGCTGAAGCAGGCGGGCAAGACCGGCTTCGAGCTGATCGTTTACCCGAACGCCGAGCATGGTTTCCACGCCGACTACCGCCCGAGCTACAACGAGGAGGCGGCGAAGGACGGGTGGAAGCGGGCGATCGCGCACTTCAAGGCGCACGGGGTGGGTTAGCGCCCTTCCCTCTCCCGCTTGCGGGAGAGGGAAGATCAGACCGGCCGCCGCGCCCGGAGCGCCTGCGCCAGCGTGCCCTCGTCGAGATAGTCCATCTCGCCCCCCACCGGCATGCCGTGCGCCAGCTGCATGACCCGCACACCCTGCCCGCTTAGCCGGTCGGCGACATAATGCATCGTCGTCTGGCCCTCGAGCGTCGCGTTCATCGCCAGCACGACCTCCTCGATGCCGCCGCTGGCGACGCGCCCGAGCAGCGCGTCGATGCTGAGCTTCTCCGGGCCGACGCCGTCCAGTGCCGACAGCCGCCCGCCAAGGACGTGATAGCGCCCCGGGAACAGCCGCGAGCGGTCGAGCGCCCACAGGTCGGCGACCTCCTCGACGACGCACAAGGTGGTGACGTCGCGGCGCGGGTCGGTGCAGACGCCGCAGGGATCGCGGGTATCGACGTTGCCGCAGATCGAGCAGGTCGCGAGGTTCGCCGCCACCGCCTGCAGCGCCGCGACCAGCGGCACCAGCGCGGTCTCGCGGCGCTTCAGCAGGTGCAGCACCGCGCGCCGCGCCGAGCGGGGCCCGAGGCCGGGGAGCCGCGCCAGCGCCTGGGTCAGCGCATCGATTTCGGGGGACGCCATACGCTGGATATGGGGCCAACGGAACGAACGGGCAACCTCCCGGCCACGCTAGCCGAACAGCGCGTTCATCTCGCCGTAGCCGACGCCGTCGCCGCTGCGCAGCCCGGCGCAGTCACCGGTCGCCAGGAACGCCGCCGCGAGCCGCCGCGCCGTGCCGAGTGCGGCCTCGGCGATCGAGCCGCCCGCGCTTAGCCGCCGGACCCCAAGGGCCTTCAGCGCGGCAAGCGGTGGCAGGGTCGGCAGCGCCATGACGTTGACCGGCAACGCCGTCGCCGCGACCACCGCGGCGATGTCGGCGGGATCGGCGAGGCCCGGTACGAACAGGCCGTCGGCACCTGCCTCGGCGTAGCGGGCGGCACGCCTCGCGACCTCCTCGACCCGCGCAGCGTCGGGGACGAGGCCGCGCAGGAAGACGTCGGTGCGGGCGTTGACGAAGACGCTGACCCCCGCCTGCAGCCCGGCGCTGCGGGCGGCCTGGATCTTGTCGGCAAGGTGCTCGGGGGTGCCGCTGCCATCCTCGATGTTAATGCCGACCGCGCCCGCGCCGATCACCATCTTGACGACCTCGCAGATTCGCGTCCGGTTGTCGGCATAGCCGCCCTCGATATCGGCGGTGAGCGGCACCCGGACGACCCGCGCGATCGCCGCGACCGCTGCCACCATCCGGTCGACCGGCAGCTTGTCGCCGTCCGGATAGCCCTGCGCCCAGGCGACGCCGCAGCTGGTCGTCGCGATCGCGGTCGCGCCGAGGCTCTCGATCAGGCGGGCGCTGCCGGCATCCCAGGCGTTGGCGAGGAGCAACAGCTGCCCCGGCGCATGGAGGGCGTGAAACGCGCTGGCGCTGGTCATCATCGATCTCCCCGGAGCAAGGCTGCGACAATAGCGCACGCGGCGCGTCGTGTCTGGCGGGAAGCGGACGCCGTCACCGGCTCGCGAATTCGATTTGCCAATGCGGCGGTACTGCGATTGCGCCGTCGCCGCCACCGGGCTAGCCCCCCGTTCATGCGCATCGCTTTCATGGGAACCCCGGACTTCGCCGTGCCCGCGCTCGACGCGCTGGTCGAGGCCGGGCACGACATCGTCGCGGTCTATACCCAGCCGCCGCGCCCGGCGAAGCGTGGCCAGGCGCTGACGGGGTCGGCGGTGCAGGCACGGGCGGAGGCGCTCGGCCTGGCGGTGCGGACGCCGGTCAACTTCAAGGCCGACGACGACCGCGCCGCGTTCGCCGGTCTCGACCTCGATGTCGCAGTAGTCGCGGCGTACGGCCTGATCCTCCCGCTCGCAATCCTCGCCGCGCCGCGGCTGGGCTGCATCAACATCCACGCCTCGCTCTTACCACGGTGGCGGGGCGCGGCACCGATCCAGCGCGCCATCCTCGCGGGCGACGCCGAGACCGGCGTGACGATCATGCAGATGGAAGCCGGACTCGACACCGGGCCGATGTGGCTCAAGGCGAGCACGCCGGTTGCGGGCAAGACCGCGGGCGACCTGACCGCGACGCTCGGCGGGCTCGGGGCCTCGCTGATCGTCGATGCGCTCGGGCGGCTCGATGCGCTGACCGCCCTGCCCCAGCCCGAGGCCGGCGTGACCTATGCCAAGAAGCTCGACAAGGCGGAGGCGCGGCTCGACTTCACGCAGGCTGCGGTCGACGTCGAGCGCGCGGTGCGGGCGTTCAATCCCGCGCCCGGAGCCTTCGTCGAGATCGGCGGCGAGCGGCTAAAGATCCTGGCGGCCGACGTCATCGAGGCCGGCGGCAAGCCTGGCACGCTCATCGACGACAGCTTGGCGATCGCCTGTGCCGAGGGCGGGATCCGCGCAACGTTCGTCCAGCGCGCCGGCAAGCCCGCGATGCCTGTGGCCGACCTGCTCCGCGGCTGGCCGCTCACCACGGGCATGCAGGTCGCGTGACGCGCTTCCGGGTGACCCTCGAATACGACGGCCGGCCCTTCGTCGGCTGGCAGCGGCAGGCGCTCGGCACCAGCGTCCAGGGCAGCGTCGAGGCGGCGCTGCTCAAGATCACTGGCGAGGCGGCGCTGGTCCATGCGGCCGGCCGCACCGATGCCGGGGTGCACGCGGCGGCGATGGTCGCGCACTTCGACATCGAGAAGGTGATCACGCCTCACCGGCTGTTCGGCGCGCTCAACGCATGGCTGCGGCCCGCACCGATCGCGGTCGTCGAGTGCTGTATCGCCGCGCCCGACTTTCACGCGCGCTTCGACTGCACCGGGCGCGAATATCGCTACGTCATCGTCAACCGCCGCGCGCCGCTGACCTTCGACCTCGGGCTGGCGTGGCGCGTCGGTGCAGCCCTCGACGCGGACGCGATGAGCGCGGCAGCCCGGGCGCTGCTCGGCCGCCACGACTTCACGACCTTCCGTAGCGCGCACTGCCAGGCCGCGTCGCCGATCCGCACTCTCGACCGGCTCGCCGTCGAGCGCCACGGCGACCGCATCGTTGTCGAGGCCGCCGCCCGCTCGTTCCTCCACCACCAGGTCCGTTCGATGGTCGGCTGCCTGAAAATGGTTGGCGAAGGTGCCTGGAGCAGCGTCGACCTAGCCGACGCCTTGGCCGCCAAGGATCGCACCCGGCTCGGCTTCAATGCGCCGCCTGATGGACTCAAGTTTGTCACAGCACAGTACAAAACGTCGGAAAACTTTACACATGGGTGATAGACCCGTTACGACCTTTACCAATTCTCAATGGTTTCGATGGTTGGCACAGGTCTTGCTTATGTCCAGGCATGCCAACCATGCTGCCCGCGACGTCGATGTGAGGAACCCCAGCCGCCGGCTCTTGCGCCACCCGGTTCGTGCCTGGGTATTCGGGCTCGTGCTCGGCGCGGTGGTGGGGGCCGCATCGATCTATCTGCTTGCGAATCCACCCGCTGGCGGCGTCATCGCCGGCACCACGACGCCCGGCAACTAGACCAACAGTTCGCGCGCCGGTGGATGCCCGAGGAATGCGGCCGGGCTCGCACTCGCGCCGTATGCTCCCGCCATGAAGATCGCGATCAGGTCGCCGACCTGCGTGTCCGGCAACGCGACACGCTCGCCGAGCCGGTCGAGGGGCGTGCACAGGCAACCGACGACATCGGCGGTCATCACGGCGTCCGCGCCAAAGTGGCTGGCATTGGCGATCGGGTAATTGCGGCGGATGACCGTGCCGAAGTTGCCGCTGGCCGCGAGCTGGTGGTGGAGGCCGCCGTCGGTGACGATGAACTCGGTGCCGCGACTGACCTTCCGGTCCACGACCCGCGCCAGGTACACCCCCGCCTCCCCGACGAGGTAGCGCCCGAGCTCGACGATGATACGCGTGTCGCGGAGACCTGCGGGTAGCGTCGCCAGGCTTGCTGACAGCGCTTCGCCCACCGCAGCAAGGTCAAGCGGCAAGTCGTTGGTGAAATAGGGGATACCGAAGCCCCCGCCCAGGTTCAGCGTCTCCAGCTGGACCCCGGTCGCGGCCACCAACTCTGCCGCCATCACCAGCGTCGCCGCCTGCGACTCGATCACCGCCGCCGCCGACAGCGCCTGCGACCCGGCATAGACGTGGAGGCCCGTCACCCGCACTCCAAGCTCCGCCGCCCGCGCCACGACCGCGGGCGCATCGGCGACGTCGATCCCGAACGGCGACGCCCTGCCCCCCATCCGCATGCCCGAGCCCTTGAGCTCGAACGACGGGTTGAGCCGCAGCGCCACCACGCGCCCGCCGAGCGCCGCGATGCGCTCCAATTCACCCGCCGACTCGACGTTGATCAGGACGCCGGCGGCAATCGCGGCGCGGAGCTCGTCGTCGCGCTTGCCCGGCCCTGCGAAGCCGATGTCGCGAGGCTGCATCCCGCTAGCTAGTGCCAGCGCGAGTTCGCCGCCCGAGGCGACGTCCAGCCCGTCGACCTGCCCGCCCATCCATTCGACCAGCGCTGGCAACGGGTTAGCCTTGAGTGCGTAGTGGAGCGCGACCTCCGATGGGAGTGCGGCGCGCACTGCCGCGATCCGTGCCGCGATCAGCGCCCGGTCGTAGACGAACAGCGGCGTGTCGCCCGCCTCGTGAACCCAATACGACGCGGCCCGTCCGGCGATGCCGAGCTCGCCGTCGATGGTCGTGAAACCGGCGGGAATGTGGCTCCTCACGCCCACTCGCGCTTCAAGGCCGCCCGGTCGAGCTTGCCGTTCGCCAGCACCGGCAGTGTCTCGCGCCAGACGATCCGTGCTGGTTGCATGAAACCGGGCAGCGCGCGGCCCAAGGCGCTGCTGAGACGGCCCTCGTGGTCGTCGCCCGCCGGGGTCGCGACCAGCAGGATCGCCTGCCCGAGCCGGTCGTCCGGAACCCCCAGCGCCACCGCCGCACCGACCGCGCCGCTTGCCAGTGCGGCATCCTCGACCTCGGTCGGGCTGACCCGGTAACCACCGGTCTTGATCATCTCGTCGTCGCGCCCGACGAAGGTCAGCAGCCCATCCGCGCCGCGCTTCATCGTGTCGCCCGACCACACCGCCATGCCGCCGAGCACCGAGGCGTCGGGTGCGGGGCGAAAGCGCAGGTCGGTGCGCTCGTCGTCGCGCCAGTAGCCGTAGCTGACCAGCGGCCCGACCTGGACCATCTCGCCCGGCTCGTCGTCGTCGGTAAGGCTGCCGTCGGGGCGGACGATGAGGACCTCGGCATGCGGGATCGCGGTGCCGACCGATTCGGGGCGGTTCGCGGCAAGATCCGGGTCGAGATACGTCGCGCGGAACGCCTCGGTCAGGCCGTACATCAGGTACAGGCGCGCGGCCGGAAACAGCGCGCGCAGCTTTGCCGACAGGCCGGCGTGGAGGTGGCCGCCCGAGTTGGTCAGCACCCGCAGGCTGGCGCCGCCGCCCTGGCCCCAGTCGGCGGCCGCAAGGTCGTGCCACAGCGGCGGCACCCCCCCGAGCTGGGTGATGCCGTGCACCGAGACGGCGCGGACGACATCGCGCGGGGTCAAATAGTCGAGCAGGACCGCGCCCGCCCCCGCCGCCCACGCCTGGGTCAGCTGGTTGAGGCCGTAGTCGAAGCCGTGAGGCAGGACGCTGAGCACGCGATCGTCAGGCCCTGTCCCGAGGAATTGCCGCACCGAATCGGCGGCGTGCCACAGGTTCGAGTGGCTCAGCATGACGCCCTTTGGCGCACCGGTGCTGCCCGAGGTGTAGAGCAGCGCCACGAGGTCGTCGGGGTCGCGGTCGACATCGAGCGGCGGGCCGTCGGCGAGCGCGTCCCAGTGGTCCTCCAAGGTCAGCACGGTGGCGCGCGTCGCAAGTCCGGAAGCACGCGCGGCAGTGGTCAGCAGCAGCCTCGCGCCCGAATCGGCGGCGATATGGTTGACCTGCGCCGCCTTGAGCTGGGGATTGGCAGGGACGAACACCGCGCCCGCCCGCGCCGCGCCGAACAGCGTCGCGACGCCCTCGATCGATTTCGGCAGCCAGGTCACGACCCGGTCACCCGCGGTCAAGCCCTGCGCGGCCAGCCCGCCGGCGACGCGCCCGACCAGCGCGTCGAGCTCGCCGTAGCTCACCCGACGATCACGATGGACCAAAGCGATGCCGTCAGGGGTTGGTCCCTGCAGCAGTCGATCGGTACGAATAGGGACTGGCGATTGCACGGTTCGACGCTGCTACTATAAGGCGCGCCGGGCCGGAAGGCTTCGTCAGGAGCGAACATGGCCACAGCGGCGGCGATCAGCGTCCCATCGAACCTCGAAGCGGTTCGCGCCGTATTGGCGGCGGAGCTGAACCTCGCGCCCGCCTCTGCCGCGCGCCTGACGCGTTCCAGCGTGTTGTTCGGCGACCTGCCCGAGCTCGATTCGATGGCGGTGGCGCGGGTGCTGACCGCGCTCGAGGATGCCTTCGGGTTTCATATCGACGACGACGAGGTCGATGGGGCATTGTTCGAGACGCTGGGGTCGCTGACCGATTTCGTGACGCAGAAGCGGGCCGGCGCCTAGCCTAGAGTATCCGTTGTGATCAAGCGGATTTCGGTGTCCAGTTTCTGCCTGTTTTGAGCAGCGAGTTTGCCAGGATGACGAGCTTACGCATGACCGCTGTGATGGCTACTTTCGGCGGTTTTCCGGCAGCAACGAGAGCCTTATATTTAGCCTTCATGTCGGCGTTGAACCGGGTGGCGACGAGCGCGGGCATGTAAAGCGCGTGTCGCAGCTGGGCTCGTCCGCCCCGGATATGACGCTTGCCGCGGTGCTGCCCGCTGTCGCGGGCGATTGGTGCGAGGCCGGCCAGCGACGCGACCTGCTTGCTGTCGAGCGTTCCGAGTTCGGGCATTTCGATGAGCATGGCGATCGCCGTAGTCTCGCCGATACCGGGAATGGAGACGAGAACCTCGAAGCGCGTTGCAAGGTCCGGCTCGCGGGACAGGCTGGCTTTCAGCTCGGCGTCGATCGCGGCGATCTGCCGGTCGATCTGGGCAAGCCGCTGCGCGGCGTGGCGTTTCAAAAGCCGCGAGCGACAAACATGCTCGCGGTTCTTTGCAGCGGTCCGGTCCTTGACCAGGCCGAGCCTGGCAACCTGCAACTCCTTCATATCGTCGAGGATCTCGCTGACGATTGGCCGCGACGGCAGCTCGAGCAAGGCACCCATGCGTGCCAGCATCGCGGCGTCGACTGCATCGGTCTTGGCGTTGCAGCCGATTGCCTCGGCAAAGCGCCGGGCCTGGCGCGGGTTGACCTTGGCAAGCGGCAAGCCGGCACTACCGAGCCGGCGCTCGAAGTTGTGGTGGTAGCGTCCGGTCGGCTCGAAGACGACGCGGGCGATGCGACGATCTGCAAGCCAGCCCAGCAAGGCCTTGAGGCCTTTGGCATCATTGGTGAACTGGCGGGCTGTGCCCGCCGGGTGCAAGTGAACGTCGAGCGTCGCTTTGCAGATATCGACGCCGACATTCTGAGCTATACTGGTCTCCATCTTTTCCAGGTCCTCTGCTTGTCATGCGGGCCCACAAGCCCACGTATCCGTTCAGGCCACAGGAAAAGAGAAGGGCGATCAAACTCTAGCTCGGTCCATGACGACCAGCATTTTTACGATCCGTCCCTTCCCGCCACCGGCGAGTTTGCGGCTCGTCGGCGGCGGCCTATCTTCGCAGAAAGGCCGGAGTCTTCATAAGACAAGCAGCTTGATCTCGCGCAGCCGCTGCATCAGGAACTCATGCGCGGTGATCGGCTCCGCGGGCACCCCACCCGGCAGCGCCTCGATCACATAGTCCGGCCGGAAATGCAGGAAGAACGGCGTCGAATAGCGCGCCGTCCCACGCCGCTCCGGGGCCGGGTTGACGACGCGGTGGCTGGTCGACGGCAGGCGGCCGCCCGTCAGCCGCTGCAGCATGTCGCCGATGTTGCAGACCAGGCTGCCCGGCGGCGCATCGATGCTGCGCCATTCGCCCTGCCGGTCGAGCAGCTGCAAGCCCGCCTCCTCGGCCCCAAGCAGCAGCGTGATGACGTTGATGTCCTCGTGCGCCCCGGCGCGGATCCCGGGCGCGTCGGCGGGCACCGGCGGATAGTGGAGCAGGCGCAGCACGGAGTTGCCGTCGTGGACCGGGTCCTCGAAGAACGCGGGCGGCTGTTCGAGGTGAACCGCGATTGCGCGCAACACCCGGCGGCCCGCAAAATCGAGCGCGTCGTACAGTGCCTGCACGCTGGGGTGGAAGTCGGGAACCTCGGCGGGCCAGAGGTTGTCGGGCATGACCGCGCGGTAGGGATGGCCCTCAGGCAGCGTGCGACCGACGTGCCAGAACTCCTTGAGATCGCTGGTCGTCGCGTCCTTGGCGGTCTCGATGCCGAACGGCGTCAGGCCCCGCGCTCCGCCCTGCCCGACGACGTGGTAGCAGCGCTTGACCGCCTCGGGCAGCGCGAAGAAAGCGCGGGTCGCGGCCAGCGCCCGCTCGATCACCGCGGGGTCGATACCGTGGTCGGCGACGACCGCGAAGCCGGTGCGCGAGAACGCATCCCCGAAAGCCTGTGCTGCGGCCGCCAGGTCGTCGTCGACGAGGCTGAGCGGTATCGGGCGGATGTCGGCGGCGAGCGTCATGGATGAGGTTCTAGTGGCATGCGTGGTCGTCGTCATCAGCGCTGCTGATCGTCATCCCGGCATGCGCCGGGATGACGAACACTATCACATCGGGGGCGTGCTGCCGTTCGCACCGACGACCAGCCGATCCGCCGACAGCTTGCCGCCGACGTTCTTGGTGATCGCGAAAACGTGGCTGCCGGGCTTGACGTCGGCCAGCGTGCCCGCGCCGAACGAGACGATCGGCACGCTCGCGGGGACGACGACGACCTGCTGGCCGCCCTTGTAGTCGACGATCAGCTCGCGCGCGCCCTTGCCGTGCTTCACCGCGCCGACCGTGCGGACGTTGCCATTGGTCATGCTGCTGGTCTTGCTGGTGTCCCAGGGACGGTGGCCTTCACCGAGGCCGCGCATCGATTCCGGGAAGACGTGGACCTCGAGCGCGGTCAGCTTGCCATCCTTGCCGGGGTCGGCGGCGGTGCCGATGAAGATGTTCGGCTTGATCGCGTCGATGCCGATGACGGAGGTCGTCGCGACGCCGGTGTTCGGGGCGAGCGTCACCACTTGCTTGGTACCGGCCTTGGTGGTCAGCGTCAGCGTGGTCGCGCTCAGCGTGGCAACGGTGCCGCGCACCAGCGTCGGCGCAGGGGCCGCGCCCATCAGGTCGGCGTTCGCGGCCGTGGTCGTCAGAAGCATCGTGGCGGCAAGCAAAAAGCGCTTCATAATCGTCTCCAGAGGTGTGGGCCGGACGCTAGTCGCCGCGGTAGAACTCAACAAGCGTCGCGCTGCGCCCTTCGCGGTGTCGACACTCCCGATTACACCGTCCGGCAGTTCTCGCGGAGCGGCTGGGCGTACCCTTGCGCACGGACCGACGGTAGCGGGAGAGGGACTTGAACCCCCGACCCCAGGATTATGATTCCCGTGCTCTAACCAGCTGAGCTACCCCGCCGTCCGGTCCGCGCGGGAGGCGGCGTATAGTCCGGGGCTTGGCCGCGGGTCAATGCCGGGCTAGGTCGGCCCTGCAAATGCGGTGCAGGGGACGCGTTTTGCGCTGGTACCGGATTACGGGAGTTGCAGTTGGATTGTTCATCGTGACTACGCCCGCAAGTGCGAAATGGGCACTGGTCATCCACGGCGGCGCCGGTGTCATGGAACGCGCCACGATGACGCCCGCGAAGGATGCCGACTACCGCGCTGCGCTGGCCAAGGGCCTCGAGGCCGGGGCGGCGGTGCTTGCGAACAACGGCAGCGCGCTCGACGCGGTCGAGGCCGCCATCCGCGTGCTCGAGGACGACCCGCACTTCAACGCCGGCAAGGGCGCGGTGTTCACCGCCGACGGCAGGAACGAGCTCGACGCATCGATCATGGAGGGCACCACCCGCAAGGCCGGCGCGGTCGCGGGCGTGACCCGGACGAAGAACCCGATCAGTCTGGCGCGCGCCGTGATGGAGCAGTCGCCGCACGTCATGCTGGCGCGCGATGGTGCCGATGCTTTCTCGGTCGAGCACGGCCTCGAGCAGGTCGACCCAAGCTATTTCCGCACCGAGGAACGCTGGCAGCAGCTTCAGGCCATGAAGGCCGCCGCCGCCAAGGGCGCGCAGCTGTTCGACAAGAACCTCAAGTACGGCACCGTCGGCGCGGTCGCCCGCGACTCCGCCGGTCACCTCGCTGCGGGCACCTCGACCGGTGGCCTTACCGGCAAACGCTGGGGGCGCATCGGCGATTCGCCGATCATCGGGGCGGGCACCTACGCCGACGACCGCGCGTGTGCTGTTTCCGCCACCGGCTCGGGCGAGTATTTCATCCGCGAAGGCGTCGCCCACGAGATCTGCGCCCGCGTTCGCCTCAAGGGCGAGACCATCCAGCGGGCCGCTGACGTCGTCATCAAGGGCGAACTGAAGGACATGGGCGGCGACGGCGGGGTCATCGTCGTGGGGCCGGCCGGCGACATGGGCTGGTCGTTCAACACGCCGGGAATGTACCGGGGCAGCGTCTCCGCGGGGTCGAAGCCGATAACGGCGATCTATGGCGACGAGCGCTAGCGCGGGTTCGCGGACAACCGCTACCACACCACCCGGCTGCAAGTGCGGCCGATCTGGCACGCTTGCCACGATATTAACCACAACGACGACGTGCGGCTTGCTTAATTAATTTAGCCAAGGTTTATTTCTGCCCGCATGCGGAAAACCGCAGCAGGGGCGAACGCATCGTCATTCCAACGCAGTGTGATCCGGGTTGGCACGGGGCCTCCGGCGCGCATTGTCAGTCGCTTGCACACAAGGGGTCGCTAATGAACAGGGTCAGAATCGGCGTAGCCATCGCTGCGCTACTGTCGTCGTCGGCAGTTTTCGCCGCACAATCGAACGTGAAGATCGTCCTGACGAACAAAGGCGGTGTCGAGATCGGGACCGATGCCTATTACGGCTTCAGGACCGCAGCGAAATATTGGGAGACGCATCTCACCACGTCGCAGCCGGTGACCGTTTATTTCGACGTCGGCTTCGCCCATCTCGGCGAGGACATCCTCGGCTCGACGGGCAGCTCCTACACCAGCAAGGCAATCGTCAGTGTCGCCAACCGGATCGTCGCCCGGCAGTCCGGCGCGTTCGACGCGAGCTTGAACCTGCCGACGCTGAGGGACGGCTATTACGGCGCGGGCGATGCGGTCGATGTCTACACGCCTGGCTATACCGGCTCGGACGCGTTCGGACCCTACGGCATCGACAATTCGACC
The DNA here is from genome assembly GCA_019285715.1 of Sphingosinicellaceae bacterium. NCBI lineage: Bacteria > Pseudomonadati > Pseudomonadota > Alphaproteobacteria > Sphingomonadales > Sphingosinicellaceae > Sphingosinicellaceae bacterium. The sequence continues at coordinate 2,418,388 of CP079108.1, forward strand.
AAGGTCTATGACACCGACGACAGCTACAACAACTCCGTAATCGGCTTGACGACGGCCAACGCCAAGGCGCTGGGCTACACCTTCGCAGCAGGAAGCTCGGACGCCAGCATCACTTTCAGCTCGGACTTCGCCTTCGACTTCGACCCATCCGACGGCATCACCGCCGGCACGTCCGACTTCATCGCCGTCGCCACCCATGAGATGGGCCATGCGCTCGGCTTCGTCAGCGGCGTCGACGATTACGACGTACTGGGGACCGGCGGACCGCTCGCGGACGTGGACCTGGGGGGCTTTCTCGGTAAGGACTATCCCGCCAACGACGACTGGTTCGGCGAGACGCTCGACCTGTTCCGCTACAGCGCCCCGGGTGTCCTCGACTGGACGACCAACACCGCCAGCTACTTCTCGATCGACGGCGGCCTGACAGCATATCAGGGCGGCTTGTTCTCGACGGGCGAGTACACCGGCGACGGCTGGCAAGCTTCGCACTGGAAGGCTCCGCAGGTTCTCGTGGATGGCGAACCGGTCTTCAGTTGTGCGCAGCCCAAGCTCGGCATCATGAACCCCTATACCTGCGGCGGTCGCAATGGCTTCGTCACCGGGCTCGACCTCGCCGCGCTCGACGCCATCGGCTGGAACACCACCGTCGATGTCGCGCACTATTCGGAGAGCACGGCCGACTTCCTCGGCTTCGTCCCCGAGCCCGCGACCTGGGCCCTGATGCTCGGCGGCTTCGGCTTCGTCGGCACCGCGCTCCGCCGCCAGCGCCGCACGGGCTACGCGACGGCCTGACGCGACGATTACGGCACGCGAACCCGGGCGGGGCAGCGATGCTCCGCCCGCTTTCGTTGGGTTCCCGCAGGTCTAGGCGCTCAACGGGTTGACGCGCCCGTCAACTAACGCGATGCCTTCGCGAAAGCCGCACGGAAGACCGCCATGACCATGCCCGCCAGTCTCGTGAACCGCCTGTCGATCCCAGTGATCGCGTCCCCGTTGTTCATCATCTCCAACCCCGACCTGGTGCTGGCGCAGTGCCGCGCCGGCGTCGTCGGCAGCTTCCCGAGCCTCAACGCACGCCCGCTCAGCCAGCTCGACGAGTGGCTCCACCAGCTCTCGACCGAGCTCACCGAGGCGGATGCACCGTTTGCGGTCAACCTCATCGTCCACAAGACCACCGCCCGCCTCGAGGACGACGTCGAGATGTGCGTCAAGTACAAGGTCCCCGTGGTCATCACCTCGCTCGGCGCGCGCGAGGACATCAACGCCGCGATCCACAGCTACGGCGGCATCGTCATGCACGACGTCATCAACGACCGCTTCGCCCACAAGGCGATCGAGAAAGGCGCCGATGGCCTGATCGCGGTCGCCGCCGGTGCTGGTGGCCATGCCGGCACGATCTCGCCGTTCGCGCTGATCCAGGAGATCCGGGCCTGGTTCGACGGCCCGCTGGCGCTGTCGGGGAGCATCGCCAACGGCGGCGCGGTGCTCGCCGCGCTCGCGATGGGAGCCGACTTCGCCTACATCGGCTCAGCCTTCATCGCCACCGACGAGGCCCGCGCCGACGAGCGCTACAAGCAGATGATCGTCGGTTCGGCGGCGTCCGACATCGTCTATTCGAACCTGTTCACCGGCGTCCACGGCAACTACCTGCGCCCATCGATCATCGCCGCCGGCATGGACCCCGACAACCTCGCGGTCAGCGATGCCTCGGCGATGAACTTCGGCTCCGGCGGCAACACCGACGCCAAGGCATGGAAGGATATCTGGGGCTGCGGCCAGGGCATCGGCTCCGTCACCGAGGTCCAGGGCGCCGGCGCCTTCATCGCCAAGCTCAAGCGCGAATACGAGGCCGCCCGCGTCCGCCTCGGCCTCGAAGTGCATCAGGCGGTTGCCGCCTGACGGAACCCCGGCTAGCCAGAGGTCGTTCCCGGCGCGTCGCAAGCGCAACACCGGTACGTCATCACATAAAAGGCCAGCTTCCCATGGAACTCACCGTCCCCCTCGACACCGTCTGCCGCATCATCCTGCGGGCGCGTGAATTCGAGGCGCTGGTCCCCGACACCGACCCCGACGAAGGATCGAATGCATCGGATGACGGCGCCGTCGACGAGCTCGAGGATGACGGCGACAACCCGACCGAAGAAGAGCTCCGCGCCATCATCGACGACCTCGCCGAGGACGAGCAGGCGGAAGTCATCGCCCTGGCCTGGGTTGGCCGCGGCACCTACGACGCGAGCGAATGGGACGACGCCCTGTCGACTGCCGCTGACGAAGTCGACGACGCCTCCGACTACCTGCTCGAACTGCCGATGCTGGCTGCGTACCTCGACGCCGGACTGGCGGCTTTCGACCTCAGCTGCGACGGCCAGGGGCAGGTGGTCTGAGTTAGCTGCGCCCCTTCTTCAAGAAGAAGGGGCGCAAAACACCTAGTGCCGCGTCATCCGCTCGATGAACGCCTCGAGCGCGGCGTGGGCCTCGTCGTCGGTCGACTGGACCGGTGGATGCTTGCAGAAATAGGCGCTCGGCTCCAACACCGGGCCACCGAGACCCGCGTCCTTTGCCAGCTTGGCGCAGCGGATTAGATCGATCGCGACACCGGCGGAGTTGGGCGAGTCCTCGACCGACAGGCGCAGCTCGAGGTTCATCGGCACGCCGCCGAACATCCGACCTTCCATGCGCAGAAAGCAGACCTTGTTGTCGTTCTGCCACGCCACGTAATCGGACGGGCCGACGTGAATGTTGTCGTCCTCGATGCGGTGCGCGGCGACCGACTGGACCGCCTCGGTCTTGCTGACCTTCTTCGACGCCAGGCGCTTGCGGTTGAGCATGTTGAGGAAGTCGGTGTTGCCGCCGGTGTTGAGCTGGTAGGTCCGGTCGATGCTGACGCCGCGCTTGGCGAACAGGTCGGTCAGCGTGCGGTGGACGATGGTTGCCCCCAGCTGGGCCTTGATGTCGTCACCGAGCAGCGGCACGCCGGCAGCGCGGAAGCGCTCGGCCCAGACCGGATCGCTGGCGATGAACACCGGGATATTGTTGACGAAGGCGCAGCCGGCGAGGAGCGCGGCTTCCGCGTAGAATTCCGTCGCGAGCTGCGAGCCAACCGGCAAGTAGTTCATCAGTACGTCGGCCTTGCGGTCCTTGAGGACGCGGACGACCTCGTCGAGGTCGGGCTCGGGCAGACCGGCGGGGACGAACGTGCGGTCCTGCGGGTAGTCGCCCATGTGCTCGGCAACGCCGTCGAGGGTGCGGCCCATCATGACCTCGGTGCCGGTCGTGCCGACATGGTCGCAGAACACGGTTGTGTTGTTCGGCTTGGCGAAGATCGCCTCCGAAACGTCACGGCCGACCTTGCGCGCATCGATGTCCCACGCCGCGACGACGCTGACATCCTTGGGCCGGTAGCCGCCAAGGTCCCAATGCATCAGGCCGAGCTCGTCGTTGGAACCCCCGTTGGCGTAGTGGCTGAGGCCCTGCACGAGCGAACTGGCACAGTTGCCGACCCCGGCGACCGCGATATTGATCTGCCGCATCTTTATCCTCTCTGGCCCGATGCGAAGACGCCGCATGGCCCGAAACACAAGCGGCTGCCCGTAGACTAGGCCTTGCCCGCGGGCAAGAAGTCGTAGGTCGTCGCCGCGTAGTTCGCCGCCACCACCGGGCTGTGCCGACGCCCGAACTCACCAAGCCGCCGGTACAACCGGGCCTGCATGACGAAGAACGTCAGCACCGCATACGCCGCGATCATCACAAATCCCGCGTACCAGGCTCCGAACGCGGCGAACGGAATCAGGGTCCAGAAATATGTGTTGCGACGCCCTGAAACCAGGCGGAAGCGGCGCTCGAACTCGCCGGCATCGTCGAGCTGGCTGCCGGTGAAGCGGCGGAAGAATTCGCCGCCCAGCGCCTCCGCCAGCGCGACCACGATAATCAGTACCGCAACCACCCAAGGCCCCTCGCCCCGCGTCACCGCGAAATGGCCCGCGAGTGCGAAGTACCAGCCGTATTCGGCGATCTTGTCGAGGACATGCTCGAGGTCGCCCCAGCGCGAGAACTCGACCCGCGCCCGCGCCAATTTGCCGTCGACGCCGTCCAGCGGCCCGCTGACCAGCGCCAGTATGAGGCCCGTCCACAGCCAGCCGGTCGCGAACGCAACACCGGCGGCGAGGCTGATCGCAGCGACCAGCAGAGTCACCATGTTGGGCGTGATCGGCGTCGGCCCGAGCAGGCGGACCAGCCCGTCCTCGATCGGCGGATGGATGAAGCGCGCTGGCCAGTCGAGGCAGCCCTTCTGCGCTGCCTTGATGACCATGCTGGCTGCCGCCTCGGCCTGCACCACGTCCTCGGGCAGCGCCCAGGTCAGCGGTACGATCCGGCGGCGGGCGGGGGCGTAGAGGTCCATCGCATCGAGATCGACGCGGGCGATGTTGTCGCCGACCGCCGCGCGCAGCAGGGTCGCGTCGAGGTCCCAGTCGCCGAGACCGAGGATGACGCGCCGGACCAGTGCGCCCGAATAGACCGCGATCCCCGCCGCTAACGCCGTCGCGTCGATGCGCTCGACACCGCGGTCGACAAAGGTCGCCACCGCTGGTGCCGCCGCGATCACCGCCGCGACGATGCGCTCGTCGACGACCAGCCCGGGCGCCAGCATCAGCACGAAGTCGCCCTCCCCGATCAGCGCCGCCGCGTCGTTCAGCGTCGGCACCGCCTCGACCCCCAGCATCGGACCGCCAACGACGATGACACGCTGCGCCTTGGCATGAGCCGCCTGCCGCACCTGACGCTGCAGCACCGGCTGCCCGACAACGGTCAGCAGCGGAGCGAGGGGCACTTCGGGGGCAGCGGCAAGGAGCGCGATCAACGGCATCGCCGAGGCTCATAAGGGCGCGCGGCGGCGGCGTCACTAGGCGTGGCGATTGCCGATCGGGACGTCGATACCTACGTGCGCCGCGCAGCGAAGGAATCACCATGAAGATCGACCTCACCGGCAAGACCGCCATCGTCACCGGCTCCACCGAAGGCATCGGCTTCGCCATCGCCCAAGGGCTTCACGAAGCGGGCGCCACCGTCATCGTCAACGGCCGGACACCGGAGCGCGTCGCCGCCGCCGTCGCCAAACTGGGCGGCAAGGCGCGCGGGCTGGCCGCTGATCTCGGCACCGCCGAGGGCTGCGCCCGGCTGGTCGCCGCCGAGCCTACCGCCGATATTCTGGTCAGCAACCTCGGCATTTTCCAGCCGGCCGACTTCTTCGACACCGACGACGCGACGTGGGACCGCCACTGGCAGGTCAACGTCATGGCCGGCGTCCGGCTGGCGCGCGCCTACCTGCCGGGCATGGAAGCCAAGGGTTGGGGTCGCTTCATCCTGCTCGCCTCGGAATCGGCGTTCAACATTCCGGTCGAGATGATCCACTACGGCGTCTCGAAGACCGCCGACGTCGCACTCGCTCGCGGCCTCGCCAAGCGCATGGCCGGTACCGGCGTGACCGTGAACTCGGTCCTCCCCGGCCCAACGCTGTCCGAAGGCGTGGCCGCGATGCTCGGGCACGGCGAGGGGCCTGCAGCCGATGCGAGCGCCGCCGCCGATGCCTTCGTTGCGGAGCACCGCTCGTCGTCGATCATCCGCCGCGCCGCGACGGTTCAGGAGGTCGCCAACATGGTCGTCTACGTCGCGTCGCCGCAGGCCTCGGCGACCACTGGTGCCGCGCTCCGGGTCGACGGCGGCCTGCTCGATACTCTCTAGGCCAAGGCTAAATCGCGCGAGCGCCCCCCTCGCCTTCCGGCGTCCCCTCCCCTACATGCTGCACTGCAATGGCAGCTCCAATCCTCTCCCTCGAATCCATCGGCCTCAACCAGGGCACCAAATGGCTGTTCCGCGGCCTGTCGGTGTTCGTCGGCGACCGCGACCGGCTCGCGCTGGTCGGTCGCAACGGCGTCGGCAAGACGACTTTGCTCAAGATCCTGTCGGGCGACATCGAGCCCGACGAAGGCCGCCGCGTCATGCGCCCGGGCGCGCGCATCGTGCTGCTCGAGCAGGATCCCTCGGTCGCAGGCTTCGAAACCCTGCGCGACTACGCCATGGCGGAGCCCGATGCTCCCCAGCCCTATGAGGTCGATGCGATCGCCGATCAGCTCGGCGTCGACCTCGACCGCGTCGCCTCGACCGCGTCCGGGGGTGAGCGCCGCCGCGCCGCGATCGCCCGCGCGCTCGCTCAGTCGCCCGACCTGCTGCTGCTCGACGAGCCGACCAACCACCTCGACATCACCGCGATCGAGTGGCTGGAGACCTACCTGCAGCGCTTCCAGGGCGCGTTCGTGACGATCAGCCATGACCGTACCTTCCTCGGTCGCCTGACCCGCGCCTCGTTGTGGCTTGACCGTGGCATGCTGCGTCGGGCCGAGATCGGCTTCGGCGGTTTCGAGGCGTGGTCCGAGCAGGTCGCCGCCGAGGAAGAGAAGAACGCGCAAAAGCTCGACACCAAGCTCAAGCAGGAACTCCACTGGTTGCAGCGCGGCGTCACCGCCCGGCGCAAGCGCAACATGGGACGCCTCGGCAAGCTCGACGAGCTGCGCCAGACCCGCAAGGACATGACCGGCCCGCAGGGCGTCGCCAAGCTGCAGGTCACCGCCGAGGACACGAAGACCAAGATCGTCATCGACGCCGAGCATGTGAACAAGTCGTTCGGCGACCGCATGGTAATCAAGGACCTGACGTTGCGGGTGCAGCGCGGCGACCGCATCGGCGTGATCGGCCCGAACGGTGCCGGCAAGACGACATTGCTCAAGCTGCTGACGGGCGAGCTGGAGCCCGACTCGGGCCGCATCCGCCGCGCCAAGACTCTGCAGGGCGTCCTTATCGACCAGCAGCGCGCGCTACTCAGCCCCGGCAAGACGGTGCGTGACGTACTGGCGGATGGCGGCGACTGGGTCGAGGTCGGCGGCGAGCGCAAGCACGTCATCGGCTACCTCAAGGACTTCCTGTTCACCGCCGAGGTGCTCGACGCCAAGGTCGACACCTTCTCCGGCGGCGAGCGCTCGCGGCTGCTGCTGGCGCGCGAATTCGCACGGCCGTCGAACCTGCTGATCCTCGACGAGCCGACCAACGACCTCGATCTCGAGACCCTCGACCTGCTGCAGGAGGTCATCGACGATTACGCCGGCACCGTCCTGCTGGTCAGCCACGACCGCGACTTCCTCGACCGCACCGTCACCATGGTCGTCGGGCTCGACGGGTCGGGCAGCGCCGATGTCGTGGTCGGCGGCTATGCCGACTGGGCCGCCAAGCGCAAGGCCGACGCAGCGCCGCCGCCGCCGCCGAAGGCTGCCGCGCCCTCGGGTCCGCCGAAGCGGCTGGTCAAGCTGACCTATATCGAGCAGCGCGAGCTCGATCATCTGCCCGGCCAGATCGAGACCATCGGCAAGGCCATCGCCCGCGCCGAGGCCGCCATGGCCGACTCCGGACTCTACGCCCGCGACCCCAAGCGCTTCGACGCCCTCAACACCGAGGCCGAAGGCAAGCGCCGGGCGCTGGCGGCGGCCGAGGAGCGCTGGATCAAGCTGAGCGAGAAGGCCGAGACGCTGGCCGCCTGATCGCAGTCAGCGAACCGGCGGCTTAGAGCACGAAGAACCCGACCGTCACCACCGCCATCACCGCCGTCGCGAGCCAGCCCATGACGCGCATCGAGCGCGGCAGCGTCAGCCGGCCCATGATGCGGTGGTTGGTGGCGATCAGCATGATGACGACCATCAGCGGCGCCGCCAGGATGCCGTTGACGACGGCGCTCCAGTACAGCGCCTTGATCGGATCGAGCTTGCTGAAATTGAGGGCGACGCCGCCCAATGTCGCGGCGGCGATGGTGCCGTAGAAAGCGCGCGCCTCGGTCGGGCGGCTGTCGAGGCTGCCGTTCCACTGGAAGACCTCCGCAACCGCATAGGCCGCCGACCCGGCCAGCACCGGCACCGCGAGCATGCCAGTCCCGATGATCCCGGCAGCGAAGACGAAATAGGCGAACGGTCCGGCGATCGGGCGCAGCGCTTCGGCCGCCTGCGACGACGTCTGGATGTCGGTGATGCCGCTGGCATGGAGCGTCGCTGCGGTCGCCAGGATGATGAATAGGGCGATGAGGTTCGACACCCCCATGCCGACGACGGTGTCGGTGCGGATACGACGCAGTTCGGGGGCAGCGGCCTTTGGGGTCAGGGCCAGCGGACGCCGTTTGCTCCGCCGGGCCTCCTCGACCTCCTGCGAGCTTTGCCAGAAGAACAGGTAGGGACTGATCGTCGTGCCCAGGATCGCAACCATCGCGGTGGCGTGGGTCTGATCGAACGACAGGTGGGGCACGAGTGTCGCGTAGATCGCCGAACCCCACGGCACATGTGCCGCGAAGCCGACCGCGATGTACGCGAACAGCGACAAGGTCAGCCACTTCAGCACCTGGGCGTAGCGCGCATAGCTGAGGAACGTCTCGAGCAGGACACAGACGATTCCGAACAGCACGGTATAGAGCAGCCCAGACCCGCCGATCAAAAGCTGCGCCGCCGCCCCCATCGCGCCGAGGTCGGCACCGAGGTTGATGACGTTGGCGACGAGCAGCAGGATAACGACGAAGCGCAGCAGCCAGACTGAATAATGCCGCCGCAGATTGTGCGCGATGCCGACCCCGGTGACCGCCCCAATCCGGGCGCAGACCGCCTGGAACACGGTCATCAGCGGAAAACTGAACACCATCGTCCACGCCAGCCCGTAGCCGAACTGCGCGCCGACCTGGCTGTAGGTGGCGATGCCGCTGGGGTCGTCGTCGGCGGCGCCGGTAACCAGCCCCGGGCCGAGGCTGCGGAGCAGGCTGGTCGGGTGGTTCGCGGGCACGTTGACCGCAAGTGCCGGCGACGCCCCCGGCGCTTCCTCGGCGGTGACCGCGGCATGGTCGACGCCGTCGTCGGTGACAGGGAGCGGGTCGAACTCGTCAGCCGGGTCGGGTGCCATCGATCATCCCATCGTCGACCGGGCCGGACACAGGACCCCGCCGAGCTATAACCTCACGCGCGGCTCAGGCGAACTCGACACCAGGGACCGGCTCCGCCTTGGCACGTGCCACGATGGCCTTGGGTGCAGGCTTAGCGTTGTCATGCGCACGGATGAACGCCTCGACCCGGGGCGCGATGATGTCGCGCCAGCGTCGGCCGTTGAAAATGCCGTAGTGACCGGCACCCTCCGCCATGAAGTATTCCTTGCTCGTCTCGGGCAGGTTGACCGCGAGGTCGAGCGCCGCCTTGGTCTGGCCGAGGCCCGAGATGTCGTCGCGCTCGCCCTCGATCGCCAGCAGCGCGACTTTGGTGATCCTGGCCGGGTCGGCGAACTCGCCGCGATGCTCGAACTCACCCTTGGCGACGAGCTGGCGCTGGAAGACCGTGTCGATGGTCTGCAGGTAGAATTCGGCGGTCATGTCAGCGACCGACCGGTACTCGTCGTAGAAGGCCTTGGTCGCGTCCGCATCGGTATCGTCGCCGGCGACCAGGTGCTTGAACATTTCCCAGTGCGAATTCATGTGGTTGGCAAGGTTCATCGACAAGAAGCCGGTGAGCTGCAGGAAGCCCGGATAGACCTTGCGGCCACCACCGGCATAGATCGGCGGCACGGTGGCGATGACGTTCTGCTCGAACCACGCATACGGGCGCTCGGTGGCAAGGTCGTCGACCGAGGTCGGGGCCTTCCGGGTATCAACCGGGCCGCCCATCATGGTCAGCGTCGCCGGCAGCGCCGGATGGTCGCTGGCCGACATCAGCGCGACCGCGGCATAGGCCGGGACCGCCGGCTGGCAGACCGCGAGCAGGTGCGCGCCGGGGCCGACCTCGGCCAAAAACTCGATGATGTAGTCGACATAGTCGTTGAGATCGAAGCGCCCTTCCGACAACGGCACGTGCTTCGCATCGCGCCAGTCGGTGATGTAGACCTCGTGGCCGGGCAGCAGCCGCTCGACGGTGCCGCGCAGCAGGGTCGCGAAGTGCCCCGACATCGGCGCTACGATCAGGATTCGCGGATCGCCGCGGTCGCCGCCGTCACGAACGAAATGCTTGAGCTGCCCGAACGGCTTGCGCGCCACGATATGCTCGGTAACGGCGACCGTCTCGCCGTCGATGATGGTCGTGCCGAGGTCGAAGTCGGGCTTGCCGCGCGGTGCGGCACTGTGCGCGAAAACCTCGAGCGCGCGCGCCATGACGTTGCTGCTGCTGATATAGGAAAACGGGTTTGCCGGGTTGAGCAGCCACTCGGAGGTCTGCTGCGACAACGCGCCGGCCCCGGCCAGCCACGTCCGCTGCATCTCATACGCACTGTAAAGCATCGAATGTCCTCGAGGATGACGCGCAAGGCCCCAAGCGCGCCTGTGGCTTGTGCCACAACGCACGTGCAGCACAAAGGGGTAAGCGCGGTCGCAGGGACTGGCGAACATGATAGGTCGCCGGTCCAAGGCAGATCGTTGCGTCACCGCGTCGCCCCGCCCGAATGCCCTGCCCACCGCGATTGAGCGGCGCTCGAATGACTGGTAGAGGCGCGCATGGCCACTCCGAGTGAATTCGACGCCGCGCCGACGCGCAAGCTCTCCAACCTGGCGCTGCTGTGGCGGTTCGTCCGGCACTATCCGCGCCATCTGGTGCTGTCCCTGCTCGCTCTTATCGTCGCGGCTGGAGCAACGATCGCGATCCCGCAGGGCTTCAAGCTGATCGTCGACCACGGCTTCAAGGCCGGCAGCGACCCGGCCGCGATCGCGCCGTATTTCTGGACCCTGCTCGGCATCGTCGGCGTGATGGGTGCCGCGACCGCGGTGCGGTTCTACTTCGTCAGCTGGATCGGCGAGCGCGTCGTCGCCGACCTGCGCCGCGCCGTCCACGCCCATCTCCTGACCCTGGACCCGGCGTTCTTCGAGGAGAATCGCCCGTCCGAAATCGCCTCGCGGCTGACGTCGGACACCGCGGTCATCGAGCAGGTCGTTTCGACCAGTGCCTCGGTCGCCCTGCGCAACTTCTTCATGGGCATCGGTGGCATCGTCTACATGGCGATCCAGAGTCTCAAGCTGACCGGGCTGATGCTGATGGTCATCCCGATGACCATCCTGCCGATCGTGCTGCTCGGGCGAAAGGTCCGCACCATGTCGCGGACCAGCCAAGACCGCATCGCCAACGTCGGCTCGATCGTCGCGGAGGTGCTCGGCGCAATCAAGGTCGTCCAGGCCTTCACCCAGGAACCGCGAGAGGCACAGCGCTTCGGCACCGCGGTCGAGGACGCCTTCGCCGCCGCCCGCCGCCGCATCGCGGTCCGCGCCGGCATGACTGCGGTGGTCATCACCCTGATCTTCGGGGCCATCACCCTGGTGCTGTGGGAGGGCGCGATCGACGTTATCGCCGGCACCATGACCGGCGGCACGATCACCGCCTTCGTGCTCGCCGCCGCCCTCGTCGCGGGCGCGTTCGGAGCATTGACCGAGGTCTACGGCGACTTCATGCGCGCCGCCGGTGCCTCGGGCCGGGTCCGCGAACTGCTCGACGAGGTCCCCGGCATCCGCGCGCCCGCCAACCCGGTCGCGCTGCCGCCGCCCGAGGGCCGCCTCAGCCTCGAGCACGTCACCTTCCGCTACCCGACCAAACCCGACGCGCCGGCGCTGATCGACTTCAGCCTCGAGGTGCAGCCCGGCGAGACCGTCGCTGTCGTCGGTCCCTCGGGTGCCGGCAAGTCAACCTTGTTCGCGCTTGTCCAGCGCTTCTATGACCCACAAGCGGGAGTCATCCGGGTCGACGGCGTCGCGCTGCCGGCGGCCGATCCGCGCGCCATCCGCGGTCGCATCGCGGTCGTACCGCAGGAGACCGTGGTGTTCGCGGCGTCGGCGTACGAGAACATCCTCTACGGCCGCCCCGACGCGACCGAGGCCGAGGTCTGGGCCGCCGCCGAGGCTGCCAACGCTGGCGACTTCCTGCGCGCACTGCCCGAGGGCATCCACACCTTCCTCGGCGAAGCCGGCTCACGGCTGTCGGGCGGCCAGCGTCAGCGGCTGGCGATCGCTCGCGCCGTACTCAGGGATGCGCCGATCCTGCTCCTCGACGAGGCGACGTCCTCGCTCGACGCGGAATCCGAGCAACTGGTGCAGCGGGCGATGGAGCAGTTGATGGTCGGCCGCACGACCTTGGTTATCGCCCACCGCTTTGCGACGGTACGCAACGCCGACCGGATCGTGGTGATGGACGATGGGCGGATCGTTGCAGAGGGCACGCACGACCAGTTGTACGCGCAGGGTGGGCTGTATGCGCGGCTGGCGAAGCTGCAGTTCGAGGGCGGGCTGGAGCGAGTGGCCTAAGGGCACGCTCGGCGCGCTATCTCTCGTAGGCCTCGTTTCCGACGAAGCCCATCTTGGTGACACCGGCCTTTTGGCAAGCGCTCATCACGCGGTCCACAGCAGTATAGTTGGCAATTGCGCGAGGCGACAATCGCAATTCGGGTTCAATTGGCAATGCGGTGCTGCGCTTGAGCAGACCCGCCAGCTGCGTATCCGTCACCGAGTGACCGTTCCAAAGAAGTTTGCCAGCGGCGTCAACGCTGATCTCGTTGTGCTTGGGGTCGATCGCGAACGCTCCAGGCTCGACTGCCGGTTTCACGCACCCAACCAGAACGACAAAGGCCACCACCGCGATGAGCGATGGTGGCCTTGATATCATCGAGCGCTCGGCGATCTAGTTCGCGTACGCCTCGTTGCCCACGAATCCCATCTTGGTGACACCGGCATGCTGCGCGGTGGCCATGACCTTGTCGACGATCTCGTACTTGGCCAGCGCCTCCGGATGAAGGCGAAGCTCGGGCTCAGTCGGGAGCGCTACGGCCTGCTTGAGATAGCCGCTGAGGGTCGGGAGATCCACCTCAACCTTGTTCCAGTAGACGTTGCCGAGGAAGTCGATGTCGATCTGGTTGAACACCGGGTCGACCTTCTGCGGCAGCGGGTTAGGCGGCGGCAGGTCGAGCTTGACGGCGTGGGTCTGGATCGGAATCGTGATGATGAACATGATCAACAGCACCAGCATGACGTCGATCAGCGGCGTCGTGTTGATGTCCATCATCGGCGCGCCTTCGGCGGTTGCCGCTGCCATTGCCATTGGTAAACTACTCCTCGTAACCCCGGGCCGGCACCGCCAGCCCGGGAAGACGCATCAACGTGGAGCGGCCGCGATATCGGCCGCATTCGGTTCCGAGATGAACCCGATCTTCAAGAAGCCGGCGCGCTGCATGGTGAAGATCACCCCGCCGACGCACCGATACTCCATATCCTTGTCGCCGCGGATGTGGACCTCGGGCAACTCGATCTTGCCGCCACGAGCCTGCTGCCGGGCAATCTCGGCCTTCAGCGCCGCGACACCGCGATCGAGCAATTCCTGCTTCGAATTGATCTTGGTCTGGCCCCAGTAAGTCTCGCAGGTGTTGGTCACCGACAGCAGAACATTCTCGGGCTTGGTCTCGGTCACAATGTTGGTGACGGTCGGCAGCTTGACCGGGACCGTCTGCAACACCGCGGGAACCGTGATCAGGAAGATGATCAGCAGCACCAGCATGACGTCGACGAGCGGCGTCGTGTTGATTTCCGACATCGGGGGCTCGGAGCCATCCTCGTCCGGCGAACCAATGTTCATCGACATGGGCGAACTCCCTTATCGGCCATGCGGCTCAGCGCGCAGCCGGCGAGGTGTTGGTGACCGCAGCGCCAACCGGACGTCCGGCAGGAACGTTGATCCGCGAGCCCGAGACGAGCGCACCATGGATGTCGGCGGCGAAGTTGCCGAGACGCTCGGCGACATCCTTGTTGCGACGGATCAGCCAGTTGTAGCCAAGCACCGCGGGGACCGCGACGGCAAGACCGATGGCGGTCATGATGAGCGCCTCACCGACCGGACCGGCGACCTTGTCGATCGAAGCCTGGCCCGACTGGCCGATGGCGATGAGCGCCGAGTAAATACCGATAACCGTGCCGAACAGGCCGACGAACGGCGAAGTCGAACCGACCGAGGCGAGGAAGGCGAGGCCGCCCTGCAGCTTCGACTGGACCGCGGCGTTCGAGCGGTTGAGGGCCATCGTTACCCACTCGTGCTCGTCGATCTTATCGGTGAGCTTGCCTTCGTGGTGATCGGCGGCGCGGAGACCATCGTCGACGATCTGGCGGAAGGCCGAATTCTTGTCGAGCTTCTTGGCGCCGTCGGCGAGCGACGGGGCAGCCCAAAACTTCTTCTCGAGGCCGGCAGCATCGTTCAGCACCTTACGCTGGTCGATGTACTTGGTGATGATGATGTACCACGAGACGAGCGACATCACCGCGAGGATCAGCACCACGCCCCAGGTGAGCGGCCCGCCCTGCTCCAGGGCCGGGATAAGACCGAATTTGCTCTGTTCCATAAACTATTTCCTCGTGAATTCAGTAATTTGATAGCGACGGTCGATAGCGGCGTTGAAGAGCTATTTGCGAGCGATCTGCCAGCGAATGCGCTTACTGATCGTGTCCGGAACCGGCGTGCCGTTCTGCAACGCCGGCTTGAAGCGCCAACGTGACTGAGCGATCTTGCAGGTCCGTTCGTCGAGCTTGGGGAAGTTGCTCGACGCCGTGACCGTACAGCCTTCGACGCGGCCGCTGATCCCGATGTTGACCGTCACGGCGACGACGCCCTCTTCCTCGGCGCGCAGCGAAGCCGGCGGATAGTCGTCCTCGCTGACCTCGAAGACCCGCGCGTTCGCGGTGGCGTGCTGCGTCGGACCGGTCGGAGCCGGCGGCGCAACAGGCGCCGGCGGAGCTGGCGGCGTGAATACTGGCGGCGGCGGTGCCGGGTTCGCCGACTGCGTGGTGATGATCGCCGGGGCTGGCTCACTCGCGATCGAAACCTCGGGCGGCGGCACGTAGGGCGGGATCTCCTGCTCCTTCGGCGGCGGGGGCGGCGGCTCCTCGGGCGGCGGCGCCTCGTCCTTGACCTGCACAGCCTCGATGGGCGCTACCATCTTCTTCAGGATGTCAGGCCGATAGAGGGCGAGCAGCGCAAACACCCCCACATGGAACAGTAGCACCACGCCTAGCGCGGTCGCCCTGCTCGAACTCATTCCTTGATCTGCGAAAGCCATGGGCTGAGCGCCACTCCCTCCAAACACGACCCTGCCCGCCGGTTTTCCGGTCGGACACCGCTCGAACATTCGAGCGCCCTGAAACTACCAACGTCGGCGAGCCGCTTTCGTTGCGCCCATCGACGACGTAACCCAACTGTTAGCGGCGCGGTCGCCACCCTGCAACCCGGTTTGTCGATGGTTGCATAACGATGCACGCAAGCGGTATCGCCTGATACCGCCTCCGGGCAATCTCGAAGGGAGCTGGAAAGATGATGCTTCGCGCCTTGGCCGCTGCGGTCGCGCTGATCGCTGCCAGCCCAAGCGTTGCGGCAAACGCAACGATTCCGGTCATCGTCGGCCCGATCCTCACCTATGCCGATCTCGCCGAACTGACGCTTGCCAGTCCGGTGATCGTGCGTGCCAACGTGATGAAGACGGAGCGCCTGAGCGGGGAGAACGCCCCGGGGCTTGCGGCTGACCGGGCCCGGCTGCTGGTTCATGCGCGCGTCGCGGCGGCGATCCTCGCGCCTGATGCGGTTCCGGCCGAGCTCGACTATCTGCTCGAGACGCCCCTCGACGCCAAGGGCAAGCCGCCCAAGCTCAAGGATGCAGCGGTGCTGTTGTTCCTGCGCCCTGGCGAGCGGCCCGGGCAATTTGCCCTCACCAGCGCCCGCGCGCAGCTTGCCGATGCGCCCGACACCGTCGCCACGGTCCGCAGCGTGCTGGCGGAAGCGCGCACGGACCTGCCGCGCGTCACCGGTATCACATCCGCCTTCCGGGTTCCGGGCTCGGTCCCGGGCGAGGCAGAGAGCCAGTTCTTCGTGTCGACCGCCGATGCCCGCCCGATCTCGCTGGTCGTGCTCAGCCGGCAAGGCCAGGAGCGCACGCTGCAGCTCGCGCTCGGGGATGTCATCGACGAGGCGGCGGCGGGCGTGAAGCCGCGGACCCTGCTTTGGTACCGGCTGGCGTGTTTCCTGCCGCAGACGCTGCCGGCGAAGGTCGGCGCCGATGACCGAGCCGGACTGGACGACGACTACGCGTTCGCGCTGGCGAAAATCGGGCGGTGTGAGCGAACGAAGTGACGCCAGGTAGGCGGCTCGTCCCAAAGCGGCTGTCATCCCCGCGTAGGCGGGGACCCAAGAACACGATCTTCGGAACCAATCTCGACGGCCAGTGTCGATGGGTTCCGGCCTTCGCGGGAATGACAACTTGCGTGAATTCAGCTCAGAAAGACGCCAACTCGACCCCGACCGCAGCGCAGTCCGGGTAAATGTCCGGCTTGCGGGTCGACACCCTCAACCCCGTAACCCCCCGCCGGGCCGCGACGAGGTCGTAGATGCCGTGCGCCACCGTCTCCTGCAGGTTGAAACGCCGGCCCGAGACCAATGCGATGATCGCGGTGCGCAGGCGGTCGTAGTCCCACGCCTTGTCGATGCTGTCGCAGGTCGGGAAGCGCGCCTCGTCGAGCCAGACCTCGACGTTGATGCGTAGACGCTGGGGGGTGCCGATCTCGAAATCGTGGAAGCCGATGTCGACGGGCACATCGAGGTTCTCGAGCACGATCTTGCGGCTGCGCGGACGCAGGGTGGTGGGCACGAGGCCGTCGAGGGGCGCCTGCTCGAAAATACCGGGGGTCTTCATTCTTTCACCATGTAGGCGACGTCGCGGGGTAGCCCAAGCAGACGCTGCCCGCCGTCGATCGCGATCGTCTGCGCGTTCAAGGTCGGCGTCGCAACGATGAAGCGCAAGGCGGCGACGATCTCGGCAACCTCGACGCCCCGATGGAGCGGGTTCATCGTGTGCACCGCCTCGAAGTTCTCGCGGCTCTGGGGGCCGCTGACGAGGGTCACCGCAGGCGCGATGGCGTTGACGCGGAGCTTGGGCGCGAAAGCGCGGGCTGCGAGCTCGGTGACGCCGGCCAGCCCGATCTTCGACACGGTGTAGGTGAAATAATCCGGATTCAGCGAAGCCAGCTTGGCATCGAGCAGGTTGACCACGCACGCCGTCTCGCCCTCGGGGACCGCGGCGGCAAAGGCGCGGATCAGCAGGGTCGGGGCGCGCAGGTTGACGTCGATGTGCGTCGCCCATGCCTTGAGGGTGAAGTCGTCGAAGCGGTCGTAGTCGAAGCGCGAGGCGCAGTTGACCAGCAGTCCGAGCGGCGGCGCTCCGGCGGTCGCGGCGAGGATGACGTCAGCCGCTTCAGGATCGGCGAGATCGGCGGCGACGACCCGCGCGTTTCCGAGTTCGGCCGCCAGCGCGTCGGCATCGGCGCGCGAACGATTGCAGTGGATCACGACGAACCAACCGTCGGCGGAGAGTGCGCGGACCAGTGCGGCGCCGATGCGCTTGGCACCGCCGGTGACGATCGCGGTGCGTTGGCCAACTGGGGATCGGGGGGCGGCGGTCATAGGCGGCGGGTAGCGGGGGCGCGAGCAGTGGGCAAGCGATGCGTCGGCGCACTGCCCCTATTTTGGGCAGACCAAGTGTCACAGGACTGTAACCCCGGGCCATCCCAGGCCGTCCTACATCCGCCCACGCGCTTATCCACAATCGAGGTGGATAAGCTCGGCCGCACCGCTTGAGACGGCGACGTGCCGGGCCTAACTTGGCAAGGCAATGGCGCAACCCCCCATCAGTGACCGATTTTCAGAAGAAAGCGCGACGTTCACCGTCCGCGGGACCGATAAGCCCGACCTCGAAACGGGCGTCGCTGCCATTCGCAACGTGCTGAAAACATTGCCGCAGCGTCCGGGCGTCTATCGCATGGTCGATGCCGAGGGTGCGGTACTGTACGTGGGCAAGGCGCGCAGCCTGCGGGCGCGGGTGACCAACTACACCCAGGTCACCCGCCTGCCCCGCCGCCTGCAGCGCATGGTCTCGCAGACGCGGGACATGACGATCGTCACCACCAACAGCGAATCCGAGGCGCTGCTGCTCGAGGCGCAGCTGATCAAGCGCTTCCGCCCGGCCTACAACGTGCTGCTTCGCGACGACAAAAGCTTCCCCTTCATCTTCCTGCGCGAGGACCACGGCTTCCCGCGCATCGCCAAGCATCGCGGCGCGCGGGTCGGCAAGGGCGTGTTCTACGGGCCGTTCGCCAGCGCCGGGGCAGTCAACGTGACGCTCAACGCGCTGCAGAAGGTGTTCCTGCTGCGCTCGTGCTCCGACAGCTTCTTCGCCAATCGCTCGCGGCCGTGCCTGCTGCACCAGATCCGGCGCTGCTCGGCGCCGTGCGTCGGGCGCATCGGCGAGCCCGAGTATGCAGAGCTGGTCGAGGACGCAAAGGACTTCCTGTCGGGCCGCAGCCAGGAGACCCAGCGCAAGCTCGGGACGGCGATGGAGACCGCGGCGAAGGCGATGGACTTCGAGCTGGCGGCGGTGTTCCGCGACCGGCTGAAGGCGCTGACCTTCATCCAGGGCAGCCAGGCGATCAACGCCGGCGACGACGCGCGCGACGCCGACATCGTCGCCCTCGCCTGCCATGCGGGCGTGATGTGCATCCAGATGTTCTTCATCCGCGGCGGCCAGAACTGGGGCCACCGCAGCTTCTTTCCGGCGCACACCAGCGAGGTCCCGGAGGACGAGGTGCTCACCAGTTTCCTCGCGCAGTTCTACGAGGACGTGCCGGCGCCGCGCGAGATCCTCATCGACCGCACCCTCGACGAGATGGCGCTGGTAGCCGACGCTCTGTCGGAGCGCGCCGGCAAGCGCATCGCGCTCCGCCACGCCCAGCGCGGCCCGGCGCGGCAGCTGGTGGCGCAGGCCAAGCGCAATGCGGAGGAGGCGCTCGAGCGGCGGCTTGCAGAGGCGACGACGCAGGGCACCCTGCTCCGCGAACTGGCCGGGCTGTTCGACCTCGCCGAGACCCCAACGCGCATCGAGGTCTACGACAACAGCCACATCATGGGGACGAATGCGCTCGGGGCGATGATCGTCGCGGGACCCGAGGGGTTCCGCAAGAACCAGTACCGCAAGTTCAACATGAACGACGCCAGCATCACGCCGGGCGACGACTTCGCGATGATGAAGGCGATGCTGGCTCGGCGCTTCGCCCGGCTGGAGCGCGAGGACCCCGACAAGACCGGCGGCGAGTGGCCCGACCTGCTGCTCATCGACGGCGGCAAAGGACAATTGTCGGCGGTGATGGAGGTCATGGGCGAGCTTGGCGCGCACGGCATCTGCGTCGTCGGCGTGTCGAAGGGCCCCGACCGCAACGCCGGGCGGGAGACATTCCACCTGCCGTCGGGGCGCGAGCTCAACCTGCCGCCAAACTCGCCAGTGCTGTTCTTCCTGCAGCGCCTGCGCGACGAGGCGCACCGCTTCGCCATCGGCGCACACCGGGCCAAGCGCTCGAAGGCGATCGTCGCCAACCCGCTCGACGATGTCCCCGGCATCGGCCCGGCCCGCAAGCGCGCACTGCTGATGCACTTCGGCACGAGCCGGGCGGTCAGGGGCGCGACACTCGAGGACCTGGAGCGCGCGCCGGGCATCTCCAAGCTGATGGCGGCCAGCATCCACGGCCACTTTCATCCCCGCGGGTAGGGGCGTAGAGTTCGGGCATGGCGACCCAGTTCAGCAACGATCCGAAGCGTGGTCCTGCTTACGAGGACGATTTCGCCGCGTGGGCTTTCTACCAGGCAATGCTCGTCCGCTCGGGACAACTGCATCTCCTCGACCGTCATGGAATCGCCGAGGAGCTGGATACGTTGGGGCGCAAGGAATTCAGGACGCTCGACAGCCTGCTCGCCCAGGTCATCGAGCACATGCTCAAATGGGATCGCCAGCCAGAGCGCCGCGGCGTCAGCTGGGTCAACTCGATCGCCAAGCAGCGTTCGAAGATCGGGAAGCTGCTTGCCGACAACCCGAGCTTGAAGTCGCGTCAGATGGAGGCGGTCGGTGAGGCCTACCCGGACGCCGTGCGCGAGGCCTCGACCGCCCTGACGATCGCGCCCAGCAAGTTTCCTACCCGTTGCCCCTACAGCTGGGACGAGATCATGACCCGGTCGTTCGACTGGCCCGAGGACGCTGAATGACCCTGACGCTCTACACCGCCGCGACTCCCAACGGCTACAAGGTCTCGGTCGCGCTCGAGGAGATGGAGCTGGCGTACGATGTCCGCCGCGTCGACCTGATGAAGGGCGAGCAGAAGGAGCAGTGGTTCCTCGACATCTGTCCGAACGGCCGCATCCCGGCGCTGACCGACGACGACTTCGCCATTTTTGAGAGCGGCGCGATCCTGGTCTATCTCGCCGAGAAGACCGGGCAGTTGATGCCGACCAACGCGCACGGACGCTCGAAGGTCATGCAGTGGCTGATGTTCCAGATGGGCGGCGTCGGCCCGATGATGGGCCAGGCCAACGTCTTCTTCCGTTATTTCCCCGAGAAGATCCCCGCTGCCATTGCGCGCTACCAGGGCGAATGCCGGCGGTTGTTCACAGTTCTGGACACCCAGCTCGGCAAGACCGAGTTCCTGGCAGGTGACTATTCGATCGCCGATATCGCCAACTGGTGCTGGACCCGCACCGCGAGCTGGTCGGGCGTCGACGTCGACGGCCTGCCCAACCTGACCCGCTGGCACGCCGCGATCGCCGCGCGCCCCGGTGCGCAGCGCGGCATCGTCGTCCCGGAGGATGCCTCGCTCCGCATGAAGGAAGGCGACGCCGCGAAGAAATTCGCCGAGAACGCCCGCAATATCGTCGAGATGGGCAAGCCGGCGGCCTGATGGTCTGGGTCGCCGTCGCTGCGACCATTGTCGCCTTCCTGCTCGGAAGATTGGCGCGCAGGACGCGTCGTCGCATCGGCAACACCGCACTCCAATCGCCGGTGCACCGGCTGCGCCCGGGGATCGACGTACCACGGCAGTGGCATCCGGTGAGGCCGCAAGCAGCGGGCGACATGTGGGTTCTGGGCGCCAGTGCTGCTCTACTCGCGGAGCGGGAGCATCGGCGGAACGCTGTAGAGGATAGCGGCGCTGCTTTCAGCGACAGCGAGGAAAGCGATACCAGGGACCACGACCACAGTTGGATGCGCGACGATTTCAGCGGCGGCGGCGGCAGCTCCGGTGGCGGCGGCGCGAGCGGGGACTGGTCTTCCGACAGCAGCGGTTCCGGCTCCGACTCCTCGGATGGTGGCGGTGACTGACCTTGACTTGCAGCGCCCCCGCGCGCCAAGCCCCCCGCCACGCATGAATCCCGCAATGATCGACTCCGCCCGTGCCGCGCACGAGGCGCATGCCGCCGCCCAGTTCGCGCGGCTGCGCAGCCTGATCGGCATCGTCGTGACCGCGGTGGTTATGGCGCTGACGCTGCGCAGCTTGGTCTACGAGCCGTTCAACATCCCGTCTGAATCGATGCTGCCGACGCTGCGGGTCGGCGACTATCTGTTCGTCGCGAAATGGCCTTACGGCTACAGCCGCTTCAGCCTGCCACTCGGCCTGCCGCTGTTCGACGGTCGCATTGCGGGGGCCGATCCGGTGCGCGGCGACGTCGTCGTGTTCAAAAGCCCGGCCGACAACCGCACCGACTTCATCAAGCGCGTCGTCGGCCTGCCCGGCGACCGTGTTCGCATGACCGGGGGCCGCCTGGAGGTAAACGGACGGCTGGTGCCAAAGGTCGCCGCCGGCGGGATGCGCTTCATCGAGACGATCGGCGACCGCCGCTATGAGGTGCTCGACCAGATCAGCGGCGGCAGCCATGATGACACCCCGCTGGTGACCGTGCCTGCCGGCAGCTATTTCATGCTCGGCGACAACCGTGACGACAGCGCCGACAGCCGCCTCAGTATTTCCGACGGCGGCGTCGGCCTGGTCCCGGCGGCAAACCTGATCGGGCGCGCCTCGGTGATCTTCTTCTCGGTCGACGACAGCGCCAAGCTCGATGATCCGGTGAGCTGGTGGACGAGCATACGCTTCGCCCGCATCGGCCGCCCGTTGTGAGCTTGTGAGCGACGATCTTGCAGCCTGGGCCCGCGACCGGTTGGCCCACGACTTTGCCGACCCTGCCCTGCTCCGGCGCGCCATGACCCACCCAAGCGCCGGCACGCCCAACTACCAGCGCCTCGAGTTCCTCGGCGACCGCATCCTCGGCTGCGTCGTCGCGGCGTGGCTGTATGACGACCTCGACGAGGCCGAGGGCAAGTTGACTGCGCGCTTCCACACACTCGTCGATGCGCCGAGTTGCGCGCGGGTCGCGACCGACCTCGGCGTACCCGAGCATCTGATCCTCGACCGTGCAACCCGAGCCGCGCACGTCGCGCGCTCGACCAACGTGCTGGGCGACGTTGCGGAGGCGCTGATCGCGGCGGTCTACCTGGATGCCGGGTGGGCGACCGCCGAGGCCTTCGTCCGCCGGGCCTGGGCGCCGCTGATCGACACCAGCATCGCCGCGCCCGAAAACCCCAAGTCGCGGCTGCAGGAGTGGGCGGCAGCACGCCGGCTCGGCAGCCCGCAATACACCATTACCTGGAAGGACGGCCCCGATCATCGCCCGAACTTCCGGGTTTCGGTGGCGCTACGTGGCCACGAGCCCATCGAGGGGTCCGGAACCTCGAAGCAGGAGGCCGAGAAAGCCGCCGCCACCGCCATGCTGGAGAAGATCGCACCATGACGGACCTCACGCCCCCCACCACGCGCGCCGGTACGGTCGCCGTTGTCGGCGCCCCGAACGCGGGCAAGTCGACGCTTGTCAATGCCATCGTCGGGCAGAAGGTCGCGATCGTCTCGGCCAAGGTCCAGACCACCCGTACCCGCCTGATGGGGATCGCCACAGAGGGCGAGACGCAGCTGCTGCTGGTCGACACGCCCGGCATCTTCGCGCCGCGTCGCCGTCTCGACCGGGCGATGGTGCGGGCCGCGTGGGAGGGCGCGGCGGATGCCGACCTGATCGCCTGCATCGTCGACGCGAAGGCCGGGCTGAAGGCGGATTCGCTGGCCGTCATCAGCGCGCTCGGGCCGCGTCCCGAGCCAAAGTGGCTGATCCTCAACAAGGTCGACCTCGCCAAGAAGCCACGGCTGCTCGATCTCGCGGCGCAGGCTGGAGCGTCTTGCGAGTTCGCCGAGACCTATTTCATCAGCGCCGAGACCGGCGACGGGGTGCCCGAGCTAAAGGCCGCGATGGCGGCCGCGATGCCGCTCGGCAACTGGATGTTCCCCGCCGACCAGCTCAGCGACGCGACGACCCGCATCATGGCGGCGGAGCTGACCCGCGAGGCGATCTACCGCCACCTCCACGCCGAGCTGCCCTATTCCTCGACCGTAGAGACCGAGAAGTGGGAGGAGCGCAAGGACGGCAGCGTGCTGATCCACCAGCAGATCTTCGTCGAGCGCGACAGCCAGAAGGCGATCGTGCTCGGCCACGGCGGCGCGATGATCAAGACCATCGGTGCCGAGGCCCGCGCCGGCATCGCCGAACTGACCGGCGGCAAGGTCCACCTGTTCCTGCACGTCAAGGTCAAGGCCGACTGGGGCGACGACCGCGAAGTCTACCGGAGCTTGGGGCTCGATTTCGTCGACTGACGCCTCTGTCGCTGTCATCCCGGGCTTGACCCGAGACCCAGTTTCTTCGGGGGCTCGAGCGCGGGGCTAGCTGGGTCCCGGGTCAAGCCCGGGATGACATGTACCGCGCCGCCCTACCGCGGCCCACCGACCCGGCAGGCGACGTTCGGGCGAGAGATCTGGAAGCCGACGCAGCGGGGCAATCTGCGCGGGGCCTTAGGCTGCTTTTCGGTGCGTTCGCGCGCTATGGTCCGCGGACTGGAAGCCGTCTCCTCGGCCGGCTCGATGGCGCTCAGCAGGTTGGTCGGAGCCGCCGTCGCGGGAGGGCTTTCTGCGTCGTTCGGCCGGACCGTGGCCTCGGGGCTGGGCTCCGGACGGTTCACGCGCGAGGTGGCTTCATCGGTACCAAAAGAGCGCCCTGCCCAGCTTTCGCGCGGCCTTGCGGGCTTCGCCCGAACGATTGCGGCGGGCGCTGGCTTGGCCGCAGGAGCGACTACCCGACGCTTGGCCTCGATTACCGGCTTGGCACGGGCCGCCGGCGCTTTCCTGACAGTCGACTTCTTCGCCGCCGGTTTCGCGACCTTGGCTGGTTTCACGACCTTCGCGGGTCTAGCGACCTTGGCGACTTTCGCGTCCGACACCTTGGGCTGGGAAGCCTCGCGCAGGCGCTCGACCGGGCGATGAACGATCGGCGCGACGGGCGCGGTGACAGCGACCCGCGGAGCGACGACCGGCACAGGCGTGACTGCGCCGACGTCACGCTTGACCCAGGCACTCACGGCCCAGCCCGCCGCGAACGCGAGCAGCACGGCAAGCACCCCGAGCCCGATCAGCAGCGGCAGGCGAAGGTCACGCCGGGGCGTGGATGCACGCACCGCGTCCATCGTCGGCGGGGTCCAGTCGAGCCAGCCGGGATCGTCGGGCGTCGCCCGGTTACCGGACACAAAGCCGTCGCCCGCCGAAGCATCGTCTCTGGACAAGGGGGTGTACCCCGGGAATGGCCGATAGCCACCGAACCAGTTCGAAGCAGAACGAGAGAGGGCAGGATCGGCATCGCGGGCCGGTTCGATAGTCTCCGGCGGCGGCGGCGCAGGTGGAAGGCGCATCGGCAGAACGTCATCGTCTTCCCGGTCCGACCAGGTCCGCTGGTGAACCTGGCGGATGAACCAGGGCTGGTCGGGAAGGTCGGGCTTGGTACTCAACGGCATCCCAATCACGCGTCGTTCACAGTAATTAACGAGATTGCGGGGTAAATAGTTGCGTTTCGCGGCGGGAACTTGAGGGCTGAGGGAGCGGCATCGGTTGTCCGCGCCAATTCACCTCACCCAGGGTGTCACAGCCATGTCAGGGTAGCTCGCCCCCCACCACAGTTCCGCCCAGCCCGCTCCCGCTCTAGGGTGCGCCAGTGCAGCTGACCGCCACCGCTCTTGTCCTGACCGCGCTGCCCCACGGCGAGCACGGTGCGGTCGTGCGCTTCCTGACCCCCGAAGACGGCGTGCAGGCGGGCTATGTCCGCGGCGGCCGGTCGCGGCGGCTCCGTCCGGTGCTCCAGCCCGGCAACCTGGTTGCAGTCGAACTGCGCGCTCGGGTGGAGGAGCAATTGGCAGCGGCGACGGTGGAGCTGGTGACCTCGCGCGCCGGGCTCGTCTTCGACCGGACCAGTGCCGCCGCAACCGAGTGGCTGACCGCGCTGACCGCGGCAACGCTCGGCGAGGGCCAGGCGCAGGCGCGCCTGTATGCGGCGCTCGATGCGCTGTTCGCGGCGATGGCGGCGGGTACGACCTCGATGCAGGCGGCGGCGGGCGTGGCGCGCTACGAGCTGCTGCTGCTCGGCGAACTCGGTTTCGGCCTCGACCTCGAAACCTGCGCCGCGACGGGTACCCGTGACGATCTGGCCTATGTCTCGCCGCGTTCGTCGCAGGCAGTCAGCGCCGCCGCGGGCGCGCCCTACGCCGCGAAACTACTGCCGCTGCCGGCGCTCCTGCGCGATACCCGCGCCCCCATCGACACCGGCGATATCGTCGCCGCGCTGACCACGACAGGCTGGTTCGTCGAGCGCGAACTGCTGACCGGGTCGGCGGCGGGCCTGCGCCCGGCCCGCGCGCGCTTTGTCGAGATTGTCCGGAACGCGGGCGAGACGATGGCCCCCGCAAGGGTTGCACCGGGGCCGCCGACCTCGTAGGCGGCTGCGCATAAGGGGGGCCTGTGTATTCGGAGCCCTGATGAAGTTCACCACCCTGGCGCTTGCCGCCGTCTCGCCCCTTGCCCTGACCAGCACCCTCTCCGCCCCCGCCCAGGCCGGCGGCTTCTTCCTCCAGGAACAGTCCCCGCTCGATGTCGGCCGTGCCTTTGCCGGTTCGGCGGCGATCGGCGATAGCGCCGCAACGGTCTGGTACAACCCGGCCGGCATGACCAACCTGCCCGGCCTGAACATCGAGCTCGGGTCGCACCTGCTCGACGTCACCAGCCACCAGCGCGACACCGGTAGCACCCGCAGTGGCCCCGGCGGGGTGGGCAGCTTCCCGAGTGGCGGCAACTCCGGCGGCAACCCGTTCAGCAACCCGGTCTTCATCCCGTCCGGCTTCGCGACATACCAGGTCGGCGACACCAGACTGTGGATCGGCCTCGGCATCACCGCACCGTTCGGTCTCAAGGTGGTTTACAACGACGGCTTCTTCGGCCGCTACGACTCGCTAAAGTCCGACTTGAAGGCGTTCAACATCCAGCCGAGCGCCGCATACAAGATCACCGACAACATCTCGATCGGCGGCGGCGTCGACATCCAGACTTTCAAGGCGACGCTGACCAGCGCGCTGCCCAACCTGTCGCCGCTGCTCCCCGACGGCTCGCTGCGGATCAAGGGCGACGACGTCTCGGTCGGCTGGAATGCCGGCGTGCAGGGCAATTTCGGCCCGCTCCGCCTTGGCGCGCACTACCGCAGCCACATCAACCAGCGCCTCGACGGCAAGGTCACCATCGCCGGCCTGCTCGGGCCGCTGGCCGGCAGCAACGGCGTCCGCGACGGCGTCGCACCGATCTCGACCCCCGACATCGCCACCGTCAGCGCGGTCTACGGCATCGGCAACGCCCGCCTGCTGGGGTCGGTGAACTGGTACAACTGGTCGCGCTTCAAGCGCATCACCGTCGAGGACAACACCGGCGCCGTGTTCCTCGACAGCGAGCAGAACTACCGCGACACCTGGAGCTACAGCCTTGGCGGCGAGTACGATCTGTCGAAGAAGCTTACGGTCCGTGCCGGCGCCATGCACGACCAGACGCCGACCCGCGACGAGCTGCGCACCACCCGTGTCCCGGACGGCAACCGCATCTGGGCGACGACCGGCGCGACCTACCGCATGAACGACCACGTCGCGCTCAACTTCAGCTACGCGCACGTCTTCGTGAAGGCGGCCAACGTCGACCGCATCGACCCGGTGTTCGCGGGGACGCCAGCGGTGGTCAACGTCAACACGATGTCGCGCAACACCGGCAATGCCGACGAGATCGCCGGCAGCGTGAGTTTGCGGTTTTAGGCCTACCACCCTCCCCCCTCGGGGGGGAGGGACAGCTTGCCCCTTGGCAAGCAGGGAGAGGGGTCGGGGGACGTGTGCCCCGATCACTTGCTCACTCCACACATCCCCACCATGCTCTCCCTGGTCGCCGAAGGGCAACCGTCCCTCCCCCCTAAGGGGGGAGGGTAGGCATGTTCCCTTGCCGTTCCGCGAGCCGCCCCGTATTCCTCCCCCATGCCCGAACCCACCGACCGTATCCTCGACACGTCCTTCGCCTCTGCGCTGTCCGACCGCTACCTCGTCTATGCGCTGTCGACGATCACCGCGCGCTCGCTGCCCGACGTCCGCGACGGACTGAAGCCGGTGCACCGTCGCCTGTTGTGGGCGATGCGGCTGCTCAAGATGGAGCCCGACGGCACGGTCCGGAACGGCACCGCGTTCAAGAAATGCGCCCGCGTCGTCGGCGACGTGATGGGCAAGTACCACCCGCACGGCGACCAATCGATCTACGACGCCATGGTCCGCCTCGCGCAGGAGTTCTCGCTCCGCTACCCGCTGGTCGACGGGCAGGGCAATTTCGGGAACATCGACGGCGATAACCCCGCCGCCATGCGCTACACCGAGGCGCGCCTGACCAACGCCGCCGCCGAGCTGATGGACGGGCTCGACGAGGCCTGCGTGCCCTTCCGCGACACCTACAATGGCGAGGAGGAGGAGCCCGAGGTCTTCCCCGCCGCCTTCCCGAACCTGCTCGCGAACGGTGCCGCCGGCATCGCGGTCGGCATGGCGACCAGCATCCCACCCCACAACGTCGCCGAGATCTGCGACGCGGCGACGCTGCTGCTCGGCGACAGCGAGACCCTGCTCGACAGCCTGCTTGAAGTGTTCGCCGGTCCCGACTTCCCGACCGGCGGTGTCATGGTCGAACCGCAGGCTGCCATCCGCGAGGCCTATGCCACCGGACGCGGCAGCTTCCGGCTGCGGGCGCGGTGGTCGGTCGAGGACCTTGGGCGCGGGACGTGGACGATCGTCGTGACCGAAATCCCGTACCAGGTCGTCAAGGGCAAGCTGATCGAGGACATCGCCGCCCTCATCAACGACCGCAAGCTGCCGATCCTGGCGGACGTCCGCGATGAGTCCGACGCGCAGGTCCGCCTGATCCTCGAGCCGCGCAGCCGCAACGTCGAGCCCGCGGTGCTGATGGAAAGCCTGTTCAAGCTGACCGACCTCGAGACGCGCTTCCCGCTCAATCTCAACGTGCTCGACAAGAACCGGCGGCCCGGCGTCATGGGGCTGCGGCAGGTGCTGCAGGCGTGGCTCGACCACCAGCTCGACGTGCTGGTCAAGCGCACCGAATTCCGCCTCGGCAAGATCGACGATCGGCTGGAGATCCTCGCGGGCCTGCTCAAGGCCTACCTCAATCTCGACGAGGTGATCCGCATCATCCGCTACGAGGACGACCCCAAAGCCGGGCTGATCGCGGCGTTCGAGCTGACCGAGCGGCAGGCAGAGGCGATCCTCAACATGCGCCTGCGGTCGCTGAGGAAGCTCGAAGAACTTGAGATCAACAAGGAAAACAAGGCACTGACGGCGGAGGCGAATGCAGCGCGCAAGCTGCTCGCCTCCCCCGCCGACCAGCGCAAGCGGATCACGCTCGACATCGCGACGCTGCGCGCCCGTTATGCGCCCGAGACCGCGCTCGGCCGCCGCCGCACCGATGTCATGGACGCGCCCGCCGTCACGATCATCCCGCTGGAGGCGATGATCGACAAGGAGCCGGTCACCGTGATCGTCTCCGCCAAGGGCTGGATCCGTGCGATGAAGGGCCACGTCGACCTGGGCGCCGGCGACGCGCTCAAGTTCAAGGAGGGCGACGGCGCCGCTTACGCCTTCCATGCGCAAACGACTGACAAG
The DNA here is from genome assembly GCA_019285715.1 of Sphingosinicellaceae bacterium. NCBI lineage: Bacteria > Pseudomonadati > Pseudomonadota > Alphaproteobacteria > Sphingomonadales > Sphingosinicellaceae > Sphingosinicellaceae bacterium. The sequence continues at coordinate 2,447,419 of CP079108.1, forward strand.
GTGCTAGTCGCTGCCGCCAATGGGCGCTTCTACACGCTCGGCGCGGACCGCCTGCCGGGCGGGCGGGGCTTCGGCGAACCGCTCAAGCTGATGATCGACCTCGAGGGCGAGATCGTCAGCGTGTTCACTCATGCAGCGGGGGCCAAGTGGCTGCTCGCGGCGGACGACGGGCGCGGCTTCGTGGTCGCCGGAGAGGACCTGCTGGCGGAAACCCGCAAGGGCCGCGCCGTGATGACACCCCGGACGGGTGCTAGCCTGAAGGTGCTGCGCCGCATCAGCGCCGAGGACGATGCTCTGGCGCTGGTCGGCGAAAACCGGAAATTGCTGGTCGCACCGCTCGACAGCGTGCCCGTCATGGCGCGTGGGCAAGGCGTCGCGTTGCAGAAGTACAAGGACGGCGGGCTGTCGGACGCGCTGCCGTTTAAGCGGGCCGAGGGGCTGAGCTGGACGATGGGCGGTGCCGGCACGCGGACCCGGTCGGAGACGGACCTTGCGGCCTGGGAGGGTGCGCGAGGGGGGACTGGGCGGCTGCCGCCGCAGGGATTTCCGCGGGATAACCGGTTCGGGTGAAGTGGCGTCACAAGAACACCGTGACATGCCCGCGTAGCCGGGGGCCCATGAACACAGACCGCAGCATAGGTCCCGTAGCCGGTGCTCATGGGTCCCCGCCTACGCGTTGATGACACCTTTAAACGCGCGCCCGGTCCGCTTCCACCTCAACTCGTGCACGCCAGCTGCCCTGATACCACCCCGCACTCGGCGTGCTGCGATCCGCGCATGAACCGAACCGACGGTGGCCCGACGACCGCAGCCGCTGCCGCCTCGCCTGCTGAGCGCACCGGCTTGCCGCCGACCGCCTCGATCAGGTCACCGGGCTTGAGGAACCCGAACCGTGCCGCCAGCGATGCGCCCGCGATTTCGGTGACCACCACCCCGCGCTCCGGCAGCCCGGCCCCGACCTCCTGCGCGAACGCCGGTGACAAATTGCCGACCGTGACCCCGGTGAGCAGGTTATCCCCGCCGATCCGCGTCAGCGCGCGCGGCGGGTTTTCGGGCGGGGCGGCAAGTGTCATCGCCACCGTGCGCCGCTCGCTCCCGCGCCGGACCTCGACATCAACCTTCGTGCCGACCCCGAGAACGGCGATGCGGTAGCGAAGCTGGCCCGGATCGACGATCTCCTTGCCGTCGACCGCGAGCAGGATATCGCCGGGCTTTACCCCCGCCTGAGCCGACGGGGAGCCCGGGGTCACGGCGGTGACCAGCACCCCGCCCGGCCGATCGAGGCCGAGCTGGGTCGCGGTCTGGGTGGTCAGCGCCTCGCCCTCCGCACCGATCCAGCCGGTGACCAGCTTGCCGGTCTTGGCCGCGCCCAGGAAGACCTTGACCATGTTGGCGGGGATCGCGAAGCCGACGCCGTTCGAGCCGCCCGACGGCGACGCGATCGCGGTGTTGATGCCGAGCAGCCGGCCCTGCATGTCGAGCAGCGCGCCGCCCGAGTTCCCGGGGTTGATGGCGGCGTCGGTCTGCAGGAAATACTGGTAGTTGGAGATGCCCTGCCCGGTCCGCGCCGTTGCCGAGACGATGCCGTGGGTGACGGTCTGTCCGACCCCGAACGGATCGCCGATCGCCAGCACGACATCGCCGACCTCGGCCCGGTCGCTGTCGCCGAACGGCACCGTCGGCAAGCGCGCGCCCTTGGTGTCGACCCGCAGCAGCGCGAGATCGAGGCGAGAGTCCGCGAACACCAATTTGGCCGGATATTCGCGCCGGTCGGCGAGCGCGACGAGGATCTGGTCGGCGCCGTTGACGACGTGATTGTTGGTGACGATCAGCCCGTCGCTGCCGACGATGACGCCTGAGCCGAGCGATTGTTCGACGCGCGGCGGCTGCTGGATGCCGCCGAAGAACTGCTGGAAGAAGGGGTTGGCCATCGCCGTCGAGCGGCTGACCCGCGCCGAATAGACGTTGACCACCGCGGGCGCTGCACGCTTCACCACCGCCGAATAGCTGAGCAGGATTTGTGTCGGATTGAGCGGCATGACCCGTGTCTCGGCGGGCGCCGACTGGGCCGAAGCGCCGCCTCGCCCGGTCTCGCCGTTAACGCCGAGCGCCAGCACGACGCCGGCGACCAGGCACGCCGCCCCGACCGCCACCGACCGCGAATTGCCGCGTAAACCCATGCCGCATCTCCCAGCCTGTTCGCGCCAGCGATGTGGTACGGGAGCGCTGAAGCGTCAATGAACGCAGGGGACAGCCATGACGATCACTCTCTACCACTGCGCCGATGCGCGCTCGTTCCGGGCCTTGTGGACGCTCGAGGAGATGGGGCTGCCCTATGAATTGAAGCTGTTGCCGTTTCCGCCGCGCTCGCGGTCGCCCGGCTACCTTGAGGAAAACCCGCTCGGGACGATCCCTCTGCTCGTCGACGATACCAGCGGGGCCGAGGAGCGACTGACCGAATCGTCCGCGATCGCGCAGTATCTTTGTACCCGCTACGGCCCGTCGTCGCTGGCGGTCGCTGCGGATGAGCCGGGCTACGGTGCCTGGCTGAACTGGCTTCACCACGGCGAGGCGACACTGACCTTCCCGCAGACGATCGTGCTGCGTTACCGCGTGTTCGAGCCGGGCAAGGGGCTGCAGCAAGCGGCCGACGACTATGCCCACTGGTTCGCGCGGCGCACCATCCTCGCCGATGCCGCGCTGGATGGGCACGCGTATCTATGCGCCGACCGATTCACCGTAGCTGATATCTCCGTCGGTTACGCGCTGCTGCTCGCCGACAACATCAAGCTGATCGAGAAACTGTCGCCGCGCCTGCAGGATTATTGGCGGCGGCTGCAGCTCCGGCCCGGCTTCATTGCGGCGAAGGCAGCCCAGCGCGCGCCCGAGGTCACTCGATCCGCGTAACTTCAGTCAGTTGCAGCGGCCGGTAGAGGTGCGGGAACAGCATCCCGCCGCGCGACTCCTCCCAGCGGATTTCTGCCGCGAGTGCATCGGCATCGAGGCCGAGCAGTACGACGCCGGGCTCGTCGGCGAAATATTTGGCGCGGGTGCCCTCGAGCTGCTCAGCCGTAGACATGTGGATGAAGCCGTCGCGGAGATCATCGGGCGAGCCGGCAAAGCTGCCGTCGCGTTCGAAGGCGGCCCACTCGGGAGCGCGGAGCAATTTGAAGACAGTCGTCATTCCTGAAGTATCTAGCTAACGTATACGGAAAGCGCGACCACAGAACGCGACTGCTAACTATCCTTGGGGGAGGACCGATCATGCATCCAGCGAACCACGCCGCGACGCAGCCCGACGCCGTCGCCGTCCGCATGGCAGCGAGCGGCGCGACGCTGACCTATGTCCAGCTCGAAGCGCAGTCCAACCAGGTCGCGCAATTGCTGCGCGCGCAGGGCCTCGTGCGCGGTGATACGGTGGTGATCTGGCTCGACAATTGCCTCGAATATCTGCCGATCTGCTGGGGGGCCCAGCGCGCGGGGCTGGTGTTCGTCGCGATGTCGACCAAGCTGACCTTCGACGAGGCCGCGTACATCGTCGCAGACTCAGGCGCGCAGGCGGTGTTTGCGGGCGCGCGGTTCGCGACAATTGCGGCTGAGCTGCCGGTGACGGCCGGGCGCTACGCGGTCGGCGGGCCGATCCCGGGCTGGACGGCGTTCGAGACCGCTGCCCGGGCCCAGCCCAACACGCCGATCACGGACCAGTCGCCGGGACGGGACATGCTGTATTCGAGCGGCACCACCGGGCGCCCGAAAGGCGTACGCGGGCCGCTTCCCGAGGGCGCGCTCGACGACACCGACTCGTTGCAGGGGCTGGTGCGAGCACTCTACAGCTTCGAGCCGGGCATGATCTATCTGTCCCCCGCGCCACTCTACCACGCCGCGCCGCTGCGCTATTGCATGGCGGTCCAGCGCTTCGGCGGCACGGTCATCGTCATGGAGCGCTTCGACCCCGAGACGTACCTCGCGCTCGTCGAGAAATACCACGTCACGCACAGCCAGCTGGTCCCGACGATGTTCGTGCGGATGCTCAAGTTGCCGCCAGAAGTGCGTGCGAAATATGATATTTCGAGCCTCAAGGTCGCGATCCACGCCGCCGCGCCATGCCCGGTCGACGTCAAGCAGGCGATGCTCGACTGGTGGGGCGACACCATCTTCGAATATTACTCGGCGACCGAGAGCGCCGGCTTCACCGCAATCTCGCCGCAGGAGTGGCGGACCCACCCGGGGTCGGTCGGGAAGTCGATCCTCGGCGAAATCCGGGTGCTCGGCGACGACGACGAACCGCTCGGCCCGAACCAGACCGGGCGCATCTTCTTCGCCGGCGGACCTGCGTTCAGCTATCACAACGATCCCGAGAAGACCGCGAGCGTCACCGGCGCGCACGGCTGCACCTTCGGCGACATCGGCCACGTCGACGAGGATGGCTATCTCTACCTGACCGACCGCGCCGCCTATATGATCATCAGCGGCGGCGTGAACGTCTACCCGCAAGAGGCTGAAAACGTTCTCACGATGCATCCCGCCGTTGCCGACGTCGCAGTGTTCGGCGTGCCCGATGCCGAGATGGGCGAGGCGGTGAAGGCCGTCGTCCAGCCGAAGGACCCTGCCGCCGCCGGGCCCGAACTCGCGGCCGAGCTGATTGCCTTCGTGCGGTCGCGGTTGAGCCACATCAAATGCCCGAAAACGGTGGATTTCATGGACGAACTGCCCCGCCACGATACCGGCAAGCTGTACAAGCGCCTGCTCCGCGACCGCTACTGGGCCGCCTGATGCCCCGCCCACACCACCAGATCATCAGCTCGTCCACCAGCCTGCTCGGTATTTCGCTGGTGATCATCACCGCCCTCCACGTCAGCCATGCCGCGCGCGACACCTTCGCCGACGAGATCGCCTGCGTGTCCGCGGTCAGCCTGAGCCTCAGCACGATCACCTCGTACCTGGCGATCCGCGCCGAACCCAAGGAGAGCCGCTTTGCCGATGTCGCCGACAAGGCGTTCCTGCTCGGCATGGTATTGCTGTTCGTCGCGGTGCTGATCTACGCGATCGGGGACGCATGATCAGGGCGCGTGACGCGTTGCGGCGACTCGCTAGAATGCTTAAGCCGACGACGCCATCCGGGAGACGCGCATGACCACCGAACCCTTCGACTATCGTGACGGCGAGACGCTGTGCCGCGGCCAGATCGCGGTTCCCGGCGGCACCGACAAGCGCCCCGCCATCGCGATCTTCGCCGACCTCGGCGGCATCGGCGAGCACACCGAGCGCTACGCCAACGACCTTGCCGGCCTCGGCTATCTCGCGCTCGCCGCCGACGTTTATGGTGACGGCAAGACCCCCAAGGACTTCGCCGAAGGCATGCCCTGGGTGCAAAGCTGGAAGGCCGACCCCGTCGCCCTTGCGAAGCGCGCGGCGGCCGCACTCGACGCGCTGGCGGCGCACCCGCGCTGCGACGGCCGGCTCGGCGCGATCGGCTTCTGCTTCGGCGGCACCACGGTGCTCGAGCTCGCGCGCCACGGCCACCCTGGCTACCTGGCGGGCGTCAGCTTCCACGGCGACGCGGCGACGCCCCAGCCCGCGACCAAGCCGATCGCGACCAAGCTCCTTGTCCTCCACGGCGCCGAGGACCCGCTGATGCCCGGCCCGGTACTGCTTACGTTCCTCGCCGAGATGGCGGCGGTCGAGGCCGACTGCCAGACCGTTGCCTATACCGGCGCGGTCCACAGCTTCACCAACCGCAACGCCGACGGCAGCGTCATGCCCGGCATCAAGTACCACGAGCGCACCGCCAAGCGGTCGTGGAAGGCGATGGCCGCGCACTTCGCCGAGGTCTTCGCATAGGACCCGATTCGCGCTAGAATCGTAACCGCGATGCGCCCCGGCCGCCTCCTCTTGCCCGTCTTCGCGCTGGCCGTCGCGCTGCCCGCTCCGGTGTTGGCGTGGGGCGAGCTTGGCCACCGCATGGTCGCGACGATCGCCTTTGCCGAGGTCAGGCCGGAGACGCGGCGCGCGATCAAGAAGCTGCTGCGCCACGGTGCCGAGGTCGCCACCCCGACCTGTCCGCTGCGGACGCTCGAAGATGCCGCGGTCTGGCCCGACTGCCTCCGCGGCCTCGGCGACCGCTTCGCGTCCTCGTTCCCGTGGCACTACCAGGATATCAGCGTCTGCATGGACTTCGACGTCAAGGAAGCCTGTCCCGACGGCAATTGCGTCACCGCCCAGATTGCGAAGCAGGCCAAAATCCTCGCCACCAAAAGCCGGCCCATCGTGGAGAGGATCACCGCGCTGGCGTTCCTCGCGCATTTCGTCGGCGACGTGCACCAGCCGCTCCATGTCGGCGAGAAGGGCGACCGCGGCGGCAACCAGGTTCCCGCAGACTACGGCGCCAAGGCCGGCGGCAAGCTCAACCTCCACCACATCTGGGACACCGAACTTGCCGAGCGCGCGCTGACGGAGCCGCCCGTGGTTGGCCCCGCCTCCGTCACCGCGGCCGAGCGCGTCGAGTGGCGCAAGGGCAATGTCACCGACTGGGCTCGCGAAAGCTGGCAGGCGGCCAAGGACGTCACTTACGGCAATCTCCACGACTACCCCGACCGCTGCCTGCTGCCACCTGCGCCGGTGACGTCCGCGACCTCGCTGGCGCCGGCCGAGGCTGCCGTTGCCGACAGCCTCGGTGCTGTCGCCGCTGCCGTCGCCGGCCCGCGCGCCAAGGTCGACGAGGCCTACATCGCCGCGGCAACCCCGGTCGTCCGCACCCAGATCGAGAAAGCCGGCGTCCGCCTCGCGATGATGCTCGACGCGGCGTTGACCAAGCCCCTACGGTAACCGAACCACGCGGCGGGCGTTGCTGCGGGCAGGGATATATCGACGCTATAGTGAGGGGACCGGGATGCGACTCGACGACCAACGTGAGAGCGACAACGTCGACGATCAGCGCGGCCAGGGCGGCGGGCTCGGTTTCGGCGGCGGCGGTGGCTTCGGCGGTGGCGGCGGTATCCTCGGGTTCCTGCTGCCGATGGTGATGAGCCGCTTCGGCTGCGGCGGCGTCGCGGTGCTGGTGGTGCTGTTCCTGGTCTTCGGCGGCGGCCTGAGCAGCCTCGGCGGGCTGGTCGGCGGCGGCGGTGTCGGTGCTCCCCAGATCGGCCAGCCGGCGCAGGAAACCGCCCCCGCCACCGGAGCCACCGGCGCGGCACGCTCCGAAAGCTCGACCGACCGCTTCGTCCGCCAGGTCCTCGGCTCGACCGAGGATGTCTGGGGCAAGGTCTTCCCCGAACAGGCCGGCAAGCCCTACGTCCGCCCCCGCCTCGTGCTGTTCAGCGGCCAGACCCGCTCGGGCTGCGGCGCGGCGGAATCGGCGATGGGCCCGTTCTATTGCCCCGCCGATCACAAGGTCTACCTCGACGAAAGCTTCTTCGACGAGCTCCAGACCCGCTTCGGCGCCAAGGGCGATGCGGCCGCCGCGTACGTCGTCGCGCACGAGATCGGGCACCATCTGCAGAGCCTGCTCGGCATCTCCGACCAGGTCCAGACGGCGCAGGAGCGTGCGTCGGAAAGCCAGCGCAACGCCCTGTCGGTCAAGCTCGAGCTCCAGGCCGACTGCTTCGCCGGCGTCTGGGCCAAGAACAGCGGCCGCCTCGAGGACGGCGACATCGAGGAGGCGGTCACCGCCGCGCAGGCGATCGGCGATGACACACTGCAGCGCCAGGCGCGCGGCACCGTCGTTCCCGACAGCTTCACCCACGGGTCGAGCGCGCAGCGAGTACAGTGGCTCAAGACCGGGCTGGCAAGTGGCCGACTGGACTCCTGCGATACGTTCGGAGGTCGGTGAGCGCTAGTTCGCACCCCACCAGTCGAACGCCACTCGCTGCCGCGCCCGCACCCACGCCGCCGCTTCCGGCCCGGTGAACAGCCCGCGGTAATCGGTCTCGCCGAGCCACCAGCCCTGCCCCGGCAGCCCGTCCGACTGGCGCACCACCAGCACTGCGAGCTCGGGCCGCCCGGCCCCGCGCTCGGCCGCGTCGACGGTCTCGAGCACCTTGCACATCGCCCGCATCTTCGGGCGGCTGAACGCGTAGCCGAGCGCGCCGAGAACTTCGGAATAGGTCACGGTCTCACCCGCCCGCGCCCGCGCGTGGAGCAGCGCCGCGACATGATCCGGGTCCATCGTGGCCTGCACTCCCACCGCATCTCGCCGCCAGTCGCTAGGCATGGCATGGGCGTCGCGCAATGGCCTTCGATCCCGTCCAGCCCTTCGTCCTGCTCGACGACGCCCGCGCGGGCCGGGCGCGGCTGTTCAGCGAGGTTGGTGTAGTGGTCGAGGCGGCGAAGCTGGGCGAGGTCGGCGCAGCGCTGGTGGCGGTCCGCGCGATGGGCGGCAACCGCGCCGGGTTCCTCAGCTTCGAGGCGGGCGCCGCCCTCACTTCGTGCCCCCCTCCCGGTACGGGAGGGGGGCAGGCGGCCCTCCCCCTAGTCTGGTTTGCGCGCTTCGACCGCGTCGAGACCTTCGACGACGCCGCCACCGACGCCCTCCTCGACGCCGGTCACGCCAGCATCGGTCCCGCCCGCCCCCGCATCGAACGTGTTGCCTATGACCACATGCTCGCCCGCATCGCCGAGTTGATCGCGGCAGGCGACGTCTACCAGGTCAACGCAACCTTTGCCGCCGACGTCGCGACGCGCGGCCACCCGCTGGCGCTGTACCGCCGCCTCCGCCGCGCCCAGGCCGCGCCGCATTGCGCCCTCATCCACACCGGCCGCGACTGGCTGCTGAGCCTGTCGCCCGAGCTGCTGTTCGACCTGAGCGGCCGCGCCCTGACCACCCGCCCGATGAAGGGCACCGCCGCGCGCGGAGCGACCGCCGCAGCCGACGATGCCGCCGCTGCCGAACTCGCCGCCGACCCCAAGAACCGCGCCGAAAACCTGATGATCGTCGACCTGCTCAGGAACGACCTGTCGCGCGTCGCCGAGCCCGGCTCGGTCGCGGTCCCGCAGTTGTTCGCCGTCGAACGCTACCCGACCGTCCTGCAGATGACGTCGACCGTCACTGCACTCGCCCGCTCCGGCATCGACGCAGTCGACGTGCTCGCGGCGCTGTTCCCCTGCGGCTCGGTCACCGGCGCGCCCAAGATTCGCGCGCTCGAGGTCATTGCCGAACTCGAGGCCGCCCCACGCGGCGCCTACACCGGCAGCATCGGCGCGATCGACGCAAGCGGCGACGCGACCTTCAACGTCGCGATCCGGACTTTGACAATGCAGCCCGGCGGCGGCGCGCGCATGGGCCTCGGCGGCGGCATCGTCGCCGACAGCGAGGTCACCTCGGAGTGGGCCGAAGCGCTCGCCAAGGGTGCATTCCTGACGCGCTCCCCCGCGCGGGTCGACCTGATCGAGACGATGCGCTTCGAGCCGGGAATCGGGTTAGTGCACCGCGAGCTGCACCTCGATCGGCTGGCGGCGAGCGCGGGTTTTCTCGGGCACCGGCTCGACCTCGTGGCGACGGAGGCGGCGCTGGCAGCAGCAACGGAGCGCATGTCCCACCCAGGCCGCATCCGTCTCCTCCTCGCCCGCTCCGGCGCGGTCTCGGTGCAGGCCAGCCCCCTGCCGCCGACCCCCGCCGCGCCCGTCGCGGTAAAGCTCGTGCCCCTCCCCGTCGCCGCCTCCGACTGGCGCCTCCGCCACAAGACCAGCGACCGCGCCTTCTACGACGACGCGCGCCGCGCTGCGGGCAGCTTCGAGGTCGTCTTCGTTCGCCCCGACGGCGGCCTCACCGAGGGCAGCTTCACCAACGTCTTCGTCGAGCGGGACAGGCGGATGCTGACCCCGCCGCTCGGGGAGGGCCTGCTCCCCGGTGTGCTCCGCGCCGCACTCATCACCGAAGGACGGGCGATCGAAGCCCGCCTCACCGCCGCCGACCTCGTGGGCGGCTTCCTGATCGGCAATTCCCTCCGCGGCCTGATCCGCGCACGCCTCGGGGCACCGGCTTTTCCTTGAGCTTGTGGCCCCGCGCGCCTATCCGGTGCCCGCACATTACTCGGGGTCTCGCCAATGCTGTCCGCCGCCATCAACCGCATCCACCCCTCGCCGACGCTGGCGGTCACCGCCAAGGCGGCGCGGCTGAAGGCGGAGGGGCGCGACATCATCGGGCTGGGCGCGGGCGAGCCCGACTTCGACACGCCCGATTTCGTTAAGGAAGCGGCGATGAAGGCGATCCGCGACGGCCAGACCAAGTACACCAACGTCGACGGCACTCCGGTCCTGAAGGCCGCGATCCAGGCCAAGTTCAAGCGCGACAACAACCTGACCTACGGCCTCGACCAGATCACCGTGAACGTCGGCGGCAAGCACACCATCTTCAACGCGATGTTGGCGACGCTCGACGCCGGCGACGAGGTCGTGATCCCGGCACCCTACTGGGTTAGCTACCCCGATATCGTCGCCTTCACCGGCGCGACCCCCGTCATCGTGCCGTGCGGCATCGACATCGGCTTCAAGCTGACGCCAGCCGCGCTGGAGGCCGCGATCACGCCCCAGACGCGCTGGCTGATCCTCAACTCGCCGTCGAACCCGACCGGTGCCGCTTACTCCGCCGCCGAGCTGCGTGGCCTCGCGGACGTGCTGCTGCGCCACCCGCAGGTGCACATCCTCAGCGACGACATGTACGAGCACATCGTCTACGATGGCTTCCAGTTCGCGACGATCGCCGAGGTCGAGCCGGCGCTTTACGAGCGCACCCTCACCGTCAACGGAGCGTCGAAGGCGTACGCGATGACCGGCTGGCGGATCGGCTTTGCGGGCGGCCCGGCGTGGCTGATCAAGGCGATCGCCAAGATCCAGTCGCAGTCGACGACCAACCCGTGCTCGATCGCGCAGGCCGCGGTGACAGCTGCTCTGAACGGTGACCAGTCGTTCCTGATCGCGCGCAACGCGGCATTTTCCAAGCGCCGCGACCTCGTCGTGTCGATGCTCAACCAGACCCCGGGCCTGCGCTGCCCGCGGCCCGAGGGGGCCTTCTACGTGTACCCCGACTGCGCCGGCCTGATCGGCAAGACGACGCCCGACGGCATCGTGTTGAGCGACGATGAGGCGGTGGCGACCTACTTCATCGATGCTGAGGGCGTCGCGGTGGTGCACGGCGCGGCGTTCGGCGGCTCGCCAGCGTTCCGGATCAGCTATGCGACGAGCGAGTCCAACCTCGAGCAAGCGTGCACGCGGATCCAGCGCGCGGTCGGGCGGCTGGTCTAGAGGCGCGCGCAGTCGTTCGGGGCGGGCTTGCCTACGAACCGGTCGGCAATCCACGCCGCGGCTTGCGGTGCCGAGGCCTTGCCTGCCGTCACGTGGTTGCCCGGCATCGCCACGTAGCGCACGCTGACCTTGGCGCGGCACAGGCGGTCGACGTACTTCCGCGTCACCGCCGGCGCGACGATGACATCTTCGGCGCCCTGCGCGACGAACGCCGGGACGGTCAGGCCGGCAGGCACCGAGTTCTGCTCCATCAGCGCCGCCCAGCGCGGGTTCGCCGCGAGGTCGACGCCCTTCAGCTGGGCCGCCAGCCGCAGCATGCCGATCTTGGTGCGCAGCTTGAAGCCGTCGAGGGCGACGCAGTTCTTTGCCAGCGCGCGGATAAGCGACGCGGAGCGCGGCTTGACCACCGTCGTGACCGGCAGGTGGTAAACCTGCTCCCAGCTGGTCGCGGTGTAGGCGGTCAGGAAAGCGCGCACCGCGGCGGCGCTGCCCTCGGTCAGGTTCGCCTTGAGGTCGGTCGGCGGCGCCGCAGCGGCCACCCCGACCAGCGTCATCTCGGGGGCGTAGCGCGCCGCCTCGCTGCCCGTCCACAGGGCGGAGAATCCGCCGAGCGACTCCCCGAACACCGCGTAATGTCCCGAGGTCTTCACACCCGGCATCGCCCGTGCGGCGCGCGCGGCGTCGATCACCGAGTGCGCGGCAGCAAGGCCAACGAGGAAGGGGTGTGGCCCGGGGCTGCCGAGGCCCTGGTAGTCGGGCGCGACGACGATATCGCCGGCCGCCATAAGCGTGTCGAGACCGGCCACCTGCGCGAACACGCCCGGCTTGTCGGACAGGCCGCAACTTTCAGCGACGCCCGTCGCGCCGTGCGCCCAGACGACGATGTTGCGACCGCCGGTCGGGGCGCGGCCACGGGGGATGACGATGGCGGCGGTAACGGTTACCGGGCGGCCGTCGGCGTCCGTCGAGCGGTAGTGGATGCGAGTGGCGGACGCTCCCGATGGAGCGCCGGCAAGGGGGACGGAGCCGACGATGGAGCCGGGGGGCACGGCGTACACGGGAGTGGCGAGCCCGAGGCTTGCGACAATAGCGACGGTCCTGATGCTCATTCGTTCACTCCCCTAGATTGCGGCTCCCGCGGCGTGGATCGCCAGTCCGACCAGCCCGCCGATCACTGTTCCGTTGATGCGGATATACTGCAAGTCACGCCCGACGGCGGTCTCCAGCCGGTCGGTCACGGTCGCGGCGTCCCAGCCGCGGATGGTATCGCTGACCAGCCGGACGATCGCGGCGCCGTAGCTGCCGACGATGCTGACCAGGGTGCGGCGTGCCAGCGTGTTGATGGCGTCCGCCAGCGCCGCGTTCGATAGCACGACCTCCCCCGCCGCGAGCGCGATGCGGCCTCGCCCAGCCCCGGGCGGCGCGTCGATCATCTCGGCGAGCATTCCCTTCACCGTGTCCCACAGCGACGCGAACATCGCACCCGTCGCTGGTGCATCGAGAAGTTCGCGCTTCGCCGCCTCGACGTGGCCGGCCGCCGTGCTGGCGGGGTCCTCGAGGTCGTCGGCGAGGCCGCGCAGCCAGTTGGTGATCGCGATCCGGTCGGGGTGGTCGCGGCCGAGCGCGCGATGCACCGGCGGCTCGGGGGGCGCGCTGGTGCCCTCGTGCGCCGCCAGGCGCTCCCGGAAGCCCTGTACGACCAGCGCGGCGTCGCGGGCCTGGAGCCGGGCCGCCTCCTCGGTCATCGCGAACAGATGGTCCTGGACGCCGTCGATGAACGCCCGCGAATAGCCCCGGTCGACGAAGCCGGGCATGTACTTGGGCGCGCGCTCGGCGACGGCGGCGTGGATATAGTCCTGCCGAGCGTCGACGGTGTTCATCGCGGCGGCAAGGATCGCTTCGACCAGCGGCTCGTGGCGCCCGGCCTCGACCAGCGGCCGCAGCAGTCGCGCCAGCACCGGCGCCACCGGGCGGTCGCGCAGGCCGTCGGTGACCGTCACCGCGATCAGCTGCGCCATGACCTTGCCGTCGAGCGCGTCGGCAAACTGGAGCAGCAGCTTCGACAGCGCCGCGCGCAGCCGCCCGGCCTTGGCGTCGGCGGGCCCCGGCGGGGCGGTCAGCCAGCGTCCGAGCGCCCCCGCGAGGTCCATCCCCTCCAAGCGCCGCGCCACGACCGAGGGCGTGAGGAAGTTATCCTTGAGGAACTGCGCCAGGCTGTCGCCGATACGGTCCTTGTTCGACGGGATGATCGCCGTGTGCGGGATCGGCAGGCCGAGCGGGTGGCGGAACAGCGCCGTTACTGCGAACCAGTCGGCCAGCCCGCCGATCATCGCCGCTTCGAAAAACGCCCGGACATAGCCGAGCTGTTCCGCGTATTCCGGGTAGCGCGGCCGCACCAGCAGCACCGCGATCCAGCCGCCCGCCATCGCGACCAGCAGCAGCGTCGCGACCAGGCGCATGCGGTGGAACGGCGTCGTCGCGTCGACGATCCGGAAGGGCTTGAGGCCCGCGAACGCGGCCGGGCGGCTAGCGGCCATTCGGCTGGATCAACTCACTCCGCGGGCAGCTCGACGGTGCGAGGCGGCGGCACGCGCCCTTCGCCACCATTGGTGAACCACTTGCCAAAGCGCGGTGCCAGCCACTTCTCGATGTCGTCGGCGATGGTGAAGGCCGCCGGCACGATGATCAGCGTCAGCACCGTCGACAGCGCGATGCCACCGATCACCGCGACCCCCATTGGCTGCCGCCACGAACCGTCGCCGCCGAGAGCCAGCGCCACCGGCAACATCCCCGCGATCATCGCGACCGAAGTCATGACGATCGGCTGGGCACGCTTGCGGCCGGCGTCGAGGATCGCGTCGACGCGGTCGATGCCGAGCCGCATCTCCTCGATGGCGAAGTCGATCAGAAGGATCGAGTTCTTGGCGACGATGCCGAACAGCATCAGCAGCCCGATGAACACCGGCATCGACAGCGCGTAGCCGCAGATCATCAGTGCAATCACCGCACCGAGTGGCGCCAGGAACAGCGACGCCATGTTGACGAACGGCGGCAGCACGCGGCGGTACAGTAGCACCAGCACCGCGAACACCAGCAGAATGCCCGAGATCAACGCGTAGAGGAAATTCATCAGCAGCTCGCCCATCCACTGGGCCTCGCCGACCGCGACTTCCTCGACGCCCTGCGGCAGGTTCTTGTACTCGGGCAACTCATGGATCGACTTCTGCGCGTCCCCGCCCTGCGCACCCGGCGCAAGATCGGCGACGACGGCGATGCGCCGGCCCTGGTTGTAACGACGTATCTTCACCGCGCCCTCGCCGAAGTTGATGTCGGCGACCACCTTAAGCGGCACGCTGGCGCCGTTGGCCGTCGGCACCGGCAGGTTGCGCAGTGTATCGAGGTCGCCGCGCGCACTCTCTGGCAGCTGGACGCGGATCGGAATCTGGCGGTCCGACAGCGAGAACTTCGCCAGGTTCTGCGGCACGTCGCCGATCGTCGCGATGCGGATCGTCTGGCTCAGCGCCGCGACCGAGACGCCCATCGAGGCAGCGAGATCGAAGTGCGGGCGGATCACGATCTCGGGCCGCTGCAGGTCGGCGTCGATGTGCGCGTCACGCAGTGTCGGCAGGCGGAGCATGCCCTTGACCAGTTGCTCCCCCGACTTGTGGAGCAGCAGCGGGTCATCGCCGACGAGCATGACAGTCACATCATGGCCGCCGATGCCGCCAGTCTGCGACTGGAAGTTGACGCGCGCGTCGGGCAGCTGACGCAAGGTCGGCGCCATGTCGCGCTCGAACTCGACGGTACTCAGCTTGCGCTCGGCGCGGGGCACCAGGTTGATGTTGAGGGTGGCGAAGCGGACCTCGTCGTCGCCGCCAATGGCCTCGAACACCTGCGCCACTTCGGGGCGCTTGGTAAGCAGCGCCGCGGCCTGACCGGAGACGCGCTTGACGTCCTCGAGACGTACCCCCGGAGCCATCTCGATCTGGACACTCGACTGGCCGCTGTCGACCGGCGGCTGGAAGGCGAGCGGCAGCTTCATGCCGAGGAAGATGGTCAGCGCGAACGCCAGCACGCCGCCGAGCACGGTCCACCAGCGGTGCCGGATCGACCACTTGAGAAACGCGATGTAGCGCTGCATCGACTTGCCCGCGGCATGCTCGCGCTCGCCGTGCGCCTTGAGGAAATAGGCGGCGCACAGCGGCGTCACCATCCGCGCGACGACCAGCGACATCATCACCGAGACGACAACGGTCAGGCCGAACTGCTTGAAAAACTGGCCCGAAATGCCGGGCATCAGCGCGACCGGCAGGAACACCGCGACGATCGCCATGGTGGTTGCGACGACCGCCAGCCCGATCTCGTCGGCGGCATCCATCGAGGCCTGCCACGCCGACTTGCCCATGCGCATGTGCCGGACGATGTTCTCGATCTCGACGATCGCGTCGTCGACGAGGATACCCGCCACGAGGCTGAGTGCGAGCAGGCTGAGGCCGTTCAGGGTGAAGCCCATCGCGTCCATGAAGAAGAACGCCGGGATGCACGACAGCGGGATCGCCAGCGCCGAGATCAAGGTCGCGCGCCAGTCGCGCAGGAAGATGAAGACGACGAATACCGCCAGCACCGCGCCCTCGATCAAGGCGCGGATCGCGGCCTTGTACTGGTCGCGGGTGTATTTGACGTTGTCGTCGATGAGGTCGATCTTGACCTGCGGGTTCTCCTTGGAAATCTTCGCGAGCTCGGCGATGACCTTGTCCATCGAGCCGACCTCGGAAGCGCCCTTGGCCTTCTGGATATAAAACGCGGTGACTTCGCGCCCATCGAGCCGGGCCAGCGCGCGCTGTTCAGCGGTGCCGTCCTTGATGTCGGCGACGTCGCCAAGGCGGACGATGCGGTCACCCGAGATCGCGATCTGGGTGTCTGCCAGCGCCTGCGCGGTGCGCGCGCCCCCGAGGACACGCAGCGCCTGCTCGGCCCCAGCGACCTGCGCTCGGCCACCGGCGGCGTCGAGGTTGAGGGCTCGCAGCGCCGAATTGATCTGGACCGCTGTGACCCCGTACGACTGGAGCTTGCCGGGATCGAGGTTGATGCGGATTTCGCGGCTGACGCCGCCCAGCCGGTTTACGCCGGCGACGCCCGGGATCGTCAGCAGGCGCTTGGCGATGGTGTTGTCGACAAACCAGCTGAGCTGTTCCAGCGTCATGTCGGTGGTCTTGACCGAATAGCGGCCGAGGCCGCCGTCGAAATCCTGGCGCTCGACGACCGGCTCGAGGATGCCTTCGGGCAAGTCGGAGCGAATCTTGGAGATCGCGTCGCGGACGTCGTTGACGGCGCGGTCGGTCGGGGTGCCGACGGCGAACTCGACCGAGGTACCCGAGATGCCCTCGGTCGCCCACGAGGTTATGTGCTCGACGTTGCCGATCGACGCCACCGCGCCCTCGACGCGCTGGGTGATCTGCTTCTCCATCTCGGTCGGGGCGGCGCCGGGCTGGCTGACCGTAACCTGGACGATCGGGAAGCTTATGTCCGGATTGTTGTTGATCGCCATTCGGTTGAAGCTAACGATGCCGAGGAAACTCAGCACCAGGAACAGCACGATCGGGAAGGTCGGGTTCCGGATCGACCAGCTGGAGATGTTGCGCATCGATTAGGCTCCGGCGTCGACGGCAGCGACGGTCGCAGCCGCGGTGACGGGCTTGACCTTCTCGCCCGGGGAGAGGAACGCGCCGGCGCTGAGCACGATCCGCTCGGTGCCGTTCAGGCCCGAGGCGATGCTGAGGCCGCCCGCATTGACCGCACCGACTGTGACCGGGCGCCGCACGATCTTGCCGTCGGACGCGACCAGGAAGACGTAGCTGCCCTTCTCGTCGACCATCACCGCCGACTGCGGCAGCACCGGCTGGGTCGCCTCGCCCGCCGCGACGGTCGCGTTGGCGAAGGCACCGACCCGGAGGCCGGGCGAATAGGCGAGTGCGATGCGGGCGATGCCCTGGCGGCTGAGCGGATCGACGACCGGCTCGACCAGCCAGATGCGGCCGCTGTAGCTTTGCGCGCCGCCAACCGGGCGGACCTGCGCGGGCAAGCCGGTCTTGAGCCGCGCGAGGTCCTGCTCGGCAACCTGGGCGCGCATCTCGAGAACCCCACCCTCGGCGATGCGGAACAGCGGCAGGCTGCTGCCCGAACTCACCACCTGCCCAGCCTCGACGTTGCGGGCCAGCACAAGGCCCGCCGACGGCGCGCGGATATTGAGGCGGCCGAGGCGGGCCTGCATCTCGCCATACTGTGCCTGCGCGACCTTGACCTTGGCATTGGCAGCATCGCGCGTCGCGGTCTTGCGGTCGATGTCGGCCTTGGAGATGAAACCCTTGTCGACGAGCTTGCCGGCGCGGTCGAGTTCGGACTGCGCGATCGCGGCGTCGGCCCGGGCCGAACCGATGCCGGCGGCCATGGCGTTGGCCTGCTGGACCTGGACGTTGCGGTCGATGCGGGCCAGCGTCTGCCCGGCCTTCACGAACTGGCCGGCGTCGACGAGGACCTGGGTGACCATGCCGCCCTCGCCCTGCACGCCGACCGGCATGTCACGGCGGGCGGCGATCGAGCCGGTGACGCGCACCTGGTCGGGGACCAGCGTGCGGCCGGGAACGACTACGGTGACCTGGGGCAGCGGGGCAACTTCCTTGCCGACCGCGGCCGGCTTGGCGCGCCCGAACAGCGCCCAGGCTGCAACCGCGACACCCAGCACGAGCAGGCCGATCAGCGCATAGCGCCGCCATTTGCGCGTGGGCGGGCCGTCGGTGCCGGGCAGCTCGAAGCCAGCAACCGCCGCATCCGACCCGATCGGATTGTGCATGTTCATCAAGTCGCCCGCGCTAAAACTATCAACCGCTGTATTACACGCATAACGCACCGGCGGCAAGAGGCTTTTATAACGTCAAACCCGGTCGTTGCGAAGCTCCGCAAGGCCGCAGTCGACCGCGCTGATGCATCGCGTGACGACCTCGCGCACCCATCTGCCGGTTTGTGCGTTAACGTTCCGGTTCCACCAGACAAAAGGGGTCTGAAAATGTTGGGTTGGCTATGGGCGGCGATCATCGGCCTTATCGCCGGTGCGATCGCCAAGGCGATCATGCCGGGCAAGGATCCGGGCGGCATCTTCGTGACGATGCTGATCGGCATCGCTGGCGCGCTGCTGGCGTCCTTCATCGGTCGCTCGCTGGGCTGGTACCATGAGGGCGAAGGTGCCGGGTTCATCGGCGCGATCATCGGCGCGATCATCCTGCTGTGGCTGTGGCGCCTGATCAACCGCGGCCGCGGCACCACGATCTAACGCGTTCACGTTCCGGAAAGTTCGTTACGGCTAGTGCCGCCATCCCGCCGGGGTGGCGGCACTTTTTCTGTCTGGAGACACGCATGAGCATCCGTACCGCCGCCGCCATCATCGCCCTCGCCGCGGCATTGCCCGCCGCCGCGCAGCAGGCCGTGACCCCGGTGCCGACACTCAGCGTGTCCGCCGAGGGCAAGTCCCTGCGCGTGCCCGACGTCGCCGAGCTGTCGGGTGGCGTCGTCACCACCGCGCCGACTGCAGCGGCGGCGATGGCCGAGAACGCCCAGCGCATGTCGGCGGTCGTCGCCGCGGTCCGCAAGGCCGGCATCGCCGAGCGCGATATCCAGACCGCGGGCCTCAGCCTGCAGCCCCAGTATCGCTACGAGAACAACCAGGCCCCCATACTGACCGGCTACCAGGCGACCAACACGGTGTCGCTGCGGCTGCGCAAGCTGCCCGATGCCGGGCGCCTGCTCGACACTTTGGTCAGCGTCGGAGCCAACCAGATCAGCGGGCCGAGCTTTCGGGTCGACGACAGCGATGCGGCGCTCGACGAGGCCCGCGTCCAGGCGGTCGCCACCGCCCGCGCCCGCGGCGATCTTTACGCCAAGGCCGCCGGGGTCCGCATCAAGCGCATCCTGACGATCAGCGAGAGCGGCGACGCCGAGCCGCCGCGCCCGATGATGATGATGGCCCGCGCCTCCAAGATGGCGGCCGCCGACACGCCGGTGGTGCCGGGCGAGGTCGCGCTGACGGTCACCGTCAACGTCACCTTCGAACTCGAGTAGCCTGCGCCGCGGCGGTGGTCCTCGTCAGACCACCGTCGCCCCACCATCGATGACGAAGCTCTGACCCGTCGCGAAGCCGCCCGCCTTGGCCGCGAGCAGTACCGCCATGCCGGCGATCTCGTCGGGCACGCCGATCCGGCGCAGCGGCGCGCGGCTGGTCGAGACCTCCAGGATCTCGGGATTGTCCCACAAGGCCTTGGCGAAGTCGGTGCGGATCAGGCCGGGAGCGATGCAGTTGACCCGGACGTTGTCGGGCCCGAACTCCGAGGCGAGGTTGCGCGCCAGCTGCATGTCGGCGGCCTTGGAGATGCAGTAGGCGCCGATGATGTCGGACGCCTTCAGCCCGCCGACCGACGAGATGATGGTGATGCTGCCGGCCTTCCGCGCCCGCATCGCCGGCGCGACCATCGAGATCAGCCAGTGGTTGCTGACGATATTATTCTGCAGGATCTTGCCGAATTGGTCGTCGGTGATGCCCGCCTGCGGCCCGAAATAGGGGTTCGACGCGGCGTTGCAGACGAGCGCGTCGATCTGCCCGAACCGCTCGATGGTCGAGTCCACCAGGTGCTGGAGGCTGGCCTTGTCGGCGATGTTGGCGGGGATGGCGAAGGCGGCCTCACGCCCGACCGCGGCGTTGATCTCGGCGACGGCGGCGTCGCAGACATCGGCCTTGCGGCTGCTGACGACGACGTTGGCGCCGTGCTCGGCCATGCGGTGCGCGATGGCCTTGCCGATGCCCTTCGAGGAGCCGGTGATCACGGCGGTCTGGCCGGTCAGGTCGAACAGTTCGGGCAACGGCATCGTCTTCTCCCCAAGAGAACACTGTCATCCCGGCGAATGCCGGGACCCAGCTTTCTTCTTCCTTCGGCGGGCAGCGCGCGGAAGGCAACCGGGTCCCGGCGTTCGCCGGGATGACAACACCGAGACAAGCCGCCATGGTCGGTCCCGTCCCGCCCGGAGTCCCGCTTGTCCCCCTCACCCGCCGTTCGCTCGACCGTCCTCGCCTGCCTGTTCTTCGCGGGGTTCGGGTGCCTGGTGCCGTTCCTGCCGCTGTGGCTGGAGAAGGTCCATGGCTTCAGCGGAGCCGAGATCGGCGTCGTGCTGGCGATCGCCGGGTTCAGCCGCGCCGTCGCCGGGCCGCTGACCGCCGCGTGGGCGGACGGCCGCAGCGACCGCCGCGCACCGCTGTTCCTGTTCACCGGGGTGCTGACCATCGGCTTCGCGGTGCTGCACTTCCTCGACGGGTTCGCGGCGGTGTTCGTCCTGATCCTGATCCTCGACATCGCGTACTGGGGCCTGCTGCCGGTGGTCGAGACCGCGCTGCTGCGGCTGACCCGCACCGGCAAGCCCGCCTACGGGACCGCGCGCGGCCTCGCGTCGGCAGCGTTCGTCGTCGGCACCACCACGGTCGGCCTGATGAACGACTGGATGCGCAGCTTCTGGCCGATCTGGGGCTTCATGCTGCTGATCTCGACGCTGATGATCGCCGGTTCCGCCTGGATGCCGCGCGAGCCGGTGCTGGCCGCCGAGGAGCGCCGCGTCCCCTTCGGCGAGCGCCTGTCGGCGGGGCTCGGCATGCTCCGCAACCCGGCGTTCACGCTGTTCATCTTCGCCGCCGGGCTGATCCAGGCGAGCGCCGCCTTCCTGTACACCGCGGGCTCGCTGGTCTGGACCAACGCGCAGGGGCTCACGAGCTCGACGATCGCGCTGCTGTGGAACGTCGGTGTGCTCGCGGAGGTCGGTTTCCTGATGTTCCTCGGCGGCTGGTCGTCGCGCTTCCGCCCGGAGACACTGATCGTCGTCGGCGGCATCGGCGCGGTGGTGCGCTGGACCGCGCTCGCCGCAATGCCGCCGGTGTGGGTGCTGGTGCCGCTGCAGTTGCTCCACGCGCTGAGCTTCGCCGCCACCTTCCTCGGCGGCATGCGCTTCATCCAGACCATCCACGGGGACGACCGGGCGCCGACGGCGCAGATGATCTACATGGGGCTGGCGAATGCGCCGACCTATGCGGCGGCGGTGCTGGTGTCGGGACCGCTGTACGACCGGGTCGGGGCGGCCGGGTATCTGGCGATGAGCGTGGTGGCCGCGGTCGGACTGGTGCTGGCGGTGATGCTGCGGGCGCGGGGCGCGACGGTCGAGGGCGCGGCGAAGCCGGCTTGATACTCACCCTCCCCTCAAGGGGAGGGTCGGAGATACGGCGTAGCCGGCCGCGGGGTGGGTGCTGCGTCCGCGACGAAGAACCCACCCGCGGGCCGGCGCAAGAGCGCCGTCTCTCGCACCCTCCCCTCAAGGGGAGGGCTTAGGCCCTACAGCTCCATCAGATCCCCTTGCGCGTCCGGCCCGCCGTACGGCGGCGTCGGGATCGCCATCTGGGCGGCCTTCAGCGCCCGGCTCCAGCGGTCGTCGAGTTCGCGGTAATAGGCGTCGTCGCCGTCGATGCGATAGTTGAGCGCCGGCTCCGATTTGCCGGGCAGGATGGTCAGCAGGTCGATCGGCAGTCCGACCGCGAGGTTCGAGCGCATCGTCGAGTTGAACGAGATCAGCCCGACCTTGATCGCCTCGGGGATCGGCGTGTCATAGCTGATCTGCCGGTCGAGGATCGGCTTGCCGTACTTGTGCTCGCCGATCTGCAGGAAGGGCGTATCGGGCTGGCACTCGATGAAGTTGCCGCTGCCGTAGATCAGGAACAGGCGGGGCTTTCGCCCGCCGATGCTGCCGCCGAACAGCAGCGAGGCGCCGGTGGCGATCTTGTCGTCGGTGATGGTCGCGTCGATCACCGTCTTGGCCTCGCGCAGCGCCGCCCCGACCAGTTGCGCGGCGCGGAACATCGACGGCGCGTTGTCGAGGGTGTCGCGCTCGTCCGCGCCGGGCAGGATCATCGCGTCCTGCAGGCGAGTGACCGCGGCCTGGGTCACCGACAGGCTGCCGGCGCTGGCGACCGCGAGGCAGCGTCCGGGCTGGGTCTCGAAGATCCGCAACTTGCGGTAGGTCGAGATGTTATCGACCCCGGCGTTGGTCCGGGTGTCGGCCATCATGACGAGCCCGTCCTTGACGAGGACGCCGATGCAGTACGTCATCGCGGTAACCTCATGCGTGGACGGCGCGAGGCTGTCCCATTGTCCGGTCACTCCTGCAACCCCGGATCGAAGCTGCCCTGGTTCTGGCCCTGGCTTTGGCTCTGGCCACCCTGGCTCTGGTTCTGGCCGCCCTGCCCTTGGCTCTGGCGCTGGGAGCTGCCACCGAAGCTCGGGGCCGGTGCGCTCACGTCGACGACGTTGACCTCGACCCGCATGGTCTCCTCGGCACCGCCGCGCCGCGCGCCGCGCACCGGGGCCGCGTCGAGGTAGTCGAGCCCGACGGCGACGCGGATATGGCGCTCGCTGGTCGAGATGCCGTGGGTGGCGTCGAAGCCGACCCAGCCGAGGTCGTCGACATAGGCCTCCGCCCAGGCGTGGCCGGCGGGCTGGGTTTCCGCGTTGACGAAGTGCCCGGAGACGTAGCGCGCCGGGTAGCCGAGGTGGCGCGCCGCGGCACAGAAGATGTGGGTGAAGTCCTGGCAGACACCGCGCCCGCTGGCAAAGGCGGTCGCGGCATCGGTGCCGGTGCCGGTCGCGTCCGCATCGAATGCGGTGCGCTCGTTCAGCGCGAGCATCAGGCCGTGCAGCGTCTCCAGCGGGGTGCCGAGACGATGGCTGCGGGCAAAGGCGCAGATCGCGGCGTCGGCGGTGCTCAGCGTCGTCGAGCGCAGGTAGATCGGCGGGGCCAGCGGCTCGTTCGAGCCGCGGATGACGCCGCCGGTGTCGATGGTCTGGACGTCGCCGCTGACGTTGAGGCTGAGCCGGGTGATCGACTGCTCGGCGTAGAAGGCGTGGACGATGTTGCCGAACACGTCGGTCGAACGCCGCAGCGAGCCGTCGGCGTCGACATCGATGCGCCAGTCGAGCACCGACTGGTCCTCGTGGCCGTGCGGCTCGACGCGCAGCAGCTGGACGACGCCGCTCGCGGGCAGCGTGTAATCGTAGACGGTGGTGTAATCGACCTTGATGCGCACGTGCCCCCCCGGCCTGCCTAGAACAGATACCACGCGGCAATCGCATCGCCGAGCCGGTTGTTCTCGCTTATGAACTCGGTCAGGAACTCGTGCAGACCGTCCTTGAAGATGCCCTCGATGCGGAGGCCCTTGAGGCGCGCATGCTCGGCCGACGCCAGGCGATGCGCCGGTCCGCGGCGTCCACCTGCGGCATTGGCCAGCAGGTCGAGGTAGCGCAGCACGTCGCCGTAGCAGCTGGCGAGGCTGCGCGGGATCTGCTGGTTCAGGATAAGCAGGTCGGCGACCAGCCACGGCTTGACCGAGTCCCGATAGACCCAGCGATAGGCGGTCAGCGCCGACACGGTGCGCAGGATCGTGGTCCACTGGAAATAGTCGAGGGAGCCGCCGACCGTCTCACCGCGCGGCAGCAGCAGGTGATACTTCACGTCGAGAACGCGGGCGGTGTTGTCGGCCCGCTCGATCGCCGAGCCGAGGCGGATGAACCAATAAGCGTCGCCGCGCAGCATCGAGCGGTGGGCGGCACCGTCGAAGGACTGCATCGCCGCCTTGACCATCTCGAGCAGCGCCACCAGCGCCTCGCGGTCGACCAGCTTGGTGCCGAACTTCTGCATCTCGAGCCAGGCGCCGTTGATCGCCTCCCACGCCTCCAGCGTCAGCGCGGTCCGCACCGAGCGGGCATTGGCGCGCGCCATCTCGATGCAGCGGCGGATCGAGCTCGGGTTCTCCGGGTCGATGGCGAGGAAGGCGACGACCCTGTCCTCCTCGATCGCCAGCCCGCGCTCCTTGTACGCCGCGGTCATCCACGCCGCCGACAGCGCGCTTTCCCACGCATTGGTCGCGCCGCCATAGCTTTGGGGCAACGACGACAGGCGGAGCGTCGCCTCGATCAGGCGCGACAGGAAGTCGGCGCGCTCGATATAGCGTCCGACCCAGTAAAGATTGCCGGCAGTACGGCTCAGCATCCGGCGCGCTCAATCATCGACGACCCATGTATCCTTGGTCCCGCCACCCTGTGACGAGTTCACCACCAGCGACCCCGGGTCGAGCGCCACCCGGGTCAGCCCGCCCGGCACGATCCGCACGCCGTTGGCGCCGCTCAGCACGAACGGCCGGAGGTCGACGTGGCGCGGTGCGATGCCGGAGTCGCACAATGTCGGGCAGGTCGACAGCGCCAGCGTCGGCTGGGCGATGAACTTCTCGGGGTGGGCGCGGAGCTTGGCGGCGAAGGCGGCGATGGTCGCAGCGGGGGCGTGCGGCCCGACCAGCATGCCGTAGCCGCCCGAACCGTCGACCTCCTTGACTACCAGCTCGCTCAGGTGATCGAGGACATAGCCGAGCGCCTCCGGCTCGCGGCACCGCCACGTCGGCACGTTGTTGAGGATCGGCTCCTCGCCGGTGTAGAATTTGATGATCTCCGGCATGTAGCTGTAGATCGCCTTGTCGTCGGCGACGCCGGTGCCGGGCGCGTTGCAGATCGTCACGTTGCCCGCGGCATAGGCGTTCATCAGCCCGGGCACGCCGAGCATCGAGTCCGGGCGGAAGACCAGCGGGTCGATGAAGGCGTCGTCGAGCCGCCGGTAGATGACGTCGACGCGGCGCGGGCCCTGCGTCGTCCGCATGAAGACGACGTCGTCCTTGACCGCAAGATCGCTGCCTTCGACCAGCTCGATGCCCAGCTTGTCGGCGAGGAAGCTGTGTTCGTAGAAGGCGCTGTTGTGCTGTCCCGGTGTCAGCAGCACGACCACCGGCTGGTTGCCGCTGCCGTAGGGCGCGACCGACTGCAGCGTCTCGAGCAGCAGCTCCGGGTAGATCTCGACCGGCGCGACCTTGACCGCGTGGAACAGCTCCGGGACCAGCTTGAGCATGACCTCGCGGTTCTCGAGCATGTACGACACCCCCGACGGCGTCCGGGCATTGTCCTCGAGGACGTAGAACTCGTGCGCATCGGTGCGGACAAGATCGATGCCGGCGATGTGGCACCAGATGTCGTTCGCCGGCCGCCGCCCGATCATCGGCAGGCAGTAGCCGGGATTCTGCAGCACCATCTCGGCGGGCAGGATGCCGGCGCGGAGGATGTCGCCCGCCCCGTAGATGTCCGCGAGGAAGCTGTTGAGCGCGCCGACGCGCTGGCGCAGACCTTTGTCGAGCGTCGTCCACTCCTCGCGGCGGAGGATGCGCGGCACGATGTCGAAGGGGATCAGGCGCTCGGCGGCGTCCGGGTCGCCGTAGACCGCGAAGGTGATGCCGATGCGGCGGAAGAACAGCTCGGCCTGGGCGCGGCGGGTCTCCATGAGCGCCTGCGGGCTGGCGTCGAGCCATTCGCGAATAGCGCAATAGGCATCGCGCACCGTCTCGCCGCCCGCGGAGGCATGGCCGAACATCTCGTCGAAAGCAGCTGGCTTGGCCAAATTATCCCCGTCGGTTTCCGGCAGCTTTACCGGTCAAGGCATTGTGTGCAGTGCGACAGGGCTGCGCAAGCCGTTTGTCACGCGGCCTTAATCAGGCTTGCGCAATTCCTCGCGGCCCATGCGCGGGTTCGCGCGGGGCTGTCGTGCCGGGGATCCCGGCGGCGGCGCTGGACGGGCCTGTTGCGGAGGCAGCGGCGCAGCGGCCGGCGGCGGCGCTGGACGCGGCCGCGGGGTCGCCACAGGGGCCGGTGCACCACCTGGTGCGACAGCTGCGCCGCCGCGTCCGCCGCGCCCGCCAGTGTTGCCGGCGCCACCGTTATTGCCCGGCCCGCCGTTGTTGCCCGCGTTGGCACCGGGCCGGTTGCGGCCCTGACCTGCACCAGGCTGGGGCTGGCCCGGATCACTGCCGAACGGCACATAGCCCGGCCGGCGATCCGGGCGTGGCGTCGCCTGCCAATCGCCAGAAGGACGGTCGCGCCCGGGACGCGCATCCTGGGGGCGATCGGCCTGGTCGCGGCCGGGACGATCCAACCCCTCGGGGCGGCCTTGCGGACGCCTGTCCTGCGGGGCCACCCGACCCGGAGAAACTCCGGCTTCGGGTGGCCGACCCGGGCGAACCCTTCCCGGCGGCGGCCCGCCGTGCCAGTTCGGACGCCCCCCGTCGAGGCCGCCCTGCCGGCGCTGACCGCCGTAAGAGCGCGACGCATCACGGTCGCGATACGAGCCGCGCGTTACATTCCAGTAGCTGCGCCCGCTCCGCCACGGCAGCGCCACCGACCCGACATTGCGCCGGTACAGCGCGCCGCGCGGCACGTAGATCCAGCTTGGCGCGTACCACTGCGAATAATCCCACGCGTCGACATCATAGCCATAGCCCGACCGGGGCGGCAGCGGTGCCCAGCCGGAATAATCGTCGCCGTCGCGCCACGCGACCCACGCCGGCGCCCACTCGGTATCGGGCACCCAGACCCAGCCCCAGCGGTCGTCGAAACCCCAGCGGCCGTAGTGATAGGTCGCCCAGCCCCAGGGTTCGTCGCTCTCCCAGGTCTGGCCGTCGGGTCCGTCGACCCAGCGGCCGACAGTGTACGGACGCCAATCCGGCGAGACGCGGGGATGCCACGCGCGACCATAACGCGACGGCACCCAACTGCCGAAGCGGGCCAGCGGTGCCTCGAACTCGAAAACCGAGCCGATCTCGCGGTCGTCGCGCTGCACATAACCGGCGCGCCGGTCGTCGTAGGTCGACATCCCTTGACCGAAAGCCGGGGCACCGGCGACGAGCAGGACGGCAAGAAAAGCTGGGCGGAAAGTCAATCGATTCTCCTGTCGTCAACGCCGTAGTCGACTGTTGGCGCTGACGACAGGATGAATGATTTCCGCGATGGGTTGGGGACGCGGACTCAGGCCGCCTTCAAAGCTTCCCCGAGGTCGTTGAGCTTGGGCTGGACGGCACCCTCGGTGCGACCGGCGATCTTGGTGACTTCCTCCGACAGCTTGCCGAGCAGGTTCTTGATCCGCTCCTCGTCCGGGGTCTCGTTGCCCAGTGCTTTCTTCAGCGCCTCGAGGTCGCGGGCAATGCCCTTGGTGCCGGGAATATCGACCGACGACAGGGCCTCTTCCCAATATTCGATGAGCTTGATTCCGGCGTCGGGCTTGGTCTTCTCGATGCCCTTCTCGAAGGCGTTCGCGGTAGTGGTGAAACGAGCAGGCATGGTAACTCCGTGAAATGAAAGCCGATCGTTCGGCACTCGCTCCAACCGGCACCGCCGCGCTCGGATGCGCGGCCACGATGTCGCGGGGCCGGCGTTGCGCTACCGTAACCTTTGTCGCGCCGAGGCTTGGACGGCGGGCGAGAGCGTGGCATGACCGCCCCGAAACAGCCGGACGGCCCCAAATCGCATGATCCTGACGCGCTCCTTGCTGCCGATGCTGCTGCTTGCCCTTGGGCTTGGCGGGTGCGGTGGGGCCGACGATGCGTCGAAAGCCAAGCAGCGCCCACCGATGATGGTGGCTGCCGAGACCGCCACGACCGCCGATTACGTGCTGCGCCTCGACGCGCTCGGCACCGTCACCCCGCTGCAATCGGTCGCAGTGCGGACCCGCGTCGACGGGCAGATCACCGCCGTGCTGTTCCGCGAAGGCGACACGGTGCGCGCCGGTCAGCCGCTGTTCCGTCTCGACGACCGCGCCGTCCGTGCCCAGATCGCGCAGAGCCGCGCTGCCCTCGCCAGCGCATCCGCAACCTCGGCGCAGGCCGCCGCCGACCTCAAGCGGTCGCAGTCGCTGGTCGCCAGCGGCTTCGTCTCCAAGGCGACGATCGACATCAAGCAGGCCGCGGCCGAAACCGGCAACGCCTCGATCGAGCAGGCTCGCGCCGCGATCAGCGCGGCACAGACTTCGCTCGATTACCTCACCGTCCGCGCGCCGGTCAGCGGCCGTACCGGCGAGATCGGCTACAAGGTCGGGGCCACCGTCCGCGCTGCCGACACGGTCCCGCTGGTCACGGTCAACCAGCTGTCACCGATCACCGTGCGCTTCGCTGTGCCACCCGAACGCATCCAGACGCTGCGCAACGCGCTGTCCCAGGGCACCGTCGGCGTCCTCGCCAACGACCGCGACACCGGCGCGCGGCTCGCCAGCGGGCGGCTGGTGTTCCTCGACAACAATGTCGACCCGACCACCGGATCGCTCGCTGCCAAGGCCGAGTTCGACAACGGCCACGGCGAGCTATGGCCCGGCGGGCTGGTCGGCGTCTCGGTCCCCCTCGGCGCGTCGCGACGGCTGGTCTCGCTGACCGAGGCCGCGGTCCAGAACGGCCGCGACGGCAGCTTCGTGTGGACCGTCGGCGCCGGCGACAAGGTCGTGATGACGCCCATCGTGATCGCCGGGCGTGCGGGTGGCCGCGCATTCGTCGCCAGCGGCATCACGCCGGGTACCCGCATCGTCACCGACGCGCTGGCGAAGCTCAAGCCCGGCGACCCGGTCCGCATCAAGGGCGATCCCGCGCCTGCCGCGGCGGCTGCATGAGCCCGATCGCGCTGATCGTCAGCCGGCCGGTCGCGACCATCCTGCTGACCGTCGCGATCGTGCTGGCGGGTCTGTTCGGCTACCGCCAGCTCCCGGTTGCCGCCCTGCCCCAGATCGACCTGCCGACGATCCAGGTCTCGGCGACACTCGCCGGTGCCAATCCGGCAACCATGGCGAGCTCGGTGGCGACGCCGATCGAGCGCCAGATGTCGACCATCGCGGGCATCGACCAGATCACGTCCCTGAGCTCGACCGGCTCGACCCAGATCACCATCCAGTTCGCGCTCGACCGCAACATCGACGCCGCCGCGCTCGACGTGCAGGCGGCGATCTCGGCGGTGCAGCGCCGCCTGCCGAAGGAGATGCTCGACCCGCCCTCGTACCAGAAGATCAACCCCGCCGACCAACCGGTGCTGATCATCGCGGCGCGGGACCCGGCGCGGAAACTCAGCGACCTGCAGCGTATTCTCGACACGACGATCGTGCCGCGCCTGTCAACCCTGCCCGGCGTCAGCACGGTGCAGACCTACGGCGCCAAGAAGTTCGCGGTCCGCGTCCAGTTCGATCCGCAGAAACTCGCCGCGCGCGGCCTGACGCCCGAGGACCTGCGTCTCGCGGTCGCCGCCGCCAACACCAACAGCGCCGTCGGCCTGATCGGCAACGGACCGCGCAACTATGTCCTCGACGCGACCGGCAACATGCAGTCGGCGGCCGAATTTCAGAACATCGTCATCGCCCAGAAGAACGGCGTGCCGGTCCGCGTCGGCGATGTCGCGACCGCCATCGACAGCTACGAGAACTTGCGCACGCTGGCCAAGTTCAACGGCGAGCCAGCGATCATGGTGGCGATCACCCGCCAGCCCGGGGCCAACGTCGTCGAGCTCGTCGACCGGGTCATCAGCATGCTCCCCGACCTCCGCACGACAATGCCGCGCTCATCCACGCTCGACATCCACGTCGACCGGTCGCAGTCGATCCGTCATTCGGTGACCGACGCGCAGTACACGCTGATCGGCACCGCACTGCTGGTCATCCTGGTGATCTACCTGGTGCTCGGCGACCTGCGCGCGACGATCATCCCGGCGCTGGTCCTGCCCGTCGCCGCGATCGGCACCTTCGGCGGCATGTATGCCTTTGGCTACAGCCTCGACAACCTCAGCCTGCTGGCGCTGACGCTGGCGACCGGGTTCATCGTCGACGACGCCATCGTCGTACTGGAGAACATCGTCCGCCACATCGAGATGGGCGAGAAACCCCGCGACGCCGCGGTCACCGCAACCCGCGAGATCGCCTTCACCGTCGTCTCGATCTCGGTCAGCCTGGTCGCCGTCTTCATCCCGCTGCTGTTCATGGGCGGCGTCATCGGGCGCCTGTTCCACGAGTTCGCGGTGGTCATGACCATCGCCATCGCGGTTTCGGCTTTACTGTCCCTCACCCTGATCCCGATGGTCGCGGCGCGCGTCCTCAAGGCCGGGCACGAGGCACCGGGCCGCGTCGCGCGGGTCACCACCGCCGGCTTCGCGCGCTTGCAGAGCGCCTACGTACGCGCCCTCGACGGGACCTTGCGCCACCAGCGCGCGGTGCTGGTCCTGACCGTCGTGTCGATCGGCGTCGCGGTGTGGGGCTTCGGCGCGGTGCCCAAGGGCTTCTTCCCGACCGAGGACACCGGCACGATCTTCGTCGGCACCGAGGTCGCGCCCGACGCCTCCTATCCGACACTGCAGGCCAAGCAGGATGCGATCGCCGCAATCCTGCTCAAGGACCCCGCCGTGCTGCGCGCCGCGTCGTTCACCGGGTTCGGCGCGGGCGGACGCATGTTCGCGATGCTCAAGCCCCGCAACGAGCGTGACTCCGCCGAGGTCGTCCAGGCCCGGCTGCGCAAGAGCTTCGCGGGGCTGCCAGGTGTGTCGGCATTCCCGAACATCCCGCAGAATTTGACGCTCGGCGCGCGCCAGTCGGCCTCGAACTACCAGTACACCATCGCCTCGGTCGACGGCGCCGCGCTCTATGACTTCGCGCCGCAGTTCGAGGCGCGGCTCCGCGCCACGCCCGGCTTCGAGGACGTCACCTCCGACTTCACCATCGGCAGCCGCCAGGCGCGGGTCGTCATCGACCGCGACGCCGCCAGCCGGCTCGGCGTGCCGGTCCAGTCGATCCGCTCGACGCTGTACGCCGCGTTCGGCAACGCCCAGGTCTCGACGATCTACACCGATGTCGACAGCTACCAGGTCATCCTCGAGGTCCGCCCCGACCTGCAGATGACCCCCGACAGCATCGGCTTGCTCTATGTCCGCGGTGCCAACGGCGCGACGGTGCCGCTGTCGGCCGTCACCCGGACGGTGATCGAGGGCGCGCCGCTGTCGATCAGCCACCAGTCGCAGCTGCCCGCCGTTACGATCGCCTTCAACCTGTCGAAGGGCGTCGCGCTGTCCGATGCCAAGACCCGCATCGACAAGGTCGAGACCGACCTCGCCATGCCCGCGGGGATCGCCGGCTCGTTCCAGGGCAACGCGCAGGCGTTCGAGGCCTCGACCAAGTCGATGCCGATCCTGTTCATCGCGGCGATCGTGGTGATCTACATCGTGCTCGGCGTGCTGTATGAAAGCTTCCGCCACCCGATCACCATCCTGTCGGGACTGCCCGCGGCGGGCATCGGCGCGGTCGCCGCGCTGGCGCTGTTCGGTATGCCGCTCGACACAATCGGCATCATCGGCGTCGTCATGCTGATCGGCATCGTCAAGAAGAACGCCATCATGATGATCGACTTCGCGCTGTCGGGGCAGCGCGAGCAGGGCTGGGCCCCGGCGTTCGCGATCCGCGAGGCTTGCATCAAGCGTTTCCGACCGATCATGATGACGACCTTCGCCGCCATCGCCGCCGCCCTGCCCCTCGCGGCCGGCATCGGCGCGGGCGCGGAGCTACGGCAGCCGCTCGGCATCGCGGTCATGGGCGGGCTGCTGGTCAGCCAGGTGCTGACCCTGTTCATCACACCGGTCGTCTATCTCGGCATCGAGGGGATCGGCAGTCGCCGCCGGGCGCGCAAGCTGCCGGAGCAGCCCGCCCTGCCGCTCGACCTGCCCGAACGACAGCGCATCGCGGCGGAGTAGCACACCGGCGGGCACTACCGGCCTTGCCGCCCGTTGCGCCCGACGTTAGACCCCGCCGCCAATCCCTGCCAAAGGACCGACTATGTCCGATACCATCACACTGACGCTCACCGAAGACGAAGCCGAGATCGTGCTGTCGGCCCTCGAGGACGACCGCGAAGGCTATGTCGACGCCGCACGCGAAGCGTTCGCGGAAGGCGACAAGACCAACGGCACGACCTTCGGCGAAGCGGCCGACCGCATCCAGCTGCTCGCGGTGCGCCTCAAGGCGATGATGCCCAACCTTTGAGCGCAGACGCACCCGCCAGTCCTGAGGCCTCAGCGCCGCTGCCCCTCGCCGGCATAAAGGTCCTCGACCTCGGCTCGGTCGTGTTCGCGCCTTATGCCGGGCAGTGGCTGGCTGACCTCGGTGCGGACGTCGTCAAGGTCGAGGCCCCCGGCGGCTGTTCGACGCGCTACACCGGGCCGAGCCACGAGCCCGGCATGTCGGCGATCTTCCTGGGGGTGAACCGGTCGAAGCGTTCGATCGTCCTCGATCTCGGCGATCCCGGCGCGCGGGAAGCCTTGCTGCGCCTCGTCGACGGGGCCGACGTGCTGCTCCACTCGATCCGTCCGCAAAAGCTCGCGAAGCTCGGCCTCGACCCTGCGACCATGCTGGCCCGCAACCCGAGGCTGGTGTTCGCCGGGCTTCACGGTTTCGCCGACGGCGGACCGTATGCGGGCAAGCCGGCCTATGACGACGTCATCCAGGGCATGACCGGCATTGCCGACCTGATGGGGCGCCAGAGCGGTTCGCCCGCCTATTACCCCGCGATCAACGCCGACAAGGTCAGCGGTCTGACCGCGGCCATCGCCATCCTCGCCGCACTGGTCCGGCGCAACGCCACGGGAGCTGGCGGCTTCGTCGAGGTGCCGATGTTTGAGAGCGTCGTCGCCTTCAACCTCGTCGAGCACCTGTACGGCGAGCAGTTCGTGCCCGCCCGCGGTGCGATGGGCTACCCCCGCGCCATGGCCGCATGGCGTCGCCCGCTGCCGACCGCGGACGGCTTCATCTGCACGATGCCCTACACCGACGTGCACTGGCGGGCGTTCTTCACCGAGGTCGGACGCCCCGACCTCGCCGTCGACGCGCGTTTCACCGACGTCGGTGTCCGCACCACCAACATCGGCGCGCTGTACGCGCTGGCGGGCGAGTTCATCGCCACCCGCACCACCGCCGACTGGGTCGCCACACTCGGCCGCCTGCAGATCCCCGCCGCGCCGATGGCGACGCTTGAGGACCTGCTCACGGACCCGCAACTGGCCGCGACGGATTTCTTCGAGGAATTGCCCGACCCGGCGGGGACACTGCGCTACCCCGGCGTGCCGGTGCGTTTCGACGGAGTCCGCCCGCCGCTGCGCTACCCGCCCCGCCTCGGCGAACACACCCGCAGCGTGCTGGCGGAGGCGGGCTTCGCAGACGCCGACATCGACGCGCTCGTCGCCAGCCGAGCGGCGCGTGAGCAGGCGTAACGAGACGTCTTAAGTCCGGGCTGATTTTCGGCTATAGCGACCTCACCGGACACCGCGGGGCGCATTCGATGGCGAGCGTGGCAGCATCAACGATCGCTCCGGCGAGCGCGCCGATCCCGCGCGACCGGGTGGCGAGGGACCGCCGTTTCTACGTCTGGATGTCGGGCGCGATCGTCGTCGCCGCCTTCGGCGGTTTTACCCCGACGTTCTGGCGGCCGATGGCGACCGGAGCCTCGGTCGGTGCGCCGATCCTGTATATCCACGGCGCCCTGTTCACGGCCTGGGTGCTGTTCCTGTTCGTCCAGTCGGCGCTGGTCGCCAGCGGCCGGACACTCCGCCACAAGGACTGGGGCCTCGCCGGGGTCGCGCTGGCGGGGATGATGGCATTCTCGGTGCCGGTCGCGGTGCTCAACTCGATCCACCTGGCGGAACTCAACGGCTTCGGCGAGTCGGCGCGACGCTTCTCGGTCGTCCCGCTCGTCGGCCTGCTGGTCTGGGGCAGCCTGCTCATCGTCGCGTTCGCCAACGTCCGCCGGCCCGAAACCCACAAAAGGCTCATCATCGTCGCCAGCGCCGCGATGCTGCAGGCGGCGATCGCCCGCGTGTTCATCCTGCTGGCGGGTGCGGGCCAGCACCTCGGGCCGTCGCCGCCGGTATTCTTTACCATCCCCGCCGGCATAATTGCCGATCTCTTCATCGTCGCCGGGATGATCTACGACTGGCGCAGCCGGGGTCGACCGCACCGCGCCTACGTCATTGGCGGCGCGGCGGTGCTGGCGGTACAGCTGCTCGTGGTGCCGCTGTCCATGACCCCGCAGTGGCTCGGCTTCGTCGAGCAGTTCGAGCGACTCCGCGGCTAGGTGCGGCAATCTGCAGACGACAGGCGGTTATCGCCACAGCTATGAAGCGGTCGTGCGCCGCCTCCTCCTCCCAAGCCCCGGTGCGACCAAGCCCGCTCGGAGTGTGATCATCAGGTTCGGCGCAATCGTGCTGACGGTCGCCCACCTCCCATCGCCACTGGTCTCGGGCGCGGTCGCGAAGCCGGTCATCGCCGCCAGCGCACCCGTTGCCAGCGATGCCGACAAGCAGGCCGCGCGTTTCGAGGGCCTGCCGGTTACCGACGCGCTGATCGACCAGCGCCCCCGGATCGCGGCCCGCATTGCCGCCCTGCCCGCGCACGGCCCTGCCCCGGAAACCTTCGTCCTCGCGGTCGGTGGCAGCGGCTTCCAGGCGCTGTTCGACCGCGAGGCGAGGCGTGCCGCCGGCGTCCTGACCGCGCGCACCCCGGGACCGTCGCTGGTCCTCAGCAATTCACCCGACCAGGTCCGGCGCGGCATCCTCGCGTCGCCCAGGACCGTTGCTCTGACCATCGCTGCGATCGGCCGGCGCGCCGTTCGAGGCGACACGTTGATCATCTACCTGGCATCGCACGGCGGCCGCGACGCCAACATCGAGATGGACGCACCGCGCCTCGACTTCGAGGACCTGACTGCAACCGCGCTGGCCGGCGACCTGCAGCGCGCCGGCATCCAGCGCCGCATCATCATAATTTCGGCCTGCTTCGGCGCAACCTGGATCAAGCCGCTGGCCAGCCCGACCACGATTCTGCTGACCGCCGCCGATGTCGATCGCACCTCGTTCGGCTGCGATGACAGCCGCGAGTTGACCGTCTTCGGCGAGGCGATGCTGCGCGAGCTGAGCGGCCGTCAAAGCCTTGCCCAGGCCTTCGCCCGCGCCAAGCTCCGCATTGCCGCCGCGGAGCGCGCCGAACGCGAATTGCCCTCGCGCCCGCAGTCGTGGGTCGGCAACGCGATGGCCGCGATCTGGTCCGCACCGCGCTGACGCCGGCCTAGCTGCCGGCGAAGAACCGCTCCTCGACGATCTTGCCGTCCGCGACCGTGTACAGCGCGACCTCCTCCATGTGCATCGGCTTGCCGTCCGGCTTGTGGGTGACGTCCATCACCCAGCGGATCGCGAACTGGTCGCCGTTGACGTATGGTCCGTAGGTCTCGAGCTTGTCGATGCTGTGGTTGGCGTCCCACCACGCCGACTTGCCGCGCACCGCCTCGATGCCCTCCAGCCGCGCCATCGGACCTTCCATCGCCTCGATGCTGACAATGTTGTCGGCCCAGTATTTCTCGCCGATCTGGTCGCTGTGCCCGGCCTTCGACATGGTCACGCAATCGTCGGCAACTTCCCTGATGTTCACGTCCGCTCTCCCTCGATTCGCATTTAAGAACATAACACGAACAACGTTACGGGCCAATGACACGCGGCGCGACCTCGGCTAAGGCGCGCGGCATGACCGAGATCACCCCGCAGATCGTCGCCGACCACGGCCTCACCCCCGCCGAGTACGACACCATCGTCGACAGCATGGGGCGCGCGCCCAACCTGCTCGAACTCGGCATCTTCTCGGTGATGTGGTCCGAGCATTGCAGCTACAAGTCGAGCCGAATGCACCTCGCGAAGCTGCCGACGACAGCGCCGTGGGTGATCTGTGGCCCCGGCGAGAACGCCGGAGTCATCGACATCGGAGACGGCGACGCCTGCATCTTCAAGATGGAGAGCCACAACCACCCGAGCTTCATCGAGCCCTACCAGGGCGCCGCGACCGGCGTCGGCGGCATCCTGCGCGATGTCTTCACGATGGGCGCGCGGCCGGTCGCCAACATGAACGCGTTGCGCTTCGGCATGCCCGACGCGCCGAAGATGAAGCACCTGATCCGCGGTGTCGTCGCCGGCATCGGCGGCTACGGCAATTGCGTCGGCGTCCCCACGGTCGGCGGCGAGACCAACTTCCACCCCGCCTACAACGGCAACATCCTGGTCAATGCGATGACCGTCGGCGTCGCCCGCACCGACAAGATCTTCTATTCCGCCGCCGCCGGCATCGGCAACAGTGTCGTATACGTCGGCTCCAAGACCGGCCGCGACGGCATCCACGGCGCGACCATGGCGTCGGCCGAGTTCACCGAGGACAGCGAGGACAAGCGGCCGACGGTGCAGGTCGGCGACCCGTTTACCGAGAAACTGCTGATCGAGGCCTGCCTCGAACTGATGGCGTCCGACGCCATCGTCGCAATTCAGGACATGGGAGCGGCCGGCCTGACCAGCTCCAGTGTCGAGATGGCGTCGAAGGGCGGCGTCGGCCTCCGGTTGGACCTCGACAAGGTCCCCGTCCGCGAGGACGCGATGACCCCCTACGAGATGATGCTCAGTGAGAGCCAGGAGCGCATGCTGATGGTCCTCAAGCCCGGCCGCGAGGAATTCGCCGAGGCGATCTTCCGCAAGTGGGAGCTCGATTTCGCCGTCATCGGCGAGGTCGTCGCGGGCGAGACGCTGACCCTCACCTTCCACGGCGAGACCGTCGGTGCGATCCCCCTCGCCCCGCTCGCCGACAAGGCCCCCAAGCTCGACCGCCCGCACGTCCCGACGCCCAAGCGCGCGCCGCTCGCCGACGTGCCCGAGAGCACCGACATCGCCGCCGACCTGCTCAAGCTGATGGCCTGCCCCGACATCGCCTCGCGCCGCTGGATCTGGGAGCAGTACGACCACATGGTCGGCGCCGACACCGTCCAGCGCCCCGGCGGCGACGCCGCGGTTGTCCGCGTCCACGGCACGCAAAAGGGCCTCGCGATCACCACCGATTGCACGCCGCGCTATTGCTTCGCCGACCCCGTCGAGGGCGGCAAGCAGGCGATTGCCGAGGCCTACCGGAACCTCTGCGCGGTCGGCGCGACGCCGCTCGCGGTCACCGACTGCCTCAACTTCGGCAACCCGCAACGCCCCGAGATCATGGGGCAGCTGGTCGGCTGCATCGAGGGCATGGCCGAGGCCTGCCGCGCGCTCGACTTCCCCGTCGTGAGCGGCAACGTGAGCCTGTACAACGAGACCGAAGGCACCGGTATTTTGCCGACGCCTGCGATTGGAGCAGTCGGGCTGCTCGCGGACTGGTCGAAGTCGGCGACGATCGCGTTCAAGGCGGAGGGCGAGGAGGTCTGGCTTGTCGGCGCCGATGCCGAACATCTAGGCCAGTCATTGTGGCTGCGCGAGATCACCGGCCGGGAAGAAGGCCCACCCCCGCCCGTCGATCTTTCGGCGGAGCGCCGCGCGGGCGAACTGGTCCGCAGCCTGATCGCGAACGGTGCGACCGCTGTGCACGATATATCCGACGGCGGGCTCCTCGTCGCTTTGGCTGAAATGGCGCTGGCGGGTGACATCGGCCTGACGTTGTCGCACGACGAGCCGACCACCGCACAAGCGTTCGGCGAGGACCAGGCGCGCTACCTCGTCACCCTCCCCGCGGGGTTCGTGACCGGCCCAGCGCCGACGAACTTCCGCCGAATCGGTACTATCGGCGGAACGTCACTGGCGGGCGCGGGGTGGAGCGTCCCGCTCACCGCCCTCCGCACCGCACACGAGAAGTGGCTGCCCGACCTGATGGCGCGCTGAAGGGACTCGAGAAGCTCGCGCTCACCCCGATTGCTCCCTGACGGGGCGCGATCCTCCTCCCCGAAGCCGGGCAGGATTTAGACGTGCCAAAGCCCCCGCCGGTGTTCCAACACCGTGGGGGCGATAATCTTGGCCCGTCCGGCCTCCGGCTGGTTCCCGCCCGGCGCTAACTGGGTGGGGCCGCGAGGCTGAATGCGAGGCGTGTGATCGCTGCATGGGGCGGGCGTCGACGGAACGGCTGGTGTTGAAACTCGAAGGGTGCCACCCAATCCCGGCTTCACAGGCCAAGATCGGCAACGTGGTGTCCTGTCGGCGGCGGCTTCCCGTGGTGCCCATGCAGCGAACGCGTAACCGGAGTTCCAGGGTAGCGCTCCCTGTTCGCCGGTGGGCCCTCACCAAAGGATACGAGACCCAGCACCGGGACTAACCGAAAGGGTTCGTGGTGTCAAGAGGATTGGTACTTGGTCCGCATCGCCGCTGTCATTCCGGCGAAGGCCGGAACCCGGTTGCATCACGGACCCTGGACGTGGAGTGCTGGAGGCGACCGGGTTCGGGTCTTCGCCGGAATGACGAGGCGGAGGCGCGGGCCCAGTACTTGCACCCCCGCCGCCAACCACCATCTTCGCTCTCCGGCATCCCGCCCGAAAGCACCCGCACGCCAGTGGCCACCCTCCCCCTCGACCGCCTCGCCGCCCACCCGTTGGCCGGCCGCGACCCCGCCGGCACCCGCGCCCGCATCGCGTTGATCGAGCGCGTCATGGAGCGCGGCTTCACCATCCCCGGCACGAGCCGCCAGTTCGGCCTCGACGCGGTCGTCGGGCTGATCCCTGTCGCAGGGGACGTAATCACCG
This sequence comes from Sphingosinicellaceae bacterium, assembly GCA_019285715.1. Taxonomy (NCBI): domain Bacteria; kingdom Pseudomonadati; phylum Pseudomonadota; class Alphaproteobacteria; order Sphingomonadales; family Sphingosinicellaceae; species Sphingosinicellaceae bacterium. The sequence goes on from CP079108.1 coordinate 2,486,180, forward strand.
GACTGGTCGGCGTGTGGCTCGTCGTCGAGGCGCGCAACGTCGGTGCGTCGCGCTGGCTGCAGGCGCGTATGCTGGCCAACGTCGGCCTCGATACGGCGGTCGGCGCGATCCCGTTTATCGGCGACGTGCTCGACTTCCTGTTCAAGTCGAACACCAAGAACCTCCGCCTGCTAAGGCGTCACCTCGACCGGCACCACCCCGCCGGCGCAATCGTCGACGCCTTGCCGAGCTGACACCTTGCCGGTCGCGCTCGCTGCGGCCATGACGCGGGCATGACCAACATACTCCTGACCGGCGCATCGCGCGGCATCGGCGCGGCCACACTCGCGGTCCTGACGGCCGCCGGAGCGACCGTCGCCGGACAATCGACTCGCGGCGAGAATCGTCTCCTCGCGGCCGACTTGTCGCACCGAGGTGCAGCGGACCGGCTATGGGACGCGGCGCTCGAGCGCCTCGGCGGCCGCATCGATGTCCTCGTCAACAACGCCGGCGTGTTCGAGGCCGTCGCGGTCAATGCGCACGATGCCGAGTGGCAGGCGATGTGGGCGCGCAGCAACGCGATCAATCTCCAGGCCCCGGCCGACCTGTGCCGCCGCGCCGTGCTGCACTTCCAGGAGAACGGTCGCGGCCGCATCGTCAACGTCGCCAGCCGCGCCGGGCACCGCGGCGACTCCCCCGCGCACTGGCACTATGCCGCCGCCAAGGCCGGGCTCATCGCCATGACCAAGACGATCGCGCGAGCCTATGCGGTACAGAACATCCTCGCCTACGCGGTCGCGCCCGGCTTCGTCATGACCGGCATGGCGGAAGATTATCTCGGCAGCCGCGGCGGCGACACGCTGCTTGCCGACATCCCCCTCGGCCGCGTCGCCTCGCCCGAGGAAGTCGCCGAGACGATCCGCTGGCTGGCGCTTGATGCCCCTGCTTCGCTGACCGGCGCGACACTCGACGTCAACGGGGCCAGTTATGTCCGCTAATTCCGGCGGCTGGAGGGTCACGCTCCACTGCAACCGCGCCGAGGCCGAAGCGATACCGTTCGCCGACGAGGTCTTCGCCGATCTCGACTCCCCGCCGACGCTGCTGACCGACGAGCCCGATCCGGGGCGCCCCGACGACTGGCTGCTGCACGCCTATTTCGCCGACCAGCCTGAACCGGAATGGCTCGCGAGGCTGTCGGCGATGGCACCGGGCAGCATTGCCGCGCCGCAGGTCGAGCGCCTCCCCGATACGGACTGGGTGACGCTCAGCCAGGCCGGGCTAGAGCCGGTACGGGCGGGCCGCTACCACGTCGCGACGCGCGAGCATGCGCACCGGCTCAGGCCCGGCGAGATCGGCCTGGTCATTGACGCGGGACTGGCGTTCGGGACCGGGCAGCATGCGACGACCGCAGGCTGCCTGTCGGCGCTCGACCGGCTGGCGCGTTCGCACCGCTTCGAGAATATCGTGGATCTGGGGACCGGCACCGGCGTCCTCGCCTTCGCCGCGGCGCTGACATGGCGGCGGGCGCGGGTCACCGCCAGCGACATCGATCCGGTCGCGGCGGTCGTCGCGCGCGCCAATGCCCGGGTAAACGCTGTCTCGCTCGGCGTCGGCACCGGGCGGGTCGACGTGTTTGCAGCGAAGGGACTGAACGATCGCCGACTGCGGCAGCGCGCGCCCTATGATCTGGTCATCGCCAATATCCTGGCGCAACCGCTGGTCGAGCTCGCTGGGTCAATCGCGGGGGCATTAAAACCGGGCGGGTTCGTCGTGCTGGCCGGATTGCTCGACAGCCAGGCTGCGAAAGTCACCGGGGCCTATGCGGCGCGAGGCCTCAAACGCGTGGCGACCAGCGGCGGCGAATGGCCGACGCTGGTCCTCCGTTCTTAGGTCGACAGTCCGCTAGGACTAGGCCCGCTAGGACTAGGCGCGCCAGGCGTGGAACAGAGCGGCTTCCGCCCGGATGGGCGCAAAGCCGAGCCGGCGCGACGCGCGCTGGGTCGTGCGGACGGACTGCGTAACCGCAGTCGGCCGGACGATCGGCTCGATGGTTTCGACGTTGGCCTTCATGGCCGTTCTCCTGCAAAATCCGGAGAGGCTGTGCCGCTCCGGTGATGCGGATATAAACTATTCGCAGGTTCGCTGCAGTGCAGCGAAGTCGATTGCAGCCATGCGGTGGGCGCATAGTATCAACGTGCGGCGTCGACGATTGCCTGCCAGCCTGCCTCATCTATAACCCGCACGCCGAGCGCCGCGGCCTTTGTTGCTTTCGACCCTGCGCCCTCGCCGGCGATAACCAGGTCGGTCTTCGCCGAGACGGAACCCGCAACACGTGCGCCGAGCCCCTCGGCCTGCGCCCGCGCCTCGTCTCGGCTGAGGGTCGTCAGCGTGCCGGTGAAGACGACTGTCTTGCCCGAGACCTCGGAGCCGACCGCGCTCCGTTCGACCGGCGCGACGACGACTTCACCGAGCAGGTCGTCAAGAACATCGGTGTTGTGCGCCTCGGCGAAGAAGTCGGTGAGTGCCTCAGCGACTTCGCCCCCGATGCGGGTTACGCCGATGACCTCGGCAAGTTCGACCGCGATGCGGGCGGCGTGGCGTTCGGGGATTTCACCGAGCGCCGGCCCCTCGGCACGGCGGCTGCGCAGGCGCTCGACCGCCTCGGTCATGCGCGCTGCAAATGCTTCCCAGCTTCCGAACGAACGAGCGATTTCCCGAGCCCGGTCCTCGCCGATGTGGCGGATGCCGAGGCCAAACAGGAAACGGTCGAAAGGGGGCGAGCGCCGCGCGTCGATGCTGGCAATCAGCTTGTCGACAGAGGTCGGCTTGAAGCCCTTCCACTCGAGCAAGGTGTCACGGGCGTCCTTGAGCCGAAAGATGTCCGCGGGCGTACTGACCAGCCCGGCCTCGAAGAACAGCACAATGCGCTCAGCCCCAAGGCCCTCGATGTCGAGGGCGCGGCGCGAGACGAAGTGCCGGAGCCGCTCGACGCGCTGGGCGGGGCAGATCAGGCCGCCGGTGCAGCGCCGCCGGACCTCGCCCGCCTCGCGCTCGGCGGCGCTGCCGCACTCGGGGCAGACGGTCGGGAACCGGAAGGGTTCAAGCGCCGCATGTTCGGCCTCGGGGGTGACGTGCCCGACGATCTGCGGAATGACGTCGCCGGCGCGCTGGATGCGGACGATGTCGCCGACACGGACGTCCTTGCGCTCGATCTCGTCCTCGTTGTGGAGGGTCGCGTTGGTGACGATCACGCCGCCGACGCCGACCGGCTCGAGGCGCGCCACCGGGGTCAACGAACCGGTACGGCCAACCTGGATGTCGATCGCGAGCAGGCGGGTGGTGGCCTGTTCGGCGGCGAACTTCCACGCCACCGCCCAGCGCGGCGTCCGCGCCACCTGCCCCAGCCGCTCCTGCCAGTCGAGGCGGTCGACCTTGAACACCACGCCGTCGATATCGAACGGCAAGGCTGAACGTGCGGTCTCGATGGCGCGGTAGGCCGCGGTCGCCGCCTCGACACCCTCGATGACGGTGAGGTCGGCGACCACCGGGAAGCCCATCGCCGCGAGCGCCGCCATCGTGTCGGACTGGGTGTCCGCCAGTGGCGCGGATAACTCGCCCCAGCCGTGGGCGAAGAAGCGGAGCGGGCGGGACGCGGTGACCGCGACGTCGAGCTGGCGCAGCGAGCCCGCCGCGAAGTTGCGGGGATTAGCGTAGATACGCGAGCCGGCAGCGATCTGGGCTTGGTTGAACGCAAGGAAGTCCGCCTTGCCGAGATAGACCTCGCCGCGGACCTCGACAATATCGGGCGATCCCGCTGGTAACCGTTCCGGGATATCATCCAGCGTACGGAGGTTGGCGGTGACGTCCTCACCGGTGGTGCCGTCGCCGCGCGTCGCGCCGCTGACCAGCCGGCCGCCCTCGTAGCGCAAGCTCGCCGACAGTCCGTCGATCTTGGACTCCGCCGTGAGCCGTACCGGTTCGTCGGCGGCGAGCCGGAGGAAGCGCCGGACGCGGCCGATGAATTCGGCGACGTCGGCCTCGTCGAAGGCATTGTCGAGGCTCAGCATCGGTCGCGCGTGGACGATCTTGCCGAAATTCGCAGCGGGGGCGCTGCCGACGCGCTCGGAGGGGGAATCGGCGCGCTTCAGGTGCGGGTATTCGGCCTCCAACGCGGCATTGCGGGCGAACAGCGCGTCGAACTCGGCGTCGCTGATCGTCGGGGCGTCGTCGACGTCGTAGCGGCGGCGGTGCTCGTGAATCTCGGCCGCGAGCTGCGCGAGCTCGGCGGCTACTTCATCGTCGGGCTTCACGCCACCATCCCGAGCAGCCGTACTGCCTGCGCGCGCGCCTCGTCGGTGACCTCGGTGCCCGACAGCATGCGGGCGATCTCCTCACGGCGTTCGTCGGGGGCAAGTTCGACGACGCCGGTGCGGGTGACATGACCGTCGCTCGACTTGGCGATGCGCCACTGATGCGCGCCGCGTGACGCGACCTGCGGGCTGTGGGTGACGATCAGGACCTGGGTGGTTTCGGCGAGGCGTGCGAGGCGGTCGCCGATGGCGCTGGCGACGGCGCCGCCGACACCGCGGTCGATCTCGTCGAAGATCAGCGTGCCGGCGGTGCCAGCCCCGGCGAGTGCGACCTTCAAGGCGAGCACGAAGCGCGACAGCTCGCCGCCGCTAGCGATCTTGGTCAGTGGCCCGAACGGCGCGCCGCGGTTGGTCGAAACCTCGAACTCGACACGGTCGCGGCCGTGCGCGCCCTCGCCGCCGGCATCGAGCAGTGCGATACCGGTCCGGAACCGCGCCGCGTCGAGACGGAGCGGCACCAGTTCGCCAGTGACTGCCGCGTCGAGCCGTAGCGCGCCCGCAGTCCGCGCCGCGGTCAGCGCTGCGAAGGCAGTATCATAGGTCTTGCGGGCGCGGCTCACGGCGACGTCGAGGCTGGCCAGCCCCGCCTCCCCGGCATCGAGCGCCTCGGCGCGCGCCGCCAGTTCAACCGCCAGCGCGGGCAGCGCCTCGACCTCGACGCGGTGCTTGCGGGCGACGGCGCGGAGCTCGAACAGCCGGGCCTCGGCGGCGTCGAGGCGCGCCGGATCGACGTCGAGCGCGCGTGCGGCGGCGGCGAGATGGTCCTCAGCCTCGCCCGCCTCGATGATCGCGCGGTCGAGACTGGCGAGCGCTTCGGCGAGGATCGCGTGTTCGGGGGCAATGCGGTCGAGGCGGCGCGCCGCCGAACGGAGGCGGGCGAAACCGCCGTCGGAGCCGTCGAGCAAGGTGCCGATCGTCGTCAGGTCGTCGGCGAGGCGGACGCCCTTCTGCATGGTCGCGCGGGCCTCGGCGAGCTCGGTTTCCTCGCCGGGCTGGGGGGCAAGCTTGTTAAGTTCAGCGACGGCGTGGGTCAGCCATTCGCGGTCACGCTGGGCCGCATCGAGCGCGGCAGCGGCAGCATCGCGCGCCTCGATCGCGGCGCTCCAGGCCGTCCATGCGGTGGCCGTCGCAGCGACCTCGGCACGGAGACCGGCGAAGGCATCGAGCAGCGCACGATGGCCGCGCGGGTTGAGCAGGCCGCGGTCGTCCTGTTGGCCGTGAACCTCGACCAAGCTCGCGCCGAGTTCGCGGAGCAGTGCGGCCGACACTGCGACGTCGTTGACGAAGCCGCGACTGCCACCGTCGGCCTTCAACTGGCGACGCAGGATGATCTGGTCTTCGGTACCGTCGAGGCCGTTGTCGTCGAGCAGCGCGCGCGCCGGGTGGCCCGGGCCGACCTCGAAGCAGGCGGTGACCCGGGCCTGCGCGACACCGCCACGTACCAGCCCGGGATCGGCGCGGCTGCCGAGCGCGAGGCCGAGGCTGTCGAGCAGGATCGACTTGCCCGCCCCCGTCTCCCCGGTAAGGACGCTGAGGCCATCGGCGAAATCGAGGCGCAGCGCCTCGATCAGCACCACGTCCTGGATATCGAGCGCGATCAGCACGCGGGATTGCCCCAAAAACTAGTATTGCCCGGGCGTCTGCCCGAGCGGGGAACACCGCTGCGCCGCGCCGCGGTCAGGTGGCCTTCGCCGCTTCGGCGGGCTTGTTGGCGACGGGCTTGGCAGCGACTTCCTTGGCCTTTTTGCCGATCAGCGCGAACGAGCGGTCGTACCATTTCGAACCCGGATAGTTGTAGCCGAGGACCGCCGCGGCCTTCTTCGCTTCCTCGGGGATGCCGAGCGACAGGTAGCACTCGACGAGGCGGTGCAGCGCCTCCGGGATGTGGCTCGTGGTGTCGTATTTCTCGACGACGGTACGGAAGCGCAGGACAGCGGCGAGGTACTGGCGGTTGTCCTGGTAGAAACGCCCGATCTCCATCTCCTTGCCCGCAAGGTGGTCGCGGGTCAGGTCGATCTTGAGCTTGGCGTCGGCGGCATAGTCGGTGTTCGGGTAGCGGCGGATCAGCTCGCCCATCGCGTCGAGCGCCTGCTGGGTGATCTTCTGGTCGTGGTCGACGTCGGAGATCTGGTCGTAATAGCTGACCGCGACGATGTAATAGGCGTATGGTGCCTCGCGGCTGCCGGGATGGAGCGACAGGAAGCGCTGCGCCGATTGGATCGCCTCGTTGTACTGGCGACCGACATAATAACTGTAGGCGCTCATCAGCTGGGCGCGGCGGGCCCACACCGAATACGGATGCTGGCGCTCGACCTCGTCGTACATCGCCGCCGCCTGCTTGTACTGGCGCTTGAGCATCGTATCGCGGGCAACATTGTACAGCGTCTCGACGTCGCGGGCGATGTAGGCGCGGTCCTTTTTGCCCTTCGACGACGCACAGCCCGTCAACACCAGCGCGGTGGCGAGCAGCGGCAACAGCAGTTTACGCAGGGACAATGAGGTCATAGGCGCCGCTCTTACCCGATGCCCCGGCGCGCGCCAAGCGATGAGCGCTTCAGCCGGCGGATGCGCTAGCGCCCCCGCAGCCGCTGGCGGAATTCGTCCATCTCCCACAGCTCCTCGCGGCTGAACGGCAGCAGCGGCGCGAGCATCGCCAGGGTCGTCCGGCCGAGCCGGTCGCGAAGCTCGCCGAGCCGCTTGAACAGCACGCGGTCGCCGTTGCCGAGCGCGTGCGCTTCGCCGTTCGCCTGATGCCCCATCATCTCCTCGGCGCGGAGCACGAGCTCGGTGTGAACCTCGAGATACTCGCGGATCAGCTCCGGCGGGGCGCTGCCGTTGGCCCGGCTGGCGAGCGCCTCGACCAGCCGGCCGCTGGCGGTATCAGGGAAGTTTCCGCCGCGCAGTTCATCGAGCGCGGCGCGGTGACTGACGGTTTCCTCGGCCAGCCATTTGCGCGCCTCGCGCTCGCCGAAGCGGAAGACGATGATGATGGCGGCGGGCAGCACGAGCAACGCGCCGACCATGGCGATCAACGGCCGGTCGGGGAACTGGTTGAAGGCACTGTGGATGGCGACTGCGACCAGGAACCCGGGCACGAAGCGGCTGGGACGGAGGTGCCACGCTGCCTCGTGGTCGCGCGCGAGGCCCTCGTTGAGCTGATGCGCCAGCACCGCGAACAGCGCGGTCGCACCACCGTGCATGACCGCGGTGCCAAGGCCGCGGACCATCCAGACGCCCATCGCATAATGCGCGTTGTCGGGGTTGGCGAGGTAGATGCAGTTCTCGAAGACCGAGAAGCCGGCACCGATCGCGAAGCCCGAGATCGCCGCGTCGAGCTTGAAGCCGATGCGGTTGCGGGCGAATAGCCAGACCACCATAGCGCCCTTCAGTGCTTCCTCGAGCCACGGCGCGACGAAGCGGCTGTAGACCGTGAAGCCAAGCGGCAGCGTGTCGAGGACGCGCCCGCTGATCGGGTAGGCGATGAGCCCGGCAATGACGCCGAGCGCGAGCAGCACTACGACAGCGCGGATGTGGATCAGGTGGAAGACGTCGAGCCACTCGAATGCCAGCAGCAGGAGCAATACCGGAGCAAGGGCAACGGCCCAGTTAAGCAGTATCGGCAGGTCCATACGGACCCGATACTAGAGTATCTTGAGCGACGCGAGCAGTTCGGTACGCCGGTAGTGGCCGTCACGGAACCCGCTAGCGGCCCCGAACGACAACGTCATCGGGAGGCGCAGCGCAACGGTAAAGTTGAAATCGACCTGCCCGCCGATCGACTGGTAGGTCTGCGAGCCACCGGACGCCCGGTCGGCGGCGAGGATGCCCGCGAACAAGGCGGTGCGCGCCGAGCTGAGGAACAGGCTCGGGGTGCCAACCTCGGCGAAGCGCACCGGCGGCAGGTTCCACTCGGCCATTGCCTTGCCGAAGGTGCGCGCATCGATGCCGTCGATGTCGAAGCCCGGGAAGCTTTCGAGTTCGCGGTAGCGCTTGACCTCGCGGTCATCGACGTAATTGTTGCGGAAACTGCCGAAGTAAAAGCTGCCGAGCGGGCTCAGCGCCTTGCCGCCGGCGACGCCGGCGCTGGTGTAGATCCACACCGATGAATTGTGGATCGGCAGCGGCACGCCGGCGTCGAAACCGGCATGGATGCGTGGGTAGACGTTGGACTTGGCATAGTCCGCGTCGGCGACGACTTCCCAGCCGATGCCCTTCTCGTGGTCGACGGCACCGAGCGACTTGGTGGTGTTGGTGTAGCGCGCGCCGAGTTCGGTAGAGAGCAGCGTCCTGAAATTGGACGGGACGTTCTGCGCCGTCGGGAGCTGGTCGAGGCCGAAATATGCCGCTGCGGTCCCGAACACGTCGAGCTGGCGCGGCGGGTCGTAGATCTTGGCTTTCTTGTAGTTGAGGATGAACGCGTCGCCCTTGCGGCTGCGCTCGACGGGTCCGAACAGGTCGTAGAAATCGGCGTCGTTGTGCCAGTAGCGGAAGCGCCAATCGAGCAGTTTGAGCTCGAGGTCGATGTGGAGCCGCTCAAGCGCTTTCATCTGGTTGTAGGGCGAGACGCTGATCGTCGCCTTGAACTGGCGGAACTGCAGCGGGTCCTCGAAATTGAGGTGATAGCCGAACGTGACGTCGCCCTTGTAGCCCTCGATGATCGGGTAGGCGGCGTCGAGCTTGAGCGCTTTCGACGGCACGTAGTGGCCCCGCTCGGTGACCAATGCGTCGAGGTCGATGCGCGACGGTGAGCCGACCCCCCAGGTCTTTACCTCGGCGCGCTGCCTGGCGATCTCGGTGCCGAGGAAGACGACGGTACCAAGGTCGTCGAGCGGCTTCGGCGTCATCCGCGACGGGGTTAGGCCCTCGCCGGTGTACTCGTCGACGATGAGCGTGCCATCCGCCATCGGGATCGGTCGGAACAGCCCGGTCGAGGAGTTGCTGACCGCCTCGCTCTTTCCGCTCGCGATGTCGAACCGGAAGATGTTGGAAACGCCGGTATAATAAGCGCTGCCGTAGAGCGCCTTTCCGTCCGGCGTAAAGACGAAGCCCTCGGGCGTCGACGGCGCGAGCACGAGCTTCGCGACATCGCTCGGCGGCTGGCCCGCGAGCAGGTCGGCGGTCCGCCACACGCGGACCGACTGCTCCCCGTTGATCTCGCCGACCGAGGCGGAGATCATCGTGCCGTCCGGCGAAATATCGAGGTCGAACGGCGTCGTGCCGTAGGCGAAGGTGTGGACCTGGTTGAAGCCCTGGTGGGGCATCGGGATACGGACCAAGGTCGCAAAGCCGTTCTGGTGGCGAATACCCCAGATCGACTTGTCGGCAGCGTTGACCACGAGGTCGCCGATGCGGGCGTCGCGCAGCAGCATCCGCCGCTTGCCGGTGTCGACGTCGACCTCGACAATGTCGCGGAGCGCGTAATTATCCTCGGTATAGAAGACCTTGCGCGCCGCTGGGTCGAACGCGATCGAGGTGACGCGGTACAGCATCATGCCCTTGATTTCGCCGAGCTTGCGGATCTTGCCGGTGTCGAGCGACAGCGACCCGACGAACCCGATGACACCCGGATAGCGGAAGGCGCCGATCAGGCTGTTGGTCTTGGCGTCGTAAAAGGTCCGCGACACCGACCCGAGGCCGTGCGGCACCAGATGCTCGATCGGGGTCAGCGGATATTTCGCCAGCGCCGCGAGGTTCTTCGTCTGGAAGCCGTGCTCCCACGTGATCCAGTCGCCCCAGACGGAATCGAGCGACTTGCCGTAGATCTTGCGGAAGGCGGCAGAGTAATAACCGGTGCTGCCCTCGTCGCGCCGCAGCCACTCGATGACCTTGGCGGGCGAATAGGTCAGCGCGAGGTAGCTGAAGAAGCGCGTGCCGTAGAGGTAGTCGTTGACTCCGACCTGGAAGTCGACCGACGTGCCCTCGGATTCGAGGCCCAGCGGCGAGTACAGTCGGGCGTTGTCGCGAACCTTGGCGCGGAACACCATCTCGTCGAAAGCGCCCTGCCCGCGCCCGAGCCCGCCCGCCATCCATGTCTCCATGAACACCGCGCTGCCCTCGAGCCACCAGCGCGGCACGTTCACCCGCGGCGTCGCGAGGTAATTGTACAGGATCGATTCCGGATGCTCCTGCACCGGCATCGGCTTGCCGTGCAGGAACTTGCGCCAGCCGGCGTCGTGGGTGTTCCACACGTCCATCGTCGCAACGTGCGCGAGCTCGTGGTTGGTCAGCGTGAAGAAGCGCTCGCCGGGCGAGAAGGTCTCGAAACTCAGGCTGAGCGGCGCGACGTCAAGCAGGATGGCGTTGTTCGGCGACGACCGCGCCGCCGCGTTGCCGTAGTCCGAAAAGTCCTTGAGCAGCGCGGTCGTGCGGTCCCACGGCTTCCAGTTGAACATCTTCTCGTGGAGCTGGATCGCGTTCTCGAAGCTGCGCGCGACGTAGGGCGTCAGGTACGTCTGGCCCGGGTCGAAATAGAGCAGCGACAGGTCTTTGGTCTCGAGTGTCGACAGGTCGATCGCCGGCGCGTGTCGCGGCTTGGCTGGCGCTGTGGCCGGGGTCACGACCGGGGCGTTCGGCGACGGTGCCGGATCGGCGACATCAGGTGCCGGCTGGACGACTTCCTCGTGGATCGTCGGGGTCACCGGAGGCGGCGGCGGCGTCCCCTCGACGGTCTGCGCGTCCGCAGCGACCGAAACGGCAATGGCGCACCCGGCAAGCAATGCCGGAATGCGCCATCCGTACCGCGTGTGCCCCCCGGCACACGTCACGCTAGAGTGACTTCACTGCGAAGCGAGCGCGGTCGAAAACGAAGGGCTGCGCAGCATCGCCCCGAACGCCGGGCTCGAGGCCAGCGCCGCGAAGGCGGGCTGATTGGCCAGTGCCTGGAACGCCGCACCGTGCCGGGCGAAAGCGGCGAAAGCTTGCGCGTTCCCGGCGAGCGCGGTGAACGACGCCGGGTTGGCGGCCATTGCCGCGAAGGCGGACGGGTTGGCCGCCATCGCGCTGACTGCCTGGGCGCTGAGCGCCTGGCTCGCCACGCCCGAAGCCGCCATCGAAGCGACGGCGGACTGGGCGCGGAACGCCTGGGCGGCGTTTGCCATCGCCGCGAGACCCTGGGCGTTCGACGAGGCAGCGCGGAAAGCCTGCGCGTTCGACGCCATCGCATCGAAGGCGTTGACCTTGGACGCAGCCTGGAAGGCATTGGCATTGGCGGCGAGCGCCTGGAACGCGGCCGCGTTCGAAGCCATTGCGCTGAAGGCCGAAGCATCGGCCGCAAGCGCCGACATCGCTGCCGCATCCCGCGACATCGCCTGGAAGGCAGCCGACTGACGCGCCATCGCACCGAAGCTCGCCGGGTTCGCCGCCGCCGCCTGGAAGGCCGCCGGGTTCTTGCCGAACGCTGCGAAAGCCGCCGGGTTGGCGGCCATCGCCTGGAACGCCACGGAGTGACGCGCCATCGCCGCAAACGCCGCCGGATGTGCCGCCATCGCAGCAAACGCTGCCGGCTGAGCCGCGAGCGCCTGGAACGCGCTGGCATGCATCGCCATCGCCGAGGCCATCTGAGCGTTGAGGCCCTGCGCCGCGCTGCCCCGCGCTGCCATCTGGGCGTTCATCGCGTTGGCGTTGTGCGCGTCGGCCGACATGGCGCTGCTGACGCGCGCATCCGCCGACATGGCGTTGCTGACGCGGGCATTGGCAGCCCCAAGCTGTGAGGCGAATGCGCTCGCCGAGGTGGCCATCGCGGACAGTGCCTGGGCATTGCCGGCGGCGGCGCGGAAGGCATCGGCGTTGCTCGCCATGGCCGACAGCGCCTGGGCGTTCGTCGCAGCGCGGAAGGCGCTGGCATCGCTGGCGAGGGACTGGAAGGCCTTGGCGTTGGACGCGAGCGCCGTGAACGCGGAGGCGTCGGCGGTAAGTGCGCTCATTGCCGCTGAATCGCGTGCGAGCGCCCGGAAGGCATCGGCCTGCCCCGCCATCGCGCTGAAGCTCGCGGGGGTTGCCGCAGCTGACTGAAAGGCGGCCGGGTTCTTGCCGAACGCCGCGAACGAAGCGGGGTTTGCGGCCATCGCCGCGAACGCCGCGGGGTGATTGGCGAGCGCTGCGAAGGCGGCCGGGTGAGCCGCGAGGGCAGCGAACGCCGCCGGCTGCGACGCCATTGCAGCGAACGACGGTGCGTGGCTCGCCATCGCGGCAAAGGCGCTGGCCTGGCGGGCGTTGGCGGCCGAAGCGGCTGCCGACGTTACCTGCGCCGCACCGAGCAGCGCCTGGAAAGCCTGCGGGTTGCGGCCGAGCGCGGCGAAGGCGGACGGGTTGGCGGCGATCGCGGCCATCGCGGCGGGGTTCTGCGCGAGTGCGGCAAATCCCGGATCGGAGGCGAGAGTGCGGAAGCTGGGGTTCTTGACCATCACTTCATAGACGTCGGTCTGCATCAGCTGCGGCACCGAGGTGTCGCCAAGCTGAACGTCGGCGCTGGTGATCTGGCTCGACACGTAACGGTTGGCGGGGGCGATGGTGCCGCTCATCGGACCCATCGGCGGATAGACGCGCCCGATCGAATAAGCCGACGCTGCAACAACGACCAGCGCGCCTGCAGCTAGCAAACCCTTGCGATTACTCGAGAGAACTGTGCTCATCTGGAAACTCCACGAGATTGAACTGGAAGGACGCTGTCTTTGACAAGATGTCGACGCAACGTACCGCCGGGGCACAGCCCAACCCGACTCGGTACAAAAACGCCTGCCCGATGATCAACTATGGCGCATTATGAGCCGAATGTGAACAGGAATCGTAATCTTGGGATCTTGACAGTAATTATTGTCAGGTGACGAAGCCGACCAACTCATGCGAAGCGGCACTTGCGATTTCGACCGTGAACAAGGTGGCCGCTGTAATGACCAATCGATGCCGATAGTTAGCACAACCTACGATGTCGTCATCGTCGGCGCCGGACACGGCGGCGCACAAGCTGCGATTGCGCTGCGCCAGGCCGGCTTCGGTGGCACCGTCGCGGTCATCGGCGAGGAACCTGAACTCCCTTACGAGCGGCCGCCGCTGTCGAAAGACTATCTTTCCGGCGACAAACCCTTCGACCGCATCCTGATTCGCCCCGCGAACTTCTGGGCCGACCGGGATATCGCGATGCTGACCCACCGCCGGGTCACCGTCGTTGACCCCGCCGCCCACACCGTCACCACCGCCGAGGGCGCGACGTTCAACTATGGTCACCTGATCTGGGCGACCGGCGGTGCGCCGCGGCGGCTCAGCTGCGTCGGCCACGACCTGATCGGCGTCCACGCCGTCCGCACCCGCGCCGATGTCGACCGGCTGGTCGAGGAACTCGCCGAAACCACCGAGGTCGCCGTCATCGGCGGCGGTTACATCGGGCTCGAGGCGGCGGCCGTGCTGACCAAGCTTGGCAAGCACGTCACCGTCCTGGAGGCGCAGGACCGCGTCCTGGCGCGCGTCGCCGGCGAGCCGTTGTCACGCTTCTACGAGGCCGAGCACCGCGCCCACGGCGTCGACATCCGGCTCGGCGTCATCGTCGACTATCTCGAGGAGCAGGACCGCCGCGTCACCGGCGTCCGCCTCGGCAGCGGCGAGACCGTGCCCTGCGAGATGGCGATCGTCGGCATCGGTATCGTCCCCGCCGTGCAGCCGCTGCTCGAAGCCGGCGCGGCGGGTGGCAACGGCGTCGATGTCGACGAGTTCTGCCGGACCTCGCTGCCCGACATCTACGCGATCGGCGACTGCGCGGCGCATCACAACGACTTCGCGGCGGGCGCGCGAATCCGGCTCGAGTCTGTGCAGAACGCCAACGACCAGGCCACCGTCGCCGCCAAGTCGATCGCGGCAAAGGCCGGGGCAGCAGCCTCGCCGCCCTATCACGCCGTGCCGTGGTTCTGGTCGAACCAGTATGACCTCCGCCTGCAGACCGTCGGCCTGTCGACCGGCTTCGACGCGACTGTCCTGCGCGGCGACCCCGCGGCGCGCAGCTTCGCGCTGGTCTACCTCCGCGCCGGCCAGGTCATCGCGCTCGACTGCGTCAACGCCACCAAGGACTATGTCCAGGGCCGCGCGCTGGTCGCCGCCGGGGCTCGCTTGTCACCCGACGCGATCGCGAGCGCCGCGACGCTGAAGGAACTGCTCCCCGCCTGACCGTTACTTATCCCCAACTAAATTGAAGCTATCCCCAGCTATCGTGCACCGTAGCTTGTGTCCCGATTGCACCGACCCACAAGCCCTTGCATAAATCCGTCATGACCGGGGGGCGAACGATGCTCGAGCGCTTACGCGGCGCCTTTCGCTGGGGCCGCCCCGTCATGCCCTCCGAGCGACCGTCCCGGTGACCCGCGACGTCCCGGACGACGCGCCCCTGACACGGCTGTTGCCACTCATCCTGCTCGCCTGCGTGACGTGGGTCGGCGTGGCTGGCGTACGCGGCTGGATGCACTGGACCGGCAGTCTCGGCGACGGCCTCGACATCGCCGCCGCCGTCCTCCCGCCGATCGTCGGCGCACTGTTTGCCGTCGCCCTGTTCCGCCGCGCCCGCCGCCCCGAGTACGCCGGCGTCGAGAACCGGCTCGCCGCTGCCGGTTCGGAGGCGATGGCCATCGAAGGCCGCCTGCGCGCGCTCGACGCGACGCTCGGCGGCAGCCTCGCGCAGGCCGAGCGCATGGCCGAAGCGGCGTCGGCACACGGCAGCGGCCTCGGCGCCAGCGCCACCGCACTCGGCCTCGCCGCAACCAGGCTCGTCGATGCCGGGGAGGACGCCGACCGCGCCGCCGCCCTCCTTGCCGAGCGCATTCCGGACCTCGGGCGGCAGGTCGGCGAGCTCGACGCGGTCCTGCGCCGCCTCGGCTCCGATACCGCGCAACAGATCCTCGCCATCGACACGCTGCTCGCCAAGGTCGGCGTCCGCAGTCGCGAAACCGGGGCCGAAGCCGGCGCGGTGATCGGCGCGATCGTGAAGCAGCTCGCCGCCGTCGACGAGCATTCGAAGGACACCACGAGCGCGCTCGCCAAGCGCGCCTACGCCCTCGACGCCGCCATCGACGGCGTGCTCGAACGCAGCGTCACCGCGCTCGACGACGTCGGCACACGCATCGCCGGGCACACCGACACCCTCGAGCAACGCCTCGGTGCCGTGCGTCTGGCGCTCGACGAGGCCGGCGAGCACGGTACCCGCGTCATCGGCGAGCGCCTCGACCGGCTGATCGATGCCGCCGACCGGCTCAAACAGTTGTTCGCGGCGCAGGAAGTGCACAGCGCCGGGTTGATCGAGCAGACCGACCTGCACCTGACCACCCTCCCCGCGCGCCTCGATGAGGCCCGCAGCGGCAGTGAAGCCGTGCTCGCCAGCCTCAACACCGGCATCGGAGCAGTGAACCGCAACCTCCAAGGGCTGCAAGGTCCGCTCGGGGCTTCCGGCACGGCGATCGGCGCGCTGGCCGAACAGCTCGACCTGCTCAGGCGGATCGCGGACGAGCTCGGGGTCGGCCTGGCGGGCCGCCTGCCCGCCACGGTCGCCGAACTGAGGAACGTCGACGCCGGGGCGGTCGCGCTCGTCCAGCGCGTCGACGGCCTGCGTGACACGCTCCTCGCCAGCAGCGAAGCGACCCGCACCATCCGCGAACTGGTCGGCGCGACCCGGCTCGAGATGGCGACGCTCGGCGAAGCGGACGCACGCCAGGTCGGCGAGCGCATCGCCGCACTCGACCTCGCCACCCGCAACCTCGGCGAGCAGATCGTCGCGCAGGGCGAGCTGAGCGCCCGCACCAGCGCCGGTGTCGTCGCCGACCTCGACGCGGTCCAGACCCGTCTCGGCGCGGCCAAGCTCGACGGCGACGCACGCCTGATGGCGCTTGCGGACCACATCGGCTCGGTCCACACCGCGATCGACGATCTCGGCCGTCCACTCGGCAGCGCGCGCACAGTGCTCGACGATATCGACGGCCAGATCGCGAACTTCAGCGGCAACCTCGCCGCGTTCGGCGACGGCCTCGACGCCCGACTGGCAAACTCGTCGAAGGCGCTCGACGCCCTGACCGCGGATGCGGGCGGCCTGCTCGAGCGCACCGACGCGCTCCATGCCGCGATCGGCCAGGGCGCTGCGGCGATCGGTGGTGCCGCCGAAGCCTTCGCGCGTGAACGCGGGCATCTTGCCGAGGGCGCCGAGGTGCTGGCCGGGCATTTCGACCGGGCGCGCGCGGTCCTCGAAGGCATCCGCACCGGGACCGCCAAGGCCACCGAGGACGCTTCCGAGCGCCTCGGCCCGATCTTCGAGCGCGCGCGCGGCCTCGCCGAACAGGGCGCGGCGGCGATGCACGACATGCTCGGACGGGTCGTCGCCGACGCCGAACGCGCGCTCGAACGCTCGAGCTCGACTATCGTCGAAGCGGCATTCGCAACGCCGATCCGGACCCAGCTCACGGCCATCGAGGACGCCGCGGCCCGGTTGGGCACCACCGCCGAAGCCGCGGTCGAGCGCGTCGGCGGCCAGACCCGCGCGCTCCACGAAGCGATCGAAAACGTCGCGGACAAGGTCGCCGAGATCGAGGTCCGCATCGAGGTCCGCGCCCGTGACACGCTGTCGGCGCGCTCGACCCGGCTCATCGAACAGCTCGGCGAGGCCTCGGTCGACGTGTCGAAACTGCTCGCGGTCGATGTCGGCGAGAACGCCTGGGTCGACTATCTCGGCGGCGACCGGAGCGTCTTCGCACGGCGCACGGTGAAGCTTGTCGACCGCGACATGGCCCGCAAGATCGCCCGTCACTACCAGCACGACGCGGCCTTCCGCGACGAAGCCTCGCGCTACCTCGACACCTTCGAGAAATTGACCCGCCGTATCCTCACCGACCCGGACGGCGACGCGCTGATGGCGACGATCGTGTCATCCGATCTCGGCAAGCTGTATGTCGCGATCGCGCGCTCGACCGGGCGCCTGACTCCGGCCGCAGCCGCCGCCTGAGCTACAACGCCGCGATCGGCCCGCCACCCGTCGCCCACACCCACCAGATCACGCCCCCGGCAATCGCCACCGCATAGGGCAGCGGCTCGCCGCGCCCGAGCAGCCGCGGGCCCTGGACCCCGGCGAAGGCCGCGCCGTGCCGCGCCAGCAGCAACACGACGGCGAGCACACCACCGCACAGCGAGATCGCGAAGAACAGGATCGGCAGCTGGAAGACGCCCGACCATCCCGCCAGCGCGGTCATCAGCTTGACGTCGCCGCCACCGAGCCAGCCGCGGCTGAAAGCCAGCAGCCCGAAGGCGAACATCAGCACCGGGGCGAGCAGGTGCGGCCACCAGACGAAGCCCGGATGGAGCAGTCCGTGGACGGCGGCGAGGACGATGATCGCCACCGATACCCAATCCGGAATCTCGAACCGCGCGACGTCGAAGGCTGCTGCACCGAGGACGATGAAGAAGGCGATCAGGGCGGGGGCGAGCGCGATCAACGCCGGCGCGTCGCTCGGCAAGACGCTCACTTCAGTGCGACGCCGGGATCGATCGGCTTGTGCGCGAGCTGCTTCAGATAGACCAGGTTATCCCAGGCGATGCGGTCGAACTGCGGATTGGACTGCATGGCGCGGGTGAAGAAGGTCTCGGCGATTCCGTAATCGCCGCGCGACATCGCCGCGAAACCGACGGTGTTGAGGTCGCGCGCCATGGTCAGTTTGGTCGAACCCTTGAAGGCGTTCTTGTAGTCGCCCTGCATCGCCTGCGCGAGCCGCAGGTTGTTGCGCGCCACGTCGGACTTCGGATCGATGGCGAGCGCGCGGGCCGAATCCGCCGCGGCCTCGACGAAGCGCCCGCGCAGCAGCTGCGAATAGCCCCGGTTGGTGTACGCCGACGCCGACGCCGGCTCGAGCGCCAGCGCCTTGGCGTAGGCGGTCTCCGCGTTCGGCCAATCGCGGCCACGGTCGGCGGCGACACCGCGCGCGATCCAGCCGCGCACCGAGCCCGGGTTGATCGCCAGCGCCGCATCGAGTGCGGTGATCGCCTGTGCGTTCTGCCCGAGGCGCAGCCGCGCCAGGCCGAGCCCCAGTTGCGCGTTCCCCCCGAGCACCGGGTCGCTGGTCAGTGTCGCGAAGCCGTTGGCGGCATCCTCAGGCGATCCCGATGCGAGAGCGTATTCGGCGCTGAGCCGGACGACCTGCTGCGGCGGCAAGGTCGCGGCGCTGCGCGCGATCAGGTCGCGCGCGACATCGAGCAGGTCGCCGGTGATCGCCGCCTCGATCCGGCCGATCAGCAGGTCTGGCGATGCCGGCAGCACCTCGACCGCGGGGACCGATGGCGCGACTGCAGCGCTGACCACCGTCGTGGTGAGCGCGAGGCAAGTGCAGGCCAAAAGCCGGGAAATCCTCATGCGACGACACCGCGCGAGTCGGCTCTCATGCGGGTCGCGAAGGCGTTGAGCTGGGCATCGTCGCTGTCGAACTCGGCGCGCGCGACGCGTCCACCGGTGGCGAAGGCCGCGAGCGTGCTGCCACCGACGTCGCCCGCACCGAGACGGCGCTGGTTGAGCGCGACGACCCGCGTCGCTTCGGCCCCGAGCGGCGCGCGCATCCGGGCCCGCGCGAATGCTTCGGCGACGTCGAAGCGGGATCCTGACGGCAGCCGGGCAGCGGCGGCGGGCGCGCTGGCCAGCATCGGCACGGCGAGTGGGGCGACGGCGTCGGCCGCAGGCTCGGCCGCGGCGAGTGCGGTGGCTTTGGCGAGTTCCGTCGCCTCGGCAAGTGGCGTGGCCTCGGCGCGCTTCTCGGCAACGACCTGGGTCAGCAGGGCGTGATCGTCGGCATCGGTCCAGGCGGCCGCGACCATGACTTCATGGGCTTCCGGAGAGGCGCCGCGCTGGCGCGGGCCATCGTCAAGCACGAGCCGCTGCTCGCCCGCCGTGGTGACCTCGATATGCGCGCTCGGAGGGGCTTCAGCGACCGTCGGGGCTTCGG
Source organism: Sphingosinicellaceae bacterium (assembly GCA_019285715.1). Lineage (NCBI taxonomy): Bacteria > Pseudomonadati > Pseudomonadota > Alphaproteobacteria > Sphingomonadales > Sphingosinicellaceae > Sphingosinicellaceae bacterium. Next base: position 2,505,474 of record CP079108.1, read on the forward strand.
TGCGGGCGGCCCGCAACGCCACTGCGATCAGTGCCAGCGTGTGCTGCGCCGACGCCGCCGAGCCAGCATCCTGCGAGCTCGCAGCCGCGCGCAACGGCTCGATCGCGGCGACCAGATTGCCCTGCAGATAGAGAGAATAGCCGAAGTTGTTGAGCAGCGTCGGCGAATCCGGCTCGAGTGCCAGCCCGGCCTCGTAATAGACCCGCGCGATGTCGGGGCGGCCGAGCCGATCGTAGCTCACCGCGACGCCATTCAGCGCGTCGGCAGAGTTCGGCATCGCGATGATCGCTTGCCGGAACTGCGCCAGCGCACCGCTTACGTCGTTGAGCGCGAGCAGCGACTTGCCCATCGCATAGGCATCGCCCTCGGGGACCGGTGTCGACGCGGCCGCGACGCGCACCCCCGCCATGACATCGAGCTTGGGCAGGCGGCCGCTGCCATGGGCGTGCGCGACGGCGACGTCGGCAAGCACAAAGCCGACCATCGCGCCGAGGCGGAGCCTGGCGGGCGTGCTGAGCCGGGCCGGGCTATTTGTTGTCACGCGCAACTCCCGCGAGGTTGGCTTTGACGTTGATGATCGCCGGCAGCATGAGCACCGACACCATGGTCGGCAGCAGGAACAGCACCAGCGGCACCGACAGCAGCACCGGCAGGCGCGCGGCCTTTTCCTCAGCGCGCATCCGGCGTGCCTCGCGCATTTCGGCGGCGTAGATCTTGAGCGCCTGGCCGACGCTCGAGCCGAGTTTGGCGGACTGGTTGAGCAGCGTCACGAACGCGGTGAGTTCGGGCAGCGCGGTCCGCCGCGCGAGATTCTTCAGAGCCACCTCCCGCGTCCGCCCGGCGCGGAGTTCGAGCGAGACGTTGGCGAGCAGTTCGGACAGCAAGGGGTGGGAGGTGACGATCTCGGATCCGACCCGCGAGAAGCTCGCGTCGATGCCGAGCCCGGCCTCGACGCAGACCAGCATCAGGTCGAGCGTGTCCGGGAACCCGTTGAGGATTTCCTTCTTCCGCTGCGCCGCCTTCGAACTGACGACCATGTTCGGGATATAGAGCCCGGCCGCCGCCGATCCGACGACGATCATGTACAGCTTTGTCGCCGGCGGCATTCCGACGGTGTACATCACCAGCAGCGCGAGCAGCGGCAGGACCAGTGTCAGCGTCGTCTTGATCAGCACGAACGCACGCACCGCGTACGACTGGGTATAGCCTGCCAGCATCAGCTTCTCGGCAAGCGCGTCGCCCTTGGTATCGGTCAGCGACAGGCCGCGCTTCTCGACCTGCTGGACCAGCCGTGCCCACATCGAGCGTGAATCGTCGTGGACGAGAGTCTGGCTGCCGGACTTCCCGGGGTTGCCCTCGATCGTCACCGCGGTCGTCGACAGGCGCTGCCGCATGTCGACCTTGCCGGCGAACATCGGCGCGACCGCCATCACGACGAGCACGACGATGCCGAACACCACCACCAGCATCATCGTCATTGCCAGATTGGGCAGCGCAAGGTCGGACATGGCGGTCATACCTCGATCTTGATCAGCTTGTTCATGATGACGATGCCGGTCGAGTACCAGCACACGATCGCCATCACGGACGGCAGGAAGATCGGGTCGTCGACGACGTTCAGGTAGAAGCTCGGCTGCGTCGCGAAGACGAAGCAGAAGGTCGCGACCGGCAGCACGCTGAGCAGGATGCCGGTCATCTTGCCCTCGCCCGCCAGCGCGCGGACCTTCAGGACCATCGAGGCACGGTCGCGGATGACTTTCGACAGGCCGTCGAGAATGTCGGCGAGGTTACCGCCGGTCTCGGCCTGGATCGCCACCGACACTACGAACATCTGGATGTCCTGGGTACGGACCCGTCGCGCCAGGTTGGAGAGGGCGCCGCGCAGGTCATAGCCGTAATTCATCTCGGCGATGACGATGCCGAATTCGGATCCGATCGGATCGGGAACCTCAGTCACCAGCAGTTCGAGCGCACTGGTCACCGGGTGGCCGGCACGGAGGCCGCGAACGAAGATGTCGAGCGCGATCGGGAACTGCGCCTCGAACTTGGCGATGCGGGCGCTCGCCTTGCGCGACAGCAGCCACAGCGGCATCAGGATGCCGAGCACCACCGCGAAGATGACGAGCAGCAGGTAGCTCGCCGCGGAGTGGAGCTGCCCGGTGATGCCACCGATCAGTGGGAACAGCAGGCCGATGGTCAGCGTCGCGCTGATCATCAGGACGATGAGCTGGTGGACCGGCATCCGCATCCCGGCCTGGGTCAGCCGGACTTCGAGGTAGTCGACGATCGACGGCGGCGCGAAGATCGAGCTCGCCTTGGGCCCGTCGCGGCGCAGCGTCGACAGCACCTGCTCGTTGCTGGCGCCCTCCTGCATCATCTTGACGCGCTTGTTGACGCGGTTGTGCGTGTTGTTGCGCTCGCCGAGATAGGCGAACAGCCCCTGGGCCAGCAGCATCGTCCCCAGGAAGACGACTGAGTAGAAGATCAGCTGGGGATCGAAATAATTCACGCCGCGCCCTCCAGCGAGCGGTACGGATCGAAGATGTTCGACGGCAGGTGGATGCCGCGCGCGCTCAAGATGTCCATGAAGCGCGGTCGCACGCCGGTCGGCTTGAGCTCGCCGATGACCATGCCCTCGTTGTCGATGCCCTTGCGCTCGAAGCGGAAAATTTCCTGCATCAGGATTGTCTCGCCCTCCATGCCGGTGACTTCGGCGAGCGAGGTCAGGCGGCGGCGGCCGTCGCTGAGGCGCTCGAGCTGGAGCACGACCTGGATCGCCGAGGCGATCTGGGCGCGCGCCGACTTCGGGCTGATGTCGATGCCCGACATGCCGATCATCTGCTCGACGCGGCTGAGCGCATCGCGCGCGGTGTTGGCGTGGACGGTGGTCATCGAGCCGTCGTGGCCGGTGTTCATCGCCTGCAGCATGTCGAACGCCTCGCCCGAGCGGATTTCGCCGAGGATGATGCGGTCGGGCCGCATCCGCAGCGCGTTCTTGACGAGCTCGCGCTGCGCGACTTCGCCGCGGCCCTCGATGTTGGCGGGGCGGGTCTCGAGGCGGACGACGTGACGCTGCTGGAGCTGGAGCTCGGCCGAGTCCTCGATCGTGACGATGCGCTCGGAACCGTCGATGGAGGCCGACAACGCATTCAGCATGGTCGTCTTGCCGGAGCCGGTACCACCCGAAATCAGCAGGTTGCGACGCGCCGTGACGACACCGCGCAGGACGATTGCGGCACTTTCGGGCATCGCGCCGAAGCTGACCAGCTTGTCCATGTCGATCGGAGTCTTGGAGAATTTCCGGATCGACAGCACCGGGCCGTCGACCGCCAGCGGCGGAATGATCGCGTTGATGCGGCTGCCGTCGGGAAGCCGTGCGTCGACCATCGGCGAACTCTCGTCCACCCGGCGCCCGACGTTGCTGACGATCTTGCCGATGATCCTGAGCAGGTGCGCGTCATTGGCGAAGCGCGTGCCGACTTCCTCGATGCGGCCGCGGCGCTCGACGAAGACGATGTTGGCGCCGTTGACCATGATGTCGGTGATCGACGGGTCCTTGAGCAGCGGCTCGAGCGGCCCGAGCCCGAGCAATTCGTCGAGGATGTCCTCGACCATCTGCTTGCGCTCGACGAGGTTCAACGCGTGGTTGACCTCCTTGAGCATGTCCGAGACGATCTCGCCGATCTCGCGTCCGACCTGGTCGCGGGTCATCGTCTCCAGCGCCGCGAGGTTGATCCGCACGATCAGCTTCTGGTGGAGATCGACTTGAGTTCGGTCATCTTGTCGAGGCGGGTCGCTTCCGGCGCGGCCTTGAGCTTTGGAGCCGGCTTTGGTGCAGCGGCGTCCGCAGCGCTATCGACCGCGACATCGGCGACGGGGACCCGGCGGCTCGGCCAGATCATAGCGCCGCCTTCTCCAGCAGGCTGGCCGCGAGCGACCCGACCATCGCGCGCAGGTCTTTCTCGACGCGGGTCTTCGCGGCGAAGGGCTTGCCGCGATCGATCGCGCTGCTGACGGTCGGATAGTCGTTGGCAATCGCGTAATCGATGCGGCGGCCCATCAGCGCCTGGGTGTCGCTGAGGTCGATCTTGCCGAACATCGGATGGGTGACGCGATTGACAACAACCCGCAGCCGGTCGCTCATGCCGTTGCCGTCGATGACCTCGGCTTGGCGCTTGGCCTGGTGGATGCCGGGCACCGACAGGCTGGTGACCATCAACGTCAGCTCGGACATCTCGATGACGCGGAGCGACCAGTTAGTCCACGCCGCCGGCAGGTCGACAAGGACGATGTCATAGCTCGCCATCGCCAGCTCGAGCATCTTCTCGACAAGCTCGGTCGACAGCATGTCGAGCGGCACCATGTCGGGCGGACTGGCGACGACGCTCAAGCCCGAGGCGTGCTGCTCGGCGATCGTCTGCAGCACCTCGGCGTCGAGCCGGTCACCCGCCTCGATGACATCGAAGACCCCGAGCTTGGGCTTGAGGTCGAGGTACAGCGCCGCATTGCCGAACTGCACGTCGAGGTCGATCAGGCAGACCTTGGCGCTGGCGGCCCAGATGATGCCGGCCTGCGTCGCCAGCGCGGTCGTGCCGCAGCCGCCGATGGCCCCCAGGAACGAAATGATCTTGCCGCGCTTCACCGGCTTGACCGCCTGCTTGGTCAGCGCCTGTTCGCGCGCCGGATCGACGGTGTGGGCGAACTCCTCGGCGGTGAAGGGCAGCGGCAGCACGTCGACGGCGCCAGCGCGGAGCACCAGGCGGGTCGCGGCCACGGTCAGGTCACGGACCCCGGCGATCACCGGCAGCTTGCCCGCATACTCGCGCGCAAAGGCTTCGAACTCGTCGAACATCACCGGGTTGAACGGGTCGACCTCGACGATGATGACCTCGGCGCGGCGCAGCCCTGGCGTAGTCGCGGACACCGCCTCGATGCCGATCGGCTCGACGCTGAGCAGATAGTCGCCGCGGGCGGCATCCGCGATGCCCGGGGAAGTCTTCGGCTCGAGGATCAGCAGCACGCGGGTCGGCGCAGCGCCGCCGGGCGCGACCACGCCGGGACGGATGGAATGAACCTGGCTCATGCGCGGTACGCCACTGGAAACACCTGGTTCATCAGTTCGGCGACCCCGTGCCGAGCAGCGGCACCATGATCGTCGGGGCGTCCTCGGCCCCGCCCTGCCCGCCGACATCGGTCTTGCCGTTGGTCTTGAGCAAGGGCTTGAGGTGCCCGGTCTCGTAGCGGATCATCGCGTCCGCGGAGCGCCGGCCGTTGCCCGAGGGTGGCGGCAGACCGGCGTAGTTCGGGTTCGGGTTGATGATCTGCGCGTCGCGGTTGTTGCGCACCGTCGCGCCGAACTCCGGATCGGAACCCGCCAGCGCCGGCACCGCGCCGAGGACGACCGCCGCCAGCGCTACCACATAAAGCTTGCTGTTCATCACTTCACCACATGGCCAAAGTCGGCGTCGAGCCCGCCCGGCTTGACCCCGTTGAGGAGCACCACCGGCCCGCGCTTTTCGGTCTTGCCGTTCAGGAACAGGTCGACATCGCTCGGCTGCTGGATGCGGTCGGTCGGCAGCGCGATCTGCACCGGGCGAACCGGCCGGACGATGTGCGGCGTCACCACGATCACCAGCTCGGTCTCGTTGCGGTTGAAGTAGGTGGAGCGAAACAGCGTCCCGATGATCGGCAGCTTGCCGAGCAGCGGGATTGCCTTGACCGTGTCGTTGAAGTCCGACTGGATCAGCCCGGCCATCGCGAAGGCCTCGCCGTCCCTGAGCTCAAGCGAGGTCTTCGCCCGCCTGACCTTGAGGCCCGGGATCTGGATACCGCTGATCTGGATGCCCGCGGTCTGGTCGAGCGAGCTGACCTCGGGCGCCACCGACAGGTTGATCAGCCCGTCGCCGATCACCGTCGGCACGAACGCCAGGCTGACGCCGAACTGCTTGAACTCGATCGACAGGCGCCCGAACGCATCGACGCCGGTCGGCACCGGGAACTCGCCGCCCGCCAGGAAGCTCGCGCTCTCGCCCGACAGCGCCACCAGGTTCGGCTGCGCCAGCGTGTGGATCAGCCCCTGCTGCTCGAGCGCGTCGATCTTCACCGAGATCGCCGGCCCCAGCAGGTTGACGATCGCGGAGATCGGGTTCGAGGCCGGGTTGATGGCGGGGGTCGTGTAGCCGCCGTTCGGGCTGACGACGGCCGGCGTCAGGCTCGAGTCCACGCCGACGATCGCGTTCTTGAAGAACGTGACGTTGCTGATCCCCAGCTGCTTGACCGTGCCGCGCGTCATCTCGGCGAAGCGCACCTCCAGCAGGACCTGCTGCGCCTGGTTGACGCTCATCAGGTTGAGCACCTTCTTCGGCGCATAGGTCTCGGCGATCGTCGCGATGCGCTCGGCGCTCGCGGCGTTCTCGGTGTTGCCCTGCAGGACGATGCTGTCGTTCGACACGCTGACCGAGATCGCCTCGTTCGGCATCAGGTCCGCGAGCTGGCGCTTCAGCCCCATCGCGTCCGGCCCGACGACCACGTCGACGACCGCGACCATGGCGCCCTTGCGGTCATAGATCGTCAGGTTGGTCGACCCGATCTTCTTGCCCATCACATAGATCGAGCTGATCGAGGTCGGCAGCACGTCGGCGATCTCGGGGTTGCCGATCAGCGCCTTGGCATAGGCCCGGTCGAGCCTGAGCGTCTGCGACTTGTTGAGCGGCACCTGCAGCACCGCGCCCGAGCGCCCCTCTGACACCGCTCCCGGGTCGGGGCTCGCGGCCGCGGCGGGCAGCGCGAAGCCGGCCAGCGCGGCGACGACAGCAAGGCGAAGCGGCGAATTGTGCATGATCATTGCCCCCCCGGGACCGCATAGCTCGTCGACGCGACACCGCGGACGATGGTCACCGACGGTGCCGCGGCATGCTTGACGGCCCTCCCGCCCCGGCGCGGCGAACTTACCGCCACCGCCGTCGCCGGCCCGTCGTGGAGGTCCTCGACATGCATCGACGAGATCGCGTTGCGGTCCTTGTCGGACAGCGGCCGCAGCACCAGCGTCAGCACCCCGACGCTCTGCCCGAGCGTGAGCTTCGACACCTGCACCGGCGTCACCTCGAGCGTCGCCGACTTCACCAGCTCCGGCTTCTCGGTGCTGACGTTGGAGTTCTGGCCGATCGCGAGGACACGGACGTCCTGGACCAGCAGGTCGGTGATCGGCGGCAGCTTGGTGTCCTCGCCCGCCGTGGCCGCGCGGACCAGCGTCGCCTGCGGGCCGCGCCGCGCGATCGGCTTGCCGTCGATCCCGATCGAGTTCGCCGTGACTGCATTGGAGGCGCTGTTGATGACATGACCCGCCGCGGCACCGAGGCCCGCTGCACCGGACGCGTCGGTCGACACCGACCCGCCGGGCGCGACGACGTCGAAGTGCGGCGCCTTTTCGGGCGGCGTCCGGGTTATATAGACGTCGACATGGTCGCCCGGAGCGATCAGGCCGCCGACCCCGGTCGCCTCGGTCAGCGTCACCGATATGGCGCGCATCGCCGGTCCGATGGCGCCGCTCGCGCTGAGCCGGTTGCCGGTCCCGGAGATTGCGCTCGGCACGATGACCTCGTTCGCCGCGATGGCGCGTTGCGCGACACGGGTGCCGTCGCCAAGCGCGGCCGGGATGGTGCGGAACGCGCCCTGCGGAATTGCTTCGGCCGGCAGCTTGACGAGCTTGAGATTGGCCGCGGTGAGCTTGTCACCGAAAGACATCGCGATGGTCGCGGCGGCGACGGAGGAGGTTTCCTGGACTACGGCCTGCTGCGGAGCCGACGGGCTCAACGCGACGCGGGCGATGAAGACGGCGATGACACCAAGGACGGCAGCACCGATCAACATTAGAAATGACGATCTACGCACACGCTTGCCCCCCTGTATCTAATCTACGCAAACGTTACACTCTATCGAAGACTGCTCGCCCTACGCGAACTAGTTCGGAGTCTGCATCTTCGGCGCGAATTCATTGAAGACTTGTTTTACGTTTGCACCTAGCGATGTTGCTCCGATCACAACAACACCAGCAATAAAGGCGATCATCAGTGCGTATTCCGCTGCTGATGCGCCGGAACGAGACAGTCTTGCTCGTTTTAGCCATCTGTTCATTGTACGCCCCCTGGCACCCCTGATTTGCCGTCAGAGGGTTCGTAAATCGAGGTGGACCCGCGCCCGGTTTGGGACGCGGGTCCAGTCACTCGTCAGGACGGGGTCTTAACCTTGGCTGCAAAGGTCGTGAAGACGGCGTCCATGTTGTTGCCGAGTGCCGTAGCGGCAACAACGATCACGCCGCCGATGAGGGCGATCATGAGCGCGTATTCGGCTGCCGAGGCACCCGACCTGTTCGCCTGCAGCTTGCAGTAGAGATTCAGAAGCTTCGTCATTTCAAGTACCCCTGTTGACCGGCACAAGGCCGGCGATTGCTTGCTCCACCGGGTCTGACCGGGGGAGGGAATGCGAAGCCAGCCGTGTGATGAACGGGCGCATTTACCATGCTCCCATCGACCCCTTGGTTCAGCCTCGTCTTGTTGGCTACCCGTAACGAATCAATAACGCAACATTATTTTTCATACATGCTTAAGGACTATTGTTGATGCGACACTGAAGACACACTACTGGCGGTAATTAATAGTTGTTAACAACAATGCGATAACTTATTCGGGGCATCATCGCGAGTTTCGAGCGTGGTCGTTTCTGTACGTCATGGCATCGATGCGCAGCCCCGAAGTTTGACTGGGCACGAATGGCCGATCGTTTCTGTGACAGTGTTACTAACGACCCGGTTTCGCTCTCTGGTTTGATGAGGGTTGCGCAGGCGAAACATATTAACTAAGGAATAGTTTACGTCGTGTTACTGGGCCAATTTACAGCGTGGGTATCATGAACAATCGAGACCGATTGAAGGGTATCAGGGAGCTGCTCGCGTCGCGTCGCGCCGCGAGCGCAGCCGAGTTCGCTTTGGTCCTGCCGCTGCTGCTGACGCTGATCCTCGGCACGCTCCAGGTCGGCGCGATGATGTATTCGTACAATCTGATGGCCAGCTCGGCGCGCGATACCGTGCAGGCGATGGCGGTGTGCACGATCACCACGATCGCCGATGCGAAGACGCAGGCGCTGAAAAGCCTGCCACCCTGGGTTCCAAAGGCGCACTGGGTGATCACTCCGGCGATCGGCACCGACGTCTCGATGCAGATCAGCGTCCCCGTCACCGACGCCGCGATCCTGTCTTACGTCCCGTTCACCCTCACCAACCTGACGACGTTCGTCACCATGCGGAAAGAACCGCTCGCATTCGGAGGCGGCTCATGCTGACCAAGACCGGACTGATCCGTCGCCTGCTCGGCGACAGGCGCGCCGTTGCCGCCGCCGTCATCGCGGTCAGCCTGCCCGCGATCATCCTCGTTACCGCTGCCGCTGCCGACGCCGGCCTGACCCAGATCCGCGTCTCGCAGCTCCAGTCTGCCGCGGACGCCGGTGCCAACGCCGGGCGCGAGGCGCTGATCGCCGCCAATCCCGGCAACCAGAGCCTCGCCACCACGACCGCGCAGACCTATGCCAACGCCAACATGCCGTCGTCGCTGGCCGCCGCGGACGTCGTCCAGGGCTGGTGGTACATCGAGAAGGCTCCCGACGATCCGACAAGGTTCGGCCCGCCGGTTCCCGGCCAGACCGGCGCGCTGTTCAGCAACGCCGTCCGGGTGACGACGCGGATGTCCTATCGCCCGGTCTTCCGGCAGCTGTTGGGCAACGATCCGATGAAGATTTCCCGATGGTCGACCGGCTACAAATGCTCGAACACCGATTATCCGCTGACGCTGATCCCCGACGATGCCAGCCCGCCGACCAAGCCAACGGTATGGCTGTCGTGGGCGACCCCCGGCAACGCCGCCAGCACCAGTTATTACTTCGCCAACCCGAGCGGCCGCACCAACCCGGTGATCAAGTTCTACTCGCCGACCGCCGGGGAGGACGTGTCCTTCGTCATCACCTTCAGCAACGGCACGCAGCTGCAGATGGACACCTATTGCAAGGGCACCTACCTGATCGTTCCCGACGCCTTCGACTGGAAGAACGTCAAGAACATCACCGCGACCGTGCTCCGCGGCGACACCAACAACAGCTTCCACCTCTACGCCGACCAGAGCAAATACCCGACGGTCTTCGCCAGCGGTGCCAACAGCTACAATCCCAACGGCACCGCCACCAAGCTGCTCGACGCACTGCGCCCGGCGGTCGTCAAGGTGACGCCGTACCCGAGCGCCAACGGCACGCAATACTGGGCCTCGGAAGGCAACCCGACCCCCGACCGCCGCACGGTCATGGTTCACTAGGGCCGCGAAACCAGCGGAAATCGGACATTCACCCGGCGCTGGGCCGCACGCCGGCCAGTTCGAGGGCGTTGCCGGTCGCCGCTCCCGACGCGGTGTTGTCGAAGATCGTCCAGCTCGGCACGCCCGCTGCCGCCAGCGCCGCTAGCCGCGCCCCGTGCGCCGCCAGCACCGCCGCAGGATACGCCGACCGATAGACATGCGGCGATCCGTGCCAGCGGAAATACGCCAGCCCCGGCCAGCCGCCCGGCGTCTCCGCTCCCGCCGCCCGCGCCGGGTCCGCCGCAACCCGCGCGACGCCCGCGGCCGTCAGCAGCGCGTCCGCCGCGGGGGTGAACCAGCTCGCATGCCGCGGTTCGCAGGCGATGCTGCCGCTCGGCCCCGCCGCCAGCTGCCGCAGGAACGCCGCCACGACGCCCGGGTCGAACGCCAGGCTCGGCGGCAATTGCAGCAGCAGCGGCCCGCGCCGGTCGCCGAGACCGTCGACCTCGGCGGCGAAACGCTCGATCAGGTCGCCGCAGTCGACCAGCCGGCGGTCGTGGCTGATCGTTCGGGGCAACTTGACCGCGAACCGGAAGCCGGGGCCGACGCTCGCCGCCCAGCGCGCGTAAGTGGCGCGCCGGTGCGGGCGGTGGAAGCTGGAGTTGATCTCGACCGCATCGAAGCGCGCGGCATAACGCTCGAGGTGGCTGGCACCCTCGCGTTTGCTGGGGAAACCGGTGTCATGAGTTTGCGGGATCGACCAGCCCGCTGTCCCGATTCGAGGCAGGATCACCGGAAACGAGGGATTTTCGCTCACATGCCCTCCGATTTTTCGCACGATATCGATGTTGTGGTAGCAGTTTCGCGATGCGATTCCTCGCCGTGACCGAGACGTGCGACCTGGTTTCGCTCTATATGCGCCTCGTCGGCGATGGCCACGAGGTCCGCGTCCACGTCAGCGACCCCGGCGCGAGCGGCACCGGTGCCGGCCTGTTCGACCGCGTAACCGACTGGCGCGCCCAGCTAAACTGGATCCGCGAGGCCGGGGACGAGGGCATCATCATCTTCGAGGCAGTGTCCGAAGGCTTCGGCGCGCTGCAGGACGAGCTCCGACTCGACGGCTTCAACGTCGTCGGCGGCAGCGCCGAAGGCGACCGCCTCGAAAACGACCGCGCCTACGCCCAGGCCGTCCTCGGCACCCTCGGCTTCCCCATCGGACACACGTGGGAATTCCATGACTTCGGCGCCGCCGATGCTTTCCTGGCCGACAACCCCGGACGCTACGTCCTCAAGTTCAGCGGGCCGGACTTCGCCTCCAGCGACAATTATATCGGGCAGCTGAACAACGGCCGCGACGTCCGCGCGGTCCTCGCCGCGCGCCAGGGTGCCGCTACCTTCATCCTGATGGCCTTCATCGAGGGTGTCGAGATCGGCGTCGGCGCCTGGTTCGACGGCGACAACTTCTTGATGCCGGCCTGCATCGACTGGGAGCACAAGCGCTTTTTCGCCGGCGACATGGGCGAACTAACGGGCGAAATGGGCACTGTCGCCACCTTCGAGGGCACGCAGCACTTCTTCGACCTCACCTTGGCCAAGGTCGCCGAACACTTCCGCGGGCATGCTCACGTCGGGTGGATCAACCTCAACTGCATCGTCAATGCCGCCGGTATCTGGCCGCTCGAGTTCACTTGCCGCTTCGGATATCCCGGGTTCGCGGTTCTCGAGCCTCTGCAGGTCACCCGCTGGGCTGAAATCTTTCGCGCGATGGTCATCGGCGCTCCCGCGCTGGAAACCCGTCCCGGCTTTTCACTCGGCGTCGTCCTGACCACTCCGCCCTTCCCCTACACTCGCAAGCAAGTCCCCGAGCCGGTCGGACTGCCGGTGCTGATCGACGCTACCGAGCGCGCGAACCTTCACTACGGCGAAGTCGGCCTCGACGCCGGCGGTGCGCTGGTGACGAGTGGCCTGTACGGCTGGACGATGGTGGTTACCGGAACTGGCGCTACCGTGATCGAGGCGCGCGACGACGCATATGCGCGGGTTCGCGGCGTCGTCATCCCGAACATGCGCTACCGCCTCGACATCGGCCAGCGCTTGATCGACCGGGACCTCGCGACGCTGAAATCCCTCGGATTGTTCGAGGCTTAGGCGAACTCGAAGGCGAAGCCCTCAGTGCGGACGGCATCGCAGATCGTCGTATAATCCGACGTCAGCTCGGTGCCGGCGGGGAGGTCGCCGACCGCGGTATCCTGCCCGAAAGCGATGCCGTCGGACGCGGTATTGGGGTTGTACGAATGGTTGAAGTGCCGACCGTTGTCACCGCACAACACCCACACCTGAGTCGCACTGTGCCAGGTCGAGTAGGTCTTCAGGAATTCGCGCGTGATGGCGGGCAGGCTGGCGACTTCATCGGTCGAATAGACCCGGTCGATGCGGGAATCGAAGCGCCAGATAACGGTGCCGGCAGTAACCGGCTCGGTCAGGAAAACACCGATGCCATGAATTCCACTCGGCCTGAGCTCCGTCTCCACCATCATCATCGGCACGTCACCTTGGCTACCGCGGTCGGGGGCTCCGCGACGGCATAACCGCGATGTTACGAGTTGGTTTCATACCGGTCTCACGCTGAAAGTCGCGTAGTCGACGGTCAACTCCTCACCCGCCGCAATATCCCGCAAGGCCCTCATTTCATAGCCTTCTCCGGCGGCGACATTGGCCGCCATGCCCGGCGTCGGCTGGTTCAGATACCAGCCCGTGCCGAGCAGTTCGAAGCTCGGCGGGCAGCCGATCCGGTCGCCCCGCCGGATGCCGAAGTCGACGTAGAAAAGGCGCTCGGGCGACCCTTCCGGCAGCGCATCGACCAGCGCCGCATCGACCCAGACGATCTCGCGCCGGTCGTTCGGGAACACGTCCGTGCCTGCCTCGATCGGGTGGATGGCGAACACCCCGACCCCGTGGACCGAGGAGACTCCGAGACGGGTCAGGACGCCGGTGTGAGGCGCAGGCGGGTTCACCCTGTCCCCCCGCTCGACCTCAGCGCGCCGAAGCGACCACGACCGGGGCAGGTCCCGCGGCGCTGACTCGCCACACCGTGTTGCCAACATCGTCCGCGATCAGCAGCGCGCCGGTCTTGTCGACCGCGAGCCCGACCGGCCGACCGAGGCTGCGGGCTGCCTTGCGATCGAGGAAGCCGGTGACCACGTCCTCGACCATGCCCGACGGCTTGCCGTCCTTGAACGGTACGAACGCGACTTTGTAGCCCGACGGACTGTAGCGATCCCAGCTGCCATGCTCGCCGATGAAGGCACCGCCCTGATAGTGGGCGGGCAGCGAGGTGCCGGTGTAGAAGGTCAGCCCCAGCGCGGCGACGTGGCTGCCGAGCGCATAGTCGGGCTTGATTGCCTTGGCGACGAGATCGGGGCGCTGTGGGCGGACACGAATATCGACGTGCTGGCCGTAGTAACTGTAGGGCCAGCCATAGAACGCGCCATCTTTCACCGAGGTAAGATAGTCGGGGACAAGGTGCGGCCCGATCTCGTCACGCTCGTTCACGACGACCCACAAATTGTTGGTACCGGGGTAGAAGTTCGGGCTGTTGGGGTTGCGCAGCCCCTTGGCAAACTCGCGGGCGCGGCCCGACAGGCGGTCGATCTCCCAGACGCTCGCCCTGCCCTTCTCGGCCTCGATACCGTTCTCGGTGATGTTGCTGTTCGAGCCGACGGTCGCGTACAGCCGTTTGCCGTCGGGGCTGACGGTCAGGCTCTTGGTCCAGTGGTGATCGATCGGACCGCCGGGCAGTTCGGTCAGCACCGTCCCCGGGCCGCTGATGCTGGTCTGGCCGGGTACGTAAGCGTAGCGCACGACCGCGTCGGTGTTCGCGACGTAGAGATAATTGTCGACCCAGACGACGCCGAACGGCGCGTTCAGATGGTCGAGCAGCGTCACCCGTAGCTCGGGCTTCCCATCGCCGTCGGCGTCGCGGATCAGGGTGATGCGGCTCGCGGGCTTTGGACTGCCGGGGTAGGAGGTCGCCTTGTTCTTGACGATGCCGACGATCGGGTCCTTCGGACGCTTGACCGGCTCGGCGGGCGGACCCTTTGCCTGGACTGCGAGGATGTCGCCGTTGGGCAGGACATAGACCATGCGGGGATGCAGCAGGCCGGTAGCAAGCGCCTGGATCTTCAGCCCCGGCGCGACGACCGGGGTCTGGCCCGGCTTCCAGCCGATACCCGGCGCGACCGCGACCGGGGGCAGCAGGTATTGCTGCGGCTCGGGCAACGTCGGGTTGGCACCGATCTGGCTCTTCTCGTCGAAGCTCGGATCGCTGCAGGCGGCCAGGGCGACCGCGGTCGCGAGAAGAAGTGCTCGACTGGCGAGGCGGTTCATTCTGCCACTCCCACGCGGTGGCGGTAGACCAGCGAGCCGCCCAGCCACGAGCTGACGCCGAGCATCAGCACGACGATGCCCGACAGGATCAGGCCCTCCGGCACCACCGCGGTCCAGCCGTCGCGGCTGTGGACGAAGGCGTTGACGAGCGACACGAGCATCGCAACGACGTTGAGCAGCATGTGCGGCGTCGCCGGGCGTTGGGCGCGCACTTCGCGGTCGCCGAAATAGTCGATAAAGCCGACCAGTGCCGCGAGCCCGCCCATGACGAGGCCGCCAGTGATCAACCAGATCGAGAAATACTGCCACATCAGGTTTTCGGTCTGCGAATAGACGATGTCCGTCACGAACGCCCCAATGAAGAAGGCGAGCGGGAACGGCACGATCATGGGATGGATCGGATGCCCGAAAATCTTGGCTGTCGATCGCGGGTTCGCGCGAGCATGGCCCAGACGCGGGTTCGCGCCGGCGGGATCGAGCCGCGAATGCGCGCGGGCGGTGTCGATTGCCATGAAGCTGCTCTCGGTAGGGTGCGGGCCTCTAAGTCCCGGGGCGACGCGATGTTCCGCCAGAGCAACAGCCTGCGACGTCCGGAACCTCGAGCTGGGCCGCAAACCCGGCGGGCATCGGCGCACAGGCACCAGGAGTCGCCGCGCACGCCCCGTCGCGTCCGCCCGACGTTGACCAGCCACGCACAAACGTGGCAATCGGCACTCGCTCCCGGCGGCGACGCTTCGGGACAGCGCGACGGTCGGGCCGGAACGCGGGTGTAGCTCAATGGTAGAGCTTTTGCTTCCCAAGCAAGTGACGAGGGTTCGATTCCCTTCACCCGCTCCACGCCTCAGGCGTCGGTAGCGCCCGCCAGCCTGTTCGCCGATTCCGATCTGGAGTGGACCACCATCGCGGGCGCCCGCCGTCACTTCACGGCGACACCGCCCTTGATGACGTGATCGACATGCTCGAGCACCGACACATCGGCGAGCGGGTCGCCGGTCACCGCGATCAGGTCGGCGAAGTGGCCGGGCGCCAGCGAGCCGACGTCCTTCGACTTGCCCATCAGCGCGGCGGCGTTGATCGTCGCGGCCTGGATCGCCTGCATCGGGGTCATGCCATAGCGGACCATGTACTTGAACTGGCGCGCGTTTAGGCCGTGGGGGAAGACGCCCGCATCGGTGCCGTAGGCGAGCTTGACCCCGGCGCGGACCGCCTTGCGGAAGCCGACGCGCTGGGCCTCGGTGGTGTCGGTGTTCTTGCGCAGGATGTCGGCGGGCCAGCCGTCACGCTTGCCAACCTCGTCGATGAAGTCGCCGTTGTAGACGTCCATGACCAGCCACGCGCCTTTGGCCTTGGCGAGCGCGATGCCCTCGTCGTCGATCAGCGAGGCATGCTCGATCGACCGTACCCCGGCGCGTAACGCCATCTTGATGCCCTCCGCACCGTGGGCGTGTGCGGTGGCGTAGCTGCCGTTGCGGGCGGCTTCGAGTACGGCGGCGTGCATCTCCTCCTCGCTTAGCTCGGGCGCACCGGGCTCGGTCCCCGCGGCGAGGACCGCGCCGGTGGCGATCAGCTTGAGGAAGTTGGCGCCGTTCTGGAACATCGTCCGCGCCTTGACTGTCATGTCGGCGGGGCCAGTGATGACCCCCATCCGCATGATCGCCGGGACGACGACATCGGGCGCGAGGCCGGTGACCTCGCCGCCGCCGCCGGGCACGGTCAGATAGGCACCGGCAACGCTCATCCGCGGCCCCTCGACCTCGCCGCTGTCGATGGCGTTGCGCAGCGAGACGTCGCCGAACGCGCGGAAGGTGCCGACGTCGCGGACGCTGGTGAAGCCCGCCTCCAGCGTGTCGCGGGCATGCTTCGCCCCCAGCAATGCGATGTCGGCACCGGAGTGGAGCAGTGGCTCGGCGGCATTATTCGTCTGCTCGGTGTCGGCCAGGTGCGTGTGCATGTCGATCAGGCCGGGCAGGACCGTGTAGGCGCTCCAGTCGATCGCGACGACGCCGGCCGGGCGCGAAGCATAGGGCATGATCGCGGTGACCCGGTCGTCGTCGATGCGGATCAGCTGGTCGCTGAGGACGGTGCCCTTCTCGGTATCGACCAGCCGGCCGGCGCGGACGTACTCGGTCTTGGCCAGTGCCGGCGCACCCGCCAGCACCGCCATCGCTGCCACCGCCAGGAGCCGCACGAGCAATGTTCGTGTCATCCGCTGTTCCCCGATCGAGCCTCAGAATGCGCGACTATTATACACTCGTCAAATAGTAAAGACGTGACAAATCGGGTTGTACCCTCGTAACGGTTGTTATACAGGTGTCTAACAATTGGGGATCCTCTCGATGGCAAGCAGTCCGGCGCCGGTGACCGCGCGTGACCCGCAGGAAGGCTGGAGCCTGCCTGCCTGGACCTATTCCGACACCGACTATTTCGCGGCCGAGATGGCGCGAGTCATCCGCCCGAGCTGGCAAATCGTCTGCCACGTCAGCGACGTGCCCGCGACCGGCGACTGGCACACCCTCGACTATGCCGGCGAGAGCGTCCTCGTCATCCGCGGCGACGACGGCGAGGTCCGCGCCTTCACCAACGTCTGCCGCCACCGCGGCTCGCGCCTCGTCGACGGTGCCGCGGGCTGCGCGAAAAAGCTGGTCTGCCCGTACCACGCCTGGACCTACCAGCTCGACGGCAGCCTGACCGGCGTCCCCGGCCGCCGCGAATACCCCGAGCTCGACATGGCGAAGAGCGGCCTCGTCCCCGTCGACATCGAGCTTTGGCACGGCTTCATCTTCGTCCGGCTGGAGGGCGGCGGACCCTCGGTCGCGGCGATGATGGCGCCGTACGCCACGGAGATCGCGCCCTACCGCTTCGAGGATTTGCGCGCCGTCGGCCGGGTCACGCTGCGACCGCGCACCGTCAACTGGAAGAACGTCGCCGACAATTATTCGGACGGCCTGCATATCCCGGTCGCCCACCCCGGCCTGACCCGGCTCTTCGGCAAGGGCTACGGCATCGAGGCCGAACCGCACGTCGACCGCATGTGGGGCGCGCTGATCGACAAGCCCTCCGCCAACCTGTCGGAGCGGATGTACCAGCAGGTCCTGCCCCCGGTGCCGCACCTGCCCGCGGCGGCGCAGCGCCTGTGGCTGTATTTCAAGCTGTGGCCCAACGTCGCTTTCGACATTTATCCGGACCAGATCGACTTCATGCAGTTCTTGCCCGTCTCCCCGACCGAGACGCTGATCCGCGAGATCAGCTATGCCCTGCCCGACGACCGTCGCGAGATGCGGGCGGCGCGCTACCTCAACTGGCGCATCAACCGGCAGGTCAATGCCGAGGACACCATGCTGATCCAGCGCGTCCAGGACGGCATGGCGTCGAAAAGTTTCACTGTCGGCCCGCTCGGCACCAGCGAAGTCTGCCTGCGCGGGTTCTGCCGCAAGATGCGCGACCTGATCCCCGAATCCCGGCTAGAGCGCGCGCCTGCGCCCGGTTGGAGCCACCGTTCCCCAGTTAGTGCCGCCAAGTGACCAAGAATTACGACGCGGTGATCATCGGCGGCGGCCACAACGGCCTTGTCTGCGCCTTCTATCTGGCGCGGGCCGGCCTCAAGGTCCGCATCGTCGAGGCCCGCGACACCGTCGGCGGCGCGGCGGTGACCGAGGAGTTCCACCCCGGTTTCCGCAACTCGGTGGCGAGCTACACGGTCAGCCTGCTCCAGCCCAAGGTCATCGCCGACATGAAGCTGGTCGACCACGGCTACCGCGTCATCGAGCGGCCGATCTCCAACTTCCTGCCCCAGCCCGACGGCGGCTATCTCAAGCTCGGTGGCGGCCTCGAGCGCACCCAGGCCGAGTTCCGCAAGTTCTCGAAGCACGATGCCGACGTGCTCCCCGCTTATTACTCGGCGCTGGAGAACGTCGCCGAGGTGCTGCGCGGCCTCGCGCTGAAAAGCCCGCCCAACATCGGCGACGGCCTCAAGACGCTGATCGACGGCGCGCGCCAGGGCCGCTCGCTTTCGAAACTGTCGCTCGAGCAGCAGCGCGACGTGCTCGACCTGTTCGTCAAGTCGGCGCGGACCTTCCTCGACAGCTGGTTCGAGAGCGAAGCGGTCAAGGCGGCCTTCGGCTTCGACGCGGTGGTCGGCAACTACGCCAGTCCCGACACGCCCGGCTCGGCCTATGTGCTCCTCCACCACGTTTTCGGCGAAGTGAACGGCAAGAAGGGCGCATGGGGCCACGCGATCGGCGGCATGGGCGCGATCACCCAGGCGATGGCCAAGGTCTGCGTCGCCGCCGGCGTCGAGATCAGCCTCGAGAGCCCGGTCGCGCGTGTCCTCGTCGACGGCGACAAGGCGGTCGGCGTGCGGCTGACCGGCGGTGAGGAGGTCATGGGTGACGCCATCATCGCCAACGTCGGGCCAAAACTCCTTTACGAAAAGCTCATTGATCCGGTCGACCTCGGGCCGACCTTCCTGAAGCGCGCCAAGGCCTTCAAGGCCGGCTCCGGCACCTTCCGGATGAACGTCGCGCTGTCGGAGCTGCCACGCTTCACCGTGCTGCCCGAGCCCGGCGAGCACCTGGAGAGCGGCATCATCCTCGCGCCGACGCTCGACTACATGGACAAGGCCTTCGTCGACGCCAAGGCGCACGGCTGGTCGAAGCAGCCAATCGTCGAGATGCTGATCCCCTCGATCATCGACGACAGTCTCGCCCCTCCCGGCCAGCACGTCGCCAGCCTGTTCTGCCAGCAATTCGCGCCGGTCCTGCCCGATGGCCGCGACTGGGACGACGAGGAAGGCGCGGCGGTCGAGGTCATCCTCGACACCGTGGAGGCACAGGCCCCGGGCTTCCGCGCCTCGATCCTCGGCACGATGGTGCTCAGCCCCAAGGGGCTCGAGCGCAAGTTCGGGCTGGTCGGCGGCGACATCATGCACGGCCACATGTCGCTCGACCAATTGTGGGCGGCGCGCCCGGTGCTCGGCAACGGCGCCTATCGCGGGCCGCTGAAGGGCCTCTACATGTGCGGCGCCGGCACCCATCCCGGCGGCGGCGTCACCGGCGCCCCGGGGCACAATGCAGCGCGCGAGATCCTGGCGGACCGCAGCTTCTTCGGGCGACTGGTCAGGGGCCGCTAGGCCGGGCCCAACCGCTGCAACGCCCAGGCCGTCGTGACGCGGCGATAGGTTTCGCTGATTTGGCCGTCGTCGAGCAAGGCCAGCGCCCTGCCCCGCGCCTCGGCCCGGTCGACTGGCGCGACCTCGTCGAGCCGCGCCCGCACCGCGGCCCGCCAGCGCAGGTGATCGGCGAGGCGGACCGGATCGGCCGAGCGCTCGGCGTCCACCGGCTGGTCGAGCAGGACCTCCGGCCACAGGGTGTCGTGCATGTTCTCGAGCGTCACCGGGTCATCGCTCGACAGTGCAATATCGGCATCCGCGGTTTCGCCCGACGGGCTGTAGGCGAAGCACAGCTTGAGCCGGTCTTGCGCCGCCTCGGGCTCCTTGAAGTCGTGGACGACCGTGTCGACCGGGCCGTCCGGGATCAGCAGGTGAGTGATGCCGTGGCTGTTGAGGGCTGGCAGCACGGCGCGGGCATCGCCGGGCAGGAAGATATCACGACGGCTCGGCCAGAAGTCGAACAGGCTGAAATCGCCCCAGCGGCCACCGACGTGGAACAGGTAGATTTCGGCATACCAGGACGCAGCGAGCCGCCGGCCCCCAGCATGCGCGGCGTGGCAGGCGATCGCCAGCTGGATCGCCAGCGACGCACCGAGCGCCCCTAACGGCGTCGTCATCACGACGCCAAGCCGATCGTGCGACTGCCAGTCGAGCAGAGTCTCGACCGGGACCGCCGCGCCGTCGACCTGCAGCGCGAACATCGCCGGCTTCAGTTGCGCGACGGTGTGCATCCGGGCCCCCTCAGAAGCGCTGCCCGACCTTGATGCCGAACAGCTGCGGCTTGACCGGATAGGCCCGGTAATAGACCCCGCAATAGGACGGCGCGCAGGCGGTGTTGCGGCTGAGCTGGCCACGCTGGTCGAAGGCATTCTGGATGAACATCTCGATCGACATGTTGCTGGTCAGCTTGGTGCCGAGCGAGAAGTCGAGCGTGGTGAACTGCTTGGTGTAGCCGACCACGTCGGCCTCGGTATCGAGCAGGAACGATCGCGTACCGCCCTGATGGTTGACGCTGGCCTGGACAAAGCTCTCGGCGCTGCCCGTGGCGAAGGTATAGCGCGCCGTCGCATTGCCTTTGAAGCGCGGCTGGACCGGCAGGCGCGTGCCCGACGGCGTGCACTGGATATCACCCGAGAAGTTCTGCTCGCAGAACGGTGTCGTCGTCTTGGCGCGTAGGTAGGTGCCCGACGCCGACAGCTCGAGGCCACGCGTCTTGTAAAGCACGTCGCCCTCGATGCCCTTGACCTCGGCACCACCGACGTTGGAGATGCTGGTGACGCCGTTGTCACCGGGCCGAGCCAGCCCGAACTGCATGTCCTTCCACTTCTCGTAGAAGATCGCACCGTTGACGCGCAGCGGCCCCCAGCGGGTTTTCCAGCCGAGCTCGAAATTGCTCAGCGTGTCCGACTTGTACGGGCCGTAACGCGGATCACGGTTGTTGCCGCCGGGGCGGAAGCCGGTCGAGTAGGTCGCATAGACCATGCGTTCCGGATCGATCTTCCAGCTCAAGCTGGCCTTGTGGGTTTCTCCCGCCTCGCTGATGCGCTTGTTGACGTTGACGCACGGCAGGTCGGCACGCGTCGTCGGGACGCAATTGTTGGCGAGTGCGCTGTTAAAACCCGAGAAGCCGTAGAGCGAGTTCTGCGCGATGAAGCCGCGGATACCGGCGGTCAGCGTCAGCGTCGGCAGAATATCGAAGCTCGCTTCGCCGAACATCGCATAGTCGCGGTCGACGCGGTCGAGCCGCTTAACATACACCGCGTCGCCAAAGCCCGGTATCGGCGCAAGATTGGGTAGGTCGTCCCGTGGCACCGAACCAAGACCAGGCACCACATATTTGGCGTCGATCGCGTTGGTCTGGCGCTGGAAAAACGCCCCGGTTGTCAGCCGCAGCCGATTTTCGCTCGGCGAGCTGACCCGCAGTTCCTGGGTATGCTTGGTGTAGTCGTACTTGACGATCTGACTTTGCGTCGGATTGAGAAAGCCACCCTTGCCGTCCGGGAAGTTCGTGTAGAAATACCCTGGCGTGTCGTAAGCCACGGTATAGTATGAATAATCTATCTGGTTGTTGATCTTGCGCTGGAAATAGCCGCCCGAATAGACCAGGTCCCAGTTGCCGACCTTGCCCTCGATGGTCAGCGCCGCCTGGTACCAGCGGTCGAGGTTCTCGTCCTTGGTGAAGTCGTGGACATTCAGGTCACCCGCGCGCGGGTCGTACAGGAACGTGCCGTTGGCCTTCTGGTGCTGGTAGACGATCGACGGAGTCACCGTCCAATTGTCGTCGAGGTCGACCTTTAACGCGGCACGACCGCCGTAGCTGTCGACGGTGTTGAAATTCTTCTTGACCTGGTCGGCGTTGGTCACGGTCAGGTTGGTGGTCTCGTCGAGGTCGCCGAGTGTGAAGGTGCGCTGGCCGAGTGTGTTGTCGATGTAGCCACCGTCGTGGTCGTAGTAGCCGACCAGCCGGATCGCGATCGTTGGGGACAGCGGGATATTGACGAAGCCCTCGCCGCTGCCGCCGACGCCACCCTTGCCGAACTTGTTAAGCTGGAGGTCGTAGCCGGCCTCGAACTTCGACGGATCGGGCTTGTTGGTGATGATCCGCAAGGTACCCGACAGCGAACTCGCGCCGAACAACGTGCCCTGCGGTCCAGCGAGCGCCTCGACCCGGGCGATGTCGTAGATGTGCAGGTCGACCGCGCCGCCGATCGTCGTGACCGGGGTTTCGTCAAGGTAGATTCCAGTCGCGGGCAGCGAGCCGGCGTCGAGGCCGTCGCCGCCGCTGGATATGCCGCGGAAGAACAGCTGCGACTGGCTCGGGCCGAACGACTGAAAGCTGACGCTTGGCAACAGCTTGGCGTAATCGTCGAAAGACGTGACCTGCTTCTCGTCGAGCGTCTCCTGGCCGAGCGCCTGGATGCTGATCGGCACTTTCTGCAGGCTCTCGTTGCGGCGGGTCGCGGTGACGATGATGTCGCCATTGGTGTCGGCTTGGGCGACCTGGGTTTCCTGCGCCGTCGCCGGCATCGCCACGGCGACCGCGGTGGTCGCCAGGAGCAGACCCGCGAGGCTGCGAGTGCTGCCGCTCGTGCGTGCGTCGCCGCGTCTCATCGAAAACCCCTCTGCCCGAACGGCGCCGACATCCGGGTATTCCCGTGACGTCGCGTCGCAGGCTCACGCTTTATTGGACAGTTGTCAACTGTATGCTGGCTGCACGGCTTCAGGCGGATCGAAACGGGTCGTATAATCGTCCAGCACGGTCCCCAGCGCGCTTCGAAGTGGCCCGAGATACGGACCGAAGCGCTGCCACTGGTCGAGGCCCTCGCGGTAGATCGGACGGCGCACCTGTTCGGAGCTGGCGGTCCGCACGGCGCGCCCGGATTCGTGGAAGCGCAGGCATGCCGGGTCGAACGGCAAGCCGAGCGCCGCGAGGAGGCGGCGCACCTCGGCCTCGGTATGCTCGATCATCGCTTCGTAGTGCACGCGGTGAATGCGGCCCGGCAGGACGGCGTCGACGTGGTCCATCATCCGGACATAGTCGGCGTAGTAACGGCCCATGGTTTCCAGGCTGTATGAGAAGCTCTGCCCGCGCGCGAAATGCTGCTTGAAATTGGAAAAACCGCAGCCGAGCGGATGCCGTCGCGTGTCGATAATCCGGGCGTTGGGCAGGATCAGGTGGATCAGTCCGACGTGCGCCCAATTGTTGGGCATCTTGTCGATGAAATACGGCCGCCCGGTCTTGCGGTGCACGCGGGTGCGCTCGAGATACTCCTCGCCGAGCGCCTGCAGCCGCGCTGCCCCGAGTTCCTTCATCACGCTGGGATAGGCATCCTCGTCCTGCCCACCGAGCCGGCCGGCGAACATCTGGATATCCGGCAGCTCCTGCGTCCCCTCGACGAGCGGATGGCTGGCGAGGATCTGTTCGACCAGCGTCGACCCCGAGCGCGGCATCCCGAGCACGAAGATCGGGTCGGGGGCCGGGCAGCCCTGCCCGGCGCGCGCCGCAAGGAAGGCGGGTTGCAGTAGCGCGATCGAGCGGTCGACCCGGTCACTCGTCGCGGTCGGATCATAGTCGAGCGCCGCCAGCCGCAGGCGATTACCCTCGGCATAATGGCCGAACGCCGCCGCCACATCGTCTGCATCTTCATGCGCCTTGCCGAGCGCGAAGTGCAGGTGGAAGCGGTCCTCGTCCGTCAGGCCGGGCGCGGCCAACGCCGTCGTCATCGCGGCGATGTCCGCGGATTCCAGCCGCACGGTCTTGAGGTTGGCGAGGCTCCACCACGCCTCGCCGAAGCCCGGTTCCAGCCCGATGCAGCGGCGATAGGCGGCGACGCTGTCGCCCTGCCGCCCGAGTGTCTTGAGGGCGTGGCCATAGCTCAGCCAGATCTTCGCGGCGTCGGGCTGGCGTGCCAGGACATGCTCGAAATGCACGACCGCCTCAGCGACGTCGCCGACCCGCCCGAGCGCCGCAGCGGCGAGGTTGCGCGTCGCGAAATTGTCGGGGTCGGCCGCCATCAGCCGATCGAGTTCGACCAGCGCCTCGGTGTTGCGGTTCTGCCGGTACAGCACGGTCGCGAGGTTGAAGCGCGCCGGCGCAAAGCCCGGCGCAAGCTCGACCGCCCGCCGCAGCAGGTTCTCGGCATCGGCATAGCGCCCGATCCGCCCGGCCAGTTCGGCGAGCATTCGGATTGCCGCGACATCGGTCGGATGCTGCTTGAGGTGCCCCTTGAGCAGCGGCTCGGCGACGGGCAGGTTGCCCTCGCACAAGGCCACCGCCGCAGCGCGCAGCACCGGGTCGCGAACCGAGCTGCGGATTTGCTGCGCATAGGCGTAGTCGGCCCCCGTGCCGTCGCCGACGAGTATCATCTGGTCGCCGAGCGCCCGCCACGCGTCGGGAGATTCGGGGTCCCGGGTCGTCGCCGCGACCAACGCGGCGATCGCCTCGCGCGACCGGCCCAGCGCCGCGAGGGCGAGGCCGTGCAAGGTCAGCGCCTCGGGCTGGCCGGGCACCGCCCCCAGGATTTCGCGGGCCTGCTCCTCGGCAAGTCTGGGCGACCGCACCAGCAGCGTGCGGGCGTGGCCAAGCGCTACCGCCAGACTGCCCTTCGGATCGGAAGTCGCAACTGCCATGGCCGCCCTTCTAGGCCGCCGCGCGTGTCATGACGATGCCTCGATTCGCGCCTTGGCGGAGGCCTCGATCCGCGCCTTGGCGACGAGCCAGTGCCACAGATAATCGGCGCTGAACCGCTCGACCGCGATGCACGCAGCCTCGCCCGACGCTCGCCCCCACCGGATCGTGACGCGCAACGCTGCCAGGCGCGTCGTCAGTTCGCCCTCGGCACCGTGGGTGATGCCGGCGACCCCGAGCAGATCGAGCGTGCCGACACCCGACACCTCGATGTGCGCCAAGCCTGCGGCCGGGTCTAACTTTCCCTCCATCATGGCAAAAACCCCGACCTCGAACTCGCGGCCGCCGAGCGCGCTATGGGCAACTAGGTCAGCCATTCAGGCGCGCTCCCTGCGGGTCGAACGCGACGGGGTCGGTGACGATCGCCGGCCAGCTCCGCCCCTCCGACCAGATCTGGACCCGCTCACCGTGCTGCGCGCGGCCGCCATCGAGGAGCGCGAGCGACAGGCCCCGCGCCAGCGTCGGGCTGAAGGCACTGCTGGTGACGATGCCACGGCTCGGATGCGGATCGCCGCCGATGATGTGCGCGCCGATCGGCAGCACGATGCCGGGGTCGACCGGCTGCAACCCGACCAGCTGCGCGCGCCCCGGGGCGGTCGCCGACGCGTGCTGGAGCGAGCGCTTGCCGACGAAGTCGGACGCCTTGCGGCCGATCGCCTTGCCCCAGCCAATATCGGCGGGCTGGGTGCGGCTGTCGGTGTCCGACCCGACGTGGATGAAACCCTTCTCCAGCCGCAGGATGTCGAGCGCCTCGAGTCCGAACGGCACGATGCCGTCCGCGGCACCGCACGCCATCAGGTGTGCGGCGAGGCTCTCGCCGTAGTCCGCCGCGACGGCGATCTCGTAGCTCGCCTCGCCGGTGAAGCTGACGCGCTGGATGCGGGTCGCGACCCCGGCGATGTGCCCCGAGCGGACACGGTTATGGGCAAAATCGGTGAGATCGATGTCGCAGCCGGCACGGTCGAGGACGGCGCGGGCACGCGGTCCAGCGAGGGTCAGCACCGCCCAGCGCGCCGTCGCGTCGTCGATCACGACATCGAGCGGCCACTCGCATTGCCGCCACTCCTCCAGCCAGCGGTAGACGCGCTCGGCGTGGCCGGTGCTCGCGGTCATCAGGAAGTGATCGTCGGCTAGACGCGCGATGACGCCGTCGTCGAGCAGGCTGCCGAGCTCGGTGCACAGCAGATTGTAGCGTACCGCGCCGACGGGAATCGTGCTTGGCGACCCGACCGACATCAGGTCGAGGAAGCGGCCCGCCTCGGGGCCGCGCAACTCAAATTTCCCGAACGATGAGGTGTCGATCAGCCCGACGCCGCCACGCACGGCCAGCGCCTCGCGCTGCGCCGCGTGCTCGATCGTCTCGCCGGCACGCGGGTAATGCGAGGGGCGCAGCCAGCCGTAATCCTCGAAGACCGCGCCCTGCGCAAAGTGCCAACGGTGCGCCGGCAGGTGCTTCCACGGGTGGAACAGCGCGCCGAGCGGACGGTCCGCGGCAACTGCGCCAAACGCCACCGGCGCGAACGGCGGGCGAAATTTCGTGGTGCCGAGCGCGCCGGGCTCGAGGCCCTGCAGCGCCGCCAGCACCGCGACGCCGTTGACCGCGCCGAGGCGGCCCTGGTCGGTGCCCATGCCCCAGACCGTGTAGCGCTTTACATGCTCGACCGAGCGGTAGTTCTCGCGCGTCGCCTGGCGCAGGTCGTCGACGGTGACGTCGGTCTGGAAGTCGACGAAGGCCTTGGTGCCGGGTGGTGGCAGCTGCAACGGTGCGCGGCTGTCGGCGGCAATGGCGGGGGTTGCGCTGTCTTCGCCGGTCGCCGCCCACAGGCCGGCAGCGGTGCCGTCGGCGCGGCAGTCCTCGAGAGCGAAGATCCCCCGCGCCGCGCCGCACGAGCGCTCCGCCTGGACCGAGCGGTCGGGAACGAAGGCACCGATGCGGTCCTCGAAGCGCAGGCTGCCACCGGACTGGGTGAACAGCTGCACCGCGGGGCTCCAGCCGCCGCTCATGCCGATGACGTCGCACGCGATCCGGCTGCGGCGGCCGGTGGTCTGGTCGACCAGTTCGGCTGCGCGGACCGCCTTGCGACCGACCGCGCGGACGAGCCTGTGGTTGACGAACAGCGGGATGCCGAGCGCGTCGGCCTCGGCGGCGACAGCACCGGCGACCGGGCGCGCGTCGACGACGGCGACCTCGAGCCCGGCGTGCCGGGCAGCGATCGCGGCGCGGTAGCCCTGGTCGTCGACGACCGCGAACAGCGGACGGTTCCCGGCGGCGACACCGTGGCGTTCGAGATAGTAGCGGATCGAGTCGCCGAGCATGACGCCGGGGCGGTCGTTGTCGCCGAACAAGAGCGGCCGCTCGAAGGCTCCGCAGGCCAGCACGACGCGCTTCACGCGGATTTTCCAGAAGCGCTGGCGCACGACCGGACCGTCGATCTCCTCGACCGCAGTGACGAGCTTGTGATCGTAATAGCCGGTCGCCGTCGTCCGCTTCAGGACGCGCAGGTTGGGCAGGTCGGGGAGCACGAGGTCATCGCCGAGACCGCCAAGCCGGTCCTCCGCCTCGACCAGCACGACCTCCGCGCCCTGCGCTGCTGCCTCTCGTGCCGCTGCGACTCCGGCGATGCCGCCGCCGACGACCAGCACGTCGCAGGAGTGGCTGCGCGCGGCGTAGGCATCCGGATCGGGCAGGGTCGGTGCGCGTCCGAGGCCGGCGAGGCGGCGGATCAGGGGCTCGAACAGGTGCCAGCTCGGCCACATGAAGGTCTTGTAGTAGAAGCCCGTAGACAGCAGCCGCGACGCCAAATCGTTGAGGCCGCCGAGGTCGAATCCGACCGAGGGCCAGCAATTGACGCTGGTCGCCGTCAGGCCGTCCCGAAGCGGCACCCGCGTCGCCACCGCGTTCGGGACCGTCCGGGCGCCCTCGCCAAGTTGTACGAGCGCGTTGGTCTCGGCGAAACCGCTGCCGACGACGCCGCGCGGGCGGTGGTACTTGAAGCTGCGCCCGACCAGCGTCGCACCGTTGGCGATCAGCGCGGCGGCCAGCGTGTCGCCCTCGCGGCCCTGATAATCCCGTCCATTGAAACGGAAGCGCACGACGGGTGCCGAGGCGCGCGGGTGGCCGGCCAGGCGGAGGCCGCTCAAGCCGGAAGCTCGGGCCGGTCGTCGATCGCGTAGGTCAGGGCGATGCGGTGATCGGCAGTGTTGCGCACCGCGTGGAACCAGCGCCGGCAGCCGAAGGCGTGGAGCCAGCGCTCACGCAAGGGCCCGCGCGGATTGTCGTGGAAGAACAGGTAGTCCGCCCAAGCTGCATCGCTTACCGTTTCGGGCGGACCCGGGCGGTCGACGTGCCCTTCCCCGCCGTTGACGAACTCGGTCTCGTCGCGCTCGCCGCAGGTCGGGCAAGTGATGATCAGCACGGCGATGCCCTCAATGCTCGATCCCGGCGGCAGCGGCTTCGTCGACCAGCGCCAGCTCGCGGAAACGATCGAGCGAAAAGGCTTCGATCAGCGGGTGCGGGGCGCCGGTGGCGAGCGTGTAGGCAAAGGTCTCGCCGCCTGCCGGGATCGCCTTGAACCCTCCGCCGCCCCAGCCACAGTTGAGGAACAGGCCCGGCACCGGGCTGGCCCCGAGCACCGGCGAGCTGTCGTGCGCATAGTCGACGATACCTGCCCATTGCCGCAGCATCTTGACCCGGCTGAACGACGGGATGAACTCGACGAGCCCGGCGCAAACGGCCCCGGCGGTCGGGATGTTGCCGCGCTGGGCGTAGGAGGCATAGGCGTCGGCATTGCCGCCGAGCACCAGCCCCCCCTTGTCCGACTGGCTGACATAGACGCCGAGCACCGCCGACGAGGCGACAATGTCGAGGACGGGCTTCAGCGGCTCGGAGACGAACGCCTGCAAGGCATAGCTGCGCAGCGGCAGGCGGAACCCGGCCATGTCGGCGAGCACCGTCGAATGGCCCGCGACCGCGACTCCCAGCCGCCCGCAGCCGATCGCGCCGCGCGTCGTCTGGACGCCGGTCACCGCGCCCGACACTGGGTCGCGGTCGATACCGGTGACGCCGCAATTTTGGATGATGTCGACGCCGAGCCGATCGGCGGCGCGGGCATAGCCCCAGACCACCGCGTCGTGGCGCACGGTGCCGGCCCGGCGCTGCAGCATGCCGCCGAGGATCGGGTAGCGCGCCGTCGCCGAGAAATTCATGATCGGGCACAGCGTGCGCGCCTGCTCCGCGGTCACCGTCTCCATGTCGATGCCGTTGAGCACCATGCCGTTGACCAGCCGGCGCTGGAAGTCGACTTCGCCGCGGCTGTGGGCGACGGTCAGCATGCCGCGCTGGCTGAACATGATGTTGAAGTTGAGCTCGCGGCTCAGCCCCTCGTACAGGCTGACCGAGCGATTGAAGAACGCCGCGCTCGACGGGTAATAATAATCGGAGCGGACGATCGTGGTGTTGCGGCCGGTGTTGCCGCCGCCGATCCAGCCCTTCTCGAGCACCGCGACATTGGTCATGCCGTGGTTCTTGGCGAGATAGTAAGCTGTCGCCAGCCCGTGCCCGCCGCCGCCGACGATCACCGCGTCGTAGTGCGCCTTGGGCTCGGGCGAACGCCAAGCCTTGTCCCAGTCGCGGTTGCCGGTCAGCGCGCCACGCAGCAGCGCCAGCGCCGAATAATTGCGGCTCATCGCTGGCGGTCGGCGACGTAGCGGCGGATGTCGAGGCTGTAGTCCTCCATCGGCGAGTAATAGCCGAACTGGTGGACGCGTGCCGACATGCCGCGCTGGACGCGCTCGCACACCGCCCAGTCCTGGCGGTTAACCAGATCCCAGAAGTCGACCGCGTCGGACGGGTCGAATCCGGGCTTCGCGATCGCGTCGGGGTGGAACAGGAAGCGGCACTCGACGCGGGTCCGGTCGGCTGCCGTGGGCCACAACAGGAAGGCGGCGGCGTGGTCACTGGCGACGCTCAGCATCAGGTTGGGGTACAGCAGTTCGCCCTTGTGGCGGACCTTCTCCTCCTCGCTGAGGCCAGGGAAGACATCGCGGTCGGTGGTGCCGCTCATGGTGTACGTAGTGGCACCCTCGCGGTGCGGGATGCCGAGCTCCCAATCCAGGTGGATTCCACCGTTGTTGCGGAACTCCGGGACCACCGCGCACAGCTCCGGATGCACCGGGCCGCAGTGGTAGCATTCGTTGTAATTCTCGAGCGGCAGCTTCCAGTTCGCCGCAACGTCGTAGCTGATGATCTGCACGGTGCGCAGCGCATCGAGCGGATAATTGCCGAGCCGCCGCGGCGCCTGGCCCAAAGTTGCCGCGAAACC
This sequence comes from Sphingosinicellaceae bacterium, assembly GCA_019285715.1. Taxonomy (NCBI): domain Bacteria; kingdom Pseudomonadati; phylum Pseudomonadota; class Alphaproteobacteria; order Sphingomonadales; family Sphingosinicellaceae; species Sphingosinicellaceae bacterium. The sequence goes on from CP079108.1 coordinate 2,535,870, forward strand.
GGAAGCGCTCTCAGGTGTCAGGTTGAGGAAGACGAAGCCGCCCCATTCGCCGACGCCGACCGGGTAAAGACTGAAGTCAGCCTTGTCGAAGTCCTCCGCGACGGAGAGGTTAGGTGCCGCCAGCAGCGCCCCATCGAGGCTGTATGCCCAACTGTGATAGGGGCAGCGGATGACCCCGCCGATGACGCCACCGGCCAGCGTCAGGCCCCACTTGGCGTCGTTGCCGGCGTCGCAGATGCGGGCGCCCCGATGGCGGCAGACGTTGTAGTGGGCACGCAGGTCGCCGGCCTTCGTGCGGACCAGCAGGATGCTTTCGCCCGCTACGTCGAGCACGACATGGTCGCCGGGCTGCGGCACGTCTTCGATGCGGGCGGCGCAGAACCATTCGCGGTCGAGGATCGACGCCTTGTCGGCGGCCCAGGCCTGCGGCGTCAGGTAGGCGCTGCTCGGCAGTGAACGCTCCATCGTTCCTGCGCTCCCCGACTCGATCATTGCCGCTCCGCTTATTAGACAGTTGCCTCATAACCCGCTTTGTGTCACTCGTGAAGCGGGAAACTTGAACGGCGCGCGGTGCCGGACATCAAAGGGGTAATCGTTTGGCGCAGCTTGCCGGTCCCGTGCAGCGGTACGACGCCATCGTCGTCGGCGCGGGCCACAACGGGCTGGTCGCCGCCGCCTATCTCGGCAAGGCCGGGCTCAAGGTACTGGTCGTCGAGCGCCGCGCCATCATCGGCGGTGCCTGCGTGACCGAGGAGGTCATCCCCGGCCACCGGGTCTCCTTTACTTCGTACTTCGCCTCGATGCTGATGCCCAAGGTCATCCGCGACCTCGAACTGGCGCGCCACGGCTTGCGGATGGTGGCAAGCGATCCGCTGCTGACGGTGCCGGTCGGCGAGGGCCGGATCATCCGCTGGTGGGCGGACGGCGAGCGCACCGCCGAGGAAATCCGGCGCTATTCGGCCAGGGACGCCGAAGCCTTCCTACGCGTCGACCGCGAACTGAAGGCGCTTGCTGCCTATCTCCAGCCGTTCTTTCTCGAGCCGCCACCAAACCTCGCAGCGCGCGGCCTCGACCGGATCAGCGAGGCGGCGCGGCTGCTCAGGCGGTTCCGCAAGATCAAGGGCAGCGAAGTCTCGCAGCTTATCACCTTCCTGACCGGCAGCCTCGGCGAATATCTCGACCGCCACTTCGAGAGCCCCGAGGTCAAACGCATGTTCCTCGCGAACAATGTCTACGGCAAGCACGGCGGACCCTACGAGCCGGGGTCGGCGGTCGGGCTGCTGTTCCACCTGCTGTCGGGCGGCGACGACAGCGTCCAGGGCTTTGCCGGTCACGTCATCGGCGGCATGGGCGCGATCACCGACGCCATCGCCGCGACCGCGCGCGAGCATGGGGTCGAGATCCGGACCGACGCGCCGGTCGCCTCAATCACGGTTGTGGGTGGCCGGGCGACCGGCGTCGTGCTTGCCGACGGAACGGTCATCGCCGCGAACACCGTGCTTTCGAATGCCGACCCGAAGCGCACCTTCCTCAGCCTGATCGAACCTGGCGCCCTGCCCGAGGACTTCCGCCGCGACATCGCCGCGATCAAGATGGCGGGGCCCTCGGCCAAGCTCAACCTTGCGCTTAGGGGCGAGCCAACGGTGACCGGGCGGCCCGCCGATGCGGACGCACGCGAACGGTCATTGCTGTCGATCGCACCGACGCTGGCCGGAGCGCAGCGCTGCGCCGACATCGCACGGATGGGCGACATCCCCGACGAACTGTGGATCGACTGCGTCATCCCGAGCCTGGTCGACGACAGCCTATGCCCGCCCGGCAAGCACATGATGACGTGCTTCATCCAGTACGTGCCGTTCGAGTTGCGCGAGGGCAATTGGGACGACCGACGCGAGGCCTTTGCGGACTCGATCATCCGCCAGATCGCGGCGCACATGCCCGACCTTCCCGGCCTGATCGAAGGTCGTGTCGTGCTGACCCCGCTCGATCTGGAGCGCACCTACGGCCTGACCGAGGGCAATATCTTCCACGGCGACCTCAATCTCGGCCAATTGTTCTCGATGCGCCCGACCCCGAAATACTCGCAATACCGGACGCCGGTCGCGGGCCTGTACCTCTGCGGGGCCGGTGCGCATCCCGGCGGCGGCGTCACCGGTGCGCCCGGCCATAACGCGGCGGCGCAGGTCCTGCGCGACCGCAAGCGCGGCAAGGCCCGGGCATGAGCGGCGCTGTCGATACCGTCCATCCGCCGCGGGTGATGGGGTTCACCGACGTCACCTTGCTGTACATCGTCACCGGGGTCAGCCTGCGCTGGATCGCCACCGCGGCCGCCGCCGGGCCCGGATCGGTGTTGATCTGGATCGGTGCTTTCCTGCTTTTCTACGTGCCGTTCGCGCTGGCAGTGCTCGAGCTGTCGTCGCGCCACCCCGACGAGGGCGGGCTGTATGCCTGGACACGGCGGGCGTTCGGCGACTTTCCGGGCTTCATCGCGGGCTGGTGCTACTGGACCAGCAACCTGCCCTACTTCCCCGCCGTCTTCTATTTCGCCGCGAGCAACGCACTCTACGTGGGCGGCGCATCGTGGATGGGGCTGGGCCATTCCACCGGCTACTTCATGTGGTTCGCCTTGCTATCGCTCGCCCTGATTGCGGCTCTCAACATCGTCGGTCTGAAGCATGCGCGCTGGCTCCACAACATCGGTGCCTACGGCATGTGGATACCGGTCGCGGTGGTCATCGTCATGGGCGTCGTCTCGTGGGACCGGTTCGGTTCGGCGACCCAGTTCACCGCAACGACGATGGCCCCCAGCTTTCACTTCAAGGACATGGTGTTCTGGGCGTCGCTGGCATTCGCCTTCTCGGGCTGCGAGACCGCGTCGTTCATGAGCGGCGAGATCAAGGACGCGCGGCGGACGATCCCGCGCGCGCTGGTGGTCGCCGGCTTCGTCGTCGCCGCCTGCTACATCCTCGGCACCATCGCCGTGCTGGTCGCGCTGCCGGCGGGGCAAGTCGACAGCCTCGCGGGGCTGATGCAGGCGATCACCGCCACCGCCGCCAAGCTCGGCTGGGTGTGGATCGTGCCCGCGGTCGCGCTGCTGATCACCGTCGGCAACCTCGGTGCGGCGGGCGGCTTCCTTGCGGCGACCTCGCGCATCCCGTTCGCGGTCGGTATCGACAAGATGCTGCCGCCCGCGTTCGGCAGGCTCCACCCGCGCTACGGCACACCCCACGTCGCGATCCTGACGCAGGCCGGGCTGGGCGCCGTCTTCGTCTTCCTCGGGCAGGCCGGGACCAGCGTGAAGGGCGCCTACGACGTGCTGGTCAGCATGGGCATCATCACCGCGTTCATCCCCTTCGTCTTCGTCTTCCTGGCGCTGATCCGCCTGCAGCGCGAACCGGCGGGGCCCGACGTCATCCGGATCCCGGGCGGGCGACCGGTAGCGATCCTGCTCGGCTGCGTCGGGCTGGCAACGACGCTGTGCGCCATTGGCCTGGCGGCAATTCCGGCCGCGGACGAGCCCAACAAGCCGCTAGCGGTGCTCAAGATCGTCGGCCTGACCGCGATCCTGCTCGGCATCGGCTGGACCGTTTACGCTTCATCGAAATGGCGCGCCGCGCGTGCAGCGGTCGCTGCGGCCTGAGCGCGCCTTGTCGACAGCCGCCACGGTTGCGATATCCAGCTGTGTTAAAAGGATAGGCATGGACGACGCAAAGCAGCCGCGACGGCGGGCCAGCCGGCAAGCCCCCGAAGTCCGGCGGCAGGATCTGCTGGCGGTGACGATCTCGTGCCTCGCCCGGCTCGGTCCGCGCGGCACCACGGGGCGCGAGATCTGCCGCCAAGCCGGCGTTTCCCACGGCCTCCTGCGCCATTATTTCACCAACCCGAGCAACCTCCTCCTCGAAACCTACGAGGAGCTTTGCGACAATTTCATCGCGCGCTTCCAGCAGGAACTCGAGGTTCCGCATCCCGATCCTTGGGAAGGCCTCGACAGCTTTTTCTCAGTGCTGTTCTCCGATGAATGGGCGAGCTCCGATATCCTGGGCGCGTGGATGGCGTTCTGGACGCTGGTTAGAAGCAACGAGGAGTTCGCGAGGACCAGCGAAAACTTCAACGGGCGGCTGCGGCAACTGCTCCTGGCCGCCGTCGCGCGCCTGCCCCCGGCGCGCGTTCCGAACGCCGACGTGGCCGCGATTCTGTCGGCGGTGATGGACGGCCTGTGGCTCGACTATTGCCTGTCGCCCGGCCGCCTGCCGCGGGAGCGAGCGCTCGCACTGTGCAGCCTGACACTGCGCCAACTGGTCCCGGAGCCCGCGCGGGTGAAGTTGAACGCAACCGCCTGATGCCGTGACCCGCCGCTCGAACGTCGCGGGGAACGGCAGCGCATTTCAATGTTCGTTGGCATTTCCACCCGCGGAGCTTGTAGCAAGCGAGCCTGTTGATGGAGTGTTCTCACGATGCTTGAGGTGTTTGCGGACGGGTTCGAGCTTCGCCTCGGCGGACAAGTGCTGCTGCGCCACCGCGTCGACTCGCCGTGCCTGTACGCGGGGCGCGGCCGGGCGGACATCACCATGCATCGCGGCCACTTCGACATCGAGGATCACGTCGACGAGCGGGTGGCGCTGCGCCACGTCGAGGTTCAGGCCGACGGCGAGGACTGGATCCTGCGGTTTGCTCCGTTCCAAGGCGTACCGTGGCAGCTCGAACTGCGTCTGTCGGGTGACGCCGACGACGCGGTCCTGCACCTCACCGCACTCGACACGGCGCTCGACCGGCTGTGGCTGCGGGTCGCGGCGGAGCCGGGCGAGCACCTGTTCGGCGGCGGCGAGCAATTTTCGCACCTCGACCTGGCGGGGCGACACTTTCCCTTGTGGTCTTCAGAGCCCGGCGTCGGGCGCGACAAGTCGACCATGCTGACCTGGCAGGCCGACCAGCGCGGCGGCGGCGGGGGGGATTACTACACCACCAACTACCCGCAGCCGACCTGGCTCAGCTCGCGCCGCTACGCCGTCCACGTCGACACAACCGCCTACGCGGCGTTCGATTTCCGCAACCCCGCGTTCCACGAAGTCGAGGTCTGGGGCATCCCCGAGCGCATCGAACTGTGGACGCGAGCCAGCCTGCCGGAGCTGGTGACGGCGCTGTCGACGCGCTTCGGCCGCCAGCCGCCGCTCCCGGACTGGTTGCTCAAGGGCGCTGTGATCGGCCTCAAGGACGGCGCGAACAGCTTCGAGCGGCTGGAAACCTACATCGATGCCGGGGTCGCCGTTTCCGGCCTATGGTGCGAGGACTGGGTCGGCCTGCGCGAGACGAGCTTTGGCAGCCGGCTGTTCTGGGACTGGCAATGGAACGCGGCGCGCTACCCCGACCTGCCGGCGCGCATCGCCGGACTGGCGGCGCGCGGCATCCGCTTCCTCGGCTACGTCAATCCCTACCTCTGCACCGACGGACCGCTGTATGCCGAGGCCGAGGCGGCGGGCTACCTCGTCATGCGACCCGATGCCGACACGGTCTACATCGTCGACTTCGGCGAGTTCGATTGCGGCCATGTCGACTTCACCAACCCCGCCGCTGCTGAATGGTTTGCCGACACGATCATCGGCGGCAACATGCTCGACTTCGGCCTGTCGGGCTGGATGGCGGACTTCGGCGAGTATTTGCCGACCGACGTGCGCCTGGCCAGCGGGCTCGACGGCAGCCTCGCGCACAATGCGTGGCCGGTGCTATGGGCAGAGGTCAACGCGAAGGCCATCGCGTCGCGTGGCAAGACCGGGGAGGCGCTGTTCTTCATGCGCTCGGGCCATGCCGGGGTGCAGCGGCACTGCCCGATGCTGTGGGCCGGGGACCAGGTCGTCGACTTCAGCCGGCACGACGGCATCGGCACGGTGATCTGCGCGGCGCTGTCGTCGGGCCTGCTCGGCAACGCCTATCATCACAGCGATATCGGCGGTTACACCAGCCTGTTCGGCACGGTGCGCACTCCCGAACTGGTGATGCGCTGGGCCGAGATGGCAGCGTTCACCTCGATGATGCGCAGCCACGAGGGCAATCGCCCCCGCCTCAACGTGCAGATCGACAGCGATCCCGAGGTCCTCGCGCATTTCGCCCGGATGACGCGGATCTTCGTGCATCTCGCGCCGTGCCTGCGCCGGCTGTCCGATGCCGCGGTCGCGACCGGCCTGCCCGTGCAACGCCCGTTGTTCCTGCATTTCGAGGACGATCCGCGCTGCTTCGCCGTCCAGACCGCGTTCCTGTACGGTCCCGACCTGCTGGTGGCTCCTGTCCTCGAGGCTGGCTGCCAGACCTGGCCGGTCTACCTGCCCGCCGGAGCGGACTGGATCGAGGTCTGGACCGGTGCGGCGCACACCGGCGGGCAGGACATCGTCGTCGACGCCCCGCTCGGCCGGCCACCCTTGTTCTATCGCGCCTCGGCAGCGGACGCCGTGTTGTTCGCGGACATCGCGGCGGTCATGTGATCACACCAGCGGACCGTGGTCGATGCGCGGCAGGACGTGGCGCGCGAACAGGTCGGCCTCGGCGGCATGCGGATAGCCCGACAGGATGAACGCCTCCATACCCATGGCGCGGTAGCGTTCGAGCTTGGCCAGCACCTGGTCGGGATCGCCGACGATCGCGGCGCCGCAACCCGAGCGCGCCCGGCCGATGCCCGTCCACAGGTTCGCTTCCGCGTAGCCATCGTCGCTGGCACCCTCGCGCAAAGCCGCCTGCGCCTTGACCCCGACCGAGGCGGCGTCGAGCGACTTGGCGCGGATGGTTGCTCCGGTGGCGGCGTCGAGTTTCGACAGCAGGCGATCGGCCGCAGCGCGCGCCTCGGCCTCGGTATCACGGACCACGACATGCGCGCGGTAGCCAAAGCGCAGCGTCCGGCCGTGCTTCGCGGCGCGCGCGGTCATGTCGGCGATGATCTCGGCGACCACCGCTTCCTTGTCGGGCCACATCAGGTAGACGTCGCAACCCTGCGCTGCGGCTTCGCGCGCGTCGGGCGACAGGCCGCCAAAATAGAGCAGCGGCGGCTCGCCCGACAGCGTGCCGATGCGGGGCGGATCGACCTTGAGCTTCCAGAATTCGCCGTCATGGTCGAGCGGCTGGCCAGCAAGCAGGGTCTTCAGGATCTGCATCGCCTCGAGCGTGCGGGCATACCGCGGCGCCGAGGCGAGGGTCTCGCCGGGCATCTCCGACGAGATGATGTTGACCGTGAGTCGCCCGCCCAGCAGCCGGTCGATGGTCGCGATCTGCCGCGCCAGCTGCGGCGGCCAGCTCTCGCCGATCCGCACCGCCATCAGCAGCCGCATGCGCTTGAGCAGGGGCGCGACGGCGGCGGCGAAGGCCGTGGTGTCGATGCCCAGCGCATAGCCCGAGGGCAGCAGGATGTTGTCGAAGCCGCCGGTCTCGGCCTGCATGACGATGTCCCGGCAATGCTCCCAGCTCGACTGCAGCTTGGTGTCGGGGACGCCCAGGAACTCGTAGTCGTCGTCGCACAGCGCGGAGAACCAGCTGATTTCGCAGGGCTTCATGGCAGCGTCTCCTCCATCGAGGCTTGCAGCACCGCATACCACTCTGCGCGGGTCCAGCGGGGCTTCAGCGCCAGCGGGATCTCGGCGATACGCGCGACGTCCTGCGTCCCGACGATCGGGATCGGGGCGGCCGGATGCGCCATGATCCAACTGTAGGCGACGGCAGAGCGCAGCACGTCGTACTCGGCTGCCTTGGCGTCGAGCAGGGCCACGACGGCCTGGCTGCGCGCGTCCTTGGGGGCAGCGAGCCGCCCGCCGGCAAACGGCGACCACGCGAGCACCGCCATGTTCGTCGCCATCGCCTGGTCGAAGATCCCGTCGAATAGCGGGTCGAGCGTCAGCGCCGAGAATTCGGGCTGGTGGCTCGCCAGCGGCAGGCTGAGATGCGCCGCGAGTGCCTCGGTCTGGGCGACCGTATGGTTCGAGACACCGACCGCCGCGATCTTGCCGGCGCGGTGTGCGTCCTCGAGCGCCCGCGCGACCTCGGCGGGATGCGTCAGCATGTCGTGGCGATGGATCTGCCACAGGTCGAGGCGCTCGATACCGAGGCGGCTCAGCGACGCGTCGATCGCGCTTTTCACGTAGGCGGCGCTGGAATCGTAGGGCGTGCCGATGACGATGCCGCCCTTGCTGGCCAGCACGATGCGGTCGCGCAGGCCCGGCGCCTCGGCGAAGACGCGGCCGAGCAGGGCTTCGGCGGCACCGAACGCTTCACTGTTGTCGGGGCCATAGATGTCCGCGGTGTCGAACAGCGTCACGCCCGCCGCCAGCGCCGCCTCGACCCGAGCGCGGGCAGCACGGGGGTCGTCGCCGGCAAAGCGCCACATGCCCCACGCCAGCGGGGCGACCGAGGCGCCGTCACGGCCGAGGGTGCGCTGTGCGGGTGCGGGAAGTTGTGCAGTCATGTCGTCTCCATTCAGTGTGCCAGCATCGCGGGCGCATCCGCGTCCGGGGCTTCGTCGATCGGCGTTATGCGCGGCATGACGAGGTGGATCGCGAGCAGCGCGACGAGGTACGAGCCGGCGCAAATGTACAGCATCGGCGCGTAGCCGTGCCCCGTCTGCAGCGACCAGCCGGCGAACTCGATCATCGCCATGCCGCTCAAATTGCCCGCGAACGCCGCGATGCCGATCGCCGACCCGACGATCCGCGCCGGGAACAGGTCCGTGCTCAGCCCGAAGATGTTCACCGAGAAGCCCTGGTGCGCAAACAGCGCGACACCGAGTAGCAGCGCCGCGGTCCAGGCGTCACCCGCATACAGCACCAGGGGCACCGGCAGGATCAGCAGCGCATACAGCAGCATCGTCGACTTGCGCGCGACGTTGAGGCTGACGCCCCGCGCGATGAGTCGCGACGGCAGATAGCCGCCGGTGATCGCGCCCATCGCCGCGAGCACGTAGACGAAGGCGACCGGCAGCCCGAGCGTGCCCTGGCTCAGCCCGAAGACGCGGTGGAACAGGTCGGGCATGAAGAAAAGCAGGAACCACCAGACCTGATCGGTCAGCGCCTTGCCGACGATCAGCGTCCACTGGCGACGATCCCGGAGCAGCGCCGCCCAGGCAATCCGCGGGTTGCCACGCTCGCTGTCGGCACCCGGCACCGCCGGCAGGCGCACCACAAGCCACGCCACCACCCAGACCAGCCCGAGCCCGCCCGCGAGCAGGAAGGTCGACCGCCAGCCGTAGGCCACCGCCATCAGCGGGATCAGCAAGGGCGTGAGGACCGCACCGACGTTGGGCGCGGTGTTGCCGATGCCGATGACCAGGCTGCGCTCGCGGGCGCTGAAGTAGGTCGCGGCTGTCTTGACCGCGGCCGGGGTCCCGATCGATTCGGCGGCCCCGAGCACGGCGCGTACGCCGACGAAGCCCGCGACGCTGGTCACCAGCGCATGCGCCATCGCGGCAAGGCTCCAGATGCCGACCCCGAGCGCGAAGCCGCGACGCAGGCCGACGCGGTCGATGAACCAGCCGGTACCGAGGAAGGCCAGCGCCGCCGCGAACTGGAAGGCCGAGGCCATGTGGCTATAGTCGCGCTCGCTCCAGTCGAACTCGGTTTGCAGCGTCGGCTTGAGCAGCGCGATGATCTGGCGGTCGACGTAGTTCAGGACGATCGCCACGAAGACGAGCACCACGATCAGCCATCGTCGCCGGTCGGTCATCGGTCTCGTCGCCATTCGTACCCCCCGCTAGGATTATTGTTACCAACCTGATATCGATATCAGAGGCCTTTTGACAGGGCTAAGTTTGGGGGAACGCACGTGCTGGGCGCCGTCTCGAAAAGCCGGCCGCCGACAGCCGCGGACCTCTACGGCGATGTCGGCCCCGAGCTGGGATGGCGGAGCTATGTTCCCGGGCTGGCGGTCACCGCGGCGGCAGCACTGGCGGCGGGTTATCTCGCCGATCACTACCGCGCTCCGCTGACGCTGATGGCGTTGCTGATCGGGCTGGCGCTCAATTTCCTCAACGCCGACGCACGCCTCGCGCCAGGGCTGGCCTTTGCCTCGCGGACCTTGCTCAGGGTCGGCATCGTCCTCGTCGGGTTCCAGGTCACCTTCGGCCAGATGATTGACCTCGGGCCCGGTGCGCTGGTGGCGATCGTGGTGATCGTCGCGCTGACGATGGCAGTGGCGCTGGTCACCGCGCGGGCGCTGGGGTTCAGCGCCGCCTTCGGCACGCTGGCCGGCGGCGCGGTCGCGATCTGTGGCGCGTCCGCGGCGATGGCCCTGGCGACACTGCTCGGCGAGCGCCGGATCAGCCAGGCGCAGCTTGCACTCGTGCTCGTCGTCGTCTCGGCGCTGAGTTCGCTGGCGATGTTCTTCTATCCGATCATCGCAGCCCAGTTCGGGCTCAGCGACGTTGCCGCAGGCTTCCTGATCGGCGCGTCGATCCACGATGTCGCGCAGGCCCTGGGGGCGGGCTACGCCTATTCGCACCTCGCCGGGCAGACCGCCGCGATCGTCAAACTGACGCGCGTCGCACTGCTTGCACCGGTGCTGGCGATCGTCGCGATGGCCTTCCCTTCGGAGCGCCGCAAGGGCCTCGCCGGGCTGGCACCACCATGGTTCGTGCTCGGCTTCTTCGCCGTCGCCGCGCTCAACTCGACGATCGACTTTCCCGCGGCGGTCGGGACCGTCACCCGGTCCGGCACCGCGGGGCTGCTGGCGTGCGCGGTGGCGGCGACCGGCATCCGCTCGCCGATGAAGAGCCTGCTCGGCACCAGCATGCGCCCGATGGTGGTGCTGCTGGTCGCCACCCTCGCCGCGCTGGCATTGGGCAGTGCCGTCGCGAAGTTGGTGATCGACTAGGCCGACGGCGGCGCGGTCGAGGCGCGGACGATCAGTTCGTGCGACTGCCGTCGCTCCTCGGCGACCTCGCCGGGGTCGAGCAGGAGGTCGGCGGCGGCATAGCCCAGCGCCCACGTCGGCTGCCGGATCGTGGTCAGCGATGGCCAGACGAAGCGCGCCAGGTCGATATCGTCGAAACCGGCGACCGACAGCCGCTCGGGCACCGTGATACCCCGGCGATGCGCGGTGGCGAGCACGCCCGCGGCCATCTCGTCGCTGCTGGCGAAGATCGCGGACGGTGGTGTCGGCAGGTCGAGCAGGGTTTCCGCGGCATCCGCGCCCGACTGGAAATCGAACTTGCCGCCCTGCACGAGGTCGGGCTCGAAGGTGAGGCCGGCGCGCTCGAGGGCCCGGTGATACCCGGCCAGCCGCTGTCCGGTAACGCCGTAGTCCGGGTGGCCGAGGATCATCGCGATGCGGCGGTGGCCGAGCCCGGCGAGGTAGGTCGTCATGTCGTCCGCCGCCTGGACATTGTCGATGCACGTCGACGCGGTCGCCCCGGGATCATCGCCCGGCTGGATGCGGACGAAAGGGATGCCGCGCCGCGACAGCATCTCGGTGACCCGCTTCACGTCGCAGACGGGCGGCGTCAGGATGATCCCGTCGAGGTCGCCCTGGTCGATCAACCCCATGATATCGGCGACCAATGTCGGCGAATACACGTCGCAGGGCTGCACGATCATCCGGAACCCGCCCGCCTCGCAGCGCGCGCGGACGCCCGCCTGCATGCTGTAGACATAATACGGGCTGGGGTTGTCGTGGATCAGCCCGATCTGGAAGGAGTGCCGCGCGCGCAGGGTTCGCGCCGCGTGGCTGGGGCGGTAGTTCAGCAGCGCCACCGCATCCTGGACGCGGCGGCGCTTGTCCTCGCTGACGTAGCGCTCGTCGTTGAGCACCCGCGACACGGTCTGGACCGAGACGTCCGCGGCCGCCGCTACATCCTTGATCCGAATTCGGGCCACGCCGGCAATCTTCCACAATCTGAATTCGCATCTGGGAGCCGGTGTTTGACGCGATAGGCCGGCTTTGCGCAATGCCGGCGAGATGTGTAGCGGGGCCTGCCAATGTCAGGCTCCCCTCCCTTCGCCCTCGGTCTCGATTTCGGCACCACCAACTCCGTCGCGGCGATCGCCCGCGACGGCGTGTCGACTCTCGCCACGTTCGACACGCCCGGCGTCTCCGAGACCGCTTTCCGCTCGGCGCTGTGCTTCTGGGAGGAGGAAGCGGTGCGGGGCGGCATCGCGGTCGAGGCCGGGCCATGGGCGATCGCCGAGTATCTGGAGTTCCCGCAGGCCAGCCGCTTCCTGCAGTCCTTCAAGTCGGTCGCCGCCAATGCCGGCTTCGAGCACGCGACGATCTTCGAGCGGCGCTACAAGTTTGAGGACCTCGGCCGGACCTTCCTCGCGAAGATGGCGGCCCGCGCCGGCGGTGCCCTCGACGGCGCGGCGCGCATCGTCGTCGGACGGCCGGTGGTCTATGCTGGCCATGCCCCCGACGAGGCGCTGGCGCGGCGACGCTACGACGCGATGTTCGACGGGCTCGGGGCCGACCTGCACTATGTCTACGAGCCGCTCGGCGCGGCCTTCAGCTATGCGTCGAGGATCAGCGACCCCGCGACGATCCTGGTTGCGGACTTCGGCGGCGGCACCAGCGACTTCTCGGTCGTGCGGATCGAGGCACCGGGCGCGGCGCAGCGTTGCGTGCCGCTCGGCCACGCCGGTGTCGGTATCGCCGGCGACCGCTTCGATGCCCGGATCGTCGATCAGCTGGTCATGCCGCTGCTCGGCAAGGGCGGCAGCTACCGCTCGTTCGACAAGGTGCTGGAGATCCCGAACGGCCACTTCGCCGACTTCGCCGACTGGTCGCGGCTGGCGCTGATGCACAACCGCCGGACGATGGCCGAGCTCGAGGCGCTGCGCCGGTCGGCGCTCGACCCCGACGCCATCGGCCGCCTGATCGCGGTGATCGAGCAGGAACTCGGTTTCCGGCTGTACCAGGCAGTCGACCGCGTGAAGCGCGACCTGTCCGCCGCCGACCGGGCGAGCTTCCGCTTCAGCGGCGCCGGCCTTGCCGTCGAGGCGGAGGTGACGCGCGAGGCCTTCGAAGCGTGGATTGCCCCCGATATCCAGCAGATCGAACTCGCCGTCGACCGCGCGCTGGCGATGGCCGCAACCGACCCCACGGCCATCGACCGGATTTTCCTGACCGGCGGCGCCTCGCTGACCCCGCGCATCGTCCGGTTGTTCACGGAGCGCTTCGGGAGCGAGCGCATCGCGACCGGTGGCGAACTGACCTCGATCGCACACGGCCTCGCCCTGATCGGCGAGCAGGACGACCTGACCGTCTGGTCGGCACTCTAGACGTCGCCGAGCGCCTCGAAATCATCGTCGCCCGCACCGATGTCGACGAACTGCTGGAGCAGCCACGACGCCGCCGGCCCCGGCGGCACGTCGCGCCGCCAGATGCCGGCGAAGCGGTAGATGCCGCCGGGATGATCGGGCATCGCCAGCCGCACCAGCGTCCCGGCGAGCAGGTCGCCCGCGATCATCGGCAACGGCATGTTGCCCCAGCCGACCCCCTCGCGGAGCAGCGCATGCTTGGCCCCGAGATCGGCGAGCCGCCACGTTCGCGGGCTCATCACCGAGAAGTCCCGGCCCTCCGTCAGCGGTGAGCGATCGGTCAGCACGAGCTGGATGTACTCGCGGCCCGCACCCGGCGCGATCCGTTCGAGCCGCGCCAGCGGATGGTCGGGCGCAGCGACCGGTACCAGCGGCAGCGACCCGGCCGACAGGCTCTCGAGTTCCCCGATGCCGGCGATCAACGGCCCGGAGATGCCGAGCACCGCTTTCTGTTCGAGGACAAGCGACGCGACCGCGCCGAGCGCCTCCACGTACAGCCGCAGGCTCACCGTCGGGAACTCGACGTTGAAGCTGCGCAGCACGCTGCCGAGTCGCTCGGCCGGCAGCATCACGTCGACCGCGAGGTTGACCTCCGCCTCGAGCCCTTCGAGCATGCCCTTCACCTTGGCGCGCAGGCCGTCGAAGCCCTCGCCGATCGCCCGCGCCTCGGCCAGCACCGCCTGCCCTGCGACCGTCAGCTTCGGCCGGCGCGTGCTTTCGCGGTCGAACAGCAGCACGCCGAGCTGCGCCTCGAGGTTGGCGATGCCGTAGCTGATCACCGACACGGCCCGGTTGAGCTGGCGGCCCGCGCCCGCGAAACTGCCGCTGTCGACGACCGCAAGGAACGTCCGCAGCTGCTCGTAGGTCGGTGTGCCCGGATTTGCCATTTCAACTTTCTCGAACGGTCAGCCAGACTTTATCGCTCTAATCGCGCAAGTCGAGAGCGCCTATCTCGGTGCCACGGCGCGGTTCGAACCGCCCACAGCAGGAGACAAGACATGATCGAAGTTCGTCCCTTCACCGGCCTCGGCGGCGCGGACCATGGCTGGCTCAACGCCAAGCACCACTTCAGCTTTGCCAGCTTCCACGACCCCAAGCGCATGAACTGGGGCTCGCTGCGCGTCTGGAACGACGACACCATCGCCCCGAAGACCGGCTTCCCGCCCCACCCGCACCGCGACATGGAGATCATCACCTACGTCCGCGAGGGTGCCATCACCCACAAGGACAACCTCGGTAACGAGGGCCGCACCGAAGCGGGCGACGTCCAGGTCATGTCGGCGGGCACCGGGATCACCCACTCCGAGTACAACCAGGAGGACGTGACCACGAAGATCTTCCAGATCTGGATCCAGCCAAGCCGCACCGGCGAGAAGCCGGCGTGGGGTGCCAAGCCCTTCCCCAAGGGCGAGCGCTCGGGCCAGTTCGTGGTGCTGGCCAGCGGCTTCGACAACGACAACGACGCGCTGCCGATCCGCACCGACGCCCGCGTCGTCGGTGCCAGCCTGAAGGCGGGCGAGAGCGCCGAGTATCCGCTCGGTGCGACCCGCCGCGGCTATCTGGTGCCCGCCACCGGCGCGGTGACGATCGACGGCCAGCGCATCGGTGCCCGTGACGGTGCGGCGATTACTGGCGTCGAGACGCTCCGTGTCACCGCACTCGAGGACAGCGAAATCGTCCTCGTCGACGCCGCCTGAACCCGACTCTAGACTGCACTTGAAAAGGACACGCTCATGAAGACTATCGCTATCTCGATCCTCGCCCTCACCGTCGCCAGCCCGCTGCTGGCGCAGGCGACCAAGGACACTGCCACCGTCCAGGCCGGCAGCTACAAGACCGATCCGAACCACGCCCTGGTGCAATTCGAGGTCAACCACCTCGGCTTCACGCAGTTCTTCGGCACCTTCCCCGCCGCGACCGGCACGCTGAGCCTCGATCCGAAGAACATCGGCGCGTCGAAGCTCGACGTCTCGGTGCCGGTCGAGCGGGTCTCGACGACCAACGCCAAGCTCGACGACGAGCTACGCAGTGCCGACTGGTTCGACGCAGCGAAGTATCCGACGATCCGCTTCGTCTCGACCAAGGTCACCCGCACCGGCCCGACGACCGCGAAGATCGCCGGCACGCTGACCCTGCACGGTGTCAGCAAGCCGTTCGTGCTCGACGCCAGCTTCATCGGCGCCGGCCCCAACCCGCTGTCGAAGGCCTATACCGTCGGCTTCAAGGCGACCGGGCAGATCAAGCGCACGGAGTTCGGCGTCAGCAAGTACGCGCCGCTGGTCAGCGACGAGGTCACGATCACCATCGCGGCCCCGTTCGAAAAGGCCAATTAGGGAGAACCGGCCGCCTGCACGTTGCAGGCGGCCGTCCCACTGCGGCAACGGCCTGCCTCTGCGCCAGCCGGCCGACTTGCCACATGCCGGCAACTGGATGCATCCGGCACCACATGAACCCCCTCACCCGCTTCCTGCCGTCCTGGCGCGCGGTTGCCGCCGCGCTCGCGCTGTTCGGCTCCGCCCCCGCCCTCGCGGTGCCCGCGATGTGGCGTGTCCACAGTGGCGCAACCGAGATCATCCTGTTCGGCACCCTCCACGAGCTGCCGCCGGGCGTCCCGTGGTTCAACCGCCGCGTCACCGACCGCGTCGACGCCGCCGATGCGCTGGTGCTCGAGGCCGTGGTTCCCGACGACCCGAGCGTCGTCAGCGGGCTGATCTCCAGGCTCGGCTACTCGCCCAAGGAGCCGAAGCTCGACACACGGGTCGCGCCGTCGAAGCGCGGCAAGCTCGACGCCGCGGTCGCCGCGACGACGCTTTCGATGGACTCGCTCGACCTCATGGAGACGTGGCTGGCGGCGATCGTCGTCGGCGACGCGACATTGGCCAACCTCGGTCTAACAGCGGCCAACGGCGTCGAGGCGACACTGACCGCGAAATTCCGCGCCGCCGGCAAGCCGATCACGCCGCTCGAGACGCTGCAGCAGCAGTTCGGCTATTTCGACACCCTGCCCGAGGCCGACCAGCGCGCCCTGCTCGATGCGACCGTCGACGACATCGCCACCGCCAAGGCCGACACCGACAAGCTGGTGGCCGCGTGGCTGGCGGGCGACACCGAGACCATCGCCGCCGCCTTCAAGGGCGATGCACTTGGCGCGACTCCCGTCGTCGCAAAGGCCCTGATGACCGACCGCAACGCCCGCTGGGCCGACTGGATCAAGGCGCGGCTGCGGGTGCCCGGCAAGCTGTTCGTCGCGGTCGGCGCGGCGCACCTCGCGGGTCCGAATTCGGTGCTGGCGATGCTCAAGGCGCGCGGCATAACCGCCGAGCGGCTGCCCTGAGTTGCGCGCCGTCGCCCGGTCGCCCACTAAGCGAGGCTGAGCAACGGGGGGCGTGATGACGGCACCGACGATCAAGGCGGTCGACGCAGACACGCTCCACGGCCGCCAGCTGCGCTACTACGACTTCCTGATGGCGGCGTTCGTCGCGATCCTGCTGTGCTCCAACCTGATCGGCGCGGCAAAGCAGGCGACATTCCACCTCCCCGTCCTCGGCGACGTGATCTTCGGCGCCGGCATCCTGTTCTTTCCGCTCGGCTATGTGCTCGGCGACGTGATGACCGAGGTCTACGGCTATGCCCGCGCGCGCCGCGTCGTCTGGGTCGGTTTCGCGGCGTCGATCTTCGCGGCCGCGATGGCGTGGGTCGTGGTCGCGATGCCGCCCGCCCCGGGCTGGCCCGACCAGGCCGCCTACCAGACCGCGTTCGGCAACACGCCGCGCATCTTCGCCGCCTCGATCGCGGCGTTCTGGGCGGGGGAGTTCGCCAACTCGTTCGTACTGGCGCGCATGAAAGTGCTGACCAGCGGCCGCTGGCTATGGACCCGGACGATCGGCTCCACGGTCGTCGGCGAGGGCGTTGACAGTATGATCTTCTACCCGCTCGCGTTCCTTGGCGTGTGGAAGACCGCCCTCGTCGTTCAGGTGATGATCACCAACTATCTGCTCAAGGTGCTGTGGGAGGTCGTGCTGACGCCGGTCACCTACCGCATCGTCGCCGCCTTCAAGCGTGCCGAGGGCATCGACGTATTCGACCGCGGCACCGATTTCAGTCCGTTCAGAACGAGGGTTTGAGATGGAGACCGACCTGCCGATCGAAGCCGAGGACAAGCGCCTCAATCGCGGCGTCGCAGCGACCGTGGTGCTGTTCTCGGTGTTCCTCGGCCTGTGCAACATCAAGGACGGCAACATCAACCAGAACATGCAGCAGGCGAAGGCCGATGCGGTCGACACCTGGGGCGAGTATCAGGCCTCGCGCACCAAGCTCCACCTCAGCGAGGGCGAGGCCGACCAATTGGCGGTGCTCGGCCCGCTGGCCAAGGACGGCGCGGCAGTGGCGCGGCAGGAGGCCGTGCTGGCGGCGCGCATCGCCAAGTACAAGACCGAAGGCCCGGCACTGCAGGCCAAGGCCAAGGGCTTCGAAGCTCGGTACGACGAACTGAACTATCACGACGATCAGTTCGACGCGACCGATGCGCTGGTGTCGATCGCGGTGTCGGTGGCGGCGGTGTCGGCGCTGGTCGAAAGCTGGTTGGTGCTGGGCGTGGCGTGGGCGTTCGGCGTCGGCGGGCTGGTGTTCGGGATTGCGGGATTTGCAGGATGGGCGATCCACCCGGATATCCTGTCGCGGTTCCTGGGTTAGCCCGGCCCCGTCGCTGTCATCCCGAACGACTGGCTGTCATCCCCACGCAGGAGGGGACCCATGATCACCGGCTGTCGAGCGTGAGCGGAAACGGCTGAGCTTCACTCGGTGATGCGGTGTTCATGGGTCCCCGCCTGCGCGGGGATGACAGGGATTACGCCGCCCCTACCCCAACGCCGCGACCAGCCCGTCGAACAATCGCCGCCCGTCCGTCCCGCCATGCGCGCCTTCGATCATGCGCTCGGGGTGGGGCATCAGGCCGAGAACGTTGCCCTGGTCGTTGACGATGCCGGCGATGCGCCGGGCGCTGCCGTTGACCTCCTCGGCATAGCGGAACACCACCCGGCCCTCGCCCTCGAGGCGGTCGAGGACGTCGGCATCGGCGGTGTAATTGCCGTCGTGGTGGGCGACGGGGATGCGCAACTGCTCGCCCGCATCGTATTTCGAGGTGAAGCTGGTCTGGCTGTTGGCGACCTCGAGCACGACGTCGCGGCAGACGAAATCGAGGCCGGCGTTGCGCATCAGCGCGCCCGGCAGCAGCCCCGCCTCGGTCAGCACCTGGAAGCCGTTGCAGACGCCGAGCACCGCGACGCCGCGCGACGCCGCCGCGATGACCGCGCGCATCACCGGCGAGCGCGCCGACATCGCGCCTGAGCGCAAATAGTCGCCGTAGGAAAAACCGCCCGGCAGCGCAATCAGGTCGAGGCCATCGGGAAGTTCGGTGTCGCGGTGCCAGACCATCGTCGGCGCGGTGCCGGTGGTTTCGTGCAGCGCGACGGCGAGGTCACGGTCGCAGTTCGATCCGGGGAAGACAACGACGGCGGTCTTCATCCGCCGATCTTCAAAGCTGCCGCGGTCTTCATGCGCCGATCCTCACAAAGTCTCGACGCGGAAGCTTTCGATCACGGTGTTGGCGAGCAATTTGCGCGCCATGTCCTCGATCGTCGCGACGCTGGTGCCGTCGGCGAGGTCGAGCTCGATAACCTTGCCCTGGCGGACTCCGGTAACGCCGTCGAACCCCAGTCCCTCCAGCGCGTGGTGGATGGCGCGGCCCTGCGGGTCGAGGACGCCGGGCTTCAGGGTGACGGTGACTCGGGCCTTCATCCGCGCCCTATGCCCGCCGCGGACCCCAACCTCAAGAGGCGCGCTCTCAATAGGCGTGCTGAGCGATCAGCGCAGCTTCGGTCGCGCACCCCGCTGCATCGGGGGCCTGACCGGCAGCGCGCAGGGCGGCAAGCTCGGCGCGGGCGGCGGCGAAATCGGACTGGTAGTCGAGCGAGGCGCGCACGACGCTGAGGGTGCCGGTCGCGGTCGCGCGCCCGGCCTCGACCGCGCTGGCGTTGTGGACGCCGCAGATCACCCGGCTCTCACCATAGGCCCGCGCACGGGCCTCGATGGCACTGGCACGTTCGGGCATCAGCTCCGCCAGGATCGTCCCCCAGGTCCAGCCCCAGGTCGAGTGGCCCGACGGATAGTCGAAGCTGCCGACCAGTTCCTCAGGCGCCTGGCAGGTCTGGCCGCGGTCGATCTGGTAGGGTCGCAGACGCTTGAAGAAGTCCTTGCCGGTCCCGGAGACGCGCGCCGTATCGCGACCGGCGCGGACGATCAGCAGGGTCAGGCGCGGCGCGGTCTCGCGGGTCAGGACGACGCCCGCGGCGCAGCTGAAGTCGCGCGCCATCGCCGGCACGGTATAGTCGACGTCGCTGGTCGCCAGAGCATAGCGCGCCGTGCCGATCGCCTTGCGGGTCTGCTTGAAGATCTTGCGGTCGGCATCGTAGCGCGGCTCGTGGACGACAGGCGCAGGCTGGATGATCTGCGTGACGTCGACCGCCCCTGCCTTCAGATAGGGTGCCGGCGGCAACGGCGGGGCGACGGTCTGCGAGGCGACCGGGCCGGCGACGATCAACGCGAGCAGGAGGCTTTTCATGGCGTCCGGTCTAGGCCGACCAGACGCCTCTGATCAAGCGGCCGACAAGCCTACTTCCCGCGCGACTTGCGATGCTCGTCGAGGTCGAGAACAGCCCCGACGACACCTTCGGGAAGCAGACCGAGACGACGCGCAACCTCCTGGTAAGCCTCGACTTCGCCGCCGAGGTCGTGGCGGAAGCGGTCCTTGTCCATCTTCTCGTTGGTCTTCATGTCCCACAGGCGGCAGCCGTCTGGGCTGATCTCGTCGGCCAGGATGATGCGGCTGTAGTCGCCCTCGAACAGGCGGCCGAACTCGAGCTTGAAGTCCACCAGCCGGATGCCGACGCCAGCGAACATGCCCGCCATGAAGTCGTTGATGCGGACCGCGAGGTCGGCGATGTCGTGCATCTCCTCCTGCGTCGCCCAGCCGAACGCCGAGATGTGCTCCTCGGTGATCATCGGGTCGCCGAGCGCGTCGTCCTTGTAGTAATATTCGAGGATGGTGCGGGGCAGCGGGGTGCCCTCCTCCATGCCGAGGCGCTTCGCCAGGCTGCCGGCGACAACGTTGCGAACAACGACCTCGACGGGCACGATCTCAACCTGGCGAACGAGTTGCTCGCGCATGTTGAGACGGCGCACGAAGTGGGTCGGGATGCCAATGGTGCCGAGCATCGTGAAAATGTGCTCGGAGATGCGGTTGTTGAGGACGCCCTTGCCGCTGATCGTGCCCTTCTTCTGGGCATTGAACGCAGTGGCATCGTCCTTGAAATACTGGATCAAAGTGCCGGGCTCGGGACCCTCGTAGAGGATCTTGGCCTTGCCCTCGTAGATCTGGCGGCGGCGGGTCATGGGGCGGGAGCCTTCTTCAAATAACAACGCCCCGGCGCGGGCGGGCAGTCGCGCGCGGGCCGGGGCGGGTGGTCCTCCATACATAGCGCGGGGGTGCCCACGTGACAATGTCACGCCACGCTTCGGGACAATGTCACGCCACGGATTGCGCAGGGGCGTTGAACGATGCCCCCCGCCGCTCTATCTGCAGGAGAAGACACGCCCCGAGGAGCCGCATGACTAGCTTCGACAACCGCGAAAAAGCCTTCGAGGACATGTACGCCCATGATGCGGACTTGCGCTTCAAGGTGCTGGCACGGCGCGATAAACTGGTCGGCCTGTGGGCTGCCGGGCAGCTTGGCAAAGGCGAGGCAGACGCGGCCGAGTATGCCAAGACGATCGTCGCCGCCGACCTGATCCACCCCGGCGACGAGGACGTCATCGCCAAGTTGCAGGCCGATCTCGGCAGCCTCGCCACCGACGCCGAGATTCGCGCCCAGCTCCAGACTGCTTTCATCGAGGCCGAGCGCCAGTATCGGGAAGCGGTCTGATGCCTGTTGCCGCAGGTCCGCGCTGATGGCGATGACCGCCGCCGACATTGAGAGCGCGATTCGCGCAGCTCTCCCCGACGCTGTGATCGAGATCACCGATCTGGCGGGCGACGGCGATCATTATGCCGCGCGGGTGGTGTCGACTTCGTTTGCCGGCGTGCCCCGCGTCCGGCAGCACCAGATGGTTTATAATGCGTTGGGTGGACGGATGGGCGGCGTGCTGCACGCACTGCAGCTGACCACCGCAACGCCGGTTTAGGAGTGATGACGATGGCTGGAGTAAGCACGATGGTAGACGACCAGGCCCAGGCGCGGATCGGCGCGCTTGTCGGATCGAACGACGTGGTGCTGTTCATGAAGGGTACGCCGATCTTCCCCCAGTGCGGCTTTTCGTCGACCGCGGTCCAGATCCTCGAGGAGCTGAACGTCGCTTTCGAAGGCGTCGATGTGCTGCGCGATCCGGCCGTCCGCGCCGGCGTGAAGGTTTTCTCGGACTGGCCGACCGTGCCCCAGCTTTACGTCAAGGGCGAGTTCGTCGGCGGCTCCGACATCATGATGGAAATGTACCGCTCGGGTGAGCTCGAGACCCTGATGACCGAGAAGGGCGTGGCCAAGGCCGCCTGAACGGGCGCCGGGGGCAGTCTATGGCAGGTTTGAGCGTCGTGGGCGTCTGGCGGGAGACGCGCGCCGTCGTCGCACGTCATCGCGGTGCGCTGATGACGCTGGGGGCCGCGACCGTGTTCCTGCCCAATGCGGCACTGCGCCTGCTCGCACCCGCGGTTGCCAGCCCGAGCTTCGACCCGGCGCGCCCGGTACAGGTCCCGCAGGGCTTCTGGCTGATGGTGATCATGGTGATCATGCTACAGTTCATCGGGGTCTTCGCGGTCGCCGCGATCACCGCCGACGCTCGCGAAGGCGGCGGCCGGACGCTCGGCCAGACGCTCGCTGCAGCGATACCGGCGCTGGGCAAGTTCCTGGTCGCGCTGCTGGTCTTCTTCGGGGTGTATTTCGTCGGTTCGATCGTCTTCGGCCTGCTCCTCGCGATCATCGTCGCGATTTGGAGCGTCGCCTCGCCGGGCCTGCTGGCGGGGGCCAAGGCCGGTCAACCGCCGCTCGCGCTGGCGGTCCTGATCCTCGCGTTCTTCGTGCCCCTGATGATCTGGCTGTGGGCCCGCCTGGCGCCGCTGGTCGGCGTCTACCTGCGTGAGCCGCTTGGCGTCGTCCCCGGCATCCGGCGCGCCTGGAGGCTGTCGCGGCCCGCCGTGCGGCCCCTCGTGGGGCTGGTTATCACCTACATCGTCGCCGCCTTCGCGATCGGCGCGGTGCAGGTCGGTGCCGCCAGCGACGTCGGCATCGTCAGTATCGTCGTCAACCTGCTGTTCGCCGCGCTCAGCGCCGTGATCTTCGTCTACGGAGCGGCGGGTACGGGCATCGTCTACCGCGAGCTTGCCGGGTAAGGTGCCTTCGGGTCGGGGCGTCGTCCTTGCGCCATCGTTGGGTTTCGGCGCCATCCTAGAGTCGCGCCGTCGGGGCGCACGCCATCGTGGCTCCATTGTCATCCCCGGCCACATTGTCATGCCGGGCCCGATTGTCATCCCGGGCTTGACCCGGGACCCAGCTAACCACTGAGTCCGAGCGCTGGGTGAGCTGGGTCCCAGTTCAAGCCCGGGATGACAATGGGGCCGGTCGCCCTATCCTACATCTCACCGATCTGGTACAATTACCCCGTGCCGAACCTGTCGTCACGCGGTCTTTCTCATCGTCGAAGAGCAGCACGTCGCGCGTCCACCCCTACGCCCGACACCCACGCGACCGAATTCGCAAGACGCGCCAGGGTGTAAACTCTGACAACTCTCGCTCTTGCTCAGTCCCTCGCCGCGCCGCGTAAACTCGCTCCTAATCCCACTTCGCCAGCGGCGGCAGGCTCATCAGGATCGCCTCGGTATTGCCGCCGGTCTTCAGCCCGAAGGTCGTGCCGCGGTCGTAGACGAGGTTGAATTCCGCATAGAGGCCCCGATAGCGCAGCTGGGCGTCGCGTTCGGCTTCGGTGAACGGCGCATGCATGTGCCGCCGGACGATCTCCGGGAACTTCGCCAACAATGTCCGACCCACGTCCTGGGTGAAAGCGAAGTCGGCCTCCCAGTCGTCGCCGAGATAGTCGTAGAAAATTCCGCCGACTCCGCGGTGCTTGTTCCGATGCGGGACCCAGAAATACTCGTCGCACCATTTCGAGAATCGCGCCCAATAGTCGCTGCCGTGGGCATCGCAGGTCGCCTCGAACGCCGCCTTGAAGTCGCGCGTATCGGCCTCGACCGGGAGCGCAGGGTTGAGGTCGGCGCCGCCCCCGAACCAGCGCTTGGTGGTCACCAGGAAGCGCGTGTTCATGTGGACCGCCGGGACGTGCGGATTGGCCATGTGCGCGACCAGGCTGATCCCCGTGGCAAAGAATCGCGGGTCCTCGGTCGCGCCGGGAATCGCCTTGGCGAACTCGGGCGAGAAAGTGCCGTGGACGGTCGAGGTGTTGACCCCGACCTTCTCGAACACGCGGCCCTTCATCACCGACATGACGCCGCCGCCGCCCGGAACACCGCTCGGATCGGGCCGCTCCCAGGCGCTCTGCGCGAATCGCCCGGCCGGTGCGAGGCCGTCGCCCTCGTCCTCGAGCGTCTCGAAGGCCGCGCAGATCTGGTCGCGCAGCGACTGGAACCATGCCTGGGCGCGTAACTGTTGTGCATCGAATTCGGTCATGTCCCGCTCATGCCGGGCGGCGATAAGCTCGGCAACCCGCACCCGCGCCAAAATGCCCGTTGCGCTGCAGCACCTCGGGAGGCTAACAGCCCTGCAACAATTGCGTGAGAGTTCGAACCCGCATGGCCACCCAGCCGCACGACGACAATCTGACGGATACCGGCGAGCGTCGCCGCGACTTCATCTATATCGCGACGGGAGCCTTCGCGGCTGCCGGCGCGGCCGCCGTGGCGTGGCCGCTGGTCAACCAGATGAACCCTTCCGCCGACGTTCTCGCACTGGCCCAGATCGACGTCGACATCTCGTCGATCGTCCCCGGCCAGGCGATCAAGGTTAGCTGGCGCGGCAAGCCGGTGTTCGTGCGCAACCTGACGCCGAAGGAAATCGCCGAGGCGAACGCGGTGAATATCAGCACCCTGCGCGACCCGCAGACGCTGGCGCAGCGCACCAAGGCGGGCCACAACAACTGGCTGATCACGCTGGGCGTCTGCACCCACCTCGGCTGCGTGCCGCTGGGCGCCGGCGAAGGCGAGAACCGCGGTGATTTCGGCGGGTATTTCTGCCCGTGCCACGGCTCGACCTACGACACTGCAGCGCGTATCCGCAAAGGCCCGGCACCGAAGAACCTCGAAGTGCCGGACTACGCCTTCAAGACCCCCACCCAAGTCACCATCGGTTGAGGCACGTAGCATGAGCTTCCCCTGGGCACGCCACTACGAGCCGACCACCGCCTTCGGCAAATACGTCGACAGCCGCCTGCCGCTGCCGCGCCTCGTCTATGACAGCGTCGGCGCGGGCTATCCGGTGCCGAAGAACCTGAATTATTTCTATAACTTCGGCGTTCTCGCCGGGGTCGCGCTGGTGCTGCAGATCATCACCGGCATCGTGCTGGCGATGCATTACGCCGCCAACACCCAGGTCGCTTTCGACAGCGTCGAGCACATCATGCGCGACGTCAACGGCGGCTGGATGATGCGCTACATGCACGCCACCGGCGCCAGTTTCTTCTTCGTCGCGGTCTACATCCACATCTTCCGTGGCCTGTTCTATGGCTCGTACAAGCCGCCGCGCGAGGTGCTGTGGCTGCTCGGCCTCGTCATCTTCCTGTTGATGATGGCGACCGCGTTCATGGGTTATGTGCTGGTCTGGGGGCAGATGAGCTTCTGGGGCGCGACCGTTATCACCAACCTGTTCTCGGCGATCCCGCTGGTCGGTGACGTCATCCACACCTGGCTGCTGGGTGGCTTTTCGCCGGATAACGCGACCCTGAACCGCTTCTTCTCGCTGCACTATCTGCTGCCGTTCGTCATCCTCGGGGTCGTCATCCTGCACGTCTGGGCTCTGCACATCCCGGGCTCGAACAACCCGACCGGCATCGACGTCAAGGGTCCGCAGGACACCGTGCCGTTTCACCCTTATTATACCGCCAAGGACTTCTTCGGCCTGTGCGTCTACCTGACGCTGTTCGCTGCGGTGGTGTTCTTCGCCCCGAACGCGCTCGGCGAGGCCGACAACTACATCCCGGCCAACCCGCTCTCGACCCCGGCGCACATCGTCCCGGAATGGTATTTCTGGCCATTCTACGCGATCCTCCGCGCCTTCACCGTCGACTTCGCTTTCGTGCCCGCCAAGCTGTGGGGCGTGCTGGCGATGTTCTCGGCCATCCTGCTGCTGTTCTTCCTGCCGTGGCTCGACACATCGCCGGTCAAGTCGAACAACTACCGGCCGATGGCCAAGATCGCCTTCTGGATCTTCGTCGTCGACGTCATCATCCTGGGCGTCTGCGGTGGCAAGCCTGCGGAGGAGCCGTGGGTGCGCCTCAGCCAGTTCGCGTCAGCCTATTACTTCGCGCACTTCCTCATCATCCTGCCGATCATCAGCCGGATCGAGACGCCGCTGCCGCTCCCGAATTCGATCTCGGAAGCCGTGCTCAAGCATCACACCAATCTCGGCGCGCCAGCGGCTCAGCAGCTGCCCGGTGCCGGGATCGCCGAGCTGCCGCCCACCGGCCACGCGCAGCCGGCCGAATAAGGGGCAACGACACATGGTCCGCCTGATCGCCGCTTTCGTCGGCATCGTCTTCTGCGCCGCGCTGTTCCTCGCCGCCTTCACCCCGCGTGACGCGGTGACGCCGGACCCGGTGAAGAAATATCATCTGGAACCGAAGGAGGTTTCGTTCAGCTTCGACAACCCGGTGGTCGGCACCTACAACCGGGCACAGCTGCAGCGCGGCTTCCAGGTGTACAAGGAAGTCTGCTCGGCCTGCCACAGCCTCAACCGTATCGCGTTCCGCAATCTCGCGGAGCTCGGCTTCACGGTTCCTGAGGTCAAGGCACTGGCGAAGGGCTATGACATCCCCTCGCTCGACGACAAGACCGGTGAAGCGAACACCCGCAAGGGCCTGCCCAGCGACCACTTCCCGCCGCCGTTCCCGAACGAGATCGCCGCGCGTGCCGCCAACAACAACGCGCTGCCGCCGGACTTCTCGCTGCTGGCCAAGGCGCGTGAGGGCGGTGCACACTACATCCATGCGCTGATTACCGGTTACCGGGACGCACCCGCTGACTGGAAGGTGCCCGACGGCCTGTACTACAACCCGTATTTCCGCAGTCTCAACATCGCGATGCCGCCGCCCCTGGCCGCCGACCAGATCACCTATGCCGACGGCACCAAGGCGACGCTCGACCAGGAAGCCACCGACGTCGCAGCATTCATGATGTGGGCTGCCGAGCCGAAGCTCGAGGCGCGCCACCGCACCGGGCTCGGAGTGATCATCTTCCTGATCGTGCTCACGGGCTTGGCCTACATGACCTACAGCCGGGTCTGGGCGGACGTGAAGGGCAAGAAGACTGCGACCCCCAGCGGAACCGAGCCTGTCCCGCATCATTGATGCAATGGTCGACGGTGCGCCGGTGGACACACGCTGGCGAAAGTGACAGCATCGTCGACGGTTCAACGCCGGAGGGACGCCATGACCCGCACGCTCGCTTTCGCCGCCGCATTCGCCGTCGCGCTCGGGGGCATGTCCGCCCCGGCGATTGCCGCGCCCTGCAAGGACGCCAAGGGCAAGTTCATGAAGTGCCCGCCCGCTCCAGCTGCGCGATGCCGCAAGGACGGCAAGTTCGCCAAGTGCGGCACGCCCGGCGCGGTCCCTGTGGCCGCCAAGAAGTGAGGCGATGAGCGAGGCGGCGGGCGGGACCGCGAACGCCGACCTCGCCGCGCTCATCCGGACGATCCCCGACTATCCCAAGCCCGGGATCCAGTTCCGCGACATCACCACTCTGCTGCTCGATGGCGCAGGCTTCAACGCATCCGTCGAGCGCCTGGCGGCGGCGACCAGCCATCTCCGGCCGACACTGGTCGCCGGTATTGAAGCTCGCGGGTTCGTCTTCGGGGCCGCGCTGGCGCAGCGCCTTGGCTGCGGGCTGCTGCTGATCCGCAAGCAGAACAAGCTGCCGGGCGCGGTGCTCGGGATCAACTACGCGCTCGAATACGGCCACGACCGCATCGAGATGCACGCCGATGCCTGCGCACAAGGTGCGCGCGTCCTTATCGTTGACGACCTGATCGCGACGGGCGGTACCGCGCTGGCGACGGTCGCGCTGCTCAGGCAGGCACAAGCCGAGGTTCTCGGAGCCGCCTTCGTGATCGATCTGCCGGAACTGGGCGGCGCCGAACGGCTGCGCCAGGCCGGGGTCGAGGTCAGTACGCTGGTCTCGTTCGAAGGCGACTGAACCTATTAGCGACGCCGTGCCGCGCGCACGATCTCGGCACTCGACAGCAGCATCGCCGACACCATGGCGCCGATCGCCAGTAGTCCGGCCGGCGTGATCTGGACCCGCACCGAGACCCTCATTGCCCGGCCCAGCCGCCAGTCGACGCGCCCCGTCTGCACGGTGTCCAGCACCCCAGCCCTCGGACTCCGCGGCTTGAGTTCGCGCCCCGTCATACGTTGAATCGGAAGTTCAGGATGTCGCCGTCCGCAACGACATACTCCTTGCCCTCGGAGCGAAAGCGCCCGTGGTCGCGGGCGCCAGCCTCGCCCTTGAACTCGATATAGTCCGCGTAAGCGATCGTCTCGGCGCGGATGAAGCCTTTCTCGAAGTCCGAATGGATCGCACCCGCGGCCTGCGGGGCGCGCGAGCCGGCGGGAACCGTCCAGGCGCGGGTCTCCTTCGGGCCGACGGTGAAGAACGTCAGCAGCCCGAGCAGATCGTATCCGGCGCGGACGACGCGGGCGAGGCCGGTCTCGGTCAGTCCCAGTTCGGCGAGGAAGTCGGGGCGGTCGGCGGGGTCCATCTGGGCGATCTCGCTCTCGATCGCGGCGGAGATAACGACTGCCGCTGCACCCTGAGCCTTGGCCATGGCAGCGACCTTGTCGGACAGCGCGTTGCCCTTGGCCGCCGACGCCTCCTCGACGTTGCAGACATAAAGCACCGGCTTGGCAGTCAGCAGCTGCGCCTGGTCGAGCGCGCGCTGCTCCTCCTCGTCGGTGGGAACCGTCAGGCGCGCCGGCTTGCCGTCGCGGAGCAGGTCGAGCGCGCGTCCAAGCACGGCGGCCGCGATCTTGGCTTCCTTGTCGCCCTGCATCCCCTTCTTGGCGAGCGCCGGCACGCGCTTCTCGAGGCTCTCAAGATCGCTGAGCATGAGCTCGGTGTCGACCGTCTCGGCGTCGGAGATCGGGTCGATCTTGCCTTCGACATGGGTGACGTCGTCGTCGATGAAGCAGCGCAGGACGTGGACGATGGCATCGGTCTCGCGGATATTGCCGAGGAACTGGTTGCCCAGCCCCTCCCCCTTGGACGCGCCGCGCACCAGGCCGGCGATGTCGGTGAAGCCGAGTTGGGTCTCGATGATCTTGGCCGAGCCGGCGATCTTCGCCAGCGGCGCCAGGCGTGGGTCAGGCACCGGCACGTTACCGACGTTGGGCTCGATCGTGCAGAACGGATAGTTAGCCGCCGCCGCCGAGGCTGTCTCGGTCAAAGCGTTGAACAGCGTGGACTTGCCGACGTTCGGCAGCCCGACGATCCCGCAGCGGAAGCCCATGCTCGTTCCTTCTGTCTGCCCCCTCCCCTTCAGGGGAGGGGCGAGAGACGCTGCCCTTGCAGCGGCCCGGGGGTGGGTCTCGCTTATCCGGCGCAGAAGGCCCACCCCCGGGCCGGCTGCGCCGTCTCTCGGACCCTCCCCTGAAGGGGAGGGTAAGTTAGTCGGCCGTCCGCCGCGCGACCTCGTTCATGAACCGCGCATCGTCGCCGGTCACCAGCCACGGCATCTCCGCCGCGACCGCGCCGAGCATGTCGGCCAGCCAGTCCTGCTCGACCTTGGCGAAGTTCGAAAGAACGTGGCCGAGCACCCGGTCCTTGTGCCCCGGGTGGCCGATGCCGAGGCGGACCCGGCGATACTCCGGCCCGACATGCGAGTCGATCGAGCGGATGCCGTTGTGGCCCGCTGCACCGCCGGCGGTCTTGGCCCGGACCTTGCCGGGCGCGAGGTCGAGCTCGTCGTAGAACACCGTGAGTGCGTCCGGCCCGAGCTTGTAGAAGCGTAGCGCTTCACCCACCGACCGACCGCTGTCGTTCATGAAAGTCGCGGGCTTGAGCAGCAGCAATTTCTCGCTGCCGATGCGCCCCTCCGCGACCAGGCCCTGGAAACGCACGCGCCACGGGTCGAAGCGGTACAGGTCGTGGGCCGTGTCGACCGCCATGAAGCCGACGTTGTGCCGGTGCAGCGCGTAGGACGCGCCCGGGTTGCCGAGGCCGGCGAAGATCTGCATCTGCGCCAGCCCCAGAGAACGCTCTACTCGGACTTCTCGGCTTCAGCCTCGGCGGTCGAGGCGGCCGAAGCAGCAGCGGCGATCTCCTCGTCGGCGGCGGCGTCTGCGCTCTGCAGGGCCGACGGCGCAACCACCGTCGCGATGGTGAAGTCGCGGTCGCTGATCACCGGCGTGACGCCGGCCGGCAGGGTGATCGCCGAGATGTGGATCGAATCGCCGATGTCGAGACCGGCCAGCGAGAACTCGAGCTGGTCGGGGATCGAGTCGGACGGGCAGTTGAGCTCGACCTCGTGGCGGACGATGTTGAGCGTGCCGCCGCGCTTCATGCCCGGCGACTTGTCTTCGTCGCTGAAGTGCACGGGCACCTCGACGGCGATCGTCGCACCGGCGGCAAGGCGCAGGAAATCGACGTGGATGGGGCGGTCGCTGACGACGTTGAACTGGACGTCGCGCGGCAGGGTGCGGTGCTTGGCACCGTCCAGCTCGAGCTCGACGACCGAGTTCATGAAGTGCCCAGTGTGGAGGAGCTTGGTCAGCTCCTTCAAGGGCACGTGGATGATGACCGGGGTCTGTTTGTCACCGTAGATGACGGCGGGTACACGACCGGATAGACGCACGGCACGAGAGGCTCCCTTGCCTGCCCGATCGCGCACCACGGCCGCGAGTTGCATCGCTTCGCTCATGTTGCTGCTCCTGAGATACCGTGCGCCTCCAGGGATGCGGGCACGGGAAGCGGGCCTATAGTGGCCGGGAACGCGAAAGGCAACCCGCCGCTCCGTGTTCTCCGAATGTTCTAGCCGTGCTACACAGTCAGTATGGACGAGTCGCCGCCCCTTCGCTGGCTGTATTTCGATCTCAACAGCTATTTCGCGAGTGTCGAGCAGCAGCTCCAGCCCGAACTCCGCGGGCGGCCGATCGCGGTTGCCGCGGTCCACACCGACTCAACTGCGGCGATTGCCGCGAGCTATGAAGCGAAAGCCTTCGGCATCAAGACCGGTACGCCGATCTGGCAGGCCAAGGCGATGTGCCGCGACCTCGTCGTCGTGCCAGCGCGCCACGAGGCGTATGTGCGCTTCCACCACGACATCATCGCCGAGATCCAGACCCATATTCCGGTCACCGCGGTCTGCTCGATCGACGAGGTCGCGTGCCGCCTGATGGACAACGAGAACCGCCGCGACCAGGTCGAAGCCCTCGCCTACCGGATCAAGGCCGGGGTCGCGGCCAACGTCGGGATCTGCCTGAAGTCCTCGATCGGCGTCGCGCCGAACCGCCTGCTCGCCAAGATCGCCAGCGACATGATGAAGCCCGACGGGCTGACCGTGCTCGATGCTGGCAACCGCCACGAGCGGCTGTGCTCGCTCAGCCCGGGCGACATTCCCGGCGTGGGACGCAACATGGAGAAGCGGCTCGCGGCGAAGGGCGTCGTTGACATGGCGCGCATCCTGTCGCTGTCCCCGCGCGAGGCGCACGAGGTCTGGGGCAACGTCTGGGGCGAGCGGCTGTACTGGCTGCTGCGCGGTGCCGACCTGCCCGAGCGCGCCGTCCAGCGCCGCACCATCGGCCACAGCCACGTCCTCGGCCCCGAGAAGCGCAGCCCCGACCGCGCCCGGCTGGTCGCGCGCCGCCTGCTGATGAAGGCCGCGACCCGCCTGCGCCGGATGGAGTGCCGGACCTCGCTGGTCGTGCTCACCGTCAAGGGCGAGGACAAGACCAAGTGGTCGCACGGGCAGCGGCTGGTCGCGGCCCAGGACAGTTTCACCCTGCTCGACGCGCTCGATGGCCTGTGGACCCGGATGCTCGGCGAAATGTCCGAAAACCGCTATCGGCAGGTCTCCGTCACTTTCCTCGAACTGAGCCCCGCCAGCGAGGCACAGCTGTCGCTGTTCGACGCCGGCACCAGCATCAGCGCCGCCACCGAGGCCAAGCGCCTGTCGCTGAGCCGCGCACTCGACAAGGCCAATTCGCGCTGGGGGCGGGATGCGGTGACGGTCGGCCACGATGCCTACGGTGCGACGCGCTCGTCGGGGCCGAAAATCGCTTTCACGCGGATCCCGGAACTGGCGGAGTTCAGCGAGTGAGGGTTCAGGCCATCGCGCGGACGGTGACCTCGAGCTCTCGCCCCGCCACTGTGAGCAAGTTGAACGACGGCCGCGTCGCGCGCGTGCGCTCCGACAGCGTGCCCGCGCCGATCAGGCGGACGGGACGAGCGCCGCCTTCCCACAGCCGGTCGAATGGGTCGTGGACATGGCCGGTGCAGACCGCATCGGCCCCGGCGGCGGCAAGCACCTCGAGCGCTGCCGCTCCACCCCGCGTCCGGCCCGAGCTGCGGGTGCCCTGGTCGATCAGGGGGTGGTGGCAGGTGACGAGCGCGAGCTTCGCCGGGTCGCGTTGCTTCAGCCCCGCCAACGCCGCCGCCAGCGTCGTGCTGCCGACACGCCCGAGCGACCAGTTGCGCCGCAGCTGCACCCGCGCCGTGGTCTTGAGCGACACCAGTGTCACGTCCGACAGTTCGAGGGGCTTGTGATAGCGCGCGATCACGGCCCGCATCCGGGCGTAGGGATCGAGCAGGCGCAGCAGCGGGCGATAGACCGGGAGGTCGTGGTTTCCGGGCTCGACCCGGATCGGCACCAACAGGCTGTCGAGCCAGTCGCAGCAGGCAGCGAACTCGCTGCGGCGGGCGGATGCGGTCAGGTCGCCGGTGAGCAGCACGAGGTCGGGGCGCTCGGCGGCGACGGTGGCAGCGAACCACAACAAGGCGTCGCGGTCCTCGGTGCCGAAATGGACGTCCGAGACGTGGAAGATGCGCGTCATTCGGCGGGGGCCGTGGCAAGAAAGGCGAGACGGGTCTGGCCGTGGCGGATGCAGGCGGGTGTCTCGAGCTTGGCCGGTTCGCCGTCGAAGAGCGCACGCACGAAGCGGTGACCGACGAGCGTCACCTCCGCCCCTTCCGCGACGCTGACGCCGGCGTCGCTCCGCCAGTCGCCGAGCAGCCAGTTCCAGCCGAGGCGGATCGCGTCGCTGACCCCGGCGGTGCTGATCGTCGCATAGTCGAGGCCCTCCGTGCGCGGCGTAACGATGACCGCGCGGTGGTGACCGGGCGCTCCGGCGACGCGGATTGTGCGCCCGAACGAGCGCGCCCAGGCAATGCGCGCGGCCCGGATGGCGCGGGCGAACCGCCCCTTGCGGACACCCTCGCGGGCATGAACCCAAGACGCCGCCGGGCCGAGGATGACGCCGACCAGCGCGGTGCGTCCTTCTGCGTTGGCGGTCGGCGGATGGACGAGTGTCGCGCCTGCGGCAGCCTGCACGATTGCCTCGCGTGCCGCGTCACCGTGGAGCGCTTTGGCGAGCCCGTTCATCGTCCCGCCGGGCAGCACGAGGCACTGACCACCCCAGTCGCCAGTGGCGACGACCGCCGCGTTTATGGTCCCATCACCGGCGCAGATCATCAGCGTGTCTGCCCTGGCGGCATCGAGCCGGGACGCATCTGGCAGCGGCTCGTCGGGAAAGTCGGTCTTGCCGACGACTTCTGCGCCTTGCCCGGCGAGCGCCGCCGCCATCCAGTCCAGTCCATCCGCCTCGGTCGAGCCGGAACCGGCATTGGCCACCAGCCAGGCGCGTCGGATGGGAGCAGCGGCGGTCATTGCGCGGGCAAGCGCTTGGTCACGGGCAGAGTTCCATGACAGATCCGCGACAGCCGTCGCCTCAGACGTTCTCCGCGCTGTCGCCGCCAGTGACCTCGAATGCCGCGCCAGTCGCCATCGCCGAGGCGTCGGACGCAAGAAACACCGCCATCGGGGAGATGTCCTCGGGACGCAACCACGCGACGCGGAGCGGCACCCGCGGCGCACGGTTGTTCCAGGTCTCCGCCTCGGTCGGTTTCTTGGGCGGATTCTCCTGCGTTTCGCCGATGACGTGGCTCCACCGCTCAGGGTAGCGGGTCAGCGCGGTGTCGACGAGGCCGGGCAGGATGCAGTTGACCGTAACGCCGTACTTGCCGAATTCCATCGCCGCCGACTTCATCAGGCCCATGATGCCCCACTTCGATGCCGAATAGCTGCTCGCGCCGGCGGTGCCGTGCTTGCCCTGCAGCGACGACACCAGGATCATCCGCCCCGACTTCTGTGCCACCAGCTTCGGCGCGAAGGCGCGTACCGTGTTGGCGGTGCCGTTCAAATTGTTGTCGATGACGTCGCGCCAGTCGCTGTCCTCCATCTCGAGCAGAGGCTTCCAGCGCTGAATCGCGGCGTTGGCGACGACGATGTCGACTTTCCCGAACTCGCTCTCGGTGCGGTCCGCTGCGCGGCGCAACGCCCCGATGTTGCGGATATCGGCCTCGATCGAAAGCGCCCGGCGGCCAAGCGCCTTCACTTGGCGCTCGGTCTCGGCGAGTTCGCCCGACGTCGCCGGCCGGGCGTTCGAGGCCGGGCTAACCGGCCCGGCAATATCGATCAGGACCACATCTGCGCCGTTCGCCGCAAAGCTCGACCGCGATGGCACGCCCGATGCCGCGCGCCGTTCCGGTGACGACCGCGACCTTGCCCGCCAGCACCGTGTTACGCGACGGCACGATCGGCCCGGCACTGCGCGGGTTCGCCGGGACCTGCGCGGCGGCGGCGCTACCCATCGCGGCCGCAGCAAGCGCGCCCGCGCCGAAGATAACTGCGCGACGATCCGAGCCGGGCAGGCTCACTTACTCTTGTCCAGCTGCGACTTGACGCGGTCGGCCCAGCGCTCGCCGGGATCGCCGCCCCACAACAGCCACGCGACGTAGCCCGGCGACGGGTCGTTGATGTCGCCCCACTTATGGGACTTGGCGTCCTTGTCGACGACGTGGCGCTTGAAATAGCTGCTGATCGCGGTGATGTCGGCGGCCGACACCGGCTTGCGCTCGCTAAGCTGGTGGGCCCGGTTGACCCCAACGTCGGTGCCGCCGCGGTTGAATTTCTCACGCAGCTTGAGGCCCTTGGCGGCCTCGCGCGCTACCCCGGCGGGCGGGGTGAGGTCGATCGGCTTGGGGCGAGCCATCACTTGGCCTTCTTGAGGCCGGAGGGCTTGTGCGCGGCGACGCCGCCGCCCTTGTCTGACTTGACGATGTATTCGGGATTATCCTTCGACGCAGCGACCTTGTGGCCCTTGATCTGCGTTGGGCTGGTGACCTTCTTGACCACCTTGCCGACCGAGTGCCCGCCGCTCGAGTCCCACTCGACCTTGTCGCCGGCTTTCAGGGTTTTCGTCGCCATTGCTCGTCTCCCGCTTATTGGAGCGACAACCGGCTGGCGAAGATAGCGGTTCCGCGTCGGAACGTCGCGCTATCCGACGACGCGGCTCATTGGACGACGCCCTCGGGCTTGTAGCGATTCTCGAGGAACTTGCCCTGGATCAGGAACGCGTCGCGGTCACCGGAGGCGAGGCTTTCCGACGCGCGCGCCAGTTCGCCGTCGACGGTCTTCAGCCCCTCGACCAGCCGCGCCTCGATGCTCGGGCCGCCGTCGGCATCGGGGGCGGTGCGCAGCGACGCCGGCACCTTGGTGTAGCGCTCGACCAGTTCCGGCAGGTGGGTGTTGAGCAGGCGGCTGACGTCCTGCGCCACCGGGTCCATCTCCGGCACCGCGGCGAGTTGCGGCGCGATCTGGTTGAGGTGCGCGGAAATCCGGTCGAGCGTCGGCGCGGCAAGGCGCGGCAGGTCGGCGCGGCGCTGGTCGAGCCACATTTCCGCGCGCTTCGGCAGCTGCGCCGGCGGGGTCTTCTTCAGCATCTCGGGCGCGACGTCGGCGTTCCGCAGCGGCAGCGACGCGGCGATCACGAACAGCAGCGGGATCAGCAGCATCGCCAGGAGGAACCCGACCACCCCGATCGGCCCGATGAACAACGAGTAGGCGAGCAAAGCCAGCAGCTCGACCGCGACCGCGATGACACCGCGCCGCATCCGCCGCCCGGCGTTGGTCACGGTGCGCTGGATGCGCCGCGTGGTGACGCCGCGCCCGATGCCGCCCGGTAGCCGGTCGAGGACCTCGTCGAAGCGGCGGATCGCGTTGTCGACCTCGCGTGACATGTCAGCCCTCGAGCGCCGCGAAGGCCGGCGACGCACCGGCCAGTGCCTTGTTCTGCGCACCCTCGGCACGCGCGATGTAGCCGCGCGACTTCTCGACCTCGGACGTCAGCACGTTCACCGTGGTCTTCATCGACTCCAGCGCCTGGCCCTTGAACGTGTCGATCGCGTCCATGGTCTGGTAGATGTTCTGGAACGCCCGCTGCAGCGTCGCGATCGGGATCGTCGAGGACGCCGCCTGCTGGTGGATAACCGCGGTCTGGGTCTTGAGCAGCTCGCCGGTCGAATCGATCATGCCGGCGGTGGTCGTGTTGAGCGCGGTGATCTGCTCCAGCACCAATTTCTGCGCGGTCAGCGCCTGCGCGACGGTGACGGCGGTGCGCAAAGCGGCGACGGTCGTCGTCGAGGCACGGTCGACGCCCTTGACCAACTCGACGTTGTTCTTCTTGACGAGGTCGAGCGCAAGGTAGCCCTGCACGCTGACCGCCATCTGGGTCAGCAGATCGGTGGTGCGCTGGCGGATGTAGAACAGCGCGCTCTCGCGGATCGCCTTGGCCTTAGCCGGTTCGCTGTAGTCAAGCTCGGCGGCCTTGGCCTCGAGCCGCGAGTCCAGCGTCTTGGAGACGTGGATCATCTGCTCGAGCTTGCCCATGGTCTTCCACAGGTTGGCGCGCTCCAGGTCGACGGCGGCGTTGTCGTGGAGAAGCTCGTCCTTGCCGCTGGCGAGGCGCGACAGGATCGCGCTGATGTTCGACTGCGCCGACTTGTAGCTGTCGAAATACCCGCGCAGCTTGTTGCCGCCGAACGGGATCAACCCGAACAGCTTCTTGCGCGACAGGAGATTGCCGCGCTTGCCGGGGTCGAGGTCCTCGATGGTGGCGCGCAGCTCGGTCAGGTTCGCGCCGATGCCGGTGTCACGGTCCATGGCACGGACCGGGCGGTCGAGGAAGCGGTTCGACTGGCCGGCGGCCTCGGCGATCTCGCGCGCGCCGAGGTTGGTCAACTGGTCGACCTTGGCGCCGAACGCGGGCGACGCGGCGTCCTCGGCGACCAGCTCGGCGATGAACTTGTCGACGTTGGCGTCCAGTTTGGTCCGCGTGCCGTCGTCGACCGGGACCAGCCCCGACGACGCCTCGGGCGCGATCGCCGCGATCGGCGACGGCGGGGTCAGCGTGATCGCCGGCTCCGCGCTCAGCGTCGGGGCGGCAGTCGGTGTCGGGGCCTGGGTGGCCATAAGGCGAAGCTCCGGTAGTTGCTTAGGCGAGGGTTAGCAGATCGGGACGCGGCGCTCTACTGTGTTGCGAGGGTATGTCGGTGGGGGTGGCGGGAGTTCAAGGGGCGCGGGCTTCGCCGCCCACCCGCCTTCTTGTCATCCCGGCGAACGCCGGGACCCAGCTTCTCCACGCTCACCGAGCCTGGGACAAAGCTGGGTCCCGGCGTTCGCCGGGATGACAATGTGGGGGCGGGCCCGCATAGTCCTACTATGGACACTCCCGCCGCCGACCCCCGCGACCTGCCCTTCGGGACGCTGCCCGACCTCGTCCGCGGCCACGCCGCCGCCGAGCCTGGGCGAATCGCCTTTATCGTCGGTGACGAGCGCATCGACTACGGCGCGTTCGATGCACTGATGGACCGCGTCGCGGCCCGGCTGCAGGCGTTCAACATCGCGCCGGGCGAGCGCATAGCGGTCTGTGCCGGGACGTCCATCCCCTATGCCGCGGTTTTTCTCGGAGCCCTTCGCGCCGGCGTCTGCGTCGCGCCGATCGCACCGTCATCGACCCCGCAGCAGATCGCCGCGATGGTCGCGGACAGCGGCGGTCAGGTGTTCTTCAGCGACGGCCCCGTCCTCGCGACGCTGGCGGACGAGACCATCGCGGTGCCCGTCGTCCGCCTCGACCGCCCCGACGAGTTCGAAGCTTGGCTCGGCGATGCGCGCTTCGCCCCCGTCGAGATCGCGCCGACGACGCCGTTCAACATTATCTATTCGAGCGGTACCACCGGCACGCCCAAGGGCATCGTCCACAGCCACGCGATGCGCTGGGGCCATATCGCGGCGGGGGCCAAGCTCGACTACGGCCCGCGCTCGGTGACGTTGCTGTCGACGCCCCTGTACTCGAACACCACGATGGCGAGCTTCCTGCCCGCGGTCGGCGGCGGCAGTACGATCGTGCTGATGCCCAAGTTCGACGCGCTCGAGTATCTCCGCCTCGCCGAGCGGGTCCGCATGACCCACACCATGCTGGTCCCGGTCCAGTACCGCCGCGTCATGGCGCTGCCCGAGTTCGACAGCTTCGACCTGTCGAGCACGGTCATGAAGTTCGCCACCTCGGCGCCCTTCCCGGCTGTGCTCAAGGCGGACGTGCTGGCACGCTGGCCGGGGGGGCTGGTCGAGTATTTCGGCATGACCGAGGGCGGCGGCACCTGCGTGCTGGTCGCGCACAACTTCCCCGACAAGCTGCATACCGTCGGGCGGCCAGCACCCGGCCACGACATGCGGGTGCTCGGCGACGACGGCACCGAGCTTCCGCCCGGCGAGGTCGGCGAGATCGTCGGGCACTCGGCGGCGACGATGCTCGGCTACCACGGCCAGCCCGGCAAGACCCGCGAGGCCCAGTGGGTCGCCCCCGACGGCCGCGTCTTCATGCGTACCGGCGACGTCGGTCGCTTCGACGAGGACGGCTTCCTGACTCTCATGGACCGCAAGAAGGACATGATCATCTCGGGCGGCTTCAACATCTACCCGAGCGACCTCGAGGCCGTGCTCGCCGAACACCCCGACGTTGTCGAGGCGGCGGTGGTCGGCGTGCCGTCGGACACGTGGGGCGAAACCCCGGTGGCATTCGTAGCGCTGCGCGGCGGCGACGGCGCGGCGGTGCGCGAGTGGGTCAACGCCCGGCTTGGAAAGACCCAGCGACTGAGCGCGATCGAGGTCGTCGACGCGCTGCCCCGCAGTGCGATTGGCAAGGTGCTGAAGCGCGAGTTGCGGGATGGCTGGCACGCGACGACCAACGGTTCGTAACGCTAACGTGATGAAGACGTTAACAATTGTCGATTTTGTCCAATCCGCGAGGCGTGATCGAGACTAGGCCAGTAATGAGACGGCTGATCCTGGGAACCGACATGTCGATCCGCGCAATCCTTGCTGCGAGCGTTCTTGTTTCCGGGTTCAGCAGCGCGGCTATGGCCGTGCCGCTGCCGTTCACCTCGCCGCCCTTCACCCAGACCGCGCTTCCCGGAACGACTCTTGACGCCCGCCCGGAGCTTGCCGGCATCGTCCTGGAGGACCGGCTGACCCCTTACCTCGTCACCTCGGGTGGCCAGCAGGCGAGTGGCAGCATACTGGCACGGGTCGTGCGTGAAACCGCCAGCGGCACGCTCGACTTCTATTGGCAGGTCAGGGGCGACGAAATGGGTGCATCGCCCGTCACCATCTTCAGGGTCGACGGTTTCACGACCTATGTCAGCGATGGAGACTGGCGGATCGACAGCAGCGGTAACGAGGGGCCGGAGACCGCCTATAATTTCGGCACTGGCGCCGTCAATTTCGGGTTCGACCGCGGTATCGCCAGTGACGATTATTCTTACCTGTTCTTCCTGCGCACCAGCGCGACCAGCTACGCTGAAACTGGCCGCTACGACATTATTACCGGCGCCGGTTTTAGCGGTCTGTTCTCGACCTTCGCACCATCGACCACGGTGCCCGAACCGGCCCAGTGGGCACTGATGCTGGGCGGGCTGGCGCTGGTTGGCGGTATCGCCCGGCGGCGGCGGGCGGGCAGCACCGCGCTCTACGCCTAGATCTCGACCACGCTGATCCGCATCGCGATCTGCTCGACCGGTCCGCTGGTCGTCAGGAACGCGATGTCGGCGGCGTCGCGACCATGGGCGATGCGGATCAGGCCCGCGACGGGGGCAAGGCCGGTCGGGTCGATCAGCCACCAGCCGTTGCCCAGCCAGACCTCCAGGACCGCGTGGAAGTCGGGTGGATCGAGCGCCAGCGCATAAGCGGCGACAGCGCGGGCCGGGATGCCGGCGGCGCGGCACATTGCGATCGCCAGGTGGCTGAAGTCACGGCACACCCCGGCGCGGTCGACGAAGGTGCGCTCGGCGGTGGTCTCG
This sequence comes from Sphingosinicellaceae bacterium, assembly GCA_019285715.1. Lineage (NCBI taxonomy): Bacteria > Pseudomonadati > Pseudomonadota > Alphaproteobacteria > Sphingomonadales > Sphingosinicellaceae > Sphingosinicellaceae bacterium. The sequence continues at coordinate 2,575,818 of CP079108.1, forward strand.
GCGTTGCTGACGCCGTGGACGTAGTCGACGTGCTCCTGGATCCACGCGATGATCGCCAACACCTTGGCCCCCCCGAAGACCTTGCCGAACTCACGGCCGGTGAATCGCAGGAACTGGTCAGCGGGCGAGAATCGGCTCGGCATCAAGTAGGGCAGGACGTCGGCGGGCAGGTCGCTCCAGGCGTGCTGGATCAAATTCGCGTGGACGTCGACCCGCGGCTCGACGTCGACGACAGCGTGGTAGGCGATCTCGACATCGCCCTGCACGACGCCGCGCAGCAGCCGCCCGTCGGGCAACTCGTCGCTCTTGAGCTTGTGGAACGGCGTCACCGTCAGCCCCTCGCTAACCAATGTCTGCCCCGGCGCGTGCGCGACCTGGACCTTGGCCATGATCTCGGTCGGCATCGCGAAGCGGTTCGCAAGGTGCGATTGGGCGAGCAGGCGCATCGGCATCCTTCGGGTCGAGGCAGAGCGCCCGCTACGGACTATCGGGCAGTAGCGCCAGCAGAGCGAAGCTCGCCAGCCAATGTTCCCCCATATAGTCGCCAGCGACGTGGGGCATCGCGGCGGCGAGGTGGCGCTCGGCGGCACCGTGGACGATATGCCCGAGCGGCAGCCCCCGCCCGAGCGCGCGCCAGCTCCACGCGCGGCTGAGATTGAGCCCGTCGAGGTGCGCGATCTTGCCGTCGCTGCGGTCGCTGACATGGGCGGGCTCGAACAGCACCGCCGGCTCGCCGTCGTTGAGGCGCGGCAGCAGTTCGGCGAACCACGGCTCGAATTCGCCGGGCGGGAGCAGTCGCTGCATGCAGTGCGCCTCGGTCAGCAGCGGCGACAGGAAGGCATCGCCGTCCGGTTCGTGCGGATCGGCGGCGCGGTCACGACCGTACCAGTCGCGCGCCTTCGCGGACAATGCGAGGGCAAGATCGGCGTGATACTCGGACGCCCAGGCATGGGCGTGGATCAGCGCGAACGCGGTGTTGCCGTGCGCACCGCTGCGGATCGGGTAAGTGGCGCGCGGTAGCCAGTCGGCGAACCGAACCGCAAACGCCGCTGCCAGCGGGTCGAGCGCGCGGGCCCACGGCTGGTGATGGCGCGCCGCCTCGGCATGGAGGGTCAGCAGCCAGGCCCAGCCATAGGGCCGCTCGAACCCCGCCGCGCCGGGTCGCGCCAGATACGTTAGCTCGCCCTCGATGTTCTCTCGGGTGAAGGTCGCGATGGCGAGGTCGCGGACGCGCGCCGCCTCCGGCAGGCCGGGGTACAACCGCGCCAGCGTCAGCAGGGTCCACCAGCCGTGGACGCAGCTGTGCCAGTCGAAGCTACCGAAAAACACCGGGTGGAGGTCGCGTGGCGTGCGCGCATCGCCATCCTCGGCGAGCACGTGGTCGAGCTTGTGCGGGTACTCGCGCGCGACGTGGCCGAGCGCGATGCGCATGAAGCGCGCCGCCATTACCGAAGTCAGCTTCACCGGAACGCCAGGAAGTACATCAGCGCGGTGTTGACCACGAGCAGCGGCAGCGCGGTCGGAGCCTGCGCCCGGATCACCCCCATGCGGTCGTCGAGGTCGAGCAAGGTCGCGGGCACGATGTTGTAGTTCGCCGCCATCGGCGTCAGCAGCGTGCCGCAAAATCCCGACAGCATGCCGATGGCACAGATCACCGCCGGGTCGCCGTGCTGCTGGTGGATCAGCAACGGCAGTGCGACCGCCGCGGTCATCACCGGGAATGCCGCGAAGGCGTTGCCCATGATCATCGTGAACAACGCCATGCCGCCGGTGTAGGCGAGGACAGCGGCCAGCCGACTGGCATCGGGGATGACCGCGCTCGCGCCCTGCCCGACCAGCGCGCCTACGCCCGCGACGGCGAATACCGCACCGAGGCTGGCAAGCAACTGCGGCAGCACGCACGCCCAGCCGACCGCGTCGATCAGCCGGCGGCCTTCCTGCAGCGGCGCGAGCAGCGGCGGCCGCAGCCACGCCCCGATTGCGACAAGGGCGATCATCACTCCCGCGGCGAGCGCGATCAGGGTCACCTGCTTGGGGTCGACGAGGCCTGAATCCTTGAGCAACAGCGTCCCGAGCAGGGCCGCGGCGGGGACGATCAGCGCGGGCAGGAACAACCGGTTACCGAGGCGCGCGGCGGTAGCGGTGCGTTCGGCAGGCGTGGTCGTCGCCGGGTCGCTGCGCCTGAGCCCGCCGCCCAGGCCGACCAGGCCAAGCACCAACACGCCATTGCCCGCATCGCCGAGGCGGTCGCCCGCGAGGAAGCTCAGCGCGATCAGCCCGTGGAAGCCGGCATTGAGGGGCCGCTTGTCGAACAGGCCGAGGACCGCGAACGCCGCGAACATCAGGCCCGCAAGAATGTAGGCGAAGGTCAGCGTGATCATGCGGCAGCAGCCCGACGCCGCAGCGTCCGATCCAGCCACAGCAGCCGCCCGCCGTGGATCAGCAGCGCCGCCACCGCCGTCGGGATCGCCCACACCGACAACGCCAGCGGGGCGAGCACGATGCCGTTCGCCTCGAGGAAGGCCTTGATCAGCAGGATCGAGGCGATGGCGAGGAAGATGTCCTCACCGAAGAAGACCCCGATGTTGTCGGTCGCCGCCGCCAGCGCCTTGATACGCTGCCGCCCGGGCTCGTCGCTGACGCCCTGTTGCGCCGCCGCCGCCTCCGCCATCGGAGCGACCAGCGGACGGACGGTCTGCGCATGGCCGGCGATCGCGATCAGGCCGAGTGCCGCGGTGATCTGCCGGAACACCATGTAGACCAGCAGCAGCCGACCCACCGTGGCGCCGCGGATGCCCTCGATCAGGGTTCGCGCCCGCTCCTGCAGCCCGGACCGCTCGAGCAGCCCGATCACTGGCAGCACGACCCACACGAGGGTGACGTAGCGGTTGTCGTTGAACGCCTTGCCGAAGGCGGCCAGCACCGCCAACGGCGACATCCCCGCCCCGAGCCCGCTCGCCGCCGCCGCCAGCGCAACCACCAGCAAAGGGTTCGCCCGTAGCGCGAAGCCCGCGACAATCACCGCAATGCCCGACAACGCCAGCAAACTCGAACCCCTGAACTGCCCTCCGCTCGACCATACAGCGCGCGTTCAGCGCGACAACTGCGGGATGTGGGCGTACCGACACGTACAGTGCGGATTGGAGTTACGGCGATGAGATTGACGACCCTGGCCTCTGCCGTCGCCCTGATCGTTTCGACCGGGATTACCGCGACCAGCGCCACCGCGGCCGCCGAAGCCCCCCGCCGAACGACGACCACGACGGTCTATGGCGACGACGCGTGCCCCACGGCGACCAACGGCGACATCATCGTCTGCGGCCGCCTGCCCGAAGACGAGCGCTACCGCATCCCCAAAAAAATTCGCGAAGCCCAGGCCAAGAAGAAGGAGCGCGTCGAGCAGAACTGGGCGAGCCGCAACGCCACCCTCGACGACCTCGCACGCGCCGAACGTCCGAACAGCTGCTCCGTCGTCGGCCTCGGTGGCCAGACCGGCTGCAGCGAGGCGATGCTCAGGCAGTGGGCGGATGAACGCCGCGCCGAGGGCAAGCAAGTGGGGATACCGTTCTAGGGCCTGCCGTAGCCGCCCCCGCCCGGCGTCTCGATCACGAACACATCCCTCGCCGCGAGTTCGACCGTCGCGGTCGCCCCAAGCTCTTCGACCACCCCGCCCACGCGCTCGACCCGGTTCCGGCCCGGCGCGCCGTCCGCGCCGCCCGCCAGCCCGAACGGCGGCACCAGCCGGCGGTTCGACAGGATACCCGCGGTCAGCGGCTCAAGCGCGCGGACGTGGCGGACGACGCCGTCGCCGCCCTGGCGCGCCCCTGCCCCGCCCGACCCGGCGCGCACGGCGAAGCTCTCGACGCGAACGGGGAACCGGGCCTCGAGCACTTCGGGATCGGTCAGGCGGCTGTTGGTCATATGGGTCTGCACCGCGCTCGCTCCGTCGAAGCCCGGGCCCGCCCCGGCACCGCCCGCGACGGTCTCGTAATACTGGCGCGTAGCATCGCCAAAGGTGAAGTTGTTCATCGTGCCCTGGCTCGCGGCGCAGGCCCCGAGCGCGCCGAACAGACCGTCGGTGACGACCTGGCTGGTTTCGACATTGCCCGCGACCACCGCTGCGTCGCGACCCGGGCTGAGCATCGAGCCTTCGGGGATGATCAATGTCACCGGCCTCAGGCAGCCGTCGTTCAAGGGGATGTCGTCGCCGACGAGGCAGCGGAAAGCATAGAGCACCGCCGCCCGTGTCACCGAGCGCGGCGCGTTGAAATTGTCGTCGCGCTGGCCGGACGTGCCGGTGAAGTCGACCGTCGCGGCACGCGTCTCGCGGTCGATGCGGACCGCGACCCGGACGACCGCCCCATTGTCCATCGGGTAGGCGAAGTCGCCGTCGTCGAGCCGGTCGATGACGCGGCGAACGGCGGCTTCGGCGTTGTCGAGGACATGCGCCATGTACGCATCGATCGTCGCGCGGCCATGCTCGGCGACGGCGGCGGCGAGCTCAGCGGCACCGCGCGCACACGCCGCCACCTGCGCCTTCAGGTCGCCGATGTTCTGGTCAGGATTGCGTGCCGGGTGGGAGCCTTCGCCAAGGCGGGCGCGAATATCCGCCTCGCGGAACACGCCACAGTCGACCAGCCGGACGGTGTCGAACAGCACGCCCTCGTCGGCGAGGCAGCGGCTGCCCGGCGGCATCGAGCCCGGCGTGATGCCGCCGACGTCGGCATGGTGGCCGCGTGCCGCGACGAACCACGCCGGACTAGTTTCATCGCCATCGAACACCGGCATGACAACAGTAATATCAGGTAGATGCGTGCCACCGTTGAAGGGGGCATTGAGCATCCATACGTCGCCGCGCCGAAGGGTGCCGGCACCGTCGACGACGGCGCGGATGCTGTCGCCCATCGAACCGAGATGGACCGGCATGTGCGGCGCGTTGGCGATCAACTGACCACGCGCATCGAATAGCGCGCACGAGAAATCGAGGCGTTCCTTGATGTTCACCGAGTAAGCCGTGGTCTGAAGCGCTACCCCCATCTCCTCTGCCAAGCCCATGAAACGGTTAGCGAACAGCTCGAGGCGAATAGGGTCGACGACCGCGTCTGCAGAAACGGCCGGCGCGACACCTTGGCCCAGGGACAGCACGAGGTTGCCGAGCGAATCGACCTCGACCCGCCAGCCCGGCTCGACGACGGTGGTGCCGCTCGCGTCAACGATGATTGCCGGTCCGCTGGCGACAAACCTAGCGGGCAGCGAGGCGCGGTCGAACACCGGGCCGAAACTCGCCTGCCCGAGGATGCGGGGCGGACCTTCGGGCACGTCGAGCGTGGCCGCCGACCCCAGTGTCTCGCCCACCGCCTCGACGGTCAGTGTTTCGATCACCAGGCCAGCCTCGGCGACGAAGCTGAAGCGCGCGCGGTGGGCGTCAGCGAAGGCCACTCGCATCGCCTCAGGAAGTCCGAGCGGCACCTCGATTGCGCTGTCCGTGCCAGCGTACTTGATCCCGGCGCGTGCCTCGATCCGGACGGCACGCAGGGGCACGCCTTGTGCATCAAGCTCGGCACGCGCGACTTCCTCCAGCCGTTCAACGACGGCGTCCAACCCATTGCAATCAAGCACTGCCTCGATGCTCGCGACCCGCACCGCGCGCACTGCGGCTGCGCCGATCCCGTACGCCGACAGGACGCCGGCGAGCGGGTGGATCAGGATGCGGGTCATGCCGAGCGCCGCCGCGACCCGGCAGGCGTGCTGTCCGCCCGCACCACCGAAGCAGGCGAGGACGTGGGTCGCGATGTCGTGCCCCCTGGCGACCGAGATGCGGCGGATCGCACGCGCCATGTGCTCGACGGCGATGGCGAGAAAGCCCTCCGCCAGTGCCTCGGGAGCGAGGCCGGTGCTCGCCGCGAGCATGTCGAACCCGGTGCGAACCGCAGCGACGTCGAGCGGCTGGCGACCGTCGGACCCGAACAGTGCCGGGAAATAATCAGGGCTGAGCCGCCCCAGCAGGACGTTGCAGTCAGTGACCGTCAGCGGCCCGCCGTTGCCATAGGCCGCCGGTCCCGGCACCGCGCCCGCCGACTCCGGGCCGACGCGCAGGCGCTCGCCATCCAAGCAGCAGATCGAGCCGCCGCCGGCTGCCACCGTGTGGATCGCCAGCATCGGGGCGCGCAGGCGGACGCCCGCCACCTCGGTCTCATGGGTGCGCTCGAAGTGCCCGGAGTAGTGCGAGACATCGGTCGAGGTGCCGCCCATGTCGAAGCCGATCAGCCGGTCGTAGCCCGCGGCGCGCCCGGTCTCGACCATGCCGATGATACCGCCAGCCGGTCCCGACAGGACGGCGTCCTTGCCGCGAAAGCCCGCGGCTCCGGTCAGCCCGCCGTTCGACTGCATGAACAGCAACGGCACATCGCCGAGTTCGCGCGCAACGCCCTCGACGTAGCGGCGCAGCACCGGCGACAAATAGGCGTCGGCGACGGCAGTGTCCCCACGCGGCACGAGCTTGACCAGCGGCGCGACCTCGTGGCTGACCGAGACTTGGGTGAACCCCGCCTCGCGCGCCAGTTCGGCCAATTGCGCCTCGTGTCCGGTGAAGCGCCACCCGTGCATCAGGACGATGGCGACGGCCTCGCAACCGGCGGCGCGGGCGGCGCGCAGCCCTGCCAATGCGGCGGCCTCGTCGAGGGAGCGGACGACCTCACCGCCCTCACCCATCCGCTCGTCGATCTCGACGACATGCTCGTACAGCGGCGTGGGCAACCGGATATCGAGGTCGAACAGCCGGGGCCGGGCCTGGTGTCCGATCCGCAGAGCGTCGCCGAAGCCGCGGGTGATCGCCAGCGCGGTCGGCGCGCCTTGCCGCTCGAGCAGCGCATTGGTCGCGACCGTCGTGCCCATCCGCACGCCCGCAACGAGGCCGGGCGGCAGCGGGGCACCTTCGGCGAGGCCGAGGACAGCACGGATGCCCGCCACCGCGGCGTCCCCCGCACCGCCCGGCGAATTCGACAGCAATTTGTGGGTGACCAGGCGTCCGTCAGGGCGGCGCGCGACGATGTCGGTAAAGGTGCCGCCGCGGTCGATCCAGAACTCCCAGCCGGTCGCAAGCGTGTCAGGCATGCGGCCGACCATGATTGCGGGGTTGCGGCTTGGCAAGCTTGGCCGGTAGGGCGGGCGGATATTATGTCTCCGGCAACCAAGCCGGGGTATCCAAGTTAGCTAGCACGTAGTCGCTCATTCAAAGCCTGGAGATTAGATGGCCGACGACCGCGTATACGCTCCGCCGCGCCGCCGTGCCGTGTCGATCATTGCCGTCCTGCTCGCCATCGCGGGCGGCGTCGCCTTTATCTGGTGGCTCACCCACCGTGCGCCCGCCGACGGCGCTGGCGGCCCGGGCAGCGGTGGTGGCCCTGGCGGTGGACGCCGGCAGCCCTCCACGGTCGGCATCTTCAAGGTCGTCACCGCCGACGTGCCGCTGACCGTCGACGCGCTCGGCACGGTTACCCCGCCGGTCACCGCGACGGTGCGGACCCGCATCTCGGGCACGCTCGACAAGGTGCTGTTCACCGAAGGGCAGGAGGTTCGCGTCGGGCAGTTGCTCGCGCAGGTCGACCCCCGACCCTACAAGCTCGCCCTCACGCAGGCGCAGGGTAACCTGGCGCGCGACCAGGCGCAGGCGAAGTCGGCGCAGGTCGACCTCGACCGCTACAAGACGCTGCTCCAGCAGGATTCGATCGCGCGCCAGCAGGTGGATACCCAGGCGGCGCTGGTCGGCCAGCTGGCGGGTACGATCGCCACCGACCGGGCCGCGGTCGGTACGGCGGAGCTCAACCTCGCCTACACCCGCGTCACCGCGCCGGTGTCGGGCCGGGTCGGGTTGCGGCAGGTCGATGTCGGCAACTATGTGACGCCGGGCGACACCAACGGCGTCGTCATCCTGACCCAGGTCCACCCGATCGACGTCGTCTTCACCCTGCCTGAAGCGCAGCTTGCCCGGGTCGCGGCGGGCGCACGCAAGGGCGGGCTTCCGGTCGCAGCGCTCGACCGCGGCGGGCAGAACGTGCTCGCGCAGGGCCGGTTCGCGACCTTCGACAACCGCGTCGACACGACCACCGGCACGGTCAAGGCCAAGGCCCGCTTCACCAACACCGACAACGCCTTGTTCCCCAACCAGTTCGTCAACGTCCGCGTCACCTACGACGTTCTTCAGGGCGCGACCGTGGTTCCGACCACCGCGATCCGCAACGGGCCGCAGGGCAGCTTCGTCTATGTCGTCAAGGACCGCACCGCCGAGCTTCGTACGGTCAACGTCGGCCCGGCGATCGGCGACCGGGTCGCGGTCATGTCCGGGCTGAAGGTCGGCGAAACCGTTGTCACCGAAGGCGCCGACCGCCTGACCGACGGCGGCAAGGTCGTGTTGCCCGGCGACAAGCCCGCGTTCGGTGCGGCTGGAGCCGGCAAGGGTGCCGCAGGTGCGGGTGGCCGACGGCACCGCCGCAGCGCCGAGTGACCGACGTCGACCAGACGCCGGCCGCCGACCCGGCGGGCGTGACCGGCGGCGTCAACCCGTCCGCGCCGTTCATCCACCGCCCGGTGGCGACGGCGCTGCTGATGGTCGCGATCCTGCTGGCCGGGCTGGTCGGCTTCAACTTCCTGCCGCTGTCGGCGCTGCCCGAGGTCGACTACCCGACGCTGGTCGTGCGCACGAGCTATCCGGGCGCCAGCCCCGAGGTGATGAGTGCCACCGTCACCGGGCCGCTGGAACGCCAGTTCGGCCAGATGGCGGGCCTCAAGCGGATGTCCTCGACCTCGTCGGGCGGCGCCTCGGCGATCACGCTGCAGTTCGGGCTGACCGGCACGCTCGACGTCGCGGAGCAGGAGGTCCAGGCGGCGATCAACGCGGCGCAGTCGTTGCTGCCCGCCGACCTGCCCGCGCCGCCGGTCTATGCCAAGGTCAATCCCGCCGACGCGCCGGTGCTGTCGCTGGGCGTGACCTCCGCGACGCGGCCGCTGACCGAGGTCCAGCGCCTCGTCGACGAGCGCGTCGCCCAGAAACTCAGCCAGGTCGCGGGCGTCGGCCTCGTCACGCTGTCGGGCGGCCAGCGCCCGGCGGTCCGCATCCAGGTCAACGTCGCGCAGCTCGCCTCCTACGGGCTGTCGATGGAGCAGCTTCGCACCACCATCGGCAACGCCAACGCCAACGCCGCCAAGGGCAGCTTCGATGGCCCGACCCGCAGCTATGCGATCAACGCCAACGACCAGTTGTCGACCGCGAAGGACTATGCCGACCTCGTCGTCGCCTACCGGAACGATGCCCCGCTGCGCCTCGCCGACGTCGCGACGATCATCGACGGGGCCGAGAACGTCCGGCTGTCGGCGCTGATGAACAAGACCCCGGCGATCATCGTCGACATCCAGCGCCAGCCGGGCGCCAACGTCATCTCGACCGTCGACCAGATCAAGCTGCGCCTCCCCGACCTCGAGGCGCAGCTGCCCGCCGACGTCAAGATCACGGTCCTCGCCGACCGTACCGAGGGCATCCGCGCCTCGGTCCATGATACCCAGCTCGAACTGCTGTTCGCGGTCGCGCTGGTCGTGCTGGTGATCTTCCTGTTCCTGGGGTCGTGGCAGGCCACGCTGATCGCCGGGCTGTCGGTGCCGCTGTCGATCATCGGCACCTGCGGCGTGATGTACATGCTCGGCTACAGCCTCAACAACCTGACCCTGATGGCGATGACGATCGCGACCGGTTTCGTCGTCGACGACGCCATCGTGGTCATCGAGAACATCAGCCGCTTCCGCGAGGAGGGCAAAAAGCCGTTCGAGGCGGCGCTCGAGGGGGCGAAGCAGATCGGCTTCACGATCATCTCGCTGACCGTGTCGCTGATCGCCGTGCTTATCCCCCTGCTCTTCATGGGCGATGTCGTCGGGCGACTGTTCCGCGAGTTCGCCGTGACCCTCGCGGTGACCATCGTGATCTCGGCGATCGTCGCACTGACCCTGGTGCCGATGATGTCGGCGCGACTGCTGCAGGACCATCACGCGCCGACCGGCAACGGCGTCGTGGCGCGCAGCCAGCGGATCTTCGAGGGGCTGCTCGACCGCTACGACGATGCCCTCGGCTGGGTCCTCGCGCGGCAGGGCCTGACGATGATCGTCGCGCTGGTAACACTGGCGCTGACCGTCGCGCTGTACGTCGTCATCCCCAAAGGGCTGTTCCCGGTGCAGGACACCGGCCAGCTGCAAGGCGTGCTGCGGACCGATCCGGGCGCGTCGTTCGCGCGTGTCGGCGGGGTCCAGGCCAAGGTCGCGAAGGCGCTCCTACGCGACCCCGACGTGGTCTCGCTGTCGGCGTTCATCGGCGTCGACGGCCAGAACGCGACGCTCAACTCGGGCCGCCTGCTGATCAACCTGCGCGACAAGGCCGAGCGCACCGGCGACCAGCCCGCGGTGATGCGCCGCCTGATCCGCCGGGCGCAGGATGTTGCCGGGGCGACGCTGTACCTCCAGCCGGTGCAGGACCTGACCATCGAGTCCGAGACCGGGCCGACCCAGTTCCGCTTCTCGCTGCAGGGCAGCGACCCGGCGCAAATCTCGCAGTGGTCGCAAACGCTCGCGGATCGGCTGGCCAAGCTGCCGCAACTCCAGCATGTCATCGCCGACGGCAATGCCACCGGCCCCGCTCTGACCATCGCCATCGACCGCGCCGCTGCCGCGCGGGTCGGCGTCACGGCGTCGGCGGTCGACGAGGCACTGTACAATGCGTTCGGCCAGCGCATCATCTCGACGATCTTCACCCAGACCAACCAGTACCGCGTCATCCTCGAGGCGACGCCAGGCCTGCTGACGTCCGCCGACACGCTGAGCCGCTTCTACGTGCCGTCGTCGTCGGGATCGCCGGTGCCGCTCGGCACCTTCGCCAGCGTGACGCAGGCGGAGGCACCGCTGCAGGTCGCGCGAGTGGCGCAGTTCCCTGCCGCAACCATCGGCTTCGACCTCGCGCCCGGCGTCTCGCTCGGGGCCGCGGTCGACGCGATCAAGGCCGAGGAAGCCCGCGCTGGCTTGCCTGCAGCGATCACCACCAGCTTCCTCGGTGCCGCCGACGCGTTCAGCGCCGCCGCGTCGAACCAGCTGTGGCTGATCCTGGCGGCGGTGGTCTGCGTCTACATCGTGCTCGGCGTTCTATACGAGAGCTGGGTCCACCCGATCACCATCCTGTCGACATTGCCGTCCGCCGGCCTCGGCGCGCTGCTCGGGCTGTGGCTGACCGGCAATGACCTCGGGGTGATCGGCATCATCGGGCTCGTCCTGCTGATCGGCATCGTCAAGAAGAACGCGATCATGATGATCGACTTCGCCCTCGACGCCGAGCGCAACCACGGCATGGAGCCGGTCAAGGCGATCCGGCAGGCCGCGGTGCTGCGCTTCCGCCCGATCCTGATGACGACGATGGCGGCGATCTTCGGGGCGCTGCCGCTGATGCTCGGCACCGGTGCGGGGTCGGAGCTGCGCCACCCGCTCGGCATCGCCATCGTCGGCGGGCTGATCGTCAGCCAGTTGCTGACCCTGTTCACGACGCCGGTGATCTACCTCGCCTTCGACCGTCTCGGGTCGCGCCTAAAGACCGAGCCGGCGCGCTCTGGATCGACGCTGGCGTGAACATCTCCGCGCCCTTCGTCCGGCGGCCGATCGGCACCATCCTGCTGACCATCGGCATCGTCATCGCGGGCGCGGCGGAGTTCTTCGCGCTGCCGATCTCGCCGCTGCCGCAGGTCGACTTCCCGACCGTCTCGGTCAGCGCCAGCCTGCCCGGCGCCAGCCCCGACACCATGGGCTCCAGCGTCGCGACGCCGCTCGAACGCCGCCTCGGCACCATCGCCGACGTTACCGAGATGACCTCGAACTCGGGCCTCGGCAGCGCCCGCATTACCCTGCAGTTCGCGCTCAACCGCGACATCGACGGCGCGGCGCGCGACGTGCAAGCGGCGATCAATGCGTCGCGGGTCGACCTGCCGGCGACGCTGCGCTCGAACCCGACGTACCGGAAAGTGAACCCCGCCGACGCGCCGATCATGATCCTCGCGCTGACCTCGAAGACGCGTTCGCCGGGGCAGATCTACGATTCCGTCGCGACGGTGCTGTCGCAGCAGCTCCTCCAGGTCGAGGGCGTCGGCGATGTCGAGCTCGGCGGCGGCTCGCTCCCGGCGGTCCGCGTCGACGTCAATCCAGCGCAGCTCGCGTCCTACGGCATCGCGCTCGAGGACGTCCGCGCCGCGATCCAGGCCTCGAACGCCAACCGTCCCAAGGGCGCGGTCGAGGGCAGCGGCGTCCGCCTGCAGATCTACACCAACGACCAGGGCATCACCGCCGCCGACTACCGCAGCCTGCCGATCGCCTACCGCAACGGCGCGCCGGTCCGCCTCGACGACGTCGCCAGCGTCAACGATTCGGTCGAGGACACCCGCACCACCGGATTGTTCAACGGCCATCCGTCGGTCGTCGCGATCATCAGCCGCCAGCCGGGCGCCAACATCATCGCCACCGTCGACGCGGTGAAGGCGCAGCTGCCGATCCTGCGCGGCGCCCTGCCCGGCGACGTCCAGCTTCAGGTCGCCTCGGACCGTACCGTCACCATCCGTGCGTCGCTGCGCGAGGTCGAGGTAACGCTCCTCATCGCGACCCTGCTGGTCGTCGGCGTGGTCAGCGTTTTCCTAGGCTCGTGGCGCGCCACCGTCGTCCCTGCCGTCGCCGTCGTGGTCTCGATCGCGGGCACGCTGGGCGTGATGTGGCTGCTCGGCTTCAGCCTCAACAACCTCTCGCTGATGGCGCTGACCGTCGCCACCGGGTTCGTCGTCGACGACGCCATCGTCGTGCTGGAGAACATCAGCCGCTACGTCGAGCGCGGCATGAAGCCCTTCGAGGCGGCACTGCGCGGGGCCAGGGAAGTCGGCTTCACCGTCATCTCGATCTCGATCAGCCTGGTCGCGGTGTTCATCCCGTTGCTGTTCATGGGCGGTATAGTCGGGCGCCTGTTCCGCGAGTTCGCGATCACGCTTTCGGCCGCGGTGATGATCAGCCTCGTCATCTCGCTGACCGCGACACCGATGCTCGCGGCGCTGCTGCTCAAGCCCGGCGACCCCGATATCGAGCACCGCCCCGGCTGGTTCGGGCGGACCTTCACCCGCATCGAGAACCGCTACGCCCACGCCCTCGACTGGTCGCTCGACCACGTCGCGCTGGTCGTCCTGATCCTCGGCGCGACCCTGGCGTTCAATGTCTGGCTCTACGTCGCCATCCCCAAGGGCTTCTTCCCGCAGCAGGATACCGGCCAGCTCCAGGGCGGCCTGCGCACCGACCAGAGCATCAGTTTCCAGGCGATCCGCGGCAAGCTCAAGCAGATCGTCGACATCGTCCATCATGACCGTGCCGTCGATACCGTGGTCGGCTTCACCGGTGGCAGTCGGGCGGGCGGCGGCTTCATGCTGGTCCAGCTCAAGCCCCGGGACGGGCGCAAGGACGACAGCGCCGCCGTGATCAAGCGGCTGCGGCCGAAGCTGGCGCAAGTGACCGGGGCGTCGACCTTCCTGACCCCCGTGCAGGACGTCCGCATCGGTGGACGCCAGTCGAACTCCGCGTACCAGTACACGCTCAAGAGCGACGACACGGTGCTGCTCGCATCGACCGCCAAGCGCCTGACCGAGGCGCTGAAGGCCGAGCCGACCCTGACCGACATCGATGCCGACCAGCAGCAAAGCGGCGTCGAGGTCTTCGTCGACATCGACCACGACAAGGCGGGGCGGCTCGGCATCACCTCGCGCGACGTCGACAACGCGCTCTACAACGCCTTCGGCCAGCGCCAGGTCTCGACGATCTACCGCGCGCTCAACCAGTATCACGTCGTCATGGGCGTCGCCCCGGCCTTCGCCACCTCGCCTGAGTCGCTCAAGACCGTCTACGTCCCGTCGAAGCCCCAGACAGTGGCCACGGTCGTCGCCACGACCGCCCAGACCCTCGCCTCGACCGATGCATCGGCCGCCAACCCGCTCTCCGCGACCACGTCCGGCCAACCTCAGGCGGTGCCCGGCGGCAACGCGGGCCAGGCCGGGTCCGCGTCGACCGGCAGCACGCTGAGCAACACCGCGACGACGATGGTGCCGTTGTCGGCGATCGCGAAATGGTCGCAGCGCCCGGCCGCGACGAGCGTCAATCACCAGGACGCCTCCCCCGCGACGACGATCAGCTTCAACCTCGCGCCCGGCGTCAGCCTCAGCGACGCCAAGGCCGCGATTCAGGCCGTCAGCAACCGGCTGCAGATCCCGGTCAGCGTCTCGGGCAGCTTCGCCGGCACCGCCAAGGTCTTCGAGGACTCGAACCGCACGACGCCGCTGCTCGTGCTCGCCGCGCTGGTCGTGATCTACATCGTGCTGGGCATGCTGTACGAAAGCCTGATCCACCCGCTGACCGTGCTATCCACCCTCCCCTCGGCGGGCGTCGGCGCGGTCATCGCGCTGATGCTTGCGGGCATGGAGTTCGACATCATCGCGCTGATCGGGATCATCCTGCTCATCGGCATCGTAAAGAAGAACGCCATCCTGATCATCGACTTCGCCATCGACGCCGAGCGCAACCACGGCATGACCCCGCGCGAGGCGATCCGCGAAGCCTCGCTGCGCCGCTTCCGCCCGATCATCATGACGACGCTGGCCGCGTTCTTCGGCGCGGTACCGCTGGCGATCGGCTTCGGCGAGGGCGCGGAACTCCGCCAGCCGCTCGGTGTCGCCATCGTCGGCGGGCTGCTGGTCAGCCAGGTGCTGACGCTGCTGACGACTCCGGCCGTCTATCTCGCGCTCGACCGCTTCCGCCGGCGTGGGCCGGGCGAAGTTCATGCCATGCCGGTGGCTGCCTGATGGAAATGTCCGCAATGCCCCTCTCCCCAGCCCTCTCCCCTCTCCGCTTCGCGGGGGGGCGAGGGAGCAGCAAGGATGGGCCACTTTCTAGCTCCCTCTCCCCCCGGCGCAGCCGAGAGGGGAGAGGGTTGGGGAGAGGGGCACTAGCCCTCCTCCTCACCACCGCCCTCGCCGCCTGCACGGTCGGCCCCAACTACCACCGCCCGCCGACGGTCGGCACGGCACCGCCCGCGAACTGGAAGGCCGCCCCCGGCTGGCAACCCGCCGCGCCTGCCGACGATCACCCCCGCACCGACTGGTGGGCGATGTTCGACGATCCCGTGCTGAGCGACCTCGAGGCCCGCGTGCCCCGCGCCAACCAGGACATCGCGGCCGCCATCGCCGCCTACGACCAGGCGCAGGCGCTGGTCCGCGAGAACCGCGCGGCGCTGTTCCCGACCATCGGGCTGTCGGGCGGCGCGACCCGCAGCGGCGGCGGTGGCGGCGGCGGCAACATCGTCTCGAGCGGCGGTACGACCTCGATCAGCACCGGCGGCGGCGCGCGCAACCGCTTCTCGCTCGGCGCCAACGCCAGCTGGGTGCCCGACCTGTTCGGCCAGGTCCGCCGCGGCATCGAGGGCGCGCGTGCCAGCGCCCAGGCCAGCGCCGCCGACCTGGCGAACGTCACCCTCGCCTCACAGGGCGACCTCGCCACCAACTACATCGCCCTGCGAGGCCTCGACGCCCAGCTCAAGCTCTATGATGCCACCACCGCCGCCTACCAGCGCGCCCTCGAGATCACCCGCAACCGCTACAACGCCGGCGTCTCGGCTCGCGCCGACCTCGTCCAGGCGGAGGCCCAGCTGAAGGGCGCTCAGGCCAACGCGGTCGACCTCGAACGCCAGCGCGCAGTCTACGAGAATGCCATCGCGGTGCTGGCCGGCGAGAATCCGTCGCGCTTCCAGATCGCCGCCGTCGCGTGGCACCCCGTTGTCCCGGCAATCCCGGCACTGCTGCCCTCGACGCTGGCCGAGCGTCGCCCCGACGTCGCCGCCGCCGAGCGCCGCACTGCCGCCGCCAATGCGCAGGTCGGCGTCCAGACAGCGGCCTTCTTCCCGACCGTATCGCTCACCGCCCAAGGCAGCACCTCCGGCAGCGCGGTCGGCCAGTTGTTCTCGGCCGCCTCCAACTTCTGGTCGTTCGGAGCCTCGGTGGCCTACACCTTGCTCGACTTCGGCGCCCGCCGCGCCCGCGTCGACGAAGCCAAGGCCGCCTATGCGCAGACCGTCGCCCAGTACCGCCAGACCGTGCTGACCGCATTCGGCGAGGTCGAGAACAACCTGTCCGCCGCCGACGTGCTGGCCCGCGAGGAGGTGCTGCGCCGCGACGCCTCGGTCGCCGCCGACCGGGCCGAGGCGATCGCTCTCAACCAGTATAAGGCCGGGCTGATCGCTTTCACCGACGTCATCACGCTGCAGGCCCAGGCCCTCAACGCGCGCCTGACTCTCGTCGCCAGCACCCGCGACCGCCAGGCGACGGCGGTGTCGCTGGTGCAGGCGATCGGCGGCGGCTGGGATGCAACGCAGCCCGGCGCGTTCAGCGTGCCCGCTACTGCGAAATCACCCTGATCTTGCCAACCCGGGCGCGGGGCACATCGACCGCAGGCTTCGCCGCACCGGCCCCTTCCGGAGTCCGCAGGACAAGCACAACGCGCATCTTGGCGGCATCGAAGCCGGGCGTCTGGGCCAGTTGCGCGACCTTGCGGGTGATATCGAAGACCCGGCGCGGTGCCATCTCGGCCATTCCGCCGTGCCCGCGCATACCCGTGCGGTCGGCTTTTGTCAGCCCGAACAGCACGAGGTTGCCGGCGTAGCTCGGGTCGGTGAAGTCGAGCGTCTTGCCCTGCGGCGGGTTGAGGTAAATCTCGTAGAACCCTTCCGGATTGACGACGTCGAGGTCGTCGAAGGCGAGGTAGGTGCTCTTGGCAACGGCACCGGCGCTGCGTGGCGGCAGGTTGACCGTGGCCTCGGCAGCGCGGCCGCCGAGCGCCAGCGACGGCGCAGTGTCGACGGCCCCGACCGGCTGGCGGATGCGGGTCGCGAGCTGGTCGCTGATCTGCGTGGCGAGAACCTGCGTGGCCAAGATGAACCTCCGACGCGGATATTGGTAACCGAAGCTGTTGCAGGTGGCGAGCGCCCGGCTCGCCTTGACGGTCCGCTGTGCTCCGGTCTCGTCGAAGAAGCTGAACTCGCGGTTGAGCCAGGCCGCATCGCTCGGGTTGGCACGGCCACCGCCCTGCCCCAGCCAGGTCTCCCACAACCGATCGATATTGCAGTGATGGAGCCAGAAGATCGGGTCCTGCCCGGCGGTGTTGAAGCTCGACATCCAGCCGCCGACCGAGACGTGGACCGAGCCGTGTGGTGAGCCCTCGAGGCTGCCGGTGAAGCCGTTGTAGTTGGTCACCGCCAGCGCCGCGGTCGGTGATACCGCGCTCGCCGGGATCAGCGCGCCGGCGTTGATGCCGTTTGCGCGCTGGCTGACGAACAGCGAATTGCCCGCGGTATTGGCGCGGAACGGGGCCGGCACGGCGCGGTCGGCGGTCCAGTTCCAGAACGGCAGCATAAGCGTCGGCGACCCGCTGGCGGCGCGCAGGATGCGCTCGAAATAATAGAGGTAGAAGCGGTGCCAGCTGAGGAAATGCAGCGAGCCGTGCTCGCAGGTGCCCCACAGCGGCCGCTGCGGGTTGAGGTTACTGCCGTGGATACCGGCCTGGTACAGCCAGCTCGTCGGGTCGTCGAGCTTGCGGGATTGCATGACGGTGATGCCGTGGCGAAGCGCATCGAGCTGCGCCGGCGTCAGGCTGTCGATGTTCGGACGCGTCCGGCACACGCGCTTCAGAATGGCCGGGTTCAGGGTGGCGGTCGGGCTGAGCCGTCCGGTCGCCAGCTGTTCCGATGGCGGCGCGCCCAGCACACGCGTGCCGGCGCCGGCCGCGAGCGCGGTCGCGCCGGCCTTGATGATGAAATCCCTGCGGTCCACGGCTTCGCTCCCCGACCGCGCCGGCCCGCCCGCTTTGGGGCTGCGACGACGCATCTGCATGGGGCACACGGTGTTCCGCACTGCCCGGGTTGCGACCGTATGGCGACACTACATGGACCGGCCGGGTAAGGAACTGGTTAAGTTTGCGGCCGGCGGCCCAGGGTGGAGCTTGACCGCGTGGCATCGCACGCGCCAAACCCTGGACATCTGCACCGCAACATCGATCGGGCGGCAGCGATGAAGGACATCTTCCCAGGGGGTGATCAGGCGGAGCAGCCCAAGCCGGGCCGCAACCTCACGCGGAGTATGCTCGACGTCATCGGACGGGCGATCGTTACCGGTCACTACGGCGAGCTGCCGTTCCCGACCGAGGCCGAGCTGTCGCTTCGACACGGCGTCAGCCGCTCGGTGACCCGCGAGGCCGTCAAGATGCTGACCGCCAAGGGTCTCGTCAGCGCGCGCCCGCGGGCCGGCACGAGGGTCCAGCCGGCGACCGCGTGGAACCTGTTCGATCCCGACGTTCTGCGCTGGTTGCTCGAGCGCCAGTTCTCGGTCGGGCTGCTGCGCTATTTCAACCAGTTGCGCATTGCCATCGAGCCCGAGGCCGCGGCACTGGCGGCACGCTTCGCCGAACCTGCCGACCTCAGGCGCATCGCCGCCGGCCTGTCGCGCATGGCGGCGGCGGAGCGTGGCGAGGACAATACCCTCGAGGCCGACATCGCCTTCCACGTCGCAGTCCTGTCGGCGTCGAAGAACCCCTTCTACGTCCAGTTCCGGGACCTCGTTGCGACCGCGCTCCGGACCTCGATCCTGTACACCGACCGCATCAAGGGCCGCTCGGCGAGCCTTGCCGACCACGCCGCTGTCGAACGCGCGATCGCTGCACACGACCCCGACGCCGCCCGCGCCGCGATGCGCACCCTGATCGGCGACGTCCTCGAGCTGATCGAGTCGAACGAAGCGGACGTCGGCTAGTCGAGAGTCGGAGGATGAGCGGAAGTTGGCTCCGCAGAGGCTGTAACCAGCGCTGTCCTACACATCACCTGCCTGGTACAATCTGCTTCGCGGAAGTCACGGTCGTCTGATCCCTCGTGCTGCTGGAGGCTGATTTACCGTGTTTATCCAGACACTTATGAAACACTACGCCACTTGGTAGCCCAAAAACGACAGAGGCGGCAGGGTGCTAACTCTGACAACTCTCGTTCATGTTCGTCACTCGGCTGCGCCATACTCAGCGCGCTCCGAACTTGTAGACGATGACGTTGCGGTAGGTCTGGCCGGGCTCGAGCCGCGCCGATCCGAACGCCGGCTGGTTGGGTGTATCGGGGAACAGTTGTGGTTCGAAAACCAGTGCGTCACCCTGCCGGTAAAGGTTGCCCGACTTGCCGATGACGGTGCCGTCGAGGAAGTTGCCCGAGTAGAACTGCAGCCCCGGCTGGTTCGACCACAGCGCGAAGCGACGTCCCGACACCGGCTCGCTGACCGTCGCCATCAGGTGGTTGGCGGGCGTCGGCGTCGGTCCGATCACCCAGTTGTGGTCGTAGCCGCGACCGAGGACGATCTGCTGGTCGTGGCCGTCGCGGACCCCATTACCGACAGCACGCGGTGTGCGGAAGTCGAACACGGTGCCGGCAACCGGCTTCAGCTCGCCGGTCGGGATAAGCGTCGCGTCGACGGGCGTGAAGCTGTCGGCGGGGATGGTCACGAGGTGCCCCATCGCGCCGCCGGCCGAGCCCTCGCCGCCGAGGTTCCAGTACGCGTGGCTGGTGATGTTGACGATCGTCGGCCGGTCGGTGGTGGCGCGGTACTCGATGGTCAGCACGCTCGCCTCGTCGAGCGAATAGACTGCGTCCACGGTCAAGGTGCCGGGAAAGCCCTGGTCGCCGTCGCGGCTGACGTGGCGCAAGGTGACCGAGGCGGTCGGGCCCGACGTCACGCCGACGACGTCCCACAACACCTTGTCGAACCCGACCGTGCCGCCGTGAAGCGAGTTCGGGCCGTCGTTGACGGGCGCTTGGTAGCTGGTGCCATCGAGAGTGAACCTGCCCTTGGCGATGCGATTGGCGAAGCGCCCGACGGTCGCGCCGAAGTACGACGGCTTGGCGAGATACCCCGCCATGTCCGCGCAGCCGAGCGCGACATCGGCCCGGCTGCCGTCCCGCCCCGGCAACACCACCGCCTGCAATGTCGCGCCCCAGGCGATCACTGTCACCGCGACGCCCGCCTGGTTGGTCAGCGTCACCGCCGCGACCGGACGTCCGTCGGCCAACGCTCCGAAGGTCGACGTCGACGCGTCCACGCTCCCCACCGCCGAGCCCGCCGACGCCGTACCGACCCGTCCGTCCATCGCTCGCGACACCCTTCCCAACACTCCGACCACTATCGCCCCGATACCGGGCGGAGCAACCGGCCGTAAGCGTGTCATTGCAGCCACCGCGAACCAGTCTTTTTCGCCGCATGTAACGACGGGGTATTCTTCTGCTATGCACCGCACTTGGACGTGGGGGCACGGATGTTTGGTTGGAACGGTGCACGTTCTTCGGCGGGCGCATTGGCGTCCGTGGGCACGTGGGCAACGGACTGGTTGATGCAGGCGGGTCCCGAGAATGGGCCGGCGATCCGGCAACGCATCACCAGCGAACTGCATCAGGCGGTGCCGATCTTCGGCGGCGGCGGCATCAGCACGGTGGCCGTAGCGGTCACGCTGGCGCAGCAACTCGGTCATCCGTTGCTCGTCGCGTGGGCCGCCAGCGAGGCCTTGCTAATGGCGGCGCGACTGGTGCTGACATGGCTAGGACGGCGTCCGGCGCGCACCGGCCTGCCGTGGACGCCGAAAGGCCTGCTGATCCTTGAGATTGCCGGCGCGGCGAGCGTCGGATTTGGCACCACGGCGGCAATCCTGACCGGCCAATGGATGGGTATCGTGATCGGCTGGATGTCGGCCACGGCATTCGCCGGCGAGACCTGTGTCCGCAACCTTGGCACCCTGCGGCTGGTCACGACCATGTTATGCCTCGGCGCGGCTCCGCCGATCGCCGCGTGCCTGTTCACCGGAGTGCCTCTCCTCCAGATCGCGGGGGTGCTGACGGCAGTCTACACCGCCCGGATGATCTTCTCCGCGACGCGGCTGAGCAGCGTGCTGGTGGATACGATGCGCGCCGAGCGCGAGAACGATCATCGCGCCCGCCATGACAAGCTCACCGGCCTGCTCAACCGTGCCGGCCTCGAGCGCGAGATCGAGCTTATGCGCAATGATCACCCGCGGACCAACCTGACCTTGTTCTTCATCGACCTCGACAGCTTCAAACTGGTCAACGACACCCACGGCCACGACACCGGCGACCAGTTACTGCGCGCCGTTGCCGAGCAGTTGCTGGAGCTGGTCGGGGCGCGGGACATCGTCGCACGCATCGGCGGCGACGAATTTGTAGTCGTGACTGCACTGAAACTCGTCGAGCCTACAGAATTCGGGCGCGCGATCCTGTCTGCGATCAACTCCGCTCAACACGAAGTCAGCCTCAGCCGCACGACCGTCACTGCAAGCATCGGAGTAGCTCAAACGACAGTCGATGGCAGCGAGCTCGCCGACTTGATGAAGGCAGCCGACCTGCAGCTGTATCACGCCAAACATGCCGGCGGGTCGCGCTGCATGGTTGCGGACATCGACGCCGCCTGAGGCGTGCACCGCTGTTGGCAACGCGGCTCGAATTACACTCCCGGGATCGCCTGATGCCCAGATCGTGCAGTGCGGCCTGGGCTAGCTAAGACCTCGCTTAGGGACCGCTCCCCGCAAACAACGTCCTCGACTTGCGAAGCCTACACCCGACAGGGGCATCGCGACAAAAAAGCGGCAAGCACACTGATTCGATCCGGCCAGGATCGAGTCTAAAGCACTGCCATCTGGAACCATGTCCAAATAAAAGAACGCACGCAGTTATTGCATGCGCACTACAATGTCCGCCAACACAGCTAGATTGCTCGCTGGCGTACCGATCAACACGGTACGCCAACCACCAGAACAGCTGGCAAGCACGCCAACCCGAATCGCTTACCCGTCGAAACGGCGGTTCGGACACAACGATCCCCCGGAAATCGGGCGAAAATTATGCAATCACAAATAAAGCCACGGTATGCCGCAGAAATAAATGCGCGACAAAACGCTAGAGTTAACTATTGTTAATCATTCGGCCACGGCTTCAGACGTTAGATCAGAACTGAAACGATCAGCTGACCGGACGGATATCGCCACCCGAGTGCGAGTCAGTGGTGAAGCCGAAGAAACGAGCGATAAGATCGAGCATGTAAGCCTCCGCGAGACAACCAAACGTCGTCAGCGGTCGGTTAGCATGCCGAACGCGACCGCGCAAGCGCCCGCACACAGATTTTTGGAATTTTTTTTCGATCCGCTCGTGTCAGAGGCGGATCGGGCACGACGAAATTCCATCACTGCCAGTGCTGGCCAATTGCTGGCTCTCGTTAAAAACAGTCAATCCCGAAGACTAGTTCATCACGGGTCGTCATTTCGCTCCTAAACTTATCAATCCATGATAACTTCACAGCCGCAATCAAACATAATACTTCGAAATATAAACCTAATCATCACGACTAGCTCACGTCGTTTAACTTGGGTTTAGGAAAATCATTTAGCATCGACGTCAGCCGAGACCTTCAAGTCGTTACTTTGTCGATATTGGTCTACAAGTTCAGAGCCACTGTCTAGATTTTCCGGAAACTATTGGTAAGGGAAAATGACTGCAAATATCCGCTTACTGGCAACCTTTGTGAACGCGCTAATTTTACTAGTACAGATGATTCTGGTAATGCCGTCCTTCGCAGAATGGCTGAGCAAATGATTACCTACGCGATCGTGATAACGCTTTGTGGCTTGGCATGGGCCCTGCTGTATCGTCTGGTTCCTGACCGGGGCACGGGGGAGCCGGTGATCAGCTCGCCGTCGGCCGATCAGCGGCGCTTGCTTCGCGACCTGCCGGTGGCCCTCACCAACGGCGAGATTTTCCTCGTCTATCAGCCCAAGTTGCGGCTTCGGAATGGTGAGGTCGATGGGGTCGAAGCGCTGGTGCGCTGGAACCATCCGACGCTGGGCGGCATCGCACGCAAATCGCTGATACCGCTTGCCGAGGAGCGCGGGCGCATTCGCGAACTGACGATCTGGGTGCTGCGCCAGGCACTCGCCGACCAGGCACGTCTAGCTGCGAGCGGCCGCACGATCGCGGTCCACATCAACGTCTCGGCCGGACTGCTGACGGATGCCGATTTCGTGCGCGACGTCTGCACGCTGGTCGGGCCGGCGACCGGCGTTATCGGCCTCGAGATAACCGAGACGGCCTTCATCGAAAATTCGCCGCTGGCGTTGATAAACCTGCAGCGCATGATCAACCAGGGCATCTCGGTATCGATCGACGATTATGGATCGGGAATGTCGTCGCTGGCCTACCTGAAGGAGTTGCCGGCGAAGGAGCTCAAGATCGACAAGATGTTCGTCAGCGGCATGACCATGAGCCACCGGGACCCGCTGATCGTGCGGTCGACGATCGATCTTGCCCATGCGCTCGGCCTCACCGTGGTCGCCGAAGGCGTCGAGAGCCTCGGCGCGCTGGCCCTGCTGCGGGTGATGGGCTGCGACTATGCGCAGGGCTTCCTGATCAGCCCGGCACTCCCGATCGGCGAACTCGAGGTCTATCTCGACGAGGGCTCCCACCGCACCATCCTGTCGGATGCGGCGGCGAGCGTCAGGCCGCCGACGGCGTTCTGGGCGCGCATCGGGCGTGATGACGGGTCCGATACGCCCCACGGCGAGCCGCAGCGGGGCGACAGTCCGACGTCCGCCGCCGTCACCGGTTAGGCGCGATGCGGCGCTCTGCCCGGTGTGCCATACTCGCACTGCTAGTCGTTGCGAGCTCGCCCATCGGTGCGCAGTCGCTACCCGCCGCGAGCCAGACTGAGCCCGCCGACTGGGTGACCGGCCTCAGGAAGGTCGTGCAAACCGACCCTGGGCGTGGCGAGGCGCTCGCCGCCGGCATCGAAGCAAAGGCTCGGAAGCTGCCAGCGACGCCGCAGACGCGGATGACTATCCTGACGGCCCAGTATTTCCGCGCCGAGGCCCTGATCCAGCTCAATCGTTCGGAGGCGGCCGAGCCGATCATAGAAGCGGCGCTTGCCGACCTGCCCGCAACCGCGGCGGACACCAAGCTCCACGGCGACCTGCTGCTCGCCCGCGCGGGCGTCGCCAGCAGCGCGGGCAAGGCCGCCAAGGCGCTCCAGGACTATCAGTCCGCGTACCGGATCTTTGTCCGCGCCAGGGTGCCGCGGAGCCAGGCCATCGCGCTGATGGGGATCGGTTCGATTTACCAGGACGCCGGCGATTTCCAGAACGTGCTCGAATACTACGGGCAAGCCGAGGACGCCTTTCCGGGAGACACTTCGCTCAGCCTGTCGAGCAGTAACAACCAGGCCAACGCGCTGGCCGACCTCCATCAGTATCGTGCCGCCGAGCTCAAGTATCGCGACGCTCTCGGCTACGCCAAGAAGCTCGGGAGTCCGGTCCTCGAAGCTCGCATCCTCAACAATATCGCCGGCACGCAAATCGATACCGGCCAGCTCGATGTTGCCGAGGCGACACTGCAGCGCGGGCTCGGGATTGCCGAGTCCGAGGCCGGGGCGGCCGAATGGCGACCGCTGTTGCTCGGGACCAAGGCCCGGCTGGAGGTTGCACGGCACCGACCGGAGGCCGCAATCCGCTTGATCGAGGAGGCCGTCCGAGGCAAGGCCCCCGCGGACATCGCCGACCAGTCCTACCGCGACCTGCACCGCACCGCGTTCCTTGCCTACAAGGCGGTAGGCGACAGCCGGCAGGCGCTCGATCACTTCGAAGTCTACAGCAAGCTCGACGACGAGGGTCGTTCGCTGGTCACGCAGACCAATGCGTCGCTGCTCGGCGCGCAGTTCAGCTCCGAGCGCCTGAAGGCCCGAATTGCCAATCAAAAGGCCAGTATTGCCAATCAAAAAGCCAGCATATCTGATCTGAAGGCGGACCAGTTGCGCATCCAGGCGCGGCAGAACGCGCTCATCCTCGGCGGCCTGCTCGCCATCGTCAGCATCGTCGTCATCGCGCTGAGTCTGTACCTGCGCAGCCTGCGCCGCAGCCGCAACACGATCCGCGGCGCGAACGAGACGCTGTCCCGCGTGAACGTCGAGCTCGAGCACGCGCTGACCGCCAAGTCGCGCTTCCTCGCGACGACCAGCCACGAGATCCGCACGCCCCTCAACGGCGTCCTCGGCATGACCCAGGTCCTGCTTGCCGACCCGACCGTGCGCAGCGACGTTCGCGAGCGCATCGCGCTGGTCCACGGGGCCGGCGAGTCGATGCGCGCGCTGGTCGACGACATCCTCGAGTTCGCCAAGATCGATGCCGGCAACGTCGATACCGTGAAAGCCGACATGGACCTCCACGCCCTCCTCCACACCGTCGTCGAGTTCTGGCAGGCGCAAGCGACGACCAAGGGGCTGAGCCTGACGCTCGAGCTCGGCGACGAGGTCCCGCGGCATATCGTGGAGGACGAGCGACGGGTCCGGCAGGTGCTGCTCAACCTGCTGTCCAACGCGATCAAGTTCACGCTTGCCGGCAGTGTCGTCGTCAAGGCGAGCGTCGTGACGACTGGCTTGGTCGAAAGCCTCGCGGTCGCGGTCGTCGATACCGGAGTCGGCATTCCGGACGAGGCCTTCGAGACGATTTTCGAGAAGTTCAGCCAGCTCGACACCAGCACGACGCGCAACTTCGGCGGCACCGGCCTCGGCCTCGCGATCTCGCGCAGCATCGCCGAAGCCCTTGGCGGCGACATTGGCGTCAGCAGTACGTCCGGTTCGGGCTCGACCTTCACCCTGACACTGCCGCTGGTCCGCGCCGCACCGCGGGTCGTCGCGGCCCCCAGCGCCGGTAGCCACGCGGCCGCCGGAATGGCGCAGGCCCACGTCATGCTGGTCGGCGGCGGCCTGATCGGCCAGAGCGTCATTCGCAACTTGCTTGGCGGAACAGTTGAGGCCTTCAGCGCCGCTGCAACCCTGGAGGCGGCGCTCGCACACCCGCAGATCGGCGATGCCGACGTCGTCATCGTCGACACGTCGACGGTCGGCAGCGACCTCGACGAGCTGTTTCAGGGCCTTGCAACGGGTAAAGCGCGACCACGGATCGTCGTAATCCTGCCGGCCGGCGACGCCTCCGCGGGTGCCGGGCTTGTCGCAGACGGTGTCGACTGCGTCCTTGCGCGACCGATCGGCGGTGCAGGCCTGATTGCGGCCCTGGAGGAACTATTCCGGGGGCTGGACGAATCCGTCAAGAAAGAACAGGTAAAGGTCGATCACGGAGCCGCGTAACTAACCAAACTAAGGGGCGAAGCGCTGTGCAGATCTTGTTCGTCGAGGACGATGCGATGAACCGCCGGGTGGTGCGGGACATGCTGCGCGTCGGCGGCGTCGAGATGAGCGAGGCAGCCGACGCCGAAACCGGCCTGAAGCTCATCGACGAGGAAGATTATGACCTCGTGCTGATGGACCTGCGCATGCCCGGCGTTGACGGCCTGACCGCGATCCAGCGGATCCGTGCCCGTGGCGACGTCAAGTCGACGATCCCGATCATCGTCGTGACCGCCGATACCGCCGCCAACCTGCGCAGCACCTGCCTGTCCAACGGCGCCGACGACCTGCTGCTCAAGCCGGTGGCGATGGAAGACCTGTTCGAAGCCATCGGCCGGCTGACCGCGTCGCGGTCGAGCGGTTCCACGGTTCCCATCTGAGCCGGGTCGGAGCAGCGGCTACCGAAATCGATCGAATGCTATCGATAACATGCCAACCTGCGGGCATTGCACAATAGTTAAGTACAACTTAGTACAAAGTCTTAACACGAGGCGTGCTAAATTGGCATCGTGACGGAAAGGGATTGCGTTGCCCCTTACCCAGGGGGCGCAATCAAATGGCGATCAACACCAACGCAGGCACGGTCGACCTGACCAACTGCGACATCGAGCCGATCCACATTCCCGGGACAATCCTGCCGCATGGCGCCATGCTGGTGCTGGACCCGGATACGCTGGTCGTGCTGCAGTCGGCGGGTGATACTGCTGCGCTGCTCGGGTGGCCGTCGCACACGCTGACCGGGAAGGCCGTCGATGTCCTGTTCGGCCCGGCGCAGATCGCCTATCTCAGGAAGATCAGTGGTACGTCGGCGCTGGCCAAGCCGCGCCATCTGCTCGACCCGGCGTTGCGCGTAGTCAGCGACCGCCCGCTCGACGCCAGCCTGCATCGCAACGAGGCCGGGCTGGTTCTGGAGTTCGAGTCCCCCGACGTCGATAACCGCTTCGTCGGCGATCCGCTTGCTGCCGTGCAGGAAATGCTCGACGGCCTCGAGGAACAGCCTGCGCTCCAAGGCTTCTGCCAGGCCGGCGCGGAAAGCGTCCGACGGGTGCTCGGCTACGACCGGGTCATGGTCTACCGCTTCATGCCCGACGAGAGCGGCTGGGTGTACGCAGAGAGCCGCCGCGAAGACATCGAGCCGTTCCTCGACCTGCATTATCCCGCCACCGATATTCCGGTGCAGGCACGGGCACTATACCTGAAGTCGTGGCTGCGGCTGATCACCGAGGTCGACTACACGCCCGCGCCGCTGCTGCCGGTGCTCAGCCCGCTGACTGGCGCACCGCTCGACATGAGCCATGCGACGCTGCGCGATGTCTCGCCGGTGCACCGCGAGTATCTGCGCAACATGGGCGTCGGCGCGTCGATGTCGATCTCGATCATCCGGGGCGGCGAATTGTGGGGGCTGATCGCCTGCCATCACTACAGCCCGCGCCGCCTGCCCCGCCACCTGCGTGCCGTCGCCGAGCTGTTCGGCGCGATGTTCTCGCTGCAGCTCGAAGCCCGCCAGCGCACCGAGCAGCTGAACGCGCGACTCGCCAACCGGGCGATCCTCCAGACGCTGATGCAGGACCTCTCGCTCGAGGACGATTACGCCGAGGGCCTGCTGCGCCAGGCACCGTTGCTGCTGAGCTATATCCAAGGCGGCGGGCTGTCGTTGCGCGGCAGCTTGCAGGGCGGCGTCGCGGTGCGGTTCAGCAGCAAGATCAACTCGTTGGGCGCGACTCCCAACGACGCGCAGATTGCCGCGCTGGTCGACTGGCTGACTGTCCGGATGGCCGATCACGACGGTGTCTTCGTCACCGACCGGCTCGGCGAACTCTGGCCGCCGGCGAAGGAATTCGCCGATGTCGGGTCCGGCCTGCTGGCGATCTCGGTGTCGCGGGAGCCCCGTGATTTCATCCTGTGGTTCCGGCCCGAACTGATCGCGACGGTGACCTGGGCGGGCAATCCCGACAAGCCGGTCGAGATCATCCCGGAGGGCGAGCGCCTGACGCCGCGAAAGTCGTTTGCAGCCTGGCAGCAGACGGTGCGCGGGCGTTCCTCGCCGTGGACCGTGCCCGACAGCGATGCCGCGTTCGACCTGCGACTGTCGCTGCTCGAGGTCGTGCTGCGCCGCATCGACGCCGTGGTGCGCGAACGGACCCGGGTCTCGGAGCGCGACCAGTTGCTGATGGCCGAGCTCGATCACCGGGTGAAGAACACGCTCGCCAATATCCAGGCGCTGGTCGTGCAGACGAGCCGGAGCGCCAACTCGCTGACCGGTTTCGTCGAGGACCTCGATGGCCGCATCCGGGCGATGGCCAAGGCGCACAGCCTGCTCACGCAAAGCAACTGGGAGGGTGTCGCGATCGCGACGCTGATCGGCGACGAACTCGACCCGTATGGCCGGGGCGGCGCCGACCTCAGGGTCGATGGTCCGACCGTCATCCTGACGCCCAAGGCCTCGCTGTCGCTGTCGCTCGCGGTGCACGAGCTGGCCACCAACGCCGCCAAATACGGTGCGCTGTCGAGGGCCGGCGGACGGGTCAACGTGTCGTGGCAGAGGCTGGGCGACGGTGAGCTCAGGCTGGTCTGGACCGAGCGCGGCGGACCGCCGGTGGAGGAGCCCAAGCGCCGCGGCTTCGGATCCCGCCTGATCGAGCGCGCGCTCGCCCTCGACACCGCGGGCACCTCGACGATCCGCTTCGAGCCCGCGGGCGTGGTCTGCGAGATCACGCTGCCCGCCGCTGCAGTTTTCCGCCTGACCGATTCCGAACCCGCCCCGCGGGTCATCGAACCAGTGGCGGCGGTGATCGCCGACAACCTGCTGGCGTCGCGACCGCGTATCCTCGTCGTCGAGGATTCGGCGCTGATCGTGATGACGCTCGAAATGATGTTCGAGGATCTTGGCTGGGACCTCGTCGGCCCGGCGATCAGCGTCGCCGAGGCGCTACCGTTGGCGCGGGGCGAACAGCTCGACGCCGCGCTGCTCGACGTCAATCTCGATGGTGAACCCTCGTGGCCGGTGGCCGCAATCCTGCAATCGCGCGGCGTCCCGTTCGCGTTCGCGACGGGTTACGATGCACGGACGGCGCTGCCGGAGGAGTTCAAGGGCGTGTCGGTAATCGGGAAGCCGTTCCGCCTGAACGATATCGCCGAGCAGCTGCGCCAGCTGATGCGGTCTCCCAGGGTCGACACTCTGGAACCTAGCTAGAACGCGAGCCGAGATAGGCCGTCAGCAGCATTTCGGCGGTCTGCACCAGCGTCGATGACGGACCCTGCGACCCGGACGTATGCCGGCTGCTGCTCGCCCCCTCCACCAGCAGCATCAGCCCGTCCGCCAGGCCGTCGGGGTTAGCGATCGGCAGCTGGCGCGTCAGGTCGGTCATGCGCTTGCGCATCGCCGCCTTGGTGATATCGGTGAGTTGCCGCGCCGGGTGGCTGGCCTCCGGGAACTCGACGGCCGCGTTGGTCGAGGCGCAGCCTCGGTAGCTGGGCGCGGCAATCTCGTCGGCGAAATCCTGCATGTGCGCGCTCAATTCGGCGAGCGGATCGTCGCCGAAACGCGCCGCAGTCGCTGCCCAACGCGCGTTGCCGTCGTCGATCTGCTTCTGCAGGCAGACCACGATCAGGTCGTCCTTCGACGCATAACTGCGATACAAAGTCGGCTTGGTGACGCCCGTCTCCATCACGATCTCGTCGACCCCGACGGCCCGAATTCCGCGTGTATAGAAGAGGTTGGTCGCCGTATCGCACAGGCGGTCGGCCGCCGAACGGCGCGCCGTTACGGTCCCTGTATCGGGTCTGTTTTCGACGGCCGCTTTTTGAACTGACATTTTTTCTTTGCCTCGCTCCGCGCTCGAAACCCCAACCGGCGCTTGACTTAATGTAACTGACCGGTACGTAACGTCAAGCACGTACCGGTCAGTTACATTTTGAAGTCAGCGTCCCATATCGGGGACCAGAGCGGGGATAGAAATCATGGCGTATCTGCAATTCAACGAAATCGGCAACGCGAGCAACGCGGTCGGTGTCCGCGCTCCCCGTCCGGTCGAGGTCTACAGCTTTTCCCAGCTGGAATGGACCGTGGTCCGCGTCGCCCGGCTCGACGCATCGCGGTGGAAATTCCACTCCCGGCTGCTAGACCGGCTGCTGCGGATGCTGCTCGGCGACGTCCGCGACGACGGGCTCGCCAACCCCCGTCTCGAGGCACTGCGCCGCACTGCGCTGGCGATCCGACGGCGCGGGGCCCGGGTGCCCGGCGACGTGATCGCTGCCTTCCACGCCGCGGGCTTCACCCGCGAGCAACTCACCACACTCATCCACAGCGTCGAACTCGACATCGTCTCGCGCCGTCAGGGACGCCTCGCATGAACATGACCCAACACTCCGAGTTCGCCCGCGCGATCAAGGCGACGCGGCTTCGGCATCGACGCACCGCGATCGCCGTCGTGCTCGGCTCGGTCGCCCTGATCGGTGTCGGCACGGCAAAGTTCGCCGGTGGTTCGGCCCCCGCCGCCGCGGCACCGCCGCCGCCCGCGGTCACCATCGCGGTGCCGCTGCTGCGCCAGGTCGACGAGTGGGACGACTACATCGGGCGTTTCGCGCCGAGCAAGTCGGTCGAGATCCGCCCCCGCGTCTCGGGCGCGCTGACCGGCATCTTCTTCAAGGACGGCGAGATCGTAAAGCAGGGCCAGCTCCTGTTCCGCATCGATCCGCGCCCGTTCGCCGCCGCCCTCGCCGAGGCCCGCGCCAAGGAAGCCAGCGCCCTGTCGTCGGTCCAACTCGCCCGCAGCGCCCTCGCCCGCGCCACAAGGCTGATCGCCGACGAGGCCGTGTCGGCGGAGGAGATCGATACGCTCCGCGCCAACCTCCGCGCCGCCGAGGCCTCGGTCGGCGCAACCCGCGCCCAGGTCACCGCTCGTGCACTCGACGTCGAGTTCACCGAGGTCCGCTCGCCGATCATCGGTCGCGTGTCGGACCGCCGCGCCGACGTCGGCAACCTTGTCGCGGGCGGCGAAGCCTCGAGCGCGACACTGCTCACCACGGTCTACGCCCTCGACCCGATCTACTTCAGCTTCGACGGTTCGGAGGCGCTCTACCTCAAGGCCCGGCGCGACGGCGACAGCGCCAAGGACCGCGTCGAGATCCAGCTGCAGGACGAGACCGGCTACCGCTGGAAGGGCAAGATCGACTTCAGCGACAACCGCCTCGACCCCGGCGCCGGCACCATCCGTGGCCGCGCCATCGTCGCCAACCCGGGCTATTTCCTCACCCCCGGCATGTTCGGCAACATGCGGCTGGCGAGCGGCGCGACCCGTGCGGCGCTGTTGATCCCCGACACCGCGATCGGCACCGACCAGGCCCGCAAGGTCGTGCAGATCGTCGGCAAGGACAACGTCGTCTCGACCCGCGCGGTCGTGCTCGGGCCGGTCATCGACGGGCTCCGCATCGTCCGCAGTGGGCTCAAGCCCGGCGACCGCGTCATCGTCGAGGGCATGCAGAACGCCGCCCCCGGCGCCCCGGTGACACCGCGTTCGACCACGGCAACCGCCATCGCCAGCGCCGAACCTGTGCAGACCCCCAACTCCGCCGCACCGATCGCGGCGCAGGCGACCTTCTCCGCGACCGCGACCCGCTAGCGCACAAATTTGTCATCCCGGCGAAATCCGGAACCCAGTTGCCCTCCGGGCACGAAGTTCGGTCCACGCAATGCAACTGGCTCCCGGCCTTCGCCGGGATGACAGGACCGACCACTGCACCCCGCTGCGGCCCTTTCCGCAGCGCTAGAACAATTCGCTCCAAGCTCATCGTTTCAGGACGAAATCCATGAACTTCTCCCGCTTCTTCATCACCCGGCCGATCTTCGCCGCGGTGCTGGCCATCGTCATCGTCATCGTCGGGCTGGCGGCCTATTTCCGGCTGCCGATCTCGCAATACCCCGACATCGTGCCGCCGACGGTAACGGTCACGGCGAACTATCCGGGAGCGACCGCGGAGGTTGTCGCGGACACCGTCGCTGCGCCGATCGAGCAGGAGATCAACGGCGTCGACAACATGCTGTACCAGTCGTCGCAGTCGACCGGCGATGGCCGGCTGGTTATCACCGTGACCTTCAAGATCGGCACCAACCTCGATGCCGCGCAGGTGCTGGTGCAGAACCGTGTCGCCATCGCCGAGCCGCGCCTGCCCGAGGACGTCCGCCGCCTCGGCATCGTCACGCAGAAGACCTCGCCCGACTTCCTGATGGTCATCAACCTGATCTCGCCCGACAAGTCGCTCGACCGCAGCTATGTCTCCAACTACGCGCTGACCCAGGTCCGCGACCTGCTGGCGCGCGTCGACGGCGTCGGCGACGTTCGCCTGTTCGGGGCTCGCGACTACGGCATGCGGGTGTGGATCAACCCCGGCAAGGCCGCCTCGCTCGACCTGACCGCCGGCGAGATCGTCGCCGCTCTACGCGCCCAGAACGTCCAGGTGTCCGCCGGCACGCTCGGCCAGCCGCCCTATGACCGCGGCCCCTCTGGACTCAACAACGCCTTCCAGCTCAACGTCGAGACCCAGGGTCGCCTGACCGACCCCGCGCAGTTCGCCAACATCGTCATCCGCACCGATGCCAGCGGCCGCCAGACCCGCGTCTCCGACGTAGCGCGGGTCGAGCTCGGCGCGCAGGACTACGGCACCAACACCTATCTGAGCGGCCAGGAGTCGCTGATCATCGCAGTCTTCCAGCGCCCCGGCTCGAACGCGCTGGCCGCCGCCGACGGCATCAATTCCGAGCTCAAGGCAATGTCGAAGCGCTTCCCCAAGGGCCTGGAGTACCGCGTCATCTACAACCCGACGGCGTTCATCAGCCAGTCGATCGACGCGGTGAAGCACACTTTGGTCGAGGCGATCTTCCTCGTCGTGCTGGTCATCCTGGTGTTCCTGCAGAGCTGGCGCGCCGCGATCATCCCGATCATCGCGATTCCGGTGTCGCTGATCGGCAGCTTCACCATGCTCTCGGTGCTCGGCTACAGCCTCAACAACCTGTCCCTGTTTGGTCTGGTGCTGGCCATCGGCATCGTCGTCGACGACGCCATCGTCGTGGTCGAGAACGTCGAGCGCAATCTCGAGCGTGGGCTGTCCCCGCTCGAGGCCGCACGGACCTCGATGGACGAGGTCGCGGTCGCGCTTGTCGCCATCGTGCTGGTGCTGTGCGCGGTGTTCGTGCCGACGGTGTTCCTGACCGGCATCTCCGGCGAGTTCTACCGCCAGTTCGCGGTCACCATCACCACCGCGACCGTGATCTCGCTGCTGCTGTCGTTGACCCTGTCGCCGGCACTGGCCGCGATGCTGCTGCGCGGCAAGCACGCCGACACGCCGGGCCTGCATGGCTGGCGGCGCATCGGCCACAATGCCGGTGCCCTATTCAACCGCGGCTTCGAGAAACTGAGCGACGCCTACGCCGGCATGACGCGCTTCCTCGTCCAGCACCCGAAGTCGGTGTTTGTGGCTTACTCTGCGCTGATCGCGCTGACCGTCGGTGCCTTCACCTACACCCCGACCGGCTTCATCCCGGCGCAGGACCAGGGCTATTTCCTGACCATCGTCCAGCTGCCGCCGGGCTCGTCGCTGGCGCGTACCGACGCCGTGCTCCGCAAGGTCGCGGCACGGATCATCCCGTTGAAGGGCGTCCTCGGCTCGGTCATGCTCGCGGGCTTCGACGGTCCCTCGCAGACTTCGGCGCCCAATTCAGCCGCGGCCTATATCCCACTGAAATCGTTCGAAGAGCGCGCCAGACTTGGCGTCACTCTGCAGAGCATCATGGCAGAAGCGCAGGCCAAGATCGCCGACATCGACGAAGCCCGCCTGCTGGTCGTGCCACCGCCGCTGATCCAGGGCATCGGCTCGGCGGGAGGCTACCGCGTCATGATCGAGGACCACGGCGGCCACGGCTATGCGGCGCTCGGCAAGGTCTCGTTCGGGCTGATCGGCAAGGCCAATTCGACCAAGGGCTTGAAGCAGGTCTACAGCTTCTTCGACACCAACACTCCCAGCGTCTTCGCCGACATCAACCGCGCCAAGGCCGACCTGCTCGGGGTCCCGCCCGCCCGCGTCTTCGAGGCGCTGCAGGTCTATCTCGGCTCGGCGTTCGTTAACGATTTCAATCTGCTCGGGCGGACTTATCGCGTGACGGCTCAGGCTGATGCGCCGTTCCGCAACACCGTCGCCGACGTCGCGAACCTCAAGACCCGCTCAAACTCCGGCGCCATGGTCCCGCTTGGCGCGGTCGCCAACTTCCACGACAAGACCGGACCGTACCGCGTGACGCGCTACAACCTGTTCCCCGCGGTCGAGGTTGACGGCGACACCGCGCCCGGCTTCTCCTCGGGCCAGTCGCTGGCTGCCATGGAAAACCTCGCCGCGACGACCCTGCCCGCCGACTACACCACCGAGTGGACCGGCATCGCCTTCCAGCAGAAGGCCGCCGGCTCGACTGCGGCACTCGTCTTCGGCCTCGCGGTGGTCTTCGTCTTCCTGGTGCTGGCGGCGCAGTACGAAAGCCTGACCCTGCCGCTGGCGATAATCCTGATCGTGCCGATGTGCCTGCTCGCGGCCATGGTGGGGGTTAACCTACGGGGAATGGACAACAATGTCCTGACGCAGATCGGCCTGGTCGTGTTGATTGCGTTGGCCGCCAAGAACGCCATCCTGATCGTCGAGTTCGCACGGCAGGCCGAGGAGATCGACGGCCTCACCCCGGTCGAGGCCGCGGTCCGGGCCGCTCGCGACCGGCTCCGCCCGATCCTGATGACGTCGTTCGCCTTCATCCTCGGCGCGCTGCCGCTGGTGCTCGCGACCGGGGCCGGCGCCGAGCTGCGCCAGGCGCTCGGCACCGCGGTGTTCTTCGGAATGATCGGCGTCACCGGCTTCGGGCTGCTGTTCACCCCGACCTTCTACGTCGTCTGCCGCGCGCTCTCGGGCTGGCGTCCCATCCCGCGCCCGGCCGAGCCCGCCGCGCTCCAGCCGGCCGAATAGGACCCATGACGATGCACCGTAATCTCAGCCTCGCCCTGCTGCTCGCGCTCGCCGCCTGCAAGGTCGGTCCCGAGTACGTCCACCCGGAGGCGGTCTCCAGCGCCGCACCGCCGTTCCTCGGCAGCACGACATCGGCGGTGTCGAGCACCGAAGGCCCCGACGGCACCTGGTGGCGGCTGTACCAGGACCCGGTCCTCGACGGCCTTGTCGCCGACGCGCTGGCCGCTAACAAGGACATCGCGGTCGCCACCGCCAACCTCGACCGTGCCCGCGCAGCCCTGCGCGCGGTCCGTGGCGACCGCCTGCCCAGCGTCAGCCTCGACGCAAACGGCGGTTACCAGCGCCTGCCGGCGAGCCAGACCCTGCCCGGCACCAGCCGCAGCGGCAGCACCGTCGACGGCGGCTTCAGCGTTGCCTACGAGGTCGACCTGTTCGGGCGCATCTCGCGCGGTGTCGAGGCGGCGCGTGGTGACGTCGCCGCCGCCGATGCCGACCGCGACGCCGTCCGGGTCGCGATCGTCGCCGAGACCGCGCGCGCCTATGCCGACCTGGGTTCGCTCGCCGAACGTATCCGCGTCGCGCGGCGCACCGTCGAGCTCGTCGACCAGAGCGTCCAGATCACCGCCAAGCGCTTCGAGGCCGGGCGCGCCAACCGCCTCGACACCTCGCGCGCCGCGACGCTCCGCGACCAGGTCCGCGCCACCGTGCCACCGCTGGAGGCCGAGCGCGAGGCGGCGCTGTTCAGCCTCGCTACCCTGACCGGCCGCACCCCACGCGACCTGCCACCCGAGATCGGAGCCAACGCCGTCGTCCTGCACCTCGACCGCCCGCTCCCCGTCGGCGACGGCCGCGCGCTCCTCGCGCGCCGCCCCGACGTCCGCGCCGCCGAGCGCCGGCTGGCCGCCGAAACCGCCCGCATCGGCGTCGCCACCGCCGACCTGTACCCGACGATCTCGCTCGGCGGCTCGGTCGGCTCGACCAGCGGCGGCCTTGGCAACGCACTGACCGGCGGCGCCCTGCGCTTCTTCACCGGCGGGCTGCTGTCGTGGAATTTCCTCAACCAGGAGCCGGCGCGAGCTCGCATCGCCGGCGCCCGCGCCGAGACCGCGGCAGCGCTGGCGCGCTTCGACAAGACCATCCTGCAGGCCTTGCAGGAAACCGAGACCGCGCTTTCGGCATTCAACCACGAGCTCGACAGGCGGCAGGCGCTCACCGACGCCCGGACCGAGGCCGCAACTGCGGTCCGCATCGTCCGCGCCCAGCTTCGCGAAGGCCGCGTCGATTCGCTTAGCCTGATCGACGCCGAGCGCGCCTTCTCCGACACCGAGGCCTCGCTTGCCGCCTCGGACGCCCGCGTCGTGACCGCGCAGGTCGACCTGTTCCGGGCACTCGGTGGCGGCTGGCAGGCGGACGTCGTGACAGCGGATGCCACGGTCGCGACATCACCGGCCACCGCGAGCGCTTTGCCCTGAAGGATTAAGCCGCGACCCTAAGTGGCTTGGCAAGTTGGGAATAATGCGCAAAAAGTTCCTCGAAATGGTCGCGCATGGTCCGCGGCTCGACTGGCTGCGGGACTGAAGCCCCAGCCCGCCGGTCCTCGGCGAACGCGACGATCTCGCGCGCCGCAGCGGCTGCCGATGCGGGCGTGAACAGGCGTCCCGGCCGCCCCGCCAGCTGGTCAGCGGCACCACCGGTATCGGGCACGATCAGCTCTAGCCCCGAGGCCAGCGCTTCCGCTGCGACCATGCAGAAGGTCTCCGCCTCGCAGCCGTGGATCAGGGCGTCGGCACTCGCCATCAGACGCGCGAGCTCGGCGCGATTGTTGGTCGGCTTAAGCATTCGGATGTGTGGGTTAGCACCGATTTTTGCGGCGATACGCGAGCGTTCGCGCCCGTCGCCGACGAGGACCAACCCGACCGCCGCGCTGAACTGCGCCGAGGTCACTGCGTCGACGATCATCGGCCAGCGCTTCTCCGGGGCATGGCGACCAACGCCGATCAGCAGCGTTGCTTCCGGCCCAAGCCCGCACATCGCGAGCAAACGGGCGCGCAACGCGAGATCGCGGCGGCGGGGCGAGAACACCCCGGGCTCGACCCCCATGGCGATCGTCGAGACGTGGTGCAGACCGCCCGCCTCGAGCCGCTCGGTCAGGCTGCGGCTAGCGGTGACGACACTATCGAAACCGGCGTCGAGGCGGCGCAGATGCCGCCAGTACCACTCAAAGCCCCGGTCGACCGCCGGCCGGTCCGCCAGCATCTCGAACCAGCGATAAGCATAGGCCGCGAGCGGGTCGGCGTGCATGACCAGTGTCCGGACCGCGGTGCTGCGCCACGCCGCGACCATCGACGCGCTGCGCCACGGCGACGACACCTCGACCACGTCTGGCCGCTCGCTGTCGAGCACGGCATGGAGCACGGCCGCATCGCCGAAATAATGGTAATTCGGGTCGAGCGGGAACTTCGGTGACTTGATCCAGACGATGCGTGCACCCGGGCCGCGGTGCTCGGTCCAGCTCCGCGATCCCGGCGCGATGACGACGATCTCGTGACCGGCGCGCGGGCCCTCGACCAGCTTGCGGTCGATATAGGTCCGGACACCGCCGCCTTTCGGGGCATAGAAAGCGCAGACATCGACGATTTTCACCGGTGCGTGTCTCCAATCGGGCCAAAGCCGAACAGGCCGTGGCGGTAGTTGAGGCGGATCGTCAACGGCGTCAGGCCCGGTCCGGCGACGGCGCGCACGGCACTCGCGGCAGGCGGACCGAGGCGCAGGACTGGATCGCCCGGGAAGCCGAGGCCGTCGGTGGCCAGCGTGAACTTGCGGTTGCTGTCGCGGTCGTGCAGCAGCGAAAGCGCGTAGGTCCCCGGCACGGGCACACGGATGCACAACACTGCCGGTCCGGACGCCGGGACCGGCACCTCGACACGCCGGAAGGTCTTCCCGGCGGCGACGAGGACGTTGTCGTCGGCCAAGAAATCCCCTTGCTCGGGCGGATAGACCTCCAGCCGGAGCTGGCCCTTGCGATCCTTGAGGCCGGCCGCTGTGACCATGAACGCCGGACCGGGCTCGTCCGGACGGCAACGCCCGGCCGCCATGCCGAGTTCGGGCCGCGACGGGATGATCGCCCCGGCCGCGACCGGCAGGGCGAGGGCGATGAGTATTACCCGCTTCACGCCAGCCGCTTCCAGCCGGCAATCTCGGCGACAGCGAGCAATGTGCCGAGCACCAGATGCGTTGCGAAAATCAGGCCGGCCATGAGCGCCATCAGCTCGACGACCTGCTGGTCCTGCCCGACGACAAGGACTGCAATACCCGCGAAGACGACATCCTTGTTGGGGATCAGCGGCAGCCGTGACAGCAGCAGGCGCAGCGTCGCCAGCAGCAGCCAGATGCTCGCCGACACCGCCGGCAGCGCGACATGCCACATCCACGCCGCGAGCAGGGTCGTTGCAGCGATGCGTGCGAAGTGCACCCCGATGACAAAGCGGAGATCCGCCTTTGGCAGGCTGAACAGCCGTCCCCGGAAAAACATCACGATCAGCGAGGTCACCAGCACGACCGCCACTGACAGCGCGAAGGTGCGACGCTCGACGCCGAGGTCGAGCATCCCGAGCAGCGGGTAGGCGACCGCCAGCATTGCCAGCGTGACGCAGTTGCCGACCACCGCCGACAGGATGGCGACGTCCTTGACCGCCCCGAACGGCGCCCCGGTCATCGCCGTGCGCTTGCGAGCCCAGCTGTAGAAATACAGTTCCCCGACATAGCCGAGCAGCAGCTCGTTACCGATCAGCTTCCGGACCAGCGCTGCGAAACCGGCGGCGGGGATCGTCCACAGGCGCCGGAAGATGATCCAGTCGGCGAGCGGCGGGGCGAAATAGCTGACCGCAAACAACAGCCAGAAGCCGGGGTTGGTCGGAACCACCGCGCGGATGCCTGACAGGTTGAAGTGCGACAACTGCGCGACCGCGACGCCGAGTATGGTCAGCGAGATGACCGGGGCCGCGAGACGAGTGAACCACGAGATGCCGGTCTTCAGGACCTCGGGATCGGCGGTCGCGCTGACGTCGGGCCACTCGCCGGAAGGCTGTTCGTCGAAAGTGCCGCTGCTCCGATACACGCTTCATCCCTGCGACAGATACTGGATGTGCTTAAGACGCCGCCACCATGACATTTGCGCATTTCGGCCTGTCGGGCGGCCGGTAGCAGGACATATTCGCCCAGTTCAAGACGTCACCCGGCGCCGGGGAAGACGGCGGCACCTATGTCGGTCAGCCGCTCAGGTCGGCGTAGCGAGCCACAGTCCGACGCGCCGCGAAGTGCGCGAAGGTTGCGTCGATGCTGGCCAGCAGCGCGGGTACGCCGGTGTCGCCGGGATGGACGGCGACCCTTACGGTCGGCAGCACCGCGAGCGCGGTGCGGGCCACGGCCGCGAAGCCGAGCGAGCTGCGGATGCGCCCCGGCGACCGACTCGCCCAGGTTACCACCGGGCCGCGCGCGAGGATGCGGCCGTCGGCGGGCCGCCACACCCGGAAGTGATCCTCGGCAAGCGCGAAGCCCTCGTCGGCCAGCGCCTCGCGGGCCCCGTCGCCGTACAGCCATGCCGGTGCCACGAAGCCCGCCGACGCTCGCCCGATCGCGTCCTCGACGACGGCGCGGCCATCGCGCATCCGTCGCCCGGCCTCCGCACGCGACAAGCCCAGGAACTCGCCCTCGCCCGCGGTCAGGTGCCGGGCGCGGACCTTCGCGAGCGCACCGGCGTGCACGTGATCGTCGCGGTGCCGCCAGCCGTGGACGAACATCTCGACCCCCGCGTCCGACCAGCCGCGCAGCTTGCGCGCGAATGCCGGCGCACGGGACAGCGGGGCCTCGTCCCAGTGGTCGGGTACCACCAGCATGGCAAAGCGCGGACCGCCGAGCAGCCCCGACAGGCGGTCGACGAGTGCGTCAATCTGCACCTCGAACCGCGGCCCGACATCGTGGATCGACGCGAGGAGCAGACGGTCGCTACGCTTGGACGGCATGTCGCGCTTCGTTCTTTCGCGGGCGGCAGGAGACCGCGCTGCACCCTAGACGCCGCGATGGCCGTACGTCAGCAGCCATGGTGCCGCCGGGGTCGAGACGCGGCCCGTCGGGCAGCCGGTCGTCCCGCGTTAGGTCAGCTTGCGGAGCTTTTCGACGTCCTTGGTGGTGACTTTCGACGGCGCCGAGCCGAAGCGCGCGGTGACGTAGTTTGCGACCGCCGCAACCTCCTGGTCGGTGTAGGCGGCGCCGAACGACGACATGAAGACCTGGCCTTTCGGCCCGTTGCGACGGACGCCCGACATCACGACCTGGGCGACATTGACCGCGGTCGGGTCGTTGACGGCGCGAGCCCCGGTCAGCGTCGCCTCGTTGATCAGCGCACCCGAGCCGTCCCAGTTGTGGCAGCTCGCGCAGGCACCCTCGAAGATCGCCTTGCCGCGCGGATCGCCGTTGAAGCCGAGTTTG
The DNA here is from genome assembly GCA_019285715.1 of Sphingosinicellaceae bacterium. NCBI lineage: Bacteria > Pseudomonadati > Pseudomonadota > Alphaproteobacteria > Sphingomonadales > Sphingosinicellaceae > Sphingosinicellaceae bacterium. The sequence goes on from CP079108.1 coordinate 2,616,653, forward strand.
GCCGTAGCGGGGGCCGGGCCGGCGAGTTGGTCGGGGACGGCGTCGGTGTGGACCGCAGGCACGGTCTGCAAATAGGTGACGATCGCCGCGATGTCGGCCGGGTCGAGGTGGCGCAAGCTCATCTCGACGGCCTCGCCCATCGGGCCCGACGCCGAGCCGCGGCCCTGCGCGTGCCCGGTCGACAGGAAGGAGGCCAACTCGGGCGCGGTCCATGCGCCGACGCCGGTCAAGCGGTCGCCACTGATGTTGTAGGCGTTCCAACCGGCCGCCATCGCGCCCGCGAACTTGCGGCGGTTGTCGAGGCTCTGGAACAGGGTGCGCGGTGTGTGGCACTCGCCGCAATGGCCCGCGGCTTCGACGAGGTAAGCGCCGCGGTTCCACGCCGGGCTCTGCTCGGGCACCGGCTTGAAATTGCCCTCGCGGTTGAACATCGCCGCCCACACCGCCATCAGCGGGCGCTGGTTGAACGGGAAGGCGAGGTCGTTCGCCGGCACGACGTTGCGCACGGGCGGCAGCGAGAACAGGTAGGCCTTGATCGCCAGCACGTCCGCCTCGGCCAGCTTGGCATAGGCGGTGTAAGGGAACGCGGGATACAGCGGCTTACCGCCGCGGCCGACGCCGTGATGGACGGCTTTTACGAACTCGGCGTCGGTATAGCCGCCAATGCCGGTCGCACGATCGGGAGTGATGTTGGGTGCGTACAGCGTCCCGAACGGCAGCTTGAACGGCAGGCCGCCGGCGTACGGCACGCCGCCACCCTTCGCGGTATGGCAGGCAACGCAATCAGCAGCTTGGGCAAGGTATTTGCCACGCGTCACGAGGTCGGCACCGGCGAGCGATGCCGGAACTCCGGTCGGGGATGGCCCAGTGTAGGCGGCGAGTTCGACCGGCGTACCCTTGGCAAAGGCGCTCGCACCGGGGCCGAAGACGGTCCAGCCGGTGAACGCCGCGCCGGCCACCGCGGCGGTGGCTCCGGCGATCAGCAGGATGCGCCAGACCCTCATGCCTTGAGCAATTTGCGGTCGATCGGCATGCGCGTCATCTGCACGCCGGTCGCGGCATAGACGGCATTGGCGACGGCGGGCTGGACGACGACCGTGCCGGGCTCGCCGATGCCGCCGGGTGCCTCGGTGCTGGGGATAATGTGGACCTCGATGCGAGGGGTCTCGTTGATCCTGAGCATGCGGTAGTCGTGGTAATTGCTCTGCTCGACGCGGCCCCTGGCAAGGGTGATGTTGCCGTGGAGTGCCGCCGTCAGGCCGAAAATCATGCCGCCCTGTAACTGCGCCGCGATGGTGTCCGGGTTGACGATGCTGCCGCAGTCGACCGCCACCGTCAGCCGGCTGACACGGACCTCACCGTCCTCGTCGACCGCAACCTCGGCGACGCAGGCGATGAAGCTGCCGAATGCGGACTGCAGGCACACGCCGCGCCCCGACCGTGCCGGCAAAGCTCCGCCCCATCCGGCCTTGGCGGTCACGAGGTCGAGCACGCCGAGCGCACGCGGGCTGTGGCCGAGCAGGCTGCGCCGGAACGCGACCGGGTCGGCACCAGCTTCTTTGGCCAGCCGGTCCATGAAGCATTCGGCCGAGAAGATGTTGCTGTTCGGCCCGACGCCGCGCCAGAAGCAGGTGTCGACGCCGACGGGCTCGTGGCGGACGTAGTCGAGGTGGAAGTTGGGCAGGTCGTAGGGCAGCTCGGTCGCACCATCGACGGCGTCGATGTCGATGCCATCCTTAAACGCCGGCGGCAGGAATCGGGCGATGATCGCCGAACCGACGATGCGCTGGCTCCACGCGACGGGCTTGCCGTTCTCCAGCCGCGCCGACATGCGGTTGTGATACACTGGGCGGTACGTCGAGCGCGCGATGTCCTCCTCCCGGGTCCACACCACCTTGACCGGGCCGTCGACCTTCATCGCGATGCGGACCGCCTTGCCGATGCCGTCGACCTCCAGCCGTCGCCCGAAGCCGCCGCCGATGAGGTGGTTGTTGAGCTTGATCTGGTCGACCCGGAGGCCGGTTTCCTTGGCCGCGATCCGCACCGCGTTGGTCGCGACCTGGGTCCCGACCCAAAGCTCGCAGCCGTCGGGGCGGACGTGGACGGTGCAGTTCATCGGCTCGAGCGCGGCGTGCGCGAGGAAGGGCAGTTCGTAGCGCGCCTCGATGAGGCCGTCGCCGCCGAGCTTCGCCTGGTCGCCGGTCTTCTTGACGGTGACCCCCGGCTTGTCGCCTGCAGCCGCCAATGCCTGCCAGATCCCGTCGGAGTCGACAGCGGCGTTGGCACCTTCGGCCCACTCGATGACGAGGGCGTCGAGGCCCTGCTTCGCTGCCCACATGTGGTCGCCGACGACCGCCACCATGTCGTCGAGCACGACCACCTGCCGCACGCCCTTGACCGCCAGCGCCTGGGTCTGGTCGACGTGCGCGACCTTGCCGCCGAGGACCGGGCTGCAGGCTAATGAGGCGAACTTTACGCTTATCGGCATTGCGTCGATACCGTAGACGGCCTTGCCGTTGACCTTGTCGGCGGTGTCGAGGCGCTTGGCCGGGGTCCCGAGCAGGCGGAAGGCGCTGGCCGGCTTGAGCAGCGGGTTGGCCGGCGGGGTCATGCCGGAGGCGCGGTCGACGAGGCTGCCGTACTCCGCCTTGCGGCCGGAGGCGTCGTGGTACACCACCCCTGCCAAAGTCCTACAGCTTGTAGGATCGACCCCCCAGCCCTTGGCGGCAGCGCCGACCAACAGTGCGCGGGCGCTCGCCCCGGCCTTGCGCATCGGCAGCCACAAAGCACGGATCGAGGTCGAGCCGCCGGTCATCTGGATCTGGAAGATCGGGTTGCCATACTTGGCGTCGTCGGGCGGCGCTTCCTCGAGCCGGACATGGTCCAGCGTCACGTCGAGCTCCTCGGCGATCAGCATCGGGATCGAGGTGTGGGTGCCCTGCCCCATCTCGACCTGCGCCATGACCAGCGTCACGAGCCCGTCGCGTCCGATGCGGATGAAGGCGTCGGGCGCGAACACTCCGGGCGTCCCCGTGCCGGCGGCATCGGCGTGGCCGCGCGGAAAGCTGACCGCGACCAGCAGCCCGCCGCCGACCGCCGCACCGGTCTTGAGCAAGCCGCGCCGCGATAGCCCGCCGGAAAGGCCGCCGGAAAGGATCGCCGGCACCGTCATGACGCTTTGGCCGCCCGCTTGATCGCGTCGCGGATGCGGACGTAGGTGCCGCAGCGGCAGATGTTGCCCGCCATCGCGGCGTCGATGTCGGCGTCGTCGGGCGCGGGGATCGCGGTCAGCAGCGCGGCCGCGGACATGATCTGCCCCGACTGGCAATAACCGCACTGGACCACTTCGAGATCGAGCCACGCGCGCTGCACCTTCGCGCCTGCCGGGGTCGCGCCGACCGCCTCGATGGTGGTGACCTTGCGACCGGCAATCGAGCCGATCGGTAGCAGGCACGACCGTACCGCCTGCCCGTCGAGATGGACCGTGCATGCGCCGCACTGCGCGATGCCGCAGCCGAACTTGGTGCCGGTCAGCCCGAGCACGTCGCGCAGCGCCCACAGCAGCGGCATGTCGTCGGTCGCATCGACCGTCCGCACCTCGCCGTTGATATTGAGCTCAGCCAATGCGGATCCTCACGCGGACACGGGCGCAAATGTTACGCCTGTGTAGCATGTCGGCCCGGCTCCGTTCCGAGTCAATCGGGCGTTCGTATTCGTACAGTCGGTTGGTCGGCCTCGCGAACCTGCTGAGCGCCGCTAGTGACGCGTCGCCTTCGCTGCGCCCTGCAGCGCACCCCGACGACCCGGCGCTTCGACGAGCGCGGTCCTGAAGTTCGCCAGCGCAGCCTGCCGCTGATCCAACTTGAGGTAGAGCTCGCCGAGCTGCTCGCGCGCCGGCACGATCGGGCCAGGCGTCAGCGGCAGCTTCTCCAGCGCATCCTCCTCGTCCGCTGCCACGGTCAGGGCGGCGATCGCCCCGGCACTGTCGCCCGCCGCCGCCGCCCGCCAGCCCTCGGCAGACTTGAGCAAGGCGTCGACCTGCGGCGCCCAATACGCATCGCCTGCGGCGCGGACGGCATCGCTGCACAGCTTGAGCTGCGCAATGTCGGAGTCGGCGGAGACCGGGTTCGGCCCGCGCAGGCGGCCGAGCGCCCGGGCCCACCAGACCAGGGCGGCGACTTGCGGGGCCGATCCGGGCAGCGGCGTGAGCTCGGCCGCGGTCTGCCAGTCGCGGCTCTCGACCGCCAGCCGCACCGTCATGGCGTTGCCCGCGTAGCCCACCTTGAACACCTTCGCCGGGAGCGGCCCGAGGCGCGCCAGGCTGGCGACGACCTGCCTGGCATCGCTGGTACGACCGAGCTGGAGATAAGCGTAGACCAGGTAATCCATCGCGTGGAGTTCCTCGCCGACATCGCCCTCGGCGTGTGCGGCGGCGCGGGAGGCGAGGTTCGAGGTCACCGAATCCTGCCACAGGCCGAGCCGGGTGAAGATGTGCGACGGCATGTGCAGCGCGTGCGGTGCCGATGGCGCGATCGTCGCGTACAGACGCGCCGCCGCAAGCCCGCGCGGTGCCAGTTCGGCGCTGTCGTAGGCGTGGATGAGGTAGTGCGGGACGCCGGGATGCTGCGGCTGGCGCTTCCAGATCGGCTCGAGGATGTCGGCGGCGCGCTTTTGCCGGGCGTGGCTATGGTCGCCCGGAGATGCCGTGGCGATCAGCGACAGCGCGTAGAATACCTGCACCTCGTCGTCGGCCGGGTTGTCCCGCGCCACCGCCGCCATCGCGTCCGAGTAGCGCATCGCACGTAGCGCAGGGGCGACCCGGTCCGCTTCGGCATAATACTGCCCGAGCGCGGCGATCAACGCGCGCTCCCGAACTGTGCCGCTCGGGCTAGCCTCTGCCTTGCCGATCTCGGCCGCGCCCGCCGCGAGCTCGGTGCCGGCGGTCACCTCCCAAAGCTGGTGATAATGGCTCATGGCGCGCCCCCAGTCGGCCATCGCGCAGCCCGGATCGCGCGCCGCGACGTCGGCGAACGCCTTGTCGGCGGCGGCGTAGGCGAACGAGTGCAGCAACGCCACTGCCCGGTCGAACGCCGGCGCGACGCCGGCCGCGCAACTCGTCGCGAAATGCACCGCGCCGAGCCGCTCGGGCACCGGGTGGTTGTGGTGCTCCTCCTGACCGGCGGCGGGAGTGGCGGCGATCAATACGGCCCAGGCTGCGGCTTGCCATTTCGCCATCGTCGATCCCCTCGGTGCGATACGCCGCAGGGTCCTCCCGGTCCCATCCCAAGTCAACGGGCCGGGCATCGTTTCGCCCCTGACACTTGTCGCCTTGTCGATGACGTGGCTCAGTCACGGCATGCCCATCCAGATCAATCGACCGATAGCTTCCGAAGCCTCCTGCCACGCTTCAGCGGGTTTGCGGTCGTGACGCCGCGGCTCCTCTGGGGGGTCGTCGTACCGCTCCTCGTCGCCGCTGCGCCGGGGCTAGCGGCAGGCCCGGTGCAGACCCTGATCGGCGCGGTCAGGGTGGACAGCGGCGGCGGCCCGGTCGCGGTCGATGTCCTCTATCTGAACACCGGAGCCACTGCGCTGCGGTTCGAGGCACCGGGGCTGCTGACCGCGAAGCTCGCGGTGGCGGGCGAACGCTCCACGATCACGCTGGAGCGTGCAGACCCCGCGTCACCCGTCGCGATCCCTGCCGGTGGCTTTCAACGGATCACCTACCGCGTGACCCTCTCGGCACAGGGTCCCGGCGAGGCGACGCTATCGCTGCCGGACGGTCCCGGCTTCACGCTGGCGCTGCCGGAGACCGTCGTCGCCACCGCTGCACCGCCCGCCACCCCGACGACCAACCCCGCCGTCGTCGAGGAAAGCCTGAACTCGCCGAACGCCGACACCGGCAACGCCTTTCTCGGCAGCCTGTCGGCCGACCAGCCGATCTATGCGGTCTACGGCCCGGGCACCAACACCGACGCCAAGATCCAGATCAGCTTCAAATACCAGTTGTTCGGCAACGGCGGTGCAATCGGACCGGGCTGGTCGCTGCTCAACGGCCTGCATTTTGCCTATACGCAGCGTCTTTACTGGGACCTTGGCGCGGAGTCGTCGCCGTTCCGCAACATCGATTACATGCCCGAGCTCGCCTATATCGTGCCCGCCGCGGTCAGGCCGAGCGGAGTCGCGTTCGGCGGTCGGCTCGGGATCGCCCACGAGTCCAATGGCCGCGACGGCACCGCCTCGCGCAGCGCCAACAGCGTCTATGTGCAGCCGGTCGCGGCCCTGCCGCTCGGCCGCTACAAGCTCTCTGTCGGACCGCGCATCTGGGGCTATTTCGGCGACTTGAGCGACAATCCCGACATCAGGCATTTCCGCGGCAACACCGGCTTGTTCCTCGAGCTCGGCGAAGACAACGGGCTCCGCGTCACCACCAACAGCCGCCTCAACTTCGGCAGCGGCAAGGGCGCGATCGACGTCATGGCGTCGTACCCGCTGACCCGGGTGATCGCGAAGAACTTCAACCTGTACGTCTTCGGGCAGGCGTTCACCGGCTACGGCGAGAATCTGCTCGATTACGACAAGCACCAGACCCGGCTGCGCTTCGGGCTCGGCTTCGTCAGGTAAGCGCCGGCACCCGATCCCGACGACGCTGGACAGCGTGCCGCCTGCCAACGACAAGCGTCGCCATGACCTTCCCCATCGACGCCGTCCGCGCCCGCTTCCCCGCTCTCGCCGTCACCGATGCCGGCATCCCGCGGACCTATTTCGACGCGCCCGGCGGCACCCAGGTTTGCGCTGCCGCGATCCAGGGCATGGTCGCCCACCTCGAGAGCGGCACCGCCAATGCCGGCGGGCATTTCGCCACCTCGGTCGCCACCTCGGTCGCCACCGACGCGCTGAGCGCCGACGCGCACGCGGCGATGGCCGACCTGCTCGGCGGCAATCCGGCCGAGATCGCCTTTGGTCCGAACATGACCTCGCTGACCTTCCAGGTGTCGCGGACCCTGGCGCAGCAGTGGCAGCCTGGCGACGAGATCGTGCTGAGCCGGCTCGACCACGACGCCAACGTGACGCCGTGGGTGCTGGCGGCACGCGACCGCGAGGTGACGGTGCGCTGGCTCGACTTCGACCCCGCTACCTGCGTGCTTCGCCTCGACGAGCTGCCGGCGCTGTTGAACGAGCGCACGCGGCTGGTCGCGGTCGGGGGTGCGAGCAACGCGCTCGGCACGCTCAACGACATCGGCGCGGTCGTGCGCTGCGTGCGGGCGAACGCCAAGGCGCTGGTCTTCGTCGACGGGGTCCAGTCGGTGCCGCATGTGCCGACCGACGTCGTGGCGCTCGGCTGCGACCTGCTGGTGTGCTCGCCGTACAAGATGTTTGGGCCGCACCAGGGCGTACTGTGGGCAAGGCCGGGCGTGTTCGACGGCGTCGCCCCGTACAAGCTGCGGCCGTCACCGGTGGAGCCGCCCGCCGCCCGCCTCGAGACCGGGACGCCGTCGTTCGAGGCGCAGGGCGGCGTGCTCGGCATGGTCGACTATCTCGAATGGCTCGGGCGCGAGGTCGACCCGGCCGCCAACTCGCGCCGCGCCCGGCTCCTCGCGGCCTTCGCGGCCTGCGTCGATTATGAGCGCGAACTCGGCACCCGGCTGCTCGATGGTCTCAAGCAGGTGCCGGGCCTTCACCTCTACGGCGCTCCGACGATGGCGGGGCGCGTGCCGACCTTCGCCTTCACGCTCGCCGGGTCGACCCCGGCGGCGGTGGTCAAGCACCTTGCGGCGCACGGCATCTTCGCGTGGTCGGGCAACTTCTACGCGGTCGAGCCAGTCGCCCGGCTCGGGCTGGCGGACGCGGGCGGCCTCGTTCGGATCGGGCTCTGTCACTACAGCACCGCAGCCGAGGTCGACCGGCTGATCGAGGTTCTCCTCGCCCTCGACCGGGGCTAGTCGGCCAGCAAGTCCAGCTGGTCCGTCGTCTCGGCCCCCTCCTCCCCCAGCCCCGACAGGGTCAGGCCGAGCAGGCGGATGCCGGTGTCGACGGGGAACAGCGCCACCAGCAGCGCCCTGCCGACCTCGGCGACATGCTCGCGCGCCGCGATCCGGCCGACCCGGCTCTGCGCCCGGGTGATCAGCCGGAAGTCGGCGAACTTGACCTTGAGGGTCAGAGTCCGGCCCGCGACGCCGGCCCGCTCGATGCGCCGCCACGCCGCGTCGATCACCGGCTCCAACGCCGTGAGCAGCTCATCACGCTCGCTAAGGTCGCGGTCGAAGGTGCGCTCGGCCCCGACCGACTTCAGCGGGCGGTCGCTGCGCACCGGGCGGTCGTCGTCACCGTGGGCGGCGCGGTGGAAATAGCCGGCGCTGCTGCCGAACCAGCGGGTCAGTTCGTCGAGCGTTCGGGCCTTGAGGTCCGCACCGGTCAGGATGCCCAGCGACTCCATCTTCGCCGCGGTCACCGGCCCGACGCCGTGGAAGCGCTTGACCGGCAGCGCCGCGACGAACGCCGGGCCCTGCGCCGGCCTGATCACGCACAGGCCGTCGGGCTTGTTCTGGTCGGACGCGAGCTTGGCGATGAACTTGTTGTACGACACCCCCGCCGACGCGGTCAGGCCGGTGACCTCGCGGATACGCGCCCGGATCTCGGCAGCAATTGCCGTCGCCGAGCCGATGCCCTTGCGGTCTTCGGTGACGTCGAGATAGGCCTCGTCGAGCGACAACGGCTCGATCAGGTCGGTGTAGTCGGCGAAGATCGCGCGGATCTGCTCGGAAACGGCGCGATACACGTCGAAGCGCGGTGGCACGAACACCAGCGCCGGGCAGCGCCTGAGCGCCGTTACCGAGGCCATCGCCGAGCGCACCCCGAAGGTCCGCGCCTCATAGCTCGCCGCCGCGACGACGCCGCGCGCCTGCGCACTGCCGACCGCGACCGGGCGTCCGCGCAAGGCCGGGTCGTCGCGCTGCTCGACCGACGCATAGAAGGCGTCCATGTCGATGTGGATGATCTTGCGGGTCGTCATGCTGGCGGCGCGGTCACTCGGACTTGATCACGGTTCGTTCTGCACTATTGCGCGTCCCGGCACGAGGCAAGTCAGCGTCGCAGCGAGAACCGGACCTTGCGGCGGCGGAAGTCGAGCGACACCCGACGGAACGCCTGCAGCAGGTCGGTCCCGAGCAACAGCGCCGGCTGCCGCGACAGGCCAAACAAGGCGAACGGCGGCGCATCCACGAAGGCGACCTGGACGTTCATCGCCGTTACTCCGCCGACCCGCAGTTCAGGCACCGCCATCAAGTCCGCCACCAGCGTCTGCCCGGTAACGCTGATCAGGGTCACCTTGCCCTCCGGCTTGCGGCGGTTGCGGGTAAGCGCCTTGAACAGGGCCATGTTCCCGACCGTGACGTCGGCACCGGTATCGATGACGGCGTAAAGCGGCTGGCCGGCGATCGACACCTGCGTCAGGATGAGTTGACCGCGCTTGCGCCGTGCCGTGACGACGATGTCGCCGTCTTCGGCCGTCGACTCCCGGCGCGAGTCCTGCACGGTCACGGTCTTGGCGACGAAATCGAGCATCAGCCGCTGGTCGGCGAGCGCGTCGATGCCGATCACGCCCTGTGCACCGAGGTCCTTGTCGCTCAGGACCGGCGCCCGGATGCTCCGCATCTCGCTACTGCCGATACCGAAGCGGTCGACGTCGACAAGCTGGACCTCGCTCGTCCCCGCCATGCCGCGCAGTGTGCCGGTGCCGATGGCCGGGAGTTGCAGGCGGTCCGCGACGCTCCGGGCGACCACCGATCGATCGGCACCGCTGTCGACCAGAAAGCGGAACGGCCCCTCCCGATTGATACGGACGTCGAGCAGCATCCGGCTCTCGCGCATCTGCGCGGCGAGGTCCTCGCCGCTGACTTCAAGGCTGTCGTCGAGCGTCGCTGGCGGGATCGTCGGCTCGGCGGAAGGCTGGGAAACCGCGCCCGGCTCGATGGCCTTGGCCGGCCAGTTCCCCAGCACCGCCGGAAAAGTAACCGCCAATGCCAGCGCGGCAATGCGTGGGAACGGCGTCACAGTCCTGATGCGGTCGCGAGCACGATAACGACGATGATAGCCGATCCGCGGTCTGATCGCGAATGAAGCTGGTCGTGAGCTGGTGCCCGATGCCAAGCCTCCCTGTCATTCCGGCGAACGCCAGAACCCAGCTATTCTCAGCGCTCCAAGTTTCGAGCGTTTAAAGCGACTGGGTTCAGGCGTTCGCCGGAACGACAATGGGGGGTGCGAGCTATCTTCACCCGCTCGCGCTGACGCTCTGCTCCATCTCGTCGACCTCGTCGGTGTGGACGTCGAAGCGGGTCAGCCACGCCGAGCCAAAGCTGGTGGTCAACGCGGTGTCCGTCGCGTCGCGCCCCCGCGCCATCAGGATGCGCCCGATGCGGGGGCGGTTGTGGCGCGCGTCGAAGGTGTACCACTGGCCGCCGAGATAGGCGTCGAACCACGCGGAGAAGTCCATCGGGGCGTCGACCGGCGGGATGCCGATGTCACCGAGGTAGCCGGTGCAATAGCGCGCCGGGATGTTCATGCAGCGGCAGAGCGTGACCGCGAGATGCGCGAAATCGCGGCAGACGCCGGCGCCCTCCTGATAGGCGTCCCACGCGGTCTTCGTGGCGCGGGCATGGTGGTAGCCAAACTCGATGTGGTTGTGCGCATAGTCGACTATTGCCTGCACGCGAGCCCAGCCCGGCTCGATGCTGCCGAACAAGGACCACGCTACGTCGGAGAGCCGGTCGGTCTCGCAGTAGCGGCTGCCGAGCAGGTAGACGAGGATGTCGTCGGGCAGGTCCTCGATCTCGGCTTGGGGCGCGCCAGGGGCCTGGATGTCGGGCAGGCCCGAGTCCTCGATGGTGAAGTCGCACGACAGCGACAGGCCGCCCGGCGGCACGGTGACCCGGGTGCAGGTGTTCCCGAACGCGTCGAGGTAGTCGTAGATCGGCACGTGCGGCGTGGTGACGATGCGGTGCGCGGTCTGCAGGTCCCGATTCCGCGACGGATGGATACTCAGCATCGCCATCATCGGCGTCGCCCTCGGGCTCTCGAAGCGGATGTCATAGCCGGCGCGGATCAACATGAGGAAAACTCTCCTTCCGAAGGGCTTAACGCATCAGCTTCGAGATTGACCTCGACGGAAACAACCATGCCGGCATCGGTTCCCGGAAAGCCCGACCAGGTGCCCGACAGCGGCACCGCCTGGTATGGATCGCGGGCGACGCCGACGCGGATCAGGCCACGATTGCCGACGATGCCGTTGGTCGGGTCGAACTCGACCCAGCCCGATCCCGGCAGGAAGACGCGAACCCAGGCATGGGTGTTGCCGCCGCCGATCCGGCGCTCGCGCTTCGACGGGCTGTACACGTAGCCGGAGACGAAACGGGCAGCGAGGCCGAGGGCGCGCGCCGCCTCGATCATCAACACGGCGAAGTCCCGGCACGTGCCCTGCCGCTTGGTGATGGTCTCGACCGGCGTCTGCGTCCCCATCGCGGCGCGCGAGACGTAGAGGAAGTCGCGCCGGATCGTCGTGGTCATCGCGCTGAGGACCGCCATCGTCTCGATCCGGCCCGGGGACACGAAGGCGCGCGCCCAGCGGTCGATGATGCGGTCGGGGTCGTGATGCTGGCGCTCGATCGAGCGGGCGAGGTCGGGCATGTCCTCCGACGAGTAGGTGAACGGGAAGCCGCGTGCATAGTCCTCGACCTGGACCTGTTCGGCGGAAAGCGGACGGTGCTCGACGCGGGCGGTGCTGCGGAAGCTGAGCGAGGACGCACGGGTGTTGAAGCGGGCGATCGCCACCGAGTTGCCGAAAACGTCTTGGACCCAGCGGAGTTCGCTGGGCGCCGGTTCGATCGCCAGCGTCGAGGCGAGCAGGCGCTGGTAGTGACTCTCGCGCGGCCGGGTCATGATCCGGTGCTCGCCGAACGCTACCGGCTGCCGGTACCGGTAGGTAGTCAGGTGATCTATGGTGAGCACGACCATCCGGAAAGTTTCGACAAGTGCTCGACGATTCGCAACGACTATTACATTCCAATGACTTGCCGCCGGTCGAGATCGTCAACCCGGACGGCGGTGGCCGATTCCTGCTGACCGGGGACCATGCCGGCAAGCTGGTACCGTCGGCGCTGGGGACGCTGGGCGTCGCGGCGGAGGACATGGCGCGTCATATCGGCTGGGACATCGGGGTCGAGGCACTGGGCCGGAACCTCGCGGCGCGGCTCGATGCAATTTTCGTGCGGCAGCGCTACTCGCGGCTGGTCATCGACTGCAACCGCGATCCAGGGTCGGCCGAAGCGATGCCGGTGGTCAGCGACGGCACTCCGATACTGGGCAACGTCGGGCTGAGCGCAGCCGACCGGCACCGGCGGGTCGCGGAAATCCACGAGCCGTACCAGGCAGCGGTCGCGGCTGCATTCGAGGCTCGTCCCGCGGCCGTTCTGGTCGCGCTGCACAGCTTCACCCCCGCGATGGCCGGCGTGGCGCGGCCGTGGCACATCGGGGTCCTGCACGACGGTCGCAACGACGCCTTCGCCCGGCGGCTGCTCGACTGGCTGGAACGCCACGCCGGGCTGCCGATCGGCGACAACGACCCGTACCGGATGGACGCGACCGACTACACCGTGCCGCACCATGCCTTTGCGGCCGGCCGGCCGTACGTGGAGCTCGAGGTACGGCAGGACCTGGTCGGCGATGCTGCCGGCGTCGACCGGATCGCGGCGCTTCTCGCGGCGGGGCTGAACGAGTCAGCCTAGTCCGGCAGGGTCAGCTCATCGCGAATCCTTCGGCCGGGCGCGCCCATAATCGCGAATGATCAAACTAATTAATTATCCTCAATACTATCTGACAAAATGTCTACGCAATAATCAATAATGTAACTTAGCAGTATCGAATAAATGATTTCTAGATAGACTTTACCGAACAGAACTTAAAATCTCAACGATCAGTTTATGATAGAGAATGCCTGTAAACTACTCACCTAGACAAACTAGAACTTATGATATGCATTAATCTAATCTTGAACGGTTGCCCTTAGCCCAAGTTACACGCTGAGTTTGCGTCGGGTGTAGATTTCCAGTGAGAAGTGACCCGGGAGCGGCATAAGTTTTCACTGAGATTTGACCCATGTTTGGACCTGCCTCTGGCTGACCGGCCGGAGGTATTAGGAGTGATCAACATGGATTTACTGAGCGTAGTACGTCGCTGGCGTTTCCGGCAGAAGCTCGCACTTCGGGAGATCGAGCGGCGCAGCGGCTTGTCGCGCAACACGATCCGCAAGTACCTGCGCGCTGAGACGGTTGAGCCGCAGTTCAAGGTTCCCGACCGGCCGAGCAAGCTGGACCCATTTGCCGAGAAGCTGTCGGGCTGGCTGGTGATCAATGCCGGCAAGTCGCGCAAGCAGAAGCGCACGGCCAAGCAGATGCACGCCGATCTGGTCGTCTTGGGCTACGATGGATCTTACGGCCGTGTCGCGTCATATGTGCGGGCGTGGAAGGCTGATCGACAGATTGAACAGCAGACCAGCGGCCGCGGCACCTTCGTGCCGCTGGTGTTCCAGCCAGGCGAGGCCTTCCAGTTCGACTGGAGCGAAGACTGGGCCATTATAGGCGGCGAGCGCGTCAAGCTGCAGGCGGCGCACACGAAGCTGTCACACAGCAAGGCCTTCATTGTACGGGCCTATCCGCTCCAGACCCACGAGATGCTGTTCGACGCGATGACCCAGGCGTTCCGGGTTCTGGGCGGCGTTCCGCAGCGCGGGATCTTCGACAACATGAAGACCGCCGTCGACCGGATCGGTACCGGCAAAGCCCGGCAGGTCAACGCCCGCTTTGCCGCGATGGCCAGCCATTACCTGTTCGAGCCCGAGTTCTGCAACCCGGCGTCGGGGTGGGAGAAGGGCCAGGTCGAGAAGAACGTGCAGGATGCGCGGCGCCGCCTATGGCAGCAACTGCCGAGCTTCCCGGATATCGATGCGCTCAATGTCTGGCTCGAGGAACAATGCATCGCGCAGTGGAGCGAGATCCAGCACGGCAGCTTGCCCGGCACTGTCGCTGATGTGCATGCGCAAGAGGTCGGCAATCTGATGCCGCTGGGTCGGCCCTTCGACGGCTTCGTCGAGCACACCAAGCGGGTCTCGCCGATCTGCCTCCTGCATTTTGAGCGCAACCGTTACAGCGTGCCGGCCTCGTTCGCCAACCGCCCGGTCAGCGTCAGGATCTATCCCGAGCGGATCGTCGTGGCGGCCGAGGGGCTGATCCTGTGCGAGCATGCCCGCATCATCGAGCGGTCTCATCACCTGCCCGGGCGGACCATCTATGACTGGCGGCACTATCTGGCGGTGATCCAGCGCAAGCCTGGGGCGCTGCGGAATGGCGCGCCGTTCACGCAACTGCCCGATGCGTTCAAGCAGCTGCAAAGTCAGTTACTGCGCCGCGCCGGCGGCGATCGCGAGATGGCCGAGATCCTGGCGCTCGTGCTGCAGCATGACGAACAGGCGGTTCTTTGCGCGGTCGAACTGGCACTGGAGGCTGGCGTCGCGACCAAGACCCACGTCCTCAACGTTCTGCACCGGCTCACCGATGGTAAGGCTACGCCAGCCTCCCCGATCGACGCCCCGCAGGCGCTGCGCCTTGCGCAAGAGCCGCTCGCCGATGTCGGGCGATATGACGGTCTTCGCGATGGAGGGCTGCGCCATGCGTCATGATCCCGCCAGCGCCGCAGTGGTCGTCATGCTCAAGGCGCTCAAGATGTACGGCATGGCCCAGGCGGTCGGCGACCTTATCGAGCAAGGCGCCCCGGCGTTCGAGGCGGCAGTGCCGATCATCTCCCAGCTGCTCAAGGCAGAGATGGCCGAGCGGGAGGTCCGCTCGATCGCCTACCAGATCAAGGCTGCCCGGTTCCCGGCCTACAAGGATCTAGCCGGGTTCGACTTCGCTTCCAGCGAAGTGAACGAGGCAATGGTCCGCCAACTGCACCGCGGTGACTTTATCGACGGCGGCGACAACGTCGTACTGATCGGCGGTCCCGGCACCGGAAAATCCCACGTCGCCACCGCGCTGGGCGTCCAGGCTGTCGAACATCACCGCAAGAAGGTCCGGTTCTTTGCCACGGTCGATCTGGTCAATGCGCTTGAACAGGAAAAGGCAATGAACAAAGCCGGCCAGCTTGCCGAGCGCCTGCTGCGCCTTGACCTCATTATCCTCGATGAACTGGGCTACCTGCCGTTCAGCCCGTCAGGCGGGGCGTTGTTGTTCCATCTGCTCAGCAAACTCTATGAGCGTACCAGCGTCATCATCACCACCAACCTCAGCTTCAGCGAATGGGCCGAGGTGTTCGGTGATGCCAAGATGACCACCGCCCTGCTCGACAGGCTTACCCACCACTGCCACATTCTCGAAACCGGCAACGACAGCTTCCGGTTCAGGGCAAGCGCTGCTGCGCCCAAAACACGGAAGGAGAAATCATCAACTTGACCCACACCCCGCATCGCGGGACATAACTTCACCCGGGTCAAATCTCGATGAAAACCCCGGGTCACTTCTCAGTGGAAATCTACAGCCGTAGCCGCCATAACTGCCATAGCCACCGTAACCGAGACCCGACAGCCGGACGTCGTACATGGTCAACAGGCCGCCGAGGATCTGCGCGTCGGCACCCTCGAGACGCGCGATCGCACGACGCGCCGCGAGCCTCCGGGTCCCGGCCTCGATGGTGAACACCGTGCCCTCGGCGAGCGACGACAGCAGCGGCGAGTCAGCCAGTCCGAGCACGGGGGGGCCATCGAGGATGATCATGTCGAACATGTCCTGGAGCATGGCGATCGTCTCCGCCGTCCGCGGGCTGGCGAGCAGTTCGGCGGGGTTTGGCGGGACGGGCCCGGACGGCAGTACCCACAGGTTCTCGGTGCTCGTCGTGAACACCGCGCTCTTGAAGTCGTTCGAGCCGGCCAGCAGGTTCGACAGGCCGAAATGCTCGTCGCGCGTGACGGTCATCGACGGCTGCCGCATGTCGGCGTCAACCAGGAGCACGCGGCGTCCGGTTCGCGCGAAGGCGATGGCGAGGGCGAAGGCGGTCGTCGACTTGCCCTCGCTCTCGCCGGTACTCGCGATGAGCAGAGTTCGCGGCGCGCCGGTGGAGGTGCCGAACTCGATCGAGGTCCGCACCGACAGATAGGCTTCGACGATCGCGCCCTTGCCGGTGGTGATCTTGTCGACGATGCGCTCGCCGGTCGCCACCTTGGGGATCGCCCCGAGCAGCGGCAGGCGGAGCTTGTGCGAGACATCGTCGGGCGTCTTGATCGAGTCGTCCATGAACTCGCAGATGAAGGCCGCAAGCAATCCGATCACGAGACCGAGGATCAGTCCCGCGCCGAGGTTGAACGCGACGTTGGGCCGGACCAGCGGCGCGCCCTTGGCCTCGTCGACGAGCGAGACGTTGCTGGTCTCGATGCCCTCGGCGACATCGACCTGCTTGAAGCGCTGGAGCAGCGCATCATAGAACTGCCGGTTCGTGTCGACGTCGCGGCGCAGGATATTGTAGCGGATGCTCCGGTCGTTGATGTCGAGGACCGAGTTCTTGAGCCCCTTCACGTTCTGCGCGAGGACGTGCTCGCGGGCCACGGCCGCGAGATAATCGGCCTGCAGCGAGCTGCGGACCCGCGCCCGCTCGGCGGCCAGCGACTTGTCGACATCGGCGATCCGGGCGCGCAGCTGCGACATCTGCGGGAAGACATCGCGGTACAGGCCGCCCATGTCGCTGTACTGGGCGCTGAGCCCGGCGCGGGTCTGCTGCAGCGCCTGGATCGTCGGGTTGGTCAGCTCCTGGGTCGTCGTCAGCCCGACCTGCCGGTATTTCTGCTCGGCATCGATGCGGTCGCGCTGCGCATCGGACAGCGCCGCATTGACCTGGACCAGCGAGGCCGACGTCAGGGACGTCTCGCCACCGGTCGCGCCGTTCGAGGCCGACGGCTGGACGTTGATGATATCGGCTTCACGCGCATACTCGGTTGCCGCGCGGTCCGAAGCTTCGAGGCGCTGCTGGGCAATCAGCAGGCGCTTGCCGAGAAGCTGGCGCGCCAGCACCGTCGAACTCATCTTGCGCTCGAGATTCGAGGCAATGAAGCTCGACGCATAGGCATTGGTGATGCGTTCGGCCATCGCGGCGTCCGGGGCCTCGAAGGAAATCGTGACGAGGCGGCTGTCGGGCACCGGCGTCGCCTTGAACCCGTCGACGAGCACCTTGGCGGCGTGAGCCGTCGCGGTCTCGAGATTACGGTCGGGCTCGTCGCCGGCATCGAAACCATAACCCGGCACCGTCGCCAGACTGAGCGTACGCGCGACCCGTTCGGCAAGTGACCGGCTCGCCAGCAAACCGTACTGGGTTCGCAGGTAGTCGTTGCGCGCCATCGACACCGAGGCGGTCTCGGTCTCGTCGGTGTTGATGACCTTGAAGTCCTCGGCGGAAATCTCGAGGGTGGCGGAGGCACGGTAGATCTTGGTCGTGAGGACCGATACTGCGCCCGCGATGGCCAGGCAGATGGCGACGGAGGCCGGAACCACCCAACGCCACTTCTGCAGGACGAGCCAGAGGTCGGCATAGGCCGAGCGATCGAGGTCGTGGCCGAGATGGTCGTACGCGATCGCGACCTCGCCGCGGTCGATGGTTCGCAAGGCGCGTCGGTGGCCGCCCTCCAGACCACGGTCGGCGGGGACGAAAGCGTCGGGGCTATGATCGTTCAATGGGCTATCCGTCGCAAAGGTCAGAAGGGACGGAAGACGGCGAGCAGCGGCACCGCCGAGAGGAAATCGCGGAACGCCTGGCGCGTCGCCGACCCGTCGACGACGATGACGTCGTTGTCGTAGATCGTCGGATCGACCTCCTTGCCGGCGCGGATCGTGCTGAGGTCGAAGGCCGCCGCCTGCCGCTGGCCGTCGATCTGCCGGAAAACCACGACGCGCTTGACGTTCGCGCCGGTATCCGTGCCCCGAGCGAGTGCGACCGCCTGAATCAGCGTCACGTCACCAGCGATCTGGTAGACCCCGGCCTGCTTGACCGAGCCGTCGACCGTCACCGACCGCACCTGCATCGCCTTGAGCAGGACTTCGACGCGCGGCGACTTCAGGTAGGTCGCATCGAGCTTGGTCGCCAGGTTCGCGGCGAGTTGCTTGACCGTATGACCCTGCGCCGCCACGGCGCCGATCAACGGGATCTGGATCTGGCCGCTAAGGTCGACCTGGCGGTCGCCCGACAGTGAATCGACCTGGAAGACATTGACGCTGACCACGTCGCCGGGCTGGAGCAAATGCTCGTCGGCGCTCGTCGTCAGGCGTGGCAGGTCGGGAGCGACGAAGTCGGTGCGGTTGTACGCAACATGGCCACCGCGGCTGCCCGCGCAACCGCCGAGACAAAGCAGCACGCCGCCCAATACGGCCAATCGACGTCCGCCATGCCGCCAGCCACGCTGGCGCAAACCGCTACCGTTCGACATCACTACCCCTCGCGAGAAGCCCTCGGGAGCAAGAGATAGCGTGAGCGCATTACCAACCCATAAAGATATCCGGCACGATGAAAGTATTCATTAGGACAAGTTCTGGTTAAGACGCGCTAATGCTCTTAATGTAATGGGTAGCGATTGTTACTAAAGTCCAAATATCTGGTATCAAGACGCCAGGTTTTTTTGATTTCATAGTTCTGGAGCCCCATTTTATACATGGTGGCGTCTTGTTCAACTGGATGGGAAATGATAGTTGGTCCGGAAGATCACGTAAGCAGGGTTGGAAATATGGTAGCCAGAAAGATTATCGCTTCGGCAGCGCTGGCGGCGCTGGTGGTGGCACCGTTGCCGTCACTCGCCCAGGGAGCGCCCGGCGCGGCGGCACCGCGACTGCCCCCGCCCGGCATTTCCGGCGCAGCTCCGGGCGTCGGTGCCGGTGCCGGTGCCGGCCTCGGAGCGGTCGGTGGTCTTACGCTGCAGGAGACGATCTTGCTGAGCGTCCTGGCGCTGAGCAGCGTCGCGGTGGGCGGCGTGCTCGTCGCCGATGCGGTCAAGACGGATGCGCCCGTCAGCCCCTAGACGCGCAGACTGGATGAAGTACGAAGCTGAAAGAGGGCCGGCTGGGAAACCAGCCGGCCCGAACCTTGTCGACCGACAACTAGTCGAACGGTCGATAATGCCGGTTGTCGGATGAGCGGCGTCGCGCACGCAGCGGCGCCATGACCATGCAGACACCAGCCAGCGCCACCAGGAATGTCGAGAAGTCCGGCATCCACCCGCCGTGTGGTTCTACCTGCAGCGATGGGCTTGTGATCACGGCGACGAGGCCGAGTGCAGCCAGCACGACGATCACCGCAAGCGACGACAACGAGATTCGCGACCGTCGCAGCCGCGAACCCGCGGAATTCGCTTCACGGCCCGAACCCGAGTGCATATCCGACATCGATTGTTCCAACTCAACAGACACAAGCAACGAGAACCAGTCGTTCTGACCGCTTCGCAATCGCCGGAGCCACTCAGTTGCCATGTCCGACATGATAACAATGCGATCGTCGTAATGCTCGAGTCTATACGCGAGTAAGAGCATCGTGTGAATACAGTAATTGCCCGCGAATGGATATCTATATATCAGACATTCTCTTACAAACCGAAACATGTGTGTATCCGAAATCAATCTTTCTTTCGTGTATGGTTAATCATAGTTTTGTCTAATACCGTACGGATAGGACGTATTTATTTGAAGCCGCGTCATCTCGGACCAGCGGCGACGTCGGGCGCTTCGGTGCATTCGGAGCGCACAACTGTTTGATTGGGCGAAGCGCCCTACTCCCGTCCAGTTGGATATTTCAGCAAAATCTCGCGACGATCCACCGCGCCGGGAAGGTTGGTCGCGATCGCCGACCGCACAATTCCCCACAATGAATGGGTATTGAGATATTGGAGTCTTTACTGAACTTAGATGTTTTGTGCCTAATTTAGCTCATGATCTCTATTCGATACGTGCCTGATGAAGCTCATGTCGGAATGCGTGTAATGTTCTATTAAGAACTATCTCACCCATGACGGCTGGACAGGCTGTTAACGATGTTTGGCATTCTTGCCACGATACGTACCAGCGCGGGGGCAACTTGATGCGTCAGGATATTAAGGTTTTGCTGGGGCGCATCGGCGAGGAAACGTTTAACTATTACGATTTCGAAACTCCTTCGCATGAGATCGATGTCTGGCCGATATTCGAGGCGCTGCTCCTCGATGAGCGCGTCGTGGGCAGGATCGATGCCAAAACCCTGGTCCGTGTCGCAGCCGAGGTGCCCGAGGAGCCGCGCGCGATCACGCAGGTCCCGCTGAGCCGCCCGGCAGCGGTGCCCGAGCCGGTCCGCGTGGAGGCCCGCGCAATGTTCGGCAATTATGGCAGCAGCCCGTCGGAGCCGCGCGACGAGAGTGTCCGCGACGTCCTTGCCCGGCTGGCTAGCAACGCCGAATGACCTTGATCCTGGTCCACTCGCCCAAGGGCGGCGTCGGCACTACCTTCATCGCGGCACAACTGGCGCTCCGGCTGGCGCAGCACGGACAGGAAGTCGCCGCGATCGACTGCACCTACCAGGAGTCGCTCAAGCTCCACTTCGGCCTGCGCCCGGCGCAGTCGCTCGCCAATGTCGGGGATGATTATGCCGGCGCGCTGGTGGTGTCCGGCGTGGCCCTGATGAATGGCTACAAATTGAGCCGCCAGAACGACTTCCGCGACGACCCCGCCAGCGTCGTGGCAACGCTGTTCCCGCAAGAGCGCGTCACCGTCGTCGATGTCGCGGCGGGTGACCGCGAGCTCAAGGACCGGCTGATGCCGTTCGCGACGCTGCACGTGTGCGTGCTGACCCCGACGCCGGCTGCGCTGTCGGTACTGCCACGGATCGAACCCGGCACGCCGACGGTGGCGCTGACCAAGACCGGCTTCGTGCTCAACCAGATCGACGACCGGCTGCGCTTGTCGCGCCACTCGACGACGTTCTTCCGCAAGCTTATCGGCGAGATGCTGATCGGCATGGTCCGGCGCGACGAGGCGGTCAACGAGGCGCTCGGCATGTTCGAAGGGATACCCCGGCTGGCACCCGCCAGCGTCGTCCTCCCCGATCTTGCCGAACTGACGACGGCAATCGAACATCGTTGCGGCCTTTCGGTCGCCGTCGCGGAAACCGCCGGTGCCGCGCAGTGAACGACACCACGATCGCTGCACCGTTCGCCGGATCGCCGCTGCTCACCCGCCTCGGCACCTGGGCCACGGGGATCGGGGTCGTCGTGCTCGCCGTGCTGGTCATCACGGTGCCGCTCGACCTGACCTCGCAGTGGCTGTTCGCCGGCGCGACGATGATCGGCACGGTCCTGCTCGGCCGCGCCGACAACCGCCGGACGACACTCGTCATCGCCGTGCTGTCGGTGCTGGTCTCGACCCGATACATGGTGTGGCGGACGACGCACACGCTCGAGTTCCAGTCGATCCCGGAGTTCGTCCTCGGCGGCGGGCTGTACCTTGCCGAGATCTACGCCTGGATCATCCTGATACTCGGCGTGCTCCAGACCGGCTGGCCGCTGCACCGCCCGATCGTCGAGATCACCGGCATCCCCAAGACCTGGCCGCTCGTCGACGTCTATGTCCCGACCTACAACGAGAGCCTCGATATCGTCCGCAACACGGTGTTCGCGGCGCAGGACATGGACTACCCCAGCGACCGCTTCCGGGTGTTCATCCTCGATGATGGCCGCCGTCCGGAGTTTCGCGCCTTTGCCCGCTCGGCCGGCTGCGGTTACCTGACCCGCGCCGACAACCTCCACGCCAAGGCCGGCAACCTCAACGCCGCGATGAAGAAGACCGAGGGCGAGCTGATCGCCATCTTCGACTGCGATCACGTCCCGACGCGCAGCTTCCTGCAGATGACCGTCGGCTGGTTCCAGAAGGACCTCAAGCTCGCGGTGCTGCAGACGCCGCACCATTTTTACTCGTCCGACCCGGTCCAGCGCAACCTCAACCGGGTCAGCGACATGCCCGGCGAAGGCGAGCTGTTCTACAACTCCGTGCAAAGCGGCAACGACCTGTGGAACGCGACTTTCTTCTGCGGCAGCTGCGCGATCATCCGCCGCGAAGCACTGATGCAGACCAACGGCTTTGCCGGCGAGACCGTGACCGAGGACGCCCATACCGCGCTCAAGCTGCAGCGCATGGGGTGGAACACCGCCTACATCAACATCCGGCTGTCGGCGGGCCTCGCGACCGAGCGGCTGATCCTCCACATCGGCCAGCGCATCCGCTGGGCGCGGGGCATGACGCAGATCTTCCGGGTCGACAATCCGCTGCTCGGGCGCGGGCTGAAGTGGCAGCAGCGGCTTTGCTACTTGAACGCGATGCTGCACTTCCAGTTTCCACTGCCGCGCATCGTCTTCCTGACCTCGCCGCTGGCCTATCTGATCGCCGGGCAGAACATCATCCACGCCTCCGCGTCGCTGATCTTCGCCTACGCGCTGCCCCACCTGTTCGTCTCGATGGCGTCGAGCACGCGCATCCAGGGCGGTGACCGGCGGCCGTTCTGGGGCGAGATCTACGAGACCCTGCTCGCCTTCCACCTCGTCAAGCCGACGCTCTACACGCTGCTCGACCCGCACAAGGGCAAGTTCAACGTCACCGACAAGGGCAGCTTGCTCGACAAGAACTACTTCGACTTCGCGACGGTCAAGCCGCACCTGATCGTGCTCGGGCTGCTGGCCGGCGGCATCGCGCTCGCGGTCGGCAAGAGCTTCTTCCCGGCGACGTTCGGCGTCCACTACGACACCCTGCTGCTCAATACCTTGTGGGCGAGCTTCAGCATGATCATTCTGCTGGCCTCGATCGCCGTCGCACGCGAACGCCGCCAGATCCGCTCCGACATCCGCATCGAGGTCGAGATGCCGGTCAGCGTTTACTTCACTGACGGCTACGTCGCCGACGGCCGCACCATCGACGTCTCGATGGGCGGCATGTCGCTGTTGCTGCCACCGGGCTCCACCATCCACGCACAAGGGATCACCGACATTTCCATGCCGATGGGCGACGAGACGCTGACCTTGCCGGCCTCGATGATCCGGATCGACGGACTGGTCGGCCGCATCACCTTCCAGCCGCTCGAGCCGTACCAGGTGCGCCAACTGGTCCGCGCAGTGATGGGCCGGGCGGATGCGTGGCAACAGGCGCACGAGCACCCGACGGTCTCCGGCTTCAGCTCGGTGCGCGACATCGCCAGCGTCGCGGGCACGACACTCGCCGCCATCATCGCCGCGATCTTTACCCGGCGGCCCCGGGCAAAGACCATAGCTGCGGCGGCGGCCGTCGCCGCGCTGCTCCTCGGCGTCCATCCGGCCCCGGCCAGTGCACAACCGGCAGCCAAGGCCGCGACACCGGTCGCGGCACCAGTCGCAACCCCGGCAGTTCCGACCGGCGGCCAGGCCCTGCGCCTGTCGTTCAAGGACCTGCAGGTCAAAAGCCCGATCCGGCTGGCGGGCACCCGCGGCGAGGTCGGCATCCCCTTCGGCATGCGCCGCGACACCGTCGTTACCGGCGCGACACTGACCCTGAATTTCGCTTACTCACCCGCCCTGCTCGGCGACCTGAGCCAGCTCGTGGTCATCCTCAACGGCGAGGTCGTCCGCATCCTGGCGCTGCGGTCGGACGGTGCCGGCGGTCAGGTCGTGACCATCCCGGTCAACCCGGCGCTGTTCCTCGTCGGCGACAACCAGCTCAACATCCGCATGGTCGGCCACTACAGTCGCGACTGCGAGGACCCGTTCAGCTCCACCTTGTGGGCGAGCATCAGCAACGTCCGCTCGTTCCTCGACCTGACCCTGCAGCCGCTGTCGCTGACCCCCGACCTGGCCCGGCTGCCGGCGCCGTTCTTCGACCGGTTCGCGCCCGGCTCGCTCAAGCTGCCGTTCGTCTTCGCCGGCTCGCCGACCAACGGCGAGCTGGAAGCGGCGGCAAGCCTGGCGTCATGGTTCGGCAGCCAGGCGAGCTACCGCAAGTTCACCTTCCGGCCCTACTACAACCAGCTTCCCAAGGGTGACGCAGTAGTCTTCGTGACCCGCTCGCGGCCGGTCGCGGGCGTCACGGTCGACGTCGACGGGTCATCGATCGCGGTCATGCCGAACCCGACCGACCCGACCAGCCAGCTTCTCGTCGTCATCGGCCGCGACGACCGCGAGCTGAAGCTCGCAGCCGCCGCGCTGGCAACCGGGCGCGGGCTGTTCGCCGGCGCAAAGGTCTCGACCGCCGATGCCCGTATCCCCTCCTACGGCCCCTACGGCGCGCGCCGCTGGCTGCGCACCGACCGGCCGGTCAAGCTCGGCGAGCTCGTCGACCCCTTCACGCTGCAGGGCATGGGGCTGCCGCCGGGCCCGCTGACCACCGCCTTCCGCTCGGCCCCCGACCTGTTCTTCTGGCCGAGCCAGGGCGGCACGCTCAACCTGCACTACCGCTATCCGGGTGCCCGGTGGCTCGACAAGCAGGCGTCGCGGCTCGATGTCTCGATCAACGGCCAGTATCTGCGCACGCTCGGTTTTACCGGCGCGCCGTGGTGGAGCCGCTGGACCGGCCAGACCGAGACGGTATCCACGACCTCGCAGGCCGAGGTCCTGATCCCCGAATACAACCTGTTCGGCCAGAACGAGCTGACCTTCGACTACAACCTCGTGCTGGCGAACCAGAAGCGCTGCTCCGGCACTTTGCCCGAAAATGTCCGCAGCAGCGTCCTGCCCGACAGCAGCATCGACCTGACCAACACGTATCACGCCGCGCACATGCCGAACCTCGCGACATTCGCCGGTGCGGGCTTCCCATTCACGATCTACCCCGACCTCGCGCAGACCGCGGTCATCGTCCAGCCGAACGCCGGACCCGACGTCGTCGAGGCCTTCCTCGAGATCATGGGCCGGTTCGGCGATTCGACCGGAACGCCGGCGACCGCGGTCACCGTCACGCGAACCGTCGACAGCGACCAGCTGGCGGGGAAGGAAATCCTCGCCATCGGAACGGTCGATCTGACGCGCGCCAACTCGCTCTTCGCCAGCGCCCCGGTG
This sequence comes from Sphingosinicellaceae bacterium, assembly GCA_019285715.1. Taxonomy (NCBI): domain Bacteria; kingdom Pseudomonadati; phylum Pseudomonadota; class Alphaproteobacteria; order Sphingomonadales; family Sphingosinicellaceae; species Sphingosinicellaceae bacterium. The sequence goes on from CP079108.1 coordinate 2,641,761, forward strand.
CGCTTTGCTGATGGTCGCTTTCAAGTCAGGGAGCGGTCGTACGTCCGGCGTGCCTTCGACACCGTGTCGCCGTACGAACGCGACCCGGTTTCGACGGTCAACGGGTTTCTCTACAGCGCCGCCGCCTTCACCGGCATCACCAGCTTCGAATCGCCGTTCAGCCCGGGCCGGACCGTCGTCGCCATTCTCGCCACCGACCCGGTGACGCTGCCGCAGATGGTCGCCGGCTTCAGCGAGGTCCGGATCAACGCACTGGTGCAGGGCGACCTGTCGGTCGTCGTCGGCGACGGCATGTCGAGCTTTGCGGTCGGCGACGGCTATTGGATCGGCTCGCTGCCGCCGTGGCTCAAGATCGCCTACTGGTTCAGCCAGTACCCGTTGCTGCTGGCACTGTCGGCCATCCTGGTCGCGGTGCTGTTGTCCTATCCGATCTTCCGGATGCTCAGGCGGCAGGAACGCGATCGACTGCGGGCGGCGGACAAGTGATGCGGTCCCGCTTCCTCGCCGCGACCGCGCTCGCACTGCTCGTCGTGCCCGGCATCGCCGCGGCCGAAGTCGCGGGCGTTTCGGCGCTGCTCAATCAGGCGACCTATTGGCAGGGCAAGGGCCGTCAGGACCTCGCCAACCAGGCCTATCGGCGAGTGCTGGCGATCGATCCGGCCAACGCCGCTGCCCGGCGCGGACTGGCGGGGCCGCTGCCGGTCCCGGTCAAGACCGTGGTCCGGCCCGCGCCGGTCCCGATCAAGACGGTGCCCGCGCCGCGCCCGGTCGTCGCCGCCAAGCCGGTGGCAGCCCCGGTCGCCGTTTCCCGCCCGGCACCGTCCGCCGACGTTGCGGGCGACAGCCGCGCGGCGGGGTTCAAGGAGCTCAACTCGGGCAGCCTCGGGGACGCAGACCGCGACTTCCGCAAGGCGTTGGCGCTGCGCCCGAACGACCCCGACGCACTCGGCGGCATGGGCATTGTCCGGCTGCGGCAGAAGCGCTTTGCCGAGGCGCGCGACTATCTGATGCGCGCATCGTCGCGCGGCCCGGCGGCGAAGTGGGCGGAGGCACTCACCTCCGCACGCTTCTATGCCGGGCTCGACGAGGCGCGGGCGGCACAGGCCGCGGGCCGCATCGACGAAGCGCAGAAGATCGCCGAGGAGCTGTCCAACTCGGACTCGCCGCAGCGCGGGCCGGCCCTCGAACTGCTCGCCGGAATCTACGAGACCAAGGGCCATTTCGCCGAAGCCGCTGCGCTGTACCAGACCGCCGCCAAGCTTGGGGGAACCGCACCCGCCGCGGTCGCCGGCAACGAGCGCCGCGCGACCCGGGCGCAGGCGATGCAGGCCGCAGCCGCGCGCAACGACACCGAAGCCGAGCGGCTGTTCCAGCGCGGTCTGGTCGAGAGCCCGACCGACCCGTGGATCCGCTACGACTATGCGCGCTTCCTCGACCAGCGCGGGCGGCGCGGCGAGGTCATGGCGATCATTGCCGCTTTGCCCCAGCTGCAAGGCCCCGAGGCCCTGTACGCGGCCGCGCTGCTCGACAGCCAGATCGGGCAGGATGCCGCCGCCGATACGCTTATCTCGCGCATCCCGGAGGCGCAGCGCACGGCCGAGATGCGTGGCTTCGCCGCCGGCCTCAAGATCGACGCCGCGATCGCGCGCAGCAAGCTGCTGGCCGGGCGCGGCGAAGTGGCCGAGGCAGTCGCGGCCCTGCGCGAGATCGTCCGCACCCCCGGGCTGACGATGGCCAAGCAGGGCCAGATCGCCGGGGCGCTGTACCAGCTCGGCGACAAGTCCGGGGCGTCGGCGCTGGCGCAGCAGGCGCTCGACGCGGGCTCCTCGAACGCCGCCGACTATGAGGGCATCGTCCGCGTCCTCGCCCAGACCGGGCAGGACGGGCTGGCGGCCGCAGCGGTGCAGAAGGCCGCGACCGCAGCCGGCACGCTCGGCGGCGGGGAACAGGTCGTCGCACGTCTCAATGGCATCGTCGTCGTCGCCCAGGCCGACCGGATGCGCACCGACGGCCAGTACGCCCCCGCCTTCGATCTCCTACAGGGGGCCTGGCAGGCCTCTCCGGGCAACACCGACATCCTCGGTGCCCTCGCCCGCCTCTATCAATCGGGTGGAATGTCTCCACAGGCGTCCCAAACCTACCAGTTGGTCCTGCGCACGTCACCAAACGACAAGGGCGCACTGATCGGATTGATCGACACCGCCGGCAGCACCGGCGACTATGCGCTCGCCCGCAGCGCCCTCGACCGCGCCGTCCGGCTCGACCCGAGCGACTACTCGACCTACCTCGCCGCCGCCCGGATGGAGCGCGCGCGCGGCGACGAGGGTCTGTCCGCGCGCTACCTCAAGCGTGCCCGCGAGCTCTACACGCGCCAGTCCCAGGTCACCGGCGGTGGCTTCGCGTCGACCAACCCCTTCGCGGCCTCGACGGGCGACGCGGTCGCCGCCAGCGGCCCGGTCAACCCCTTCGACCTCGGGCGCAGCGGCTCCGGCGGCCAGGCGCGACTGCCCGAGAGTCGCGCGCGCCGGCCCGGCTCCGACGCCGCCAGCGGCGACCGCCTCGCCGACCTGCTCGGCACCCTGCCCCGCGACGGCGACGCCCGGCCACGGGACAGCGACGGCGACCAGCCGCGGCGGCGCGCCCGCAGCGGCGACCCGATCCTGCAGTCGATGGACGACGACATCGAGGCGCTCGCCTCCAACAGCGGCACGCGCGCCGACGTCCGGACCGAATACCGCCAGCGCAGCGGCGAGGTCGGGCTCAGCAAGTCGCAGCAGGTCAGCGGCAGCGCCGAGCTGTCGACCGGACTGGCCGGCGGCCGCGTCTCGGCCAGGGTCAACGCGCTGTCGATCGATGCCGGGCGTCCGACGGGTTCGGGACTGGCGCGCTTCGGCCGCAACGGCACGCTGGAGGCTCAGGGCATCGTCGCGGCGCTGCCCTCCGCGCTCGTCGCCGCCGACACCCAGCAGGCGTCCGGCGTAGCGGTTTCGGCTGCCTACTCGAGCAACCTCGTCAAGGCCGATGTCGGCACCACGCCGATGGGATTCGGCAAGACCACCATCGTCGGCGGCGTCACCGTATCGCCGCGCCTGTCACCGTCGGTCACCGCCAAAATCTGGGCCGAGCGCCGCCCGGTCGAGGACAGCGTCGTCGCTTATGCCGGCACCAACGATCCGGTCAGCGGCACCTTCTGGGGCGCGGTCCGGCGCGCCGGCGGCGGTGCCTCGGTGTCGTACGATGTCGCCGGCACCGGGGTCTACGCCGACGGATCCTACTACCGCTATAACGGCACCAACGTCCGCTCGAACCACGGCATCCAGGCCAACATCGGCGGCTACACCCGCATCCTGAAGGGCCGCTACTCGACCCTGAGCATCGGCATCAACGGCAATTACCAGAACTACGACAACGACCAGAACTACTTCAGCTTCGGCCAAGGCGGCTACTTCAGCCCGCAGAGCTTCCTCAGCGTCAGCTTCCCGATCCACTACCAGCTGCGCCAGCCGGGCGGCATCGAGGTCGACCTGAATGCCGCGCCCGGCTACCAGAGCTACAACCAGAAGGCGACGCCGCTGTACCCGACCGACCCGGCGGCGCAGGCGGCGCTCGATGCGCTGAAAGCGCTCGATGACGACGTTCGCGCGCAGTTCGACAGCATCAGCCAGACCGGTTTCGGCCTGTCGGCGGGCGGCTCGGCCTACTACCCGATCAACCCTCGCATGAAGATCGGCGGAGAACTGAACTACAACACCTTCGGCGCATACAACGAGTTCCGGGGTTCGGTCGGCATCAAGCAGGTGCTCGGAGGGCAGTGATGGGTCTGGCAATGGTAAGATCGAGCGCCGACGCCGCGCAGCAGCCGCCGCCGGGTGGTGGCCTTCAGTCCGCGATGATCGACGAGATTTTCGCCAACGCCACCGAAGACCAGGCGCTCAGCTTCTTCGTCGCGGTCGGCACCCGGCTGGCGGCGTCGCACCCCTTGCCGGAGAACGACGGGGTCTCGGGGCTGGAGCAGGCAATCAACGAGATCTGGGGGCAGCTCGGTCTCGGGCAGGTGACGCTGGCGATCGCATCCGATGGCATCGCGATCGATCACCACGGCTATACCGCCAGCGAGGCGGCACTCTCCCCGTCATGGCCTGGCGCGGCGCGGGCCCTGCTGCGCGGCGCGTACGGGGCCTGGTTCGCCTCGATCGGTGGCGAGACCAAACTCTACGCCCGGCTCGTTCGGCAGACCAGCGAGCAGATATTGCTGCACTATGGACTTTGATCGCCGCACCCTGCTGGTGGCGACCTCGCTGCTGCTGACATCGGCGTGTGCCAAGGCAAGCGGCGATGCGCCGAAACCCCCGGCAAGCGGCAAAGGCAGCGGGAAGGGAAACAATCGCACCGCCATGCCCGCCGCTGCATCCCGCCTCGCACCGGAAGACTGGAAGCGGTTCAAGGCAGCCTTCCTGCACAGCGACGGCCGGATCGTCGACACTGGCAACGGCGGCATCAGCCACAGCGAGGGCCAGGGCTATGGCATGCTGCTCGCCGAGACTGCGGCCGACCAGGAGGCGTTCAACAGCCTGTTCGGCTGGACCGAGCAGGTGCTCGCCCGCAAGGATGTCGCGCTTTATTCGTGGCGTTACGTGCCGAAGGATGCGGTGCCGGTCGCGGATACCAACAATGCAACCGACGGCGATATCCTGATCGCCTGGGCCCTGATGCGCGCCTACGACCGCTGGCATCGCCCCGAATACCGCGACCGCGCACACCAGATCCGCTCGGCGATCCGGACCCGGCTGGTGAGCGCGCAGGACGGACGAACGCTGCTGCTGCCGGCGCTGGTCGGTTTCACGGCCCCCGACCGCACGACCGTCAACCCGTCTTACTATATCTGGCCGGCGCTCGACCTGTTTGCCCGGGCCGATGGCGCGGACGGCGGCTGGAGCGCACTGATCGCCGACGGCGAGCGCCTTGCCGGCGAGGCGAGGTTCGGGCCGTCGCGACTGCCGACCGACTGGGTCGACGTGACCAGCGGCGGCGTCGCTCCCGCGGCCGGCAAGCCGCCGCGCTTCGGCTTCGACGCGGTCCGCGTGCCGCTCTACCAGTTGATGGGCGGCCGCCGCGCTCTGACCAGTGACGTCGCAGCCTATTGGAGCGGTTTCGCGGGCCGCGGCGCCCGCATCCCGGCGTGGGTCGACGTCGTGACCGGCGAGGTCGCCGAATACGGATTGTCGGAGGGCGGGCTGGCGGTCGTCCATCGGCTGGTCGGTGCCGCCGGGACCGGTCCGCCACCCGGTGCAAGCCGCGATTACTACTCCGACGTGCTGGCGCTGCTGACGCAAATCTAGGTGACGCTCAAGGGCCGCGAACCGTACCGGTGCATGTGCGAAAGCTCACGCATCCAGCGTGGCGTCGCCCGACGCGAGATGCACCAGCCGCACGAGGGCGGGCACATCGACGATCGTCGACCGCCGACGCTTCTGGCGCGTCTCGTACGTGACTGTCTCGAAGGCATCGATGAAATCGCGTTTGACAGGCGCCGCGACGATGAGATCGCCGATCCCATCGAGGTGCTTGGCAACGATCGCTTCAGGCATTGGACACCCCGTTCCCAGCCTTGTTATCTGCAAGGTACGGTCTGTGTCGAAGCCGGCGGATGCGATCGCCCGGCTCATCGAGGAGGACGTTAACGAACTTTCACACTTTCGATGTGCCAATAGCGCCGTTGCCCACGTGAGATTCCGCACATCGATGGCGAGCAAGATCGAACTGTGGCCCGCCGTATACGCCTAGCAAGACTACTGCGCGCGACGCACCCGAAGTTTCGCGACAAGCTGGTGACTGAGCCGCACGGCTTGCCGCTCGGGACCATCGCCGCGACCGCCGGACACCCACAGCAGCCAGGTCGTCGTGCCATAAGTGATCACACAGGCGGCAGCGAGCACGACCAATGTGCCGAGCATGCGCCACGTCGATCCGGTCGTGCCGATCGCGTCGCGCAGCAGCCAGACGACGATCGCCATCACAGTGACGCTCGCCAGCGCACGCCGGTTGGCAAAGATCTGCGCGCGGACCGGGATGCTGATGAGCATCCGGACCATCAGCATGTTGATGAAGATCGAGATGCTGCCGGTGAGCGCGCGGGCAAAGACGATGCCCGCCAGTCCGCCGAAATACAGGCCGGCAGCAATCGTCGGCAGCCGGATGGCGAGATTGAGGACATCGCGCCGGAACATCTGCTTGGTCTTGCCGGTAGCGAGGGCGAGCGGTTGGACGACCGAGCTCAACGTCTGCAGCCCGAATACGCAGGACAGAACCTGGATGACGATCACCGCCGGCAGCCATTTATCGCCAATGGTCAGTCGGACGATCAGGTCGGCGAGCAGCGCGCAGCCGACCGCCGCGGGCAAGGCGACGGCGCTGACCAGCGACTGTGCCGATTGGTAGGCGTGCCGCAGTCGGTCGGGCTGGTCGCGCAACTGCGTGAACGCCGGAAATAGCGTCTGCGTGAGCGGCGCAGTCGCTTCGCGCGTCGCGATCGACGCGAGGTTGTCGCCGACGGTGTAGATGCCCAGCGGGATGCGCCCGAGGAAAGTGCCGATCAGCAACTGGTCAGACTTCCAGTTGAGCGTGTTGACTGCCTGGCTCAGCGTCAGCCAGATCGAGAACGACCACAGGTCACGGCTATGGCGCCAGGTCGGACGCGGCCGATACGGCATGAACCAGTAGGACATCGAGATATAGACGAACTGAGTCGCGACCGAGCCGATGACGAGCGCCCAGTAGCTGCGATAGACGAACGCCACCGTCAGGGCCGCGATCAGTCCGGCGAGCTTCGATGAAACGTTGAGCGCGACGTCCTGGCGAAACTGGAGCCGCCGCTGGAACACTACCAGCTTGGGGTTGGCCGCGCCGTTGACCATCGTCAGCAAGCCGAGGACGATCATCACGGAGGCGAGCCGCGGGTCCTTGTAGGCCTGCGCGACCGGCAGGGCCGCGGCACAGAAGGCCATTCCAACGAACACCGCACGCGTAACGTTCAGCGTCCAGGCGGTGTGAAAATGCTCCTCGGTCGGTGCCGCGTGATGGATCAACGCCGAGGCGAGCGACATCTCGGTTACCGCGCTGATGACGGCGAGCATCGTGGTCGCCAGCGCGACCAAGCCGAAGTCGGCGGGCGTCAGGATCCGCGCCAACACCAGCGTGCTGACGAAGGCGATGAGATTGGTCAGCGCACGGGCTACCGTCAGCCACGCAGCACCGCCCGCGAGCTTCGATCTCAGGCCGTCCACGCCGGCAATCCTGTAGCCTGCCGGTCACCAGCACCGGTCATGGCACGGCAAAACCTTAACAGAAATAGAGACATGATAGGAACGATGTTGCCTTCGTGTGCGCCGCAAACTACGCATATGCTGCGCCGCACAAACCGTCGAGCGCCTTTTCGGGTGCAGCCGAAGAGTTGATAATAGCCATTGCTTGCCGGACCGGATCGCCGAGAGAAAGTCGATGATGACCATCCACTGTGCGTTTTCGTCCGACGACAATTACTTCCAGCATCTGGCTGTCGCGATCACCTCGCTGCTCGAGAACAATCGGCACCACGAGTTCGTGCTCCACGTCGTTCATGGCGAAGTCAGCGAAACGAAGCGCGCGATGCTCTCGACGCAGGTGGCTCGCTACCCCAATGCGACGCTGCACCTCTACGAATTCGACGACGCGCCATATCGGCATTTCCGCCTGGATTCACATATTACCCTGGCGTCGTATTTTCGGCTGTTTCTGACGGAGATCCTGCCTCCCGAAATCGACCGGGTCCTGTATCTCGATGCCGATATCGTCGTGCTCGGCGATGTCGCACCGCTTTGGGAGACCGCATTCGACAATTGCCTGATCGCTGCCGCACCGAACATCTTTTCGCAGAACAACGAACGGCTCGGATTGCCCCGCGACTATTGTTATTTCAACGCTGGTATCCTGGTCGTCGACCTGGCGGGGTGGCGGCGCGAGGGCCTGCTCCGGCGCTTCGTCGACTATGTTGAGCGCAACCACATGATCCTGCGCTGGCACGACCAGGATGCGCTCAACGCGGTGCTCCACGACCGCGTCCGGTATGTCGACTACGGCTGGAATTTTCAAGCGCGGACCCAGCCGACCGACGCGGCCGCGCTGTCGCTCGATGCGAGCGCATTTCGCCGCCTCCGCAAGCAGCCGCAAATCGTCCACTTCACGACCGAGAAGAAGCCCTGGCTATATGCCTACAGGGTGCCGTTCGAGGCGGAATACCACCGCTACCTGAAGCTGACGCCCTGGCGGTCGTACGTTCCGCCCGACAAGTCGTTCAAGAGCTGGACCAAACGTAACTTCCCGCGCGCGCCGCACTATTTCTGGGAGTTGAAGCGGCGCGCTTCACTCCTGCGCGCGCGATCCTGACGATTTCCGGAGACCAATTTTGCAAATCTTGACGGTTTTGGACACCAGCGTCCCGAGCAACAACCTCGGCGACGAGATCATCATGGACGCGGTCTATGACGTCGTCCACGAGGTGCTGCCCAACGCCTATATCAACCGTGTCGGCACCCATGATTATCTCGGCGAATATAGCCGCAAGCTGATCGCGGCGAGCGATTTTTCGATCTTCGGCGGCACCAACATGCTTGATCCGGATATGCTGTCGAAGGGCGCGCTGTGGAAGCTCCGCCTGTCGGATGTCGGCAAGATCAGCCCGGTGGTCCTGCTCGGCGTCGGCTGGCGACGCTACGGCGAGGCCGCGAGCTGGTCATCGCGTCGATTGCTCAATTCGGTTCTCAGCACCGACTTCGTCCATTCGGTCCGCGACAGCTACACGCTGGATCGCCTCGCCGGCATCAAGCCGAAGGCTAGCAACACCGCTTGCATGACGATGTGGCGCCTCGATGCAGCAGCCACCGCGAAGCTGCCGCGTACCAAGGCGACGCGGGTGGTGACGACGCTGACCTTCTACAGCAAAGACGAAGCCGCGGACCGGCGCATGCTCGAACTGCTCAAGGGGAATTACGCGACGGTCGCGATCTGGTCGCAGCAGGCTCCCGACCTGGCGTACCTCGAAAGCCTGGGCGTCCCGGGTATCGAGGTCATCCCGCCGACACTGCGCGCCTATAATTCTTATCTCGACAACGAGGACATCGACTTCATCGGCACCCGCCTCCACGGCGGCGTCCGGGCGATGCAGAAAGGGCACCGCGCGCTGATCATCGGCATCGACAACCGCGCCACCGAGATCGCCCGCGACACCGGCCTTCCGGTCGTCCCGCGCGGTAGCGACGAGGCGATCTCCGCGTGGATACACGCCGGTTGCGCGACCACGATCACCCTGCCGACAGAGGCGATCGCGCAGTGGAAAGCACAGTTCTGAGGCCGGCTAAATCACCTTCTCGGCGAATTGGGGCTGCTGCCCCGGATGTGCGAGATATCGTCCGATCGCTAACCTAGCGTAGCGGCACCTCGCCGCCAAATCCGCCGATGCGCCGCGCCCACGCTAAGAAAAGCTCGGGCCATGCGGCGGCGGGGACGGAGGACGGCAGGGTCACGCCGAAGCCGTGCTTGCCTTCCTGGAACAGGTGCAGCTCGCACGGTACCTGGGCAGTGCGCAGCGCGGCCAGCGCGATCAGCGCGTTCTGGGGATCGACGACATCATCATCGAGCGCCTGTGCGACGAAGGTCGGACAGATGCCGGGGCGGATGTTGGTCTCGACCGAAAGGGCGTTCGCGAGCGCCTCGTGGCCGTTGCCTTCTCCAACCAGAGCGCGCCGCGAACCGGTGTGCGTGTAGGGTGGCTTGAGCGTGATCACCGGATAGAGCAGGCCCGCGTACGCCGGTCGCGCCGAGTGCCTGTCGCCGGCGTCGATCGGAGCGTAGGCTGGCCGGCCGAACTCGGTCAGCAAACGCCCCGCCAAGTGACCGCCGGCCGAGAACCCGAGCACCCCGACATCCGCCGGATCACGACCGTGCGTTGCTGCGTCGTCACGGATCAGGCGCATCGCGCGCTGCGCGTCCGCCAAGGGAGCATCCGCCTCGTTGGCCCACCCAAGCCGGTCACCCGGCAGCCGGTAGGCGAGGACATAAACCGTGATGCCGGTCGGGAGCAGCCGCTGGGCGATGCTGGTGCCCTCATTGTCCCACGAGACGAAATGATAACCGCCCCCAGGCAGAATCAGCAGCGAACCGCCGCTGGCATGCTGGGGTCGCCAGACGGCGAGCACTGGACGCGCATAGCCGTGCAGGTCACCGGCGAGAACCGGACGTGGCGGCGGCGTGGGACTACTCCAAGCCGGGACCCGCTCGCCCCCGGGCGGGCGGCCCGGCCACACATCCCATACGTCCTGCGGCGGAGCTCCGGGTCGCACCGGCTCGCGCGTCAGCGGTTGCGTCGCGGGCGAGCGAGCCAACGCGCCGGCCGGCCGGAAGGCCGCGGGCACGAGCGTGGCGGCTGTCAGCAGCCAGCGGCGGGAAAGGGACATGGCGATGGTCCTCGATGAATTTTCGGGTCCACCACGTTAGTCGGGCGATGCGAGACCGGCCACCCGCCCGACACAGGGCAGGTTACCGGGAAAGAGAGCCGCTTTGACTCCAGAGCCCCGGATCGGCGATGTGGCCGGCAACTGTTCCTGGCATACCGCTGACATTCCCCGCGAGACCGCATGCACCTCAACCATTTCGATGTCGGCGTATTCCTGCGCGACTACTGGCAGAAGCAGCCGCTGCTGATCCGGAGTCCGTGGGCGTCCTGGAGCAACCCGCTCGAGCCGAATGAACTGGCAGGTCTCGCCTGTGAGGACGGCATTGAATCCCGCCTGATCGTGCAGAAGCGCGACACCTGGAAAGTCGAGCACGGTCCTTTCCCGGGATCGCGTTTCGCCAAGCCCGGCAAGAAGCCGTGGACGCTGCTCGTGCAGGCGGTCGACCATATCGTGCCGGACGTCGCCGCACTCATCGAGCCGTTCCGATTTATCCCGAACTGGCGCATCGACGACGTCATGGTCAGCTACGCGACCGACAAGGGTGGCGTCGGTCCGCACTTCGACCAGTACGACGTCTTCCTGATCCAGGGACTGGGCAAGCGCCGCTGGCAAGTCGGCGGCCTGTGCGATCACGCGACCGAACTGTTGCCGCACGACGATCTGCGGCTGCTCGCGAAATTCGAACCCACCGACGAGTGGATTCTCGAGCCCGGCGACATCCTCTATGTGCCGCCCCGCATTGCCCACAACGGTGTCGCGGTCGGCGACGACTGCATGACCTACTCGATCGGTTTTCGAGCGCCGTCGCGGAGCGAACTGACGGCGCACTGGTGCGATCACCTGCTCGAGGCGATGCAGGAAGACGACCGCTACGTCGATGCGGGTTTGGCGGCGCAGGACAATCCGGGCGAGATCTCTTTGGAAGCGATCGCCCGGCTGCATGCGATGGTCACCGAGAAAATGCTCGACCGCGACGCGTTCGCGCGCTGGTTCGGCGAATACAGCAGCACGCCGAAAAACCCCGATGCCGATTTTGAACCCGAGCCGCCCATTCGCGCCGGCAAGCTCCGCCAGCAGATCGCCGACGGCAGTACGCTGCGCCGCAGCCCGGCAAGCCGCTTTTCGTTCATTCGGCAAGACGCGAACTCACTAATCCTGTTCGTCGATGGCGAAAGCTTCTCATGCGCCGAGGAGAGCGCGGCGTTTGCCGAATTACTCTGTGCCCGCGACCGCGTGCCGATCGCCCCGGCATTGCTGGAATCATCCTCGGCGATCGCCTTGATCGCAAGCCTCCTCGATCAAGGCAGCGTCACCTTCGACCCTGAAGCCTGAGCGACCGGCAGTTCCCGCCACTCCCCGGGGCGAATCCCTTCGATCGTCCAGTCGCCGACGCTCCACCGCACCAGCCTGAGCGTTGGATGACCGATCGCTGCCGTCATCCGGCGCACCTGCCGGTTCCGTCCCTCGCGGATCGTCAGCCTGAGCCAGCAGTCGGGCACGGTCTTGCGAAAACGCACCGGTGGGTCGCGCGGCCAGAGCTCCGGCGCCGCAATGCGCTCTGCCTCAGCCGGACGGGTCGGGCCGTCCTTCAGCACGACACCCCGACGCAGCGCCGCGAGGCTCGCCTCCTCAGGCTCACCCTCGACCTGGACCAGATACGACTTCGCCATCTTGAACCTGGGGTCGGCGATCCGCGCCTGCAGCCTGCCGTCGTCGGTGAGCAGGAGCAGCCCCTCGCTATCGAGGTCGAGACGCCCCGCGGGGTAGACGCCTGGCACCTCGATGAAGCTCGACAGCGTTGGCCGGGCCGAAACCGCGCCGCGATCGGTGAATTGCGGCAGAACGCCGTACGGCTTGTTGAACAGGATCAGTCGCGGCATCGCCCCTCGCAAGCCAAGGCGAGGCGTCGCTCGCCACGCGCGTCTACGGCCAGAAGCGCCGCGACGCTATCGCCGCGCCCTCCGCCAGCACTCCCATCTTGGCCCAGACTACGTCCGGATCGACACCGCCCGAGCCGGCGTGGATCGAGAAGCCGCAGTCGACGCCCGCCATGACACGGTCGCGCCCGACCAGGTGCGCATAGCGTCCGATGCGCTGGGCGATCAACTCCGGATGCTCGATATAGCCCGACTGGCACTCGACGACGCCGGGGATGAGCACCTTGCCGTCCGGCAGGCCGACCTCCTCGAACAGCGCGAATTCGTGGGCGTGACGCGGGTTGGCGGCCTCGAACTGGATTGCATGCGGGCGCGCCGTCCAGACCAGGTCGAGGATATCGCGCAGCGGCACGTCGCAGTGGTGTGGCCCCGGGTAGTTACCCCAGCACAGGTGCATCCGCATGCGCTCCGGCGCGATGTTGCGGGTGGCATGGTTGAGCGCCGCGACGTTGAGCGCGATGCGGTCGCGGAAGGCGCTCAGGTCGAGGTCGCGGAACTGGGTGTGGCGGCCCATCGCGAGGTCGGGGCAATCGACCTGGAGGGTCAGGCCGGCGGCGACGATTGCCTCGTACTCGTGACGCAGTCCCTCGGCGAGCGCGAACAGATAGTCCTCGTCGCTGGCGTAATAGGCGTTGGCGAAGAACAGCGCCGTCACCCCCGGCGAGGCCGCGGACATGAAACCTAGGGTGCCCGGATGGCGGCTCAGTGCATCGCCGAGGTTGGCGGCGTCGACGTGGACCGCGTCCATGTCCTTAACGGTGATCGGCGCGTTGCACGCCGGCGTCTTGCGGTGCTTGCGCCCGGCATCGCCGAAGATGCGCTGCTTGACCCCGGGGAAGTCCTCGACGTCCTGGAAGACGTAGGAGTTGCCCTCGCCGCTGAAGCCGTGGAGGCGGTCCTTGATGTAGGTCGCATAGCTCGGCTTCGACTGCTCGCCGTCGTTGACGACATCGAGGCCGGCGCGGGCCTGCGCATCGACGACATCGCCGACGGCAAGCTCGACCCGCGCCGCCAGCGCCGCGGCATCGACCGTGGCGCCCTCCTCCTTGGCGAAGATCATTGCGATCAGGTCGTCGGCGCGCGGCAGGCTGCCGACGTGGGTGGTGAGGAAGCGCCCGGCGGTCACGACCGACCCTCCACTTCGGCACGCACGATCGCAGCTCCCGCGGCCATCGCCTGCATCTTGCCGAAGGCAACGGCGCGCGGCAGGTATTTCATCCCGCAATCGGGTGCGACGATGACCTTGTCGGCATCGACATGCGGTAGCGCCCGGCGGATCCTCGCGGCAACGGTCTCGGCGGTCTCGATGTCGTGGGTCGACAGGTCGATGACGCCCAGGATGATCGACTTGCCGCGCAGTTCCTCGAGCACCGTCGTGTCGAGGTTCGACTGCGCCGTCTCCAGCGACACCTGCCGCACCGGCGACCCCGCCAGCTCGGGCAGGAAGCTGTAGCCGGTCGGCCGCTCGTGGATGATCGCCGCATAGCCGAAGCAGATGTGCAGCGCCGTCTGCCCGGTGATGCCGTCGAGCGCGGCGTTGACCGCCTCCAGCCCGTATTCGCGCGCGGCATCGGGGCGGGCCTGCATGTACGGCTCGTCGATCTGGACGATGTCCGCCCCGGCCGCGAACAGGTCGCGGATCTCGGCGTTGACGGCCTCGGCATAGTCGAGCGCCATCTCGCGCAGGCTCGGGTAAAAGTCGTTCTGCGCCTGCTGGGCCATGGTGAACGGCCCGGGCACGGTGATCTTGATGCGCCGGTCGGTGTTGGCGCGCAGAAACGCCACGTCGGCGGCCTCGACGGCATGGCGGCGGCGGATGCGCCCGGTGACGCGCGGCACCGGGTTGGCGTGGCCCGAGCGGTCGAGGGCCGAACCGGGATTGTCGAGGTCGACGCCATCGAGCGCGGTGGCGAAGCGGTTGGAATAGCTTTCGCGGCGCATCTCGCCGTCGGTGATGATGTCGAGCCCGGCGCGCTCCTGGTCGCGGATTGCGATCAGCGTGGCATCGTCCTGGGCCTGGGCGAGATACTCGGGCGCGACCCGCCACAGCTCACGCGCGCGGACCCGCGGCGGAAAGCGACCCGCAAGCTTCTCGCGGTCGATCAGCCAGTCGGGCTGGGGGTAGGAGCCGACCAGCGACGTTGGAAACAGCATGAAACCTCCTCAGGGGCGTCGTTTATTCAGGGCCGTCGTAGGAAATCGCCGCCGCGGCAGCACCGGACAGGATGAAGCCGATCGGACGCTCCGACTCTTCCTGCAGGTGCGCGATCAGGCTGGCGGTGCGCGCCAGAAGCGAAATGCCCTTCAACGCCGCCAGCGGGAAGCCGACATCGAGCATGACGGCCGGAATTGCGCCGTTGACGTTGACCGGCAGGGACCGGCCGATGACGCCCGGCAGGCACTCGCCGATCGCCCGAAGCGCGGCGATGTGCGGGCCCTCGATGCGGTGCTCGGCGGCAAGCTTGAGCAACAGATTGGCGCGTGGATCACCGCCACTGTGCTGGGGGTGGCCGAAGCCCGGGATCGCCTTCTTGTCGGCTCGCAGCGCGCGCACCGAAGTTTCCGCGTCACCGCCGGCAACGACCTCGGCAAGGAACCGTCCAGCGACCTCGGCGCTGCCGAGCACCACCGATCCGCACCCCAGCAGGCCCGCCGCGACGGCACCGTGAAAGGCCTCCGGAGCGGCAGCGAAAGTCATGCGGGTGGCGACGACGCTCGGGACCAGGCCGTGCTCGGCGATTGCCGCGAGAACCGCGTCGGCGAAAAATTTCTGCACCGGCGACGGCGGGGTGCCGGTCACCAGCAGCCAGAAATAGCTGGTGAAATCCATCTTGCCGATGATCTCGCCGCAGAGGTCGTGGCCGCGCACTGTGATATGCTCGGCGTCGGAGGTGCAGATCGCCGTATAAGGCGCATCCTGCTTGCCGATCCGCATGCTCGCCTCCAATTACTTCGAAATTCGAACTTGTTTTCGTTATGCGAAAACTATACTGGGCGTCAAGCGTACACGGTGGCAGTGGATTGCCAAACAGGCTGCGGCGGGTATTCGCTCGAAGTCGAGGAGAGACTGATGGCCTTGCCGCTCGCCGGTATCCAGGTGCTCGAGATGGGCACTTTCATCACCGGGCCCGCGGCGGGGATGATGCTCGCCGATCTCGGGGCGGAGGTCATCAAGGTCGAGCAGCCGGTCACCGGAGATCCCTTCCGCTCGTTCCGCGGTGGGCTGTATGCGCCGCACTTCCAGACCTGGAACCGCAACAAGAAGAGCATCACGCTTGAAACCCGCACCCCCGCCGGCCGCACCGCACTGAACGGCCTGGTCGCCGGCGCCGATGTCTTCATCCAGAACTTCCGGCCCGGCGTCGCGGCCAAACTCGGCGTCGATGCCGAGCGGCTGCAGCGAATCAATCCGCGCCTCGTCTATTGCTCGATCTCGGGATTCGGCAGCACCGGCCCCGACCGTGACCGCCCGGCCTTCGACACCGTCGCCCAGGCCGCGAGCGGCTTTCTGCGGCTACTGCTAAACCCCGGCAAGCCGCGCGTCGTCGGCCCCGCCATCGCCGACGTGATGACCGGCTTCTACGCGGCGCAGGGCATCCTCGCGGCGCTCCACGACCGCCACGCCACCGGTCGCGGGCGCCTCGTCGAGACGTCGATGTTCGAGGCGATGTGCCACTTCAATCTCGACGATTTCACCCACCTGCTGTCGGACGGCCAGCTGATGGGCCCGTACAGCCGCCCGCACGTCAGCCAGTCCTATGTCTTCCAGTGCAGCGACGGCCAGTGGCTGGCGCTGCACATGTCGTCGCCGCCGAAGTTCTGGGAGAACCTCGCGGTTGCCGTCGACCAGCCCGGCATGCTGGCCCTGCCCGCCTTCGCCAGCCGCGAGGCCCGCATCGCCCACTATGAGGACGTCCTCGCCTTTCTCGCGCCGATCTTCGCGACACGGAGCCGTGCCGAATGGTGCGCCCGCCTGACCGAGCTCGAGGTGCCGAACGCGGCGGTCGCGACCTCGGCGGAAGTGCTGGCGTCACCGCAAGCGCGCCACCTGCAGCTGGAGATCGCCGCACCCGGCCCGATGGGCGAGTTCCGCACCATTCGCTCGCCGCTCAGTTTCGACGGCGAGCGAGCGCTGTCCGTCACCGCACCGCCGCTGCTCGGGGCCGACAACGACGCCATCCTTGGACCCCAGGACCGCGCCGCTGCCCGGTAGCGGCCTTGCATCATGACGCCCCGGCCAATAGCGCTAGGCGATATGGTCGAGCGCGAACCCAAGGATCCCGAATATCTGTCGACCCTCGAGCGGGGTCTCAGCGTGCTGCGCGCCTTCGACCAGGCCCATCCCGAGATGGCGCTGTCGGAGGTCGCGGCGATCACCAACCTGTCGCCTGCGGTGGCACGGCGCTGCCTCAACACTCTGGTCGCGCTCGGCTATGTCGCGCAGGTCGGGCGGCGCTTCCTGCTTCGGCCCGAGGTGCTGACCTTCGGCTCCGCCTATCTCTCCTCGATGAACATCGAGCAGGTCGCGGTGCCGCCGCTGCAGGCTCTCCGGGACCAGACTGGCGACAGCGCCTCGATGGCGGTCCGCTCGGGGCGTGATATCCTCTATGTCTGCCACATCCCGACCAACCGACGCATCCGGCTCGGGGCAAGCGTCGGCACGCGCTTTCCGCTCCACGCAACGTCGATGGGCAAGGTGCTGCTCGCCTTCCAGGGCGAGGTCGCGATCGCCGCATTCCTCGACGAGGCACCGCTTGCCCGCCTGACCGAGCGCACGGTCACCGACGTCGCCGCGTTCCGCCAGCGGCTGGAGGGCGTGCGCACCAACCGTTACGATTCCGCGCTCGATGAGCTCGACTACGGCATCGTATCGGTGGCGGTGCCGGTACTCGGGCCGGACGAGCGGGTCATTGCAGCGATCAATTGCTCGACCTCGACGACGCGCATTTCGCAGGATGAACTGGTTCGCACCAGGTTGCCGATGCTGCGGGAGGCGGCCCAGAAAATCGAAGAGCAGCTACGGCGTTGGCCGACGCTGGTGCGGTCGCTGACAACAAATTAAGCGCAGTCACCGGAGCAAAGCGCGGGCCGTCATTGCGTTGAAACTTCGATTATCGAACTTGACTTCGCAATGCGAAGCTTCCATTAGGGCGGCTTACGCCGCCACAGAAGCGGTACGTGGCACGTGTTTTTTGGGGGAAATGGGATGTCGAAGCTTGGAACGTTGCTGAGGCTGCAGGCGTGTTCGGCATGCTTCCTCGCAACCGGTGCCATCGCTCAGGACGCCGCGCCAGCCCCAGCTGCAACGCCGGCAGCAAACGCTTCACTGGCTACGCCCTCGACGACGGTCGACAATGACGACATCGTGGTTACGGCCCTCGGTCGCGCTGAAGCGCTTCAGAACACCCCCGCGTCGATTACCGCCTTCAACGCCAAGACGATCGAGGCCGCCGGCATCGAGCGCCCCGCGGACTTCATCGCGCTGACCTCCAACGTCAACCTCGTGCAGACCCAGAACGCCGGCAGCAGCTTCGTCATCATCCGCGGCATCACGCAGGCACGCAACAGCGAGCCCTCGGTCGCGGTCGTCGTTGACGGCGTCCTGCAGGTCAACGCCGCGCAGTTCAACCAGGAGCTCGTCGACATCGAGCAGATCGAGGTGCTGAAAGGCCCCCAGGGTGGCCTCTACGGCCGCAACGCCATCGGCGGCGCGATCATCATCACCTCGAAGGCCCCGACCGACGAGTTGCAGGGCAAGTTCACCGGCGGCGTCGACAACGGCTTCGGCTATTTTGCCCGCGGCAGCCTGTCCGGCCCGCTCGCCGAGAACCTGAAGTTCCGACTGGCAAGCACCTGGTATCACACCAACGGCTTCATCCCGAACACCTTCCTCGGCAAGGACGCCGACCCGTTCCAGGAGTTCAACGTGCGCGGCAATTTGCTGTGGACGCCGACGCCGGAGCTAACGATCGACGTCCGCGGTGCCGTCGGCAAGCTGCGCACCCAGGCGTTCTACTACAACATCGTCACCGACGTGAACGACACCTCGCTGCCGGTCCGCGTCAACAATGCCGGCAAGGACGACCGGGACATCTACAACGGGACGATCCGAATCAGTTACGAAGGCGATGC
The DNA here is from genome assembly GCA_019285715.1 of Sphingosinicellaceae bacterium. Lineage (NCBI taxonomy): Bacteria > Pseudomonadati > Pseudomonadota > Alphaproteobacteria > Sphingomonadales > Sphingosinicellaceae > Sphingosinicellaceae bacterium. The sequence continues at coordinate 2,660,317 of CP079108.1, forward strand.
CGGCAGGGTCATCTCGACGACGTCCTACGACAAGGTCACCGAGATCCTGACCGGCGATGCCTTCAACTTCCTGCCGATCCCGGACTCGTTCTTCAACTCGATCTTCGGCTTCGACCTCAACCAGAGCCAGTACCTGAACGTCCGGGCGTGGAGCCAGGAGGTCCGGTACGAATCGCCATCGGACAAGCCGCTGCAGATCATCGGGGGTGCCTACGCCATCGGCACCAAGCGCTTCATCTCGACCGGCAACATGATCGACCTGGGCAAGGGCGTGTTTCCGGTTTTCCACTCTCCGAGCACCAATCCTAACAATCCGCAGTTCTCGTTCCTCTCGGATGACCAGGACAATTTCGCCTGGGCGGTGTTCGGCAACGCGGTGTGGAAGATCAACGACCAGTTCCGGGTCGACGGCTCGCTGCGCTATGACCACGACCGCCGCAAGAACACGACGCTGACGCCGACGCAGTATCTGCCCAACATCCCCGGCTTTCCGGCGGGCGCGACCGGCGACGTGCGCCGCAAGTCGTTCTCGGCGTGGCAGCCCAAGCTGACCCTGACCTGGCGTCCGCTCGACGAGGTGACATTGTTCGGTGGCTATTCGAAGGGCTTCCGGTCGGGCGGCTTCAACCAGACCGGCGTCGGCGGCGTCGCGGCTTCGAACGGCATCGTCGGCGTCGGCGACACCTTCGAAGCCGAGGTCGCGGAGACCTTTGAGATCGGCGTCAAGGCGCAGACCGACGACCACAAGCTGACCTTCAACGCGAGCGCCTTCACGACCAAGTCGAAGAACAGCTATTTCTTCGTCTTCCTCGCCGCCAACTCGACCCAGAACCTCGGCAACGTACCGGAAACCCGCCTGAAGGGCTTCGAGATCGACACGACGTGGCGCGCCCTGCCCGGCCTCGATCTGATCGCCGGCTTTGGCTACACCGACAGTGCGATCAAGAAGTTCCCGGATCCGGCTTTCATCGGCAACCAGGCCCCGCTGATCTCGCGCTACACGCTCAACCTGACCGGCAACTACCGCGCTCCGATCACCGATACGCTCGATCTGACGGCGCGGGTCGATTACCGCCGCACCGGTCGGACCTGGTTCGACGTTGAGAACTCGACCTCGCGCGACCCGATCGACCTCGTCGATGCGCGCCTCGGTATCGCCGCCAAGGCCTGGTCGCTGACCGCCTTCAGCTCCAACCTGTTCAACAAGAAGTACAACGCCGAGTTCTCGCCCGGCGGCTTCGTCTTCAAGGCCAGACCACGCCGCTACGGCGTCGAGGCAAGCTACTCGTTCTAGGGCCGGCTGGTGGCGCGGACCGCCGTCCTCGACTATTTTGACCGCGCGCTTTGACCCGCACAGGAGCCGCCCCGATGAACCTCAGCCGCCGTCCCAGCCGCCTGCACCACACCGCCTATGTCTCGAAGGACCTGGAGGCGACACGCGCCTTTTATGAGGACGTCATCGGCCTGCCGCTTATCGCCACCTACACGGAAAAGGACGAGCTGTTCGGGCGTGAGCGTATTTATTGCCACTGCTTCTTCGAGCTTTCAGACGGCTCGGCGCTGGCATTCTTCCAGTTCGCTGACCCCGCCGACCAGGCCGAGTTCGGCCCTGACCTGCCGGAGTCCCCGTTCATACATGTCGCGCTACTGGTCGACGCGGCAACCCAGGCGGACATCGAGGCGCGCATCGCTGCCGCCGGCATCGTCGAGCCGGACACCTACATCCTCGAGCACGGCTATTGCCGCTCGGTCTACGTCAAGGATCCCAACGGCATGATCCTGGAATTCACCCAGGACGCTGCCGATTCCGCGCAGGGCGATGCCGAGCGCCGGGCAACCGCCCGCGCCGAACTGGCGCGTTGGCTGGCCGGCGACCGCCACAACAACAATCCCTATCGCCACGCTGCCTGACCCGACCCGCTTTTACGCGGCACCGCACTGGCCGGGCGGTCGTGTCCAACGCGTGGCAGTTCCGGGTGGCACCGTCCCGGTCGAGACGCTGGGGACCGGGCCACCGCTGATCCTGCTGCACGGGTGGACACTCGACCGCCGCATGTGGCTGCCGCAGCTTCCCCTGGCAGACCAGTTCGCCCTGATCGGCATCGACCGGCGCGGCTTTGGACAAGCGACGGCCCCACCCGACCTCGCCGCCGAGCCCGATGATGTTCTGCGTGTCGCCGATGCGCTAGGGCTCAGGCGCTTTCATGTGCTCGGCATGTCGCAGGGTGGTCGCGTCGCGCTGGCGCTGGCCGACCGCGCCGGTAGCCGGCTGCTGTCCTTGACACTGGCGTGCACTGCGCTCGACGGCGTAGCGGCTCCTGACGAGGAGGTCCCGATCGCCGCGATGACGGACGCGGCGCGGCGCGGCGATCTCGGTGCGATGCGGACGCTGTGGCAGCGCCACCGGCTGATGCGCCCGGCGGGACAGGCCGGCCGCGCCCTCGTCGCGGCAATGCTGGCAGATTACACCGCCCGCGACCTGGTGGTCGCACGACACGAGCTGCCCGCCATTGCCGGCATGATCGCGGCGCTGAACGTGCCCGTGACGGCAATCGTCGGTGCGGATGACACCCCGCAGCGCTTGGCCAACGCGGCAGCACTTTTGAAGGCCGGGGCCGGACTGGTGACGCTCGCGGGCGGTCACCTGTGTAACATCGATGATCCGCACGGGTTCAACCTGGTCATGCGAACCCTTGTGGCAACGGCAGGGTTGGGAGCGGCTAGATCAACAGCCTGATCAACGCTCCGCCATCGGGCCCGACGTCGACGTTGGCCGATCCGCCGTGCGCGACCACGACCTGCCGCGCGAAGCTGAGGCCGACGCCGGTACCTTCGCTTCGGGTCGTGTAGAACGGCAGGAAAACGTCGTCGCGACGTTCGGGCGGGATACCGGGGCCATTGTCCGAAACCTCGATCAGGAGCCGGCGGTCCTGCGTTGCGATGATGGCGAAGCGGGTTCGGCGGGGCTGGGTACCATGCTCCGCCAGACCGGCGTTGCGGATGAGGTTGAGCACGACCTGGGCGAGCAGGTCGGGGTCTGCGTCGGCGACCAATTCCGGCGGTGTCACCTCGACGCTCAGGCCGGCCTTCGCGCCCGCCGGATCCGCCCGCGCCAATCGGGCAATCTCCTCTGCCCATGCGGCGACCGCAAACCGCCGGCGGCGGAGGGTCAGCGACTGGGCGAATTGCCGGTAGCTACCGACGAAGCGCAGGATCCCGTCCGCGCGGCTGGCGAGCGTCTCCACCGCCAGCAGCGCATCGCCTAGGCCGGGGTCTCGTTGCACCGCCTCCGCGACCAGGTCCGACGTGGTACGCGCCAACGAGGTCACCGGCGTCAGCGAGTTCATGATCTCATGGGTCAGCACCCGGACGAGGTCGGTCTGCGCCGCCAGTTCGGCCGCACCGAGTTCGCTTTGCAGCGGCATCAGCGACACGATGGTGAGGCCGCCGCCAAGCCGCTCAACCCGCGCCATCGCCAGCACGGCGCGCTCAGCGACGCCGTCGATCACGACCCGTGTCAATCGCCGCTCGCCCGGTGGCAGCCCGAGCGCCGCGACGAGTTCGGGACCATAGACTGCGAAATCAGCAAGCCTGACGCCGTCATGGCGATCGAACTGTCGCCGCGCCGCCTTGTTGAGCAACAAGACCACGCCGTCGTCGTCCAGCGTCAGCAGCGGGACCGGCGTGTCGTCGATGATCAGCGACAGGTAGCGTGCCTCCTCGGACACGGCCGCACGCTTGTTGCGCAGGTCGCGCATCGCCTCGTCGAGGGCGGTGCCGAGCGCGTTGAAGCCGGAACCCGATGTCGTGGAGAATGCCTGGCTGAAATCCTCGAACCGGACCGCCTCGATGAACCGCGCAACCTCGAAATTGGTCCGGCGCACGAAGGCCCAGACGTTCGCGAGCGCCGCCAGCGCAATCCCGAAGGCGACTAGTCGCGCAGCAACCAGACCCGGCGTCTGCAGCGCCAGCAGCAGGAGCGCGAAGCTGCCGAGCAGGAGCGCGGCGCGCCATACCAGCCCGAGCTCGAAGCGGCGGTCAAAGGCCATGCTTCTCCATCCGCCGGTACAGCGCCGCGCGGCTTAGCCCGAGTTCGCCGGCGGCCAGCGAGATGTTGAAATGGTGCTTGCGAAGCGCCTGCTCGACGATCTGCCGCTCCTGCCGGTCGAGGTTGAGGTCGCTCGCAGGAACCGCCATCGGAGCGGGTTGGTCACCTCCAGCCGGGCGCGGGAACGGGAAATCGTCGAGCGCCAACGTATTGCCCTCGGCCAGGATCACGGCGCGCTCCGCGGCGTGGCGGAGGGCGCGAACGTTGCCGGGCCAGCCGTAGTCAATCAGCGCTGCAAGCGTCGCGGCATTGGGCAGCCGCTCCGGCTTCCGGTATTTACGAGCATACAGGCGCAGGAAATGGTCGAGGAGCGCCGGGATATCCTCGCGGCGACTGCGCAACGGCGGGATTTCGATCTCGACGGTATTGAGGCGGAACAGCAAATCCTGCCGAAACCGCGCCTCGTCCGCGAGCCGGTCGGCGGACAGGTTGGTGGCGGCGACGACGCGGACGTCAATCGGGACCGCACGGTTGCTGCCGACCGGCGTGACCAGGCGCTGCTCGAGCGCTGTGAGAAGTTTCGGCTGCAGATGAAGCGGCAGGTTGCCGACCTCGTCGAGGAACAACGTGCTGCCGTTCGCGGCCTGAAGGCGGCCGATGCGCTCCTCGCGGGCGTCGGTAAAGGCACCTTTCGCGTGGCCGAACAGCTCGGCGTCGAACAGCGTGTCGGAAATCGCGCCTAGGTCGACCGATACCATTGGTGCCGCGACCCGCCGCGACTGCCGGTGAAGCTCCCGCGCGACCAACTCCTTGCCGGTGCCGTTCTCACCGAGGATGAGCACGTTGGCCTCGGTCGGTGCCGCGCGTGCGATCAGCGACTGGACGCGCCGCATCGCCGCCGACTGACCAAGCAGCGGCGTCTCGGCGGACGGCGAAGTGAGCTCGACGTTACGCCGCCGCTCGGTCTGGGCCTCGCGCCGCGACTGGCGCAACGCGACCGCGGTCCGCACCGTCGACGCCAGCCGCTCGTTCGACCACGGCTTCGAGACGAAGTCGGTGGCGCCGCGCTTGATCGCCTCGACGGCGACGGCAACCCCACCGTGCGCGGTTATGATAACAACCGCGAGATCGGGTTCAGCCGTCATGATTCGCCCGAGCAAGGCCAGCCCACGTGCGCCGTCGGTGGCACCGCGCTCGAAGTTGAGATCGAGCAGCACGACATCGGGCTGGCGGGTAGCGAGCATGGCCGGCAGCGCTTCTGGGTCATCGAGGACGACAATCTCCGCGAACAGGTTGCGCAAGGCCAGGCGCGCGGCGAGCGCGATATCGGGATCGTCGTCGACGATCACTGCCAGTTCGAACCGTGTTTCCGCCATCATCGTCACCCGTAGCCCTGTCCGAGAATGAACAGCAAGTTCCGCGCCAACCCGGTTGGCGACGGTTGGCACGCTTCCTGCACAGGTCCCGGCATGGCCAGGGAGTTCGTCATGCCGCGTTTCATCGTTGCTGCCGTCATCGGGGCGGCCATTCTCGCCGTCGGTAGCAGGGTCGCGTTCAGGCCACTCTTCGCCCTGCCCGACTTTCACCCACACTTGGCGATCTCGGTTTCGCTGACGCTATGATGTCCGGAATCGAACATCACCTGTCCGCCATCGGACACTTCGCTTGAGCGTCGTCCGCCTCGACAAGCCCGAAGTGATGCCGTCACGGCCGGTCGCCGGCGTTGCGATGGACCGCGAAGTGCCGCGGCGGGGGATTGACCGGCGCTGGCTGACCGGCATCATCGGGGGCGCGGCGTTGCTGCTGGCGCTGTTGTTTTGGGCCTATGCGCCACGCGCCGGAACCCAGGCAATCGCTGCCGACCGCGCCACGGTGTCGAAGGTCACCCGTGGCATTTTCGAGGACTTCCTGCCGGTCCGGGCCCGCGCGACGCCGCTGATCACCGTCTACCTCGACGCCGTCGAGGGTGGCCGCGTCGAAAAGATTTTCGTGGAGGACGGCGCGACCGTCGTGAAAGGTCAACTGCTGGCCGAGCTTTCAAACGCCGACCTTCAGCTCTCGACCCTGGCACGGCAGACCGAGGTCGAGCAGCAGCTCAACAACATGCGCAGCCAGGAACTCGCGCTGGCGCAGAGTCATCTCAACAACGAACGCGATATCGTCCAGGCCGACCTCGACGCCGCCAAGGCACAGCGGCTCTACGACACGCAGAGGCCGCTGGCCGACCGCGGCTTCGTCGCGGGCAAGGTGTTCCGGGATACGACCGACGAGCTCACCTACCAGCGCAAGCGCAGCGAGGTGCTGCGCCGGGCCCAGACGACCGAGGAACGGCTGCAGACCAGCCAGCTCGGCCAATTGCGCGCTGCGTCGGCGTCGCTGCGGTCCAGCCTCGGGATCGCCCGGTCGAGCCTCGAGCAACTCAACCTGCGCGCGCCGGTGTCGGGACAGCTGACGGCGTTTTCGATCCAGCTTGGCCAGTCGATGAAGCAGGGCGAGCGGCTCGGCCAGATCGACAGTCCGGGGCGCAACAAGCTCGTCGCCGACGTCGATGAATTCTACCTCGGCCGGGTCGTGCCGGGGCAAACCGCGACCCTCGACCAGGACGGCAAGTCGTACCGGCTCAAGATCTCCAAGATCTATCCGCAAGTCAAAAGCGGCACCTTCATCATCGACCTGGTGTTTAGCGGCACCGAGCCGGCCAACCTCCAGCGCGGGCAGACGCTGCAAGCCCGTCTGACGCTGAGCGATCCGGCCCCGGCGAAGCTGATCCCGAACGGCAGCTTCTACAACGATACTGGCGGCAACTGGGTGTTCGTCGTCGCTCCGGATGGCGGCAGCGCGGTCAAGCGCAATGTCCGTCTCGGGCGTCGCAACGCCGACTTTATCGAAGTCCTCGACGGTCTCGACGCCGACGAGCGCGTGCTGACGTCGCCCTACACTGGGCTCGTCGACAAGGACCGACTGACCCTCGAGAAGCCAGCGAATTAAGGATGCCTGCTATGCTGACGATGACCGGACTGTCCAAATCCTATCGGACCGACACGCTCGAGACGACCGCCCTCGACTCCGTCGATCTCGACATCGCGGACGGCGAGTTCGTGGCGATCATGGGGCCTTCCGGTTGCGGCAAGTCGACCCTGCTCAACATCATGGGCATGCTCGATTCACCGACAAGCGGCTCCTACCGCTTCGGCGACAAGGAGGTCGCGGGCCTGAACGAGGCGGCGCTTGCCGACACTCGCAAGCGCCACCTCGGCTTCATCTTTCAAAGCTTCAACCTGGTCGACGAGTTGTCGGTGCGGGAGAACGTCGAGCTGGCGTTGCTCTATCACGACATCCCCGCGGCGCAGCGACGGGAGCGGGTCGACCGCGTGCTCGACAAGGTCGGCATCGCGCACCGTGCCAGACACCGGCCGGCGCAGCTGTCGGGGGGCCAGCAGCAGCGGGTCGCTGTTGCCCGCGCGCTGGTTGCCGAGCCGAAGCTGATCCTGGCGGACGAGCCGACCGGGAACCTCGACACCGCCCACGGCGAGGAAGTGATGAAGATGCTGCGCCAGCTCAACCAGGAGGGGTCGACCATCGTCATGGTCACCCACTCTGCAGCGCATGCCGATTTTGCCGGGCGCATCGTCAACATGCTCGACGGGCGCATCCTCGTCGAACGCCGTCGCGCTGCCTGAACCGGAGAACGACCATGTGGCGCAATTATCTGACCGTCGGCCTTCGGGCACTGGCGAAGAACCGGACCTATTCGATCATCAACATCGCCGGGCTGTCGATCGGCATGGCGGCGTGCCTGATGATCCTGCTCTTCGTGCGCTACGAGCTGAGCTACGACCAATGGTTGCCGGATGCGGCGAACACCTACCAGGTGCAGAGCTGGTATCATTCCAAGGAGACCGGTGAGCAGATCAACCTGCAGATGACGAGCTATATCGCGGGCGAAAGGCTGACGAAGGATTTTCCGCAGATCCTCAACAAAGTCTACATGACCCAGGCTGGTCCGACGATCATCAAGGATGGCCAACCCACTGTAAGTGAAGACTATTATTACACCGACGGCAACCTTCTCGACGTTTTGCCATTGCCGATGGTGGTGGGCGGTCGCGACGCGCTGAAGGGCATGAATTCGCTGGTGATGAGCCAGTCGGAGGCGCGGCACCAGTTCGGTACCGAGCAGGCCCTCGGCAAGGTCCTGACGGTGATCTCCAAGGGGGTCCGCCGCGACTACCGCGTCACGGGCGTGATGCGTGACCTGCCGAAGAATTCGCACCTCAAGATCGCCGCCATCTTCCACATCGACCTGGCTAGGGTGGTCGAGCCCGGGTTCCTGACCAGCTGGGGGTCGCAGGCCGGCTGGGTCTATGTGCGGCTACAGCCGGGCACCGACCCCGCCACGATCGTCGCGCAACTGCCGGCCTGGAAGAAGCGCAACATCCCCGACGAGATCAGCGACGGCATCAAGTCGAACGACGGCGACGACCAGGACTGGCATCTGGTCCGGGTGGCGGACATCCACGTCGGCGAGGCGCAAAATGCCGCGATGACGCCCGGCAACGACCGCGGTACGATCGCCACCTTCGCCGTCGTCGCGCTGTTGATCCTCGGCATGGCGGTGGTGAACTTCATCAACCTGTCGACCTCGCGGGCCAGCCAGCGGGCGCGTGAGGTTGCGCTGCGCAAGGTACTCGGAGCGCGACGTGGCCAGCTGATCACGCAATTCCTCGGGGAGTCGGTGCTGATCGCGACCCTGGCAATGGTGATCGCGCTGGCGCTGGTCGAGCTGCTGATGCCAACGTTCGCGACCTTCCTCGATGCCGATCTCAAGGTCCGCTATTTCGGGCCCGACGGCATCGCGCTGCCGGTCGTCGTGCTGGTCCTGGTGGTCGGCATCCTCGGCGGGCTGTACCCGGCGTTCTTCCTGTCGCGCTTCCAGCCGGCCGCCGTGCTCAAGGCCAACCGCTCGGCGGCGGAGACCCCCGGCTCGGGGCGGCTGCGCAACGCGCTGGTGGTCGGACAGTTCGCGGTGTCGATCGGGCTGATCATCTGCACCGTCGTGATCTATGCACAGACGGTCTACGCCCGCACCGTCGATCCGGGCTATGCGCGGGGTCACATCCTGCAGGTCGAAAACCTGAACCGCACCCAGCTGGCGGACAAGGGCCAGGTCATCGTCGACGCCATGAAGCGCATCGACGGTGTCGCGGCGGTCGGACGCGGCAGCATCGGCGTCGCCACGTCGAACACCAGCAACACCGGCTACACTGTCCCGGGGAGCACCAGCAATGTCGGCATCGGCGACTACCGCGTCGATGGCGGTTTCTTCGATGCGATGGGGCTGAAGCTGGTCGCCGGGCGCTGGTTCGACGAGGCGCGCGAGGCCGACGATTCGACGCTGCCCTACCCCAGCGATCCGGTCGCCGAGCAGGCGCAGGTCGCGCGCGGCGTCAACGTCGTCATCAACGAGCTGGCGGCGCGCCGCCTCGGCTTTGCCAACCCTGCCGCTATCGTCGGCAAAACCTTCAAGGCGTCGCTGATCCCGAACAGCAATCTGACGGAACCGGTAACGGTGATCGGCGTACTCCACGACGCGCGATTCCGCTCCATCAAGAAGCCGCTCGAGCCGATCGGCTTCCACAAGACGCGCAACAGCCACGACGTGCTGATCATCCGCTACCGGGGTGATCCACGCGTCGTGCGCGCGCAGGTCGAGCAGGTATGGAAGCGGTTGGCACCCGAAGTGCCGTTCGAGGCACAATTCAGCGAGGACCTCGTCGAGAAGCTGTACCGGGCCGAGGATGCGCGCGCCAAGACCTTCGCCGGCTTTGCAGTGCTGTCGGTAATCGTCGGCTGCCTCGGGCTGTTCGGCCTCGCCGCGTTTACCGCCGAGCGCCGCACCAAGGAGATCGGCATCCGCAAGGTGCTGGGGGCGCGGACCCGCGACATCGTCCGGCTGCTCGTCTGGCAGTTCAGCCGCCCCGTGGTGATCGCCAATATCATCGCGTGGCCGGTGGCCTGGTGGCTGATGCGCGACTGGCTGAACGGCTTCGACGATCGCATCACGCTGTCGCCGCTGCCGTTCCTCGCGGCCGGCCTGATGGCGCTGGCGATCGCGGTGATCACGGTCGGTGGCCACGCCATCCGCATCGCCCGCGCCAACCCGATCCATGCGTTGCGCTACGAGTAGCCGGGACCCGCACGAGTATCGAAAGTTGTCCGGCCGAGACCGTGCGGGCAACCTTGCCGGCAGCAAGCCCGGCGCGCCGCGAGACGCTCGCTACATGCCGCGGGTGCGACCGGGCTTGGTGTACGGCACGAAGGGTCCGAGCCCGACGGTGCCACGCTCGAATCGCGACAGCGTGTCGTACAGCCGCACGATATCGATGCTGCACAGTTGCGGCGAGTGCGTGTCGGTGACGAGCGCCAGGTCGCTGTGCAGGAACGACCCACCCGACGCCACGCGGTTGAGATAGATCACGCCGCCGTTCATCTCGTAGAGAATGGCAGTCCCGCCGATGATCTGCGTCGAGCGGATATTGCGCTGGAGGATGCAGTCCGTCGGCTTGCCGGCCACCCGACCGACGAGCGCCTTGGCGATCTGGGCTTCAGGCGACAGCCGGGGCGCCGCGTGACCGGCACCGGCGGCGAGGGTGAATGCTGCGACGGCCAAGGGAAGAAACGGGCGCATCTCGGGGTCCTGACTGTGAACACGCAGAACATCCACCGAACCGGGTTAACCGGGCCTGACAATCCGCCGTGCCGATGCGACCCCGTTCAGGCCCTCACAGCAACTTGTCGAGCGTGATCGGCAGGTCGCGGATGCGCTTGCCGGTGGCGTTGTAGATCGCGTTCGCCACCGCCGCGCCGACCCCCGTGATGCCGATCTCACCGATGCCGTGCGCGCCCATCGGCGAGTGCGGATCGGGGATATCGTTCCAGATCACGTCGATCTCGGGCACGTCCATGTGGACCGGCACGTGGTACTCGGCGAGGCTCGGGTTCATGATGCGGCCGTTGCGCTCGTCGAACTGGGTTTCCTCCATCAGGGCCAGGCCGAGGCCCATGATGATGCCGCCGCGGAACTGGCTGGTCGCGGTCTTGGGGTTGAGGATGCGCCCGCAGTCGAACGAACCGAGAAAGCGGCTGACGCGTGGCTCGCCGGTGACGACGTTGACGCGGACCTCGCAGAACATCGCGGCGAAGGAGTGCATCGACCAGTGCTGCGTCTCCAGCGGCGGCGGTGCCTCGGCCTCGGCGGTGACCTCGTTGCGCTGCGCGCGCGACAGGATCGAGGCATAGGTCTCTCGCTGGTCGGGTGCGTCGAGCTTGAACAGCGCGCCGTCACTGGCCCCGACCTCCTCCGGCTTCAGGCCAGCGAGCGGGGAGTCGTTGCCCGCCAGCTTGAGAAGCTCCTTCACCAGGGCCTCGTTGGCGGCGATGACGGACGCTCCGATCGAGGCAGTCTGCTGCGAGCCACCGGCGAGGACGTTGCCGGGCAGCGTCGAGTCGCCATAGACGAAAGTCACCTGGTCCATCGCCAGGCCGAGGCGGTCGGCAGCGACCTGGGTGCTCGCCGTGGCGGTGCCCATGCCCATCTCGTGCGCCGCGATGAAGACGGTGGCGTGGCTGTCCTTGGTCAGCGTGATCCGCGCGGCTCCGCCGGGCATGCGGTAATAAGGATAGGTGCCCGTCGCGCAGCCCAAACCGACCAGCCATTCGCCTTCGCGCCGGCTGCCGGGGCGCAGGCGGTGGTCCCAGCCGAAGCGCTCTGCACCCGTCCGGTATGCCTCGACGATGTTGCGCGAGGAGAACGGCGTGCCGGTGGTCGGGTCCTTCTCGGGCTCATTGCGGATGCGCAGCTCGATCGGGTCCATGCCGAGCGTCTCGGCGAGCTCGTCGATGGCGCTCTCAAGCGCGAAGGTGCCGACAGCCTCGCCGGGAGCGCGCATGAAGGTGTTCGCCAGCATGTCGAGCGTCGCGTACTCGACGTCGAGCGCGAAGGTCTTGGCCGCATAGCCGCTGCGGGTCGCCACGATGAACGGCTCAGGCAGCGCATTGTGCGCGGTCATCGCGACGGTGCCGGTGTGGATGATCGCATCGAACTTCCCGTCCGCCTGCGCGCCGAGCGCAACGCGCTGCTCGGTGACGGTACGCCCGCCGACGGTGCGGTAGACGCCTTCGCGTGACAGAGCGATGCGCACGGGGCGGCCCGCCAGCTTTGCCGCGGCTGCCCCGAGGGTCTGGTACTGCCACAAGGTCTTGCTGCCGAAGCCTCCACCGACATAGGGCGAGGTGACGCGCACCTGCTTCTCGTCGAGGCCGAAGATCTGCGCCATCGACCACGACACGCCGGCGACACCCTGCGAGCAATCGTGGACGTGCAGCGTGTCGCCGTCCCACGCCAGCGTCGCGGCGTGCGGCTCGATCGCATTGTGGCTGTGGCGCGGCGTCGTGTAGGTCACGTCGATCTTGACCGGTGCGGCCGCGAGCGCCGCCTCGGCGTCGCCGATTTCGATCTTGAGGGGCTCGCCCTGGAAAGTGCCGGGCTCGGTGCCCTTGGCCTTCGCCGCCGCGAACGACGTCGTCGCCGGCTCCGCCTCGTAGGTCGCCGCGATCAGCGACGCGGCGTGGTCGGCCTGCTCCTGGGTCTCCGCCAGCACGACCGCGATGGGCTGGCCGTTCCAGTGGATGCGGTCGTCCTGCATGATCGGCAGGTCGTCGCCGCCCGCCGCTTTCGGCGCGGTCATGAACAGCGGCGACGGCTTGAGCCTCGGCGCATTCTTGTGGGTCATCACCAGCACCACACCCGGTGCTGCCTCCGCCGCGCCGGTGTCGAGCGCCGCGATGCGCCCTTTGGCGATGGTGCTGAAGACGAGCGCGGCATAGGTCAGCCCGTCCATCGGCACCTCGGCCGCGAAGCGCGCTTCGCCCCTGACCTTGAGCGGACCGTCGATCCGCGACACCGGCTGCCCGATATGGCCGCGCTGCTGCCGGATCAGCGGGTCGGGCCGTCCACCCGGGACCCACGTGTCGGGCGCGAGCTCCACGGCTTTCTTGACCACGGCCTGCACGGCACCCTGGGCCGTCTGCTTCGCGTCGCCGAGGATACTCATGCGGCGTTTCCCTTCAGGTCGGACAGGACGGCGATCAGCGCGCGCCTGGCCAGGTCGATCTTGAAGCCGTTGCCGCTCAGCGCGACGGCGGCGGCGAGTTCGGCGTCGGCCGCGGCGCGGAAGTTCGCCTCGGTCGCCGGCTTGCCGCGCAGCGCGGCCTCGGCCTGCCACGCGCGCCACGGCTTGTGCGCGACCCCGCCGAGCGCGATCCGGACGTCGCGCACGCTGTCGCCGTCGAGCTCGAGCGCGGCGGCGACCGAGACCAGGGCGAAGGCATAGCTCGCCCGGTCGCGGACCTTGCGGTAGGTCGAGTGGCCGGCAAAGGCGAGCGCGGGCAGCTCGACCGCGGTGATCAGTTCGCCGGGCTCGATTACCGTCTCGATGTCCGGCCGGCCCTCCGGGAGCCGGTGAAAGTCGACGAGGGGCACCGTCCGCGACCCGCCGTGGCCTTGCAGGTGGACGACCGCGTCGAGTGCGGCGAGCGCGACGCACATGTCCGACGGATGCGTCGCGACGCACGCCGGCGACGCCCCGAGGACTGCGTACCCGCGGTTGAAGCCGTCGATCGCATCGCAGCCCTGCCCCGGCACGCGCTTGTTACACCGCGAACCCTCGTCGTCGTAGAAGTACACGCAGCGGGTGCGCTGGAGCAGGTTGCCGCCGACGGTCGCCATGTTGCGGATCTGTGCCGAGGCACCCGCCAGGGTCGCGCGCGCCAGCACCGGGTAGCGCGTCCGGACCAGCGCGTGCTCGGCGACCGCGGTGTTGCGCGCCGCGGCCCCGATCCACAGGCTGCCGTCGTCGCGCGCCTCGATCGCAGACGACAGGCCGGTGACGTCGACCAACGCGGCGGGACGTTCGATGGTCTCGCGCATCAGGTCGACGAGGTTGGTGCCGCCGCCGAGATACTTGGCCTGTGGCGCGCCGCCGAGGCTGATCGCATGGTCGGCATCGGTCGCGCGGGCGAAGCTGAAGGGCGTCATTCCGCCACCTCGAGGGCCTTGGTGACCGGCGCTGCCGCCGCATCGGGTGCGAAGGTCTCGGTAATCGCGTCGATGATCCCGTTGTGGGCGCCGCAGCGGCACAGGTTACCGCTCATCCGCTCCTGCAGTTCCTCACGGCTGAACGGGATCGGCGCGCTCAGGTCGGCGGTGACATGGCTCGGCAGGCCGCGCTGCAGCTCGGCAGCCATCCCGACGGCCGAGCAGATCTGGCCCGGCGTGCAATAGCCGCACTGGAAGCCGTCATGCTCGATGAAGGCGCGCTGCAGCGGATGCAGGCCGCCGTCACCGCTCAGACCCTCGATCGTCGTCACCGACCGATCCTCGCACTGCACCGCGAGCGTCAGGCACGACAGCACGCGCTCGCCGTCGACGAGCACCGTGCACGCCCCGCACGCACCCTGGTTGCAGCCCTTCTTGGTGCCGGTCAGGTGCAGGCGATCGCGCAGCAGGTCGAGCAGCGACACCCGCATATCGTCGGGCAACGGTACTGCGGACCCGTTGACGGTTATCGGCATAGGGGTTCCTCGTAGGCTGATCGGTCGGCAGACGCCGTTCGATAGTAAAACCCGCCGCACGGTGGAAGTTTCCCGAGCCTCGCCAATCCGGCGCGAAGCAGGCACAGGCTGTGGCGACCGCCCGGTCAACGGAGTTTCCAGACGTGCGAACCAGACTGAGCGTCTGCGCCAAGAAGACGCGGTTCGCCTCCGAGCCCGAGGCGCTGGTCGTCGCCGGCAACGCGGATATCCCGCTCCGGCCCTACCGCTGCGACCGCTGCCGCCAATTCCACCTGACCAGCCGGACCAAGGGCAAGCGGAGGCCTGCGCCGGCTTGTTAACTTGTCTCGTCTACGTCCCTGACATCGGCCGACTTTGCCGGTGGAGTATCGCCGTTGTTCCGCGTGTATTGGTGCCTGAGCCACGAGCATGACCTGAGACTCGTCGCGCTCGCGTTCGTGGTGTGCGGCCTCGCCTCGTTCACCGCGGTCCTCCTGGTCGCGAGGACGATCTCGACCGGAGGGCAGCGCCGCGGCTGGCTGACGCTGGCCGGGGTGGTCACCGGCATCGGCATCTGGAGCACGCATTATACCGCGATGCTGGGCTTCTCGCCGGTCCTGCCGATCCGGTTCGATCCGCGGGCGGCCGCGGTCTCGATATTGGCGACGGTGCTGTTGTCGGTCGCCGGCTGGGTGATCGCCGCAGCGGGCGGGACAGGGCGCGGCTGGCGCGGCAGTGCGGCAGCCGGCGGATTGATCGTCGGCCTCGGCCTCGCCGTCGCGCATTATGTCGACATGGACGGGCTCATCGTGGCCGGGCGCATCGTCTACGACTTCGACCTCGTCGCGGTGTCGATCGTGGCAGGGCTGTTCTTCTGCGGGTTGACGGGGTGGCTGCTGCAGCGGGGCCAGACCGGCCGCTACCGTGTGCTTGCCGGCCTCAGCCTCAGCGCGGGGGTCCTGCTGCTGCATTTCATCGGCATGGCGGCGCTGCGGATCCTGCCCGACCCGACGATCGTCGTCGCCGCTTCCGCGCTCGGGCTCGACCAACTCGGCGGGCTGGTCATTGCAGGCACGGTTGCAGTGCTATGCGTGGCACTCGCGGTCGCGGTCTACGACGACCGCATGATTCGCCAGTCTGCCCGCGCCGCCGAGCGGCTGGCGGCATCGTCCACGGCGCTGCGGCTGAGCGAGGAGCATTATCGTTTTGCCGTCGAGTTCAACCCGCAGATACCCTGGGTCAGCGACGTCTTCGGCATGATCCTGGAGATCGGTCCGCTCGCCGCCGACGTCACCGGCGTACCGATCGATAACCTCCTCGGGCGCGGCTGGATGCGCTATGTCCACCCCGAGGACATCGTGCAGATCGGCTCCGACAGCGTCAATGTGTGGCACCGGCGCGGGTCCTTCGACCACCGCTATCGGGTTCGACAGACCGACGGCAGCTACCGCTGGTCCCGGGCCCGCGGCACCGCCCGGCGCGGCCCCGATCGATCCGTCATGCTGTGGTACGGCAGCCTCGAGGACATCGACGACCAGGTCACCGCCGAAAACGCCCTGCGCCTCAGCGAGGAACGGTACCGCCTCGCGCTCGGCGCGACCAACGAGGCGATCTGGGACTGGCATCACGCGACCGACCGGATCGACTGGGGCGAGGCGGTCGGTTCGCAACTCGGCTATCCCGAGGCACAGGCCGGCACCTCGCAGGGGTGGTGGGTCGACCGCGTCCATCCCGACGACTTCAAGGCGGCACGGCTCAGCCTCGAAAAGGCGCTGGGGGACGGCAGCACCTTGTGGGGAGCCGAATACCGCTTCCGCAAGGGCGACGGCACCTACGCGGACATTTATTCGCGCGGCAAGATCGTCCGCGACGCCAACGGCACGCCGATCCGTACCGTCGGCGCGATGCTCGACATCACCGAGCGCAAGCGCACCGAGGAGAGCCTGCGCTGGCGGGCGATGCACGATCCGCTGACCGACCTGCCCAATCGCACCCTGTTCAACCAGCGCCTGACCGATGCACTGCAGGCCGCGAAGATGAAACGACACGGGGTCGGGCTGATCGTCCTCGACGTCGACGACTTCAAGATGGTCAACGACACCTTTGGCCATCCGACCGGCGATGCCTTGCTGTGCCTGCTGGCGCAGCGGCTGCGGCGGATCGTGCCGGCGGACGCCGTGGTGGCGCGGCTGGGCGGCGACGAGTTCGCGGTGATCCTGCCGAAGCTCGAAACCGGCGAGGCGCTGATCGACGTCATCGGGCGCGCGCTCGCCGGGCTCAACGTGGTGTTCGACCTCGAGGGCCGGGCGATCGAGTGCAATACCAGCGTCGGCGGCGCGATGTGGCCGGGCGACGGGAGCAACGCCGAGGAACTGCTGAAAAGCGCGGACATCGCGCTGAACACCGCCAAGTCCGAGGACCGGGCCTCGATCCGGACGTTCTCAGGCGACATGCGGGTCCTGATCGAGACGCGCGCGACGATGCTGACCGAAGCGCGCGGGGCGCTGAAGGACGACCGCATTGTGCCGTTCTACCAGCCCAAGATCGACCTCGTCACCGGCGAGATCGCGGGCTTCGAGGCGCTGCTGCGCTGGAACCACCACCGCAACGGACTGCAACCGCCGAACGGCATCGCAGCGGCGTTCGAGGACATCGAGCTCTCCGGGCGGCTGACCGACCGGATGATCGACCGCGTCGTGCGCGACATGCAGGACTGGCAGCACGCCGGCGTCGACTTCCGCAAGATCGCGATCAACGGCTCGGCCGCCGATTTCCTGCGCGGAGACTTCAGCGACCGCCTGCTCGGGGCGCTTCACCAGGCCGATATCTCCCCGACCTGCTTCGAGATCGAGGTCACCGAGACTGTCTTCGTCGGCCGGGTCGCGAAAAACGTCGAGCGCACGCTGAACGACTTGAGCGCGGCCGGCGTGACGGTCGCGCTCGACGATTTCGGCACCGGCTATGCGTCGCTCTCGCACCTGCGGCAGTTCCCGGTCGACGTCATCAAGATCGACCAGTCGTTCGTCCACAAGCTCGCCCGCATCGACGACGACGACGTCGCCATCATTCAGGCGGTGATCGCCCTCGCCAAGAGCCTCGATCTCGTGACCGTCGCGGAAGGCGTCGAGACCGACGTGCAGGCGACCCAGTTGCGCGCCGAGGGCTGCGACCTTGCCCAGGGCTATCTGTTCAGCCGCGCGGTCGCCGCATTCCAGGTCGCGAAACTCGTCGCGCGTCGCCCGGCAAGCTTCGCAGTCGCATCGCGACTGGAGCCCGACGCCGAGCCATTCGCAAAGGCCATTTGACCAACGCCCCCGCGCGGGGCCAGACGGGCCGCGATGGCAAGTCTGGAGACGAATATGGGCGACGGGTCGAGCGGACTGGAACTCAGGTCGATCGTGACCGCGGACGGGAAACTCGTCCTGTCGCTGGAGGACGTCACCCTCCCCGACCCCGGCCCCGACGAGATCGTGGTGCGGGTCGAGGGCGCGCCGATCAACCCCTCCGACCTCGGGCTGCTGCTCGGACCTGCCGACCTCGCGACGTTGCGCGCCAGCGGCTCTGCCGAGCGGCCGGTACTGACCTTCGACGTGCCGCCCGCCCGCATGGCTACGGTCGCGGCGCGCGTCGGCGAGTCGATGCCGGTCGGCAACGAGGGCGCCGGGACCGTCGTCCGCGCCGGTGCCGATGTCAGCCACCTCGAGGGCAAGAAGGTCGGCATGATCGGCGGCGGCATGTACACCCAGTTCCGCAAGCTCGCGGCGCGGGACTGCGCGATCATCCCCGACGATGCGAGTGCCGCCGACGGCGCCTCGATGTTCGTCAACCCACTGACCGCGCTCGGTTTCGTCGAGACGATGCGCGCCGAGGGCCACACCGCGATCGTTCACACCGCCGCTGCATCGAACCTCGGCCAGATGCTCCACCGGATCTGCCACGCCGACGGCATTCCGCTGGTCAACGTCGTGCGCGGCGAAGCGTCCGCGGCGCTGCTCCGCAGCCTCGGCGCGGCGTATGTGATCGACAGCAGCCTGCCCGACTTCGAGACAACGCTGACCGATGCGATCGTCGCGACCGGTGCCACCCTCGGCTTCGACGCGATCGGCGGCGGCAAGCTGGCGGGCCAGATCCTCGCCGCGATGGAAACAGCGGCGAACCGCACCCCCGGCACCTACAACCGCTACGGCTCAACGACTTTCAAGCAGCTGTACATTTACGGCGCCCTCGACCTCGGCCCGACGATCCTCAACCGCACCTTCGGCTTTTCGTGGAGCCTCAGCGGCTGGCTGTTGTTCCCATTCCTGCAGAAGGCCGGTGCCGAGGTCGCGGCGCGCCTGCGCCAGCGCGTCGTCGACGAGCTGACGACGACCTTCTCCAGCCACTATACGGCAACCATCGGCCTCGCCGAGGCGCTCAATCCCGAGGTCCTGATGGCGTACCAGCGCAAGGCGACCGGCGAGAAATACCTGATCGATCCGAGCCGCTAGGCCCACCCGGAAAGCCTTGGGATCAGCGTACCTCGTAGCCGTAGCGTTTGATGATCGCGGTCGCTTCCGGGCCGCGCAGGAACTTCAGGAACGCCGCCGCCGCGGGGTTGCCGGCGCCGGTCCGCAGCAGCACCGCCTGCTGCTCGATCGGCTTGTGGTCCTTGGCCGGCACCAGCCAGCGCGAGCCGCCGGGCACGTTGATGACCTGGCTCTGCGCCACGAAGCCGAGCTCGGCCGCATTGGTCGCGACGAACTGGTAGGCCTGGGTTATCGAGCTGCCCTTGACGATCTTCGCGCTGAGCGGGGCGTAGATGCCGAGCTTCTGCATCGTCTGGATGGCAGCCGCTCCGTAGGGCGCAGCGGTTGGGTCGGCGATCGACAGATGCGCGAACTTGCCCGACTTCAGCACCGTGCCGCCGTCGTCGACCAGCCCCGGCACCGTCGAGTAAAGGACCAGGCGGCCGATGGCGTAGGTGAAACGGCTGCGCGGCACGGCGAGGCCGTCCTGCTCGGCCTTCCTGGGCCGGTCGGCGTCGGCGGACAGGAACACCTCGAACGGCGCGCCGTGCGCCATCTGCGTGTAGAACGCGCCCGAGGAGCCGAAGCTGAGCACCGCGGTGTTGCCGGTCGCCCTGGTGAAGGCGGCGGCGATCTCCTTGGCCGGCTCGGTGAAATTGGCGGCAACCGCAACCTGCGTCTCGGCGGCCTGCGCGATGACCGGGGCGACCAGTGCGAACCCGATAAAGCCGAGCACGACCGAACGGCGGATGCGTGTCGTCATCATGAACCCTCTGGAACCCCCGCTGCGAGCGCCGCGGGATCGACGCTGTAATTCTGCTCGATCATCGACTCGAGATATATGATGCTATACATCGCCCTAGTCGCAACGCCAGAGGGTAGCGAGCGCCCTCAGCTTTTGTGGGCCGCCTGTGGCGCGGCGAGCAGATCGGCGAGCAGCGACGTCGCCGGGCCGGTCGCGGCTGCTGCTACCGCCTGCTCCAGCGCCCGGTAGCGCGCCAGCACGTCCGCGCCGAACGGCGTCAGCGACGCGCCGCCGCCGCGGGTGCCGCCGTGCTCCTTGGCGACCAGCGGCTCGCGCCAGCTGCGGTTCATCGTGTCGACCATCAGCCAGGTGCGGCGGTAGCTGTAGCCAAGATGGCGCCCCGCCGCCGAGATCGAACCGGTGTCGCGGATCGCCGCGAGCAGGTCGGCCTTGCCCGGCCCGATCGCGAAGCCATCGCCACAGACGAACTGCACCTTGAGCTTCAGCGGGGACAGGCGCGGTGACATGCCAAGCCTATTAGCCCAGAACGGCCGCGGCGGAACGCCCTGCCCGCCGCGGCGGCGATCCGCCTGCCGGTGCCCGGATCAGAGCACCCGACCGGCCTTGGCGGTGGCGAGCCCGCCGATCAGGGCGACCGCCTGCTTGCCGGCATCGGGTTCGGACAGCGTGCCGTCGGCGATCTCGTCCGCCCAGCCCATCAGTTTCTCGCCGGTGACCGAGCCGGTCGCGGCGACCTCGGTGACGGTCAGCGGCGTGTTGCCCGCGAGACTCGCATCCCAGGCGCGGCGGACGCCCGCCCAGTAGTTCGCGGTCCTGGCCCAATAGGCATCGGCGGCGGCGGTGTCGAAGCTCGCGTCGCGGTCGTAGGTGTTGACGACGGTCTCGTCGACGTAGGTGACGAGCTTGCCATCCTTCAGGCCGAGCTTGTTGTTGTCCTGCTCGTGGACCCAGCGGTCGGGGTCAGGGCGTGGCGGTTGACGCCGTAATAGCGGTCGTAGACCGGGTGGCGGGTCGCGTCCCGGCGGGCCAGCGGCCGCCAGGTCGGGGCGCTCGTCCAGCTCGCGACGCCGCCGAGATAGGTCCAGCGCCCGATGCCGCCGTAGCGCGGTGAATCGTCGGTCTGCCAGACCGTCTGCGACCACGCGCCGGTCGCGTCGGCGGCGGCCACCGGCTCGGCGGCCCAGACCGAGGCGCCGCGATAGGTCAGCACGGTCCTCGGCTGCCAGGTCCAGTCCTGCCGCCAGTGCTTGATGACGACCGGCTTGGCGGCCTTGTCGGCGGAGTCGCCGACGACGAACAGGTGCTGGAGCACGATGTGGTCGCCGGTGTCGACGACGACGCGGACGACCTCGTGGCCGCCCTGGACCTTGCCCGGGATCGGTGTGTAGCCGGGCACGAAGGCGACCTTCTCGCGGAAGTCGAACTTGACCTTGAAGGTCCCGGCCATCGCCAGGATGGCGCGGCGGTCTGCTTCCGGGACGGTCGCCGTGGCCTCGCTGACGGGCGCGGCGAGCAGCGGCGCGCCGACGGTCCCGCCGGTCGCCAAGGCCAGCGCCAACAGTGCCAATTTCCAGTCGTTCATCGTCAATCCCTCGAAGCTTGTCCCGGTCTTTTGCCATGATTGCGATTGACTCGCAATATCTACATGGTGTTATTGCGATCCATTCGCAGGGGGACTTGATGACAACAACGACGATGACGACGACGACGATGAAGCGCTACTTGCTGGCCGGCGCGGGCCTCGGCGCGCTGTTCGGGGCCGGGGCAGGCCATGCGGCGGCGGCAGACGACACGCTCGGCACCATCACGGTCACGGCGACGCGCATCGCGACGCCCGTGATCGAGGCGCCGGCGACGGTCAGCGTCATCACCGCCGCACAGATCGACGACCTGCTGATCGACGACATCAAGGACCTCGTGCGCTTCGAGCCCGGCGTGTCGGTGCGGGCGCAGCCGTCGCGCTTCACCGCGGCGCTCGGCTCGACGGGCCGCGACGGCAACAGCGGCTTCACCATCCGTGGCCTCGAAGGCAACCGCGTGCTGATCCAGACCGACGGCATCCGGCTCCCGGACGCCTTCGCGTTCGGCGCACAGGCCAACGGGCGCGGCGACTACGCCGACCTCGACCTGCTCAAGTCGGTCGAGATCCTGCGCGGCCCGGCGTCGCCGCTGTACGGCAGTGACGGCGTCGCGGGCGCGGTCAGCTTCATCACCAGGGACCCCGAGGACCTGCTCGCGGTCGGTGCCAATGTCGGCGGCCGGCTGCGGCTCGGCTATTCCGACGCCGACGGCAACTGGACCAAGGCGGGTGCCGTCGCGGGGCGAAGCGGCGACCTGCAGGCGATGGTCGCCTACACCCGCCGCGACGGCCACGCCCTCGACGACAAAGGCAAGAACGACAGCGCCAGCGTGCTTCGCACGACGCCCAACCCGACCGACGTCGACAACGACGCCGTGCTCGCCAAGCTGGTCTGGACCCCTGCCCCCGGCCACCGCCTCCGCGCCACCTACGAGCACAACGACCGCACCGTCGACACCGACGTGCTCAGCGCCATCGCGCTCCCGCCGCTGGGCGCGAGCAGCACGCTGAGCCTCCTCGCGCACGACACCAGCCGCCGCGACCGCGCCAGCCTCGACTGGGGCTACAAGGGCGAAGGCATCGTCGAGCAGGCCAGCCTGATCGGCTATTGGCAGGACAGCCGGACCCGCCAGTTCAGCGCCGAGGACCGCAACGTCTCCGCCGACCGGACCCGCATCAACCGCTTCGACGACCGCATCTTCGGCGCGGTCGGCGAGGCGACGCTGAAGTTCGACACCGGGGCGATCGGCCACCGCATCGTCACCGGCTTCGACGTTTCGCAAACCCTGCAGACCGGCCTGCGCGACGGCACCGTGCCGCCGGTCGGCGAGACCTTTCCGACCAAGGCCTTCCCGGACACCCGTTTCACCCTCGCCGGCGTCTTCGCGCAGGACGAGATCGACACCGGCGGCGGCCGCCTGCTGTTCTATCCGGCGGTGCGCCTCGACTATTACAAGCTCAAGCCCCGCGCCGATCCGCAGTTCCTCGGCACGCCCGCCGCCCAGCACGACAGCCGGGTGTCACCCAAGCTTGGCGCGATCGGCTGGCTGAGCGACAGCTTCGGGCTGTACGGTTCGTACGCCGCGGGCTTCAAGGCGCCGACGCCGAGCCAGGTCAACAACGGCTTTGTCAACCTCGTCCAGAACTACAGGTCGCTCGCCAACCCCGACCTCAAGCCGGAGACCAGCGACAGCGTCGAGGGCGGGCTCAGGGTGCGCAAGCTCGCGCTCGGCGGCGTCAAGCTCGATGCCAGCCTCACCGGCTTCTATGGCTGGTTCAAGGACTTCATCGAGCAGGCGCAGCTCGGCGGCAGCTTCACCCCTACCGATCCCGGCATCTTCCAGTACGTCAACGTCGGCCGGGTCCAGGTTCACGGCGTCGAGGCGCGCGTCGAGGCCGACCTCGGTGGCGGTTTCCGCATCGACAGCGCCGCCGCCCTCGCCCGCGGCGAACGCCACGCCGCCGGCATCGCCACGGCGTTGTCCAGCGTCGACCCCTTCAAGATCACCGGCGGGGTCTCGTACCGCGACCCGGAAGGCCGCTTCGGCGGGCAGGCGATCGTCACCCATGTCGCGCGCAAGGCCCAGTCGCGCGTCGCCGAGACCTGCTCGCCGACCTGCTTCACGCCGCCCGGCTTCACCATCCTCGACCTGACCGCCTACGTCCGGCCCGCGCCATGGGCGACCGTCCGCGCCGGCTTGTTCAACGTCTTCGACAAGAAATACGCCTGGTGGTCCGACGTGCGCGGGCTGGCGGCGTCGTCCGCGACGCTCGACGCCTACACCCAGCCGGGCCGCAACCTCAGCGTTTCACTGACCGGGACCTTCTGATGAGCGATGCGCGAGTCTGGATCGAGCGGCTGCAGCGGGCACCGCTGCCGACAGGGGTGCCGCTGCCGCGCTGTCCCGGCCTGACTCCGGACGAGCGCATCGTCGTTGCCGCGATCCGGCAGATGGTCATCGACGGGGTGACGGCGCCGGGCGCGGCCGAGGCGATCGCGCTGAAGCCGGAGAGCGCGGCGGTGTTCGGCGCGCTCGGGGCGTGGCTCGACCTGTTCGCGAGCCGGACGCGGTGGCAGATCGCGGTCGGTGCGCCGGTGCATTGCTGCCCCACCCCCGACGAGCTGGCGATGCTGACGGTCATCGAGGGGGCGCGGCGCGGCGAGTTCGCGCTGGTCCATCGGGTGCTCGGTCACTTCGTCGATGCAGCCGATATCGACGGCCTCGCGCACGCCAGCGAGATGCTCGGCGAACGTCTCGACGCGGCGGGGTTCGCGCTGGTTGCCCGACGGATCGGGCGGCAGGCCTAGCCGTCGCCGAGCAGGCCGTCGGCCTTTTCACGCCGCGCCACCGGCGCCCCGCTGATCGCGAAGCCGACCTGTTCGGCGATGTTGGTGGCCTGGTCGGCGATGCGCTCGAGGTTCTTCGCGATGAACTGGAGGTGGGCAAAGCCGGTCGCCGCGCCGATGTCCGCCGCGGTCAGCGTGACGAGCCGCTCGAAGACCCGGCTGTATTCGCGGTCGATCGCCGCGTCGCCCTGGACCGCATCGTGCGCCATCTCGATATCGCGCTCCAGGTAGGCGGCCAGCGCGATCCGGAGCAGCCGCTTGGCGAGGGCTGCAAGCTCGACCAACTCGCCGGCACCGCTCGACTCAGGCAGCTGGGCGAGGGTCACGGCGCGCTTGGCGATGTTCTTGGCATAGTCGCCGACACGCTCCAGCCAGCCGGCGATCTTGAGCGACGCCATGACCTCGCGGAGGTCGTCGGCAAGTGGCGAGTGGCGCGAGAAGATGCCGGTCGCGGCACGCTCGGCTTCTTCCTGCAGGGTGTCGATGCGGTCGTCGATCGCCGTCACCGCCAGCGCCGCAGCGACGTCGCGGTCGGTCAGCGCGTCGAAGGCGGCGGTGAGCTGGCTCTCGGCGAGCGCACCCATCTGGCCGACGATCGAACGCAGCTCCAGCAGGTCGGAGTCGTAGGACGACACCGTGTGCGGTAGCGGGGCAGTCGAGGTCATTGATCGTCTCCAAGGCTGGCCCGGCCGTGATGCCTCAACCGAAGCGCCCGGTAACATATTCGCGGGTCTGCTTTTCCCGCGGGTTGGTGAAGATCTCGGCCGTCGGCCCAACTTCGATGACCTGGCCGAGGTACATGAACGCGGTCTGGTCCGAGCTGCGCGCCGCCTGCTGCATCGAGTGGGTGACGATGATGATCGTGAAGTCGGCGCGGAGTTCGGCGATCAGTTCCTCGACCTTGGCGGTCGAGATCGGGTCGAGCGCCGAGGTCGGCTCGTCGAACAGCAGCACCTTGGGTTTCACCGCGATGGTCCGCGCAATGCACAGCCGCTGCTGCTGGCCGCCCGACATGCCGAGCGCCGAGCTGTGCAACCGGTCCTTGGCCTCGGTCCACAGCGCCGCCTTCTGCAGGCTCCACTCGACGCGCTCGTCCATCGCCGACTTGCTCAGCCGCTCGTGCAGCCGGACCCCGAAGGCGATGTTGTCGTAGATCGTCATCGGGAACGGCGTCGGCTTCTGGAAGACCATGCCGACGCGGGCGCGCAGGTCGGTCGGGTCGACCTTGGGATCGATCAGGTTGAGGCCGTCCATCAGCACTTCGCCGGTGGCGCGCTGGCCCGGGTACAGGCTGTACATCCGGTTGATGACGCGCAGCAGCGTCGACTTCCCGCAGCCCGACGGCCCGATCAGCGCGGTGACGCGCTTCTCCGGGAACTCGAGGTTGACCGAGGTCAGCGACTTGTGGTCGCCGTAGAAGAAATCGAGGTTGCGGGTGACGATGTACGGCGACGCTCCGGCGAGCGTATCGTGCCGCCCGACGACATCGGCGAGCGAGGACATTTCCGGCGGTTGGGTCATAGCGTTCATCCTTAGCGCCGACGGCCGATGGTGAGCTGCGCCAGGATGTTGATCATCAACACCCCGAGCGTGATCAGCAGCGCCCCGGCCCAGGCCAGCTGCACGAGATCCTCGTACGGGCTGGCGGCAAATTGGTAGATCGCAACGGGCAGGCTCGCCATCGGCTTGGCCAGCGAAACCGACCAGTTGAGGTTACCCAGCGACGTGAACAGCAGCGGCGCGGTTTCGCCCGCGACCCGCGCCAGCGCCAGCAGCAGACCGGTCAGCATGCCCGAGCCGGCGGCGCGCCAGGCGATCAGCGTCGTCACCTTCCACTTCGGCGCACCGAGTGCGGCGGCGGCTTCGCGCAGCGCGATCGGCACCAGCGACAGCATGTCCTCCGTCGTCCGGATGATGATCGGGATGGCGATGACGGCGAGCGCGACCGCTCCGGCGATGCCCGAGTAGGTCTGCGTTGTCGCGACCAGCAAGGTGTAGACGAACAGGCCAATCAGGATCGACGGTGCCGACAACAGGATGTCGCTGACGAAGCGCGTGACGTTGCCGAGCTTCGAACCGCGCGCATATTCGGACAGATAGGTCCCCGCCAGCACGCCGATCGGCGTGGCGATCGCCATGCCGATGCCGACCTGGATGAGACTGCCGATGATCGCGTTGGCGAGGCCGCCGTTCTCGCCGGTCGGGGCCATCGAGGTGGTCAGCGTGCTCCAGCGCAGCGCCGGCAGGCCGCGCGACAGCAGCGTCCACAGGATCGATGCGAGGACCGCCAGCGCGACCACCGCAGCGGTGGACGCGAGCACCGCGACGACGAGGTTGGTTGCCTTGCGGCGGGTGGCATGGGCGCTCATCGGATCAACTCGCGGCGCGGGGGGCGACCAGCAGGCGCGATGCCGACAGGACGATGAAGGAGATGATGAACAGTGTCAGCCCGAGGCCGAGCAGCGCCGCGAGCTTCATCGTGCCGAAGCCGGCCTCGGCGAACTCGTTGGCGATGGTCGAGGCGATCGTCGACCCCTGCGCGAAGATGTTGGGCGACAGGCGGGTCGCGTTGCCGATGATGAACACCACCGCCATCGTCTCGCCGAGCGCGCGGCCGAGGCCGAGCATCACCGCACCGACCATGGCGCGGCGGCCGTAGGGGATCGCGACGTGGCGGATGACCTCGAAACGGGTCGCGCCGAGACCGTAGACCGACTCCTTGAGCACCACCGGCGTGGCCCCCAGGATCTCGACGAACATCGCGGTGATCAGCGGCAGGATCATCACCCCGAGCACGAGGCCCGCGGTGAAGACACTGTTGCCCGAGCCGTAGTCGAGCACCTTGTTGAGGCCGGGGACGCCAGCAGCGGCATCGGCGACGTCGAGGATGAAGTGCTCCGCCAGCCACGGCGCGAGGACGAAGAAGCCCCACATGCCGTAGATGATCGACGGGATCGCCGCGAGCAGCTGGATCGCGACGCCGATCGGGCGGCGGAACGCCGAGGGCAGGATCTCGGTCAGGAAGTAGGCGACCCCGACCGACAGCGGCACCGCGATCAGCAGCGCCAGCACCGAGCTGAGCAAGGTGCCGTAGACCATGATCCCGGCGCCGTAATTGTTGTTCACCGAGTCCCACACCGGGGTCCACAGGAAGCCGATGCCGAACGCCTTGAACGCCGGCCAGGCGCCGTACGCGAGCATCAGTATGATCGCGCCGAGCAGGACCAGGACGATCAGGCCCGCGGTCGTGACGGTGCCCGAGAACAATTTCTCCGCGCCCGCCGAATGGCGCGGAGAATCGTCGGTCGGCATGGGCGTGGTGGCAAGCGGCCCGATCGGCAGCGGCACCGGTGTGGCGATGTCGGTCATCTTACTTGGGCAGCGTGGCGCCCGAGATGGCCTTCCACTCGACCCGGACACGCTGGATCGCTGCCGCCGGCAGCGGCAAATAGCCGAGCTGCTGGGCGAGCTTGCCGCCGTTCTTGAAGCTCCAGTCGAAGAACGCCAGGGCGGCGCTGGTGCCGGCGGCGTTGGTCGGCTTGGCGGGAACCAGGATGTAGGTCGCGCTGACGATCGGCCAGGTGTTGGCACCCGGCAGCGCCAGCATGTTGGCGACCGCGTTGGGGGCCTTGGCCCAGTCGGCCTGCGCCGCGGCAGCGTTGAAGCTGGCCGGGGTCGGGTCGATGAACTTGCCCGCCGCGTTGCTGAGCTTGGTCGTCGTCAGCTTGTTGGCGAAGGCATAGTTGAACTCGACGTAGCCGAGCGCGCCGACGGTGTTCTTGACGTTGCCGGCAACGCCGTCGTTGCCCTTGCCGCCCGAACCGGCGGGCCAGCTGATCGTCTTGCCGGCACCCAGCGTCCAGCCGTTGGCAGCCTTGGTCAGGTAGTTGGTGAAGATCGCGGTCGTGCCCGACGAGTCCGAGCGATAGACCGGCGTGATCGGCATCGGACGCAGCGGCACGCCCTTGTTGAAGGCGACAATGGCGGGATCATTCCACTTGGTGATCTTGCCCTGGTAGATCGCCGCGATGATGTCGGGGGTCAGGCGCAGCTGGTTGGCCGCGACGCCGGGCAGGTTGACGATGATGACTTCCGAACCGATCACGGCGGGGAACTGGACGAGGCCGTTCGAAGAAAGGTCCTCGGCCTTCATCGCGTCGTCGGACGCGCCGAAGTCGACGGTGCGGGCCTTGATCTGGGCCTGGCCGGCACCCGATCCGATCGCCTGGTAATTCAGCTGGTTCTTGGTCGCGGCCTTATAGGCTGAGCCCCACTTGGCGTAGAGCGGCGCGGGGAAAGTGGCGCCGGCGCCGGTGATGTCAGCGGCGACTGCAGGAGCAGCGAGGGCAGTTGCGGCGAGCAGCGCTGCAATCGTGCGCATGCCTCGGGTCATCACGACGGTCATTCCGAATCCTCAGATCAAGACGAACCGGTCGCGGCCCGACAAAAGTGTCGGTGGCAGAGTTTAGTTACAGTTAGGTGACAAAGACCGGCCGGTAACGCGGAAGTTACCGGCCGATCCTTCAGATCGATCGTCTCGCCGGGGCGCGCCCTACTGCGGCGTGGCGCTCGCGGTGGCCGCAGCGGCAGCCGTCTCGAACTCTGCGGCGGTCATGGCGATCATCAGGCCGCCCGCCCCTGCCGAGAACGCGTTCAGCGGTACGGCGACCGGACCCTTGGCGCTCTGGACGACAACATTGTCGGCGGCGATCGACTTGACGGTTCCGACCGGGCTGCCACTCGAGCCCTTCACCGAGGCACCGACGACGAGCGCACTCTTCAACGCCGCGGTCTGCTGCGCGGCCGCCTGGCTGGCGGCGGCGTCGATCTGCGCCTTGGTCACCGACACCATCGGACCCTTGGCCCCGGCGCCGAACGAAGCCTTTGGCATCGAAATCTTGTTGGTCCCTGTCGACACCACGACGAGGTCGCCGTTGATCGAATCGACCGTCCCGGCCTCGGCCCCTGTAGGATCGTAGACAGTCGCCCCGGCCGCGAGCGCAGGTGCCGCCGCGGCGGCGGGTGCAGGAGCCTGCGCGATGGCCGCGGTACCGACCGCAAGCGTTGCACCGGCAAGTAGAATAGTAAGACTATGCATAAAGTTCCTCCTTGTTCGCCGTAACGACACCTGTCCCGCCCGAGAGTTCCCCAACGCCGTAACAATCTGGTCGAAGCGTTCCGCGACAGGGTTGGGTGGAACCTTTCATTAACGATGTGATGCCCACTTGTGTTGCCCGCATACCACACCAATATCGAGCGTCATGAACATCGAAAAATTCTCTGACCGCGCCAAGGGCTTCCTCCAGTCCGCGCAGACCGTGGCACTGCGCCTGGACCACCAGCGCATTACGCCCGCGCACCTGTTGAAGGCGCTGCTGGAGGACGAGCAGGGCATGGCCTCCGGTCTGATCCGCGCCGCCGGGGGCGAGCCCTCGACCGCCGCGCAGGCCGTCGACCTCGCGTTGTCGAAGCAGGCCAAGGTCACCGGCGGCGGCGCCAATAGCCTGTCGTGGGACAACGACACCGCGCGCATCCTCGACCAGGCCGAGCAGATCGCCACCAAGGCCGGCGACAGCTTCGTCACCGTCGAGCGCCTGCTGATGGCGCTGGCGCTGGCGACGACCACCGACGCGGGCAAGGCGCTCGTCGCCTCGGGGATGACCCCACAGGGCCTCAACACCGCCATCGACACGGCGCGCAAGGGGCGGTCGGCGGACACCGCCGGGGCCGAGAACCAGTTCGACGCGCTCAACAAATACGCCCGCGACCTGACGCAGGCGGCGCGCGACGGCAAGCTCGACCCGGTGATCGGCCGCGACGAGGAAATCCGCCGCACCATCCAGGTCCTGGCACGCCGCACGAAGAACAACCCCGTGCTGATCGGCGAGCCCGGCGTCGGCAAGACCGCGATCGTCGAGGGCCTGGCGCTGCGTATCGCCAACGGCGATGTCCCCGACGGCCTCAAGGACCGCCGCCTGATGTCGCTCGATCTGGGCGCGCTGATCGCGGGCGCGAAGTACCGCGGCGAGTTCGAGGAGCGCCTGAAGGGCGTGCTCGACGAGGTCCGCGCCGAGGGCTCCGACGTCGTGCTGTTCATAGACGAGATGCATACGCTCGTCGGTGCCGGCGCGTCCGAAGGCTCGATGGACGCTTCCAACCTGCTCAAGCCGGCGCTGGCGCGCGGCGAACTCCACTGCATCGGCGCGACGACGCTCGCGGAATACCGCAAGTACGTCGAGAAGGACGCCGCGCTCGAACGCCGCTTCCAGCCGGTATTCGTCGGCGAGCCGACCGTGGAGGACACGATCTCGATCCTGCGCGGCCTCAAGGAAAAGTACGAACTCCACCACGGCGTCCGCATCACCGACGGCGCAATCGTCGCCGCCGCGACGCTGTCGAACCGCTACATCACCGACCGCTTCCTGCCCGACAAGGCGATCGACCTGATGGACGAGGCCGCCTCGCGGTTGCGCATGGAGGTCGAGTCGAAGCCCGAGGAGATCGAGAACCTCGACCGCCGCATCATGCAGCTGCGCATCGAGCGCGAGGCCCTGAAGCGCGAGACCGATGCTGCGTCGAAGGACCGGCTCGAGACGCTGGAGGGTGAGCTGGTCAACCTCGAGGAGCAGTCGGGCGCACTGACCGCCAAGTGGACCGCCGAGAAAGACAAGCTGGCGGGCGCGACCGACATCAAGGCGCAACTCGACGCGGCGCGGCTGGAGGTCGAGCAGGCCCAGCGCTCCGGCGACTATGCCAAGGCGGGCGAGCTGACTTACGGCCGAATTCCGGACCTCGAGCGCCAGTTGCACGAGGCCGAGCAGGCCACCGCCTCGGCGATGGTCCGCGAGGAAGTCACCAGCGACGACATCGCGGCGGTCGTCTCGCGCGCCACCGGCATCCCGGTCGACCGGATGCTAGCGGGCGAACGCGAAAAACTGCTCGGCATGGAGACGGCGCTGTCGAAGCAGGTCATTGGGCAGCCCGCCGCCGTGCGCGCCGTGTCGGCTGCCGTGCGCCGGGCTCGCGCCGGGCTGCAGGACCCCAACCGGCCGCTCGGCTCGTTCCTGTTCCTCGGGCCTACGGGCGTCGGCAAGACCGAGCTGACCAAGGCGCTGGCGCGCTTCCTGTTCGACGATGCAGCCGCGATGGTCCGCATCGACATGAGCGAATACATGGAGAAGCATGCCGTCAGCCGCCTGATCGGCGCGCCTCCGGGCTACGTCGGCTACGACGAGGGCGGCGTGCTGACCGAGGCGGTGCGGCGGCGGCCCTACCAAGTCATCCTGTTCGACGAGGTCGAGAAGGCTCATCCGGACGTCTTCAACATCCTGCTCCAGGTCCTCGACGACGGGCGGCTCACCGATGGCCAGGGCCGCACCGTCGACTTCACCAACACGATCATCGTGCTGACGTCGAACCTCGGGTCGCAGTTCATCGCCGCGCTCCGCGACGAACAGCCGGTGACCGACGTCGAGCCCCAGGTCATGGAGATCGTCCGCGGCCACTTCCGCCCGGAGTTCCTCAACCGCCTCGACGAGATCGTGTTGTTCAGCCGGCTGGCGATGGCGGACATGGGCGGCATCGTCGACCTCCAGCTGGAGCGCGTGCAGTCGCTGCTGCGCGACCGCAAGATCGTGCTGGAGACCACCGACGCGGCCCGGCGCTGGCTGGCGCGGGTCGGCTATGACCCGGTCTACGGTGCGCGGCCGCTGAAGCGCGCGGTTCAGAAGTTCGTGCAGGACCCGCTCGCCGACCTGATCCTGGGGGGCGAAGTCCCGGACGGGTCGACGGTCAAGGTCGACGAGGGGGACGGGAAACTGCTGCTGAGCGCCGCGTAAGGGGGACATGACAGGTCGGCATCGGCGCACTAAAACAGCATCGATGCCGACCGTCGCGACCATCCCATGCGCCTGAGCGAGCCACTGCTGCGGCTGCCGATCGCCTTCGATGTCGAGGCAATGGCGGCCGAAGTCCGTGCGCTGCCGGCGGCGGCGTGGGTCCCTCACCCCAGCGCCCTGCCCGGCAACGCCGCCGTGCGCCTCGTCACCACCAATGGCCAGATGAGCGATGCCACCGCGGCCCCGATGGCTCCGACCGCGCACCTGCGCGCCTGCCCCTACATCACCGAGGTGATGGCAGCGATCGGCGCAGTCTGGGGCCGCAGCCGGCTGATGCGCCTCGCGCCGGGAGCGGTGGTACCGCCCCATATCGACACGCACTTCTACTGGCGCACCCACGTCCGCCTCCATGTCCCGATCATCACGACCCCCGACGTGCTGTTCACCTGCGCCGGCGAGACCGTCCACATGGCGGCGGGCGAGTGCTGGGTATTCGACACCTTCTCGAGCCACCGGGTCCGCAACGGTGGCGCCAGCGCGCGCGTCCACCTGGTGCTCGACACCGTCGGCGGTGAGGGCCTGTGGGACCTGATCGAGGCCGCGCGCGCTGCCGCTCCCGGCACCAGTCCCGAGAGGCGGGTGGTCGTCCCCACCGGGTCGAGCTTCGACCGGCTGAGCTTCGAGCGCACCAACACGGCAAGCCTGATGTCGCCCTGGGAACTCCGCTACCACGTCGACTTCCTGATTGCCGAGGCCCTGCCCGGCCAGCCGATCGAGGTCGTCGCCCGCCGGCTCGACCGGCTCGTCGCGGGCTGGGCGGGCGCGTGGGCGCGCTACGGCTCGTCGAACGAGGGTGCGTCGACCTATCGCGAGCTGCTCGTGGTGCTCGAGGCAGACCTGCCTCGCCTCGGTGGCGCGCACCTGCTGCTCCGCAACGGGCTGACCGTCGACCGCCAGATCGCGGAGATCGTCTTCACCCTGAACGCCGCGCTGCCGCCGGTCGTCGGGGTCCGGGCCGCGACGCACTAGATCGTGGAAGACAGCCAGCGACGCGCCACCCACGACGCCGGCATCGACCGCCCGGTTTTCATCCTAAGTTCCCCGCGCTCGGGCTCATCGCTGCTGTTCCAGACGCTGGCCCAGGCCCCGGAAGTCCACACCATCGGCGGCGAAAGCCACGGGCTTATCGAGCAAATCCCCGGCCTGCACCCCCGCGAACGCGGCTGGACCTCGAACCGACTGACCGCCGCCGATGCCACTCCGGCGATCACGCGCGAGATCGCGCAGCGCTTCCGCGCCTCGCTCCGCGACCGCGACGGCAACGCCCCGGTCGGTCGGGTCAGGATGATCGAGAAAACCCCCAAGAACAGCCTGCGCGTGCCGTTCTTGGACACGGTCTTCCCCGACGCACAGTTCGTCTTCCTGTACCGCGATGCCCGCGAAACCATGTCGAGCATGCTGGAGGCCTGGGGCTCCGGCCGGTTCCGGACCTACCCGCTGCTGCCGGGCTGGCGGACGACGCCATGGTCGCTGCTGCTGGTTCCCGGCTGGCGCGAGTTGGGCAGCCTGTCCCTTCCGGAGATCGTCGCGCGGCAATGGGCGAGCACGATGGCCATCCTCCTCGATGATCTCGAGGCGATGGCGACGGGGCGCGTCGTGTCGGTGTCGTACGACGGCCTGCTCGCCGACCCGCAGGCGACGCTGAGTTCGCTCAGTGCTCGCGTCGGCCTCGGCTGGGACCGCATACTGGCGGAATCGCTGCCGCTGTCCCCGACGGTCGTGTCGGCGCCCCGCCCCGACAAGTGGACCCGTCACGAGGCCGCGATCGCCGCAGTCTGGCCAATCGTCGCTACTGTCGACGCGCGCGCCCGCGAGGCACTCGCCCGCTACGCCCGCTAGCCGCGACGCCCGCTAGCCGATCCGGCGCACTTTGGCGGAAGGACTACCGTCGATGCTCACCTTGAAGCTGCCGAACGCGCCGCGCTTGATCGTCGCGGTCGAGCCGGGCTTGGGAGCGCGGCCGAAGATCATCGCGTCGGTCTGCTCCCACCGCGCCCCATCCTCGAGCGTGATCACCAAGGCACCCTCGGCATTGTGGCCGACGGTGCGGATCTTGGCGGTGATTTCCTCGACCTCGTCGGCGCGCGCCGCCTTGCGGATGTCCTTGTCGTCCTTGTCGTCGTGATTGAACAGGCTGATGCTCGGCAGGCTGAAACCGAACAATTTGCGCTTGGCATCCTTGACCTGCTCGCGGTCGACCATGGCGATATCGCCGCGGGTGCGGGCCTCGCTCAACTGGCCAACATTGGCATCGTAGCACGCCAGCCGCGCCGTATTGTCGGTGATCGCCCGGCAGTCGAAGACCTTCTGCAGCGCCGGCGGGCTGTCGGAGGGGCTTCGCGCCTGGCTTGAACCGACACCGGCCACCAGCACTACTGCGGCGATGAGATACGACGGACGGACGGGCATCGGCACCTCGAAGAACAACGGAGCCGTGCCGTACCCCAGCGTCGCGCGGCGCACAACGCGGGCTGTCGCACTGTTGCCAAACGGTAACAACGTGGTCGATTCTCATCGCAACTGCAGCATGTCGATTGCTTGAGGCTTCTTTCGTCCTGTAGCTTGCTCCCATCGAATAACGGCAAAACCGCACAACGCGGTTTGCCGCTCAGAAGGGGTTCAAAGAATGCACTATAGCTTGAAGCGGCGTCTGCTCGCGTCGACGATCGTTGCAGGTACTGCAATGATGTCGGTCCCGACCTTCGCGCAGACCGTCGAAGCGCCGATCGCGCCCGCGCCGACCGAAGCCACCAAGAGCGCCACGTCGGGCCAGGGCTCGTCGGACGAGACCATCGTCGTCACCGGCTCGCGCATCCCGCGTCCGGAGCTCGCTTCCGCCAGCCCCGTTACTGTCGTCGGTGCCGCCCAGATCAAGCAGTTCGGCACCACGCGCGTCGAAGATCTCCTGAACTCGCTGCCGCAGGTCTTTGCCGGCCAGGGTGGTAGCATCTCGAACGGCGCTACCGGCACCGCGACGATCGACCTTCGCGACCTCGGGCCGAGCCGCACCCTGGTGCTGATCAACGGCCGCCGCCTGATCTCGGGCGATCCGCGCACCACCGACCAGGCTGCGGACATCAACCTAATCCCAGCTTCCCTCATCAAGCGGATCGACGTTTCGACCGGCGGCGCTTCGTCGGTGTACGGTGCCGACGCCGTCTCTGGCGTCGTCAACTTCGTCATGGATACCGAGTTCGACGGTTTCAAGCTCGACAGCCAGTACAGCCTGTATAATCACGACAATCGCGCCGGGAGCGACATCACCGATGCTCTGAAGGCACGCGGTTACGGCTACCCGAGCGGCAACGTCACCGACGGTGCTACCTATGATGCCACCGCCGTCTTCGGTGCAGGTTTCGATGACGGCCGTGGCCATGTCACCGCCTATGCTGGCTACCGCAGGATCAACTCGGTCTCCCAGGATCGCCGCGACTATTCGGCCTGCTCGCTGTCCGCCAACTCCACTGCCAGCGTTGCTGCAGGTGGCCGCAAGTACACCTGCGGCGGCTCAGGCACTTCGCCGGCGGGATCGTTCTACCAGGTCGATACCAAGACCTATTACCATGTCGAGGGTAACCAGTTCGCTCCCGGTCGAGTTCTCTACAACTTCGCGCCGACCAACTATTACCAGCGTCCCGACGAGCGCTACACGGCAGGTTTCTTTGCACACTACGACGTGGCCGATGCTTTCAAGCCCTATATGGAATTCATGTTCCAGGATGATCGCACTGTCGCGCAGATCGCGCCGTCGGGCGATTTCTTCAACACCGGGACGATCAATTGCGATAATCCGCTGCTTTCTGCGCAGCAGCAGGGGATCATCTGCACCCCCGGCAATACGACCGTCGATGACCGCGGCGTCACCCGGGCGGCCGTGTATGTCGGTCGCCGGAACGTCGAAGGTGGCGGTCGTCGCGATGACCTGCAGCACACGACGTATCGTGGCGTGATCGGTGCCAAGGGCGAATTCGCCAAGGGCTTCAGCTACGATGCCTATTACCAGTACAGCCGGGTCGACTTCGCGCAGACCTACCGCAACGACTTTTCGATCTCGCGTCTCGGCAAGGCGCTCGACGTCGTCGACGTAGGCGGCGTGCCGACCTGCCGCTCGGTTGTCGACGGCAGCGATCCCGCCTGCGTTCCCTACAACATCTTCACGACGGGTGGCGTCACTTCCGCTGCTCTTAACTACCTGCAGATTCCGTTGTTCTCGCGTGGCCAGACCAGCGAGCAGGTCGCCGATGCCTCGGTCACGTTCCAGGGTGGCGAGTACGGCCTGACGAGCCCGTTGGCCAACGAGGGCTTTGCGATGAACGTCGGTGGCGAATATCGTAAGGAGACGCTGAACTACGAAGTCGACACCAACTTCCTCAGCGGCGACGGTGCAGGCCAGGGTGGCCCGACCACGCCGAACTCGGGCACCTACAACGTCAAGGAAGGCTTCGTCGAAGCGTCCCTGCCGCTGGTCCAGGAAAAGCCATTTTTCTACGACCTTCGCGCGAGCGCCGGTTACCGTTACTCGCACTATGATATTGGCGGGGGCATCAACAAGTACAACACGGATACCTACAAGTTCGAGGGCTCGTGGGCCCCGGTCCGCGACCTGAAGTTCCGTGCCAGCTACAATCGCGCGGTTCGCTCACCGAACCTTTCGGAGCTGTTTGCGGCGCGGAGCATTGGTCTCGACGGTTCAAGCGATCCGTGCGCCGTCCTGCCTGATGAAACGGCCCCTCGCGCAACTGCAGCGCAATGCGCACTCACCGGCGTTTCCGCGGCACAGTACGGCACCTTCGCCGCTAACCCGGCCGGCCAGTACAACGGCCAGGTCGGCGGAAACCCGGACCTGAAACCGGAAATCTCGGACTCCTACACTGGCGGTGTTGTCTTGACTCCGAGTTTCCTGCGGGGCTTCCAGGCTACGGTTGACTACTTCCAGATCCAGGTGAAACAGCAGATCGGCGTCATCGGCGCCGATACGATCATCAACTCGTGCATCAGTGGCAACACTTCGGTGTGCGGCCTGATTGTTCGCGGTGCCTCGGGTCGCCTCGATCGTCCGGACGGTTATGTCATCGATACGAACCTCAACACCGGTAAGGTAAAGACCGCTGGTATCGACGTTACGATGTCGTACAGCCAGCCGATCGGTCGCTTCGGTACGCTCGGCGCCTCGCTCGTCGGCACCTACCTCGACAAGTTCAAGGTGTCGCCGATCGGCTCGGATGCTTACGAGTGCAGCGGTCACTTCGGTGCGCAGTGCGGTACTCCGCTGCCCAAGTGGCGCCACAATGCCCGCTTGACCTGGACGCTGCCCGAAGGTGTGAGCGTCTCGGGTGCATGGCGCTACTTCCGCAAGGTCAGCAATGAAGACGCCGGCACCACTGCAGTCGGCGGTAACCCGGGCAATGATCACATTGCGGCGCAGAGCTACTTCGACCTCTCGCTGACGGTGCCTGTTGCGGACAAGTTCACCTTCCGCATCGGTACGAACAACCTTCTGGATCGTCAGCCTCCGGTCAACGGTCAGGCTTTGCCGGTCACCGAGAACGGCAACACCTTCCCGCAGGTTTACGACGCCCTCGGCCGCTACATCTACGTCGGCGTGACACTCGACCTCTAGTCGCGAAGACGCTGACGAAACCGGGAACGGCGGGCCGCAAGGTCCGCCGTTTCTTTTTGTTTCGCGCTCTGGCAGTTGATCCGCATGGCTTCGACCGACCCTGACATCATCGACCCGGACATCGCGGCGCTGGATGCGGTCGAGGTCCAGGCTGACCGCGCTGCGTCAAGGGGCGACTTTGCTGCAGCGCAGGCGCTGTTAGCGCGCGTCGTCGAAGCTTCGCCGGCCCGCGTCGACACGTGGCTGAAACTCGCCGCGACACGACGCGCCGCCCGCGATCTTCCCGGTGCGCTCGCTGCAGTGGCCGGAGCGTTGAGCGTCGACCCATTGCATTTCATGGCGCTGCTCAGCCGCGCCAACCTGCTCGAAGCAACCGGCGCCGGGGCCGAAGCGGCGCGCACGTATTCACACGCCCTCGCCCAACTCGTCGACGGCGCGCCCGTGCCGGCGCAACTGACGCAGGCCGTCGCGCACGCCAGGACCCGCGTCGAGGCCTACCAACGGGGCGTCGCCGCCGCTTGGGACAGTGCTCTGGCGCAGGACCCGACATTATCGGATCTCGAACGCGCCAACCTCGAGCGCTTCAAGTCGAACGCGCTGCGCCGCACCAGGGTCTTTCACTCCGAACCAACGCATTACCATTTCCCGGGCCTGGTCGAGCGCGAGTTCCATCGCCGCGACGATGTCCCGTGGCTGGGCATGCTGGAGGACGCCACGCCGGCGATCCTGGCCGAGCTGACCGCGCTCCTCGAGCACCAATCGGCGCGGGCCGAGCCCTATATCAGTTATGCGCCGGGCACGCCGG
Organism: Sphingosinicellaceae bacterium; assembly: GCA_019285715.1. Lineage (NCBI taxonomy): Bacteria > Pseudomonadati > Pseudomonadota > Alphaproteobacteria > Sphingomonadales > Sphingosinicellaceae > Sphingosinicellaceae bacterium. The sequence goes on from CP079108.1 coordinate 2,698,997, forward strand.
TCCGGCAGTGGTCGGGGCTCAACAATTCGCTCGACTGGACTGCGTTCCACCTGCTCCACGGCGGGCGCGTCGTCGACGAGAACGCCACGCGCTGCCCCGAGACGATGGCGCTGCTGGCGCGGATCGACCAGCCGCGGATCGCCGGCCGCTCGCCGAACGCAATGTTCTCGTTGCTCCGCCCGCACACCCGGATTCCGCCGCACACCGGAATTGCCAACACCCGCCTGGTTTGTCACCTGCCCCTGATCGTGCCCGACGGTTGCTGGTTCCGCGTCGGTGCCGAGCGCCGCGAGTGGCGCGTCGGCGAGGCGTTCGTCTTCGACGACACGATCGAACACGAGGCCGCGAATGACAGCGACGAACCGCGGATCGTGCTCATCCTCGACCTCTGGCACCCCGGGCTGAGCCGCGCCGAATGCGCCGCGGTCGCGCGTGTCATGGAAGCCGACGAGGCCGGTCACGGGGCCGGGCTGTGAGAGCGTCACGATGACCGCGACAGCGGCAACCCCTTCATTCGAGCAACTATTCGAGGCTGTGCGCCGCCCAAGTCCCGACAGATCGGTGGCAGCCAACCTCGGACTGCGTGCCCTCGACGAGCGCCGGGAGGAGGACGTCCTGCCCCTGCTGGCGGTGCTCGCCGCGCAGGTGCCGCTCGATGCCACGCTGCTCCATGTCGTGGGCCTGCTGCACCGCGCCGTCGGTGACCACGTCGCTGCCCTCGAAGCGCTCGACCGCGCCGTCGGACTGACACCGGGCAGTGCGCGCCTGGTCCATGCCCGCGCCCACACCGCCATTGAGGCAGGCGTGGAAAGCCTCGGCTGGTTCGAGCGCGCACGACGACTGGCCCCGAACGACGGCGACATCATCCTCGGGCATGCTGCCGCAATGCTCGCCGCCGGCGATGAGTCGGGTGCCGACGCCTTGCTCGCCGGCATGCTTCGGACGCACCCAGGCTGGCTGGCTGGCCATTCGACGCTGATCCGCCTGCGTTTTGCCGCTGCGGGGGTAGACCGGGCGCTTGACGAACTCGATGCGGCGATTGCCAAGGCACCCCGGGACGCGCGGCTCCACGACCTGAAGATCATGGCGCTGCACCGGTCGGGATTCGGCGAGCTGGCGATGGCGGCGATCGCCGCTGCGAGGCCGGAACTCGGCGACATTCCGATGCTGATTGCGTCGACGGCGATGGTCGCGACCGAGCATGGCCAACTTGCCGCGGCAGACGCCGCCTTCGCCCGGCTCGATCCGCTCGCTGCCCCGTCGCTCGCGTTGCACTGGCTTCGTCACCTGCTGCGGAGGAAGGAGCCGGAGCGGGTTGCGGCCATCGCGGAGGGCCTGCCCAAGGCTTTGGACGAGACCGCGAGACCGTATCTGTCGCTGGCCTGGCGGCTGACCGGGGACACGCGCGCGGCCTGGCTCGACGACGACCGCTTCATCAAGATCATCGACTTCGGGGAGGACTGGCCACTGCTGGCACCGCTCGCCGACGCCCTGCGCCCGCTTCACCTGACCCGGCACCAACCACTGGACCAGTCGGTCCGCGGCGGCACCCAGACCGATGGCCCGCTGTTTTCGCGGATCGATCCGGCCATTCGTGCGGTCCGCAACCGCGTTTTCGCAGAGGTTGCCTCCTATATTGCCGCGCTGCCGCTGCCGGGTACGCCGCATCCGTTTCTGGCGCGCATCCCGCGACGGCCACGCTTTGCGGGCTCGTGGTCGGTCCGGCTCACCGATGGCGGATTTCACGAACCGCACGTCCATACAGAGGGTTGGCTAAGCTCGGCTTTCTACGTTGCGATACCACCGAGCGCGCGCGGCGACGCCGGCTTTCTAACTCTTGGTGAGCCGCCGGCGACCCTTGGGCTCGATTTGCCGCAGCACCGGATAATCGCAGCCCGACCGGGCCGGCTGGTCCTGTTTCCCTCGACGAGCTGGCACGGTACCCGCGCATTCCCGACCGGCGAACGGCTCACGCTCGCCTTTGACATTGCCTGACAGACTTGCAAGATAGCCACTTCGCGACCAGCACTATCGATATTGGCTGGTGGCTGTGTGCCAGACAGGTGGTCCTATGTTCAAGTTCTTGATTGTTACTGCGATAGCCCTTTCTGCCACCGCGCCGGCTCTGGCACGGTCACAGACCGACAGGAAGCCACAGGATCCCAACCGGATTGTTTGCCGCACGAACGAGGTGCTCGGCAGCCGGTTGCAGACCCAGAAAACCTGCATGACGGCTTCGGAGTGGGATCGGCTCGAGCACAGTCAGCGCGAGACCGTCGAGCGGGTTCAGTCGTTGCGGACGACGAACAGTCAGTGATGGCAGGCTACGGCGTCGTTCAGTCGACGTCGTACCCCATCCGCTCTATCCACGGGCGCAGTATCGGCATGACCGGTGCCATGTGCTCGCGGTAGCGTCGCCAGCGGCCCTTGGCCCGGGTGTAGATCGGCTCGGCGACCTGCGCATAGCTCGGCGAACCGATGTACCCCCGGGCCGATGCACTCGATTGGTGGGCGAGCAGCTTGTCGGTCCACTTCAGCCCGGCAAAGCTTGCCAGGCGCCGCAACTCGGTTTCGGGATCGGCGATCAGCGTTTCATAGCGAATGGTATGGACCGCTATCGGCAGGACCGTCGTGCAGCGCTCCCAAAACGCCAGCACGCGGTCGTACAGGCGGGCGGTGCCGGTGAAGCTGAAGAAGCTCGCGACCCGGCTGTCCATTTGTGCGCTGGTGATGAAGCAGCTTAGCACGACATCGCATGGGTGCCGCTCGACGAAGATGAAGCGCGCGTCGGGGAACAGGCGGTGCAGGAGCGGCGCATTGCCCAGCGCAAGCGGGTGCTTGTCGACGATCAGCCGGCTGCCGGCATCGGGGCTCAGTTTGTCGACCTCCTCGAAGTAGCGGGCGCGGAGACGTTCGATGTCAGCGGCCGACAACGAGGCGATGTGCTCGACCGGTCCCGCCAGCGCGGCGACCCTGTCGATTGCCGGCCCCTCCTCGATCACCGCCGCATCCGGGTGGCCGCTGAGCATGGTGTCGATGAGCGTCGTGCCGGAGCGCGGGAAGCCGAAGATGAACAGCGGTGCCGGTCGCCGGGATGCTGGAGCGGGCGGACCCCACGATGCGTACCATGCCGGGGACAGAATCTCGCGAATCCGGCGGAAGGTCTCGAGATAGCCGGAAGCCGCCTGCGCCGATCCGACAGCCGCCTCGGCAAGGCGGTCGTTCGCCTCCGAGAACGCGGCGAATGCAGCGTCGGTGTCGCCGAGCCGGTCCGCAAGGTCGCCGATCAGTTGGGCACGCGCCACCGCGTCGTGATCGGCGGGCGAACGACGCGCGGCGGCGAGGGCCTCGTCGAACTTCCCCTCGTTGCGCAACGCCTGCGCCCGCATCAGCGCAGTCGCTTCGGGGCTGACCCCCAAGGCCTCGGCTTCATCGAGCAGGGCCAGCAACTCGGTCGTCTGGTTCAACCGTTCGAGTACCTTGGCGAGTCCGAGCAGGGCCGGGTGCAGGTCCGGGCGCACGGCAAGCGCGGCGCGGAAGCTGATACCGGCCCGTTCGGGCGCCTTGCAGGTGAATTCAAGGTCGCCGATCTCCGCGAGAATTTCGGCGTTGCCCGGTGCCGCCGCTCGTGCTGTGGCGAGCGCGACCAAGGCTTCGTCGTCGCGGTCGAGGCCGGTCAGCCCGCGACCCAGCTCGAGTTGAGCCGCTGCGTCCTCGGGAACACGCGCAACCGCTTTGCGGGCGGCCTCGACGGCGCTGGCAAAGTCCCGGGCAGCAGCATAAGCGCGCGCCAGGTTGATCCAGTAGGCGCTGGCAGTCGGGCGCAGCGCAGTCGCCCGCTGGAGCGCCGCCGTAGCACCGGCATAATCCCCGGCCGCCAGCCGAGCGACGCCAAGGCCGTCCCAGCTTTCGAAGTCGCCGGCGTCGGCGCGGGTCAGCTGTTCGAACAGCACGCCTGCTTCCTCGGCGCGGGTTTGACGCGACAAGGCGTGCGCGCGGATCCGTTGCATCTCGCGTCCCGCTGGCGTCGCGACCGAGGCAAGCGGCGCCGCGACCTCGTCCGCTTCGACCAGCGCGCCGGACGCGAGCAGCGCCCGCGCCAGCTCGACCTTGGCACCCAGCTCGCGCGGAGCCGCCGCAACGGCACGTCGTAGATGCGGGATGCCGCGCTGGAGGTCGCCCGCCCGGCAGCAGAGCATCCCAACGAACAACGCCAACGGAGCGTCGGGCGAACCACCGGCAAGCACCGCTTCGCCAGCAGCGATCGCTCCACGAATGTCTCCCGCCTTGGCAAGCGCCAGCACAGTTCCAGCCTGGCCCTCGGACCGGGTCACCGGCGGCACCGTCGTTCGAGTTGCGCCAGCCCGACGGCGTTCATCACGACGGCGTGGCACCGATAGCGAAGTGGCGGCTGTAGTGCTGCGCGCGCCCTGAGGAACCTCGGTAGAGTGGCTGGCGGACCTGCCAATTGCTGGCGGTACGGACCACCTGCGGGGTGGCGGGACGGTCGAGCATGCCGGGCTCGGCCTCCAGTCCGCAGAATGCGACCAATGCGTCGACCGTTGCGGCCGGGTCGGCCACCAGCCGGTCGTAATCGAGCTCGAAGATGTCGCCGGGATAGGCGGCGCGCCAATGGTCCATCAATCGCTGGTGCTCGCGGTCGTAGTGGACGATGTCCTCGAGAGCCGTAGCGTAGGCAAGTTCGGGGGCGGCGTGCAGGAAATAGACCGACAGGCAATTGTCGAGCGTCGCGCGCGTCGTGTGCACGATCCGCGCGTCGGGCATCAGCGTCTTGATCAGGCCGATGTGCAGGAAATTGTCGGGGCGCTTGTCGGTCAGGACGGTACCCGCCGGATGGCGACCGCCGACCTTGGCGAGATACTCGTCGCGCAACATGGCCAACTCTTCGCCGGAAACGCTCGCCACCGATTCCGGATAGGGCACGAGATGCTCGAGGACGAGCGTCGGCAATGCCCCGAGCTCGCCGCCGGCAACGACCCTGCTGTGGCGCGCGAGGATCTGCTCGGTCAGCGTCGAGCCGGAGCGGAACATCCCGCAGATGAAGATCGGCGACTGGGCACCGGCCTCACCGACGGGCCGATCGACCTTGGCGGGAAAGACCTCGATCAGCCGGTCGACGAGCCGTGCCTGGGCCTCCCGGTCGTAGCGCAGCCCGGCATTGGCAGCGAATTCGCGACTGGCGCGGTTGGCGACCTGGTAGGCGCCAAACGCCGCGTCGTAGTCGCCGACCCGGTCGAGGGCGGCACCGAGGGCAAAGCCGAGATCGGCGCGGTCGACAAGGTTGGCATCGGGCCGCGAGAGAGCGTCGCGCAGCCGCCCCAGCAAGGCGTCATCGGAGCCTTTGATCGTGGCGAGCCCGGCCAGCCGGGCGAGCGCGAGCGGCAACTCGGGCTCGAGCGCAAGGGCATGCTCGTAGGCCTGGTGTGCCGGCTCCCGCTCGCCGTAATCCTCGTGCAGATTGCCGAGGTTGAGGAGCGCGGGGACATAATCTGGATCGATCGCCAGCGCCGCTTCGAGTTCAGCGCGTGCCGCGTCGCTACGCCCGAGATCATCGGAGAAGATCACGCCGCGCTGGAGATGTACCTCCTCCGGTCCGCTGATGCCGAGGTCGAGCGCGCGCTGATACGACGCCAACGCGGCCTCGGGCTGGCGCGCCCGGCGCTGCGAAATGGCGAGATTGAACCAGCTGTCGGGCAGGTTCGGTTCGCGCGCGAGCAGCTTTTCGTAAGCGGCTATCGTCTCGGCCACGAATCCGGCCCGGAACAGGCCGGAGGCGTTGCCGAGCAACGCCTGGACTTCAGGGGTCATGGTTTAGTGGCCTCTGGCGCGCCCGGCATCGCGCCGACGAGCAATTGGGGGTCGATCTTCACGTCGTGCCAGGTCATGCCCCAATGGAGGTGCGGCCCGGTCGAACGGCCTGTCGTGCCGATCGCGCCGATGGTCTGGCCGCGCTTGACCTGCTCGCCGATGACGACGTCGACCCGCGACAGGTGCAGGAATGCCGAGCCGAGGCCGTGGCCGTGGTCGATCATGACGAGGTTGCCCTCGAGGCTGAACAGCTGCCCGGCCTGGCGCACGATGCCGTCGGCCGGGGCGACGATCGGCGTGCCCGCGGGTGCCGCGATGTCGACGCCGTAATGCGGGCTGCTCGGCACACCGCCGAGGATACGCTGCGAGCCGTAAACGCCGCTGATCCGGCCCTGTGCGGGCCATTCGAAGGCCTGGGTCCAGCCGGTTTCGCTGGTCTCGCCGGTGCGAGCGCCGGTGATCATGGCGAGTTCGGGCGCGCGCATCGCTTCGTATTCGGGGCTGGGGCCGGTGGTGGGGCGGTGCAGGCTCGGGATCGACTCGACCTGGTAGGTGCGTTTCTCGACGTCGACGGTGCGGGTCACGGCGCGACCATCGGCGAGCGTCGCGGTCAGGATTGCCGACGCGGGGGCATCACGCCCGAAGCCGACGACGAAGCGCCCGTCACCCGCGAGGCGGACCGGCACGTCCCCCAGCCTGAGCACGGACGTTCCCGGCGGCGCGATCCCGAACAGCAGGCCGCCCTGCTCCGCATGCCCGGCCAGGCTGATTTCACCAGCCGGCACCGGCTTGGCGCAGCCGACGAGGAGCGCGAGCAGGATGCCCGCGATGGACTGCGTCAAATCCGGCCCTTTGCCCGCATCTCGCCGTAGCGCTTCACCGCGATGTCGGCCGACGCATAGGCCTCCTGCAGCTCCGACGACCAGTAGCGCAGGCTGCCCAAGGGCACCCGCTTGCCACTGACAGCGCAGGTCACGTAGTCGCCGGGCGCGAGCACGTCGAAGGATCCGGACAGATAGCGCAGTCGCGCCGGGCGGCCGCCGTTGAAGTCAAGCATGTGGGAAATCGAGCATCAGAACAACCTACCCTGCCGCGGCAGCGCCGTCGACACCGGCACTTCACCATCGGCGAATCCGAGCGACAGCACGGCCTCCGCGCGCGCCAGAGCGGCTGACGTCACCGGCTTGCCGTCGGCGGTGCGCACGAGGGCGTAACCGCGCTTCATAACCTGCATCGGCCCGAGCGAACCGAGCAGTCGCGACGCCTGCCCAAGCCGTGCGCCGGCACGGTCACGACCGTTGATGAGGACGACCAGTCGCAGCGGCGTCGCGGTGCGGGTCAACTTCTGGCGGTCGTTCGCGATCAGGCCGCGCATCGCCGGCTGCAGGCGACCGCTGATGCCGTCGTAGCGGGCGCGCCACCGGGCGGCTCCGGTGGTCAGCGAGCGGGGCAGGCGTTCGGCGAGCTCGTCGAAGCGCTGCTGGCGGAGGCCGAGCAAGGTCCGCGGGCTCGGCAGGCGGCGACCCAGGCCCTCGGTACGCTCGCGGCGCAGCTCGACACCGCGGCGGACGCAACGGTCCTGCCGAAGCGCCATCGCGCCGAGACTGGCGCGGAGGTCGGCGAGCACCGGCACGGCGCGCTCGGCGGCGGCGGTCGGGGTCGGGGCACGGTGGTCGGAGGCGAAGTCGACCAGCGTGGTATCGGTCTCGTGGCCGACCGCGGTGATGACCGGGATGCCCGACGCGGCGACGGCGCGGACGACGGCCTCCTCGTTGAAGGCGGCGAGATCCTCGATCGAGCCACCGCCGCGCGCCAGGATCAGCAGGTCGGGACGCGGAATCGGGCCGCTGCCGTCGAGGGCATTGAACCCGGCCAGCGCGGCGACGACCTGCCCGACCGCGGTATCGCCCTGCACCGCGACGGGCCAGACGATGACGCGGCGCGGGAAGCGCTCGGCGAGACGGTGCAGGATGTCGCGTATGACCGCCCCGGTCGGCGAGGTGATGACCCCGATGACCTGCGGGATGTCGGGTAGCGGGCGCTTGCGGTCGGCGTCGAACAGGCCCTCCTCGGCCAGCTTGCGCTTGCGCTCCGCCAGCTGGGCAAGCAGCGCGCCGACGCCGGCCGGTTCCATGCGCTCGATGACGATCTGGTATTTCGACCGGCCCGGGTAGGTGGTGAGCTTGCCGGTGACGATGACCTCGAGCCCGTCCTCGGGCCGGAACGGCAGCGCGCCCGCGGTGGCCTTCCACATGACGCCGTCGATGACCGCGCTATCGTCCTTGAGGCACAGGTAGACGTGGCCCGAGGCGGCGCGCTTGAAGCCGCTGATTTCGCCGCGGACCCTGACATAGCCGTACGCTGCCTCGACCGTGCGCTTGAGCGCGCCGGCGAGTTCGGAGACCGAATATTCGGGTGTGTTGATGCTGGGTGCGTTCACCGAAGCTGATTACGTCGTAGGCCGGAAAAAGGGAATGTCCGACATGAGCCCGGGCACGGTTGGACCCCGAACGACCCGGCGTTCGTACTCCTCGGTACAGTCCTCGTCGTTATCGGGTAGCCATGATCCGTCCGTCCACCGCTTGACGACCCTCGACACCGATCGCCAGGCGGAGAAGTTCGAACTCGCAGAACGCATTGCGCGGGATCGCCAGGCGACGCTGATCGTCAACACTAAGTCACGGCGCGGGCGCCGGCTCTATGCGCACGCCTGCAAACTGTTCCGGGAGGCCGGCTTCAGCCTCGACGCGACGCACGCCATACCCGACCCGGAGCAACTCGACACGACCGTGTGCGAGGTCATCGCCGGCGGGGCGACGCTGGTGGCCGTCGGCGGCGGCGACGGCACGTTGAGTTCGGTGTCGCGCCATTTCATCGGCAAGCCCGTGGTTTTCGGCGTGCTGCCGCTCGGCACGGCGAACAGCTTTGCGCGAACACTCGGCATCCCGCAGGACCTCGCGGGCGCGGTCGGCATCCTCGCCACCGGGCGGGTCGCGGACATCGACCTCGGCCGGATCAACGACCATGTCTTCACCAACGCAGCTGCGATCGGCCTGCCGGCGATGATCGGCGAGACCGTCCCGCACGGCCTGAAGGCCGTGCTCGGCCGGATCGGCTATCTCGGCTGGGCAGCGTGGAGCCTTGCCCGATTCAAACCCTTCACCTGCGATCTCATCGAGGACGGCAAGGTCCGCCGCTTCGAGGCGCTCGAGGTGCGGATTGCCAATGGCCAATATCTTGGCGGGCTCGAGGTCGCCGGCGAGGCGAGCGTCGAAAGCCACGACCTGACGATCCAGGTGGTCATCGGGCGATCGGGCTGGACGCTGGCGAAAAGCTGGTTTCGCAGCGCCATCGGGCAACGCGACAAGCGCGAGCTCGTGTCGTTCCGGACCAAGGGGCTGCGGATCGAGACTGTGCCGCCGATGCGCGTCTCGGTCGACGGCGAGGTACTGGCGACGACCCCGATCGAAGTGTCGGTCGCGCGCCAGGCGCTCAAGCTGATGGTGCCGGCGGAGCGGACCGACCTTCGCTGACGATCCACTTGCCGTCGACGCGGTCGTGGACCTCGCGCAGGACGGTCGCGAATTCGCCTTCGGTGCGGGAGCGAACCTCGATCTCGGCATGGTCGGGCGTCGCAAGGATGACGTTATAGCTGTTGGCCTCGCCGCGGACCCGGGTCGAGGTCGTGGTACCCGCCTGCACCACGAGCAGCGATCCATCGGCGTCGTGAAAGGTTGCACCCGAACCGGTGAAGCTGCGGTGGTGATGCCCGGCAAGCAGCAGGGCGACCCCGGCAGCGCGGGCGGCGTTGAGCGCCGTGACCGACCGGCCCGCAGCATCGAGCCTAGCCCCTTCCCGGCCCCACGGCAGGTCGACGAGCGGGTGGTGGGTGACGAGGACGCGCACCGCATCGGCGGAAATGCCGTCGAACGCCGACAGGATGATCGCGGCCTGCTCGAACGAGACCCGGCCATCGGCGATCGTCCACGAGCGGGCGGTGTTGATCCCAACCACCGCAAGCCCCGGCGCCTCGAAGCGGGGCAGCAGGTTGGGGGTGATGTAGCGCCGGTAGCGGCTGAGCGGTCGCAGGAAGCGCCGGACGACATTGTACAGGGGGACGTCGTGGTTCCCGGGAACGGCAAGCCAAGGCAGGCCCAGCGCCTCGATCGCGTGCAGGAAGTCCTGCGCCTGGGCGAATTCGTGCCGCTTCGCGCGCTGGGTAAAGTCCCCGCTGATGACGACGAGCGTCGGTCGCAGGGCGGCGAGATCGGCGAGGATCGCGGTGACCGCAGCAGGGTCATGGCGACCGAAATGGATGTCGGACAGATGAGCGAGTGTCGGCAAGCGTTTACCCCGGATGGCATGGTCATAGCCGTCACGAGACCGAAGGGTTCCGCCGCCGCGCTGGCGCGGCTATGCACCGGGCGATGAACATCCTCGTGATCGGCGGCGGCGGGCGCGAACATGCGCTCTGCTGGAAATTGCGCCAGTCGCCGCAGTGCGGGGCGCTGTACTGCGCGCCGGGTAACCCCGGCATCGCGCGCGAAGCCGAGTGCGTCGGGCTCGACGCGGGAGATCATGCAGCGGTCGTCGCCTTTGCCGCGGAGCACGACATCGGCTTGGTGGTCATCGGTCCCGAGCAGCCGCTGGTCGCCGGCCTTGCGGATACCCTGCGCGCCGCCGGGCGGCGGGTATTCGGGCCGAGCGCGGCAGCGGCGCGGCTCGAGGGGTCGAAGGGCTTTACCAAGGACCTTTGCGCTCAGGCCGGGATTCCGACCGCCGCCTACCGGCGCTTCGAACATGCCGCCGATGCCGTGGATTATGTCGCTGCGCATGCGTTGCCGGTGGTTCTCAAGGCTGACGGGCTCGCTGCGGGGAAAGGCGTGGTGATCGCGGCGACCCACGCCGAGGCGCGGGACGCGCTCGCCGCGATGACCGGGGCAGTGGTGATCGAGGCGTTCCTGAGCGGGCCGGAGGCGAGCCTGTTCGTGCTGTCGGACGGGATCGACGCGCTCTCGCTGGCGAGTGCGCAGGACTACAAGCGCGTCGGCGACGGCGATACCGGGCCAAACACCGGGGGCATGGGGGCCGTGTCACCGGCGCTGCACCTGACGGCCGCACTCGAGGCGCAGGCAATGCGCGAGATCATCGAGCCGACGATCCGCGCGATGGCGGCGGCGGGCACGCCGTTCCAGGGAGTGTTGTATGCGGGGCTGATGCTGACCCCGACGGGCCCGCAGTTGATCGAGTACAACGTCCGTTTCGGCGACCCGGAATGCCAGGTCCTGATGCCGAGGCTGGCGAGCGATCTCGTCGACCTGCTGGTCGCGACCTGCGACGGTACGCTGGCTGCAGCCGATACGGCGTGGCGGGACGAACCCGCCGTTACCGTGGTCATGGCGGCCGAAGGCTATCCAGGGACGCCGCGCAGCGGAACCTCGATCGGGGGCATCGACGCCGCCGAAGCCGCGAAAACGACGGTCTTCCATGCCGGCACCGCGCTGGCCGACGGAAAGCTCGTGGCGGCAGGCGGACGCGTGCTTGCGGTGACCGGCCTCGGGCGCGATGTTGGCGCGGCGCGCGCCCGCGCTTATGCTGGCGTCGACAAGATCGAATGGCCCGGCGGTTTCTGCCGGCGCGATATCGGCAGGGAGGTTTGATGGCGACACGACAGGAGCAGATGTCGGGGGCAGGCGAAGTTCGCCAGGGCCTCGGCTTCGACGAGGCGCGACTGGCAACCTGGATGGCGGCAAATGTCGCCGACTATGCCGGACCGCTGACGGTTCGCCAGTTCAATGGTGGCCAGTCGAACCCGACCTACAAGCTCGAGACGCCGCTCCAGAACTATGTCCTGCGCCGCAAGCCGCCCGGCCTGCTGATCAAGTCGGCCCACGCCGTCGACCGCGAATACAAGGTCATCACCGCGCTCCACGCCGCCGGTTTTCCGGCCCCACGGACCTTTGGGCTGTGCACCGACGACGACGTCATCGGCACCTGGTTTTACGTTATGGACTGCGTCGAGGGCCGGATCATCTGGGACAATACCTTCCCCGATGTCAGCCGCGACGACCGTCCGCGGTATTTCGATGCGATGAACGCCACCATCGCCCAGCTCCACAACCTCGATCCGGTCGCCATCGGCCTCGGTGACTTCGGTAAGCCGGGCAATTATTTCGTCCGCCAGATCGGGCGCTGGTCGAAGCAGTATCTCGAGGATGCAGATGCCGGGCGGGTCGCCTCGATGGACAAGCTTGTCGAGTGGCTGCCCGCGAACATTCCCGACGACGGCGATGAGTCGCGGGTCGTCCACGGCGACTATCGCTGCGATAACATGATCTTCCACCCGACCGAGCCGAAGGTGCTGGCGGTGCTCGACTGGGAATTGTCGACACTCGGCCACCCGCTCGCTGACTTCAGCTATCACCTGATGATGTACCGGATGCCTCCTGCAGCAACTGCCGGGCTCCTCGGCAACGACCTCGTCGCGCTCAACATTCCGAGCGAGGACGAATATGTCGAGGCCTACTGCAAGCGCACCAATCGCCCCGAGGGCATCCCGAACCTCGATTTTTACGTCGCCTACAACATGTTCCGACTGGCTGCGATTCTACACGGCATCCGTGGCCGGGTAATGCGGGGTACGGCGGCGAGCGCTCACGCGCAGAAGAGCGCCGAAGGGGTCGAGTTGCTGGCAGATTTCGCCTGGGCGCAGGCGGAGAACGCGCGGATCTAGTTGCCCGGCGTGGCTTGCAACTGCGCCAGCGTCGCCGCGGCATCGCGTGGCGCGCCGAACCAGCTGCCCTGTCCGAAGGTGCAACCGAGTTCGGAGAGAGTTCTCGCCTGGGCGGCGGTCTCGACCCCGACCGCCACGATGCGGAGGCCAAGGGTTGCGCCGAGCCCGGTGATGATGCGGACGATGGTCCGGTCGCTGCCGGGTTCGGCGACCCCGCGGACGAACTGGCGGTCGATCTTGACCGCCGCCAACGGCAGTTGCGACAGGTGCGACAGCGACGACGAGCCGGTGCCGAACTTGTCGAGTCCGACGAGCATGCCGCCGTCCCGCAGTGCCGCGAGCGTCGCGGCACTGGCGCTTCCGGCGCGGCCACAATGCAGGCCGTTCTCGACAATCTCGATGCGCAGGCTGGCGGGCGGAAAATCATGAGCCGCGAGTTTGGCAAGTAGGCGGTTGGCATAGTCGCCTTGCCGGAGCTCGGCGATCGTCACGTTCACGGCGAGAAATTTCGGCGCGAGTCCGGCGCTGCGCCAGGACCTGAAGTCGGCAAGCGCCCGGTCGAGGATGCAGGCACCGAGCCTGATGCTAAGTTCCGCGTCGCCGAAGCTGGCCTCGAACTCATGGGTGTCGACCGGCGCCTCGTCGCCGCCGGCCACGTGTGCCAGCGCCTCGTAGCCGACGAGGCGACCGTCGCTGAGCCGGACGATCGGTTCGTAAAGCGGCCTCATCGTGTCGGCATCGAGGGCGGCGCGGACGGTCGCCAGTGGAGCGGTCTCGCGGCGCATCCGCGCGCCCAGCGCCGGATCGTAGAGCGCGACGCCGCCAAAAGCGCCGGCCTTGGCGTTGTACATCGCCATGTCGGCGCTGCGCATAAGGGTGGACGGGTCGCCGCCGTGCCCCGGGGCGATGGCGACGCCGATGCTCGACCGGCAGGTGAGCGTCTCGCCCTCGTGGAGGAACGGGCTGGACAAGATGCTTCGGAGTTTCTCGAGGCGCCCGGTGAGCCGCTGCGCGCTACCGCAGTCCGGGATGATCAGCGTGAACTCGTCGCCGCCAAGGCGCGCCACCGTCTCGTCGGGGTAGGCGAAATCGGCAAGCCGCTGTGCCAGCACCTTGAGCAAGGCGTCGCCGGCAGCATGGCCGTGCACGTCATTAACACTCTTGAAGTCGTCGATATCGAGAAGAGCCAGCCCGACCCGCCGGTCGCCGCTGAGTGCCGCTTCAAGGCGCGTGTTGAAAAATGTGCGGCTGGCGAGGCCGGTGAGTGCATCATGGTCGACGGTCCAGCGCAGGCGTTCGGCCGCGCACTTGCTGTCGTCGATGTTGGTCAGCGTGCCGACCATCCGGGTCGCCCGGCCTTGCGCGTCGCGCGCCGTCGCAAGGCCGCGGTCCAGCACCCAGATCCAACCGCCGTTATTGCGTCGAAGCCGGACCTCGACGGCGAAATCCTGGCTGCGGCCTTCGACATACTCGGCCATCGCGGCCAGCAGGTGCTCGCGGTCGTCGGGGTGGATCGCTGCGCGGTAGTCGACCCGGTGATAAGACTCCCGCGCGCTGGCGATGCCCGCGAGGCCGAGCGCACTGCCGCTGACACTGACGCTGTCGGCCGCCGCATCCCATTCCCAGACCCCGACGCCTGTGCCGTCGAGCGCTCGCGACAACCGCAACTGGACGTCGGCGAGTTCGCGCTCCGCCAGCTTGCGGTCGTGGATATCGGTCAGCGACCCGGCGAAACCCACCAGCCGCCCGGCGGTGTCGAATCGCGGCCGCCCCGAACTCATGAACCAGCGGGCGGTGCCGTCGCTAGCCAGCACGCGGAAGTCGAAATCGAAGGGTTTGCCTTTCGCGACGCAGCGCGCCAGCGGCATCATCCGACCGAGGTCCTCGCGGCACACCGCTTTCATCCAGCCGCGGCCGAGCGCGCCGGCCTCGGTCTGGCCGGTGTAATCGTACCAGATTTTAGACAGATAGGTCGCTTGGGAGGCAGGATCGACGCACCAGACGATCACCGGAATGTCGTCCGCGAGTCGCCTGAAGCGCTGCTCGCTTTCGACATCGGCAGCCGAGCGCGCGGCCTCGGCAAGCCGCGACGCGGACAGGTCGACGACGAACAGGATCAGTTGAGCGCTATCTGTCGGGTCGACGCCGCGGCTGACGATGACCGGCCAGCGGCTGCCGTCCTTACGGACGAATTCATGCTCGTCGGCGGGTGCGATATCGTCCGGCGCTCCAGGCAGGAATGTCCAGGGCTCGACTGTCGTCAGCGCCGTCCAGCTCAGGCCGGCGAGATCGGAGCGCCGGTAGCCAGACATTTCGAGGAAGGCGTCGTTTGCCCACCGCGGACCACCGCCCAGGCGGCCCCGCACGACTCCGACGCCACTCGCCGCGACGACGCTCGCCATGCGCTGGAGGAGGAGGTCGGCCACCCCGTTGCCATGAAGTCCAGTGTCCGTGCCGTCACCAAACGGCGGTCGTGACCGGGGGCGCAAGCCTGCATCGGACCGTCGCTTCGTGTTCCCCGCCGCTCGCGTCGCCATCCCACCGCCCTCGCTTGTCGACACGATCGGTGACGGAGGCGGTCTGTGCGCCGTGCGACGTCTGTGCCGCCACCGAGTCAGCTGCAATGGGCGCAAATGTTTAACATTTCTTTGTGAAGACACCGCTGGACGTTGCACTATCGACCACTGCCCCTCGGGCGAGTAGGTACGAATGCTACGTAAACGGGGACACGATCGATGAATCGCCTGCTGATCGCCTTGCTGCTTGCCGGCCCGGCCACTGCCCGGACAATCGAGGTCGCACCCGGACCCGACGCGCAGGAGCGACTCCAGACCGCGCTGATCGATGCCCATCCAGGCGACATGGTAGCGCTCGGGGCCGGGCGATTCGAGCTGACCGAGGGACTGTCGCTTGACGTCGCGGGCGTGATTGTCGCCGGTGCCGGCATGGACAAGACGGTCCTCTCGTTCGACGGCCAGAAGGGTGAGGGCGAGGGGCTACTGGTGACCTCCAAGGACGTCACCGTGCGAGACTTCGCGGTCGAGAACGCCCGCGGCAACGGGATCAAGGCAAAGGCCGCGGACGGCATCAGCTTCGTCCGCCTGCGCGTGGTCTGGACCCACGGCCCCAAGGAAACCAACGGTGCCTACGGCGTCTATCCGGTCAGCTCCGCCAACGTCCTGATCGACGGCGTCACCGTCAGCGGCGCGTCGGATGCGGGGATCTATGTCGGCCAGTCGCGCAACATCGTCGTCAAGAACAGCCGCGCCGAATTCAACGTCGCCGGCATCGAGATCGAGAACAGCTATAACGCCGACGTCTTCGACAACGTCGCGACCAAGAACGCCGGCGGCATCCTGGTTTTCGACCTGCCCGGGCTACCCCAGATGGGCGGCCACAGCGTCCGCCTGTTCCGCAACAAGGTCGTCGACAACGACACGCCGAATTTCGCCGCCAAGGGCAACATCGTCGCCGGGGTGCCGACCGGGACTGGCGTGATGGTCATGGCCAACCGCGACGTCCACGTCTTCGACAACGACATCAGCGGCAACGGCGGCAATGCGGTGATGGTCGTATCGTACCGACAGGCGTTCACCGACAAGAGCTACAACCCCCTGCCCCGCGCCGTCGTCATCGGTGCCAACAAATTCGGCCGCAACGGCTTCGCCCCCGCCTTCGAGGGCGGCAAGGGTCTCGCCGCAGCGGTCGGCGGCACGCTGCCGAACGTGATGTGGGACGGCGTCACCGACTATGTCGTTCCCGGAGGTGCGACCATCAGCGACGCCGACAATCTCAAGATCAACGGTAATGTCCTGAATTTGCAGCTCAAGACGCAAGGAACGCCAGTGGCCAAGGCTCAGCCACGAATCGACACGATGACCTATACCGAGGGCTCGCAACTCGCGGCCATCGTGCTGCCGGCGGCCCAGACGGCGCGCGCCTCGGCACGGTGACGGTGCGGGCGACCTTTGCCGCGCTGCTGTTGGCGCTTGCCGGCGTCGCACCGGCGCCACTCCCGGTCGACCAGGCCGCGCTGCTCGCAGTCGATCCGGCACCGACGCTCGGGGCGTACCATCTGTTCGCCGATGCCGGCGCGCGGACCCCTAACAAGGGACTGATCCCGTATGCGCTCAATACGCCACTGTTCAGCGACTACGCCACCAAGCACCGCTTCGTGTTCCTGCCGGCGGGGCAGAGTGCGCGCTACACCGCGACGGGAGTCGTCGAGTTCCCGGTCGGGACGACGCTGGTCAAGACCTTCGCCTACCCGGCCGCATCGGGTGAACGCTTCATCGAGACCCGGCTACTGATCCGCAAGGCGGACGGCTGGGTGCCCAATACCTATGTCTGGAATGCCGAGCAGACCGAGGCGGTGCTGAAGCGCGCCGGAGCGCGGGTCGCGGTCAGCTTCAAGGGCCGCGCGATCGACTATGCGGTGCCCAACGTCAACCAGTGCAAGCAATGCCACCTGAGTGGCGAGATCGTCACGCCGATCGGCCCGAAAGCACGCAATCTCAATGGCAGCTTCACCTATGCCGGGGGTACCGAGAACCAGCTCGCGCACTGGACCCGGACCGGAATGCTGACCGGGGTGCCGGCGACCGTCGCCGCGACGCCGCGCTGGGACGATCCGCACGTCCCCGTCGCCGACCGCGCGCGCGCCTACCTCGATGCCAATTGCGCCCACTGCCACTCGCGCTCCGGGCTGGCGAGCAACTCTGGATTGTACCTCAACCTCGAGGAGTCGGTGGCGTCGGCGCTGGGTGTGGGCAAGCGTCCAGTCGCTGCCGGCCGCGCTTCGGGAGGGCTGGAGTTCTCGATCGACCCCGGTCACCCGGACCTGTCGATCATCGTCCACCGCATGGACTCGACGGAGCCCGGCGTGATGATGCCGCAGTTCGGCCGTACCGTGACCCACGCCGAGGGTGTCGCCTTGATCCGCGCGTGGATCGCCTCGATGCCGCACGACGGGCCCACCGATATAGCCAGCCTCAATAAGTAAAGCGCACCGAAACCCGAACATCGCGGCCCGGCAGCGGCGCGAAGTCCTTCAGGAACGAGGCGTGGCGGCGCGCGTCGACGTCGAACAGGTTGTTCGCCGAGAGCACGACGCTGACCGCCGGCCTCGCGGTGAACGGCCGGTAGCTGACGCTGGCGTTGACGAGAGTGTAGGCGCCGGTCTGGGTCTCGAAGTCGGAGACGCGGTCTTGCTTCGCCGAATACTCGGCCTCGAGGCGAGCATCGGCGCGGTCGCTGTTGAGGCTGACGCCGCCAAGTACCCGGAACGGCGGAATGCGGGGCACCGGGCCGAGCCCATTAAGCAGTTGCGCATTGACGTAGTCGGCGAGCGCATCGACCCCGAAGGTATAGTCGCCGAAGTGGGCCAGCGTCAGCGACCCCTGTGCTTCGGCGCCGTAATAGCGCGCGTTGCCGGCCCGGTTCTGGAACACCGGCAGGCCGCTTTCCTCATCGACGGCGCCGGTCTGAACCTCGTAGATGTAGTGGCGGAAACGCGTGTAATAGACCGACGCCTCAAAGGTGTAGCCGCTGCCGCGGGCGCGCAGCACCGCCTCCGCGCCGTTGGCTATCTCCTTTTGGAAACTACGGTCACCGACCTCGAAGGCTTGCGTCCCGCCATGTGGGCCATTGGCAAGAAGCTCCTCTGCCGAGGGTGCGCGCTCGGTGTGCGAGACGTCGACGCCGAGCCGGACGTTCTGCGCCAGCGCGACGCTTCCCCCGGTCGAGGCCGAATAAGTGTCGAAGCTGCGATCGAAGGCGTTGGGCTGGCCGCGGAACTCGCTGAGTATGGTGTTGATGCTCTGGTGCTCGTAGCGCGCTGAGGCCTCGGCCTTGATCGCGCCGAAATCGAGCGTTTGGAGGGTGAACACCCCGATCTGGTTGGTGGTGTTCTTCGGCACGAAGGCTTCGTCGCCGATGATGTTGAAGTCTCGGATCAGGAACTGCACGCCGGTCGACCCCGTCCACGGCCCACGCTTGGCCTGGTTGAGCTCGAGCCGGCCCTCCATGCTCTTGTTGAGGAAGGTGGTGTTGACCTGGTTGGTGTCCGACAGCTCCTCGTGCTGGTAGTTGGCGAAGCCGTAGCGCGCACTCAGCTTCTCGAAGAAGCCGTCGCCGAGCTGGAGGCTGGCGCGGGCGTCGACGCGAGTCTGCTTGACCGCAAGGTGGACCTCCTCGCCGAAGCCGGTGGTCAGGTCGTAGCGCGCCGGGACGCCGTAATTGCTGTCGTAGTGGCTGACCGCAAAGCCGAGGTCGCCGTTGTCGTCGATGACGGCTAGCCCGCCGGCAAATTGGTAGGTCCGCGCCGCCGAATTGGGCAGAGTTCCGCGCAGCGCCGCCAGGCTGCGAACGGCTGGGTTGGTGCTGGCCAGTGCTTCGGCGCGGCGTTCCGGGGACAGGACGTAGCCGCCGATGTCGAGGTCGTCAGTCTTTGCGTAGCTGCCGTCGAAGTGGGCGACGATGTTGCTCGCCAGCGGGATATCGACGACGGCTCCGCCCGAGCGCTCGTTGGCGGCGGACGCATAGGTGCCGAGCAGGTCGACGTGGACGGGTTCATCAGGCACGCCGCGCGGGATCCGCTTGTCGATTACGTTGACGACGCCGCCGATCGCCGACGAGCCGTAGAGGAGCGACGTCGGGCCGTGGAAAACCTCGATGCGTTCGGCAAGCTGCTGGTCGATGACGACGGCGTGGTCCACCGAGGTGTTCGAAACGTCGAAGCTGCCGATGCCGTCGGTCAGGACGCGGACGCGCTCGCCCTGAAAGCCGCGCAGCACCGGGCGTGAGGCATTAGGGCCGAACGCCGTCGAGCTGACACCGGCTTGCCGGGACAGGGTTTCGCCGATGGTGCTGCGGATCTGGCGGGTCAGCTCCGTCCCCTGCAGGACGACCGTTCCCGACAACAGGCTGGCGCGGTCGCGGGTCAACGACCCGGTGACAACGATGTCGGGCGAGACCGCCGCGTGAATGTCGGGGGCAGCATCCGCATCGGCGGCCCGAACCGGAGCGGCGAGTGCGGGCACGAGCAGCGAGGCCGTCAGCAGAAAGTTGGTCTTAATCATGCCGGCTCCCTAGAATGTAATAATATATCACGTCAAGCGCTGATCGCCGCTATTTTGCTGCGACGCCGCATCGCCCCGAGATCCACACACAAAGCTTTTTTTCGTTACATGCAATTGCAGATGCTTTAGAGTGTTTCGATGATCGCGGTCGCCCAATCCGATATTGCTAACCCGTCGGCGCCTTCGGACTGCGCCGCGTTCAAGATTCGTCGGCTGGCGCGGCGGGTGACGCGGATCTACGACGAGGCGCTTGGCCCGCACGGCCTGACGATCGGCCAGTTCGGGATCCTCGGCGAATTGCGACGGCGGCGCGGCATTGGTATCGCGACCCTGGCCGAGCGACTTGCAGTCGATGCCTCGACGCTGTCCCGGCTGTTTCGCCCCCTTGCGGCGAGTGGTCTGCTGACGGTTTTACCGGATCCCGACGACCGGCGGGCTAAGCAGTTGTGGCTCACCGACGACGGTGCCGAGCGCGTTCACGCCGCGCTGCCCGGCTGGCGGGAGGCGCAGGCCAGAGTCACCGCGCATCTCGGCGCGGCACGTCTCGCTGCGCTGCGCTTCACTCTCGACGACGCCTACCAGCACCTTATCTGACGAGGACGACGATGCACCAACTTCACACTGTTTTAATTGCAATTGCAGCAACCCTGTCGAGCGGCGCACTTGCTGCAGGCGCGCCGAGTACTGCGACGCTGGCGGCTCCGGCCCTGCAAGCGCAGGTCACCAGCGAGACGGGCGTCTGGCATTGCAAGGACAATACCTGCACCGGCGTTGCCGACACCCACCTTGCTGCTGCCGTTGCGACCTGCACGATGCTGGCGGGCGTCAACGGCCCAGTGGCGAGCTTTACGGCGGGCGGCACCGCCTTTGGCGAAGCCGAGTTGAAGCGCTGCAACCGGCACGTAAAGTGAGCGTGGCCGACGCCTTCGCGCCCGACGTGATGCGGTCGCTGACCGGGCTCGAGATGATGCGGGCGATGTTCGCAGGTGATCACCCGCGGCCGCCCTTCGGAGAGCTGCTCGGCTTCCACGGCGGCGACTTAGGGCCCGGCTGGGTGGTGTTCGAGGGCCGGCCCGGCCCGCAACACTATAATCCGATCGGCACCGTCCACGGCGGCTATGCGGCGACGTTGCTCGACAGCTGCATGGGGTGCGCGGTCCATACCTCGCTCAAGGCCGGCATCGGCTACACGACCATCGACCTCAATATCACCTATCTGCGCGCCATGACCGAGCACACCGGCATGGTTTTTGCCCGCGGCGAGGTCATCACCTCGGGCCGCCGCATCGCCACCGCCAAGGGCACGCTGACCGACGGCTCGGGCAAGCTGATCGCCACCGGCACGACGACATGCCTGGTTTTCCCGCTCGCCGATCCGGCCTAGGCTGGGCCATGGCAAGCCACGGCTCAGCGATCGTCATCGGTGCGGGTGACGCGACCGGCGGGGCGATCGTCGCAGCTTTCGCCGCCACGGGCCTGGTCGCGGTGCCGGTCCGGCGCACCGCCGATGCACTGGCCCCGCTGGTCGAGCGCATCGAGGCTGCGGGCGGCCGCGCCGTCGGCATCGCCTGCGACGCCCGCGACGAGGACCAGATGGTCGCGCTGTTCGACCGGGTCGAGCGCGACATCGGGCCGGTCGAAGTGGCGGTGTTCAACATCGGTGCCAACGTGCCCTGCTCGATCCTCGAGGAAACGGCGCGCAAGTACCGCAAGATCTGGGAGCTGACCGCGCTGGCGGGGTTCCTGACCGGGCGCGAGGCGGCGCGGCGGATGGTGCCGCGCGGCCGGGGCAGCATCATTTTCACCGGTGCGACCGCCTCGATGCGGGGCGGCGCGGGCTTCGCGGCCTTTGCCGGCGGCAAGCACGCGACCCGGGCACTGGCGCAGAGCATGGCCCGCGAGCTCGGGCCGAAGGGGCTGCACGTCGCGCACGTCATCGTCGATGGGGCGATCGATACCGCCTTCATCCGCGACATCTTCCCAGAGCGCTACGCCCTCAAGGCCGACGGCGGTATCCTCGACCCGGAGCACATCGCCGCCAACTACGTCATGCTCCACTCCCAGCCGCGCGACGCCTGGACCCATGAGCTCGACCTCCGCCCATGGAGCGAGAAATGGTGATCCGCCCGGCCCGGCCGACCGAGCGGCTGGTGCTCGAGGAGCTCCAGCGCCGGTCGGCGCTCGAGTACGCCGACACCCGCGAGGCACTGCTCGACGACCCCGACTTGATCGAGCTGCCGGTGGAGTACGTCGCCTTCACATTGGTCGCTGAGGTTCGCGCCCGCGCACTGGGCTTCGCGATCGTGCTGCAGCGCGCCGACGGTGATGCCGAGCTCGATGCGCTGTTCGTCGAGCCGGGCCGGTGGCGCGAGGGCGTCGGGCGCGGACTGGTCGATGCGGCGATCGCGACGGCCATCGGACGCGGTGCGGCGACGCTGCACGTCATTGCCAACCTGCATGCGGTCGCCTTCTACCGGGCCTGCGGCTTCATCGACGGCAAGCCCATCGAGATGCAGCTCAGCGACGCGCTCGAGATGCACCTGCCGCTCGCCACGACGCTGCCAAGGCTGGCGGCGTGACCCGGCTCGAGTTCCTGTTCGACTTCGGGTCGCCGACGACCTACCTCGCGCACAAGCGGCTGCCCGAGCTGGTCGAGCGCACCGGAGCGACGGTCGACTATGTGCCGGTACTGCTCGGTGGGCTGTTCAAGGCAACCGGCAACGCCTCGCCCGCCGCGGTGCCGGCCAAGGGGCGCTACATGAACGTCGACATGGACCGCTTTGCAGCGCGCCACGGCATCGACCTCAAGCCCAACCCGTTCTTCCCGATCAACACCATCACCCTGATGCGGATCGCGGCCGGGCTAAAGGGCGACCGCCGGTTCATGCCGTATGTCGAGGCGGTCTTCGACGCGATGTGGGCGGACGAGCGCAACATGGGGGACCCAGAGATCCTTGCCGCGGTGTTGTCCGCTGCCGGGCTGGATGCGCCCGCCCTGATGGAGATCGCCGCCGACCAGGGTGCGAAGGACCGCCTCAAGGCGGCGACCGAGGCGGCCGTCGCGCGCGGGGTGTTCGGCGCTCCGACCTTCTTCGTCGGAGAGGCAATGTACTTCGGGCAGGACCGGCTCGACTGGGTCGAGGACGCCCTGCTCAACCAATAAAGTCGATACGAAAACGGCCCGGCGGATTGCTCCGCCGGGCCGTTTTCGTTAGCGTCGGTAACCGCTTAGCGGCGATCGCCCATGAAGCGCAGGAGGAACAGGAACAGGTTGATGAAATCGAGGTAGAGGGTCAACGCGCCCATTACCACCGACTTGCCCATGAAGTCCGTGCCTTCGACCTGATAGTACATCTGCTTGATCTTCTGCGTGTCGTAGACGGTCAGCGCCGCGAACAGCAGCACGCCGACGATTGAGATGATCAGCGACATCGTGCTCGACTGCGTGAACATGTTGATCAGCATCGCGACGACGAGCCCGACCAAGCCCATCATCAGGAACTTGCCCATGCCCGACAGGTCGCGCTTCGTGGTGTAGCCGTAGAGGCTGAGCGCACCGAAGCTGGCAGCCGTCGCGAAGAAGGTGTTGGCCACCGACGCGCCGGTATAGACCAGCAGGATCGTCGACAGCGACACGCCCATCAGCCCGGCGTACAGCCAGAAGATGCCCTTGGCGGCCGGCTCCGACAGCTTGTTGATGCCGAAGCTGAGCACCATGACCAGCGCGAACGGCGCCAGCATGACGACCCACTTCAAGATGCCAGGCTGCATGAAGATCTGCGCAGCGATGCTGTCCACCCCGCCGCGCGCGAAGAACAGCGCGACGATGCCGGTCAGCAGCACGCCCGACGCCATGTAGTTGTAAACCGACAGCATGTACGACCGCAGGCCCGCGTCGAAGCTTGCGTCGCCGATAACGGCGCCGCCTGCCCGCGGGAACGCGATGCGAGGATCGATCTGAGGGTTGGCCATCTGGTTAACTCTCTCCGTAACCGGCACGATGCCGGAATAGGTACGATATCGGCGTTCGAAGGCGAAACTTCAAGCGCGGGGCGAAAGGCGTCACCGGGTCGAGAGTTGTCAGAGTTTACACCCTGGCGAGCTTTATGATCCTGCCACCGCAACCTTGGGGCTCGCTGCTCCCATCGTCATCCCGCGCTTGACCCGGGACCCAGCTAACCACGGAGTCTGAGCGCTGGGTTAGCTGGGTCCGGGGTCAAGCCCGGGATGACAACACTATCACCTCGACACCTAAAGCGTCCGCAGCACCGTGTTCGGCCGCGCCGACAGCGCCCGCCAGCTGCCCGCCAGCGCCAACCCGACGGTCAGGACGCCGCCCGCGACCACGGTCGCCGCCGCTGCGCCCCACGCCGGATGCCATTCGAGGTTGAACACCTTGGTGATCACCACCCAGCCGCCGAGACCGCCGAGCAGCAGCGCAACACCCGCGACCAGCACGCTCAGCACCGCGTATTCGGCCAGTGTCGCCGCCGCGACCTGACCACGGGTCGCGCCGAGCACCTTGAGCAGCACCGCGTCGTAGGTCCGCGCCCGGCGGCCAGCGGCGAGCGCCCCGATCAGCACCGCGATCCCCGCCGCCAGCGTCAGCGACCCCGCGACGCGGATCGCGGTGCCAAGCTGGCCGAGCAGGGTCGAGACCTGCGCCAGCACGTCGGCGACACGGACGGTCGAGGCGGTCGGGAAGGTGCGGACCATCGCGGCAGCGAAACCGCGCTCCTGCGCCGGTGCCATGCCGATCGTCGCCATCCAGCTGTGGGGAGCGCCCTCGAGCGTGCCGGGCGCGAACAGGATCGCGAAGTTGAAGCCGAGGCTGCGCCAGTCGATGCGGCGGAAGCTGGCGATGCGCGCCGTCACGTCGACGCCGAGCACCGAGACAGTCAGCGTGTCGCCGATCCTGAGGCCGAGCGCCTTGGCCGCGACCTCGTCGATCGAGATCAGCGGCGGTCCCGCATAATCGGCGGGCCACCATTTGCCCGCGGTCAGGACGTTGTGGTCCGGGAAGGTCGCGGCATAACTGAGCCCACGGTCGCCGCGCAGGATCCAGGCATCGTCGGGGACATTCTTGAGCTTGGCGACGGGCACGCCGTTCACCGCGGTGACCGGTCCCCGGAGCGACGGCACGGTGCGCAACCTTGCGCCCGGCGCGGTCCGGGTGACGAGGGCGTTGAACGGGTCGATTGCCTCGGTCGGCAGGTCGATCACAAAGAAGGTCGGAGCCTCCTTGGGCAGCGACGCGCCGATCTGGTTGTCGAGGCTGGTCTGGATCACCGACAGCGTCGCGAACAGGGTCAGCCCGAGGCCGAGCGCGACGATCAGCTGGCGGGTCAGCGCGCCGGGCCGGTGCAAATTGGCGAGCGCGAGGCGGGGCAGCAGCGCGGCGGGTCGCGGCAGGCGGGCCGCGGTCCACTTCACCCCCGCGGCGAGCAGCGCCAGCAGCACGAGCAAAGCCAGCGCGCCGCCGATGAAGCCGCCCGCGAACAGGATGTCCCCCGACTGCGCCAGCGCGAGGCCGACGATCGCGGCCGCCGCGAGGCCAGCAACAGTCGCCGCGCGCCAGCCGGGCCAGCGGCCGCTCTCGTGGAGGTCGCGGAACAGTCGGGCGGCGGGCATCCGGGCGGCGCGGGCGAGCGGCACGACGGCAAAGGCGAGCGCGATCAGCAGCCCGTAGGCGGCAGCGGCGAGCAGCGGCTGGGCGTAGACTCCAACCGCGGGCGACACCGGCAGCGCATCGCCCGCGACCGCGACGACCGCAAATGGCACGGCTGCTCCGAGCGCCGCGCCGACGACGATGGCCGCCAACGTCACCAGCGCGATCTGGATCAGGTAGCTGAGGAAGATCGTGCGGCCGTCGGCGCCGAGGCTCTTCAACGTCGCGATGGTGCCGGACTTGGCGTCGAGATACGCGCTGACGCCGTTGCCAACGCCGACACCCGCGACGACCAGCGCCGTCAACGACACGAGGGTCAGGAACTGGCCGAGGCGGTCGATAAAGTCGCGGGTGCCGGGCGCGGCGTTGTTGCGGGTGCCGAGTTGCGCGCCGGGAAGCATCTTGTGCAGGGTGGCGACGGCGGCGTCGGGGCTGGCGCCCGGCGGGAGGGCGACGCGGTACTCGGCGCGGAACAGGCTGCCGGGCGCGGTGAGGCCGGTGCGCTCGAGATCGACCAGCCGGATCAGCACACCGGGCCCGAGGCCGAAGCCGTTGGCCGCCGCATCGGGCTCGGTCGCGACGATCCCGGCGACGCGGAACGTCGCGGCCCCGATGACCAGGCTGTCGCCCGCCTTGAGGCCGAGGCGTTCGGCGAGCGCGGTGCCGGGCGCGGCGGTGCCGGGGGCCAGCGCCGCGCCGTTCGACAGGGTCAGCGCGCCGTAGAGCGGGTAGGCCCCATCGACCGCCTTCAATTCCGCAAGCACGCGGTCGTCGGTCCCGGCGCGCCCGGCCATGGCGCGCAGGCTCACGACCTCCGAGACACGACCGGTGCGAGCGAGGACGCCGCGCTCGGCGCCGGTGGCGCGGCGCTGGGTGAGCTTGGCCTCGACGTCGCCGCCCATGATGGTCTGGCCGTTGTCCGCGAGGCCCTGCCGGATCGCGCTGCTCAGGCTGCCGACGCCCGCCAGCGCGAGGGTGCCGAGGACGAGGCAGATCGCGAGCAGGCGCAGGCCCGACAGGCCGCCGCGGAGTTCGCGCAGCGCGAGGCGGAGCGGGATCACGACACTACCCTCCCCCCGCTGGGGGGAGGTACAGGCTGCGTCTTCGCAGCCAGGGAGAGGGGGCGGAAGCCGCTCACTCGGGGTGCCCCCTCCCTGCCCTCTCCCTGGTCGCAAGAGCGACCTGTCCCTCCCCCTCGAGGGGGGAGGGTAGGCGTTCGTCCCGGACAACCCGCCCATCCTTCATCTCGATCACCCGCCCGCAGCGCTTCGCCAGTTCCGCATCATGCGTGATCAGCACCAATGTCGCCCCGGTTTCCGCCGCGCGCCCGAAGATCAGCTCGACGATGCCGCCGCCAGTGGTCGCGTCGAGGTTGCCGGTCGGCTCGTCGGCGAACAGCAGCAGCGGGCGTGGCGCGGTGGCGCGGGCGATGGCGACGCGCTGCTGCTCGCCGCCCGAAAGCTGCGCGGGATAATGGGTCAGGCGGTGGCCGAGGCCGACGGTGGTCAGTTCCGCCCGCGCCGCCTCGACCGCGCCGTCGCGGCCCGCGAGTTCGAGCGGCACCGCGACGTTCTCCAGCGCGGTCATCGTCGGGATCAGGTGGAACGCCTGCAACACGATGCCGATCCGCCCGCGCCGCGCCCGCGCCAGCCCGTCCTCGCCGAGGCCGGAGAAGTCCGCCCCGGCAACGGTGACCCGGCCCGACGTTGCCTGCTCCAGTCCGCTGAGCACCGCCATCAGCGACGACTTGCCGGAGCCGGACGGCCCGAGGATCGCGACGGTCTCCCCGGCAAGGACCTGAAGGTCGATCCCGCGCAGAACGTCGACCGCGGCATCGCCGCGCCCCAGCCGCAGGGTGACATCGGCGCAGTCGATGACGATATGGGGCTGGGCGCTGGCAGCAGCGTTGGTCGTCATGCGGACTTTCGGGAAGGCGGCGGATGAAGGGTCGGATTTACAGATATGGCGGGTTCGCGCTGTTTTGCCATGCGGTCGTTGCCGCACTGGGCCTCGTGACCCTGTCCGCGCCGGCCGCTGCCGCGCCGAAACTGGTGCTGGCGTTCGGCGATTCGCTGACCGCGGGCTACCAGCTCGGGCCGCAGGAGGGCTTCGCGCCGCAGCTCGAGGCGGCGTTGCGCGCTTCCGGACACGCGGTGACGGTCCACAACGCCGGAGTCTCTGGCGATACCACGGCGCAGGGCCGGGCGCGTCTGAACTGGGTGCTGACGGGGCTGAAAGCCAAGCCGGACCTCGCGATCCTCGAGCTCGGTGCCAACGACATGCTGCGCGGCCAGTCGCCGACCACGGCGCGCTCCAACCTCGACGCGATGCTGACCGAGTTCGCCAGGCGCAAGATCCCGGTCGTGCTGGCCGGGATGCTCGCCGCGCCGAACCTCGGGCCGGCGTATGCGCGCCAGTTCAATGCGATCTACCCGGAGCTGGCGAAGGCGCACGGCGCGGCGCTGTACCCGTTCTTCATGAACGGCGTCGTCGGCGGCAAGGGGCTGCAGCTCGGCGACGGGGTGCATCCGACCAAGGCGGGCGTTGCCGTCATCGTGCGGGGCATCCTGCCGGTGGTGAAGCGCGAGCTCGACGGGTTGAAGTGAGAGCTCGGCTGCGCCTCGCACCCACCCCCGGTCCCTCCCTTGAAAGGGAGGGGAGTAGCAAGGGCAAGCGGGTCCCCCTCCCTTTCAAGGGAGGGGTTAGGGGTGGGTACGGGCAAAGCGAGCCTGTCTAGCATGCACCGCCTGTTCGTCGCCCTTGAACCCCCGCCCCCGGTGCGCGACGCATTGCTCGCGGCGATGGGCGGCGTCGCGGGGGCGCGGTGGCAGCGCGACGACCAACTCCACCTGACGCTGCGCTTCATCGGCGAGGTCGACCGTCACGCCGCGCAGGACATCGCCGCGGCGCTCGCGGGCATCGTCTCCGCGCCGTTCGACCTGGCACTCGCGGCCCCCGGCGTCTTCGACAAGCGCGGGCGGGTCGATACCTTGTGGATCGGGGTCAGCCCGCACGACGCGGTCGCGGCTCTCCACCGCAAGGTCGACGCGGCGCTGCTGAGGGTCGGCGTGCCGCCCGATACGCGGAGCTTCCTGCCCCACGTCACCATCGCGCGCTTTGCTCGCAGCGCCGGAGCGCTCGCCGCCGGGTTCGTGCCGCCCCGCCCGCTTGGCGGCGTGCAGTGGCCGGTCGCGGGCTTCGCGCTGTACGAGAGCAGCCTCGGCCATGACGGCGCGGATTACCGCATCGTCGAGCGCTACCGGCTGGCCCCCCGGCAAAGTCCCTGCTAGCCCTACTCAAACGCCCCGATAGAGGGCCGGGTGGGGAGACGATATTTTGCCGACACGCGAGACGCAGCCCGACACGGTGCCGGGCGAGCCACCGGTCGGCGGGCGCTATGCCTGGTACGTGCTGTCCCTGCTGGTGCTGGTCTATGCGGTCAACTTCATCGACCGGCAGATTCTCGCCATCCTCGCCGAGGACATCAAGCGCGACCTCCGTCTTAGCGATTCCCAGCTCGGCTTCCTCTACGGCACGGCGTTCGCGGTATTCTATGCATTGTTCGGCATCCCGCTCGGGCGCCTGGCGGACAACTGGGTGCGGACCCGGCTGCTGAGCATCGGGCTGGCGGTGTGGTCGGTGATGACCATGATCTCCGGCCTGTCCGCAAACTTCATCCAGTTGAGCGCCGCGCGGGTCGGCGTCGGGATCGGCGAGGCGACTGCTTCGCCGTCGGCCTACTCGATGCTGTCGGACTGGTTTCCACGTGAGAAACGAGCAACCGCGCTGGCGATCTATTCGTCCGGCCTCTACCTCGGTGGCGGTGTCTCGCTGCTGATCGGCGCGCTGGTCGTGAAGGCCTGGGATGCGCACTGGCCCGGCGGCGGTCCGTTCGCGCTGGTTGGCTGGCAGGCGGCGTTCCTGGCGGTCGGCATCCCGGGGCTGGTCCTCGCCCTGTGGGTCGGGACATTGCGCGAGCCGATCCGCGGCCGCGCCGACGGGATGCCGCCACCGCCCCCCGTCACCGACGTCGGGCGGCGCTTTTGGAACGACCTGTGCAGCGTGCTGCCACCGCTGACCTTCGTCCACATTGGGCAATTCGGAGCCGCGGCGCTGCTGCGCAACATCGCGATGGCCGCTGCCGCCGCCGGTGTCGCCGCCGCGCTGATCGCGCTGACCGGCGACATCGCGCAGTGGTGCGCGCTCGGCATCGGGGCCTATGCGGTCGCGAGCTGGGCACAATCGCTGAAGCAGCGCGACGCGCCGACCTACGCGCTGATCTGGGGCACGCCGACCTTCCTGCTGGCGCTGGTCGGCTTCGGCAGCATCTCGTTCGTCGGCTATGCGATCGGCTTCTGGACCGCGCCTTATGCGATCCGCACCTTCCACGTCAGCCGCGAACTGGCGGGACTGACGATCGGCGGCGTCGGCGCGGCGGGCGGCTTCCTCGGCGTCGTCATCGGCGGCTGGCTCGGCGACCGCGCCAAGCGCCGCAATCCCGGCGGCCGCATCCTCGTCGCGATCCTGGCGACGGTGCTGCCCGCGCCGTGCATCGTCATGATGTTCCTTGCGACCGATTTCTGGACCTTCTTCCTGTGGTTCCTGATCCCGGCGTCGTGCGGCTCGCTGTACGTCGGCATCGCGGCCGCGACCTCGCAAGACCTCGTGCTGCCGCGCATGCGCGGGGCGGCGACAGCGACTTATTTTATCGGCACGACGATGATCGGCCTCGGGCTCGGGCCGTGGTTCGCGGGCGCGGTATCGAAGGCCACCGGCAGCCTCGCCACGGGCTGCACGGCGTTGCTCGTCGCGGCACCGGTGACACTGGTATGCCTCACTCTGGTCTATCGCGGCCTGCCGAAGGCCGAAGCGACCCGCATCATACGCGCCCGCGCCGCGGGTGAAATTATCGAAGGAACAACATGAAGATCGAACAGCTGTTCAGCGTCGCCGGCAAGGTCGCCATCGTCACCGGCGGCAGCCGCGGCATCGGCGCGATGATCGCCCGCGGCTATGTCGAGAACGGCGCGCGGGTCTACATTACCTCGCGCAACGCCGCGGTCTGCGACTCGCTGGCCGCCGAGCTTTCCAAGATCGGCGAGTGCCACTCGCTGCCCGCCGACCTGTCGAATATGGCGGAAGTCGAGCGCTTCGCCGCCGAGTTCGAGGCGCGCGAGCCAAGACTCGACATCCTCGTCAACAACGCCGGCGCCAGCTGGGGCGCACCCTTCGACGACTTCCCTGAGAGCGGCTGGGACAAGGTCATGGACCTCAACGTCAAGTCGATCTTCTTCCTGACCCAGCGCCTCGTGAAGCGGCTGGAAGCGGCCGGCAGCCCGGGCAACTACGCCCGCGTCATCAACATCGGTTCGATCGACGGCATGCACACGTCCGGGATCGAGACCTACAGCTATGCCGCGTCGAAGGCGGCGGTGCTCCACCTGACCCGCATGATGGCGAAATTCCTCGCGGCGCGGCACATAGCGGTCAACGCCATCGCGCCGGGTTACTTCCCGTCCAAGATGACCGCCGGCATCGCCGAGGCGGACGCGCAGGCGACGCTCGCGGCGACCCCGATGCACAGCCGCGGCACCCCCGAGGACGCCGCCGGAGTCGCGATCTACCTCGCCTCGCGCGCCAGCGGGTTCGTCACCGGCAGCGTCATCGCCGTCGACGGGGGATACGCGACGACGGCGTAAGGCCGCTGGTCACAAGTCTGTCGAAACTGCTCCATTTTTGCGCGTCGCTGCACGAAATTTAGCCAACTTCCCAGTTGGGGGCATCGAACCCGACAAAAAAAAGCCTTCGCACCCTCGAAAAGCCCCTTTCCGCGACTGGCACGGCATGTGCTAGGCTGTTGTTAGTAATCGCTCAGGCGGGGGGCATGTGAAGAAGATCGAAGCCGTCATAAAGCCCTTCAAGCTCGACGAGGTGAAGGAAGCCCTTCACGAGGTCGGCGTCAGCGGCATCACCGTCACCGAGGCCAAGGGCTTCGGCCGCCAGAAGGGCCACACCGAGCTCTATCGCGGCGCCGAATACGTCGTCGATTTCCTCCCCAAGGTGCGCCTCGAGGTCGTCGTCGACGACGACCAGGCCGAGCGCGTCGTCGAGGCGATCGCCAACGCCGCGCGTACCGGTCGCATCGGGGACGGCAAGATTTTTGTCTCGACGATCGAGAGCGCCGTCCGCATCCGCACCGGCGAGCGGGATTCGGACGCGATCTGACGTAGTTTTCGCAGGCGTTCCGGGGAAGGTCTTCGCCGCAACGTCGGCTCAATCATCAATTCGACTTCATCCAGGCGAGGGTTCAACACATGGCCAACACGAGCGCGACCATTCTCGGCATGATCAAGGAGCAGGAGATCGAGTGGGTCGACCTGCGGTTCACCGACCCCAAGGGCAAGTGGCACCACCTGACCATGGTGTCGTCGGTGGTCGACGACGACCAGCTCAGTGATGGCTTCATGTTCGACGGCAGCTCGATCGACGGCTGGAAGGCGATCAACGAGTCCGACATGATCCTCAAGCCCGACCTCGACGCGGTCTACGTCGACCCGTTCTCGGCGACCCCGATGTTGATCCTGATCTGCGACATCGTCGAGCCGTCGACCGGCCAGCTGTACGGCCGCGACCCGCGCTCGACCGCCAAGCGCGGTGAAGCCTATTTGAAGTCGACCGGCATCGGCGACACCATCTACATCGGGCCGGAAGCCGAATTCTTCGTCTTCGATAACGTCCAGTTCGAGCTCGGCTACAACGTCGGCAGCTACCGCCTCGACGACATCGAGTTGCCGACCAACAGCGGCACCGCCTACCCCGAGGGCAACATGGGCCACCGCCCGCGCGTCAAGGGCGGCTACTTCCCCGTCGCCCCGGTCGACAGCGCCGTCGACCTCCGCGCCGAGATGGTCTCGACGATGCTCGAGATGGGGCTCCCGTGCGACAAGCATCACCACGAGGTTGCCGCTGCGCAGCACGAGCTCGGCCTCACCTTCGGCACGATGACGACCACCGCCGACCGCATGCAGGTCTACAAGTACGTCGTCCATCAGGTCGCCCACGCCTACGGCAAGACCGCAACCTTCATGCCCAAGCCAATCAAGGACGATAACGGCAGCGGCATGCACACCCACCTGTCGATCTGGAGCGGCAAGACCCCGCTGTTCGCCGGCGACCAGTATGCCGGCCTGTCGGAAATGGCGCTGTTCTTCATCGGCGGCATCATCAAGCACGCCAAGGCCTGCAACGCCTTCACCAACCCGTCGACGAACAGCTACAAGCGGCTGGTCCCGGGCTTCGAGGCACCGGTCCTGCTGGCCTACTCGGCGCGCAACCGCTCGGCCTCGTGCCGCATCCCGTACGGCACCGGTGCCAAGGCCAAGCGGGTCGAGGTTCGCTTCCCCGACGCGATGGCCAACCCGTACCTGTGCTACACCGCGCTGCTGATGGCTGGCCTCGACGGCATCGAGAACCGCATCCACCCCGGCCCCGCGATGGACAAGAACCTGTACGACCTGCCGCCGCGCGAACTGAAGAAGGTCCCGACCGTCTGCGCCTCGCTGCGTGAAGCGCTGGGCCATCTCGACCGCTCGCGCGCCGTGTTCACCAAGGGCGGCGTCTTTACCGACGACCAGATCGACTCGTACATCGAACTCAAGATGCACGACGTCCAGCGCCTCGAGATGACCCCGGCGCCGGTCGAGTTCGACATGTATTACAGTTACTGAGCGGCCAGCGCCGAGTGGAGGATTGCCCTTCGCAATCGTCCGCTCGGCGCGGACTCGCGCAGTAACCGGCCGGATAGACGGCGGGATTTCCCCGTCGCACTCGTCGACGTCGTCGGCGCTTTGCCGACCGTGGTCCTGCCGGGCGATCACTCCAGCCGTGCATGCGAGCGAGTTGATGCCTAAAGCATCCGCCCATGCGTGATCCCATCCCAGACCCGGCCTCCGGAGACCCCGCGGACCCCGGCACTGCCTCGCGCCGGCGGCGGATCGCCAGACGCTTCTATCTTGCCGCACGACAGCACGGACCGACCGCGCCCGTGTGGCGCACGCGCGCCGCCATTTTGTCGGGTGCGATCGTGCTCGGACTGGTGGCACTGCTGTTCGCCGATGCTGCCGACCGGGCCAATCGCCTTTTCCTCATCCTCTACGGGAAATGGCACTGGGCGCCGTTGATCGTGACACCCGCGGGGTTTGCGCTGCTGGTCTGGCTGACACGTCGCTTCGCGCCCGACGCGCGAGGTTCGGGCATACCGCAGATCATGGCGGCTCGCCACGAGCCCGAAGGCGCGATGCGCTCGCTGACATCGGCAAAGACCGCGATCGTAAAGTTCGGCATGACGCTGTCGGCGCTGCTGCTCGGCGCCTCGGTCGGACGCGAGGGCCCGACCGTGCAGATCTCGGCGACGATCATGGCCTACGCACATCGCCTGTTTCGCGTGCCAATCACGGCGTCGGTAATGGTCGCGGGCGGCGCGGCCGGGGTCGCCGCAGCATTCAACACGCCCCTCGCCGGGGTGACGTTCGCCATCGAGGAACTCGCCTCCTCCTATGAACAAAAGACGACGCTGCTGGTCATGACGGCCGTGCTGATCTCCGGCATGGTCAGTCTCGGACTGGCAGGCGACTATGTGTATTTCGGCGCGATGACCGGCGTCGTCTCGGTCCGCCAGGCGCTCACCGTCGTTCCTGTGGCGGGTGTCCTGGGCGGGCTGAGCGGCGGTGCGTTCTCGAAACTGATGCTGATGTTCGCGACCTCCAAAAGACCTGTGTTGACCGCCATCCGGCGTCGACCCGTCATCCTCGCAACCGTTGCCGGCCTCGTCGTCGCCGTGCTCGGGTGCACGACCGGCATGACGTGGGGAACCAGTTATGATCCCGCTCGCATGATCATCACCGGCGCGAGCTTGCCCTGGTGGTTCGGGCCCGCGAAGTTCGCAGCGACGCTGGCGACCGCGGTTTCCGGCCTCCCAGGGGGAATTTTCGCGCCGTCGCTCGCCGTCGGGGCCGGCCTAGGCGACCTGCTGCGGATGCTGTTCCCCGGCGCGGGGCTCGGCGCGGTCGCGTTGCTGGGCATGACCGGATATTTCACTGGCGTCGTCCGGGCACCGCTGACCGCCGTGGTCATCATCTCGGAAGCGACCGCGAGCCGGGGGTTGCTGCTACCGCTGCTGGCGACCGCTTTGATCGCGGACTGGGTCGCAGGACTGGTATCGCGCGAGCGCCTCTATCACGGGCTTTCCCAGGCATTCTTGCAGCGGGCGGTACCGCCCAAGGTGTAAGGGACGGTGCGCAGTTCCGCCTCCGCGCCGGGCGCGACCCGTCGATCGGCCGTCAGGGGTCCGCACATTCGATAAGCCGGTCAGCATAGCCGCCGCTGGCGTCGGACGGGGTGTACGAACGCACTCTCGCCGGCCGGTCTTCGCCGACTCCGGCGCCAAGTCGAAATTCGCGGAAGTCGCAAATCTCGCCTTAGCGCCGGGCGTCCTGCGACTTAAAACGCCGCCGTCAGGCTGACCACGACACCGTTCTTGGCGTTGTGATAAAGCGTCGTGCCCTTGCCGCCGGTGACGGCACGGTCGAGATCATTGCCGACGTACTGGAGGCCCAGCGTCAGGAATTTATACTTGGTGTCGACGCCGACCATGTAGTCGATCTTGCTGCTGGAGCCGTAGTCGAAGGCACCCTTCTCGCGGCCGACCGAGGCCTTGACGGTGAACGGCGTCTTGGCGATGCCGTAGGTGCCGAGCAGCCAGAGGTAGAGATTGTCGTTGTGGCCGGTATGGCTCTGCGACGGCGCGTAGTTGAGGCCCGCGGTGAGCCCGACCGGGCCGACGACGCCCGCAACTGTAGCGAACGGCTCGATGTAGCTGACGTTACGGCCGCCCGGATAGACGTAGTACAGCGCGCCGATCGTCGGGGTGATTGCGCCGAAGGTCTTCGAGTAGCCGACGGTCAGGTCGATTTCCTGCTCCGAGCCGTTGTGGAAGTTGTCGTTCTTGTCGACGTACGCACCGATCGGCTCGATGGTCGAACCCCAGATGCTCGCGAAAAGCCCGAAGCTGGTTGTCGCGGCGATGCTCGCCTGGCCCGCGATGTCGCGGTCGCTGAGGGACACGCCGCGGAAGCGGTAGTCGGTGACGAAGGCCGCGGTGCCGGTGAAGGTGATCGGCGGCGTTTCGGCGGCAGCTGCCGGCGCTGCGTCCTGTGCCTGGGCGACGGTGCCCGACAGCATCCATGCGAGCGCAGCGATCGCTGCTCCCTTGGTCTTGATGTTCATAGTTCACTCCCTGGTCCGCCCCGACCCGCATTTTAGCGAGAGAGGCCAACGTGCTGTTTCATGCACCCGCTCAGGGCGACCGTGGGTTCACGGCAGACTTCTTGAGCGGATGGTGCCGCGCCTTTGTGCGTCGCACAATAGCAAGCGTACGCGACGCGACGTTCGTGGCGCGATGTTGATTTCGGGCAACAGCGTAAAGAAGCCGTTACCGTCAATCGATTACCGGAAAGCCGGAGGCCCCACGAAAAAGGGGCCGGTGGTTTCCCACCGGCCCCGAAGTCAAATCCTTGGGGAGGATCGCCATATTGGCCTGATTGTTGTGCACTGCAGCAGAGCATATTGCAATGCACAAAATGACAGAACCGCACATTTTTTTGTACGCGGTTCGTACGCGCAGGCTAAGACCATTGCATGAGTGACCTGTTCGCGGCCACCGCCGCACCCTCCGATTACGACGCCAGCCACATCGAGGTGCTCGAGGGGCTCGAGCCCGTGCGTCGCCGTCCTGGCATGTACATCGGCGGAGTCGACGAGCGCGCCCTGCACCATCTCGCTGCCGAAGTCCTCGACAACTCGATGGACGAGGCGGTCGCCGGCCACGCCAGCCGCATCGAGGTCACCCTCAACGGCGACGGTTCGCTCAGTGTCAGCGACAACGGTCGCGGCATCCCGGTCGACGCCCACCCGCGCTTCCCGGACAAGTCGGCGCTCGAGGTCATCATGACCATGCTTCACTCGGGCGGAAAGTTCAGCGGCAAGGCCTATGCGACCAGCGGCGGCCTGCACGGCGTCGGCGTCTCGGTGGTCAACGCCTTGAGTTCGCAGCTCACCGTCGAGGTCGCGCGCAACCGCGAGTTGTACCGCCAGTCGTTCGCGCGGGGCTTTGCGACCACCGGGCTGGAGAAGCTAGGTGCCGTCCCCAACCGGCGCGGCACGACGATCTCGTTCATGCCCGACCCGCAGATCTTCGGCGATGACGCAGCATTCAAGCCGGCGCGGCTGTACAAGCTGGCGCGCTCCAAGGCGTATTTGTTTCGCGGTGTCGAGATCCGCTGGCGCTGCGACCCGGCGCTGATCACCGACACGACGCCCGCCACCGCGACCTTCCAGTTCCCCGGCGGCCTGGCGGACCATCTCCGCGAACAGCTCGGCGACCGCGACCTCGTCACCCCGGCCCTGTTCGAGGGCCGCGTCGACCTGCCCGTTAACGAGGCTGGCCAGTCGGCGGGCGCGGTCGAGTGGGCGGTGGCGTGGCCGCTCTACGGCGAGGGCGCGTCGAGCTATTACTGCAACACGATTCCCACCCCCGACGGCGGCACCCACGAGGCCGGTCTTCGCGCCGCGCTGTCTAAGGGCATAAAGGGGTTCGCCAGCCTCGTCGGCCAGGCCAAGCGCGCCGCCGACATGGCCCCCGAGGACGTCATGACCGGTGCCGAGATCATGCTGTCGCTGTTCATCCGCGAGCCGCAATTTCAAAGCCAGACCAAGGACCGCCTGACCTCCCCAGAAGCCGCCCGCCTCGTCGAGACCGCGCTCCGCGACCGCTTCGACCATTGGCTGGCCGACAGCCAGGACCGCGGCCGCGCCCTGCTCGGCTTCGTGCTCGAGCGCATGGACGACCGGCTGCGGCGCCGCACCGACCTCGCGAACCAGCGCAAGACCGCGGTCAACAAGCGCAACCTCCGCCTGCCCGGCAAGCTGACGGACTGCACGCGCAGTGCCGCCGCCGGCACCGAATTGTTCATCGTCGAGGGCGACTCCGCCGGTGGCTCGGCCAAGCAGGCCCGCGACCGCGCGACCCAGGCCGTGCTGCCGATCCGCGGCAAGATTCTCAACGTCGCCAGCGCCAACGCCGCCAAGATCGGCGCGAACACCGAGATCGCCGACCTCGCCCAGGCGCTCGGCTGCGGCACCCGCGAGCGCTTCGACCCGGCTCACCTGCGCTACGAGCGCGTCGTCATCATGACCGACGCCGACGTCGACGGGGCCCATATCGCGACACTGCTGATGACCTATTTCTTCCAGGAGATGCCCGGCCTCGTCCAGGCCGGACACCTGTTCGTCGCCCAGCCGCCGCTCTACCGCATGGCCCAGGGCGGCACCGTCGCCTACGCCCGCGACGACGCCCACCGCGAGGAACTGCTGAAGACCATTTTCAAGGGCAAGGGCCAGATCGACACCAGCCGCTTCAAGGGCCTCGGCGAAATGGCCCCCCAGCAGCTGCGCGACACGACCATGGACCCCGCCAAGCGGACCCTGCTGAAGGTCGTGCTGCCCACCGACTTCGACGGCAAGGCGGAGGTCAAGGATCTGGTCGAGCGCCTGATGGGCCGGCATCCGGAGCACCGGTTCGCGTTTATCCAGGCGAGCGCGAGCATGGTGGAGGCGGACGCGATCGATGCTTGAAACTGTTAGATGTCATCACTGTTTGGAAGCGCAGCTTCAGTGAGCCCTATGGGCAATAGCGGCTCTTCGACTGTTTGAGCTGGAATTTCTCGTAGCATGTAGCCGATCGAAGATCTGATCGCTGCCATGAGATCGATTGCTTCATCAACAGTTTCTAGTGTTTGCTCAGGGTGCATCAACGGGTTACGATGAAAATCTTTAATGCTTTTTAGATGTTCTCGTACTTCAAGCCTGCCAACATTCAAGTCGTTGAGGACCTTCAAGTAGTCCCCCATACTATTATTATGCGGTCGCAATCGTCCCGATGTTACAACGTCATAATATACGCGCAAGACACCCTCGTTCGCGCGGTGTAAATGAAATCCCGCCGCGGTGGGTAGCTCAAATGCGATACAGCGTGTTGCTTGCCGTAGATCGTTGACGACGCTCGGCACCTTCGTTAGCAATTCGATCGAAAATACAACTTCTCCTGACTCAGTCAGGGCTTGCGTATCAAATCCGCTCTTTTGCGAAACAAAATATGCGGCAGCAGTCTGGAGATCCGCAATGAAGATAGTCTCGAATTTCGGCTGAAGAGAATTTAGCTGAACAATGTCATAAACACTGAGGCTTTTCGTCCATTCATCACTATCTGCCATCTCTTTGATAAATCTATCAAGAAGATCGATTAGATTTTGACCTGCAATAAGCGTTGGAGGCCTGAAGATTGGACTAAAAATACTTTGATAGAGCACTTCGGCCAAGGCATCGCGGGCAATCTTTATTGCAAAATAGTTCTCCGAGTATGTTAAGTCTACCGTGGTCGGAGTAAGGTTCCGCAACGGTCGAATGCGTGTTCCAAGATCGTAGAGAAAGGCAAGATCGAGCCTTCGCATCGTAATTCACCGGGTTAGAGTTCTCGCTCACGTGCCCAAATCGTAACACAGAGCAAA
Organism: Sphingosinicellaceae bacterium; assembly: GCA_019285715.1. Classification (NCBI taxonomy): domain Bacteria; kingdom Pseudomonadati; phylum Pseudomonadota; class Alphaproteobacteria; order Sphingomonadales; family Sphingosinicellaceae; species Sphingosinicellaceae bacterium. The sequence continues at coordinate 2,737,928 of CP079108.1, forward strand.
GACACACCAATATCGCGGCAAAGCCGCGCCGTCAGACGGGCGGCGGTGGACCCGCCGCTTCGCCGACTGGGCTTGCGCGAGTCCGCACCTAAGCCAGCAAACGCGAAGGCGCGTTTACTGGCTTAGTCTCGGCCGCTCAGCGCCGGAACAGCGCGTCACCCTGCTCCTGAGCCGAGCCAACTTCCGTCGGCACCGGCCCATGCTCGGCGATATAAGCCGCCTGGACGCGCTCGGCATTGAGCTGGTCGATCATGGCGCTGCGGTCGTCCTCGAGCTTGCCGAGGTCGGGGCTGAGGTCGATGCCGGCCTTCTTGGCGGCGAGCGCGACCAGCGAGTCCATGTCGCGCTGGGTCGTCAGGCCGAGCGTGACGGGGTCCTTCGGCGTGATGTTGGCGATGTTCCAGTGGCTCTTGTCGCGGATTTTCGCGATCGTGTCCTTGGTCGTGCCGATCAGCTTGCTGATCTGGTTGTCGGTGATTTCCGGGTGGTTGCGGACGATCCAGGCGATGCCGTCGGGCTTGTCCTGGCGCTTGCTTACGGGCGTGTAGCGCGGGCCCTTGGTGCGGCGGGTCTGCTCGGGCTGCTTCTCGAGCACCAGTCGGGCGTTGCCGTCCTTGGAGACGCGGTCGATCTCGGCCTGGGTCAGCTCGCCGCTGCTGATCGGGTTGCGGCCGGTCAGCTTGGTCGCCGCGGTGTCGTCGGCGATCGCCTGGACCTCGAGGATGTGCATGCCGCAGAACTCGGCGATCTGCTGGAAAGTCAGCGCGGTGTTGTCGACCAGCCAGGCGGCGGTCGCGTGCGGCATCAAGGGCGTCATCGTTTGCTCTTTCGCAGATATAGGAACAGCCGCCCCTTGCGGGACGGCTGTGTTACAATTTCGATGTAAGCGCGCGTGTGGGTCTAAGCAAGAACATTGCGGGCTTTTCGTACGCAAATCGGCGAATCACGTTATGGAACGCGTCATGTTGACCCGCGAAGACGCCCTTTTGTACGATGCCGACGACGGCCTCGCCTTTGCTCGCGCTCGCTTCTCCTTGCCGCCGGGCGTGATCTACCTCGATGGCAATTCGCTCGGTGCGCTGCCCCGGCGGACGGCAGCGCGGGTGGCCGACACCGTGACCAAGGAGTGGGGCGAGGGGCTGATCCGCAGCTGGAACGATGCTGACTGGATCAACGCTCCGGCCAAGCTTGGCGCGCGGATCGCACGGCTGGTCGGGGCCGAGGCGGAAGAGGTGATCGTCACCGACTCGGTCTCGATCAACGTTTTCAAGCTCGCAGCGGCGGCGCTGGCGTTGCGGCCCGGGCGGCGCGTTATCGTTACCGAGGCGGGCAACTTCCCGACCGACCTGTACATGCTGCAGGGGCTGAGCCGCCTGACCGGAGCGGAACTGCGGGTGGTGCCAACTGCCGGCATCGCGGCCGCGCTCGACGACAGTGTCGCACTGCTGCTCCTGACCCACACACACTACCGGACCGGCGCGGTGCTCGACATGGCGGGCCTGACCGCGGCGGCGCATGCGGCGGGAGCGCTCGCCTGTTGGGACCTCAGCCATTCGGCGGGCGCGCTCGCGCTCGACCTGAACGGCGCGGATGCCGACATGGCGGTCGGGTGCGGCTACAAATACCTGAACGGCGGGCCCGGGGCACCGGCGTTCGCCTCCGTTGCGGCACGCCATCATGCCGAGCTTGAGCAGCCGCTGACCGGGTGGTTCGGCCACGCCGCGCCGTTCGACTTCGTCGACGACTACCGCCCGGGGGCGGGCATGCAGCGCCTGCTCGTGGGTACACCGTCGGTTATCGGAATGGCGGCGCTGGCGAGCGGGCTGGCGACCTTCGACGGGGTAGACATCGTAGCGGCAGCGGCCAAGTCGCGCGCGCTCGGCGACCTGTTCCTCGACCTCGCCGCCGAGAGCTGCCCGCAGCTGACGGTCGCCTGCCCCCGCGACCACCGCGGCGCGCAGGTCAGCCTGTCGCACCCGGACGCCTACCCGATCATGCAGGCGCTGATCGCCCGCGGCGTCATCGGCGACTTCCGCGCGCCGGACGTGCTGCGCTTCGGCTTTCCGGCGCTGTACGTGCGCTTCGTCGATGTCTGGGACGCGGTCGCCATCCTCGCCGACGTGATGGAACACGAGGACTGGCGCGCGCCTGCACATCAACAACGGCGCGCGGTGACGTAAGCTAGCCCGCGGCCAGCAGTATCTTGCCGAAATGGTCGCCCGCCTCCATGCGGCGGTGCGCGTCCGCGGCCTGCGCCAGCGGATACACCCGGTCGGTAACGGCCTTCAATTGGCCGGTCGCGAACAGCGGCCAGACCTCGCGCTCGAGCGCCTCGGCGATCGCCGCCTTGAACGCCACAGGACGGGGGCGGAGCATCGAGCCGCTCAGCGTCAGGCGCTTGCGCATCAGGTCCATGAAGCTGACCTCCGCGACCGGGCCGCGCTGGAAGGCGATCGAGACGTGGCGGCCGTCCTCGGCGAGGCAGGCGAGGTTGCGCGGGATATAGTCGCCGCCGACCATGTCGAGGACGACGTCGACGCCCTTGCCGCCGGTGATCCGCTTGACCTCCGCGACGAAGTCCTGCGCCTTGTAGTCGATGGCGTAGTCGGCGCCGATGCCGAGCGCCGCCGCGCACTTGGAGGCGCTGCCGGCGGTGACGATGACCGTCAGCCCGCGGGCCTTGGCCAGCAGGATCGCGGTGACGCCGATGCCCGAGGTGCCGCCGTGGACGAGCACGGTCTCGCCCGCCTTGGCGGCGCCGCGGTCGAACAGGTTGGACCAGACGGTGAAATAGGTCTCGGGCAGCCCGGCCGCGTCCTCGAGGTCGAGGCCGGCGGGGATCGGCAGACACTGGCCGGCGGGGGCGACGCAGAACTCGGCATAGCCGCCGCCCGCGAGCAGGGCGCAGACCTTGTCGCCCGCGTTCCAGCGCCCGGAGCCGACGAGCACTTCGCCTGCGACCTCCAGCCCCGGGATCGACGGCGCGCCCGGCGGCATCGGGTAGTGGCCCTGGCGCTGGAGCACGTCGGGGCGGTTCACGCCGGCCGCGACGACGCGGATCAGCACCTCGCCGTCGCGCGGCTCGGGGACGGGGCGCGATACCGGCACCAGCACTTCCGGGCCGCCGGGAGTGGCTGGATCGATGGCGGTCATGCTGGCGGTGATGTCTGTCATGGGCGCGATATTGACTTGAGCGCCGCCCGGGTCAACGCTTTGCGGCGATGGACATGGACGACATCCTGCCGCCGCCGAGGAAGGACTCGGTGCTGGCCCAGCTGGTCGCGGAGGACCTCGACCGCCTGTCGGTGAGCGAGCTCGACACCCGTATCGCGACGCTTGAGGCGGAGGCGGCGCGGACCCGGGCGAAGCGCGACGGGGCGACCAAGTTCCGCAGCGCCGCCGACGACCTGTTCAAGCGCTAGGCGTGGCCGGCAGCCAGGATTTCGCTGCAGATCCGCGCAACGAGCGGCTGCTGATCTACCTGAATGGTCGGATTGTTACGCATAGCGAGGCTTTTGTGTCGGTTTTCGACGCGGGTTTCGTGCTCGGGGACGGCATCTGGGAGGGGCTACGGCTGCACCGGGGCCGGCTGCTATTCCTACAGGCGCACCTCGACCGGCTGTTCTGGGGGGCCGGGCAGATCGGCCTCGACATCGGCATGGACCGGCCCGGAGTGACCGCGGCGCTGCAGGCGATCCTCGACGCCAACGCCATGACCGACGGCGCTCACCTGCGCCTGATGATCACCCGCGGCGAGAAAGCCGCGGCGAACCAGGACCCGCGCAATGCGCTCGGGCGGCCGACGGTGGTCATCCTCGCCGAGTACAAGCAGCCCGCGCCCGCGCTCCGGACCCGCGGCCTCAGCCTCCACACCGCCGGCATCCGCTGTACGCCCGCCACGATGTTCGACATGCGGATCAACTCGCACAGCCGCCTGCCGCTGATCCTCGCGTTGAATGAGGCGATCGGGGCGGGAGCGGACGAGGCGTTGATGCTGGATCCGGAGGGCAATATCTCGAGCTGCAACGCGACCAACTTCTTCTGGGTCGTCGGTGGCGAGTTGCGCACGTCGACCGGCACGTGCTGCTTCAACGGCGTGACGCGCGCCAACGTCATCGCGCTGGCAGAGGCCAACGCCCTGCCCTTCCAGCGCGGCGACTTCGCGCCCGACGACCTGCTCGGCGCCGACGAAGCCTTCGTCACCGGAACCTTCGGCGGCATCACCCCGGTCCGCAGCATCGACGGCCGCGCCCTGCCCGCCGCCCTCCCCGGCGCGGTCACGACCCGGATGATCGCGCTTTACGAAGCCCTGAAGGACGCATGACGATCCGGATCGCGATGTGGTCGGGGCCGCGCAACCTGTCGACCGCGCTGATGCGGAGCTTCGGCGCGCGCGCCGATACCGTGGTCAGCGACGAACCCTTCTACGGCGCCTACCTGAAAGCGACCGGCGACGACCAGCCGATGAAGGAGGCGGTTATCGCCGCGATGGACTGCGATTGGCACAATGTCGCCCGCACCCTGTCCGGCGCGGCCCCCGGCCCAGCGCCCAGCGACGCCACGGTCTGGTACCAGAAGCACATGGCGCACCACATGGAAGGACCGATCGGACCCGCCGACCTGACCGGCCAAGTCCATGCTTTCCTGATCCGCGACCCTGCGCGGGTCGTCGCGAGCTATGCCGCCAAGCGCGTCAGCGTGAACGCCGGCCACCTCGGCCTCGCCCGCCAGCGCGCCTATTTCGACCGCGAGGCGGACCGGCTCGGGCACGCGCCGCCGGTGGTCGATGCGGCGGATATCCTCGGCGATCCGGCGGGGGTGCTGGCGAAGCTGTGCGCGGCGCTCGGGATCGGCTGGGACCCGGCAATGCTGGCGTGGGAGCCGGGGCGGCGGGCGACCGACGGGGTCTGGGCGAGCCACTGGTACGGGGCGGTCGAGGCTTCGACGGGGTTCGGGCAACCGGATCGGAGCAAGGTCGTTGTGCCAGCCGAGGCGCTGCCCGTGGTGGCCGAGTGCCTGCCGCATTACGAGTATCTATCGGGGTTTCGGCTGAGCGCCTAACGACGTCCTGCCCTGGCAAATGCACCCGAAGTCATGGCCGAGGAACCGCCGATGCCCGACGAACACGTCATTATACGGACCCGCGACGGCGATTGCCCGACGCACGTCATGACCCCGGCCGGCGACGGGCCGTGGCCGGCCGTGGTATTCTATATGGACGCCGGCGGGGTCCGACCAGGCGTGCTCGACATGGCACAGCGGCTCGCGGACGCCGGTTATGTCGTGCTGCTGCCGGACCTGTTCTACCGTTATGGTCCCTATGGCCCGCTCGTGCCGGCGGAGGTATTCGCCGGCGATGTCCGCGCCATTCTCGGTCCATTGGTAGCGACGACCGGCAACGACAAGGCGGCCGAGGACACCGGGGACCTGCTCGCCTATCTCGACACGCGCGGCGACGTCGCGGGCCGCAAGCTTGGCGCGCTGGGCTTCTGCATGGGCGGCGGAATGGCGCTGGCGGCGGCCGGGACCTACCCCGACCGCTTCGCTGCAGTCGCCAGCTTTCATGGCGGAAATCTCGCGACCGACGCTCCGACCAGCCCGCACCGGCTCGCGCCGAAGCTGGCGGCCGAGGTCTATGTGGGCGTCGCGGAGAACGACGACAGCTACCCGCCCGAGATGGCGAAGCGCCTCGAGGCGGCGCTAGCCAAAGCCGGCGTGCACCATTGCACCGAAACCTACGCCGCCGCGCATGGCTGGATGATGCCGGATTTCCCCGTGTACGACCACGACGCTTCCGAACGCGGCTGGGACCGGATGCTCGCGCTCTTCGACCGGACACTGCACCCCGGCCGGTAACCTTCGAGGCATTGCTCAGCGACGCGTACCAGCGACGCCGAGTTGTCTTCTTGAGTGATCTTCTTCGCAGCAAGATTGTTGGTCACGAAGTAGAACAGTGTCATCCCGGGCTCGACCCGGGACCCAGCTACTCCGAACTGGCGCGTTGGGTTAGCTGGGTCCCGGGTCAAGCCCAGGATGACAATGGGGTTTGCTTCCGCCCGTTAATCGGCCGCTGCGGCGCTAAACGATCGGCGCGTCGCCACTCCCCGCGACCAGCTGCTTCGCAAACCCGTCGCCGCTGCCGAACACGATCCACAGCGGCGTGCCGACCGCGGTCCCGAGCGCGGTCAGCACGGCGAACGTGCCGCCGAACAGCGCGACCATCGCGGTCGCGGCACCGACGCCGGCGCGCTCGGTGGTGCTGCGCTCGTCCCAGGCATTGCGCTTGATGGCGTCACCGATGCGGCGGATCAGGGGCCAGGCGGTGGTGCTGTCGACGGTCGCCATGAAGGCGGCACGCGCCTTGCCGAAGCCGTCGTCGCTGCTATCACGAATGCTCAGCAGCGTGCTCGCCCACTTCGACAGCGCCAGCCGCTCTTCGGGAGTCGCGCCCTCCAGCAGTTCGGTGGCAACCTGGTTCTCGACTCGATCCGTCATGGAAATCTCCTCAGGCCGTTGCTCGTCTAAGATAGGGTGACGCAGGGGCTTGTGCGAGGCTGACGTTAACGTAAAGTGATCGCGTCCTCTGGGGAGAGCACGCTTGAATTTCGATTTTTCCGACGATGCGAAGGCGTTGCGCGAACAGGCGCGGCGCTTCCTCGACGAGCGCGCCGGGTCAAAGGTGGCGCGGGCTCAGATGACGTCGGATGCCCCCTATGACACAATGCTGTGGAACGCGGTGGTCGAGCTCGGCTGGACCGCGGCGCGCGTCCCCGAGGCGCTCGGCGGCATCGGGCTCGGCGGCGACGAGGCGTGCGTACTGGCCGAGGAGATCGGCCGGGCGCTCGCGCCGGTGCCGTTCATGGCGACGCTGCTGGCGACAGAGGCGCTGCTGCTCGCCGGCACCGACGCGCAGAAGGCGAAGTGGCTGACGGGGTTCGCCGCGGGCGCGCTGATCGGCTGCACCGGCTGGGGCGAGGGCACCGCGCTGAGCCCCGCCGCAGCCACGGCAAAGGTCACCGGCGACCGCATTACCGGCGTGAAAACTCCGATCGCCGACCTGAACGGTGCCGACGTCGCGATCATCTCGGCAACCGGTCCCGACGGCGTCCAGCTGTACCTGATCGACCTGACCAGCCCCGGTGTCGTCCGCGAGACCGAGGATACAATCGACCTCGTCCGCCGCCACGGCCGGCTGACCCTGACCAACGCGCCCGCCGAGCCGCTGGGAACACCGCAGGATTATCACGACTGGCTCGACCGGGCGGCGGTACTGACCGCGTTCGAGGCGCTCGGCACGGCAGCGGCGGCGATGGAGATGACCGTCGCCTACGCCAAGGACCGCACCGCGTTCGGCCAGAAGATCGGGCGTTATCAAGGCGTCAAGCACAAGTGTGCGGACATGTACATCAAGGTCGAGCTGGCCCGCGCCCACGCCCTCCACGGCGCCTGGGCGATGCAGGCCAACGACGGCAGCGGCGCCGCGGAGCTGCGGCAGGCGGCGTCGGCAGCCCGGGTCTCGAGCCTCGATGCGCTCAGCTACTGCGCCGAGGAGAACGTCCAGCTGCACGGCGGCATCGGCTTCACCTGGGAGAGCGACTGCCAGTTCTACTACCGCCGCAACCGCGCCATCGTCGCGTCGTTGGGATCGCGGAACTGGTGGGCGGACCGGCTGGTTCGCGCGCTCGAACGGCGCAACGCGGCGGCGGCTTGAGGAGTATCTGAGATGGACTTCAACGACACCCCCGCCGAGGCCGCGTACCGCACCCAGGTCCGCGACTGGCTAGACGCCAACATCGGCGAGTACCGCGACCTCCCCCCGACGCCGTGGGACCGCGACGCCTTCGTCAAGCACTCGCGCGCCTGGCAGAAGACCAAGCACGCCGCCGGCTATACCGGCATCACCTGGCCGAAATCGATGGGCGGACAGGGCCAGGGTCCGATGAACCAGATCGTCTACAACCAGGAGGAGAGCCGCTTCCACGCGCCGACCGGGTTGTTCTCGATCGGGCTCGGCATGTGCATCCCGACGGTCTTCACCCACGGCAGCGCCGATGTCGTCGAGCGCTACGTCGCCAAGGCGCTCGAGGGCGAGGAGGTCTGGTGCCAGCTGTTCTCGGAGCCGGTCGCGGGGTCCGACCTCGCGGGCATCCGCACCAAGGCGGTCAAGGACGGCGACGAGTGGGTGATCGACGGCCAGAAGGTCTGGACCACCAACGCGCATCTGTCGGACTTCGGCATCATCGTCTGCCGTACCGACCCGTCTAAGCCCAAGCACAAAGGCCTGACGATGTTCATCGTCGACATGCACGCGCCCGGCGTCGAGGCGCGGCCACTGAAGCAGATGTCGGGCGGCAGCGATTTCAACGAGGTGTTCTTCACCGGCGTCCGGGTCCCCGACACGCACCGGTTGGGGGCCGAGGGCGACGGCTGGAAGGTCGCGCTGACGACGCTGATGAACGAGCGTCTCGCGGTCGGCGGCAAGCCCCGCCACGCGCCGGGCTACCAGACCCTGCTCGACATGGCCAAGCGCGTCGAGACCGAGGCCGGCACCGCGATCGACGCCTCGGACGTTCGCCAGCGCATCGCGGCGACGTACATTGCCGACGAGGGCATCAAGCTGACCCAGATGCGGGCGCTGTCGGCGCTGTCGAAGGGCGAGACGCCGGGGCCGGAGTCGTCGATCTCCAAGGTCGTCGTCGCCAAGACCATGCAGGAAATGGCGGCCTTCGCGCTCGACCTGCAGGAGAGCGCGGGCTTCATCACCGGCGGCACCGACCCCGAGGTCGAGCGGCTGCAGGGCAGCTACATGTGGTCCGCGGGCCTCCGTATCGCGGGCGGCACCGACGAGATCCTGCGCAACATCATCGCCGAGCGCGTCCTCGGTCTGCCCGGCGACCTCCGCCCCGACAAGGACCTGCCGTTCAACGCCAGCGTTGCCGCCTAGCCGAGGGGCTTTCGGCGGGGGTGCGACCCCGCCGCCGTTGGCATGTGCGGCGACCCCCTTGCAGTTTGCCTGCATCAGGGTGACATTCCCTGAGACAGCCGCACAGAGTCCCGGTGCGGCCCAGGGAGAATTCCATGCCCTCGTTCACGCGTGAACTCGAACATAGCCTGCACAACGCGCTCGCCGAAGCGAGCCGGAGGCATCACGAATACGCCACGCTCGAGCATCTGCTGCTCGCGCTGACCGCCGACGCGCATGCGTCCGCGGTGATGAAGGCGTGCACCGTCGACGTCGACGACCTCGCCGCCAAGGTCACCACCTACCTCGACACCGAACTTGGCGCCCTGAAGGCCGATGCCAGCGTCGAGCCGTCGCCGACCGCCGGTTTCCAGCGCGTCGTCCAGCGCGCCATCCTCCACGTCCAGTCGTCGGGCCGCGAGGAAGTCACCGGCGCCAACGTCCTCGTCGCCTTGTTCTCGGAGCGGGAGAGCCACGCGGTGTTCTTCCTGCAGCAGCAGGACATGACGCGTCTCGATGCGGTCAGCTTCATCAGCCATGGCATCGCCAAGACCGGCCCCGGCGAGACCCGCCAGATCAAGGGTGCGGCGTCGTCGGACAAGGAAGAGCCTGAGGCGAAGGAGCCTGCGGGCAAGTCCGGCGGCAAGGCCGAGAGCGCGCTCAAGCAGTTCACGGTCAACCTCAACGAGAAGGCCAAGAAGGGCAAGGTCGACCCGCTGATCGGCCGCCATGCCGAGGTCGACCGGACCATCCAGATCCTGTGCCGCCGGTCGAAGAACAACCCGCTGTACGTCGGTGACCCCGGCGTCGGGAAAACCGCGATCGCGGAAGGCCTGGCGCGCAAGATCGTCGAGGGCTCGGTCCCCGACGTGCTCAAGCCCGCCGTGATCTACTCGCTCGACATGGGCGCGCTGCTGGCCGGCACGCGGTACCGCGGCGACTTCGAGGAGCGGCTGAAGAACGTCGTCACCGAGCTCGAGAAGCTGCCGCATGCGGTGCTGTTCATCGACGAAATCCACACCGTCATCGGTGCGGGTGCGACGTCGGGCGGCGCGATGGATGCGTCGAACCTGCTCAAGCCGGCGCTGTCGTCGGGCGCGATCCGCTGCATCGGCTCGACGACCTACAAGGAGTTCCGCAACCACTTCGAGAAGGACCGCGCGCTGCTGCGGCGCTTCCAGAAGATCGACGTCAACGAGCCTTCGGTCGAGGATTCGATCAAGATCCTGATGGGCCTGCGGTCGAGCTACGAACTCCACCACCACCTCAAGTACACGCCCGAGGCGATCAAGGCGGCGGTCGAGCTGTCGGCGCGGTACATCAACGACCGCAAGCTGCCGGACAAGGCGATCGACGTGATCGACGAGACCGGTGCGTCGCAGATGCTGCTGCCCGAGAACCGTCGCAAGAAGGTGATCGGCGTCAAGGAAGTCGAGGCGGTGATCGCTACCATGGCGCGCATTCCGCCGAAGTCGGTGTCGACCGACGACACCAAGGCATTGGCAACGCTCGAGAGCGATCTCAAGCGCGTGGTGTTCGGGCAGGACAAGGCCATCGAGCGCGTCGCCTCGGCGATCAAGCTCAGCCGCGCCGGCCTGCGCGAGCCGAACAAGCCGATCGGCAGTTACCTGTTCTCCGGCCCGACCGGCGTCGGCAAGACCGAGGTGGCGCGCCAGCTGGCGTCGATCCTCGGCATCCCGCTGACCCGCTTCGACATGAGCGAGTACATGGAGCGTCACTCGGTCAGCCGGCTGATCGGCGCGCCTCCGGGCTATGTCGGGTTCGACCAGGGCGGCCTGCTGACCGACGCGGTCGACCAGAACCCGCATGGCGTGCTGCTGCTCGACGAGATCGAGAAGGCGCATCCGGACCTGTTCAACATCCTGTTGCAGGTCATGGATAACGGCAAACTGACCGACCACCACGGCAAGACCGTCGATTTCAGGAACTCGATCCTGATCATGACGACCAATGCCGGGGCCGCCGACATGGCCCGCGAGGGTGTCGGCTTCGGCTCGGTCGAGCGCAGCGGCGAGGACGAGGAGGCGATCAAGCGGATGTTCACTCCCGAGTTCCGCAACCGCCTCGATGCGACCATCGCCTTCGATTACCTGCCGCCGGCTGTCGTCTCGCGCGTCATCGACAAGTTCATCCTCCAGCTGGAGCTGCAGCTGCAGGAGCGCGATGTCCACATCGCTGTCGCCGACGATGCGAAGGCGTGGCTGATCGAGCGTGGCTACGACAGGCTTTACGGCGCGCGTCCGCTCGGCCGCCTGATCCAGGAGAAGATCAAGCAGCCGCTGGCCGAAGAACTGCTGTTCGGCAAGCTGGTCCACGGTGGCGAGGTCCGGGTCCATGCCAAGGACGACGGCCTCGGCTTCGAGATCGTGCCGGGTGTCGCCAAGCTGAAGAAGGGCCGCAAGGTCAAGGGTGTCATCCCGGTCGCACCCGCGGCCGACGATGCTTCCCCCGCCAGCGACGAGCCGCTCGTCGAAGTCTGATCGGCTCTACGCTCGCGTCATTCCGGCGGACGCCGGAACCCATCTCCCGAACTCAGGAGATGGGTCCCGGCTTTCGCCGGGATGACGGAGTGGGGGCCGACCCTGCCGAGGCATTACGGTATCGCCCGCCAACCTCGTTTCAAACGGGCTGACCGGGCCGCAAGCCGGTGTTATGATGCGACATTCCGCCACGGAGTCCGTCGCATGAACGCACCCTCGGCTCTCGTTCCCGCTGCCGAGCTCGCACGCCGCAGCCCGGTCCGCTTCCCGAACGAGAGCGCCGAATACCGCTCTGCCCGCACCGCGCTCCTCGCCGAGGAAATCGAGCTCCGCCGCCACCTCGAACGCGTCGCCGCACAGCGTCGCGCCCTGCCGCCGGGCGGCGAGGTCCGCGGCGACTACCGGTTCGAGGGCGAGGACGGACCGACCGACTTCGACGGGCTGTTCGGGGACAAGCAGACGCTCGCCGTCTACAGCTTCATGTTCGGACCGCAGCGCGAGCGGCCCTGTCCGATGTGTACTAATTTGCTCGGCTCGCTCGACGGCACCGCTGGCGATATCGACCAGCGCATCGCCTTCGCGGTCGTCGCGCGCTCGCCGGTCGAGCGCCTCGTCGCCTTCAAGCGCGAGCGCGGCTGGCAAGGGCTGCACCTCTACCGCGACCTCAACGACGCGTATTCGAGGGACTATTTCGGCCTGCTCGACGACGGCTCAGAAGTCCCGGCGCTCAACGTCTTCACCCGCAGCGACGGCGTCATCCGGCACTTCTGGGGCGGCGAGATGACTGGCGACGCGGCCGACCCGGGCCAGGACCCGCGCGGCAGCCCCGACCTGCCGCCGCTGTGGAATATTCTCGACCTGACACCCGAGGGGCGCGGCAAGGACTGGTATCCCAGCCTCGCTTACGGCCACTAAATCCGCCTAGTATCCGGCATGGACATTCCGCCCCGCACCGCCCGCCCCCGCGTCACCCCACTGGAGGTCGAGCAGTGGGAGCCGAAGCTGCGCGAGCAGATGGTCGCCGGCCGCCCGGTCGAGATGGGCGAGAGCGCCGCGCCGGTGTTCAACATCTTCAAGACGCTCGCCAATCACCCGGCGCTGGCGCGGGGCTTCCTGCGCTGGGGCAACCAGGTGCTGTTCCGCTCGACGCTGCCCGCCCGCGAGCGCGAGATCGTCATCCTGCGCGTCGGCTGGCTGTGCCGTGCGACATACGAATGGCATCACCATGTCACTATCGGCCGCGATCACGCCGGGCTCGGCGACGAGGACTTCGCCTGGATCAAGGCCGGCCCCGACGCGCCCGGTCCTGCGGACACCGACCGGGCGCTGCTTCGCGCCGTCGACGAGCTGGTCGGCGATCACTTCATCGGCGACGCCACGTGGGCAGAACTGGTCAAGACCTGGTCGACCGAGCAGGTCATCGATCTTGTCTTCGCGGTCGGCAACTACACCATGGTGAGCATGGCCCTGAACAGCTTTGGCGTCGCGCTCGAGCCCGGCTACGGTGGTCCCGACTGACCGGGGGACCTGCATGCCGACCATCGCCACGAACGGTATCGAGCTGTGCTACGAGGACTTCGGTGACCGGGCGGCGCCGGTCGTGCTGCTGGTCATGGGGCTTGGCGCGCAGCTGATCTTCTGGCCCGAGACGCTGGTCGAGGGGCTGGTGGCGCGCGGCTACCGGGTGATCCGCTACGACAACCGCGACGTCGGCCAGTCGACGCACCTCGGCGATCGCGGCCCACCATCGCGGCTTCAATACGTCGCGGCACTGCTCGGCCTGCCCGCCGGAATGCCCTACTCGCTCCGTGACATGGCGCGCGATGCGGTCGGGTTGCTCGACGCGCTCGGCATTGCAAAAGCGCATGTCGTAGGGGCCTCAATGGGCGGCATAATCGCGCAGATCGTCGCCGCCGAGCACTCCGGACGCGTCCTCAGCCTCGTCTCGGTCATGTCGACGAGCGGGCGGCGCGGCCTGCCCGGCCCATCACCGACGGTGCGCAACATGATGCTGCGGCGCGCGCCCGTCGCCAGCCGCGACGCCGCGGTGGCGGGCGGTACCCGGCTGTATGCCGCGATCGGCGGACCGCTCGACGGACGCGCGCCGGGCCAGCTCGCCGAACTGCTGGGCCGCGCCTACGACCGTGGCTTCGACCCGGCCGGAGCCGCCCGCCAGCTTGGCGCGATCATCGCCGACGGCAGCCGCGTCGCGAGGCTGAGGCGCATCCGCGTGCCGACGCTCGTCATCCACGGCGACAGGGATCCGCTGGTGCCGCTTGCTGGTGGCAGGGACACGGCCCTGAACATCCGCGGAGCGAGGCTCGAGGTGGTCGCAGGAATGGGCCACGACCTGCCGCCCGCGGTCGTCGGCCCGGTGACCGAACTGATCGCGACGCACCTCGACGCGGTGGCGGGGCGCTAGGCCGGGCTTCCCCGCCGCCCGGCAACCGGCCACAGTCGCGCCATGCCCAGCCTCAACCGCATCCTGATCGCCAACCGCGGCGAGATCGCCGTCCGGATCGCGCGAACAGTCGCCGACCTCGGGCTGGAGAGCGTCGCAGTCTATGCCGCCGACGACGCCGACAGCCTGCACGCCCGAAGTGCCGCGACGGCTGTCACCCTGCCCGGCTCGGGGGTCGCGGCCTATCTCGACGGCGCCGCGATCATCGCCGCGGCGCGCGCATTAGGCTGCGATGCGGTCCACCCGGGCTATGGCTTCCTGTCCGAAAGCCCGGCATTCGCGGCCGCGGTCGAAGCGGCCGGGCTAATCTTCATCGGGCCGACGCCGGTGCAGCTCGAACGCCTCGGCGACAAAGTCGCGGCGCGGTCGCTGGCGGTGGAGTGCGGGGTGCCGGTGCCCGATGCGACGGGGCTACTCGCTGGCTCCGCTGCGCTGGTGGCCTTCGTCGCAACGCTCGCCGGCGACGGCGCGATGCTCAAGGCAGTTCACGGCGGCGGCGGGCGCGGGATGCGGATGGCGATGCCGGGCGACGACCTCGGCGCCACGTTCGCAGCCGCCGCATCGGAGGCGGCCGCAGCCTTCGGGCGGCCCGAGCTGTTCGCCGAACGCCTGATCGACCGTGCGCGACACATCGAGGTCCAGCTTGTCGGGGACGGCCGTGGCGCGGTCGTGGCGCTCGGTAATCGCGATTGCTCGCTGCAGTTGCGCCGCCAGAAACTGGTCGAATTCGCGCCTGCGACCGGGCTCGTGGACGGTGTCGCGGACCATCTCGAAGCGGCCGCCATCGCCATCGGCCGCGCGATCGGCCTGCGAGGCGTCGCGACCATCGAGTTCCTGGTGCGGGCCGACGCGTTCTGGTTTCTCGAGGCGAACCCTCGCCTACAGGTCGAGCACACGGTGACCGAAGCGGTGTATGGCCTCGACCTCGTCGCCGCGCAGATCGGCATCGCGGGCGGAGGCTCGCTCGCCGAACTGGGGCTCGACCCGGTCCCGACCCCGCGCGGCGCGGCGGTGCAGCTGCGGATCAACGCCGTCACGGTGACGGCGGACGGGCTGATGTCACCTGCGATCGGCGAGGTCGTGCGGCTCGCTGTCCCGGGCGGGCCGGGTATCCGCTTGGACAGCGGGATCGCGGCGGGCGACCGGGTCGGCGCGGGCTATGATCCGCTCATCGCCAAGCTCATCGTTCACGCCGGAGCGGCGGGAGCGCCGCTGCTCGCGCGCGCCCGCCGGGCGGCTGCCGAGCTGGCCATCGAGGGCCTAGCAACCTCGCTGCCGCTGGTCCGCGCGCTCCTGGCGCGCGACGAGGTCGTTGCCGGCACCGCGACCACCCGCTTCGTCGAAGACCATCTTGGCGAGTTGCTGGACGGCATCGGCACCGGCTCGACCGTGGCCCCCTCCGACGGGGTTATTGTCGCGCCGATCTCCGGGCTGGTCGTCGCGGTCGACGTCGTTGCCGGCGAAGCGGTCGCGCGCGGCCAGGCGCTGGTCACCGTCGAGGCGATGAAGATGCACCACGTCGTCACCGCGCCCTTCGCGGGGACGGTCGCCAGCGTGTCGGCCCGGGTCGGCAGCGGCGTCGAGGCGGGCGCGACGCTTGTCAGGCTCGACCGCGATCTCGGGCGCGATGACGAGGCCGAGATCGCGGTGGCGGTGGACCTCGACCATGTCCGCCCCGACCTTGCCGCGGTCCGCGCCCGCCATGCCTTCGGGTTCGACGCGAACCGCGCCGCCGCTGTGGCGAAGCGCGCCGGCCTCGGCCTGCGAACCGCCCGCGCCAACGTCGAGGACCTGCTCGACCCCGGCAGCTTCGACGAGTACGGCGCGCTCGCGGTGGCAGCGCAGCGCAAGCGGCGGAGCGAGGACGACCTCGTCCGCTCGACACCCGGCGACGGCATGGTCGCCGGTTTCGGCACCGTGGGCGGGGCGCGAACCTGCGTATTGGCCTATGATTACAGCGTACTGGCGGGCACGCAGGGCTATTTCAACCACAAGAAAACCGACCGCGTGCTCGCCGTTGCCAGCGACGCCGGGACGCCGGTGGTGTTCTTCACCGAGGGTGGCGGGGGGCGGCCGGGCGATGTCGATGCCGACCAGATTTCGGTGACCGGGCTCGACGTGACCAGCTTTGCGCACTGGGCGGCGATGAACGGCAAGGCACCGCGGATCGCAGTCAACGCCGGGCGGTGCTTCGCCGGCAATGCGATCATTTTCGGGCTGTCCGACGTGACCATCGCGACGCGCGGCTCCAACATCGGGCTGGGCGGGCCGGCGATGATCGAGGGCGGCGGGCTGGGGCGATTCGCCCCCGAGGCGATCGGGCCGGCAGCGATGCTGGCAGCGAAGGGCGCAGTCGACCTGTTGGTCGATGACGAGGCGGCGGGGGTGGTCGCGGCGCAGCGGGTGCTCGGGTATTTCGGCGGGCCGGCGACCGGTTGGACGGCGTCCGACCAGCGTCGGCTGCGGCACCATATCCCGGAGAACCGGTTGCGACCGCACGACATGCGGGTGCTGGTCGAGCTCGTCGCCGACATCAGCAGCGTGCTCGAGCTACGGCGCGACTACGGCCTCGAGATGATGACCGCTTTCATCCGGATCGAGGGCCAGCCGTTCGGATTGATCGCCAATAATCCGTGGACGCTCGGCGGCGCGATCGGGTCCGAGGGCGCGGAGAAAGCGGCGCGCTTCCTGCAGCTTTGCGACGCCTACGGGCTGCCGATCGTGTCACTGGTCGACACGCCCGGTTTCATGGTCGGGCCTGCCAGCGAGGAGACCGCCGCGGTCCGTCGCGGCGCGCGGCTGGTCGCGGTCGGGGCCAATCTATCGGTGCCGTTGTTCGCGGTGGTGGTGCGCAAGGGCTACGGACTGGGGGCGCAGGCGATGGCCGGTGGCAGCTTCCGCCAGCCGGTGCTGACGATGGCGTGGCCGACCGCCGAGTTCGGGGCGATGGGCATCGAAGGCGCGGTTCGCCTCGGTTTCAGCAAGGAACTGGCTGGAGCCGAGGACCAGAAGGGGCTGGAGGCTAGGCTGATCGCGGCGATGTATGCGCGCGGCGCAGCGGTCTCGGTCGCGGCGCACCTCGAAATCGACGCGGTGATCGACCCGTTCGACACCCGCGCCGTGATCCTGCGAGCGCTGCGCACGGCGGGTCCGCCGCCGTCGCGACGCCGCGGCTTCGTCGACGTCTGGTAGTGGCTAGAGCGCGGCCGCCAGTTCGGCGAGCTTGGCAACCGTGTTCAGGTTACGCGCCGTGCCGGCTCTGGCGTCTTGGATCTTGAGCTTCGAATCCGCCATGCCGTTGCCGTAGTGGACGTAAATCTCGCGCGTGCCGAGCCGGACCTCCTCGACCGTGCCGCCACTGACTTTCGCGAGGGTGTCGCTGGGCGGCGCCACATCGAGGAAGATTGCCACGGTGCGGTTCGGCGCGGCGTCCTTGAACGGGTTCGCCGCGAGCGCGGCCGCCATTTCCGCCGCGGTCCGGACGACGACCCCGACGGGCTTGCCCGCATATGCCGCGAGCCGCGCTTCGAGCGCGGCCTTGACCTTCGCCTCGGTTGCGGCGGCGCGAAAGATGAGGTTCCCGCTGGCGATATAGGTTCGGACGCCGGTGTAGCCGAGCGCCTCGGCCATCGCCTTTAGCTCGGTCATCGGCAGCTTGCCGGTGCCGCCGACGGCGACCGCGCGCAACAACGCGACGAATGCGGTGCCGTCGGACGTGATGGGCGATTTGCCGGGGGACATGCCGAAGGGTAACCGGGACGGGTGCTCCGGGTAAAGCATCGCGGTCGAAAGCAATGTGTGCGTCGCGACCCTCACCCGATTGATCCTGCCAACGTCGTTTCTGCAAAGGCGCGGCCTGCAATTGTCACTTTATTGGGCTGGGGGACCAGGTAGCACGCCAAGGTCGGGTCTGGTCAAGCTCGGCACGCTCACCATCACCAAGCTCGGAGCAAGCCAGGCGGCGCTCGAAAAGGCACTGATGTTCCTGCCGAACAACGTGCCCGCCGGGATCGCGGTCGCCGATCCGATGATCGACGTGCGGTCGGCGGCTTACCCGGTGTCGTTCTCGGAGCGCCAGTAGCCCGATTGCGGCCGGGAACTGCGCTCGCCCGGACGCGACGCTTGCAGATAACGACATCCCCTCGTCATTTGCGCTTGTCCCGACCTTTTGTTAGCGCTAACTTTCTTGGAACGCGCGAGCCAATCGCGGGGCGTCTTGGGAGGTTTTCGATGAAGTTCAGTGGCTGTGTGACGGCATTCGCCTGCGCCGTTTCGGTCGGTGCGGCGACGGCGGCCACTGCGGCCCCGCCTGCGCGCAAGTACCTGTCGCAGCCGCTGGTCAGCTCGATCTACACCGCCGACCCGTCCGCGCACGTCTTCGGCGGCAAGATCTACATCTATCCGAGCCACGACATCGACGGGCCGACGCCTGAGGACGACCTCGGCGGCCATTTCGAGATGCGCGACTATCACGCGCTGCGCATGGACAAGCCCGGCGGCAAGGTCACGATCGGGCCGGTCGCGCTCGACGTGAAGGACGTGCCCTGGGCCGAGAAGCAGATGTGGGCGCCCGACGCGGCCTACAAGAACGGCACCTACTATCTGTATTTCCCCGCCAAGGATCGCGCCGGCGCGTTCCGCATCGGCGTCGCCACCTCGAAGGACCCGATGGGGCCGTTCAAGGCGAGCCCGAAGCCGATCAAGGGCAGCTTCTCGATCGACCCGGCGGTGTTCACCGACACCGACGGCAAGTCCTACATGTATTTCGGCGGCATCTGGGGTGGCCAGCTGCAGCGCAACACCACCGGCAAGTACGATCCCAACGGCTCCAAGACCGACCTGCAGGCGGACACCAAGCCGGCGCTGACCGCCAAGGTCGCCGCGCTGACGCCCGGCATGACCGAGTTCGCCGAGGCCCCGCGCAACGTCGTCATACTCGACAAGGCCGGCAAGCCGCTGCTCGGCGGCGACCACGACCGGCGCTTCTTCGAGGCGTCGTGGATGCACAAGTACAAGGGCAAGTATTACTTCAGCTATTCGACCGGGGACACGCACTTCCTGAACTACGCGATCGGCGACAACCCCTACGGCCCGTTCACCTACCAGGGCCATTTCCTGCTGCCGGTCGAGGGCTGGACCTCGCACCATTCGATCGTCGAGTGGCAGGGGCGGTGGTGGCTGTTCTATGCGGACAGCCAGTTGTCCGGGCAGACGCGGCTGCGCAACGTCAAGATGACCGAGCTGTTCTACAATCCGGACGGCACGATCAAGCTCATCGATCCGTTCCTGAAGTAGGCCGATGTTCCTCGGCATCGATATCGGCACGTCGGGCGTCAAGGCCATCGTCCTCGACAGCCACGGCGCGATCGTCGGCCAGGGCACCGCCGCACTGACCGTGCAGCGGCCGCAGCCGTCGTGGTCGGAGCAGGACCCCGACGACTGGTGGGCGGCGACCAATGCCGCGGTCGGGGCGATCGATCCCGCGATACGCCGCTCGGTGCGCGGCGTCGGGCTGGCGGGACAGATGCACGGCGCGACCCTGCTCGGCGACGACGACCGACCGCTGGCACCGGCGATCCTGTGGAACGACGGTCGATCGGCGGCCGAGTGCGCCGCGCTGGAGGCGGAGGTGCCCGAGCTGCGCGCCATCGCCGGCAACATCGCCATGCCGGGGTTCACCGCACCCAAGTTGCGCTGGGTCCGCGATCACCAGCCGGAGGTGTTCGCGAAGGTTCGCACCGTGCTGCTGCCCAAGGACTATGTCCGGCTGCGGATGACCGGCGAGAAGGCCTCCGACATGTCCGACTCCGCGGGCACCTTGTGGCTCGATGTCGCGCGGCGCGAGTGGAGCGAGGACCTGCTCGCGGCGTGCTCGCTGACCACCGAGCACATGCCGCGCCTTCTCGAAGGCAGCGAAGTGAGTGGCACGCTGACCGCGGACGTCGCCGAACTGTGGGGCATGGGCCGGGTGCCGGTCGCGGCGGGCGGGGGCGACAATGCCGCCGGAGCCGCCGGCGTCGGTGTCGTCAGCGACGGCAAGGCGCTGCTGTCGCTCGGCACGTCGGGCGTGATCTTCGTCGCGAACGACCGCTTCACGCCCAACCCGGCGCGCGCCGTCCATGCCTTCTGCCACTGCCTGCCCGACCTGTGGCACCAGATGTCGGTCCATCTCAGCGCCGCCGCGTGCATCGATTGGGTCGCGCGGCTGACCGGCGCGAGCGGCGCCGCCGAGCTGTTCGCGCGTGCCGAACTGGCGGGACCCGGCAACGGCCCCGAGCTGTTCCTGCCGTACCTGTCGGGCGAGCGCACCCCGCACAACGATGCCGAGGTCCGCGGTGCCTTCCTCCGCCTCGACAACGACACCACGCCGAACGGCCTCGCGCAGGCAGTGCTGGAGGGCGTCGCCTTCGCGCTCGCCGACGGGCTCGACGTGCTGCGCGAGGCTGGCACGGCGGTGTCCGAACTCGCGGTCATCGGCGGCGGCGCACGCTCGCGCTACTGGGGCGAGACGATCGCCGCCGCGATGGGCACGCGGCTGGTCTACCTCCACGGCGGCGAGGCCGGACCGGCGCTCGGCGCGGCACGGCTGGCGCAGCTTGCGGTCGATGGCGGCAGCCCGGCGGACGTCTGCGTCGCGCCGCCGACCGCGCATGTCATCGAGCCCGACTCCGCCCTCGCCGACCGCCTCGCCCCCAAGCGCCAGGCGTTCTGCGAGGCCTATGCGCGGATCACGCCCCGTTTCCAGCCGTTCCCGACCTGACCCCCTGAGCCCGACAAGGACCACCCGATGGCTACCGACTTTTTCGGCGACATTCCCCGCGTCACCTTCCAGGGGCCCGACAGCCACGACGAACTGGCGTACCGCTTCTACGACAAGGACCGCGTCGTGCTCGGCAAGCGCATGGAGGATCACCTCCGCTTCGCCGCGTGCTTCTGGCACACCTTCTGCTGGCCGGGTTCGGACGTGTTCGGCGCGGGCACCTTCAACCGCCCGTGGCATCGCGGTGCCAACGACTCCGCCGCGGCCGCCGAGAAGCGTGCCGTCGCCTTCGATTTCTTCAGCAAGCTCGACATCCCTTATTACTGCTTCCACGACATCGACGTGATGGCCGAGGCGCACAGCGTCGCCGAGCACCGCCGCTTTTTTGCAGAAGCCGTCGACGACCTCGAGCGGCTGCAGGAATCGTCGGGCCGCAAATTGCTGTGGGGCACCGCCAATCTGTTTAGCCACCGTGTTGCCTCACGAGAAGATGTTCCCGAGCGGTGATGCCGTTGCCTCACCAGAGTGTTCCCCTACGCCGATCACCAGGCGAGGTCGATTCCCGGTTGATGGGACGCTGTGGAGCGGAGCCGTAGGCGAAGCGGAGCAGCGTCCCATCAACCTTCGACTAGCACCGACACCGGCATCGCCGTATCCGTAGGAGATTCCGCCGCCAGCCCGGAATGAGTGAACACCAGTGCGTGAGCGTATTCGGACCGCCAGACCTTAAGGCGGCGCTGGACGGTACGGATCAGGCCATCGGGATAGTTGTCGGGCCGCTCGACCTGAAGTTTTTCCAGCAGCTCCCTGCCGGTGCGCCACGGCTCGTCCTCGAACCAGCGCTTCAACTGCTCGCTCACCTCGATCAGCGGATCGGGACGGCGACGACCGCGCTTGATGACCGGTTTATTGGATGCAGTCGGTCGCGCTTCACCGCCCTGCCATATCGTTTGCAAGCTGGAGAGGAACGCGTCCAATGGTGGGGCCGCGGGCTGCTCGCTCACCGGTACTGGGCTGACCATGTCGGCAAGGGCGACCAGCCGCTGTTGGGCCGCCCTGATATCGCGCAGCAAGCGGACGGGATCGAGGTCGGCAAAGATCGCACGCACGCGTGTCCGGGTCTTATCAGATACCCGCGGATCGTCGAGCAACCGCTGATAGGGCGTCGCTGGTGCATGATAGCGCTTGCGAACCCGCGCACCGTCGCGGTGCTTCTCGGCCAGCTTGAACGAGGGCTGGAAGAAGTTCACGAACAGGCGCGACGCCGCGTACAGCTCAGCCAGCGCAACGGTCGCCTCCAGCCCCTCGAAGCGACGATAGCCAGCCAGGCGGCGCACGACTGATCCGTTCTTTTGCTCCACCCATGCCTGGTCGTTCTTGCGATAGGGTCGGCAGCGCGTGAACGCGATGTCGGAGGCAGCGCAGTAATCGCGCACCGTCTCGTTGATGAAGACGCTATCGTTGTCAGTGTCGAACCCCAGCAGCGGGAACGGCATCAGCCTGCGCACCTCGCTAAGCACCGCGACGAGCACCGTCTGCTCGCGAACCAGTAGCGGCGCGCACTCAGTCCAGCCGGTCGCGATGTCAGTCAACGTGAACGTCCACGCAAAGCTTCCCTTCGCGACCGGACCGCTGTGCGATACGAGATCGGCTTCGACATACCCCGGTGCCGGATTGTCCCAGTCGTCAAACGTCCTGATCGGTACGCTTTGCCGGAGCGCCGTTCCCGCGACACCACGTCGCCGCGGTTTGCGATTACCGGCCTTTGCGGCGCGAAGCACGCGATCGATCGTTGCCGCGCTCATCTTCGTCAGCTGCGACCTCACCGCCGGCGCCAAGTCCAGATGGCCATGGCGCTCCATCGCCTCCAGCAGGATCGGAATGAGCGGTCGCAATCGCTTGCCGCACAGCCGATCCGCCGCCTCCCAGAGCACGATAAGCGCGGTCCGGGCCGCCTCGTCGTAGATCCGACGCTCGATGCGGACGTTCGCCGTCGTGACCGCGGGGCCCGCCCGCATCAGCCGCATCGCATGCTTGCGGTGAAATCCCGTCACCGCAACGAACTCGTCCAGCACCCGGCCCTTGCTTGCTCGATCAGCCGATCGGTACCGTTCGCTGATCGCAGCGACCAGCTCCGTACGCGTTGCCATGCTCACCGTCCTCATAGCTCGCTCCCGAACAATCTCGAGAGCATTTTAAATGAGGCAACGACCCCCGCCGCGGGAGCAAATCAGGCGAGGCAATGCGCCACCCGCGCTTTGCCGCCGGTGCCTCGACCAACCCCGACCCCGAGGTGTTCGCATTCAGCGCCATGCAGGTCCGCGACGCACTCGAGGCGACGCACCGGCTCGGCGGCGCGAACTACGTCCTGTGGGGCGGCCGCGAGGGTTACGAGACATTGCTCAACACCGACCTGAAGCGCGAGCTCGACAACTTCGGGCGCTTCCTGACGCTCGTCGTCGAGCACAAGCTCGGCTTCAAGGGCGCGATCCTGATCGAGCCGAAGCCGCACGAGCCGACCAAGCACCAGTATGACTTCGACACCGCAACGGTCTACGGCTTCCTCAAGCGCTACGGCCTCGAGGGCGAAGTGCAGGTCAACATCGAGGCCAACCACGCGACGCTGGCCGGCCACACCTTCGAGCACGAGATCGCCACTGCCGGCGCGCTCGGCATCTTCGGGTCGATCGACGCCAATCGCGGCGACCCGCAGAACGGCTGGGACACCGACCAATTCCCGAACTCGGTGCCAGAGCTGACGCTGGCGATGGTCGAGATCCTGCGCGCAGGCGGGTTCACCACCGGCGGCTTCAACTTCGACGCCAAGGTCCGCCGCCAGTCGATGGCCCCGGCCGACCTGTTCCACGGCCACATCGGCGGCATCGACACGGTCGCGCGCGGGCTGCTCAACGCCGCCGCGCTGATCGAGGACGGCCGTCTCGATGCCGCGAAGACCGAGCGCTATGCCGGCTGGGACGCCGGCTTCGGCAAGCAGGTCGCGGGCCTCGACCTGGCTGGGATCGCCGACCTGGCGGTCGCCGAGGCGATCGATCCGAAGCCGCGCTCGGGGCAGCAGGAGCGGCTGGAGAATTTGATCAACCGCTTCGTCTAAAGACGTTAGAGTCCGCGCAGCCCCACGTTGTCATTCCGGCGAAGGCCGGAACCCAGTTGCCCCCAGCGCTCCAGACTTCGAGCCTGTGACGTAGCTGGGTTCCGGCCTTCGCTGGAATGACAACTCAGGTTTGGACGCTCCTCAACGCCCCGCCTGCGCGAATGGCCCGATCATCGTCCCGACGAAGCCACCGGCGCTAGCCGTGCTGAGGTTGGTCGCGTCGACATCGCGTGCCACCGTGATCCACTCGGGGCCGGTCGCGTAGGCGAAGTCGTAGCGGCCGCCGCGCGCGGTGATGCGCAGCCGCACCGGGCCGGTGGCGGTCAGCGGCAATTCGGCGATGGTCGCTCCCTCATGCGGGTCGCCCTCCCCTGCCCGGCGCGCGACGCGGACCAGCGTGCGACCAGCGCGCCGGGTCAGGGCGATCGTCAGGAAGTACGCGTCGTTCTGAAGTGCGGCGAGTCCAGCGGATTGGCCGTCCTCCGGAGCGAAGCGGACTTCGGTGGTGACCTCGGCATCGGTATGCTGCTGGCGGCGGGCGACAAACGCCGGGCGCGCCAAGTCGCCGATGCCGGCGCCCGGCTCGAGCCGCAACTCGCCGCCGGCCAGCGTGTAGGCGGCAGGACCGCGCATGGACATCCACTCGGGCCCAAGCTTCGTGCCCGCGAACTCGTCGCGCGCCGTGAAGCTGCCCGTGGTCGGGCGGATACCCGGCGTCTGGCGCAGCGGCGGCACCGGCGCTGTACGCGGGATCGCGACGCCCTTCGGCAGGATGATCGGCCACTCGCCCGACCAATCGACGGGCAGCAGGAAGGTCTCGCGGCCGGTGTTGTAGAAGTCGTGGGCATAGGGCCGCGTGCCGAGGAAAACCGACCACCAGCGACCGTCGGGCAGCTCGACGAGGCCTGCATGCCCGGCGGCGCTGACCGGGTCGGCACGGTCGGCTGGCTGGTCGCGCTGGGTCAGCACCGGGTTCACCGTCGCGGGCGCCGGGATGTACGGGCCGGTGACCGTGTCGGCGCGGAGCACGACCTCGCTGTGATTGACGCTGGTGCCGCCCTCCGCCGCGACCAGGTAATAGGCGTCGCCCTTGCGGTAGATGTGCGGCCCCTCGATCCACACCGGC
Source organism: Sphingosinicellaceae bacterium (assembly GCA_019285715.1). Taxonomy (NCBI): domain Bacteria; kingdom Pseudomonadati; phylum Pseudomonadota; class Alphaproteobacteria; order Sphingomonadales; family Sphingosinicellaceae; species Sphingosinicellaceae bacterium. Next base: position 2,762,850 of record CP079108.1, read on the forward strand.
TGGCTCGCGAGGTCGACACCGCCGTCGACGATCATGCGCGCGTCGCCGAGCATCTTGAGCGCGACCGGATCGAAGCGCTCGATCCAGATTGAACGATGCCCGGTGTATTTCGAGCCGCCGGCCGGAGCGCGGTTGTTGACCAGCCACGCGCTGCCGTCGCGGTCGAAGAACAATGCCGGGTCGATACCCTCGACGGTCGGCAACCACACCGGGTCGGACCACGGGCCGGCGGGGTCGCGCGCGGTGACGACGAAGTTGCCGCCGCAGTCGACGCAGGTATTGACGATGAAGAAGCGCCCGTCGTGGTACGAGATGTCGGGCGCGAACACGCCGCGCGACATTTCCAGCTTGCCGAAGTCGAGCTGGCCGGGCCGGTCGATGGCGTTACCGACCTGTTGCCAGTGGACGAGGTCGCGGCTGTGGAAGACCGGGATGCCGGGGAACCACGCGAAGGTCGAGTTGACGAGGTAATAGTCGCGCCCGACGCGGACGATGCTCGGGTCGGGGTAGAAGCCCGCGAGGATAGGGTTGCGGTACGAGCCTGCCGCGACCGGCGGTCCGTCGGTGCCGCGGTATTCGAGCCAGGCGAAGCGTGCCGGGGCGGCGGGAGCGGCGGTGGCTACGAGCAGCGCTCCTGCCAGGGTCGCGAGAAGGCGATGGTTCATTCCGGATGCTCTGCATAGCTGGCGAGGGCCGCGCGGGCACCTTCGGTACCCAGCGTGGCGAGTTTGGCCGCGAGCAATTGCTTCAGCCCCTCGTCCGCAGCCAGCGCGGACGGGAAGATCGCGGGAATCGCGGTCAGGGCTTCGACCATCGCACGCGGATCGTCGCGGACCGCTGCCGCGGTGAGAGCGGCGAGCGGATCGTCGACGGTGAAGCCGCTCCCATCGTCGGCACGGCCGCCCTGCCAGCGCATCCAGGCCGCGACCGCGAGCGCCAGCGTGTCGACCGGGAGACCGCGCGCACGCCGCGCCATGATTGGCACGAACAGCCGCTGCGGGATTTTCTGTGAACCGTCCATGGCGATCTGGCGGGTGCGGTGCTGGAGCGCCGGGTTGGTGAAGCGCGCCATCAACGCCGTGCGGTAGGCGGCGATATCGAGGCCGGGCGGGGGGTCGAGCGTTGGCGCGGACTCGTCCCACAGGGCCTCGACAAAGCGGCGCGCGGCGGAAAGCGCGACGACCTCGTGGACGAACGCGATGCCCGCCAGGCCGCCGAGATAGGCCATGCCCGAGTGCGCGCCGTTGAGCAGGCGAAGCTTCGCGGCCTCCCACGGCGCGACCTCGGCCGTGAGCTGCACGCCGAGCGCGGCGAAGTCGGGGCGCGGCCCGACAAAGCGGTCCTCGATCACCCACTGGATGAAGGGCTCGGTCTTGACCATGGCGCGGTCCTCGACACCGAGCCGGGCAGCGAGCGCGGTGACGTCAGCGTCGGTGGTCGCGGGCACGATGCGGTCGACCATCGTGGCAGGGAACGCGCCCTCGCGCTCGATCCAGGCGGCGAGGTCGGGGTCGTGCGCGCGCGCCATCGCCAGCACCGCGCCGCGCAGGAGGCGGCCGTTGTCGGGGAGGTTGTCGCACGAGATCACGGTGAACGGCGGCAGGCCGGCGCGGCGCCGTGCGGCGAGGCCGGCGACCAGGAAACCCGGCGCGGTCACCGGCGCATCGAGGGAGGCGAGGTCGTGGTCGACGTCGGCATCGCCCGCGACCAGAGTCTCGGTGGCCCGGTCGAGCTTGTACCCCTTCTCGGTGATGGTCAGCGTGACGATGTGGGTGTCGGGCGAGGCGAGCGCGGCAATCACCGCCGCCGGGTCCTCGGGGCCGACGAGGATGTCGAGGACCGAGCCGATGATCCGCGTCGTCTCGTGGTCGCCGTCGCGGACGACCAGCGTGTAGAGGCCGTGTTGCGGCACGAGCTGGTCGCGCACGCCGGCCGAACGCAGCGATACCCCGGTTATGCCCCAGCGCAGGTCGCCCGCCGCCAGCGCATCGTCGAACACCACCGCCTGGTGGGCGCGGTGGAACGCACCGATACCGATGTGGACGACGCCGCGCTTGACCGCGCTGCGGTCGTAGGCCGGTCGCGCCGTCTCGGCCGGCAGCCGGTGGAGCGTGTCCGGGCCGAGCCTCACAATTTGTACGCTTTCTTGGCGAGATCGTAGGCCAGCGCGTGCGCGACCTCGTGGGCTTCGTCGATGCCGATCCGGTGCTCGGCGACCAGTTGCGCGAGGAAGCCGCAGTCCATCCGCCGGGCGACGTCATGCCTTGCCGGGATCGACATGAAGGCGCGGGTGTCGTCGTTAAAGCCGACGGTATTGTAGAAGCCCGCGGTCTCGGTGGTGCGCTCGCGGAAGCGGCGCATGCCCTCGGGGCTGTCGTGAAACCACCAGGGCGGTCCGAGACGCAGCGCCGGATAATGGCCGGCCAGCGGCGCGAGTTCGCGGCTGTAGACGTCCTCGTCGAGGGTGAACAGGATCAGGGTCAACCGCGGATCGTTGCCGAAGCGGTCGAGCAGCGGCTTGAGCGCCCGCACGAACTCCCCCGGCAGCGGGATGTCGCCGCCCTTATCGCGGCCGAAGCGAGCAAGGACGCCGGGGTTGTGGCTGCGGAATACGCCGGGATGGAGCTGCATGACCATGCCGTCCTCGATCGACATCCGTGCCATCTCGGTCAGCATCTGGGCGCGGAACAGCTCGGGGTCGGCGGGCGTCGGGGTGCCGAGCACGCGCAAGTAGAGCGCGGCGGCTTCGTCGGGGCCGAGGTCGGCGGTGGCGGCGGACGGGTGGCCATGGTCGGTCGAAGTTGCTCCGGCCTGACGGAAGCGGGCGCGGTGAAACCGGTGCGCGGCGAGGTAGCCGGCGAAGCTCGATACGTCCTCGCCGGCGGTCTGGCCGAAGCGTGCGACGTTGGCGGCGAAGCCCTGCGCCTCGGGATCGACGACGGGGTCGGGGCGGTAGGCGGTGATCACCCGGCCCTGCCAGCCGCTGGCGCGGATGGCACGGTGGTAGTCGAGCGGGTCGAGCGGGCTCTCGGTGGTGGCGATGACCTCGATGTTGAAGCGCTCGAACAGGGCGCGGGGGCGGAAAGCGTCGGTGGCGAGCGCGGCGTCGATGGTGTCGTAATAATGCGCGGCGGTGGCGGGCTCGAGCTGGACGTCGATCCCGAACGCCTCGGCGAACACCCAGTCGAGCCATAGCCTCGAGGGCGTGCCGCGGAACAGGTGGTAGTTGGCGGCGAACAGCGCCCAGATCGCGCGCGGATCGGCCTCGGTCGGGCTGCCGTCGATGGTCGGGACGCCGAGCGCGTCGAGGGCGATACCCTGGCTCATCAGCATCCGGAAGACATAGTGGTCGGGGACGATCAGCAGGCTCGCGGGATCGGTGAAGGCCGCGTTGCCGGCGAACCACGACGGGTCGGTGTGGCCGTGCGGGCTGATGATCGGCAGCGTCGCGACGCCCTCGTACAACGCACGGGCGACAGCGCGGGTGCCGGGATCGGCGGGGAACAGCCGGTCGGGGTGGAGGACAAGCGGACGGGTCATGTCGGGCTCAGGATGGCGGGAGCGTAGCGCGGGTTCAGGAGGTGCGTGACCAGCAGCGCCAGCAGATAGGCCATCCCGCAGGCGATGAAGAACGGCTCGTAACTGCCGACGCGGTCGAGCAGTGCTCCCAGCGACTTGGACGCGATGAAGCCGCCGGCGGCTCCGGCGAACCCGCCGAGCCCGATCAGCGTGCCTTGCGCGTAACGTGGGAACAGGTCGCCGGGGATCGCGAACAAGTTGGTCGAGAAGCCCTGGTGGGCAGCGCAGGCCAGGCCGATGAAGACGACTGCGATCCAGATGTTGTCGGCCTGGACCGCGAACATGACCGGCAGCGCGAACAGGGCGCAGAAGAACATCGCGCGCTTGCGGGCCCGGCCGGTGTCGACGCCGCGGCCGATCAGGTGCGACGAGTACCAGCCGCCAACAATCGCGCCGACGTCTGCCAGGATGTAGATCGCGACCAGCGGTGGCCCGAAGTTCTTGAGATCGTAGCCGTATTGCTTGTTGAAGAAGTCCGGCAGCCAGAACAGGAAGGTCCACCACACCGGGTCGATCAGGAAGCGCCCGGCCATGTAGGCCCAGGTCTGGCGGTGCCCGAGCACGCGGCGGAAACTGGCGCGACCGACATCGAGCTGGGGCTCCGCCTCGATCCAGGCGCGCTCCTCCGTGGTGACGCGGGGGTGGTCGGCGGGCTTGCGGTAAAGCTTCCACCAGACGACCAGCCAGACGAGGTTGAACGACCCGGTGATGATGAACGCCCAGCGCCAGTCGAGCAGCAAGCCAGCGACGAGAAACGAGATCAGTAGCGGCGTGACGATGGCACCGACGTTGGCGCCGGCGTTGAAGACGCCGATGGCGAGCGCGCGCTCCTGCTTCGGGAACCACTGCGAGACCGCTGCCAGCGCCGACGGGTAGGTGCCCGCCTCGCCCAGCGCCAGCGGGATGCGGGCGATTGCAAAGCCGGTGGTGCTGGTCACGAGCACCTGCGCGAAATGCCCGAGCGTCCAGCTGGCGACCGCGATCATATAACCGAGCCGTGGCCCGATGCGGTCGATCAGCCAGCCGAAGCCAAGGAAACCGAGGCCGTAGCAGACCTGGAAATAGCCGGTGATGTCGCCGTAGCCGCCGTTGGTCCAGCCGTAGAGGCCCGACAACTGCGGCTTGAGCACGCCGAGGACCAGCCGGTCGATGTACGACAGCACGACCGCTGCAAACAGCAGCCCGCAGATCACCCAGCGGATTCGCCCCCGCGGCTTGACCGCCATCGTGGCGGCGGTGGCAGCCGCGTCGGCAGCAGTCGCGGGCGTCGTCACGTTGCTACCAGCTCCACAGGGTACCATCCTCGAGCCGGTTCACGGGCAGGAAGGCGCGGTTGTACGCGTACGTCGCGGCAAGCGCCTCGTCGATGTCGACACCGAGGCCGGGTGCCTCGCCGGGGTGCATCGCCCCATCGGCGAAGCTGTAGGCGTGCGGGAACACCGCGTCGGTCTCGGGGGTATGGCGCATGTATTCCTGGACGCCGAAGTTGGGCACCGACAGGTCGAAGTGCAGCGCCGCCGCCATCGAAACGGGGGACAGGTCGGTGGCCCCGTGGCAGCCGGTGCGGACCTGGTACAGGTCGGCGAGCGCGGCGATGCGGCGGAGGTGCGTCAGGCCTCCGGCATGAACGACGGTGGCGCGGATATAGTCGATCAGCTGGTTTTCGATGAGGTCCTTGCAGTCCCAGATCGAGTTGAAGATTTCGCCCACCGCCAGCGGCGTCGTGGTGTGCTGGCGGATCAGCTTGAACGCCTCCTGGTCCTCGGCGGGCGTCGCGTCCTCCAGCCAGAACGGGCGGTAAGGCTCGAGGTCCTTGCCGAGCCGGCCGGCCTCGATCGGGGTCAGGCGGTGGTGAACGTCGTGCAGCAGGTGGACATCCCAGCCCAGCGCCTCGCGGGCCGCCTTGAACAGCTCCGGCACGACCCGCAGGTACTTGCTGGTCGACCAGACGTTCTCGGTCGGCAGGTCGGCGTCGGCGGGCTCGTAGAAATAGCGGTCCTTCGACACGCCGTAGGTCGAGGCCATGCCGGGCACGCCGCACTGGAGCCGGATCGCCTTGTAGCCCTGGCGCTGGTAGTCGAGCGCGACCGCGACGGTGTCGTCGATCGAGACGCCGTTGGCGTGGCCATAGACCATGACCGACTCCCGCGCCGCGCCGCCAAGCAGCTGGTACACCGGCAGCCCGGCGATCTTGCCCTTGATGTCCCACAGCGCCATGTCGACCGCGGCGATGGCGGTCATCGTCACGGGGCCACGCCGCCAGTAGGCGCCCTTGTACAGATACTGCCAGATGTCCTCGATGCGGTGGGCGTCGCGGCCGATCAGGCAGGGCACGACATGCTCGCCGAGATAGGCCGCGACCGCCAGTTCGCGTCCGTTCAGGGTCGCGTCGCCGACGCCGGTGGTGCCGTCGTCGCATTCGATCTTGAGGGTGACGAAGTTGCGCCCCGGGCTGGTGACAATGACGCGGGCGGAGACGATCTTCGGCATGACGATCCTTCAGGCGATCTCGAGGACGCTGGTCTTGAGGACGGCGGAGCTCGGCCCGGCCATGATATCGAACAGGCCGGGCTCGACCACCTCCTTCATCGCAAGGTTCCACAGCGCGAAGGCATCGGGGCCGAGGGCGAAGCGAACGGTGCGGCGCTCGCCGGGCTTGAGGCCGACGCGTTCGAACCCCCTGAGTTCGAGCACCGGGCGGGTGACCGAGGAAACCTGGTCGCGGATGTAGAGCTGGACAACTTCGTCACCGGCGCGGTCGCCGGTGTTGGCAACGTCGACCTCGACCTGGACGGTGTCTGCGACGCCGATCCGGGGGGCCGACAAGCGCGGCGCTCCGACTTCGAAACGTGTATAGCTGAGGCCGTGGCCGAACGGGAACAACGGCGCGTTGTCGGCGAACAGATAGCCGCGGCGGGCGGACGGCTTGTGGTTGTAGTAGAACGGCACCTGACCGACGTCGTGGACGACGGTGACCGGCAGCTTGCCGCCCGGATTGACGTCGCCGAACAGTACTTCGGCAATCGCGGTGCCGCCCTCCTGACCGACATACCAGCATTCGAGCAGCGCGTTCGCCTGCGCCGCGACCACCGGCCACGACGGCGGGCGGCCGTTGATGGCGACGACGACGATTGGCTTGCCGGTCGCCTTCAGCGCCGCGAACAAGGCGTTCTGCTCGCCGAGCAGGTCGAGGTCGGTGCGGTCACCGAGGTGGGTCTTCGCATAGCCTTCGCGGCTGGTCTGTTCGGTGTCGCCGATCGCCAGCAGGACGATGTCCGAGGTTTGCGCCAGCGCCACCGCCTCGGCGATCAACTGGCGGTTCTTTGCGGGGTCGGCGAGCAGGACCTCGTTCGCCGAGCGGTCCTCGCTGCGGGTGATGAAGACGCCCTGCGCGTGGACGACCTCGGCCCTGCCGGCGAGCCGTGCCTGGATACCCTGGAGCAGTGACACCGTGGTGCGCGGCTCCGATGAATAGCCACCCAGCCGCGCCACCGCGGCGTTCGGCCCGATCACGGCGACGCGGCGGTGCGCGCCCGGCTTGAGCGGCAGGATGCCGTCGTTGGTCAGCAGCACGATCGAGCGGCGCGCGGCGTCGAGCGCCAGCGCGCGCGCCTCTGCGTTGGCGGTCAGCGTCGCCGCGGCCTTCGCATCGACTGTCCCTGCCTCGAACAGCCCGGCGCGGAACTTGAGCGCCAGCATTCGGCGGCAGGCGGCGTCGACCAGCGCCAGCGGCACGGCCCCTACCCTGACAGCGGTAGCTAGCCCGCGATAGGCACGCCCATCGGGCAGGTCGCAATCGACCCCTGCAAGCAGCGCGAGATGCGCGGCGCCGTCGTTGTCGGCAGCGAGATGGTGGAACGAGGCGAGCTCGCCGATTGCTGCATAATCGCTGACGATGGCGCCGTCGAAACCCCACTCGCCGCGAAGAACATCCTTGAGCAACCAGGCGTTGGCGTGGCTCGGGACGCCGTCGATCTCATTGTAGGACGGCATCACCGCGCCGATGCCGGTGCGCGCGACGACGGCACGGAAGGGCGGAAAAAACGCCGAGCGGAGCTCGCGCTCGCCGAGTTCGGCCGGGGCGACGTTGTTGCCCGCCATCGGCTGGCCGTGGCCGGTCATGTGCTTGAGCGTCGCGAAGACCTTGCGCGGGCCGAGCGTCTTGCCGGTGCCCTGCAGCCCGGTGACGGCAGCGACGCCCATCTCGCCGCACAGGTACGGGTCCTCGCCGAAGGTTTCCTCGATCCGGCCCCAGCGCGGGTCGCGGGCAATGTCGACGACCGGGGACAGCGCTAGCACGGTGCCGTGGGCGCGGACTTCGCGGGCGATGACGGCGTTGACGCGGCGGACGAGGTCACGGTCGAAGCTGCTGGCCAGCGCGATCGCCTGCGGGAAACTGGTCGCGTCGGGGGCCATGTAACCGTGCAGCGCCTCCTCGTGGAACAGCACCGGGATGCCGAGCCGGGTGCGCTCGCGGGCCCATTTCTGCACGGCGTTGACGAAGGCGATGGTGTCGGCGGGCTTGCGCCAGCGCCCGGTCACGGCGGTGCCAGTGTTCGTCGCGGTGGCGGCGCCATTGCGGTCGGAGGGCCGCGCGACCTGCCCGATGCCGTCTGGGTAAGACTTACTGGCCCGCGCTGGATCGAAGGCGAGGCCCGCGTCCATGACATCCTGCTTGGTCGTCGACAGCGTGATCAGCTGCGCGACCTTCTCGTCGAGGGTCATGCGGCCGAGCAGGTCATCGACCCGCACCTCGACCGGCGCGCGCGCGTCCTTGTAGGTCGGACTGGCCGCCAGCGCCGCGCTCGGGGTGAGCGCCAGTACAGATACCGAGGCGGTAGCCGCGAGGAAGCCGCGGCGGGTCGTGCTCGGGGGCAAAGGGGTCGGAAATCGTGGATCGTCCGCCGCGGCGTGCGCAGTATCGGCGACCCGGACGAACATAGACCCTCCCCGATAGTCCCGATCGCGGCATTGCTGTCGATACCGTCGTCGTGTTAGCGTTACCATGCGTTACGCGCTCGCGGCTTGTCAATGACCGCTCAATCGGACCGCTGAAAAGGCGGACGCGCCGGGGGATGGCTGTGGCTGGCATGGTTCGATGGTTGGCGGTGGCATTGTTCGCGCTGCTCGGCGTGGCTGGTACCGCCGCCCGAGCCGAGGACGGCTACGACCTCTGGCTCCGCTACCGGCCGCTGCCGGGACCCCATGCGACCGCGATCACCGTCCGGGGCGACTCACCCATGGTAGGCGTCGCCGCCGCCGAGCTCGAGCGCGGCCTGTCGGGGCTGGCGGGAGCGCCGGTTGTCCAGAGCCGAGCCGTCACGACAGGCGGCGTGCTGCTCGCAGACACGCGTGACCCGCACGTCGCCGCGCTGCGGTTGCCGGTGGCAGCCCTCGGCGCCGAGGGCTATCTGGTCCGACCGGCGAACATCGGCGGCAAGCCGGTCATGCTGGTCACCGCGAACAGCGACCGCGGACTGCTGTACGGCAGCTTCGCCCTGCTGCGGTGGGTTCAAATCGGCCACGACCTTGCGAGCGCGAACCTGTCGTCGGCCCCGAAGATCAAGCTGAGGCTGCTCGACCACTGGGACAATCTCGATGGTTCCGTCGAGCGCGGTTACGCCGGGCAGTCGCTGTGGGACTGGTGGCTGCTGCCCGATTTCCGCGAGCCGCGCTATGTCGACTACGCCCGCGCCAACGCCTCGATCGGCATCAACGGCACCGTCCTCAACAACGTCAATGCCAAGGCCGACAGCCTGACCGCGCCGTACATCGCCAAGGCCGCCGCGCTGGCGGACGTGTTCCGCCCCTATGGCATCAAGGTCTACCTGTCGGTGCGCTTCTCCGCCCCGATCGAGATCGGCGGGCTGAAGACTGCCGACCCGCTCGACCCCGCCGTCGCGGCGTGGTGGCGCGCCAAGGCGGACGAGATCTACCGCGCCATTCCCGATTTCGGCGGCCTGCTGGTCAAGGCCAATTCGGAGGGCCAGCCGGGGCCGCAGGACTATCACCGGACCCATGCCGACGGGGCCAACATGCTAGCGGCCGCCCTCGCTCCGCACGGTGGCATCGTGATGTGGCGGGCCTTCGTCTACGCACACGACAACCCCGACGACCGCGCCAAGCAGGCCTACGTCGACTTCAAGCCGCTCGACGGCAAATTCGCCGCCAACGTCATCGTCCAGGTCAAGAACGGCGCGATCGACTTTCAGCCGCGCGAGCCCTTCCATCCGCTGTTCGGCGCGATGCCGCGCACGCCGCTGATGATGGAGTTCCAGGTCACCAAGGAATACCTCGGGCAGGCGACCAGCCTCGCCTACCTGGGGCCGTTGTTCGAGGAGACGTTGCGCAGCGACACGCTGAGCAAGGGGCCGGGTTCGACCGTCGCAAGGGTCATCGACGGCTCGCTCGACGGGCACACGCTGACCGGGATCGCCGGCATCGCCAACATCGGGCGCGACCGCGACTGGGCCGGATCGACCTTCAACCAGGCCAACTGGTACGCCTTCGGGCGGTTCGCGTGGGACCCGGAGGCGTCGTCCGACGCGGTCGCGCGCGAGTGGGCGGCGATGACTTTCGCCCCGAGGGCCGCCGTGGTCGAACCGATCGCCCGGATGATGGCCGGATCGCGCGAGGCGGTCGTCGACTACATGACCCCGCTCGGCCTCGCCCACCAGATGGCAACCGGGCACCACTACGGCCCGGGGCCGTGGATCGCCGACCTCGCCCGCCCGGAGTGGAACCCGGTCTATTACAGCCGCGCCGACAAGGATGGCATCGGCTTCGACCGGACGGCATCCGGGAGCGACGCCGTCGCACAGTACGCGCCCGCCATCGCGCGGCAATTGGCGGACCCCGCGACGACGCCCGAGCGCGAGTTGCTGTGGTTCCACCACCTCCCCTGGAGCTACCGCATGAAGTCGGGCCTGACCTTGTGGGCGGAGATGGTCGGGGACTATGACCGGGGCATCGCCTCCGTCGCGGCGACGCGCCGGACCTGGGCGGCGCTGGAGCCGCTGGTCGATGCCGAGCGCTTCACCAAGACCGCGGTGTTCCTGCAGATCGAGGAGCGCGACGCGCGCTGGTGGCGGGACGCCAGCCTCGCCTACTGGATGTCGGTAAACGGCCTGAAGCTGCCGTCCGGAGCGGCCCCGCCGGCGCACGACCTCGCCTGGTACAAGGCGCAGGATTTCGCCTACGCGCCGGGTCATCCGTGACCGGCAGCGGCGCCACGAGCGATCAGCACTTGCGTCGCCCTCGTGCTGGTGCGTACCCGTCGAACATGGTCGCCGCGAGAGGATTGGCATGAAGCAACCCCGCGGCTCGCGGCGGCAACACAACGTCCCGACGATCAGCGACGTCGCGGCGCGGGCGGGCGTGTCGCCGATGACGGTGTCACGCGTCATCAATGCCAAGAACAGCGTCCGCGTCGAGACCCGCGAGCGCGTCGAGGCGGCAATCGCGGCGCTCAACTTCGCGCCCAACGCCGCCGCCAGGACGCTGGCGGGCGGCGAGGAAATTCGCATCGGGCTGCTCCACTACAACCCCAGCTTCGCCTATCTGAGCGAACTGCTTGTCGGCAGCCTCGACCAGGCCAGCCGCAGCAATGTCCAGCTTATCGTCGAGAAATGCGAGAGCCCAGCCCAGGCGAGCGCAGCCATCGCGCACCTCGTGCTCGGCCGGGTCGACGGGATCGTGCTGCCGCCACCGCTGAGCGATTCACCCGAAGTGCTTGCAGCGGTCGAGCAAGCGGGCGTGCCGGTCGTCGCGGTTGCCACCGGAAGCGCGCCCGACTGGGCGATGTCGGTGAGCATCGACGACCGGCAAGCGGCGTATGAAATGACCCGGCACCTCGGCACGCTCGGCCATGTCCGGATCGGCTTCATCACCGGCAACCCGGACCAGTCGGCGAGCGGCGAGCGGCTTGCGGGCTACCGGGCCGCGCTGGTCGACCTCGGGCTGGGGGAATTGCCCGAATTGATCGCGCCGGGCCTGTTCACCTACCGCTCCGGGATGGACGCGGCGGAAGTGTTGCTCGACCTCGACGCGCCGCCGACGGCGATCTTCGCGGCCAACGACGACATGGCGGCGGCGACCGTCGCCATCGCCCATCGCCGCGGCCTCGACGTGCCCGGGGACCTGACGGTGTGCGGCTTCGACGATACCGCGTTGGCGACGACGATCTGGCCCGAGCTGACGACGATCCGCCAGCCGGTCACCGAGATGTCGCGGATTGCGGTCGAGCTGCTGGTCGAGGCGGTGCGCGCCGCGAAAGCCGGGACGCAGCGCCTGTCCAGCGAGCCGCACGTCGTCGCGGGATACACGCTGATCCGCCGCCAGTCGGACGCGGCCCCGCGCCGCCGACCGGCGGCGGCGCGGTCGCGCTAGCGAAACCGCCGAACGCTAGCTCAGCCTTCCATGTCCTCGAGCTCGCGGCCGCGCGTCTCGTTGATCATCGCCTTGACGAAGAAGAACGAGACGCCTGCCGCGATCGCATAGCCGGTGTAGGTTACCGCCAGCCCTGGCGACACCGCCAGCGACGGGAAGCTGACCGAGATCGCGGCGTTCGCGATCCACTGCGCGAACCCCGCCACTGCCAGACCAGATCCGCGGATCTGGTTGGGGAACATCTCGCCGAGCATGACCCACATGATCGGGCCCCAGCTCAGATTGAAGAAGATCACGTACAAATTGGCCGCGACCAGCGCCATGACGCCGTTGTTGCCCGGCAGCGACACCGCTCCGTCGGCTCCGGTGACGGCGGTCGAGAACGCATAGGCGACGACTGCGAGGGTGACGGTCATCCCCGCCGAGCCGACCAGCAACAGCGGCTTGCGCCCGATCTTGTCGACCAGGGCGATGGTCAGCAGGCAGGCACCGATCGACAGCACGCCAGACAGGATGTTGATCTGCAGGGCATAGTTCTCGGAGAAGCCGACCGCCTCCCACAAGGTCGCGCCGTAGTAGAAGACGACGTTGATGCCGACGAGCTGCTGGAAGACCGCGAGCCCGATGCCGGCCCACAGGATCGGACGGATCTTGCCGGTGGTCTTGTCGATGAGGTCCGACAGCTTGGGCTTGTGGTGGTCCTTGGCGAGGCTGGCGGTGATCTCGTCGACCTTGCGGTCGGCTTCCTCGGCCCCGAACAGCTTGGTCAGCACCGCGCGGGCGCGCTCGTACTGGCCCTTGACGACGAGGTAGCGCGGGCTCTCCGGGATCACCAGCAGCGCCAGGAAATAGATCGCCGCCGGGATCGCCTGCAGCCAGAACATCCAGCGCCACGCCGGATACCCGAGCCAGAACGGCGCGGTCGAGCCGCCGGCGTAGCGCGCGAGGGCGAAATTGGCGACGAAAGCCCCGGTCAGCCCGGAGATGATCATCACCTGCTGGACGCTCGACAGGCGGCCACGGATCGAGGCTGGCGTGACCTCGGAGATGTAGACCGGCGAGATGACGCTGGCCGCACCGACGCCGAAGCCGCCGATGATGCGGGCGATGATGAAAATCACCGAGCTGTCTGCGGCGCCCGCGAGCAGTGCGCTGACCAGGAACAACGCGGCGGCGAGCATCATCACGGTGCGGCGGCCGATCAGGTCGGCCAGCCGCCCGGCGACGAAGGCTCCGATCGACGAGCCGACGAGGATCGCGCCGACGTTGACGCCGATCCCGAGCTTGCCGAGGTTGAACGCCGCCTCGAGGCCCTTCTGGGTGCCGTTGATGACTCCGGAATCATAGCCGAACATGAAGCCGCCGATGGTCGCGACGACGACGATGGACGCGATGAAACCGATGTTCACCCGCGCCATGTCGGTCTGCACTGCTGCCGTCATACTAACTCCCCTCCCTTGGTTTCTTGTCGATGTCGCCGGGTACTCCGGTCTGTCTTAGACTTTCGCCGGTGTTGCCGGCAGGCCGGCGACCCCAGGATCGAATGCGAACAGGTCACCCGCCAGCGGCTGCGCTTTCAGTTCCGCGTCGCTTAGACCCTTGCGCGCCGTGGTTGCATAGGCGGTTCGGAGGTCCGCGCCGCCGAAGGTCATCTTGGTGACGTTGGCGACCGGGAAGCGCACGGCGTGGACCAGCTTGCCCGCCGGATCGTAGCGGCGCACGCCCCAGCCCCCGTAGAGCGCGGTCCACAGATAGCCCTCGGCGTCCATCATCGTCCCGTCGGGGTGACCCGCACCGTCTTCGATGGTTACATGCCGCACCGGCGTGCCGAGCGTCCCGTCGTCGTGGATCGGCACTCGCCATATGATCTTGCCGAGCGTGTCGGTCGCGTACAGCGTCTTCGCGTCGGCGCTCACCGCCGGGCCATTGGTGATCGTCACCGGCGGCATGCCGCTGTCGACGCAATGCCCATCGGCGCAACGGTACAGCCGCCCGGTCTTCAGGACCTCGCCGTTGTCCATGCTGCCGAACCACAGCCGCCCGCGCGTGTCGACGGTGGCATCGTTAAGACGGTTCCCGGGAAGGTTCGGCTCAGGATTGTGCAGCAGCGCGAAGCCCCCGGTCGCAGGGTCGAAACGATGGAGGCCGTTCCGCAGCCCGACGATCATCCCGCCGGTCGCGGCAGGCACGACCCAGCCGACCTGCTCGGGTGCATCCCAGTGCCGGGATTGTCCGCTCGCAGGGTCGAAGCGGTAGATACGCTTGCCCTTGATATCGACGAACCAGACCGCGCCGGCGATCCAGATCGCGCCCTCGCCGAGCAACGCTCCGACGTTCAGTACCGCGTGCACCTTTTCCGCCATCTCAATTCCAGCCTGCATCGACGAAATAGTCGTGGCCGGTGCACATACGCGCATCGTCCGAAGCAAGGAACAGCGCCAGCGCCGCGACGTCGGCCGGCTGGATCCGCCCCTCGAGGCACTGCGCGGCGACGATCTCAGCCTCGCCGTCGGGGGTGTACCAGAGTTCCTGCCGCGGCGTCTGGACGTTGCCGGGGACGATCGTCGTGACGCGGATTCCGTCGCGGCCGAGGTCGCGCGCGAGGCCGCGGGTCATCCCCTCGATCGCCGCCTTGGCGGTCTGGTACAGCACCAGGTCGGGCAGCCCGAGGTGCCAGCTGATCGAGCCGAAGTTGATGATCACGCCGCCGCCCGCCGCCCGCATCGAAGGCACGACTGCCTGCGCGGCGAAGAACAGGTGGCGGAGGTTGGTCGCCATGCGGTCGTCCCAATAAGCGGGCGTGACCTCGTCGTAGCGGTGGCGGTCGTCATTGGCGGCGTTGTTGATCAGGATGTCGATGCCGCCGATCTGCGCCGTGATCGTGGCTATCGTCGCGGCGAGGGCGTCGAGGTCGCGCAGGTCGCCATGATGGAAATTGCCGGGCGAGAAGCGCGCGGCGGTCGCCTCGCCGGCGGCCTGGTCGATGTCGATGAACGCCACGACCGCACCCTGCGCCACGAACGCCTCGACCAGCCCCGCTCCGATACCGGTCGCGCCGCCGGTCACCAGCACGCGCTTGCCGGCAAGGCTCGGATAGACGGCGCTTCCCGCCGCGGTTGCCGTCACTTGGCAGCTCCCAGCAGCCCGCGACCGGCAAGATTGGCCATCAGCGCGCCGATCCCGAAGCGCCACGGATCGGCGTCGCGCGATGTCGTCACCCGGTTGACCAGCCGCCCGAGGCGGTCGCTCGCGATCGTCACGCTATCACCAACCTTGTGGGTAAAGCCGCGGCCGGGCTCGTCGCGGTCCTGGACGGGGGCGAACAGCGTGCCGAGAAACAGGATGAAGCCGTCGGGATATTGGTGCTCGCTCAGCGTTTGCCGGACGAGGTCCAGCGGGTCGCGGCTGATCTCGGACATCGTGCTGACCCCCTCCAGCACATAGCCCTCGACGCCGTCGATGCGCAGCCGCACCTCGGCCTTGCGCACGTCTTCGATGGTAAAGCCGTCGTCGAACAGCCGGACCAGCGGCCCGAACGCACACGAAGCGTTGTTGTCCTTGGCCTTGCCGAGCAGCAGCGCCGAGCGGCCCTCGAAGTCGCGGAGGTTGACGTCGTTGCCGAGCGTCGCGCCGACAGCCTTCCCCGCCGGGTCGACCAGCAGCGCGATCTCGGGCTCCGGGTTGTTCCAGGTCGAATCGGAGCGGATGCCGATGGCTGCGTCGGGACCGACGCTGGCGAGCACCGGAGCCTTGGTGAAGACCTCGGCATCAGGGCCGATCGCGACCTCCAGGTATTGCGACCACAGCCCGTCCTCGATCAGAGCCTGCTTAAGCGCTGCGGCCTCTGGCGACCCGGGCACGACGGCACGGATCGAGCCGCCGACACGGGACTCCAGCCGGCCACGGATGTCCGTCGCCGCCGACCAGTCGCCGCGCGCGCTTTCCTCGATGACGCGCTCGATCGCCGATACCGCGAAAGTCACGCCGCACGCCTTCACGCACTGCAGGTCGACCGGGCTGAGGAGCTTGATGTCGGCAAGGTCGAACGCGCCGAGGCGGTGGCCGCCGTGTCCGGAAAAGTCGCCAGCTTCGATCAACGCCGCGGCAGTCGGGGCGACGCGCGCCATGTCGATAAGCTCGCCACCGATGACGAGGATCGGGCTTGGTCCTGCGTCGGTCAGCATCCGCCCGACGAACGTCCCGCTCGTCCAGTCGGACGGCAACGCCGACACAGTATCGCGGCTCTCGCCCATTATGCCTCCCCTACTCGATTTCTTATTTTGATAGCGCTAACAATACCAGCAGGGTAGCGCTGTCAAGAGCGTCTCGCCAGAAGACGATGACCGTGGGGTGGAGAGCTATCATGCAATTCGGTAAGCCTATGCAGCAGGCCCGTTCGCTGCTTTTCGTTGCCGCAGCTACCCTGCTGCTCGGCGCCTCACCATCCCTACCAACGTCTTGGGTAGGAAGCTGGGCGGCGTCGCAGCAGATACCCGGTGACAAGGACCTGCTCCCCGACCCCGACCTGCAGGACGCGACCCTGCGGCAGGTCGTGCGTATGTCGACCGGCGGCAAGCGCGTCAGAGTGCAGCTCAGCAACGCCTTCGGGACCGAGCCACTTGCCGTCGACGCCGCGCACATCGCGCTGGCACCGGCAGCGAACCGCGCGGGCATCGACGCCGCGACCGACCGCGCGCTGAGCTTCGACGGGGCCGCCGGCGTGCTGATCCCGGCGGGCGCGAATTATTGGTCGGACCCCGTGGCACTCGACGTGCCCGCGCTGGCGACGATCGCGGTGACGCTGCACCTGCCATTCGCGCCGAAGGGCCAGACCAGCCACCCGGGTTCACGGTCGACGAGCTATCTCGTCCACGGCAACCACGTCGGCGACGCCGACCTGCCCGGCGCGAAGACCGTCGAGCATTGGTATCAGCTCGCTGGAATTGCAGTCGCCACCTTGAAGTCCGGGGCCGCTGTCGTCACCTTCGGCGATTCGATCACCGACGGTCACGGCGCGACCACGAACGGCAACGACCGCTGGCCCGACCGGCTCGCCGAACGGCTGCAGAAGGCCGGGGGCTCGCGACCCATCAGCGTGCTCAACCATGGCATCGGCGGCAACCGCCTGCTGCGCGACGGGACCGGCCCGAATGCCCTCGCCCGCTTCGACCGCGACGTGCTCGCCCAGCCCGGGGTACGCTACGTCATCGTCCTCGAGGGCATCAACGACCTCGGCACCCTGACCCGCGACGCCTCGGTTACGCCCCAGGAGCACACCATGCTCGTCGCCCGCATGACCGGCGCGTACCGCCAGATGATCGATCGGGCACACGGCGCGGGCATAAAAGTCTACGGGGCGACGATCCTGCCCGACGGCGGCTCGGGCTATTACCACCCCGATGCGCAGAACGAGGCCGACCGCCTGGCCGTCAACACCTGGATCCGGAAGCCGGGAAACTTCGACGCGGTGATCGACTTCGACGCCGTGACTCGCGACCCCGCCGACCCGCGCCGAATCCGTGCCGCCTACGATTCAGGCGACGGACTGCACCCTTCGCCAGCAGGCTACCGGGCGATGGCCGATGCGATCCCACTGCGCCTGTTCCGATAGCAGGTTCAACTGAACCGCCGGCCCCTGTCGGGACCGGCTGGGAAATACATCTAAGTCGTTGGGATTAATGGTGGACACGGCTGGGATTGAACCAGCGACCCCTGCGATGTCAACACAGTGCTCTACCACTGAGCTACGCGTCCACTGCGGCGCCTCTTAGGCAAATCCGCCGGGCGACGCAACCCGCGCCGTAGCCGGTTGTTCTCTCGGCTTCGACGCCTAAAGTGGAGACGTCGTGCTTCCCCTATCCCCTGCCCCCCTGCCCGGCTTCACCGTCACGGGCGACCGCGACGGGCGCTGGCCGGTGGTGCTGGCGTCGCCGCACTCCGGACGCGACTATCCGGCGGACTTCCTTGCGCGCACTCGCCTGACGCTCGCGCAGCTCCGCCGCGCCGAGGACGCCTATGTCGACGGGCTGCTCGACGGTGCCGCCGCGACCGGGGTGCCTCGGATCATGGCGCGCTATGGGCGCAGCTGGCTCGACCTCAACCGCGCGGCCGCCGAGCTCGACCCCGCGATGTATGTCGAGCCGTTCGACGCCCACGCCGACCAGTCCACCGACCGGGTGCAGGCCGGATTGGGGGTCGTGCCGCGGATCGCCGGGCATGGGCTCGACATCTATCCGACGCGACTGCGGCTGGACGAGGCCCGGGCCCGCATCGAGGCCGTACACCGCCCGTGGCACGCGACACTCGAGGAACTGACCGATAGCGCGCGGGCCCGGCACGGCTTCGCGGTGCTGCTCGATTGCCATTCGATGCCGACGCCTGCGCCAAGTGCCGGCGGCACCGCGCAGATCGTCCTCGGCGACCTGTTCGGGCGGAGCGCCGCAACGCCGCTGGTCGAGGCGATCGCGACCTATTTCGCCGTCGCCGGGCTGCGGGTGGCGCGCAACGCGCCATATGCCGGGGGCTACACCACCGCATGCCACGGCCGCCCGGAGCTTGGGGTGCACACCGTCCAGATCGAGATCGACCGGGCGCTGTACATGGATCCGTCGCGGCTGACGCGCCACATGGGCTTTGCGACGATCGCGGCGTTGCTGACCGGGCTGGTCGCACAGCTCGTCGAGATCACGCCGCGGCTCGGCCTCGCGGCACCCTTCGCTCAGGCTGCCGAATAACCACGAAAAAAAGGCCGCCCCGCGTAATCGCGGAGCGGCCAGGGTTCAGGGAACACCGGGCGAAAGGGGGGGAACGCCCGGCTGAGACTAAGATGGGAAATGCTGCGCCGCGGCGCAAGACCCGTCCGCATGAAACTTCAGTTACCGCAGGGATTTCGTCGGGTACGGCAGGCGTTTCGCCACGACCTTGACCGCCAGCGGCACCGCGAAGGCGACATATTCGGCGGTCGCATCCGAGTCGAGACCGAGCTTCCAGGCGCGGCGGTCGAGCTGGACCTGCCCGGTCATGGTTGCGGTGTCGCCGGCAACGGCGAGCGCGAACGGCAGGGTCAGCGGCACCGCCTTGCCGCGGATGGTCAGCGTGCCGGTCGCGACGTAGTGGCCCGGGCCGGCGGCGGTGACTTTCGTCGAAACAAAGCGCGCGGTCTTGCCCGAAGCGACAGCGAACCAGTCGTTGCCCGGCAGCGAGCCGTCGACGGTCTTGTCCCCGGTCGCGGCTGAGGTCAGGTCGACGATCACCGCGACATTGGTCTTGGCGGGCGCGGCCGGGTCAAAGTCGATGGTCGCGCTCCAGCTCCTGAACACCCCCTCGACCGGCTTGCCAAGCCAGTTCGCGGTGAAGGCAATACGGCTTTGTGCGGGGACCACGGACCACCGCGCCGCCGTCGCCGGAGTGGCTGCGGCAAGTAATATCAGGAGCGCGAAGGCACGCTTCACGCCTTGCCCCGGCTGGGCCACATGCGGGCCAGCAGATTGTCCCGGTCGAAATAATGGTGCTTGAGCGCCGCCGCGACATGGAGGACGATCAGCGCCAGCACGACCCAGCCGAGCAGGCCGTGGACATTCTCGAACGTCTCGTGCTGCGTGTTGCCGATCGGTAACTTCGGGATTTCGAACAGCCCGTACCAGAACATCGGGAAGATCAGCTTGCCAGTCGACACCATCGCCCAGCCCGACAGCGGCAGCGCGAACATCAGCACGTAAAAGCCCCAGTGCGATATCGTCGCGAGGACGCGCTCGGCGCTCGTCATGTGGTCGGGGAGCGGCGGCGGCGGGTTCATCAGACGCCAGATCAGCCGCGCCACCGCCAGCACCAGGATGGTGATCCCGGTCGACTTGTGAAGCTGGATAAGCGTGAAGAACAATTGCTTGTCGGCCGCCTCGATCCGGTCGAACGCAAGGCCCGCGGCGAGGTTGGCGATCAGCAGGACCGCGATCGTCCAGTGAAAGACGATCGCGACCGTCGAATAGCGGCTGTGCGGCATTATTTGGCCAACTTGTATTCGGCTTCGATCAGCAGCTCGACAGTGTCGCCGAGAAACTGACCGCCGTAGGTCATGCCGAAGTCGGAGCGCTTGATGCTGCCGTGCGCCGAGATGCCGAACTTGGCCGCGCCCATCATCGCGTTGGCCTTCATCGTACCATTGAACGTCGCGGCGAGGGTAATCGGCTTGGTAACCCCGCGCAGGGTCAGGTCGCCCGTAACGGTGCCCGACTTCGGGCCGGTTGCGGTGATCTTGGTCGCAACGAACTTGATCTCGGGGAATTTCTCACCATCGAGGAAGCGCGCGTCCCCGCCGACCTCCTTGTCGAAGTTGGTCTTTTCCGGGAACGGGAAGTCGGTGCGTACCGAGTTTGCGTCGATGGTCACCGACAACTTGCTATTGGCCGGTGTCGCGGCGTCGAGATCGACGGTCGAATCGATCTTGGCAAAGCGGGCAGTGTAGTTCGACAGCCCGAGATGCATGATCTTCCACGTCACGCTGGCATGCGCTGGATCGAGCACATAATGCCCGGACGCGGCATCGATCGCGGGCGCGGCCAGCGCCGGCGCTGCAAGCAGCGCAGCGAAGACGGCGACAGGCAGGAAACGGCGCATCGAGGTTCCTTTGACGAGAACTTTCCCGATGTTAGCGTACCGTCTCCGCGCGCGAAAGGCCCGCGCGAACGCTGCGAGCCCGCCTTCGAGGCTAGAAGGACTTCTGCTGCAGCGTGCCACCCTGGCGCTCGAACAGGCCGCCGATCTGCGACAGGCCGAACAGATGCGCATAGACGAGGCCCATCATGCCGTTCTGCACCATCTTGCGAGCCTGGTCGCCGCGGATGTTCTGGAGCTTTTCCTCGGCGACCATGCGGAAACCGCGGTAGACGGCGGGTTCGGCCATGCCCGGCTGCTGGATCGTTACTTCGCCGTCGATCATCAGGTCGAGCTTCGCCAGCTCCTCCATGAAGCCACGGGTGCGGGCGACCGCCTGCTCGAACTGCTCGCAGAATGCGAGGATGTTCTTGGTGGTGTCGGTCGGCTCGGCGCCGTTGAACAGCTTGTCCTCGCCGTCGGGGCTGATCTGGTTGCAGCTGTCGTCGAAGCACAGCGACAGGTCGGTCGCATCCTCGGCGAGCTTGGCGAGCATGAACGGGTAACGGCGGACGAACGCCGGGACATAGGCGCCCGGCTGCCACATGCCGTCGGCATCGACATACAGGTTGGTGCCCTCGGTCAGGCCGACGAGCGCCAGCGGTGCCGGATTGTCGCCAAGGCCGAAGACGATCGGGTAATGGCGCTGCACGACCGCGAACTCGTCGACGGTGACGGGGATGGCGTGGGTGTTCTTGGCAAAGGCGAAGCCCTCGCGCACCTTCAGGCCGTGGTTCGGGTGGAATTGCGACGACAGCGGCACGAGCGAGCCGTAGAACAGCGGCAGCTGCTGGGCGATATCCGTGTTTACGGGCGAACTGGCCATTACTCGAACTTTCGAAATCGTTTGCGGGACTGAACCCCCCGGGGTCCGCGAGGCCGAGCGTCTAGTGGTGCGAGGCTAAAGTAACAAGGCCGGAGAATCCGGTCTAAAGAATCTTGCCTGGGTTCATAATACCCAGCGGATCGAGCGCCGCCTTGACCGCGCGCATCGCCGAAAGCTTGGCGGGGTCGGCAGTCCGAACCAGCATTTCGCGCTTCAGGATGCCGATGCCGTGCTCCGCGGAGATCGATCCGCCGGCCGCGGTGACGAGGTCGTAGACCAATGTCGTCACCGGGCCGCCGTTCGCGGCGAGCCACGCGCGTGGCTCGGCATCGGCGGGTGGCCGCACGTTGAAATGCAGGTTGCCGTCGCCGAGGTGGCCGAACGACAGGATGCGCGCGCCGGGGAATGCCGCCTCGACCTCCGCGCCAGTATCAATGGTGAAGCCCGGCATCGCGGCGACGGCGACCGAGATATCGTGGTGGAGCGACGGCCCGTCGCGGCGCTCGGCTTCGGGCAGTTCCTCGCGGATGCGCCACAGCGCCGCTGCTTGTGCCGTCGAGGCCGCCACCGTCGCGTCCTCGATCTCGCCCGCCATGGCAGCCTCGCCGAGCGCCTCGGTCAGCAGTTCGTCGAGGCTGGCAGGACCGGCGAGCTCGACCAACACATGCCACGCGTGCTCCCGGGCGAGCGGCGAGCGGATGCCCTCGATATGTTGCACGGTTAGCGCGAGGCCGTCGGCGGGGATGAGCTCGAAACTCTCGACCTGCCCGCCCGACGCGCGCCGCAGCCGGGTCAGCAGCTTCAGTGCGGCGTGCGGATCGGCAAGCCCCGCCCAGGCGACGGCGCGGTGAGCGGGTGCCGGGACCAGCCGCAGTGCGACCGCGGTGACGATGCCGAGCGTGCCCTCCCCGCCGATCAGCAGCTGCTTGATGTCGTAGCCGCTGTTGTCCTTGGCGAGCCCGGTCAGCTGATGCAGCACGCGCCCGTCGGGCAGCACCGCCTCGAGCCCCGCGACGAGGGCACGCATCGTGCCGTGGCGCAGCACCTGCACCCCGCCGGCATTGGTCGAGACGAGTCCGCCGATGGTTGCACTCCCCTTGGCTCCAAGCGACAGCGGGAACTCGCAGCCCGCCGCTCGCGCCGCGTCGTGGACGTTGGCGAGCACGGCACCCGCTTCGCAGGTCAGCGTGAGGCCGGCGGCGTCGACGTCGCGAATCCGGTCCATGCGGGCGAGCGACAGCAGCACCGCGCCCCCGCTCATATCGGGGATGCCGCCACCGACGAGCCCGGTATTGCCACCCTGCGGCACCAGCGCGACACGGTGGCGGGCGGCCGCCTCGACGATCCGCACCACGGCTGCGGTCGTGCGCGGCCGCAACAGGAGGCTCGCCCGGCCATGCACCGCGCCCCGCCAATCAACGAGGTGGGGCGCGAGAGCCTCCGGGTCGTCGTACCAGTTGCCCTCCCCGACAGCGGCGGTCAGGTCCACATAAGCGGCGGGATCGAGGGTCGTGGGGGCAATCACCCAGTTGCCGTACCGCGACCGTGGCTTTCGTGCCAGCCTCTGCGGTGATCTCGTCATGAGTATCGCGCGACCGACCCGGTTCATTTTCGGTTCAACAAGCGAACCCCACCGGAACGCCTTGGGCAGGAGCAGCGACACGGCAATGGCATGGCGGCGAGCGATCATTGTGATGACGCTGGTCGGCCTGCTGCCGACACCCGGGGCGGCGCGCTTCCTGTGGTTCGGCAAGAAGAAGGAGGTCGAGCGTGTCCAGATCATCGCGCCGCTGCCACGCCGGGCGACCCTGATCCGCCCCGATCCGCCGCTGTCCGGGCGGACGACCTGCGTCGACGTGCACAAAATCGCAGGCGCGCAACTGTTCGGCGACGCTTCAGTCGAACTGACGCTGCAGGGCGGCGCGCGCTGGCGAATGTATTTCGCGCAAGGCTGCCCGGCGCTCGATTTCTACCGGGGCTTCTATTACCGCCGCGCCGAGCAGGGGCGGCTGTGCGCTGGCCGCGACGCGGTCATCTCGCGGGCCGGCGGCGAGTGCCTGATCGCCAGCATCCTGCAGGTACGGAAGCCGCCGGTACCCAAGCACCGCCGCCGCCGGTGATCGAGCGTTATTGTTGCTGATTTGCCACTGTGATCACGATCACGGTGAATCGCGTACGGTACGCTGGACAAGTTCTCCTAAAGCGGCTTCATTGATTCGGAAGCTTTTGGGCGATTGTGTCCACTGGCTGCATCGACCCGGCGACTACAGTCGGGCGACGCAAGACGTAATAGGGGAGGGACGCCGTCATGCGGCCGATCATCAGCAGCACTATGCGTATTTTGCTTGTTTCGGGGG
Organism: Sphingosinicellaceae bacterium; assembly: GCA_019285715.1. Classification (NCBI taxonomy): domain Bacteria; kingdom Pseudomonadati; phylum Pseudomonadota; class Alphaproteobacteria; order Sphingomonadales; family Sphingosinicellaceae; species Sphingosinicellaceae bacterium. Next base: position 2,786,649 of record CP079108.1, read on the forward strand.
TCTCGGTGAGCGCGCTTGTCGCCAGCGCCGCCGGTGCCCAGTCGGCTCCCCCGGGTAACACCTCCGGGGCGACGACGGCCCGCCCGAGCGCCGCTGCTGTCGACGACCGGAACACCGGCATCGACGACATTATCGTCACCGCCCAGCGCCAGTCGCAGAGCCTGCAGGACGTCCCGATCGCGATCAGCGCCTTCACCGCCGAAGCGCTCGAGAAGCAGCAGATCAACAACGCTTCGGATCTGCAGCTCAGCCTGCCCAATATTACCTTTACCAAAACGAACTTCACGGGTGCCAGCTTCACGATCCGCGGCATCGGCGACCTTTGCGTTGGCGGCACCTGCGACAGCGCCACCGCGATCCACGTCAACGACCTGCCGTTGTTCGGCACGCGACTGTTCGAGACCGAGTATTTCGACCTCGAGCGGGTCGAAGTTCTGCGCGGGCCCCAGGGCACCCTGTTCGGCCGCAACGCCACCGCCGGCGTCGTCAACTTCATCACCGCCAAGCCGGTAATGAAGGAATTCCATGCTTCGGCCGAGGGCGAGTACGGGAATTACAATACCTATAAGGCGAAGGGCATAATCAACGTGCCGCTGGGCGACACAATCGCGGCACGGCTCGCCGGCTTCTACCTCAAGCGCGATGGCTACACCGAAAACGTCTACAACGGCGACAAGCTCGATGGCCGCAAAGAATATGCGCTCCGCGCCTCGCTGCGCTGGAAGCCCGACTCGAACACCACAGTCGACCTGATGGGCTACTACTTCCACGAGAACGATAACCGCCTGCGCATCCAGAAGCAGCTTTGCCAGCGCGACCCGACCGGTGTCCTCGGCTGTCTTCCCGGCAAGAACGACTTCGGCACCACCAACGCCAATTCGACGTTCGTCGGCACGCTATCATCGCGAGAGTTCCTGACCACGCAGGGTGGCGCCGCGATCGGCGCGCTCGGCCTCGGCAGCCTGTATGGCCCCGACGCCTATCAGGGCAACATCAACCCCGACGATGTGCGCAAGGTCAGCACCGACTATACGCCAAAGTACTTCACCGACGAGATTCAGGCGTCGATCAAGATCGACCACGACTTCGGCGATTTCAGTGTGAAGGTTTCTGGTCTGTACCAGCGCAACAAGGTCGACTCGCAGCAGGATTATAACCTGTCGGTCCAGAACCGGTCGGTTTACGCTCAAGGCCTGAACACATTGGCGGCTTATGCCGGCGGTGCCGGGGGTGCCTATCTCGCGAGCATCTTCGGGCCAGCAGCGAACGTGCTGATCCCGAATGGCCCCAATGGCCAGCTCTGCACCTCGCAGGCTGAGACGACGGGCACCGGGGCTTACGGCGGCCACGCGTTCTGCGCCAATACACCGGAAGATTATGACCGCTCGACAGGTGTCAACCAAGCCTACACCGGCGAGGCGATCCTCTCGAGCCACTTCGACGGCAAGTTCAACTTCCTGATCGGCGGCATCTACAACCGCCTGACGACCAAGAATCTCGATTATTACGTCAACTCGTTCGGTATCGACTATATCGCTGGCGTGCTTGGCGCGGCGACGACGTTGGGTCAACAAGGGGCGGGCAACACGACCTTCCCGGTAGTCTACCTTGGCTCGCCATTCTACCGGAACAACCAGCAGGACTATAGCCTGAACTCTTATGGCATCTTCGCCGAAGGCTATGTCGACATCACCGACCGCCTGAAAGCAACCGTCGGTATCCGCTACAATAACGACCGCAAATCGGTTACGCAGCGTACCGCGCTCGCGGCGTTCGCGGTTCCTTATGGAACTACCGACGCCTTCGACTCGCCGTTCGTCGGCACCTTCGATGCAGATCCGGGTATTGTCGGGAACCAGCTGTTCCAGAAGCGCAAGGTCAAGTTCGGTGAGTTCACCGGCCGTGCCGTTCTTGACTTCAAGATCACCGACGACAACCTGCTCTATGCCTCGTATTCGCGCGGCTACAAGTCGGGGGGTATCAACCCGCCCCTGTCACCGATCTTTGCGGTCAACGAGTCGTTCTCGCCGGAGTTCATCGACGCCTTTGAAGTCGGCTCGAAGAATACTTTCCTCGATGGTACACTTCGGCTTAACCTCACGGGCTTTTACTACAAGTACAAGGGTCTGCAGCTGAGCCGAATCGTTGCCCGGACCTCGGTCAACGACAACGTCAATGCCAACATCTACGGTATCGAAGCCGATGCGATTATCGAGCCGATCCGTGCGCTGCAGATCAACCTAGGCTTCAGTTATCTCCACACCAAGGTCGCCGACGACAAGTTCCTGTCGAATCCGCGCGATCCCTCGGGTGGCCGCAGTGATGCCGTTATCATCAAGGACATCGCCAACGGCTCGAACTGCGCCGTCGTGCCGACCGTCGCCGGCAATGCCGCCGGTTCGAACGCCTTCGTTGGCTTCGTGAACTCCCAGATCAACGCCGGCCTGGTTCCTGGGTTGATGGCAGGCGCTGGCCTCCAAGCGCCGACGGCGTTCCCAACGGGGAGCGGCATCAACGGCGCAACTGGAGCCTTCGGGGTCTGCGCGGCACTCAGCGGCTATGCCGCAGCCGCCGGTGCGGCGTTCGGCGGCATCGCGGTCCTGAACGAAGGCGTCACCGTCAACGTCAAGGGCAACCAGCTGCCCCAGGCTCCGAACTTCAAGGCGTCGGGCGGCATGCAGTACACGTTCGAGTTCGGCAACGGCATGTCGCTCGTCCCCCGCTACGACATCACGATGACGGGCACGAGCTTCGGCAGTATCTTCAACGGTGCCGCGCCGGGCCAGACGCGGGCAATCAACCGGATCCCGAGCTACGTAATCCAGAACGCTCAGATCCAGCTCAACGGCAAGGACGACAAGTGGTTCTTGCGGGGCTATATCCAGAACCTCACCAACAGCAATGCGACGACCGGCCTCTACGTAACCGACCAGTCGTCGGGGCTGTTCACCAACATCTTCACGCTCGAGCCGCGGCGCTACGGCATCGCGGGCGGCGTCCGCTTCTAGGCGTTCGCAGCTCGATCGACCGAGGGCGGGGAGCAATCCCCGCCCTTTGTTCATGGGCCGGGAGCTTTGTTTTTTGCCGTACCGAGCGTACAAGATTGACTTTCACGCCGAAGTTTGAGCAAGCGCAGCACGGCTGTGCGCTTTTCGCTGGCCAGGTCCTAGGATCCGCATGAGTTTCGAAGCCCTCGGCCTGTCGGAGGAATTACTCCGCGCCGTAGAAGACAGCGGCTACACGACCCCGTCGCCGATCCAAGCGCAGGCGATTCCGTCGGTCCTGATGGGCCGCGACATCATCGGCGTGGCGCAAACCGGGACCGGCAAGACCGCGTCGTTCGTGCTGCCGATGATCGACATCCTCGCCGGCAGCCGCAGCCGAGCCCGCATGCCGCGCTCGCTGATCCTCGAACCGACCCGCGAGCTCGCCCAGCAGGTCAGCGAGAATTTCGACAAATACGGCAAATATCACAAGCTGAGCATGGCGCTGCTGATCGGCGGCGTCTCGATGGGCGACCAGCTCGCGGCACTCGAGAAGGGCGTTGACGTCCTGATCGCCACCCCGGGCCGCCTGATGGACCTGTTTGGCCGCGGTAAGATCATGCTCAACCAGTGCGCCTTGCTGGTCATCGACGAAGCCGACCGCATGCTCGACATGGGCTTCATCCCCGACATCGAGGAAATCTGCACCAAGCTGCCCAAGGAGCGGCAGACCCTGCTGTTCTCGGCAACGATGCCGGGGCCGATCAAGAAGCTTGCCGACCGCTTCATGACCGATCCCAAGATGATCGAGGTTGCGCGGCCAGCGCAGTCGAACGTCCTCATCTCTCAGTTCGTCGTCGAGACCACCCCGCGCGGCAAGCGCGAGACGCTGCGCAAGCTGCTTCGTGACCCTGAGGTCAAAAACGCCATCGTCTTCTGCAACCGCAAGCGCGACGTGCGCGAGCTCGCCGACGTGCTCAAGAAGGCTGGCCTCGCCGCCGGCCAGATCCACGGCGACATGGACCAGGGCGACCGCATCCGCGAGCTCGACCGCTTCAAGTCCGGCGAAATCCTGATCCTGGTCGCCTCCGACGTCGCGGCACGCGGCCTCGACGTGCCTGGCGTCAGCCACGTCATCAACTACGACGTCCCCCACCACGCCGAGGATTATGTCCACCGCATCGGCCGCACCGGCCGTGCCGGGCGCACCGGTATCGCCTACACGCTGCTGACCCCCGACGAGGAGGAGAACCTCCGCGAAGTTGAAAAGCTGATCAGCCACAAGGTGCCCCGCCACGGTGCCGTCGCCGCTGCCCCTGCCGAGGTCGAGGCCGCTGCCGAGGTTATTGCGGTGCCGAGCGACGCGGTCGAGGATGCGGACGATTTCGAGGCTGCGCCCGAGCGCGCGGTCGAAGGCGCCGGTTCCGACACCGAGGCACGGCAGCCCGGTGATCCCGAGCGCAAGCGCCGCCGCCGTCGTGGCGGCAAGGGCCGCAAGCCGGCTGGCGAGCGTGCCGATGCCCCCGAGGCCGCTACAGTCGACACCGAGCGCCAGCCCGCCGCGCGCGAAGCCCGTGAGCCACGCGAGGCGCGCGAACCGCGTGAACCGCGTGAACCGCGCGAGCCACGCAACGAACCCCGCGAAGCACGCCCCGAGCCCCGCGAAGCACGTACCGAGTCCCGCGAAGCCCGTGCCCCCGAATCGCGCTCCGATCGCGGCCCGCCGCGTGAGCGTGGCCGGGAACGCGGCCGCGACGTTGGCCGCCGCGAGGCCCGCGAGGATGCCGAGGACCGCAGCATCATCGGTTTCGGCGAGGAGGGCATCCCCGCTTTCCTGATGTCGAAGGCAACGCTCTAACCTTCGCCTGCCTATGCTCTGGCACTAATAACAGGGCGCGCTCGGCAGCGGCCGTGCTAGACAGTTGACGTACACGTCAACCGTTGGGGAAGCCGCGAGCCATGACCTACGAGCACATCCTGTTCGACGAAGCCGAGGGCGTCGCGACGCTCACCATCAACCGCCCGACGATGCTCAACGCGCTCCACGTCGGCGTGATCGGCGAGATGATCGACGCGGTCGACCGGGTTCGTGACGAGGGCACGGCGCGCGCGCTGCTGATGACTGGGGCCGGCCGCGGCTTCTCGAGCGGAGCCGACCTCGCGGGCGGCGGTGCCGGGGGTGGCGGCAGCAAGCGCTCGGGCCCGGTCGATGCGGGCAAGGTGCTCGAGACCCACTTCAACCCGCTACTCGAGCGGCTGTTCGCGCTGCCGGTGCCGTTCATCACCGCAGTCAACGGCCCCGCCGCGGGTGCCGGTTGCTCGTTTGCGCTGTCGGGCGACATCGTCATCGCCGGAAAGTCGGCGTATTTCCTGCAGGCCTTCATCAACATCGGGCTGGTCCCCGACGTCGGCTCGACGTGGCTGCTGCCGCGCCTCGCCGGCAAGGCCCGCGCGCAGGCGATGATGATGCTCGGCGAGAAGATCCCGGCCGCGACCGCGCTCGACTGGGGCATGATCTACCAGGTCGTCGAGGATGCCGAGCTGATCTCGACCGCGACCGCGGTGGCGCAGAAGCTCGCCAAGGGGCCGACGCGATCCTACGCGCTGATCCGCCAGGGCATCCGCGACTGCCTCGACGTGTCGCTGACCGAGGCGCTGATGGTCGAGCGGCGGAACCAGCGAACGGCGGGCCGGTCGCCGGACTTCGCAGAAGGGGTCAGCGCCTTCCTGCAGAAGCGGCCGGCGGTTTTCACGGGGAAGTAACGCACTACCCTCCCCCGGGGGGAAGGGACAGGTTGCGTCTTCGCAACCAGGGAGAGGGGGCGGGGGCCGCTTACTCGGGATTCCCCCTCCCCTCCCTCTCCCTGGCTGCGAGGGCAGCCGGTCCCTCCCCCTCAAGGGGGGAGGGTAGGTAGCGGGCTCGGAATGCGGTTGCGAAGGCGTCGAGGCGCTTGCCCGCGATCGCGTCCCGCAGGTCCTGCATCAGCACCTCGTAAAACCAGATATTATGCTCGGTCATCAGCATGGCCCCGAGGATCTCGTCGCTACGGACCAGGTGGTGCAGGTAGGCGCGGCTGTTCTGCGCGCAGACTGGGCACGGGCAGCCGGGGTCGAGCGGGCGCTTGTCCTCGGCGAAGCCGGCGTTGCGGATCGCGATCGGGCCGTCGCGGGTGAATGCCTGCCCCGTCCTCCCGGAGCGCGTCGGCAGCACGCAGTCGAACATGTCGACACCGCGCTGGACCGCGCCGACAATATCGTCGGGCTTGCCGACCCCCATCAGGTAGCGCGGGCGGTCGACGGGAAGTTGGTCGCAGGCGAAGTCGAGGACACCGAACATCGCCGCCTGGCCCTCCCCGACCGCGAGGCCGCCGATGGCATAGCCGTCGAAGCCGATGTCGCAGAGCGCGCGCGCCGACGTGCCGCGCAGGCCCTCGTCGAGGCCGCCCTGCTGGATGCCGAACAGGGTCGCCGAGGCTGCATGCTCGCCGCCGCCGTCGAAGGCCGCGCGCGACCGTGCCGCCCAGCGCATCGAGCGCGCCATCGCCGCCTCGACCGCCTCGCGTTCGGCGGGCAGCGCGACGAGCTCGTCGAAAGCCATGACAATATCGCTGCCGAGCAGGCGCTGGATTTCAATCGAGCGCTCCGGCGTGATCAGGTGTTTCGACCCGTCGAGGTGCGAGGCGAAGGCGACCCCCTCCTCCGAGCGCTTGGTGCGCGCCGCAAGGCTCATTACCTGGTAGCCGCCGCTGTCGGTCAGGATCGGCCCAGACCAGCCCATGAACTTGTGCAGCCCGCCGAGCCGCGCCACCCGCTCGGCCCCTGGACGGAGCATCAAATGGTAGGTGTTGCCGAGGATGATGTCCGCCCCGGCCGCGCGGACGTCGGCGGGTCGCATCGCCTTGACGGTCGCGGCGGTGCCGACCGGCATGAAGGCGGGCGTGCGGATGTCGCCGCGCCGGATCGCGATGACGCCGGTACGGGCGGCTCCGTCGGTGGCGGAAATGGTGAAATCGAAGCGTGGTCGAGTCATCGCGTCAGGCTTTAGCGAGTGGAAGCACCCACGTCTCGCCGTGGACCGGAACCCCGAATTCGTGGTGGTCCTCGGTCGCTGTCAGGACGAAACCGGCTTTGGCGTAGAGGGCGCGGGCCGTGAGCAGGTTGCTGTGGGTCCCCAGCTTGAGCTTGCGGTAACCCGACGCGCGCGCGAAGTCGACGCAGCGCGCGATCAACTCGCGGCCGACGCCGAGGCCGCGGACCGCGCTGTCAACGTACATCAGGCGGAGCTGGGCGACTCCCTCGCCCGCATCAAAGCAGAAGATGCTGCCGACGGGCTCTCCGCCTCGCTCGGCGATCCAGCAGTTGCTGCGCCCGGCGACGTGGCGGCGCACGAACTCTCCAGTGACCTCGAGCAGCAGCGCCTCCATGCCACCGCTCCAGCCTTCGGCGGCGGCGTAATAGCGCGTCTGGGCGGTGACGATCGCCCCCATGTCGCCGTAGCCGAACTCGCGGATCTCGACGGTCATCAGGCCCCTCCCGGCAGGAGCAGGCTGGTATCACCGTAGCTGTAGAACCGGTAGCCGGTCGCTACCGCGTGGGCGTAGGCGGCGCGCATCGTGTCGAGGCCCATCATCGCGCTGACCAGCATGAACAGGGTCGAGCGCGGCAGGTGGAAGTTGGTCAGCAGGCCGTCAACGGCGCGGAAGCCGTAGCCGGGCGTGATGAAGATACGGGTGTCGCCGGTCCACGCGCCCGGGCCGGCAGCGGCGGCGCTCTCGAGGCACCGCAGCGAGGTGGTGCCGACCGCGATCACCCGGCCGCCTGCCGCACGTGCAGCAGCGAGGCGTGCGGCAGTGGCGGCATCGAGGCTGCCCCATTCGGCATGCATGCGGTGTTCGTCGGTGTCGTCGGCCTTGACCGGCAGGAAGGTGCCGGCGCCGACGTGGAGGGTCACCGTCTCGCGCCCGATGCCCGCGGCGGCGAGCGCCTCGAATAGCGCCGGGGTGAAGTGCAGGCCGGCGGTCGGCGCGGCGACGGCGCCGGGGGCGGCGGCGTAGAGTGTCTGGTAGTCCTCGGCATCGCGTGCATCGACGGCGCGCTTCGAGGCGATATAGGGCGGCAGCGGCATGGTCCCGGCGCGGGCGAGCGCGGCTTCGAAACTGTCCTCAGAAGCGAAGCGCCAGCGGACCGCACCCTCGTCCGACTTCTCGAGCGCGGTGCCCGTCAGCCCGTGGCCGAAGTCGATGACGTCGCCGGAGACTACCCGACGCGCGTTCCGGACAAAACTCCACCATTCGCGCTCGCCGAGGCGCTGGTGGAGGGTGACGCCGATAGTTGCGTCACCGCGCTTGCCGCTGAGCTGGGCGGGGATGACTCGCGTGTCGTTGAAGACCAGCACATCGCCGCGGCGCAGACGCGACGGCAGGTCGGCGATGCCGAGGTCGGTCATGTGTTCGGGGGTGACCTCGAGGAGCCGTGCGGAGTCGCGAGGGGATGCGGGGCGCAGCGCGATCCGGTCGGCGGGCAAGTCGAAGTCGAAGTCGGAGACGCGCATCTGTTTCTCTGCTCCCATCCCGGTACGGGAGGGGTCGGGGGTGGGACCTGGCATAAGCTCGGCAGACGGAGCCTGCGCAAGACCCTTCCCAAACCTTCCCGTTCCGGGAAGGGGGCCGCTCGATGCTCGACGCTAGCTCAGGGCTTCGGCGGGATCGGGGTCGAAGGTGCCGTTTCTGGAACCGGCGCGGTCGGCGGCGTCGGCGCGGCTGGCGCGGCACCCGGAGCCGGCCCGTCGATCAGCGGGTTCGGCGCGCGGGTCGGGATCGGCGTCCCCGGCGCGGGCGGCGGGACGTTGTCGCTGCCGATCGAGGCCTGGATGATCTTCGAGGGATTGGTCGGCGGCTCGCCGCGCTCGATCGAGTCGACATACTCCATTCCCGAGAACACCCGGCCCCACACCGTGTAGCTGTGGTCGAGCTTCAGCACCGGCTGCAGGACAATATAGAACTGGCTGTTGGCGCTGTCGTTCGAGGCGGCGCGGGCCATCGCGACGGCACCGCGGACGTGCGGCAGGTCGTTGAACTCGGCCTTCAGGTCGGGAAGCTTGGAGCCGCCCTGCCCGGTGCCGGTCGGATCGCCCCCCTGCGCCATGAAACCCTCGATGACACGGTGGAAGACAGTGCCGTCGTAGAAATGCTGGCGAACCAGTGTCTTGATGCGCTCGATGTGCGCCGGGGCTATGTCGGGGCGCATCGCGATGCCGACGCGGCCACCGGTCGACAGGTCGAGGTAAAGCGTGTTGTCGGGCGTCAGCGGCGGGGCCGGCTTGACAACGATGGGCGCCATCTTGGGCAGCGCCTTGGGGGTCGTCGCGACCTCCGGAGCCTTGCCCGGGGGCTGCTGCGCCAGCACCGGCGCAGTGGCCATTGCCGCCACCGCGAAGATCAGCATCAGTCTGTTCATCATGCCCCGCATCTGCCGTCCAATCGATGACGTGGCAATGAACATTACTTGGCGGCGGCTGCAGCGTTCGCCGTGACCCGATCGACGATGTCGACCGCGATCCGTGGCGTCACGAATTTGCGGATGTCGCCGCCATAGACCGCGATCTCCTTGACCAGCCTGGAGGCAATCGGCTGGAGCGCGACGTCGGCCATCAGGAAAACCGTCTCGATGCGGCTGTTGAGCTGCTGGTTCATGCCCGCCATCTGATATTCGTACTCGAAGTCGGCGACCGCCCGGAGCCCGCGGATGATCATCGAGGCGCCCTGCGCCTCGGCGAACTTCATCAGCAGCGCGTCAAACTCGACGACCTTGATGCCCGGCATGCCCTCGGTCTCGCGGCGGACATGGTCGACGCGCTCGGCCAGAGTGAACATCGGCGATTTCGACGGGTTGGTCGCGACCCCGATGACGAGCTGGTCGACTAGCTTGGCACCGCGCCGGATGATGTCCATGTGGCCGAGCGTGACGGGGTCGAACGTCCCCGGATAGACGCCGATGCGGTTGGTCATGGTCGGCCCCCAGTCATCTGGCTAGCGGTCGCGCTCGATCGCGAAGACCGCGATGGCGCGGAGCAGGTCGGCCTCCTGGCCGAAATGCTGGAGGTGTTCGATCGCCTGGTCGATCAGCATCTTGGCCTGGGTCCGGGCCCGCTCGACGCCAAGCAGCGAGACGAACGTCGCCTTGCCGCGGCCGGCGTCCTTGTGGACCGCCTTGCCGGTCGATTCGGCATCGCCCTCGACGTCGAGCAGGTCGTCGGCGATCTGAAACGCCAGGCCGAGGTCGCGGGCATAGCCCCTCAACGGTGTCCGCGACGCCTCGGGAATACGCCCCATGATCGCTCCCGCCTCGAGGCAGAAGCCAATCAGCGCCCCGGTCTTGAGCTGCTGCAGCCGGGTCGTCTCGCCGAGGTCGAAGGGCGTATCCTCGGCCGCCAGGTCCATCATCTGGCCGCCAGCCATGCCCGACGGGCCAGACGCGCGGGCGAGTTCGAGCACGAGCTCGGCGCGGGCGAACGGGTCTTCGTGAGTGGCGGGGTCGGCGAGCACCTCGAAGGCGAAGGCGTGGAGCGAATCGCCCGCCAGCACCGCGGTCGCCTCGTCGAAGGCCTTGTGGACGGTCGGCTTGCCGCGGCGCAGGTCGTCGTCGTCCATGCACGGCAGGTCGTCGTGGATCAGGCTGTAGCAGTGCACCGCCTCGATCGCGATGGCGACGCGCAGCGCGCGCTCACGGTCGACGTGGAACAGATCGCACGCGGCGACCACGAGCAGCGGCCGCATGCGCTTGCCGCCGCCGATGACCGCATGACGCATCGCCTCGTAAAGGCGCGCGCGACCATCGTCGGGAACCGGCAGGAGGCGCTCGAAGCGCTGGTCCATGGTGCGCCCGATCGCGTCGAGCGCGGGCTTCAGACTGATCGAGGCCTGAACCAAGTTCGTCGACGCCATCAGGCCGGATCGAGCGGCTTGAGGCCGATCGCGCGGCCGTCGGCGCTCAGCTGGATCGCCTCAATCCGTGCCGTCGCGCCCGCCAGCTTCTTTTCGCAGTGATCTTTCAGCGTCTGCCCCTCGGTATACAGGTCGATCGATGTCTCGAGCGGCGTGTCGCCGGCCTCGAGACTGTGCACGATGGCCTCGAGACGCTTGAGCGCCGCCTCGAAGCTGAGGTTCTCGATCGAATTGGTGTCGTCCATGCGCGCAACTGATGGACGGACGGTCGGCGAGGGTCAAGCGCGACCCCACACGTGCGTCAGGCTGCCAACGCCTTCTGTTCCCGCGCGACCCACCCAGCGAAGCTCGGTCGCGCGATCATTGCCGCCAGATAAGCAGCCAATTTCGGGTGGCGGTCGGCGCAGGGAGCACAGCCGACGTGGCCGATATTGACGAACGGCGAAGTCACCGCGATGTCGGCCAGCGTCAGTCGGTCGCCGACGAGGAAGCCGCTGGCGGGGATAACGCCTTCCAGATAGTCGAGCAGGGGCGGCATCTCGTTGGCTTCGGCCGCATCGGCCATCGCGAGGTCGCCGGGCTTACCGAGGAAGCGCGGGCTGACGATCCGGTTGAAGAACAATTTGCCGCCGCAGGCCGCGACGATGGTGTCGGCGAACTCGTCGAACCAGATCGTCTGGCCGCGCAGCTTCGGGTCGGCAGGGATCAGTTCGGGCGATGGATGCAGCGCCTCGAGGTAGTGGATGATCGCGCTCGAATCGGCGAGGCGGTAGTCCCCATCCTCGAACGCCGGCATCTTGCGGAACGGACTGGCGGCGAGGAAGCCTGGGTCGGTCGACCCTAGACCGGCGTTCTTGACGGTAAGCTGGATGCCCTTCTCTGCGGCGAACGCCAACACCTTGCGGACGAAAGGCGACATCGAATTTCCGTACAGGATCATGGCGTCTCTCCCCCGACTTTGGCGCGCTCTTCGGCGACCAGTTCCTTGCGGCTGAGCTTGCCGATCATCGTCTTAGGCAGGCTGTCGCGGATCTCCAGCGCCGCCGCGCGCTCGTGCTTACCGATATGCGCGTTCAAGGCGGCGAGCAACATTTCGCAGCTCGCCTCCGCCCCCTCGACCAGCGTCACGAAGGCCTTGGGTCGCTCGCCGAGGCGGAGGTCGGGGATGCCGATGACCAGCGCTTCCCGGACGCGCGGGTCGCGGTACAGGATTTCCTCGAGCACCGATGGAAAGACCTTGAAGCCGCCGACGACGATCATGTCCTTGAGGCGATCGACGACGCTGACATAGCCGTCGGCATCGATGGTGCCGACGTCCCCGGTGCGCAGCCAGCGGATGCCGTCGTGCTCGATGAAGACGTTGGCGGTCTCGACGTCGTGGCCGTGATAGCCCTGCATGATCTGCGGGCCGGAGACGGTGATCTCGCCGGGTTCGCCGTCGGGCGCAGGGCGGGTGCAGTCGTCGTTGTCGACGAGGCGGATGTCGGTCTGCGGAAGCGGCTGCCCGATACTGCCGGGCTTGTTGAGGCCCTTGTACGGGTTGGTCGAGACGACGCCCGAGCTTTCGGTCAGGCCGTAACCCTCGACCACCGTTGCGCCGCTACGCTTCTCGAAAGCGGTCTTCAGCTCCAGCGGCATCGGCGCGCCGCCGGAGATGCAGATGCGCAGGCTCGACAGGTCGACTTTCTCCAGCCCGGGCGCGTCGAGCAGCGCGCGGTACATCGTCGGGACGCCGGGGATGGCGGTGATCTTGTGCTTCGGGATCGCCTTGAGCACCGCCTTCAGCTCGAAGCGCGGCAGCATCACGATCTGCCCGCCGCGATGCATCGTGCGGTTGAGGACGCAGGTGTTCGCGAAGACGTGGAAGAACGGCAGCGCCCCGAGGATGCGGTCGGGCGCGTTCGGCTCCGGGTCGACGGCATCGACCTGCATCGCGTTGACGCTGAGATTTGCGTGGGTCAGCACCGCGCCCTTGGGCGTGCCGGTGGTGCCGCCGGTATACTGGAGCAGAGCGACGTCGCCGGGAGCAACCGCGGGTGGGTTGGCGAGCGGCTTGTGGCGGAGCAGGTCGGCGAAGCGCGTCGTCCCGGCGGGCAACGCGGCGCAGTCCCGGCGCTTGAACAGGCGGTACGCGAGCCCGGTCCAGAACGGCAGCACCTCCGGCAGGTCGCCGACGATCAGCCGCAGGCCTTCAACCGGCGCGATGACATCGTAGAGGGCGCACACGTTGAGCGTCACCATCGTGACAGTGCCACTGTCGGCGACCTGGGCGCGGAGTTCGTCGGTGGTGTAGAGCGGCGAGAAGTTGACCACCGTCGCGCCCGCCAGCATCGCGCCGTAGTAGGCGAAGACGTAGTGCGGGCAGTTCGGCAGGAACAACCCGACCTTGTCGCCCGGTCCGATGCCAAGCGCCGTGAACCCGGCGGCGCTGCGGCGGACCTGGTCCCACGCCTGCGCATAGGTCCAGCGGCGGCCGAGGAATTCGAGGCACGGTGCGTGGGGCGTGCGGGCGGCGGAGTGCGCCAGGAGTTCGGGGACCGGGCACGGATCGAAGCTGCGGTCCCAGCGCCCGGGGTGAGCGTAGCGCGTGGACCACCGGCTCATGCCCGCACGAACCGATCGACCGCTCCGTCACGGTCGCGCACCACCTGCCCGCGGTTCTCGAGCCAGTGCAGGTGCGCCAGCGCTTCGCCCGACGCCATCATGACGTCGTCGCCGACCGGGCGGCGGAAGAGGATGGGGAAGGTCTCGAACACCGTGCGCGGCGTGGCGCAGAACGCTTCCAGCTTTTCGAGCTTGTCGAGGTGGTCGTCGCGGAGCTGGTCGAGCCGGGTGTGCAAGCCATCGAAGGGCTCGTTGTGGGCCGGCAGGACGCGCATCCCGGCGTCGAGGTGGCGCAGCATCTCGATGCTGTCGAGCCAGTCCTTGAGCGGGTCGGCGTCGGGCTCGGTCGGGTAGACCGAGACGTTCGAGGTGATGCGCGGCAGCACCTGGTCGCCGGCGAGCATCAGGCCCGCCTCGTCGCACACCAGGCACGAATGCTCAGGCGAATGGCCGCGCCCGGTGACGATGCGCCACGCCCGTCCGCCGATGGTCAGCACATCACCGTCGCGAATACGCTTGAAGCCGGCGGGGAGCGGCGAGACGGCCTTGCTGAAGCCGCCCCAGCTTCGCGCCTTGAGGGCGTCGAGCCGCTCTTCGGGCCACGCGGCGCGAGCGTAGAACGCGACCGCCTCGGGCGGTGGAGCATCCCGGACGTCGAGGGTCAGGGTCCGCGCCAACAGATACTCGGTGCGCGCGATCTCCAGCGGCAGGCCCCAGCGCTCGCACAGCCAGCCCGCCAGGCCGAGATGATCGGGGTGATAGTGGGTGACGATTACGCGCGTGACCGGCTTGCCCGCCAGCGCCCCGGCGAACAGCCCGGCCCAGGTTTTCTTGCCCTGCCCGGTGTTCAGCCCGGTATCGACGATCGCCCAGCCGTTGCCATCATCGAGCACCCACAGGTTGATGTGGTCGAGGCTGAACGGCAGCGGCATCCGCAGCCAGAATACGCCGGGCGCGACCTCGAACAGCGTGTCGGGCTCGGGGGTGAAGCGACCGTGGGGGTAGTGCAGCCCGCGCCGATCCTCGGGGGTATCAGTCGGGGGCGCGTCGGCGAGGCTCGTGTCCTGCATCGCGCGGGGTGTAGGTTGACGTAAGGGGGAAGTCGAGGGCCGGTCGTTCCGGGAACTCTCTCGTCCTTACGATCAACCGGTTATGCCAGCAGGAACTCGACCAGTGCGCGGACCTTCGCCTGCCGCCACTGCGGGGTCGGGGCGAGGAGCCAATAGGCGTCGGTGGTCGCCTCGGGCTCGCCGATCGCCACGACGCGGCCTGCGGCGAGGTCGGCGGCCGCCAGCGTCGCCGGTACCTGTGCGATGCCGAAGCCGAGCGCCGCCGCGTCCAGCGCGAGACCGGCATCGCCGACCGTCAGTCCGCCCGGTCGCACGTCGCCGGGGTGGACGATGCGCAGTGCATCGGCAGGTGTGCCGGGCGCGCCGACCTCGACCAGCGTCTCGACCGCGATAATCCGCCCGTGAACGCCCTCCTCGGTCGGCTCGCCGCCATAGACCACCGCGAGATCGAGGTTGGCCTGGGTGAAGTCGACGCCGCCATCGTGCGCCGCCAGCACGAAGCGCGTGTCGGCGTGGTCCTTGGCGTACGCTGCGAGCCGGGCCGCGAGCCACTTGGCGGTGAAGTCGCGCGGCGCAGCGATGGTCAGGACCTTCGACCCCTGCGCGTCCTGGAGAATGCGGACCGACTCCTCGAACTGCAGGAACCCGGCACGGAGGGCAGGCAGCGCGAGGCTGGCCTCCGGGGTCAGTTCGAGGTTGCGGGTCATGCGCTTGAACAGCACGACGCCGAGCGTGTCCTCCAGCGCGCGGATCTGCTGGCCGACTGCGGCGGGGGTGACGGCGAGCTCGTCGGCGGCCTTGGTG
This sequence comes from Sphingosinicellaceae bacterium, assembly GCA_019285715.1. NCBI lineage: Bacteria > Pseudomonadati > Pseudomonadota > Alphaproteobacteria > Sphingomonadales > Sphingosinicellaceae > Sphingosinicellaceae bacterium. The sequence continues at coordinate 2,802,054 of CP079108.1, forward strand.
AACGACAGGTGGCGTGCGGCGGCGTCGAAGACGCGGAGTGCGTTGAGCGGGAGATGGGTGCGCTTCACCTAGTTGAGGCTCGTCCGCGCGTGCGGGCTGTCGAGCGAGAACAGCGGGATCGCGACTTCGAACAGCTCGCCCTCGGCGGCCATCGCGTAGCTGCCGTGCATGGTGCCCGACGGCGTCGTCAGCGGGCAGCCTGAGACATAGTCGTAAGCTCCGCCGGGCGCGATCACCGGCTGGTCGCCGACGACGCCCTCGCCCTGGACCTCCTCGGTGCGGCCGCGACCGTCGGTGATGATCCAGTGCCGCGCGATCAGCTGGACGTCGCGCCTGGAGCCATTCTCGATGCGGATATGATAGGCCCAAACGAAGCGCGCCTGTTCCGGGTCCGACTGGTCGGGCAGGTAGCTCGGGTTGACGCGGACGGTGACGCCCTGCGTGGTTTCCGAATACGGGAAGAACGCTTCCATCACAGGCCTGCTGCTTTGAGTGCGCCTGCCAGATCCTCGATGAGATCGTGCGGGTCCTCGAGTCCGATGGAAAGCCGCAGCATGCCCTCGGTGATCCCCATGCTCTCGCGCACCGCGGCCGAGACGCTGGCGTGGGTAGTTGAGGCGGGGTGGGTCATCAACGAGCGAGAATCGCCCAGGTTGTTCGAAATGTCGATGAGCTGGAGTCCGTCGAGCAAAGCGTGCGCCTGCACCCGGTCCTCGACCCAGATCGCGATGATCGAGCCGCCGCCCGACATCTGGCGCATCGCCAGCGCGTGCTGGGGGTGGCTGGCGAGGCCGGGGTAAAGGAGCTTGGGCACGCGGCCCTCGAGGAAGCTCGCGACGGCGTGCGCGTTCTCGACCATGCGGCGGACGCGGAGGTCCAGCGTCTCCAGCGACTTCAGCAGCACCCACGCGTTGAACGCGCTCAGCACCGGGCCGGTGTGGCGGGCGTAGGCAAGGTAGACGTCGTTGATCCAGCGCTCGGAGCCGAGCACAGCGCCCGCCATGACGCGGCCCTGCCCGTCCATGTGTTTGGTCGCCGAGTAGCAAACGACGTCGGCACCTAGCTGCATCGGCAACTGCAGGATCGGCGAGGCGAAGGCGTTGTCGACCATGACCAGCGCGCCCGCGTCGTGGCCGATGTCGGCGATCGCCTGGATGTCGCAGATGTCGAGCGTCGGATTTGCCGGTGTCTCGAGGAAGAACGCCTTGGTGTTGGGCCGGCGCGCCTTGGCCCAGGCATCGTTGTCGCGACCGTCCACGACAGTCGTCTCGATCCCGAACTTGGGCAGGATGGTGTCGACCAGCACCCGGCACGAGCCGAACAGCGCCTGCCCGGCGACGAGGTGATCGCCTGCCGACAAATGGCTCATCAGCGCCGCGGACATTGCGGCCATCCCGGTGCAGGTAGCGCGCCCGGCCTCGGCGCCCTCGAGCAGGCACAGCCGCTCCTCGAGCATCTGGTTGGTCGGGTTCTGCAGCCGCGTGTAGGTCATGCCGACCGCGGTTCCGGCAAAGCGCGCGGCAGCTTCCCCAGCACTGTCGTAGGCATAGCCGGAGGTCAGGAAGATCGCTTCGGAGGTCTCGCCCCATTCGGAGCGTGCGGTGCCGCCACGCACGGCTTGCGTGGCGGGACGCCAGTGGCGGGTGACGCTGCGGTCCTGTCCGGTGGTACGCTTCATGACGCGGCGGTCTACTCGCCGGGCGGCGGTCAACGCAAGGCGACGGTCTTCAGATGCTCCCACGGGCCGCCGAGATAACGCCACACGTCGATGCCGACGATACGGGAGCGCCACGGCTGGAAGCTCGCCGTCAGCAGCGCCAGCGTCGTGCGCGCCACGGCCGGCTCGACCTTGTTCTGGACGGTGACATGGCCGCGCCAGCCCTGCCGGTCCTGCGGGATCAGCAGCGGTGCCCAGGCATCGGCAAGCTCGGCGCGGATGTGGGCGAGATCCGGACTCTGCAGCGCCAGCGCGACGCCGCGACCGAGCGAGCGGTAGCCGGTGACCTCGACCTCCGGAGCCGGATGGTGGCGCGCGGTGAACTTGAGGCGGTCGACGACGGCCTCGAACTCGGCTCCCGGCAGGTGGTGGAACAGCGAGATGTGTGCGGGGACTTGGTTGAGCGCGACAGGGTAATGGGCGCGGCGCAGGGTCTCGAAGCGCGACGCTGTGTCAGGGTCCGGGCGCGCGGTGAGGATAAGGGGGTGCGGGTCGATCACGTGGCCAGTCTATCGCGGATCACACCGACACCGGCCACGCGTCCTTGTCGAACCCTGCCCGCCCCGCAAACTCCTCAGCGCCCACGTTCAGCGACAGCCGGCCGTTCTCGGGATCCACAGTGAAGTCGCACCAGTCGACGGCGTGGAGCGCCTCGCCGATGCCGAGCATGCCCCCGGTCGCGACGACCACGTAGGCGATGCTCCCCTTACCCGCCGCCAGCATGATTTCGGCGATCTTGCCGAGCTTCTCGCCGTCCCGCCCGTGCACCGCTGCCTCGATCAGCGCACCGGCCGCGACCAGGGTAGCCTGGGCCGCACCGGCGACCGTGGCTTCACCGGGGGGCGTCACCGCTGCCGCCGGAAGACGCGGGCCGAGGCCTCGGTGGCAGCACCGGCGCCCTTCTCGTAGCGCGCCCGGATGCCAAGCCAGCGCCAGATGCCGATGACGTTGACCGCGAACAGGAAGACGTTCTGCCACAGCAGGTTCGGCTGGTTGGTAACCGCGCCGACGACGATCCAGCCAACCGACCCGAGCGTGAAGACGACGAACCCCCAGCCGGTAAAGCGGCTGCCAAGGTTGGCGGCGACCATGACCGCAGCGAGCGTCGTGGCAATCGGGGCGATCCAGTTGGCGGCGGTCTCCATGGCGCGGCGGTAACTGCGACGCGACGCGCCGGTTCCTAGTCCAGCGTCGGCAGCGGCGAGAGGTCGCTGTCCCGGCGGCGGATGACGAGGTTGCGGATCTCGGTCATGTCCTCCATCGCGAAGCGCACGCCTTCGCGACCCAGGCCCGAATCCTTGACGCCGCCATAGGGCATGTTGTCGACGCGGTAGCTGGGCACGTCATTGATGACGACGCCGCCGACCTCGAGCTTGTCCCAGGCCTTCATCATGTTGAACAGGTCGCGGGTAAAGACGCCCGCCTGCAGCCCGAACTTGGAATCGTTGACCTCGCCGAGTGCGGCGTCGAAGTCGGTGAAGGTCGAGAAGATCGCCACCGGGCCGAAGGCTTCCTCGCGGTACAGCTTCGTGTCGCGGCCCACGCCCTCCACCAGCGTCGCCTCGAGCATCGCACCGTCGCGCTTGCCGCCGCACAGGATCGTCGCTCCTGCAACGACCGCCTCGTCGATCCAGCCGCCGAGGCGGGCGGCTTCCTTCACGTCGATCATCGGTCCGATGAAGGTCTTCTCGTCGCGCGGGTTGCCGGCGACGAGCTTGCGGGTCAGGTCGACGAGCTTCGCCTTGAACGCCTCGTAGACGCTGGCGTGGACGATGATGCGCTGGACGCCGATGCACGACTGGCCGGACTGGTAGAACGCCCCGAATACGGTGCGCGCCGCGGCATCGTCGAGGTCGGCGTCCTTGTCGATGATCACCGCCGCGTTGCCGCCGAGCTCGAGCACGACCTTCTTCTTGCCGGCGCGGGCCTTGAGGTCCCAGCCGACATCTGGCGAGCCGGTAAACGACAGCAACTTGAGGCGGTCGTCGGTGGTGAACAGGTCGGCGCCGTCGCGGTGTGCGGGCAGGATCGAGAAGGCGCCCAGCGGCAAGTCGGTCTCCGCCAGCACCTCGCCGATGATCAGCGCACCCAGCGGCGTGCGGCTGGCGGGCTTCATCACGAACGGGCAGCCGACCGCGAGCGCCGGGGCGATCTTGTGCGCGGCGAGGTTGAGCGGGAAGTTGAACGGCGAGATGAAGCTGCACGGCCCGATCGGCACGCGCTTCCACATGCCCAGATAGCCCTTCGCCCGCGCACTGATGTCGAGTGGCTGGACCTCGCCGGTCATCCGCACGCTCTCCTCGGCGGCGATGCGGAAGGTGTCGATCAGGCGGCCGACCTCGCCGCGGCTGTCGTTGAGCGGCTTGCCCGCCTCGATGGTCAGCGCCAGCGCGAGCTCATCCTGGCGCTCGGTGAAGCGGGTGACGCAGTGCGCTAGCACCGCTTGCCGCTCGTATGCGGCCATCCGCGCCATCGCTGGGGCGGCACGGACGGCGGCGGCGATGCCGCGGTCGATGGTGGCGGCATCGGCCAGCGCGACGCGGGTCGCGACCTCGCCGGTGAACTTGTCGGTGACCGCGAGATCAGCGTTCGGCTGCTCGGCGCGGTTGGCGACGTAGAGCGGATAGGTCGGTTGTAGTTCAGGCATCGAGGGTCTCCGCTGGCGACGGTCGCGTCTTTAGCGGAGTGCGGACGCCCGCACCGCGAAAAATGGCGGCGGGCATAAAAATGGCGCGGAGACCGAAGCCTCCGCGCCAAAATTCCGCTCGCGTGGTTCAGGCGGTAACGCGCAGCGCGGCCTTGCGGCGGCGACGAGCGCCGACACCGACCATGCCGAAGCCGCCGATCATCAAAGCCCAGGTCGCGGGCTCGGGAACCGTCGACCCGTTGTCGTCGGTGAGGAGCGTACCGTAAACGTTATCGACCTCGAAGGAGATGCCGGTTGCAGTGAAGCGCAGCCCGGTGATCTTCTGGCCGGCTCCGGCCTTGATGAAGATACGCTTGTTGTCGATCGAATTGCTCTGGTCGCCAGTGGCGGGCGACACATCGAGACCGGATATCGTCTTGATCACCGATCCGCCGTCGCCGAGTACCTCGACCTTGTTATAGTCGTCGATCGAACCCCAGTAAAAGCTGATGTTGATCAGATCGAGCGTCGACAACGTTGCGACACCGGTCGGAATCGCCGGCGAGGTATAAAGATAATGCGATGCATCGCCGGCTGGTGCCGCGGCAGCGGCCGTGGTGCCGCTAACGATGTTGAAGTTGCCGCTGAGCGTGTAGCCCGGCTGCGTCGCCGGCGTCTCGAAGTCGGCAATAAGCGTTTGCCCCGCGCTCGGACCCGGATCCGGTGCACCCGGACTCGCCGTCCAAGTAACAGCGCCTGCCGGAACCGCAGCGACGGCGAGCAATGCAGAAATCAGAACCCTGTTAGAAATTCTCATGTCACAGCTCCCTGGACTTGAATGCCCATCGTAATCCACGCAAGGAGCATGCCAATTAATTACAATTAAGATTATCAGTTACTTAGCGGTTCGTTACGCTGTTGCAATGTAAGGTTTACCGACAGTTTACAGAATATCTCGTTCCGTATACGTAACTTCCAATCGTACATTTAAAGATATCGACGTTTGTTCATTCCGTTACTGTAATGCATCTAAATGAATAACTAACTATTTATTCATTTATTGCGCGACTGTCTCGATTCTTGCTTCGATTGAGCACGCTCCTTCAATGATTCTACGGTTGGTATCGTCCGGACGCTGCCCGACGAGGATAGCTGCGTCTCGCCTTGCCAGCATACAGCCGTGCTTTCGGCGATGCTGATAAGCCCGACGCGAACCCCCACGGCCAAGCCGCTTATCGGCCAGTTTGAGGACCGTGCCCCCATCGGGCCAACTCGCGATCTCTCGTGGAGACATCTCGAGCCAGTTCAGCCAGGGTTCACTTGTTACGCACCCGTGCGGGCGTTAGTCGCAAGATGTCGTCGGTTCATCGGTAGGTCATTTGTAGGGTATTTATCGCCAATGCGAATGGCCTAAGAACACTAAATGGTCGTCTCCAGGGGGGAGTTACTGGCAATTCCGCCAGGCGACAGAGCGAGACGGAGTTGTTGGTGCCTGCGAAAACTACAAGCGCGCTCTTGTCGCGCATCGGGAAGCTGTGTGTTTCGGGGATCGTTACTGTTTCGGCGGGAGGTTTTACCAGTATAGCGGCAGCGGCGACGATAAAACAGTCCTGGAACGGCTATCACTGGGCACGGACTGGCCCGCTGGTCGTCGGGCTTGGCGACGATGTCAGCACCGCTTGGGACAGCTACGTCCGGACTGCCGCAACCAAGTGGTCGGCCGCCAAGAATATCGATTTTGCCGTCGTGAAGGGCGCATCGGCCGCATCGACCTGCGCCCCGGTCTATGGCGGCGTCCAGGTCTGCAGTGGCAATTACGGTGCGACCGGCTGGCTCGGCTATGCTTCGGTGTGGACCGGCGGCGGCTTCGTCGTCCAGGCAACGGTCAAGCTGAACGATTATTACTTCTCGCAGGCAACCTACAACACAGCGGCGTGGCGGAACATGGTGGCGTGCCAGGAGATCGGCCACACGCTGGGCCTCGCCCACACCAACGAGGTCAAGACCGACAAGAACACCGGTAGCTGCATGGACTATACCAACGACCCGACCGGCACCCGCGGGACCAACGGCACGCTTGCGAATACTGCGCCGAACAGCGTCGACTTCGCAGCGCTGAACGCGATCTATGCGACGGTCAACACGACCCAGCTGCCCTACACCAAGCCGACCTACTTCGCCGGCCATGGCTACACGATCGACGGCAACGATGCGGACGTCGGCTTCAGCCTGGTGCCCGAGCCGGCGAGCTGGGCCCTGCTGGTCGCCGGCTTCGGCATGGTCGGTGCCAACCTGCGGCGGCGCGAACGGCCCGTCGCCGCCTGACGGCCTGCGACATCGCGCGGGCGACCCGGGCCACTGGTCCGGGTCGTCCGGGCGCTCTATAGCGGCTGCCGGGTCACAAGGCGTTCTCCATGGCAGTCGTGCGCGGCATCTGGTCGGTTATCGTCGGCATCAAGGACCTGATGGTCCTGTTGCTGCTGGTGCTGTTCTTCGTCGGCGTGTGGGCGGTGCTCCATTCGCGGCCGATGGGAGTGCCGACGGGGTCGGCGCTGATCCTCGATCTCGACGGCGCGATCGTCGAGCAGTCATCGATGGGGTCGGCGCTCGACTTGATCCGCGGCAGCCAGCGCTCCAACGAGATCCAGGTCCGCGACGTGCTCGCCGCTCTCAACGCGGCGCGCACCGACAGCCGCATCAAGATGGCGGTGCTCGACCTCGACACTTTCCTCGGCACGGGCGAGGCCAACCTCCAGTCGATTGGCGCGGCGCTGCGGAGCTTCAAGGCGGCGGGCAAGCCGGTCTACGCCTATGCGACCGCCTACACCGACGACAGCTACTACCTTGCCGCACAGTCGACACAGGCCTGGATCAACCCGCTCGGCGGCGTGCTGCTGACCGGCCCGGGCGGCCCCAACCTGTATTTCAAGGCGGCGCTCGACAAGCTCGACGTCGACGTCAACGTCTTCCGCGTCGGCACCTACAAGTCGGCGGTCGAGCCGTTCACGCGCGTCGACAGCTCGCCCGAAGCCAAGGCAGCCGAGCAGGCGCTGGTCGACAGCCTGTGGACGACCTACGCCGCCGATGTCACCGCTGCGCGCCACGGGGCCAACGTCAACGCATTCCTCGCCGACCTGCCCACCAGGGTCCGGGCCAGCGGCGGCGACTTCGCGACCACCGCACTGAAGGCCGGGCTCGTCGACAAGATCGGCAGCCGCGCGGATTTCGGCCGGATGATCGCGGCGCAGGTCGGCGTCGGCAAGGACAAGCGCCCCGGTGCCTTCAACGGCATCAAGCTGGCGGACTATCGCTCGGCCACCAAGACCACCGGCAGCGGCGACGCGGTCGGCATCGTCTACGTCGCGGGCAGCATCGTCGACGGCGAGGCCCCGCGCGGCACGGCCGGCGGCGACACCATCGCCGCCCAGGTCGACAAGGCCATCGCCAATCCCGACATCAAGGCGCTGGTCGTGCGGATCGACTCCGGCGGCGGCTCGGTGCTGGCCTCCGAGCGTATCCGCGAGGCGCTGGCCGAGGCGCGCACCAAGGGCATGCCGATCGTCGCCTCGCTGGGTCCGGTTGCGGCCTCGGGCGGCTATTGGGTCGCCACCGCCGCCGACCAGATCGTCGCCCAGCCCTCGACGATCACCGGCTCGATCGGCGTATTCGCGGTGATCCCGACCTTCAACCGCTCGCTGAAGGCGCTCGGCATCGGCACCGACGGGGTCAAGTCGACGCCCTACTCCGGCGATCCCGACGTGCTGCGTGGCCTGACCCCAGATACGCGGCTGATCCTGCAGGCCTCGGTCGAGGACATCTACCGCCGCTTCACCGGACTGGTCGCCAAGGCGCGCAAGCTGCCGATCGCGCGGGTCGACGAGATCGGCCAGGGCCGGGTCTGGGCCGGCACCACCGCCAAGCAGATCGGTCTGGTCGACACGCTCGGTGGCATCGACGTCGCAATCGCCGCGGCGCGCGAGCGCGCGCACCTGCCCGTCGACACCCGCACCGTCGATGTCGAGCGCAGCCAGCCACTGCTCGGGCAACTGGTCGCGAGCGCGCTCGGTTTCGACAACGGCGACGACAGCAGTAGCGGCAACGACGCTTCTCGCGACCCGTTCGCGCGCGGCGCGCGTCTGTCCCGGCTGCGCCTGCTCGCCGCGATCGGCTCGGCACAATCGATCGCGATGGGCCCGACGATCCAGGCCGCCTGCCTGTCGTGCGCCTCGATCGGGATGCCGCTGGCGAGCGACGTACGTGCCGGCGAAGGCTGGCTGGCACGCGCCGGAGCGCTTCTCGGGAGGTAGCGATGCTGACCCGCCGGGCTGCACTGACGGGGATTGCCGGAACGGCTCTGATCGCGGGCAGTTCGTCGAAGGGCGCCGCGCCCAAAGGCCCGTACGTCTACCCGGCCAGCGCGGCGCTGCGGGCGGAGGATGCGGCGATCCTGATCCGCGCCTACGAGGAGCTCCACCCCGGCCTGACGCGCTATCTGATCCCGGAGGCCCGCGCCGCTGCGGAGGCGAGGCTGCGGAGCGAGGCCGCCGTCGCCGATACGCCGGGTGCGCTGTGGCTGGCCGCGACCCGCTTCACCGCCGCTGTCCGCTGCGGGCACAGCTTCTGCAACCCGTTCAACCAGGGCAAGGCGCTGACTGCCGCGCTGGTCGAGCGGCCCGACCGCTTGCCGTTCCTGTTCCGCTGGATCGACCGGCGGATGATCGTGACGCGCGGCCTTGGCGACGCGACGCTCCGGCCCGGCACCGAAGTACTGGTGATCGACGGCGAGCCTGCACCGGCGCTGCTGGCCCGGCTGATGCGGCTCGCTCGCGCCGACGGCCACAACGACGCCAAGCGCATCGCCGACCTCGAGGTTCGCGGTGCTGGCAAGTACGAGGACTTCGACGTCCTGCGCTCGCTGACCGCACGGCCGGGCGCGACCACCGCTATGCTCGAGGTCCGCGATCCCGACGGCAAGCACCGCCGCATTGAGGTGCCGTTGCTCGGCTTCGACAGCCGGCCCCGTGCCGACAACAAGAGCGACGCACCGCTGTTCACCGCGGCAATGCGCGGCCCGGCGATGGTGCTGACGATGCCGGACTGGGCGACCTACGACAGCAAGTGGGACTGGCGCGGCTTCATCGACAAGACCGTCGACGACGCCATCGCCGCGAACGCCCGCGCCATCGTCGTCGACCTGCGCGGCAACGAGGGCGGCGAGGATTGCGGCGACGTGCTGCTCGGCCGCCTCGTCGACCGCAGGCTCGGACACGCCCCGGCGCTGCGCCGCGTCCGCTACCGTACGACGCCCGCCGACCTCGACCCGCACCTCGATACCTGGGACGACAGCTTCCGGAAACTCGGGGCCGATGCGGTCGACGACAAGCACGACTGCCTGCTCACCCTCCCCCCCGAACCGTCGCTCAGCATCGTGCCGAGGAGCCCGCGCTTCACCGGCAAGCTGGTCGTGCTGGTCGATGCGGAGTGCAGCTCGGCGACCTTCCAGTTCGCCCAGACCGTGCGCAGCGCGGGCCGCGGCACGATCGTCGGTGAGCCGACCGGCGGCAACCGGCGCGGCATCAACGGCGGCGCGTTCTTCTTCCTGCGCCTGCCCAACTCACGGCTCGAGGTCGACCTGCCGCTGATCGGAAGCTTCCCGCTGGTCCCGCAACCCGACGCCGGACTGGTCCCGGACGTGCTCGCCGCGCCGACCCAGGCGAGCCTCGCCGCCGGCACCGACCCCGGCATGGCGGCCGCGCTGCGGCTGGTCTAGTCCCGGTATCCCGGCAACGCGACGTTCCAGCGCAGCGCGATCGCCCGCAGCGCAAACCCTGCCGCCGCACCGACGCCGCCTGCGATCCGGTCATCGACACCGAGCAGGTGAAGCCCGACGTACACGGTCGCCGCCAGCGCCGCCGCCGCGACGTAGATCTCGCGCCGCAGCAGGATCGACGGCTGGCCCGCGAGCACGTCGCGCACGATGCCGCCGAAGCTCGCAGTCAGCACCCCCATCGCGCTCGCCGCGAGCGGGGGGACGCCGTAGCTCAAGGCCTTCGCCGCGCCGATCACCGCGTATGCCGCCAGCCCGACCGCATCGAGCCACAACAGCGCCCGGTCCTGCCAGCGGTCGGCGCGGAGCAGCCAGACCAGCCCCGCCGCCATCATGCACAGCCCGAGATAGTCCGACCGATACACCCAGAACACAGGTGCCCCGATCAACAGGTCGCGCAGCGTGCCGCCGCCGACGCCGGTCACCACGGCGAAGAACGCGAAGGTCACGATCGTGTGCTTGGCCCGCGCCGCCGCCAGCGCGCCGGACGCCGCGAAGACCGCGACGCCGGCATAGTCGAGCGCTCCCAGCAGCGGCCGCGCCGCCTCGATGGTCAGGGTCGGGATCACCACCGTCTGGTAGTACGGCACCCGGCGACGGGCAACGCCGCTACTTCGACCCCGCCAGCAGGCCGCGCCGGAATTCGCCGAGCCGGTCGATCATCCAGCCCGGGTATTCGACCTCCAGCGCGCTCGCCGCTTCAAGCGTCGCGAGATGCTCGGGCGTCAGCGTGACGTCGACCGCCGCGAGGTTGTCCGCCAGTTGCTCGGGCCGCTTGGCCCCGATGATGACGCTGGTGACCTGCGGCTGGGCGAGCAGCCACGCCAGCGCGACCTGTGCGACGGGCACCCCCAGCGACGCCGCGATCGGGCGCATCGCCTCGACCACCGCGAAGCCCTTCTCGCCGCCGGTCGGGGGGAACGAGAAGCCGTTGCGGCGGCCCTCGCCGGCAACCTCGCCGTCGTCGCCGCGCGTGTACTTGCCGCTCAGGAAGCCGCCGGCCAGCGGGCTCCACACCATCAGGCCGACGTTCTCGCTGGCCAGCATCGGCACGATATCGCGCTCGAGGTCGCGGCCGACGACGCTATAATAGGACTGGATCGAAGCGAGGCGCGGCGTCCCCAGCCGCTCCGAAATCCCGAGCGCCTTGGTGACCTGCCACGCTGCCCAGTTCGAGACGCCGACATAGCGGACGTGGCCGTGCTGGACGAGGGTCTCGAGCGCCCGCAGTGTCTCCTCCATCGGGGTAGCAGGGTCGAAACCGTGAATCTGGTACAGGTCGATATGGTCGAGCTGGAGCCGCTTCAGGCTCGCCTTGCACGCGTCGATCAGATGGTAGCGCGACGCCCCGCGGCCGTTCGGCCCGGGGTGCATCTCGCCGTGGGCCTTGGTCGCGACGACGATTTCCTGGCGGTTGATGCCGAGGTTCTTGAGCGCCTGCCCGGTGATCTCCTCCGACCGTCCGCTACCATAGACATCGGCGGTGTCGAGGAAGTTGACCCCGGCATCCAGCGCTGCCTTGACCAGCGTCTCCGACCCCGACTGGTCGAGGTCGCCGATCGTCTTCCACATGCCCGACTCGCCGCCGAAGGTCATGCAGCCGAGGCAGAGTTCCGACACGAACAGGCCGGTCTGGCCGAGGCGATTGTAGCGCATGGGATTTCCTTGGATGGGTGGTCGTCGTCTGGTTAGCGGTAACCGTCGATAGCCATCGCAGGTTTCAAACGTGCCGACGCCTGTCACTTGGGTACGCTGAGCTTCCGGGTCCAGTCCAGCCGCGGTGAACGGAAGGCCGGACCGGCCCGGCTGCAGGCGACCCGGCTGCGCGAGATCGTTGCGGTCACCGTCTTATGCCTATAGGACACCTCCGCATGAACCCGCTCCAGCTCGAAAGTCTCGGCAAGTCCTATGGTCGCAAGACCGTCTTCGCCGACTTCACCCACGGCTTCCCGGTCGGCCTGACGTTGCTGACCGGGCCGAGCGGGGCGGGCAAGTCGACCCTGCTCCGCCTGCTCGCGACCGCCGAGCGCCCCAGCCGCGGGCGCATCCTGTGGGACGGTGTCGCGCTGCCGAAGGGGCGCGGGGCGCTGCGGCAGGCGCTGGGCTACGCCCCGCAGGCGGTCGACCTGCCCGACGACCTGACGGCGCGCGAGTTCGCGCTACACATCGCCTCGCTGAAGGGCCTCGACCACGCCGCAGCCGACCGCCAGTTCGGGCGGATCACCGACGCCATCGGCCTCCACCCCGACATCAACAACCGCATCGCGACCTTCTCCGGCGGCATGCGACGGCGGCTGATCTTCGCGCAGGCGCTGCTCGGCGAGCCCCGCCTGCTGGCGCTCGACGAGCCGACCGCCGAGCTCGACCTCGAAACCGCCCGCAAGCTCGGCGCGCTGATCGTCGAAGCAGCAAAGACCACGACCGTGGTGATGACCACGCACCTCGCCGACGAATTGACCCCGGCTGCAGTCGCGCTTCTGCGCGTCGAGGCCGGGCGTCCGGTCGTCGCAAGCACCCCCGGCGCATGAGCACCGTCGCCGTCGCGCGCTCGTCGCTCGACACCAACCTCCGCCGCTACGGGCGGAGCTGGGGCCTGTGGCTGCTGCTGATCATCGCGGTCGTCGCGGCGCGCTTCATGGTGGCGCGCGACGACGGCTCGGGCATCCAGGTCGCGATCGGCCGCCACCTGCCGGTGATGACCTCGGCGACGCTCGGCGTCTCGCTCGGCATCGTGTTGTCGACGCTGCTGCTGCCGGTCGGCTTCCTGTACCTGCGCTCCAACACGACGCGGCGGCAGGCGTGGCAGGTCGAGGAAGTCACCCCGGGCTCGCGTGTCGCGGTCATGCTCGGGCGCTTCGGAGCCGACGTCGCGGCGCTGTTCGGCATGCTGCTCGCGCTGACCTTCGCCGGCTGGGTGCTCGGCGCAATCATCGTCACCGGGCCGCTGAACATCGGCCAGTTGACGCTGGCGCTGTGGGTGGTCGCGGCACCGGCGCTGATGGGCCTCGCCGCGCTCCGGCTGTTGTTCGACGCGGTGCCGCTGCTGCGGCGCGGCCTCGGCGACCTCGCCTTCTTCATCCTGTGGATCACCGCAATCATCGTGCCCGCGACCGTCGCCAGGCAGCCGGCCGGCTTCGCGGTCGACATGTTCGATTTCATGGGCTTCACGCGGCCGCTCGTCGCCGGATCGCCGCTCGGCACCAACGATTTCTCGATCGGCAACAGCGCGATCCTGCCCGGCCGCGTCCCGCTCGACGTGATGGCGGGCATCGGCTCGGACGGCTATATCGCGTCGCGCCTGGCCTGGGCGCTGGTGGCGGTCGCGGTCGTCGCCTTCGCGGGGCTGGTCTACCGCCCGCACACCGCCCGCCGCCAGTCACGCATCGCAGCGGCGATCGGACGCGCGTTCGCGTCCGGCCCGCCGCCGCGCGTCGTCGCCGACGCCGCCGCCGCCCGCCGGTCGAGCGTGCCGCTCGCCAGCCTCGTCGCCGCCGAGTTCAAGCTGATCGGCAGCGGGCGCCTGTTCCGGCTCCTCGCCCTCGTCGTCGCGGCCTTCGGAGCGACCGGCGACTACCGCCACATGGGCAGCCCGGCGGCATTGCTCCTCCTGATCTTCGGGATGACCGCCCACGCCGGACGCAGCGAAGCGCGCGGTCTGCTGACGCTGAGCCGGGTCGCCCCGATCGACCCCATGCTCCGCCGCGCCGCGTTCATAGTCGCCGGAACCGACTGGGCGCTGCTGCTCGCCGTCCCCGCCGTACTGGTGCACGGACCGTCAGCGCTCCTGCTCGCCACCGAGATGGGCGCTGCCGCCGCCGTGACCGCGATCGTGCTTGCGGCATTTAGCGGCTCGGCCTTCGCGCCACGCCTCGTGCTCATCGTCGCCTGGTATTTCTACCTGTCGACCTGAGCCGCCGCCTCAGATGTGGATCGGCTTGCCCTCGACCGCCATCGCGGCCTCCTTCAGCGCCTCGGTGTGGGTCGGGTGGGCGTGGCAGGTGTTGGCGATGTCCTCTGACGACGCGCCGAACTCCATCGCCAGCGCAGCCTCCGCGATCATGGTGCCGGCGACGGCGCCGATGATGTGGACGCCGAGCACGCGGTCGGTCTTGGCATCGGCGAGCACCTTGACCATGCCGTCCGTGTCGCGATTGGCCTTGGCGCGGCTGTTGGCGCTGAACGGGAACTTCCCGACCTTGTAGGTGACGCCCGCGGCCTTGAGCTCTTCCTCGGTCTTGCCGACGGTGCCGACCTCGGGGTGGGTGTAGACCACCGCCGGGATGACGGCGCGGTTCACGATGCCGGTCTTGCCGGCGATGTTGTCGGCGCAGGCGATGCCCTCGTCCTCGGCCTTGTGGGCGAGCATGGGACCCTCGACGACGTCGCCGATCGCCCAGATGCCTGGGACCGTTGTCGAGAAGTCGTCGTTGATCGGGACGCGACCCTTCTCGAGCTTGAGGCCGGTCGCGTCGATGTTGAGCCCGTCGGTGTTGGGCCGGCGGCCGGTCGAGAGCAACACGATATCGGCTGCGATCTCCTCGCGCGGGCCGCCCGCGGTCGGCTCGACGACGACGACCGCGCCGGCGCCCTCGCGGCGCGCCTCGACCACCTTCATGCCGGTGCGGAGGACGAGGCCCTGCTTGGTCAGGATGCGCGCGAAGGCCTTGCCGATCTCGGCGTCCATCGCCGGGACGACCTGCGACGCATACTCGATGACCGTGACCTTGGAGCCGAGACGCCGCCACACCGAGCCCATCTCCAGCCCGATGTAGCCGCCGCCGATGACGACGAGATGCCCCGGGATCTTGGGCAGCGCCAGCGCCTCGGTCGAGGTGACGATCACCTCGCCGTCGGGCGTCACGCCCGGCAGGCTGGCGACTTCGGAGCCCGTGGCGATGATGAAGTTCTTGGCGGTGATGACGCGCTCGCCGACCTTGATCGACTTCGCATCGACGAACGACGCGAGGCCGTGGATGCCCTCGACCTTGTTCTTGTTGAACAGATATTCGACGCCGCCGGTCAGTTCGGTGACCGCCTTGTCCTTCTCCGCCATCAGCTGGCCGAGGTCGATCGCGACATCGCCGAAGCTGATCCCGAATTTCGCGAGGTGGCCCGACTTGGCCTCCTCGTAATATTCGGTTGCATGCAGCAGCGATTTCGACGGAATGCAGCCGACGTTGAGGCAGGTGCCGCCGTAGCGCGAGTGCTTTTCGACGCAGGCAACCTTCAGGCCGTTCTGCGCGGCGCGGATGGCGGCGACGTAGCCGCCGGGGCCGGAGCCGATCACTACGACGTCGAATTCGAAATCGGGCATCAAGCTTTTCCTACAGGTCGATCAACAGGCGGGCCGGGTCCTCGAGCGCTTCCTTGACCCGGACCAGGAAGGTGACCGCTTCGCGCCCGTCGACCAAACGGTGGTCGTAGCTAAGCGCGAGGTACATCATCGGGCGGATCACGATCGCGCCGTCGCGGACGACGGCGCGCTCCTCGATGCGGTGCATGCCGAGCACGCCCGACTGCGGCGGGTTGAGGATCGGGGTCGACATCAGGCTACCGAAGACGCCGCCGTTGGTAATGGTGAACGTGCCGCCCTTCATGTCCTCGAGGCCGAGCTTGCCGGCCTGGGCGCGCTTGCCGAAATCGCCGATCGCCTTCTCGGTCTCGGCGAAGCTGAGCTTGTCGGCGTTCCGGAGCACCGGCACGACGAGACCGCCCGGCGACGACACCGCGATGCCGAGGTCAGCATAGTCGCGGTAGACGATCTCGTCGCCTTCGATCGCGCCGTTGACCGAGGGCACGTCACGCAACGCCAGCACCACCGCCTTCGCGAAAAACGACATGAAGCCGAGGCGAACGCCGTGCTTCTTCTCGAACAGGTCCTTGTACCGGGTGCGGGCGGCCATCACCGCGCTCATGTCGACGTCGTTGAACGTCGTCAGCATCGCCGCGGTGTTCTGGGCTTCCTTGAGGCGCTTGGCGATGGTCTGGCGCAGGCGGGTCATCCGCACCCGCTCCTCGCGGCGGGCCGGAGCAGCACCGGCGGCAGGCGCGGCGGCGGGGGTTGCAGCGGCGGGCACGCCGAGCTGCTTGGCGGTCCCGGCCTCGATCGCGCCGAGCACGTCACCCTTCGTGAGGCGCCCGTCGAGCCCGGTACCGGTGATCGACTTCGGGTCGAGGTTGTAGTCGCCGATCAGGCGGCGGACGGCGGGAGCCATCGGGTCGGGCTCCGCGGCGGGTGTCGGGGCAGGCTCGGGTTTCGGCGCGGGTGCAGGGGCGGCCTCCGCGGCGGGTGCTGGAGCAGCAGCAGGCGCAGCCGGCGCTGGCGGAGCGGCATCAGCCTTCGCCGCGGGCGCAGCGTCCTGAACCACCGCGGGCGTCGGCGCGGTGGCCTTGCCGTCGTCACCGTCGATACGCGCGATTGCGGCGCCGATGGTGACGGTGTCACCGACCTTGAACAGCTGCTCGCCCATGACACCGGCGACTGGCGACGGCACTTCGACCGCGACCTTGTCGGTCTCGAGGCTGACGATCGGCTCGTCGGCCGCGACCTTGTCGCCGGGGTTTTTCAACCACTGGCCGACCGTGGCCTCGGTGATCGATTCGCCGAGTGCCGGGATGATGACGTCGGTGGCCATAATTTATCCTGCGTTCTGGGTAGATTTGAGGCCACCGCGGATCGCCGCGCTGATTTCGGAGCGAGTTGCGCCGAGCGCTTCTGCGATCAGCTTGGCCTGTTCGGCGTTGTGGCGCTTGAGCAGCCCGGTCGCGGTCGCTGCCGCCGACGCACGGCCGGCGTAGATCGCGCGGCGACCCAGCGTGTCCTCGATCGGGCGTGCGACGAAGTGCCAGGCACCGGCGTTGCGCGGCTCCTCCTGGCACCAGACGACCTCCTCCAGCCCGGTGAAGCGGTCGGCGTATTGCTTGATGACGTCGGCCGGGAACGGATAAAGCTGCTCGACGCGGAGCAGGTAGATGTCGTCGCGAGCGGTCTTTTCCCGGGCTTCCAGCAAGTCGTAATAGACCTTGCCGCTGCACAGCACGAGGCGACGCACGTGCTTGTCGGCGATCGGGTTGAGATCGTCGAGGCAGCGGTGGAAGCTGGTGCCCGCGCCCATGTCGCCGATCGTCGAGACCGCGCGCTTGTGCCGGAGCAGCGACTTCGGCGTCATGATGATCAACGGCTTGCGGAAGTCGCGGAGCATCTGACGGCGCAAGACGTGGAAATAGTTCGCCGGCGTCGTGCAATTGACGACCTGCATGTTGTCCTCGGCGCACAGCTGCAGGAAGCGCTCGAGCCTGGCCGACGAATGCTCCGGCCCCTGTCCCTCGTAGCCGTGCGGCAGCAGCATGACGAGGCCGTTGGCGCGCAGCCATTTCGCCTCGCCGCTGGCGATGAACTGGTCAATCATGACCTGGGCGCCGTTGACGAAGTCGCCGAACTGGCCCTCCCACAGCACCAGGGTCTTGGGGTCTGCGAGGCCGTAGCCGTACTCGAAACCCAGCACGCCGAACTCGCTGAGCGGGCTGTCGAGCACCTCGAAGCCCGGGGCGACCGCCTTCAAGGGCGTGTATTTGCTGCCGTCCTCCTGGCTCACCCAGACCGAGTGGCGCTGGCTGAAGGTGCCGCGGCCTGAATCCTGGCCCGACAAGCGAACGCCGAACTTGTCGGTCAGCAGCGTGCCGAACGCCAGCGCTTCCGCCGTCGCCCAGTCGATGCCTTCCCCGGCGTCGAGCGTCGCTGCCTTGGCGTCGAGGATGCGCGCCAGTGTCTTGTGGACCGCGAAGTCCTTGGGCACCGTGGTCAGAGTCTTGCCGATGGCGCGGAGCTCGCCGGCGGCAACACCGGTGACCGCGGCGCGACGCGCGGTGACTTCCTCCTTGGGCTTGTTGAGGCCGGCCCAGCGGCCCTCGAACCAGTCCGCCTTGTTGGCCTTGTAGCCAGGCGCGGCTTCAAAATCGCCTTCCAGCCGATTGATGAACTGGTCGATGTTGGCCTGATACCAGGCCTCGTCGATGACGCCCTCGCCGCGGAGGCGGGTCGCGTAGATCTCGCTGACCGGCGGGTGCTTGGCGATGCGGGCGTACATCAGCGGCTGGGTGAAGCTCGGCTCGTCGGCTTCGTTGTGGCCGAAGCGGCGGTAGCACCACATGTCGATGACGACGTCGCGCTTGAAGGCCTGGCGGAACTCGGTCGCGACCTTGGTGGCGAAGGTGACGGCCTCCGGGTCGTCGCCGTTGACGTGGAAGATCGGCGCCTGGACGATCTTGGCGACATCGGAAGGGTACGGCGACGAGCGCGCAAACTGCGGGCTGGTGGTGAAGCCGACCTGATTGTTGACGACGAAGTGGATCGTGCCGCCAGTGTTGTAGCCGGTCAGCCCCGAGAAGCCGAAGCACTCGGCGACGATGCCCTGCCCAGCGAACGCCGCGTCACCGTGCATCAGCACCGGCATGACCTGGCTGCGCGCGTGATCGCCGCGGACGGTCTGGATGGCGCGGACCTTGCCCAGCACTACGGGATCGACCGCTTCGAGGTGCGAAGGGTTCGGGGTCAGCGACAGATGGACCGTGTTGCCGTCGAATTCGCGGTCGGTCGACGTCCCGAGGTGGTATTTGACGTCGCCCGAGCCGCCGACGTCGTCGGGGTTGGCCGAGCCGCCCGAGAATTCGTGGAAAATTACCCGGAACGGCTTCTGCATGACGTTGCCGAGCATGTTCAGGCGGCCGCGGTGGGGCATGCCGAAGACGATTTCCTGGATGCCGTTCTGGCCGCCGATCTTGATGATCGACTCCATCGCCGGGATCATCGATTCACCGCCGTCGAGGCCGAAGCGCTTGGTGCCGACGAACTTTCGACCGAGGAACTTCTCGAACTGCTCGGCCTCGATCAGCTTGTTGAGGATCGCCTTCTTGCCAAGCTCCGAGAACTGGATTTCCTTGTCCCGACCCTCGATGCGGTCCTGGATAAAGCGCCGCTCCTCGACGTCGTTGATGTGCATGTATTCGACGCCGACGTTGCCGCAGTAGTTGGCGCGGAGCGTCGTCACCAGCTCGCGGATCGTGCCGGTCTCCATGCCGAGCGCACCGCCCAGAAAGATCGGGCGGTCGAGGTCGGCGTCCTTGAAGCCGTGGTACTCGGGCGTCAGGTCGGCGGGCAGCTGCCGCTCCATCAGGCCGAGCGGGTCGAGGTTGGCCGCCAGGTGCCCACGCACCCGGTAGGTGCGGATCAGCATCATCGCCGCGATCGAATCCTGCGCGGCGCGGCGGATGGCATCGGGGTCGGCGGCAGGCGCGGCACCGGTCTTCGCCTTGTCGGCCTTGGGCGCGAGCAGGATGCCGCTGGCGTCGAGCGCCATGGTCAGGTCGTCGCCACCCGAGAGCGGCCAGTCGGCACGCGCCCACGACGGATGTGCCGCATCGGCGGCAGTCGGCAGCAGCGGTTCGTAGTCCATCGTGCCCGTCCTCGGTCAGCCTGCGCCGGTAGCGATCACACCCGCGCCGCAGGCGATGTAGCGGCGGGGTGCGCCGGTGTCACCCGCTACGGGTGCATGGCGGCCATGTTTATGAGGGCCACCGTACATAACGGCGGCGGACGGCAGATCGTCAGTGCTGGCCGCTGCGGAAATTGAGCTCAAGCAGCACGCCGTTCGGCTCGTGCACGAAGACCTGCTTGAGGTCGACCGACGGCAGTTCGACGCTCCGGTAGGCGATGCCGAGGCTTTCGAGCCGCTCGATCATCGCGCCGTGGCCGCTGCAGTCGAGCGCGACGTGATGGAGAGCGCCGGTGCCGGGGCCTTCGCTCTCGCCGCCGCTCAGCAGCGAACCGGGCGTAGACAAATGGAACAGCGCCCTGCCCGCCCCATCGAACATCCACTGGATCCGCGCCGGATCGAGGCCCGGCGGGGGATTACCCGGTTTCAGATCGAGCACGTCCGCGAAGAAGCGGACGGTGTCGGCCAGCCCCCGGGTCTGGATGTTGATGTGATCGAGGCCGTTCACCGCCATGCTGTCAGCCCTTCAAAAGCTCCGCGAGCGTCGTACCGAGCTGCGACGGCGAGTCCGAGACGCGGATGCCGGCGCGCTTCATCGCCTCGATCTTGTCCTCGGCGCCGCCCTTGCCGCCGGCGACGATGGCGCCCGCGTGGCCCATGCGGCGGCCCGGAGGCGCGGTGCGCCCGGCGATGAAGCCGACCATCGGCTTCTTGACCTTGTTCAGGCGGATGAAGTCGGCGGCCTCCTCCTCGGCCGAGCCGCCGATCTCGCCGATCATGATGATCGACGTGGTCAGCGGGTCGGCAAGGTACAGCTCCAGAATGTCGATGAAGTCGGTGCCGTTGACCGGGTCGCCGCCGATGCCGACCGCCGAGGTCTGGCCGAGACCGACCGCGGTGGTCTGGTGGACCGCCTCGTAGGTCAGCGTGCCCGAGCGCGACACGACGCCGACCGAGCCCTTCATGAAGATGTTGCCCGGCATGATGCCGATCTTGCACTCGCCCGGCGTCATCACGCCCGGGCAGTTCGGCCCGATCAGCCGCGACTTGGACCCTGACAGCGCGCGTTTGACCTTGACCATGTCGAGCACCGGAATGCCCTCCGTGATGCAGACGATCAGCCCGATCTCGGCGTCGATCGCCTCGAGGATCGCGTCGGCGGCGAAGGGCGGCGGCACGTAGACGACCGAGGCATCGGCACCAGTCAGCTCCTTGGCCTCCAGCACGGTGTTGAACACCGGCAGCTCAAGGTGGGTCGAGCCACCCTTACCGGGCGCGACGCCGCCGACCATCTTGGTGCCGTAGGCGATCGCGGCCTCGGAGTGGAACGTGCCCTGCTTGCCGGTGAAACCCTGGCAGATGACCTTGGTGGCGGCGTTTACGAGAATCGACATCAGGCAGCCTTCTTCACTTCGGCGACGATCTTCGCCGCTGCGTCACCGAGATTGTCGCCCGAGATGATGGGCAGGCCCGAGTTCGCCAGGATTTCCTTGCCGAGCTCGACGTTCGTCCCTTCCAGCCGGACGACCAGCGGCACGCTCAGGTTAACTTCCTTCGCGGCGGCGATGATGCCCTCCGCGATGATGTCGCAGCGCATGATGCCGCCGAAGATGTTGACCAGGATACCCTTCACGTTCGGATCGGACAGGATGATCTTGAACGCCGCGGTCACCTTCTCCTTGGTCGCGCCGCCACCGACGTCGAGGAAGTTGGCGGGCTCGGCACCGTTCAGCTTGATGATGTCCATCGTCGCCATCGCGAGGCCGGCACCGTTGACCATGCAGCCGATGGTGCCGTCGAGCTTGATGTAGCTGAGGTCGTACTTCGACGCCTCGACCTCGGCCGGGTCCTCCTCGGTGAGATCCCGAAGGGCAACAAGGTCGGGGTGGCGGTAAAGGGCGTTGGTGTCGAAGCCTACCTTGGCGTCAAGAACCAGCAACTGGCCGTCGGTCGTGGTCGCCAGCGGGTTGATCTCGATCTGCGATGCGTCTGTGGCGACGAACGCGTTGTAGACCTGCTCGACGACCGAGACACACTGCTTGAACAGATCCCCCGACAGGCCCAGCGCGAAGGCGACGCTGCGGCCGTGGTGCGGCTGGATGCCGGCGGCGGGGTCGACCAGGAAGGTGTGGATGCGCTCCGGCGTGTCGTGCGCGACGGTCTCGATGTCCATGCCGCCCTCGGTCGAGGCGACCAGCGCGATCTCGCCCGAAGCGCGGTCGACGAGGAGTGCCAGGTAGAATTCCTTGGCGATGTCGGCGCCGTCGGTGACGTACAGGCGGTTGACCTGCTTGCCGTGCTCACCGGTCTGGATGGTGACCAGCGTGTTGCCGAGCATGTCGGTCGCGGCAGCACGGACCTCGTCCAGCGAGCGCGCCAGGCGGACGCCGCCCTTGGCCTCGGGCGGCAGTTCCTTGAACTTGCCCTTGCCGCGGCCGCCGGCGTGGATCTGCGACTTCACCACGAACAGCGGCCCGGGCAGCTTGCCGGCGGCGGTGACGGCTTCCTCGACGGTCATCGCGGCATAGCCGGTCGGGATCGGCACGCCGAATTTGGCCAGCACTTCCTTGGCCTGGTATTCGTGGATGTTCATGCGAAAGCCTCCATCGGGCTGAGCCCTAATTTCTCGAACAGGCGGGTATCGCGGTCGACCCCGGGGTTGGCAGTCGTCAGCAACCGGTCGCCGACAAAGATCGAGTTGGCACCTGCCAGAAAGCACAGGGCCTGGGTTTCATCGCTCATCGCCTCGCGGCCCGCCGACAGCCGGACCATCGATTCCGGCATGGTGATGCGGGCGACGGCAACGGTGCGCGCGAACTCGATGCCGTCGATTGCGGGAGCCGCACCCGACAGGATCGCGTCGCCGAGCGGCGTTCCCGCGATCGGCACGAGGCCGTTGATCGGCACGCTACCGGGATGCTCGGGCAGGTTGGCCAAGGTCTCGATCAGCCCGACCCGGTCGGCGCGGCTCTCGCCCATCCCGATGATGCCACCGCAGCAGACGCCGATGCCGGCCTCGCGGACATGCGCCACGGTCGTCAACCGGTCGTCGTAGGTCCGCGTCGTCACGACCTCGGGGTAATATTCCGCCGAGGTGTCGATGTTGTGGTTGTAATAGTCGAGGCCAGCCTCGGCCAGCACGGCGGTCTGTGCCTCGCTCAGCATCCCGAGCGTCATGCAAGTCTCGAGCCCGAGCGCGCGCACCACGACGACCATCTCGGCGAGCGCCGGCAAATCGCGGTCCTTGGGGTTCTTCCATGCCGCGCCCATGCAGAAGCGCGTCGCACCGCCGGCCTTGGCACGCGTCGCCTCGGCGATGACGTCGGCGGCGGCCATGAGCTTGTCGGCCTTGACCCCGGTCATGAAGTTCACCGACTGCGCGCAGTAGCCGCAATTCTCGGGGCAGCCGCCGGTCTTGATCGAGAGAAGCTGCGACTTCTGCACCTTGTTCGGGTCGAAGCGCGCCCGGTGCACGGTCTGCGCGCGGAACAGCAGGTCGGCGAACGGCAGGTCGAACAGCGCCGCGATCTCGGCGTGGGACCAGTCGGTACGGGTGGGCGGGCTGAGTTCGGCGACGGCGAGCATCAGGCGGGACGCTCCGTCACTTGGTATCCGGCGGTCATCATCTCGGCGCGAATCCCTGATGCTGCAGTTGCGGGGTTCTATGGATTGGACGTGGGGTGACCGCAAGGCGGCGCCGCTGGATTGAGTGGGAGACGGAGCGTATAGGGCATGGATGAGCGACGCCGATCTGACAGCACCCGCCGGATGGCTCGACAGCCTGACGCGTAGCAAGGCGCAGATCGAGGCTGGTCAAACCGTGCCGCTATTGCCGATCCTCGACAGGCTGCGGGCCTCGGCCGAAGCCCTCGAGACTAGTGATACGGACGACCTGAGACAGACCGCGCGACGTTGATCGCGCTCACGTCGGAAGCCAGCGCGTAGCTTGATGCGCTCGAACGCTTCTACGTCGAGAGAGAACGACCTCAGGCTCTCCGCAACCTCGGCTACGCACTGGCGGAGGCAAGCTTGTTCATCCTCAACGCTCAGGATCGCGGGCTGCCGGCACCGGGTCCATATCCCGAGCTTGCTGCCCTCGGCTTACATTGGCTCAAGCGCGGTCGCTATTGGATCGCGTACTCGCCCGACGAACCGATCATAGCGGGCGTGTTTTTCGAAACTGACGACATCCCTGGCAGGCCGCTTGACCTCGCAAGCGGCCCGGTTCGACGTTTAAGCCAGCGAGCCGTCGATCGCCTTGCACGCCACTAGCAGCTCCTTCACCGCATCCACCGACACCGTGAAGTTCGCCTGCGCCTCGGCGGTCAGCTCGATCTCGACGATCTTCTCGACGCCGCCGGCACCGATGACGCACGGCACGCCGACGTAGAGGTCATGGACGCCGTACTGGCCGGTCAGGTTCACGGCGCAAGGGATGACGCGCTTCTGGTCCTTGAGGAACGCCTCGGCCATCGCGATGCCACTGGTCGCGGGGGCATAATAGGCCGAGCCGGTCTTGAGCAGGGCGACGATCTCGCCGCCACCGGCGCGCGTGCGGGCGACGATGGCGTCGATGCGCTCCTTGGTGCTCCAGCCCATCTTGATCAGGTCGGGGATCGGGATGCCGGCGACGGTCGAATACTCGACCACCGGGACCATCGTGTCGCCGTGGCCGCCGAGCACGAAGGCGGTGACGTCCTGCACGCTGACCTTGAACTCGTCCGCCAGGAAGTGGCGGAAGCGTGAGCTGTCGAGCACGCCGGCCATGCCGACGACCATGTGGTGCGGCAGCTTGGAGAACTCGCGCAGCGCCCAGACCATCGCGTCGAGGGGGTTGGTGATGCAGATCACGAACGCGCCGGGAGCGTTGGCGGCGATACCCTCGCCGACGGCCTTCATGACCTTGAGATTGATGCCGAGCAGGTCGTCGCGGCTCATGCCGGGCTTGCGGGCGATACCGGCGGTGACGATGATGACGTCGGCACCGGCGATGTCGGCGTAGTCGTTGGTGCCCTTCAGGACCGCGTCGAAGCCCTCGACCGGGCCGCACTGCGCGAGGTCGAGCGCCTTGCCCTGCGGCACGCCCTCGACGACGTCGAACAGCACGACGTCGCCCAGTTCCTTGATCGCGGCGAGATGCGCGAGCGTGCCACCGATGTTACCGGCACCGATCAGCGCGATCTTGTTGCGGGCCATATGTCAGTCTCCGGCAAGGGGTGTTCAGGAATGGAGGGGCGGATAGCCCGGTTGTCGGGCATCCGCAACCGTGACAGGACGGGACGAACGAGGAAGGACGAAGGCATGGAGCAGACACGCGCGGCCCGCGGCGCCGTCGTTGCGGGGATCGTGACCGTGGTCATCAGTGGCTGGTTCGCCAGCGTCGCGGCGGCGGCGTGCGACGGTGTCGTCGTCTCGTCGGCAAGCGCACTCGGCGCGTTCCAGATGGCCAAGAGCCAGATGGCGCTCGATGCGGCGATCGGCTGCCCGGCGCGGCTGGATGTGCTGAATTCGATGAACCGAGTCGACCTGATTGCCTTCATCGCGAGCTACGGGCTGTTCCTGGTATTGGCGGCGCTGGCGTTGGCGAGCGGGCGTCTGCGGCGTATCGCGCTGATCTTCATCGGCATCGCGCTGGCGGGCGACGTGCTCGAAACCGCGACGCAATTGTGGATCGGCTCGCGCTGGCCGTTCACGACGACGCCGATGCTGACGCTGCTCGCCGTCGGATCGTCGCTGAAATGGGCGGGCATCGCCTGCGGGCTCGGCGCGACCGGGCTGTCGATGGCGGAGGATCGGCTCGGCGCGACCCGCTGGCTCGGGCTGGCGGTGGCGATCTTCGGGCTGCTCGGGCTGATGGTGTTCGTCAGCCCGACGCCCCCGCCGTTCATCCCGCTGGCGTTCCTGCTGCTGATCGGGGCATGCGCGCTCAGCTGGCGCCGTGGCCCTGCGCAAGATACTCCGCCGACTGCATTTCGTTGAGGCGGGATACGGTCCGCTCGAACTCGAACGACCCGTCGCCCGCCGGATAAAGGTCAGCCGCCGATGCATCGGCGGCGATCAGCAAATTGACGTGGTGCTCGTACAACGAGTCGATCAGCGTCACGAAGCGGTTGGCTTCGTTGCGATACTCCGGGCTGAGCTTCGGCACCCCGACCAGGATCACCGTGTGGTAGCGGCGCGCGATCGCGAGGTAGTCGGCAGCGCCCAGCGGCTGTCGGCACAGGCGGCTGAACGAGAACACCGCGACGCCCTTCAGGGATTTGGGCACGAACAGGCTGCGGCCACCGGGGACCTGGATCGTCTCGCTGGGCACGTGGACGCGGTCCTCGACCGGGAAGTCGGTCATCCGGAAGAAGGCGTCGGACAATGCCGCAGTTGCCACCGGGCCGTTCGGGGTGAAATAGGTCGGGCCGCCCCCCAGCCGCTGCATCCGGTAGTCGACGGGGCCGTTAAGGCCGATGACCTCCAGCCGGCTCTCGAGCAGCGCTATGAAGGGCAGGAACAGCTGGCGGTTGAGGCCGTCCTTGTACAGGTCCGACGGCGGCCGGTTGCTGGTCGCGACGATGGTGGTGCCGGCATCGAGCAGCGCCGTGAACAGGCGCGACAGGATCGCCGCGTCGGCGACGTCACGGACCTGCATCTCGTCAAAGCATAGCAGTTTTGCCGACGCCGCGACCTGAGCGGCGACGCGGGGCAACGGGTCATCGTGCGACGCCTCTCGCGCCGCGTGGATGTCGGCGTGGACCTCTAGCATGAACTCGTGGAAGTGGACCCGGCGCTTCGGCTCGGTCGTCGCGTGCGCGAAGAACAAGTCCATCAGCATCGACTTGCCGCGTCCGACACCGCCCCACAGGTAGATGCCCTTCGGCGGCGGCGGAGGTTGGCCGAACAGGCGCCCGAGCAGGCCGGGCTGGTGCCGCGCCGCCAGCGCCAGCCTGAGCTGGTACAGGCGCTCGGCCGCGGCGGACTGGTCGGGGTCGGGCTTCAGCTCACCGGCATCGACCAGCCGGGCGTAGGCGCTGTCGGTCACGCGGCGGCGTCGGCGATCGGTCGCGGCGTCCGCGGGATCTTGCGCATCGTGCCGGTGAACGAGGCGACGTTGTTGCCGTTCTGGGTGACCAGGCCGCGCACGAACAGCATCTTGCCGGTTTCCTTGAGGATTTCGCCGTGCGCCTCGATCGGCGTGCCGACGATGCCGGCACTCAGGAAATCGGTCGCGCAGCTCAGCGTCACCGCCGCCGAGGTCTCGAGCTGGCGCGCGATGAACGAGAACATCGCCATGTCGACGAACGACATGATAAAGCCGCCGTGGAGGTAGCCAAGGCCGTTGGCGTGGCGCCGGTCGGTCGCCATCCGGCACTCTACGACGCCCGTGTCGGTCGGCCGGAAGTAAAAATCGCCGAGCATCGAGGCAAAGCGCCCGTCCGGGTCGCGGTGCCAACGGTGCCAGCCGGCGTGCTCGCCTTCGGTGATGATGTCTCTGGGCATGCGCGCTCGTAACGGCGAAGCGCGCCGCAGTGCAACCAAAACTAGGTTTCGAAGCTAGACCGCCCGCTCGACCATCATCTTCTTGATCTCCGCGATGGCCTTGGCCGGGTTGAGGCCCTTGGGGCAGACATTGGCGCAGTTCATGATGGTGTGGCAGCGGTACAGGCGGAACGGGTCCTCGAGCGCATCGAGGCGCTCGCCGGTCATCTCGTCGCGGCTGTCCGCCAGCCAGCGGTAGGCCTGCAACAGGATCGCCGGCCCCAGGAACTTGTCGCTGTTCCACCAATAGCTCGGGCACGCCGTCGAGCAGCAGGCGCACAGAATGCACTCGTACAGCCCGTCGATCTTGGAGCGGTCCTCGACCGTCTGGATGCGCTCCTCGCCCGACGGATCGGGGGTAACAGTCTGCAGCCACGGCTTGATCGAGGCGTATTGCGCGTAGAAATTGGTGAAGTCCGGGACCAGGTCCTTGATCACGTCCATGTGCGGCAGCGGCGTGATCCGCACCTCGCCCTTGATGTCGGCGATCGCGGTGGTGCAGGCCAGCCCGTTGGTGCCGTCCATGTTCATCGAGCACGAGCCGCAGATGCCCTCGCGGCACGACCGCCGGAAGGTCAAGGTCGAGTCGACCTCGCCCTTGATCTTGATCAGCGCGTCGAGAACCATCGGGCCGGTGGTATCGAGGTCCAGCTCATAGGTGTCGTAACGCGGGTTCTGCCCGTCGTCGGGGTTCCAGCGGTAGATCTTGAACGCCTTGACGTTTGTCGCCCCCGGCGGCGCGGGGTAGCGCTTGCCGGTCGGCTTGATCTTCGAGTTTGCGGGGAGGGAGAATTCGGCCATCAGTAAACCCGCGCCTTCGGCTTGATATATGCGATCTCGTCGGTCAGCGTGTACGAATGCACCGGTCGCTTGGCCAAGGTCACGCCGCCGTCCCTGAACCAGCCCAGCGAGTGCTGCATCCATTCGGTATCGTCGCGCTTGGGATAGTCCTCGTGCATGTGCGCGCCGCGGCTTTCGTGGCGGCTGGCGGCCATGTGCATGGTCATCACAGCTTGCGGGATCATGTTGTCGAGCTCCAGCGTCTCGATCAGGTCGGTGTTGAACACCAGCGACCGGTCGGCAATGCCGATGTCGGCCATGTTCTGGTAGACCGCATCGATCTTGCGCTCGCCCTCCTCGAGGACCTCCGAGGTGCGGAACACCGCGGCATTCGACTGCATGGTCTTCTGCATCGCGAGGCGGATCGAGGCGGTCGTCGATCCGCCCTTCGAATAGCGGAAGCCGTCGAGGCGGCCGACCGCGAAGTCGGCGTTGTCCTTGGGCAGCGGGGTGTGCGCCGACATCGGCTTGACCGTCGCGCCGATACGGTGCGCGGTGGCGCGGCCGAAGACGACAAGGTCGATCAGGCTGTTCGAGCCGAGGCGGTTGGCCCCATGGACCGAGACGCAGGCCGCTTCACCGACCGCGAACAAGCCGGGCACGACCGAGTCCGGGTCGCCGTCCTTCAGGGTGACGACCTCGCCGTGATAGTTCGTCGGGATGCCGCCCATATTGTAGTGGACGGTCGGCGTGACCGGGATCGGCTCCTTGGTGACGTCGACGCCGGCGAAGATCTTCGCGGTCTCCGAAATGCCGGGCAGACGCTCGTGGAGCACCGCCGGGTCGATGTGGTTGAGGTGCAGGTTGATGTGGTCGCCCTCGGCACCGACGCCACGGCCCTCGCGCATCTCCATAGCCATCGAGCGGCTGACGACGTCGCGTGAGGCGAGGTCCTTGGCGTGCGGGGCGTAGCGCTCCATGAAGCGCTCGCCGCTGGCATTGGTCAGGTAGCCGCCCTCCCCGCGCGCACCCTCGGTGATGAGGACGCCGGCACCGTAGATGCCCGTCGGGTGGAACTGCACGAACTCCATGTCCTGCATCGGCACGCCGGCGCGGATCGCCATGCCGCCGCCGTCGCCCGTGGAAGTGTGGGCGGAGGTCGCGGAGAAATAGCAACGGCCATAGCCACCGGTCGCGAGCACGACGGAGTGCGCGCGGAAGCGGTGGATGGTGCCGTCCTCCATGCACATCGCGATGACACCCTTGCACTCGCCGTTGACCATGATCAGGTCGATGGCAAAATACTCGATGTAAAAGTCGGTGTCGTACTTCAGGCTCTGTTGATACAGCGCGTGGAGCATCGCGTGGCCGGTGCGGTCGGCGGCGGCGCAGGTGCGCTGGGCGGGCGGGCCCTCGCCCATGTCCTGCGTCATGCCACCGAAGGCGCGCTGGTAGATGCGGCCTTCCTCGGTGCGGCTGAACGGCACGCCGAAGTGCTCGAGCTCATAGACTGCGGCGGGCGCCTCGCGGCACAGATATTCGATTGCGTCCTGGTCGCCGAGCCAGTCGGAGCCCTTGACGGTGTCGTACATGTGCCACGTCCAGTGGTCCGGACCCATGTTGCCGAGGCTGGCCGCAATACCGCCCTGCGCTGCAACCGTATGGCTACGCGTCGGGAAGACCTTGGTGATGCACGCGGTCTTGAGGCCGGTCTCGGCGATGCCCATCGCCGCGCGGAGGCCGGAGCCCCCGGCACCGACGACGACGGCGTCGTAGACATGGTCGATGATCTTGTACGCTTCAGCCACTATGCCGCTCCAAGTGCGATCTTGAGGACGCAGAACACCGCGACCGCTGCGCCCGCGAGCGCGTAGAAATTAAGGGCGAGAATGGCGAGCAGCTTGGTCCCTTCCTCGTGCAGGTAGTCTTCGATGAAGACCTGCAGGCCCAGCCGGAAGTGCCAGAAAACGCTGACGATGAGCAGCAGCAGCGGCACCGCAGCGACAGGCTGCCGCAGCCACGCCGTGACCGTGCCGTAGTCGAGCGCCGGGAGCCGCACCAGCGAGGCGATGAACCACAGCATGAGGATCAAATTGCCGGCCGCGGTCACCCGCTGCTGCCACCAGTGGCCGGTGCCCGCCTTGGCCGAGCCGAGGCCGCGAACGCGGCCGATCGGGGTTGCGCGTCCCATCGTCAGAAGCCCTTCATGACGTAGATCGCGGACCAGGTCAGGACCGTCAGCAGCACCGAGCCGACCAATGTCGCGGTGGCGAACGCCCGCGAGGTGTGGACCTCGAGCGCCGCGCCGGTGTCCATGACCAGGTGGCGGATGCCGGACATCATGTGCTGGAACAACACCAAAGTCAGCCCGACGCCGACCAGCATCCCGAACCAGCCGGTCGCGACGGACAGGAACACCGAATACGCCTCGATCCCGGTTGCGGCGGCGACCAGCCACCACAGGAACAGCACGACCGCACCGGTCGCCAACGCGGTGCCGGTGGCGCGGTGCAGGATGCTGACCGTCATGTTGACGCGCCATTTCCAGACCGTCAGGTGCGGCGAAAGCGGTCGGGCTTGGGGGCGCGCGGGCGCGGCCATAGTTGCTCCTCGAGGATATTCTGCCCGCTTTTAGGCAAACCCCGCGCCGTGGCAACCGCTGTTCACGCCGGGGCCATGTCTCCGACAGGCGCGCGGGCGCTGCGGTCGACCATCAACTCGTACCAGTTGCACAGGTCTGGAGCATCGGCGCGGGCCAGTTCGCGGTGGAGCCGGGCGGCCAGCGCGCGGTAGGCAGGCAACTTCTCGCGCACGAATCCGGGCCATGCGTCAGCGAGCCGCGCGCGCCCGATGTCGCAGACCGCGAAGCGCCGGTCGAAGCCGTAGGCCAGCGGGACGACAACTCCGTCCGCCTCCATCACCAGGATACCGAGCGCCGCCGCGAGGCCGTCTTCGTCGGACGGCGGGCGGAGCTGGGTACGGTGGAGCAGGTCGACCTGCACCGCCATCGTGCCAGCGTAGCGCGCCTTCAGGATCGCCGCGAGGACATAGACCTTGGCGGCGGTGTCCGCGTCGAGCACCAGCGGCCCGGCGTCGGTCGTCGCCCGGCCCGCCATCTCGAGCGGATGGAGCTGGAACAGCTTCGCCCCGGCGCTCGCGGCAAAGGCGGCGGTGGCGAACAACTGGTCCCAGTTCTCGGCAGTGACGGTGTGGACGAAGCCGAAGTCGACCCCGAGCGCGCGAATCTTCGCCAGGCCAGCGACCAGCCGCTCGAAGGCGCGGGGCGACCCGCGCATCCGGTCGTGCACCGCCGCCGGCCCGTCGAGGCTGATCGCCACCAGGTGGAGCCAAGGCGCCGCCGCGGCCAGCGCTGGACTGCCGAGAAACCAGCCGTTGGTGACGATCTGGGTCCGCATATTGTGCGCCCGCGCAGTCTCCAGCAGCCGCGGCAGCCCCGCGTACATCAGCGGCTCACCGCCCGAGACCGACAGCACGTTGCACCCCAGTCCCGCCGCATCGTCGATCGCGGTGACGATGGCCTCGACCGGCAGCGCGTCACGAGCCGCGGGTGACGACGACGAATAACAATGCGCGCAGGCAAGATTGCAACGCAGCGATGGATGGACGTGGAAGATCGCCAGCGGCCCCTGTTCGTGCCCTGCGCCGGTTGCCTCATCCATCACCGCGCCGCGTCCTCAGCCGTGCTGTGCACCGGGCCCGATATCGATCTCGACCCGATAGATATCCGGGAAGGGAATGCCGTACGGGAAGATCTGGATATTGCCGATCTGCTGCTGCTTGCCGAGCACGTCGCTGACCAGCTTGCTGATCGCGGCCTTGTCGGCGATGCCCGACATCCGGATCCAGTCGGGCACTGGCGTGCCCTTGGTCAGGATACGCATGCCCTTGATGCCGGACGCATTGATCTGCGCTGCCGCGGCGGTGAGCCCGCTGAGGTGATCCTTGGCGAGACCACCTGCCTTGAGGTGGCTCATGATTGAATCTTCGAATCCGGCCATGACGGCCTCCTGTGCTCGCGAGCAGGGTACGGCCGGATCGCTCGAGCGAGTTGGCCTCGCCTCGGCAGCCGGAGCACTCCACCCAGGGATGTGCGAACCGAATTCGTTGCAACGCCGATAGCATGCGTCGCCGAGTCGCAGAAAACGCTTTTGGCTCCCCAAATACCCCCCTCGCTTCGGCCCGATTTTGAGCGCATCCTGCGACGCAACGACGATGCCGGCCTGGGGAGGCGCACATGGCGACGCAGTTGAAGACGCAGGACGACCTGGCGACATTCGATGTCAGCCTCGCTGAAATCTTCCGCACCGATGGCTGGCGAGAACCGATGTCCCGCCTGCTCCATGAGGCTCCGGTCCACTTCTGCCCCGACAGCCTGTTCGGGCCCTATTGGTCGGTCAGCCGCCACGCCGACAT
Organism: Sphingosinicellaceae bacterium; assembly: GCA_019285715.1. NCBI lineage: Bacteria > Pseudomonadati > Pseudomonadota > Alphaproteobacteria > Sphingomonadales > Sphingosinicellaceae > Sphingosinicellaceae bacterium. The sequence continues at coordinate 2,834,456 of CP079108.1, forward strand.
CATGGCGGTCGAGGCCCACCCCGAGATCTTCTCGTCGAGCTATGAATACGGCGGCATCACCATCGCCAGCCTGTTCGGCGACATGAGCCTGCCGCAGTTCATCGCGATGGACCGACCGAAGCACACCGGGCAGCGGCGCGTGGTGGCCCCCGCCTTCGGCCCGGCCGAGATGACCCGCATGGCGGCGTCGATCCGCCAGCGCACGACCGAGCTGCTCGACACGCTACCTGTGGGCGAAGAGTTCGACTGGGTCGACCAGGTGTCGATCGAGCTGACCACCCAGATGCTCGCGATCCTGTTCGACTTCCCGTGGGAGGACCGGCGCCTCCTGACGCTCTGGTCCGACTGGGGCGGCGATATCGAGGCCGCGGTCGATCCGGAGCGGACACACATCCGCCACCAGCATCTGCTCGACATGACCGCCTACTTCGACCGGCTGTTCGCCGAGCGGAAGGCCGCGCCACCGACCGGCGACCTGATCTCGATGATGGTCCATTCGGAGGCAATGGGCGACATGGAGTTCAACGAGCGCGCCGGCAACCTCGTGCTGCTGATCGTCGGCGGTAACGACACCACCCGCAACTCGATGTCCGGCGCGGTCCACGCCTTCGACCAGTATCCGGGCGAGTGGTCCAAGCTGCTCGCCGAACCGGCGCTGATCCCCGGCGCGGTGCCCGAGATCATCCGCTGGCAGACCCCGCTGTCGCACATGCGGCGCACCGCGCTCGCCGATACCGAGATTGCCGGGCACAGGATCGCCAAGGGCGACAAGGTCGTGATGTGGTATCTCGCCGCCAACCGCGACGAGAGCATCTTCCCGGACGGCGAACGCCTCGACGTCACCCGCGCCAACGCCCGCCGTCACCTCGCGTTCGGCTTCGGCATTCACCGCTGCGTCGGTGCCCGGCTCGCCGAACTCCAGCTGCAGATATTGTTCGAGGAGATGGTGGCGCGCCGCTGGCGGGTCCGCGTCACCGGCACGCCCGAGTATGTCGCGCAGTGCTTCGTGCACGGCTACACGAAGCTGCCGGTGACGATCGAGCGGGTCTAGGGAAAGGCCGGTCCCTGGCCCACCGGGGCCAGGGACCGCCGCGTTCAGGCCGCCAGCGGCAGCCGGTTCCGCTGTCGGCGCACGACGGTGCCGACCCCGCCAAAGCCGAGCAGCATCAGCGCCCAGGTCGCCGGTTCGGGGACGGTCGCTCCCGGACCGACATTCTCGAGCACGACGTTGTCGAACGCGAACTGCGCTTCGTTGCTCAAGCGGGTGCAGCTGCCGACATCGTCGCAGCGATAAGCCACGGCCAGGAAACCGATCGCCTCGCCCGCCCCCTCGACCTGATACGTCTGGAAGGCCGTCGTGCCGTGGCTCCCGATGGCGCCCAAGTCGTAAAAGTTTTCCCAGACGCTGCCGTCTGCGTGGAACGCCAAAATCAGCAACAGGGCGGGCACGGTCATTGCCGGCGCGCCGTCCGCCGTCACGAAGGCCGCGTCAAAGCTCGAGAGTGTGGATTTGCCACCGTCCAATCGAGCGAAAGCGAAATAGCCGGCGTTGAGCCCTACCAGATAGTTCGTCAGGTTGCCCACCGGGCACACGCCCATCAGGCAGGCGTCGGGGTCCGATCCATTGGATATCGTACCATCGAGATAGCCCCCGAGCCCATCAGCGTTGATGGTCTCGAAGTAATAGCCATCCTGTGTCACGACGTCGCCGTGCGACAGAAACGGCAAGCCCGGAGCACCTGTCGTATCGACGTTCTCGAAATCGATCGTGACAGCCTGCGCGGTGCCCGCCGTGACGGCACAAATACCCATGGCAACCGCAATGGCAAGAAAGCGCTTCAATGTAATTCCCCCGATTGGATGCGACCTACTAAGCAACACGCCGTCGTTTCAGCCCCGACCCGACACTTGCCTTTAAAGAAACGTTAAGTCCATGCCGCGGCGACCGGTTTCCGGCGGCACGACAGGGCTTGCCGCCCACCCCCGCGGGGTGGATGCTGGCATAATGGCGGTGTTCAAGACCCCGGGCGTGTTCGTCGAGGAAATCCCCTTGCGCGTGCGTGCCATCGTCGGCGTGCCGACCGCCGTCGCGGGCTTCGTCGGGACGGTCGGCGAGGGCGCTTCGCCGGCACCGGCATCGGTCACCGCGACGGCCGAGTTCACCCGCCTCTATGCGGGAGCCGCCCCAGCGCTTGCCGATGCGGTCGCCGCATTCTTCGGCAACGGCGGCGCGCGGGTCCATATCTCGGGGGCCGCGACACCCGACGCCACCGGGGTCGCCGCCGCGCTGGCCGCACTCCCCGAGGTCGATGTCGTCGCCGCCCCGGGGATGACCGACACGGGCATCGCCGCCGCACTGATCGCGCATGTCGAGGAGCCGGGGTGCTATCGGTTTGCGCTGGTCGATCCGCCGCCGGGCCTCGATGTCGCGGGCGTTACCGCCTTCCGCACCGGCCTCGAGTGCGCCCGCGCCGCGCTCTACTGGCCGTGGGTCGTGACCCCCGCCGGACCGGTCGCACCGTCCGGGTTCATCGCTGGGATCTACGCCCGCACTGACATCGAGCGCGGCGTCTGGAAGGCCCCGGCGAACGAGATTGTCCGCGGCGCCACCGGCTTCGAGCACGCGGTCGACACAGCGGGGCAGGACCTGCTTGGCCCGCTCGGGATCAACTGCCTGCGCGCCTTCCCGGACCGGGGCTTGCGCGTCTGGGGTGCACGCACCCTGTCGAGCGATCCCGACTGGAAATACATCAACGTCCGTCGCCAGCTCGACTGGCTCCAGCACTCGCTCGACGCCGGGCTGCAATGGGCGGTGTTCGAGCCGAATGGCGAGCGGCTGTGGGAGGACGTGCGGGACGCGATCCGGAAATTCCTCATGCAGCATTGGCACGACGGCGCGCTGCTCGGGAACAAGCCCGAGCGGGCGTTCTTCGTCCTCTGCGACCGCACGACGATGACGCAGGACGACATCGACAACGGACGATTGATCGTCGAGATCGGCGTCGCACCGCTGCGACCGGCGGAGTTCGTGGTGTTCCGCATCGGGTTGTGGACGGCCGACCGCAAGAGTTGACCCGGGCCGCGCAACTTGCGGCGGCCCCTCCCCCCTGCGATGACCCGCCGCGATGACGGCCCCCACCTCCTTCGACGCGATTATCCTCGGTGCCGGGGGCGCGGGCCTGATGTGCGCGGCGACCGCGAGCCAGCGCGGCAAGCGCGTCCTCGTCGTCGACCACGCCGACGAGCCGGGCAAGAAGATCCTGATCTCGGGCGGCGGGCGCTGCAACTTCACCAACACCGGCACCGCGCCCGACCGCTATTTGTCCGCCAACCCGCACTTCGCCAAGTCGGCACTCGCGGGCTACACCGCGGCGGACTTCGTCGAGCTGGTCGACCGCCACGGCATCGCCTGGCACGAGAAGACGCTCGGCCAATTGTTCTGCGACGGGTCCGCCCGCCAGATCGTCCGCATGCTGCTCGACGAGTGCGACGGCGTCGAGGTCGCGCTGGGGCATGGCATCGGCGACGTAAGCCATGCCGACGGGCAGTTTCACGTAAGCTACGGCGACCGCGGGGCGACTGCCCCGGCGCTGGTCGTCGCCACCGGCGGGCCGTCGATCCCCAAGCTCGGCGCGACGGGGTTCGCCTATGACCTGGCGCGCAAGTTCGGCCTCAAGATCGTCGAGCCGCGCCCGGCGCTGGTCCCGCTGACATTGGGTCAGGACGAGACTCTGTTCCGCTCGCTGTCGGGCGTCGCGACGCCGGTGATCGCCCGCGCCGGCAAGGCCTCGTTCCGCGAGGCGGCGCTGTTCACCCACCGCGGCCTGTCCGGCCCGGCGATCCTGCAGGTGTCGAGCTACTGGCGCCACGGCGAGCCCGTCGGCATCGACTTCCTGCCCGACGCCGCCGCAGGCTGGGCGCTGGCCGCCAAGCGCGACCGGCCGCGCTCGGCGCTGCGCGCGGTGCTCGGCGCGCACCTCCCCGACCGCCTCGCCGAGACACTCGCTGCCCGCCTCGACCTGCCCGGCGATGTCGGCAACCTCGCCGACCGCCGCCTCGCCGAGGCCGAGCGCGCGCTGTCCGACTGGCGCTTCACCCCCAACGGCAGCGAAGGCTTCGCCAAGGCCGAAGTCACCGCCGGCGGCATCGCCACCACCGGGCTGAGCTCCCGGACCATGGAAGCGCGCCAGGTCGCCGGCCTGTACGCGATCGGCGAAGCGGTCGACGTGACGGGCTGGCTGGGGGGCTATAACTTCCAGTGGGCGTGGGCGAGCGGGGTCGCGGCGGGGAACGCGGTCTGAGGGGTGTCCAAAAGGCGTCGCGACGACAAAAGTGTCGGCCAGCTTTACAATCGGTAAATCGGACCTGCCGGCGATCTTGGACAAGCCATTGAAACAGCTATCTGTAACGATCCCGTAATGTTTGGCACGAGGCTTGCATATTGTCTTCCGAGATCGAGATGCATCGATCGGGGGAGAGAATTTCGTGAAGATTTCGTACACAGCCATGGCTGTTGCCGCCGCTCTGCTTGCCGGTACCGCAGCACAGTCGACCACGCTAACGTTCGACGGCCTGAACACAGTTTATGGCGACACCTATCCCCTCGGCGCGAACATGACGGGTAACAGTCAGTTCCTCGCATACACCGAAGCGGGCTACGTGTTGACGGTCCAGACCACGAACGATCCGAACGCGGAACTCGGTGCTCATATCGGTGATGGCGGTGGTTCTGACAACTTCAGCTGGCACGACGACGGCGACAATCTGCCGGGTGCCTATATCACCCTGACCAAGGTCGGCGGCGGCGCTTTCAGCCTGATCTCCTTCGACTTCGGAAGCCAATACGGCCTGACCCTGAATTCGACGTACCTCGGCACCGGTTCCAGCTACCTTGCCAACTTGACCAACGTGACCTCGGTCAGCTTCTTCAGCAGCGGCTATTCCAACAATCAGCTCGACAATATCGTGCTGGCGGGCGGCGTTCCCGAGCCCGAGACCTGGGCGATGATGCTCGTCGGCTTCGGCATGGCCGGCGTCGCCGTCCGTCGCCGCCAGAAGGTCGCCGTCAGCTTCGGCTGATCGCCTTCGCAGCGTCGCAAGAACACGCCGCCGGTCGCAAGATCGGCGGCGTTTTCGTGTCTACAGACACAGGATCGCGAATCCTCTCCTGACCATTCCGATACTTGACGCACCCCCTCCCCCCACGTCATCCGTTCCCGCGAACGGAGCGTGTAGCATGTCGATCCCATCCCTCGCCGACTGGCAGGCCCTCGCCGAGCGCGAAGCCAAGGGCCCACTGACCGAGTGGACGACGCCCGAGGGCATCGCGGTCAAGCCGCTGTATACCGCTGAAGACACCGCCGAGCTCGACCCCGGCCTGCCCGGCATCGCGCCGTTCACCCGCGGCGTCCGCGCCACGATGTACACCGGCAAGCCGTGGACGATCCGGCAGTATGCGGGCTTCTCGACCGCGCAGGCGTCGAACGCCTTCTACCGCCGCAACCTCGCCGCCGGGCAAAAGGGCCTGTCGGTGGCCTTCGACCTCGCCACCCACCGCGGCTACGACTCAGACCACCCGCGCGTCACCGGTGACGTCGGCAAGGCGGGCGTCGCGATCGACTCGGTCGAGGACATGAAGATCCTGTTCGACGGCATCCCGCTCGACAAGATGAGCGTGTCGATGACGATGAACGGCGCGGTGATCCCGATCCTGGCGTTCTTCATCGTTGCCGGCGAGGAGCAGGGCGTCGAGCGCAAGCTGCTCGATGGCACCATCCAGAACGACGTGCTCAAGGAGTTCATGGTCCGGAACACGTACGTCTATCCGCCCGCCCCGAGCATGCGGATCGTCGCCGACATCATCGGCTACACGATGCGCGAGATGCCGAAGTTCAACTCGATCTCGATCAGTGGCTACCACATGCAGGAAGCCGGCGCGACGCAGGTCCAGGAGCTCGCGTTCACCATCGCCGACGGCATGGACTATGTCCGCGTCGCGCAGGCACAGGGCCTCGACATCGACGCGTTCGCAGGGCGCCTGTCGTTCTTCTTCGCGATTGGCATGAACTTCTTCATGGAGGTGGCGAAGCTCCGTGCCGCCCGCCTGTTGTGGCACCGCGCGATGACGCAGCTCGGCGCAAAGTCGGAGCGCTCCAAGATGCTGCGCACCCACTGCCAGACCTCGGGCGTGTCGCTGACCGAGCAGGACCCGTATAACAACGTCGTCCGCACCACCGTCGAGGCGCTGGCCGCGGTCCTCGGCGGCACCCAGTCGCTGCACACCAACGCTCTCGACGAGGCGATTGCGCTGCCGTCCGAGTTCTCGGCACGCATCGCCCGCAACACGCAGCTGATCATCGCCGAGGAAACCGGCGTCACCAACGTCGTGGATCCCCTAGGCGGCAGCTATTACATCGAGAGCCTGACCAGCGAGCTCGCCGAGACCGCCTGGGCGCTGATTCAGCGCTGCGAGGCCGAGGGCGGCATGACCCGCGCCATCGCCAGCGGCTGGCCCAAGCAGATGATCGAGGAGGCCGCCGCCGCCAGCCAGTCGCGCGTCGACCGCGCCGAGACGGTCATCGTTGGCGTCAACAAGTACCGCCTCGCCGAGGAAGCGATCATCGAGACACTGATGGTCGACAACGTCCAGGTCCGCGAAGACCAGGTTGCGCGGCTCGAGGATTTGCGCGCCACCCGCGACACCGCAGCTTGCACCGCCGCGCTCGACGCCCTGCGCGAGGGCGCGCGCGGCAACGCCAACCTGCTCGAACTGGCGGTCGTCGCCGCCCGCGCGCGCGCCACGCTCGGCGAGATCAGCCTCGCGATGGAGGACGTGTTCGGCCGCTACGGCACCACGCCGATCCCGGTGAAGGGCATCTACGGCGAGGCCTACAAGGGCGATCCGCGCTGGGAGCAGGTCCAGGGCGGCATCATGGCAGTCGAGCAGCGGCTCGGCCACAAGCCCAAGATACTGATCGCCAAGATGGGCCAGGATGGCCACGATCGCGGTGCCAACGTCGTCGCCTCGGGGTTCGCCGACCTCGGTTTCGACGTCGTCTCCGGCCCGCTGTTCCAGACCCCCGACGAGACGCTGGCGATGGCCCTCAAGGCCAGCGTCGACGCGATCGGCTGCTCGTCGCTGGCGGCGGGCCACCGCACCCTGATCCCCGAGCTGATCAAGCGCCTCCGCGCCGCCGGTCGCAGCGACATCAAGGTGTTCGCGGGCGGCGTCATCCCCGCGGGCGACTACGAGTTCCTGCGCGAGGCCGGCGTCTCGGGGATCTATGGGCCGGGGTCGAACATCGTCGAGTGCGCGGCGGACGTGCTCAGAATGCTGGGGCACAACATGCCGCCCGAGGGTCTGGCGGAAGCGGCGGAGTGATCTCTCACGTCGTCATCCCGGCGAACGCCGGGACCCATCTCCCGAACTCAGGTAATGGGTCCCGGCGTTCGCCGGGATGACGGGCGGGAAATGACGAGATGAACGACGGCGGCCATGTCTACATCCTGGCGAACCGCAAGCAGGGTGCGCTCTACACCGGCGTAACCTCCGACCTGGCTCTCCGGATCGGCCAACACCGCAGCGACCACTTCAAGGGCTTCACGTCCGAGTACAACATCAAGCGGCTCATGTGGTCCCAACATTTCGAGACGATCGAGCCTGCGATCCGTCGTGAGAAGCAGATCAAGGAATGGCGGCGGGCGTGGAAAATCGAACTCATCGAGGCGGACAATCCCGACTGGGATGACCTCGCGGTCAAGTTGTTCAACTTTCCGCCGCTTTGAACCGCCATCTCTCTACGCGCGCGTCATCCCGGCGCACGCCGGGACCCATCTCCCACATTCACGAGACGGGTCCCGGCGTGCGCCGGGATGACGGCAAGGGAGAGCGATCAACCCAGTTTCCATCCCGCCGAACCCTGTATTAGGATCACCCGATGTTCCTCAACTTCCTCGACGAGCTCCGCGCCGCCAAGATCCCGGCGTCGACCAAGGAGCACCTGACCCTGCTCGCGGCGCTGCAGGCCGACGTCATCGAGCACAACATCACCGAATTTTACTATCTCGCGCGTGCCACCTACGTGAAGGACGAGGGCCTTCTCGACCGCTTCGACCAGGTTTTTGCCAAGGTCTTCAAGGGGCTGGAGCCGACGATCGAGACCGGCACCGCCGAGATCCCCGAGGAATGGCTGCGCAAGATCGCCGAGCTGAACCTCAGCCCTGAGGAGATGGCCGAGCTGCAGAAGCTCGGCTGGGACAAGCTGATGGAGACGCTCGCCCAGCGCCTCGCCGAGCAGAAGGAGCGCCACCAAGGCGGCAACAAGTGGATCGGCACCGGCGGCAAATCACCCTTCGGCGCTTACGGCTCCAACCCCGAGGGCATCCGCATCGGGCAGGCCGAGGGCCGCAAGGGCTCGGCGGTCAAGGTCTGGGACAAGCGCGAGTTCAAGAACCTCGACAGTTCGGTCGAACTCGGCACCCGCAACATCAAGGTCGCGCTGCGCCGCCTGCGCAAGTTCGCCCGCGACGGCGCGGCGGACGAGCTCGACCTCGACTCCACCGTCAACGGCACCGCCAAGAAGGGCTATCTCGACATCGTGATGCGTCCCGAGCGGCACAACGCGGTCAAATTGCTGCTGATGCTCGATGTCGGTGGCTCGATGGACCCCCATGTAAAGGTCTGCGAGGAACTGTTCTCCGCCGCCCGGACCGAATTCAAGCACCTCGAATTCTTCTACTTCCACAACTGCCCGTACGAGGCATTGTGGCAGGACAACAAGCGCCGCTGGTCGGAGCGCACTCCGGTCATGGACCTGCTCCACAAGTTTCCGCACGACTATAAACTGGTCTTCGTCGGCGACGCCTCGATGAGCCCGTACGAGATCAATTACCCCGGCGGCTCGGTCGAGCACTGGAACGAGGAGGCCGGCGACGTCTGGATGCGCCGCATGCTCGACGTCTATCACGCCGCCGCCTGGCTCAACCCCATCCCCGAGAAAAGCTGGGCGCACAGCCAGTCGATCCAGATGATGAAGACCGTCATGGAGGACCGCATGTACCCGCTGTCGCTCGAGGGACTGGACCGGGCGATGAAGGGGCTGACCAGGGCGCATTGATGGCCCGGCGGACACCGGTCTGGTTGCCGCGACAAACGATTGACGCTCCCCTTGCCTAAATTATGCTACACCCAACAAAATTGGGGAGTACGCGCATGACGACCTATGACCTCGTGATCCGTGGCGGCGATATCCATGACGGGCTCGGCGGCCCGGGGGTTGTCGGCGACCTCGCCATCGACGGTGGGAGGATCGTCGCGGTCGGCGCGGTCGACGGGTCCGGGCGCGAGGAGATCGACGCGACCGGCAAGCTCGTCACCCCGGGTTTCGTCGATATCCACACGCACTACGACGGACAGGCGACGTGGGAGCACCGGATGATGCCGTCGTCGGGACACGGCGTGACCTCCGTCGTCATGGGCAATTGCGGAGTCGGGTTCGCGCCATGCCGGCCGCACCAGCACGACCTGCTCGTCGAGTTGATGGAGGGCGTCGAGGACATTCCCGAGGTGGTGATGACCGAGGGCCTGCCGTGGAACTGGGAAACCTTCCCGCAGTATCTCGACGCGCTCGACCAGCGCCGCCTCGACATCGACATCGCGGCGCAGCTGCCGCACTCGGCGCTCAGGGTCTATGTCATGGGTGAGCGCGGGGCGCGGCGCGAGGCACCCACCGACGCCGACCTCAAGCAGATGCGCGACCTGACCGCGGAGGCGATTCGCGCCGGGGCGTTCGGGGTGACGACCTCGCGCAACCTGCTCCACCGCACCAAGGCCGGCGCGCTGGCACCGAGCCTCCATTCGGAGGAGGACGAGCTGCTGGCGCTGGCGGGCGGGCTCAAGGATGCGGGCGCGGGCGTCTACCAGCTGATCGCCAACCTCGACGGCGACGCGGTCGACGAGTTCGGGCTGATGCGCCGGATCGCCGAGGCGGCCGAGCGCCCGCTGTCGTTCTCGCTGCTGCAGACGCCGCAGGGCGATCCCGACAACTGGCGCAATTACCTGAAGCACCTCGACACCGCGAACGCCGAGGGCGTGACCATCAAGGGTCAGGTCTACCCGCGCCCGGTCGGGCTGCTGTACGGCCTCGACCTGTCGTTCCACCCCTTCGCGCTGCACCCGAGCTTCCGCCCGCTGACCAACCTGCCGCTAGCGGAAAAACTCGAGCGACTGCGCGATCCGGAGCTGCGCGCACAGCTGTTGTCGGAGGCGGCCGAGGACACCAACCCGTTCTCGATGGCGATCGTCAACTCGTTCCGCGCCGCCTACGTCATGGGCGATCCGCCGCAGTACGAGCCCGACGGCGCGCACCGTATCTGGAAACTGGCGGAGGCCAGGGGCCAGACCGTCGAGGAGTTCGCCTACGACGCGATGCTCGACAACGGCGGTCGCACGATTTTCTTCCTGCCGGGCGCCAACTACCGCGACGGCAACCTCGATGCGGCGCGCGAGATGTGCGCGCACCCGCACACCGTGCTCGGTCTCGGCGACGGCGGCGCGCACTACGGCATGATCTGCGACGCGAGCTTCCCGACCTTCTACCTGCAGAACTTCGTCCGCGACGCGGCAGCGGGCCGGGCGCTCGACCTTGGCGGGGCGATCCAGGCGTTGACCGACATGCCGTCGCGCGCCGTCGGCATGAACGACCGCGGCCGGCTCAGCGTCGGCTACAAGGCCGACGTCAACGTCATCGACCTCGCGGCGCTGACCCTGCACGCGCCGATCGTCGTCCGCGATCTTCCTGCGGGCGGCAAGCGGCTGCACCAGGAGGCGGACGGCTACGCGGTAACGATCAAGAGCGGCGAGGTCACCTATCGCGCCGGGGTCCACACCGGGGCACTGCCCGGGCGGCTGGTGCGGGGTGCGCAGCTCGCGCCGGCGTAGGGGAATTCACTGCGCAGCGTCGCGGGGATGACGAAAAGCGCGCCAGGCGGCCGATTTCAAGCAGGCACGGCTGCCCCTGTCCCTCCCCCCCTTGAGGGGGAGGGACAGGCTGCGTCTTCGCGGCCAGGGAGCGGGTGCGGGAGCCGCGTCCTTCGGAGCATCCCCTCCCCGCCCTCTCCCTGGTCGCCAAGTGGCGACCGGTCCCTCCCCCTCAAGGGGGGAGGGTAGAGCAGCCGCGCGAAACTCCGTTTCCGTCCGGGGCCTCCGTGCCCTATTGCCGACCGACGGGGAATTGCGGGGGCGCATGGCAAGTATCCTGAACGAGGCGGCGACACCGCGCAGCGACCAGCGGCTGCGGCCGCTGTTCATCGCGACGATCCTGGCCGGCAGCTTCCTGCTGTTCCTGATCCAGCCGTTGTTCGCGCGGATGATCCTGCCGCTGCTCGGCGGCTCGCCGTCGGTGTGGAACGTCGCGATGGTGTTCTACCAGACGGTGCTGCTGCTCGGGTACCTGTACGCGCACGCGCTGCAGCGGTTCGCGCTACGGACGCAGTTGATCGTCCACCTCGTCGTGCTCGGCCTCGCCTCGCTGACGCTGCCGGTCACCATCGCGCGGTGGTTTCCCGCCGAGGGCACGACCCCGCCGACGCTGTGGCTGCTCGGATTGCTCGCGGCGTCGATCGGACCGGTGTTCTTCGTGGTGTCCGCGCAGGCCCCGCTTATGCAGGCGTGGTTCGCCCGCTCGCGCGATACCGCCGCCGCGAGCCCGTTTTTCCTGTACGCCGCATCGAACGCCGGCAGCCTCGCGGCGCTGCTCGCCTACCCGCTGATCCTCGAGCCGACGACGCGCCTTGCCAGCCAGTCGGTGCTGTGGACCGCGGGATTCGGCGTGCTGGCGCTGCTCGTCGCGATCTCCGGCTTCGGAGTGCTGCGATCGGGTGAAGTCGCGGTCGTCGCGGCGGCCGACGACAGTGCCGTGACGTGGCGGCAGCGCCTACGCTGGACCCTGCTCGCGCTGGTCCCGTCGGGCCTGCTGTTGTCGACGACCTCCCACCTGACCACCGACGTGATGGCGATGCCACTGCTGTGGGTGATCCCGCTGGCGCTGTACCTGCTGACCTTCATCGTCGCGTTCTCCGGCGTCGGCCCGGGGGTGACGCGGATCGCCTGCGTCGTAGCGCCGATGCTGCTGGTCGTCATCGGCGGAGCGGCGACCTTCCCCGCCGGCTATGTGTCGATCCCGCTCAGCACGCTCGCCAGCCTGATCCTGCTGTTCGCCGTAGCGCTCGCACTGCACGGCACGCTGGCGGAGACTCGTCCGGTCGCGGGCCGCCTGACCGAATTCTACCTGTTCATGTCGCTCGGCGGCGTGCTCGGCGGGGTGTGCTGCGCGCTGGTCGCGCCGGTGGTGTTCGACTGGGTCTACGAGCAGCCGCTGCTGCTGATCGCCGCCGCGCTGCTGATCCCGGCGACGGCACCGGGTCCGCGTCTGGAGCGCCTGTGGGCGGACGCCGACCTCGGCCGGGTGCTGCGCCTGCTGCTGCCGCTGGTCAGCCTCGTCGTGCTGGTCGCCGTCGCCGTCGTCCCGCACGTCACGCTCGCCACGATGGTCCCGATCATGGGGGCGATGATCGTGTTCGCGCTGCTGTCGATCGGGCACCGGTGGCAGTTCGCATGGCATGTCGCAGTGCTGCTGCTGGTTTCGGGCGGCATCCTCGAGCTTCGGGTTTCGGCGACGCCCGACCAGCGCGTCCGCACCTTCTTCGGGATCTACAAGGTCGAGGAGCAGCCGCACGCCCGCACCCTCGCGCACGGCACGACGCTGCACGGCTACCAGTCGAAGATCCCCGCCGACCGCCTGCGCCCGACCAGTTACTATGCGCCCGGCAGCGGGGCTGGCCTCGTCCTGCGCGCTGTGCCGGTGCTGTTCGGCCCCGCCGCGCGGATCGGCGTCGTCGGCCTCGGCACCGGTACGCTCGCCTGCTACGCGCAGCCGGGACAGGCGTGGACGATCTTCGAGATCGACCCCGCGATCGTCCGCATCGCGCGCGATACCGGCCAGTTCACCTACCTGCGCGGCTGCAAGCCCGATGCCAGGATCGTGCTCGGCGACGCGCGGCTTTCGCTGGCGCTGACCTTGCCCGGCAGCCTCGACGTCCTCGCCGTCGATGCGTTCTCGTCGGACGCCATCCCGCTCCACCTCATGACCCGCGAGGCGTTCGCGGTGTACGGGCGCGTCCTCGCCCCGAACGGCGTGCTGCTGGTGCATGTCTCCAACCGCTATCTGCAGCTCGAGCCGGTGGTCGCCGCGATCGCACGTGCCGAGGGCTGGTCGGCAGCGCTCCACCACCTGTTCCCGACCGCCGCCGACACCGCGCGCGGCGACACCAAGTCGACCTGGATCGCGCTGACCCGGAGTCCCGCGCGCATGGCCGAGGTTCAGGCCGCGACTGACACCGCGAACTGGCGGCCACTGCTGCCCGAAGCCGGGGTGCCGGCGTGGAGCGACGATTTTGCCTCGATCCTGCCGGTGATCAAGGCGTTCCGACCGGCAGAGGTGCAGCCGAAGCCGAACTGAAGGCAAGCGAGCCCTTACTTTCTCCGTCATCCCCGCGAAGGCGGGGACCCATCACCACTGAATGCTGGGCTGATGGGTCCCCGCCTACGCGGGGATGACGCCGTCGCGTGGAGCGTGACCCGCTCTACATCGGCACCGTATTCACCCAGACGTTGAAGATCGTCACCACACCCGCGGCGATCATCAGCCCTGCCTTGACCCGGGTGCCGACGCCCTTCGCGAGCATCCACAGCCCGGTGCCGATCAGCGCGAAGGCCGCGAACATCGCGACGGCGACGAGGATATCGGTCATGGCGCGAGCACCTGTCTGATGGCATGGGCCCAGCGCTCGCGGCGGGCGGCGCGGCGGGGTTCGTCGGTGTCGGGCTCGAAGATGCGGTCGCGCCGGGCCATCGCCGCCGCCCCCCCCAGCGAGGCGAACAGCCCCGCACCGACCCCCGCCAGCATCGCGCAGCCCAGCGCCGTGGTCTCGATCACCTCGGGCCGCTCGACCGCCAGCCCGATGCTGTCCGCGAGGTCCTGGCACAACCAATCGTTCGCCACCATGCCGCCATCGACGCGCAGCCGGGTCGGCGCGACCCCGTCGGCCGCCAGCGCGAACAGCAGGTCGGCGGTCTGCTGGCCCATCGCTTCCAGCGTCGCGCGGACGATGTGAGCGCGCGTCGTCCCCGCGGTCAGGCCGGTGACCAGCCCGCGCGCGTCGGCGCGCCAGTGCGGTGCTCCCATGCCCGCCAGCGCCGGCACGACGACGACCCCGCCGCTGTCCGGGACCGAGCGCGCCAAAGCCTCGGACTCAGCACTGCTGTCGATCAATCCGATGCCGTCGCGGAGCCACTGGACCGCCGCCCCGGCCGTGAAGATGCTGCCCTCCAGCGCATAAGCCGCGACTCCGTCCAGCCGCCACGCGACCGTCGACAGCAACCGGTGCGTCGATACGGGCGGCACCAACCCGGCGTGGGCGAGGACGAACGCCCCGGTGCCGTAGGTCGCCTTGACCATCCCGGGGTCGTGGCACGCCTGCCCGATCGCGGCGGCCTGCTGGTCACCGACGCTGCTCGTGATCGCGATGTCCGGCCCGAGCAGCGACGTCGTGCCGAGCGTGCCTGCGCAATCGGTGATCGCCGGCAGCGCCGCCTTCGGCACCACGAGCAGGTCGATCATGCCGTCGTCCCACGCGCAGGTCGCAAGGTCCATCAGCAGCATCCGCGACGCGTTGGTCGCGTCGGTCGCGTGCACCGCGCCGCCGGTCAGCCGGAACAACAGGTACGAATCCACTGTCCCAAGCGCGAGCGTACCCGCGTCGGCGGCCGCCTTGACCTCCGGCCAGTTCGCCAGCGCCCAGGCGATCTTGGTCCCCGAGAAATACGGGTCGAGGACAAGGCCAGTAGTGGCCTGCACCCGGTCTTCGTGCCCGGCCTCGCGAAGCTGCGCACACAGGTCCGCGCTGCGCCGGTCCTGCCAGACGATCGCGGGGGCCAGCGGCTCACCGGTCGCGCGGTCCCAGAACACGATGGTCTCGCGCTGGTTGGTCAGGCCGATGCAGGCGATCCGCTCAACGCCAACCTGTGCGGCGACGTCCCGCAGCACCTCGAGGCTCAGCGTCCAGATTTGCGCCGCGTCATGCTCGACCCACCCGGGCTGCGGATAGCTCTGCGTCAGCGGCCGGGCCGCCTGCGCGACGATGCTGCCCGCCGTGTCGAAGGCGATGGCGCGGGTGGAGGTCGTGCCCTCGTCGAGGACGAGGATCAGTTCTGGGGTCATGGTGCGACCCTGTAGCGTGTTCGCTCTCCCCCCGTCATCCCCGCGAAGGCGGGGACCCATCACCCCTGAATGCTGGGCTGATGGGTCCCCGCCTTCGCGGGGATGACGAAGACGGGCGCGGCAATCACGGGCACCTTCTCGGGGATGACGCGGCGCACAAATTCCGCCAATAGACCTCGGTGATCCACGACCTCCTCGTCATCGGCGGCGGCATCAACGGCGCGGGCATTGCACGCGACGCTGCCGGGCGCGGGCTCACCGTCGCGCTGGTCGAGGCCGGCGACCTCGGCGGCGCGACTTCGAGCGCCTCGACCAAGCTGATCCACGGCGGCCTGCGCTACCTCGAATTCTACGCCTTCGGGCTGGTCCGGAAAGCTCTGGCCGAGCGCGAGGTGCTGCTCGACATCGCGCCGCACATCACCTGGCCCCAGAGCTTCGTGCTGCCCGTCACCGGCCAGCGCCCCGAGTGGATGCTGCGCGCCGGGCTGTACCTGTACGACCACCTCGCCAAGCGCGACGTCGTCCCCGGCTCGGCGAAGATCGACCTGCGGCAGGACCGCGCGGGGCGCGCGCTCGACGCCAAGTATCGCGCCGCCTTCCGCTACTGGGACGGCTGGGTCGACGACGCCCGGCTGGTCCTCGCCAACGCCCAGGACGCCGCGCAAAAGGGCGCGCTGATCGCGCCGCGGACCCGCGTGACCAGCGCCCGCCACGACGGCGAACTGTGGCAGGTAGCGCTCGACGACGGCCGGGAATTGCAGGCGAAATACCTCGTCAACGCCGCCGGGCCGTGGGCCGGCAGCGTCGCGGCGCAGGTCATGGGCCGCAACGACGCGCCCGCGCTGCGGCTGGTGCAGGGCTCGCACCTTGTCACCCGCCGGGTCCACCTCGGCCGCGACGCCTTCATGCTCCAGCAGGACGATGGCCGCATCGTCTTCGTCATCCCCTACGAGCGCGATTTCTCGCTGATCGGCACCACCGAGCGCGACATCGACGCCCCCGAGGCCGCCCAGATCACCGAGGCCGAGACCGAATATCTGCTCGGCGCGGTCAACAAGTACCTGTCGCGACCCCTCACGCACGACGACATCATCCACCGCTTCTCGGGCGTGCGCCCGCTGATCCTCGAAGCCGGCAAGGGTGACCGCGAAACCAGCCGCGACTACCGCCTGCTCGAACACGCCGGGGTGCCCGCGCTGACCGTCGTCGGCGGCAAGATCACCACCTACCGCAAGCTCGCCGAGGCGGTCATGAAGATCGTCCTGCCCAAGTCGAAGTCATGGACCGCGACTGCGCCGCTGCCCGGTGGCGACATGCCCCGCCTAAAGGGCGAGACCGGCCAGGCAGCCTTCGCGCGCTGGCTGGAAAACCTGCTCGTCGCCCACGCCGACTACGACCCCGCGATCATCAAGCGCCTCGCCCGCACGCTGGGAACAGCGGCGGAACCGCTGCTGCAGGCCGGGCTCGGCGCGAACCTCGGCGGGGTATTCGAGGCGGAACTGGCGCACTTCGCGGCGAACGAGTGGGCGACGACGTCGGACGATGTCTTGTGGCGGCGGACCAAGCTCGGGCTGCACCTCGCGCCCGAAGCGAAGGCCCGCGTCGCGGCGTGGTTCGGCGAAGCCGAGGCCCCGGTCGACGACGTCCCCGCGCCGGGGCACCGCTTCGCGACGGCGACGACGCTGCCGATTTGACTGCCTTGCTACCCTCCCCCCTTGAGGGGGAGGGACAGGCCGCCCTTGCAGCCAGGGAGAGGGGTCGGGAGGGGGAATCCCGAATGAGCGGCTCCCTCCCCTCTCCCTGGTCGCCCAAGCGGGCAACCGGTCCCTCCCCCTCAGGGGGGGAGGGTAACCCAGCGCCGCAGCGCCACCACCGCCCAGATTCCCTCGACCACCCCGAACGGCCACGCCCCCTGCAGGAACCCGTACACCGACCCCAGCGCGCAGAACCCCGCGAACCCCAGCCCCCACCAGTGCGAGCGCGCATCGAGGGCGTAGCAGACCAGCATTCCCGACACCGCGAACAGGCCGAAGGCGGTCAGCGCGTCCATCGAGCAGGCTTCCTTTGATCGTACCGGCACGGGCTCAGTACCGGTCAAACGACCACGCGCGCCGATGCGCTGCCGCCGGCCTACTCGATCGTCACGCCTACGATACGCCAGTTGCCGCCTGCACGATCGAGGGAGACCGTCTCCAGCGCATCGGCTTTGTTGGCGAAGCTGGTCCGGAACTTGACCACTTCATAACCAGCCGGCGGAGCGGGGAGGTTCTCCTGACTTACGAAAGTGCGCAAGATCACGGCACCCAGGGGCACCCGCACCTGCTCGGACGTCGTCGCCCAGACCTTGAGCGTGTTCAGCTTGCGAAACGCCGGCGAGGTGCCCCGATAACTCGCGTCCCAAAGACCTTGGTCGACAAGCACCAGCCATTTGCGCGCCGCGTCCACCACCTCAGGATTGACCGTCGCGCTGGCGGCGGTTTGCACCGACGGCGGGCTTGTCGTCGCGACTTCGGGCAACGCGACGAGCGCGAACAAGCCGAGGGCAAGCATCATGAGACAGGCTCCTGCAATGATCCGGCGGTCGACCCGCCCCACGCCCTTGATTGGCGCGCCTTCCCGATCCACCGCAGGACGCGGTGCGTCTGCCCCGATTTCTGTGTCTCCAGACAAATCGGGGTCTGACGAGCCCGCGCCGGTCTCGGCCGCCAGCAACAGGCGCGCCGCCTCGCGGCTGCTCGATACCGCCATCTTGCGCCGTGCATCACGAAGCCGTTCGTTGATCGTGTGCACAGACAGGTTGAGGCTGCGCGCGACCGATTTTGCGTCGTGGCCACGCACGATCAAGCGCAGGGTCTGCTTTTCCTTTTCGGTAAGCGCCCAGCCTTCTTCCTGCACCGTACTCATAGCCTACGCGCCTAGGTCAGGCGCATCGTCGGGACTACCCCGAAAAATTCGTCTCTCCGGATTGTCACGCAGTCAGGCACCGCGCGAACATCTCCGCCCCGACATTGCCGCCTGACAGCAGCACCACCGCGCTCCGCCCCCTCAGGTCGACGATCCCCTCCAGCGCCGCCGCCAGCGCCACCGCGCCGCCCGGCTCCAGCACCAGCTTGAGCTCCCGGAACGCGAATCCCACCGCGCGCAGCGCCGCCGCGTCGCTGACCGCGACCCCGGTGACGCCCGCGCCGCTCAGGATGTCGAAGGTCAGCGGACACGTCACCAGCGTCTGCAGCGCGTCGCAGACCGTCGGGCCGGGGTTGACGACGGGGAGTATGCGACCCTCGACCAGCGAGCGCGCGACGTCATCATAGCCCTCGGGCTCGACGGTCACGACCGGCAGCCCGGAGCCGAGCACGATTCCGCTCGACAGCCCCCCGCCGCCACAGCACACCAATGCCACGTCCGCGGTCTCGCCCAGCGCGGCGAGGTCCTCGGCGATCTCCAGCCCGACGGTGCCCTGTCCCGCGACGATGTACGGGTCGTCATAGCTCGGGACCAGCACCGCCCCGCGCTGTGCCGCCAGCGCGCCCGCGATCACCGCGCGGTCCTCGGTGAAGCGGTCGTAGAACACTACCTCCGCCCCGTAGCCCCGTGTCGCGTCGACCTTAACCGCAGGGGCCTCGCTCGGCATGACGATCGTCGCGGGCATCCCGAGCAGCCGCGCAGCCAGCGCGACGCCCTGCGCGTGATTGCCGCTCGAGAACGCCACGACGCCGGCCCGGCGCTGTTCGGGGGTCATCGCCGCGAGCCGGTTGTAGGCGCCGCGAAACTTGAACGATCCGGTGCGCTGGAGGCATTCGGGCTTCAGCCAGATTCGGCCACCGGAAGCGGAATCGAGAACATCCGACCTGAGCAGCGGCGTCCGCACCGCGTGGCCGCGGATGCGCGCCGCCGCCGCCGCCACCTCGCGCCCGGAAACCGTTGCAAAAAGGGCATTTTCATCCACAGGCTAACTCGCTGATCGGCCACGTCAAAACCACGAAAAAAGTTCCACGAATAAATCGCTTTACAGGGGGGGGTCGCGACCCTAGATACGCCCTCCGCTGCCCCATGGGACTTCCAACCGCAAGGCAGTTTGTTGCAGCAAGTTCGCTGCGAATCACGCCCCGGAGGTCCCTTGAATTGCACGAGCCTTATAACGCGCTGGGGGTAGCCCGCGACACACGTCCGTCGCAACCCGTTACCCTCGTTCGCCCCCACGCCGCCAC
This sequence comes from Sphingosinicellaceae bacterium, assembly GCA_019285715.1. Taxonomy (NCBI): domain Bacteria; kingdom Pseudomonadati; phylum Pseudomonadota; class Alphaproteobacteria; order Sphingomonadales; family Sphingosinicellaceae; species Sphingosinicellaceae bacterium. The sequence goes on from CP079108.1 coordinate 2,853,942, forward strand.
GCGCGCCGCCCGTTACTTCGTCGAGAAGTTTCCGGGAACGTCGATGTATGCGGTCAAGGCAAACCCGTCGCCCGACCTGCTGCGCATCCTGTGGGATGGCGGTATTCGGACCTTCGACGTTGCCTCGATCGTCGAGGTGCGCCTGGTCCGCGAGACTTTGCCCGAGGCGACCCTGTGCTTCATGCACCCGGTCAAGCCGGCCGAAGCCGTTGCCGAGGCGTACCACGTCCACGGCGTGCGCGTGTTCAGCCTGGATTCGGTCGATGAGGTCGAGAAGATCGTCGCCGCGACCAGCACCAATGGTGTTGCCGCGACCGATCTGACGCTCTGCGTCCGGCTGCGCGTCTCGTCCGCTTATGCCAAGCTCAGCCTCGCTGCCAAGTTCGGCGTCGGCGTCGACGAGGCCGCGCCGGTCCTGCACGCCGCTCGCCAGGCTGCGGACGCGCTCGGCATCTGCTTCCACGTCGGCAGCCAGACGATGAGCCCTGCTGCCTACAGCGACGCGATGGCCCTCGTCCGTGCCGCGATCGTCGAGGCCGGCGTCACCGTCGACGTCATCGATGTCGGTGGCGGCTTCCCGTCGATCTACCCGGGCATGGAGCCGGGTGCCCTCGACCGTTATTTCGAGGTCATCGGTCGCGCCTTCGAGGACCTGCCGGTCAGCTATTCGGCCGAACTCTGGTGCGAGCCGGGTCGGGCGCTGTCGGCGGAGTACGCCAGCATCCTCGTGCGCGTGGAAAAGCGCCGCGGCGAGACGCTGTTCATCAACGACGGTGCCTACGGCGCGCTGTTCGACGCCGCGCACATCGACTGGCGCTTCCCGACCGAACTGGTCCGCAGCGAGAGCAGCCACGCCAAGGAGATGGGCTTCAGCTTCTACGGCCCGACGTGTGACGACATGGACTTCATGCGCGGTCCGTTCATGCTGCCCGCGGACGTCGAGGCTGGCGACTACATCGAGATCGGCATGCTCGGGGCCTACGGCTGCGCGATGCGGACGGCGTTCAACGGCTTCGGCAACGGCGAGACCCGCATTGCCACGGACGAGCCGATGGCCAGCGCCTACGTTGTCACCGAGCCGTCACGCGAGGTCGTTACCCCGATCCGGCGGGCAAAGAGCTAGGCCTTCCACCCTCCCCCCTCGGGGGGAGGGACAGGTAGCGTCTGCGCTACCAGGGAGAGGGAAGTGAGCCGCTCATTTGGCACGTTTCCACCCTGCCCTCACCCTGGTCGCCAAGCGGCGACCGGTCCCTCCCCCTCAAGGGGGGAGGGTAAGAGTTTCCCCGTTCGGCGCTGGATGATCCAGCCGCGGGCGGCACCTGAGGTGCCGAGCCAGTCAGACACTGGAGCACGACCATGACCACCAACGCCATCAACGACACCCGCAAGGCCGAACTGCTCAGCACCACCGTGAAACACATCGACATCCGGTCCTTCGACGCCCGCCCGATCATCGACGGCATGGCCGGCATGAGCTTCACGTCGCGCGACCTCGCCCGCGCGACGGGGATCTACAACGACATGCTGAAGGACCCCGACTGCACGATCTTCCTGGTCATCGCCGGGTCGACGAGCGCCGGCGGCTGCATGGACCTGTATGCCGAGCTGCTGCGCAACAACATGATCGACGGCATCGTCGCCACCGGCGCGACCATCGTCGACATGGATTTCTTCGAGGGCCTGGGCCACAAGCATTATCAGGCGCTCGAGGTGCCCGACGACGACACGCTGCGCTCGCTGCTGATCGACCGGATCTACGACACGTATATCGACGAGGAGCAGCTCCAGCACGTCGACCACACGATCTACGAGATCGCCGAGACGCTGGAGCCGCGCGCCTATTCGAGCCGCGAGTTCATCCGCGAGATGGGCAAGTATCTGGTCGAGCACGGCAAGAAGGAGAACAGCCTGGTCAAGCTCGCGTACGAGCATGACGTGCCGATCTTCTGCCCGGCGTTCGTCGACTCGTCGGCCGGTTTTGGCCTGGTCAAGCACCAGGTCGAGGCCATGAAGGCGGGCAAGCCGTACATGGTCCTCGACGCCATCGCCGACTTCCGCGAGCTGACGCAGATCAAGATCGAAGCCGGCACCACCGGCCTGCTCATGATCGGCGGCGGCGTCCCCAAGAACTTTATCCAGGATACCGTCGTCTGCGCCGAAATCCTCGGCCACGATGACGTCCAGGTCCACAAGTACGCGGTCCAGATCACTGTTGCCGACGTCCGTGACGGTGCCTGCTCGTCTTCGACGCTGCAGGAGGCCGCGAGCTGGGGCAAGGTCAACACTGGCATCGAGCAGATGGTCTTCGCCGAGGCCGGCTCGGTGATGCCGCTGCTGGCGTCGGATGCGTATCACCGCGGCTACTGGAAGGACCGCGCGGTCCGCGGCTGGGCGAAGCTGTTCGAGGCGTAGCCCGAAACACGCGTGTCACCCCGGGCGTTACCCGAGACCCAGCTTACCACCGAGTCCGAGCGCTGGATCGGCTGGGTCCCGGGTCGAGTCCGGGATGACAAGGAACTCGAGTGATACGCCTCACCGATGCTCTTGAGCCAACGGCAAACCGCGAAAAGCCCGCCGAGTTTTCAACAGGCTTCGTGCTTCCAGTGCCGCCGCTTGCCCTCGGCGCACCATTCAACCGCCTGCGCAATCCGGCGCGCGCGGGTCGCCGCCTGCTTCGCCTCGATCACCCAGTCGGTGTAATCTCGCCGGGCGCCCGGCGGGAACGCGGCGAAGGCGGTCGCGGCGGCGGGCACCGCGTCGAGCGCCGCCTGCAGGTCATCCGGTACGTCGGGCGCCGGCTTCGGGCTGCTGACCCGGCGCGTGCTGGTGCCGCCGGCATCGACGGCGGCCATCGCGCACCGTACGGCGGCGACGATTTCGTCGTCGGGCGGGAGGTCCGCAAGCCTCGTCAGCCTGCCGAGCCGGCCCATTGTGGCCTCTGGCCGGTCGATGCTGTCCCCCACTTCGCGCTTCCAGGTGCCGAACGCGGCGTGGGCCTTGAACGCGGCGATGTTGACGATGATCTTGCCGCGATACAGGAACATCGGCATCGACCACTTGATCGCCTCCTCGGTGTCCGGGCAGGCGCGGTGGATCAGGCTGCGGAGATGCTCGAGGATCGGCTGCGCGAATGGCGCGGCCTTGGCGATATAAGCGTCGACGCGCGGATCCTGCGGCATGACGGTCTCCCCACGCTGAATTAACCATATCCGGCGGGGCCGTGGCAACCTGCCGCAGCCCGCCGGGAACACTGAACCGCGCCGGGCATTGCATCTGTCGGCCGGATATTTCGCAGGACCGTCGTATGGCTCTACCACCGCGTTCCTCGCTCATCGGCACCCTGTTTCCACGCCGTCTCGGCCACTGGATCGGGCCGTTGCTGGCGGCCGGAGTGATGGCGGGAATGGTCGCGCTCCTCGTCATCACCAGCGGTATCGCCAACTTAGGTGCTTCGACCCCGCATCCGCAGGGCTGGGCGGCGCTTCTTCACTATGTCTTCAAGCGCTCGGTCTCGCATCACGCCGACGGCATCGTCGTGCCCGCCGACCTCGACACAGTGCCACGGGTCCAAAAGGGCGCGGTTTATTTCAGCCGGGTGTGCAGCAGCTGCCACGGGGGCCCGGGCCTTGGCCAGAACCCGATCGCGCTGTCGATGCGGCCGCGGCCCCAATATCTTCAGCTCGTCGTCCGCCAATACACGGCGCCGGAGCTGTTCTACATCCTCCAGCACGGCGTGAAGTACAGCGCCATGCCGTCTTGGCCGGCGGTCAATCGCGACGACGAAATATGGTCGATCGTCGCCTTTCTACGGCGGCTGCCAACGTTGGGTCGAGTCGAGTACGACGCGCTGGCGCAGGGTCCTGCCGGGCAGGCGGCGGGCGTCGTCGGCTTTGCCCCGGCGTTCGATCCGTTCAAGGCGACGCCCTATAAAATGCCCAACATGAATGAGTATCCGCAGGAGTCGCAGTATAGCCGGCCCGCCAGCGCTTTCGGGCGCGGCATTGTCGGCCCTGACCTCGCGGCGTCCTGCGTCCAGTGCCACGGCACCGACGGCGCGGGCCGTCCGGACGGGGCCTTCCCGAACCTTACCGTGCTCAACGCGACGACGGTCAAGGAGGCGCTGGTCGCCTACGCCAACGGCACCCGCCAGAGCGCCTACATGCAGCCCGTTGCGGTCCAGCTGACCGACAGCCAGATCGACTCGCTGTCAGCGCGTTTCCACAGCCTGCCGCGGACTCGCTCGCCCCAGTTTGCGGTGTCCCCGGCGGTACTTGCGACGGGGCGCCAGGTCGCGGAGGCCGGCATCCCGGCGCGCAAAGTCGGGGCGTGCCAGGAATGCCACGATATCAACAAGGCCAATGCGCGCCTGTACCCGGCGATTGCCGGGCAGAATTACCTGTACCTGCGCGACCAGTTGCGGCTGTACCGCGCGGGCTTCCGCAACGCGGGTATCAAGTCGAACCCGATGCTCGCTGCGGCGAAGCAGATGACCGATGCCGAGATCGACGGCGCGGCGGCGTATTATGCGGCGATGGCTCCGCAGGCCGTGGAGGCGGTCGCCGAGGGTCCGGTCAAGCGTTGACCGGACTCGAGCGTTGACAGACCCTCAGTCGATCCGCTGCGAGCCCTCGGGCAACAGCATGAACATGAAGCCCTGCGCGCGGTGCTCGTCGCCCGCCGGGCAGCGGCCCGGCCCTCGCTCGAACAGGACGTGGCACTTGTCGCAGTAGCGGAACTGCCCCCCGCCGCCGGGGATGTCGTGCATCAGGGTGAACAGGAAGCCCTGCGCGTGGTGGCCGCCGCCCGCCGGGCAGACGCCCTTGTTCGGGTAGCCGTCGAAGAACAGCCCGTGGCACTTGTCGCAGAATCTCCACCCGCCCTGGACGCGGGGGCCGAGGGCCTTGTCGTAGGGCAGCTGGACGCGAGTTGGGCCGGCGACATGGCCACCCCCAGCGGCGCAGACCGCCTTGTTCCGGTAGCCGTCGAAGAACACCGTCCGGCACTTGGCGCACGAGGCCCACTGCTTCTGGATCTGCTCGGCCCAGGCGGCGACGGGCAGCAGGCCGGTGGCAATGGCGAGGATTGCCGGGGTTGCGGCGAGGAGTTCGCGACGCGTGATCGAACTGGGGGCCACCCTATAGACTCCTGCCGCTGACAGTCCGCGAAAATTGCCATCGTTCGGTCAGCTAGGCAACCACCGTCACCCCGCTAGCGCCTCCTCCGGAATCGCGAACAGCGTCGCTGCCCCCCGAGTCACCGGCCCGAGCAGCGCCGTCGCCGAGGGCAGGATCTGCTCGGCGAAGAAGCGCGCGGTGGCGATCTTGGCGTTGAGGAATGCCGGGTCGCCGTCGCCGTTCGCGAGCCGGCGCTGCGCGACCACCGCCTGCTGCGCCAGCAGCCAACCACCGAGCGTCACCCCGAACATACGCAGGTACGGCGTCGCTCCCGCAGCGTTGTCGTCCGCCTGCGTTCCCGAGTTGCCGGTCATCCACACCGTCGCGTTCTCCAGTGCGCCCAGCGCATCGTCGAGATACGGCCCCATGACCGCCAGGTCACCCGCCTTGGGCAGAGTTCGGACGAAGTCGCGCATGTCGGCGAACAGCGGCCTCCACGCGCCGCTAGCCAGCTTGCGGCCGACGAGGTCGAGCGCCTGGATGCCGTTGGTGCCCTCGTAGATCGGCGCGATGCGGGCGTCGCGCAGGTGCTGCGCCGCCCCGGTTTCCTCGACATAGCCCATACCGCCGAACACCTGCACCGCGAGGCTCGACAGCTCGACGCCGAGGTCGGTGGCCCAGGCCTTGGTGATCGGGGTCAGCAGGTCGGCGAGGCCGCGGGCTTCGGCGTCACCCGCGTGGGCGCGGTCGACGGCGGCGGCGTTCAGGTAGGTCAGCGCCCGCGCCGCCTCGGTCGAGGCCCTCAACGTCATCAGCATCCGGCGGACGTCCGGGTATTCGATGATGCGCTTGCTGCCGCCCTGCACGCGCTCCTTCGCGAAGGTCAGCGCGCCTTGGTAGGCACGCTCGGCGATGGCGACGCCCTGCAGGCCGACGTTGATGCGGGCGTGGTTCATCATCGTGAACATCGCTTTCATGCCCGCACCCTCGGCGCCGACGAGGTAGCCGACGCAGCTGTCGTGCTCGCCGAATGCCATCGTGCAGGTCGGCGAGGCGTGGATGCCGAGCTTGTGCTCTAGGCCGACCACTCGCAGGTCGTTACGCGAGCCGGCGGGTAGGACCTTCGGGCACAGGAACAGCGAGATGCCCTTCGTCCCCGGCGGAGCGTCGGGCAGCCGTGCCAGAACGAGATGGACGATGTTCGGGGCGACGTCGTGCTCGCCCCAGGTGATGTAGATCTTCTGGCCCTTGACCCGGTAAGTGCCGTCGGCGTGCGGCTCGGCGCGGGTGCGGAGCGCGCCGACGTCGCTGCCCGCCTGCGGCTCGGTCAGGTTCATCGTGCCGGTCCACTCGCCGCTGACCAGCTTGGTCAGGTAGGTCGCCTGCAGCTCCGGCGAGGCGTGCACCTGCAGCGCCTCGATCGCGCCCTGCGACAGCATCATGCACAGGCTGAACGCCATGTTGGCGGACGTCAGCTGCTCCTGCACCGCGCACGCCAGCACGAACGGCAGACCCTGCCCGCCGTGGTCCGGATGCGCGCCGAGCGAGGCCCAGCCGCCCTCGACATACTGGCGGTAGGCGTCGCCGAACCCGGCTGGCAAATGGACCTCGTCGCCGTCCTTGACCGCGCCTTGCGTGTCGCCGATCCGGTTGAGGGGCGCGAAGACGTTGCCTGCGAGCTTGCCCGCCTCCTCGAGGATCGCGTCGACCATGTCGGGGGTCGCTGCCTCGAAGCCCGGCAGCGCGCTCAATCCAGCGATATCGGCGACGGTGTCGAGGACGAAGCGCTGCTCGGCGAGGGGGGCGGTGTAGGTCATGGGCGGCCTTTGGCGGGAGGGTCCGGGTCGGCTATAGCCGCGCACGATGGACCGACCAACCGGCGACATGACGACGCGAGTGCTGCCCGCCGACGCGCGCGGTATCGACGCGGCGATCGCGCTCCTGGCCGCCGGGCAGCTCGTCGCCGCGCCGACCGAGACGGTGTACGGCCTCGCCGCGCGCGCCGACGATGCTGGCGCGGTGGCGCGCATCTACGCCGCGAAGGGACGCCCCGACTTCAACCCGCTGATCGTCCACGTCGGCGATGCGTCGGAGGCCGCGACGCTGGTCGAGATCGGCACCGTCGCGGCGCGGCTGATGCAGCGGTTTTGGCCGGGGGCGCTGACGCTCGTGCTGCCGGCGAAGCGCGGGGCCCGCGTCGCGGCCGCCGTGCGCGCCGGGCTGCCGACGCTCGCCGTGCGCTGCCCGTCCCACCCAATCATGCAGGCGCTGATCGCCGGTACCGGACCGCTGGCGGCCCCGTCCGCGAACCGCAGCGGCAGCCTCAGCCCGACCCGCGCCGAGCACGTGCTGGAGTCATTGGGCGGGCGCATCCCGCTGATCCTCGACGCCGGGCCATGCGCCGCCGGGGTCGAGAGCACCATCGTCGCGGTAGACGGTGAGGTCGTCACCCTACTCCGCCCCGGCGCGCTGACTGCCGAGCGTCTTGGCGTCGTGCTCGCGGCGGCCGGCTCCGAAATCACTGCGCCCGGCCAGATGGCGAGCCATTATGCGCCGCGCCAGCCGCTCCGCATGGACGCGCGGACCGCGTCACTCGACGAATGGCACATCGGCTTCGGCGGGGTCCGCGGCGACCGCACGCTGTCGGCCTCGGGCAATCTCGACGAGGCCGCGGCTGCGCTGTTCGAGGCACTCCACGAGGCGCAGGCGAGCGGGCGGACCAGCATCGCGGTGGCACCGATCCCCGATCGCGGGGTCGGGGTGGCGATCAACGACCGGCTCAGGCGGGCGGCCGTGCGCTGAGCGCAGACGCGCAAAGGCACCCGCCGGTGTTCCAACACCGTGGGGGCGCGTATCTCGCACCGTCCATCCTGGGCGTTCTCCCCTCCCGGCGCAAACTGGGCGGGGGCCTCAAAACAGATACGGCAGCAGCGCGGACGATGCAGGGGCTGGGTTCGCCATCGGCGGGTCGTGAAGCGGGTCGAGTTGCGGTCCAGCCATCGGATGCGCGTCCGGTGGCTGTCTCGCGGGGTCCCGGTGGCGGCGACTAAGCCGTTCGAAGCCCCTGCATCGTTCGCGCCGGGCAGCGGGTAGCGCGCCCTCGTCCCGGCATCGAATGGCGCAGGACCATCCGACATCACCTCACTATCCGATATGGTTCGTTTTGTCAAGCAACGCGTGCCAGGATCAGGTCTTCGACCGCGTCTCCGTCCCGACGAAGCTGACCTTTGCGCCCGCCTTGACCGCCTTCGCGAGCTCCTGCGCGTCCCAGTTGGTCAGGCGCACGCAACCATGGCTGGCGCGCTTGCCGACGAGGCGCGGGTCGGGGCTGCCGTGGATGCCGTAGGTATCCTTGGTCAGGTCGATCCACGTCGTTCCGACCGGGTTGTTCGGCCCAGCCTTGATGGTCAGCTTGCCGACCGGCTTGTCGTCCGGACCCGCCTTGGCCTTGAAGGTCAGGCGCGACGGGTCGAAGGTGTAGGTCGCCGCGGTCGCGACCGTCCGCACCTGCCAGTCGCCCGACGGTGCCGGCCGCTCGGTGCTGCCGACCGTCGCCGGGTATGCCGCGACGAGCGTGTCGTCGGCGTAGGCGCGGAGTTCCTGCTTGGTCTTGTCGACCTCGATGCGGGTCACCGGCGGCAGCTTGCTGTGCCCAACTGCGACGACCAGCAGAGTCGTGCCAAGCTTGCCGAAGTCCTTGCCCGGGTTGAGCTGCTGGACCAGCGCCTCGTCCATGTGGGCGCGCTCCGCCAGCGCTTCCAGCGGCGAGGTCCAGGTCATGTTCGGGCGCGCCGCCATGGTGACGTAGTCGCCGGGCTCGACGGGGTCGGCGAACGGCCCGGCGACGTCGGCCTCGACCTCGGTGTAATCGCGGATCGCGGGGGCGGCATCGCCGGCGACGAGCTTGTCCCACGTCGTCTGGTCGAGCTTGCCGGTCTCGGTCAGGCCGTTCGCCGCCTGGTAGCCCGACACCGCGACCGCGAAGTTTGCGCCCAGCTTGCCGTCGATGACGCCGGGCGAGAAGTGCGCGCGGTCGAGCAGCACCTGCGCCCGGATCAGCATCCGGCGGGTCGCGGCCGCATCCTTGCCGGTGACGAAACCCTGCGCGTTGATCGCCTTCGCCGCGGGCGCGTCGGAACTAGGCGGCGTCGCGACTGTCGGAGCGGCTGGCGTTGCCGGGGGAGCGGGCTTTGCGGGAGCGGCCGGCTTGGCTGCCTTTGCCGGGACCGCTGCCGAGACCGGCGCGGTCAGCGCCAGCCCGACGCCGACGACCGAGACGAGTGCGACGACGATTGACTTCATCGGGTTGACCTTCAGGTGTGAGTGCCGGTCTAAGCCTCGCCGCGAACGATTGTTCCGGGAGCCGTACAACGATGATGCTGGCGTTAGGTCTAGCTTTACTAACCGCCACCAATGCGCCCGCCGCGTGCAATTTCGGACCGGGTCAGGCCGCGGTTGCCAACACCGCTTCGCTGCGGACGTTGGTGTGGTCGCCCTACGGGCGCGTCGAGACCGGGTGGGAGGTCTATTCGCCGCTGATCGCGCACGAGGTGGCGACGACGTGCGGCCCCGCCACCGCGGGCTTTGCCGCCGCCCTTGGTCGTTGGCAGTCGGCGCACAAGCTCGTCCCGACCGGCACTGTCGACGCACAGACCTTCGAGGCGCTGAGCCGGGTCTGGCAGGGGCGGCGGCCGTACGTCGTGCTCCGCGCGAAGGGCACCTGCCCGGAGCCGCCCGCGACCGTCGTCGCCGCGCGTTCGGCTGAGAGCTACCTCGGCAAGACGATCCGGCTGCGGCAAGGCACGCTGACCGCCTACCGCAAGCTGGTTGCTGCGGCGAAGCACGACGTCCCCGCGCTCGCCAGGGACCCGCGCTGGCTGACGATCTTCTCAGGCTTCCGCGATCCCGCCAGCGACGCGACACGCTGCGCCCGCGAGCAGAACTGCAATGGCATCGTCCGCGCGAAATGCTCGGCCCACCGCAGCGGTCTCGCGCTCGACCTCTACGTGGGGCAGGCGGTGGGCTTCGGCCCCGACAGCTCCGCCGACGCCAATCGGCGGGCGATGGTCAAGACCGCAGCGTACGGCTGGCTGCTGGCGAACGCTGGGCGGTACGGGTTCGTCAATTACCCGTTCGAGCCGTGGCATTGGGAGTGGACGGGGGAGGTGCCGTGAGGGGAGCGCCGAGCAAGGAGCGCGAGCGCTCTACCGTCATCCCCGCGCAGGCGGGGACCCATCACCCCGAAATGTTGTGGTGATGGGTCCCCGCCGACGCGGGGATGACGCACGTTTGGGCTAAACCGCCTCCAGCGCCTGCTCGAAGTCCGCAATCAGGTCGTCGGGATGCTCGACCCCGATGGACACCCGCACGAGGTTGTCCGTGATCCCCAGCTCCGCCTTCCGCGCCGGCGCGACCGACAGATGCGTCATCGCCGCCGGATGCGAGGCGAGGCTCTCGGTGCCGCCCAGGCTGACCGCGAGCTTGACCAGCTTGAGATTGTCGAGGAGCCGGAACGCCTCCGGCTCGCCGCCCTTGACGATCAGTGAGAAGGTCGACCCCGCACCCGAGCAATGCCGGCTGTAGATGTCATGCTGGCGGGTGCCGGGCTCGAGGAAACCGAGGTACCCGACGCGCTCGACCTTGGGGTGATCCCTCAGGAAAGCGCAGACCGTGGCGGCGTTCTGCCCAGCGCGGTCCATCCGGAGTTCAAGCGTTTCCAGCGATCTGAGCAGCATCCACGCGGTGTGCGGGTCGGTGATCGTGCCGATGGTGTTGCGCATCATGCGGACCGGCAGCAGCGCCTTCTTGGTGCCGACGCAGCCGCCCGCGACGAGGTCGGAGTGGCCGCCGACGTACTTGGTCAGGCTGTAGATGACGATGTCGGCGCCCTGCTTGCCCGGCTGCGCCCACAAGGGCCCGAGGAAGGTGTTGTCGATCAGGATCGGCGGCAATTCGTCTCCGTCACAGATCGCGGCGCGGGCATCGCGGACCGCCTCGACGTCGACCAGCGCGTTGGTCGGGTTGGCCGGACTCTCGAGGTAGATCGCCGCGATCCGCCCCTTGGCCTTGGCGGCGGACAGCACCGCCTCGATCTCGTCGCGGGTCGCGCCCGCCGGGAAGTCGAGCCAGGTCACCCCGAGCTTCCCCAGGATGCGCGCGATCAGCGTCTCGGTCGCGGCATACAGCGGCGCCGAGTGGACGATGACGTCACCCGGCTTGACGAGCGCTAGGAAGGTCGTGGCGATCGCCGACATGCCGCTGGAGAAGGCCAACGCCTCCTCGGCGTCCTCCCACAGGGCGAGGCGCTGCTCGAGGATTTCCTGGTCGGGGCCATTGAAGCGCCCGTAGACGAGGCCCTCGGCACCGCCGGGACGGACACCGGTAACGCCCTCGAAGAAGCGCTTGCCCTCGGCCGCGCTCTCGAAGACGAAGGTCGAGGTCAGAAAGATCGGCGGCTTGAGCGAACCTTCGCTGAGCGTCGGGTCGAAACCGTAGCCCATCATCAAGGTCGACGGGTGGAGCTTGCGGTTGCCGATGCTGCGGACCTGGTGCGCGACCTTGCGCGAACGCTGGGGGACGGCGCCCATGTCGGACTCGTCGGGGGTGTTGGTCATGGTGGTGGCTTTCGGAAGCTGGATGTCATCGTTCTAGGCCTGCACCGGGGCCGCGCCAATCCTCCCCGGCTCCGGGGGGCGTCATGCTGGCGAACGCCAGCACCCATGGCGGTGCGAGACGCGTCAGCCGGAGCGTGCACGACGGTAAGTGCGGCGTGCGCCAGCATGACGAGCGAAACGCGGATCGGCGTCCCCCGCGTCCAACCGCCCCAACCCCACGCTCAAAGACTCTTTCACCGCGAGTCCGCTCGTGGTATCACTCCGTTCTGCGGGAGCGGGGAGTTTCCGGTGCTGAGTCATAGGGTTGTTCGAGGATTTTACGGCGCAGCCTTGACTGCGCTGGTCATGGCGGGCGCTGCCGATGCGCGCAGCCTTTACGACGTCCCGAAATACGCGGCCTTCCTGGTCAACGCCGACAGCGGCGAGATTCTGTACGCGCGCCAGGCCGACGCGCCACGCTATCCGGCCTCGATCACCAAGGTGATGACGCTGTACCTCGCCTTCGACGCGATCTCGAAGGGGCGCCTGTCCGAGACCGACATGATCACAGTTTCGGCCCATGCCGCGAGCCAGGCACCGTCGAAGCTGGGCTTGCGGGTCGGCGGCCAGATCAGCGTCCGCGACGCGATCGGCGTGATCGCGACCAAGTCGGCGAACGACATCGCGGTCGCGCTTGCGGAGCGCATCGGCGGCAGCGAGGACGCGTATTGTGCAATGATGACCGCAAAGGCGCGCACGCTCGGCATGAACAACACGATGTTCGTCAACGCCACCGGCCTGCCCAACAAGCGGCAACTGACGACGGCACGTGACATCGCAACGCTGAGCCGCGCCGTGATCCGCGACTTCCCGCAATTCTATTCGGTCTTCAGCCGCGTCGCCTACGACTACGAGGGCGCAGCGATTGGTAACCACAACCACCTGCTGACCACTCTGCCCGGCGTCGACGGCATCAAGACCGGCTACACCAACGACGCCGGCTTCACCCTCGCGGCCAGTGCTGCCCATGACGGGGTACGGCTGATCGCGGTGGTGCTCGGCGGGCCGAACCGGCTGGCGCGCGACGGCAACGTCACCGACCTGCTCGACACCGGCTTCAACGTGCTGACCAAGCGCTCGCGCGGCGAGGTGACGACGGTCGCGGCCAACCTGTCGGAGATCGACGACCTGTCCGACGGCGTTCTCGAGCACCTCGCCGAACAGGGTTCGGGCGACGACGCCGAGCTGGCGATGGCAAAGACGCCGCGCTGAGTTCACGTCGTGAGATAGCACGTCGTCGCGAGATAGACTGGGGCTCCAGCTTCGAGCGCGACATCGGCTATGTCCGGGCGCTGGTCTCGGGCGAATGGATCTTCGTCTCGGGGTGCACGGGCGGCGACCCCGAAACCGGCGTCCTCCCCGACGACGTCAGCCGCCAGTGCGCCAACACCCTCGCCAAGATCGGGCGTGCGCTGGCCGAGGCCGGCGGCTCGTTCGCCGACGTGGTACGGGTCCACTACATCCTGCGCGACGCCGCCGACTTCGAGCCGTGCTGGCCGCAGCTGCGAGCCGCGTTTGCCGCAGGCCGCCCGGCCGCGACGATGATCGTCGCGGGGCTCATCGACCCGGCGATGCGGATCGAGATCGAGGTCACCGCGCACCGTCCGGGCTGAACGCGACCCCGCAGCCCGCTCATGCCACAAGCGGATCGGGCGCACGACTTGGGGCCAGGGCCTCGCCGCCCCGGCCCCATCGTGCGCTTCCAGTCGACCCGAGACCTGGAAGCCGACGCAGGTGAAACAGCAGCCGCTGCCTCACCGCCCTGACCGCCGCCCGGTACGCTGGCGGCCGCCTGGACACCGACAACGAACGTGACCTGACCTGCCAAGAGTCCCTTGCGCCACCGGTCATGCCCGCCCCGAAACGCAACTCTGGGGCAGCGCCGCCACGGCCCTCGTCCTGCAGTACTGGCTGGGTGCGCAGCATCCGCGAAGGGTCGAGGTCGAGGCTTTGATCCGGCGTCTGCAGGCTGTTGGTTTTGGTCGCGTCCGGCGTCGTTTGCGCCCGGAGCTAAGCGCGGTTGACCGCACCGGTGCCGGCAAGCCGGGTCCGGAAATGGTCAGGCGTCACTCGCCTCCGATGTTACCGGCCGACCCGGCGATGGCGACGCCACCGTCGGACGATCCGGCACCCGGCGCCACCGTCAGGTGTCGCCCGAGCTCCGCAATTTGCGTCGCGTCGGCCCGCGGGCCTCGCTGACGCTCGCTGTCACGCTGCCCGAGGCATCAGCTGCCGACGGATGCTCGATTGTCAAGATGTCACCCGACTTGGGAGAGCAGATCCGGTCATTGGCGGCCATACCCATTGACGACCGCGTTATTGCCGACATTCAAAAAGCGAGATGGGGCAGGAAGCACACCCGTTCCCGCCACGCCGACCATAAAGGCCGCGTGTGGCGACGTATGCAGCAGCAACTCTACCAGATCACTCGTCGGCAATCCTGCTCGACGCTCAATTTGGTTCGGAAGCGAAACAATATCATGGTAATATAACGACACGATAGCCCCCTATCTGCTCGGTTTAGACCGCTACGCCCGCTCCTGTTGTAGACCTTCAATGCCTACAAAAAGCGATGCTATAGTTATTCGCAGCTCTATGTCCATATACCATTGGCTATTCGTCGCTGTAGGAATTATTTCGAAATTATTGATAAAGTTGCTGTGGATACTATCGTTGGATAAGGTTTCTATGCTATGTTTTCAGCGTGTTACGGGTAATTTCGTCATCGATACGAAGCAGTATTCTCGCCCCGCGACTCCAGGCTCGATTGTTCCAGACAGAAACGAAAATAAATCTGTACGGTTCCGAACAGATGGCAATTTGGCCTGTGTTTCGTCCTCCCCCCCTCGCAGTCGGACGCGCGGGTGCCTAAATTGAGTGCGTGATCGAGTCGCCATGCACCAAGGTCTGCGAGATCGTCGCCGGGAGCGGCCAGGGCGCTGATGCGGTCGACCTGTGCCGCGGCTGCGGTCGCACGCTCGACGAGATCGGGCGCTGGTCGACGACCACCGAAGCCGACCGCGCCCGCATCGTCGCGGCGCTGCCCGATCGTCTTATCCGGAGCCAAGCCGCATGATCCTCAGCGTCCTCGATCAGACCCCGATCCCCGAAGGCACCAGCGGCGGCACCGCGCTCGCCAACACGCTCGACCTCGCCCGCCACGCCGAGGCGCTCGGCTATCACCGCTACTGGGTTGCCGAGCACCACGGCTCGCCGGCGCTGGCCGGTGCCTCGCCAGAGGTCCTGCTCGCCGCGATCGGTGCGGCGACCCGCACCATCCGCATCGGCTCGGGCGGCGTGATGCTGCCGCATTACTCGCCGCTCAAGGTCGCCGAGAGCTTCAGCCTGCTGAGCGGCCTGTATCCGGGCCGCGTCGACCTCGGTCTCGGCCGTGCGCCGGGCAGCGACGGGCGCACCGCGTTCGCCCTGCAGCGCGACCGCCGCCAGCAGTCGCAGAACGACTTCCCCAACCAGCTGGCCGAACTGATGGGCTATCTCGACGACAGCCTGCCCGCCGACCACCCGTTCGCAGGCCTCGCGAAGACCCTGCCGGGCCGTCCCGAGCTGCCCGAATTGTGGCTGCTCGGCTCGTCCCCGGACAGCGCCGCGTGGGCGGCCGAACTCGGCCTGCCCTACTGTGTCGCGGACTTCATCAACAGCCGCGGTGCCCCACTCGCGAGCCAGTACCGGCACGCCTTCGAGCCCTCCGCGCGGCTGGCCAAGCCGTACACGATGACCGCACTGTGGACCGTCGCCGCCGACAGCGATGCCGAGGCCGAGCGGCTGGCGTCGAGCGCGCGGATGATGATGGCGCACCTGCTGACGGGCCGCTCGATCCCGGTGCCGACGCCCGAGAAGGCGCTGGCCTGGCTTGCCGAGCACCCCGAGGTCGCGAGCAGCGGTGCTGGCCGCCGGGTCATCGCGGGGACCCCCGGCAAGGTCCGTGCCGGCATCGAGGCCGCAGCAGCCGAGTACGGGGCCGACGAGGTCATGCTGGTCAACATCCTGCACGACCACGCGGCACGGAAACGCAGCTACACGCTTGTCGCCGAGGCTTTTGCAACCGAGGTTCGGGACGCCGCTTGAGCGCGGTTGCCTTCGCCGGCATTACCAAGCGCTACGGCACACTGGCGGCACTCGACGGTGTCACGCTGGAGATCGCCGCGGGCAGCTTCGTCGCGCTGGTCGGTGTGTCGGGGTCGGGCAAGACGACGCTGCTCAAGACCATCAACCGGCTGATCGTGCCAGACAGCGGTACGGTGACCGTCGACGGCGTCGATGTCGCGGGTAGCGACCCGGTCGAGCTGCGCCGCGGCATCGGCTACGCCTTCCAGGGCATCGGTCTGTTCCCGCACCTCGACGTCGCGACCAACATCGCCACCGTGCCCCGCCTGCTCGGCTGGGACGCGCCGCGCATAGCCGCCCGGGTGTCGGAACTGCTGGCTCTGGTCGACCTGCCGCAAGAGGTCGCGACCCGACTTCCCGCCGCACTGTCGGGCGGACAGCGCCAGCGGGTCGGCGTCGCCCGCGCGCTCGCTGCCGGGCCGAAGCTGATGCTGCTCGACGAGCCGTTCGGAGCGCTCGACCCGCTGACGCGCGACGGGCTGGCGACCCGCTACCGCGAGCTCCACGACCGGCTCGGCCTGACCAGCGTCATCGTCACCCACGACATGCAGGAGGCGCTGCTGCTCGCCGAACGCGTCGTAGTGCTGCGCGCCGGCCGGGTCGTGGCGGACGCGACGCCGGCGGAGTTGATGGCGGGGAATGCGGACCCGGAGGTCGCCGCGATGATCGCGGTGCCGCAGCGTCAGGCAGAACGGCTGGCGGCGCTGTGAACGCCGCCCTCGCTCTCCTGCCCGGTCGCCTCGCCGCGCACGTCGGCCTCAGCGCCGCGGCGCTCGGTCTCGCGTTGCTGATCTCCCTCCCCCTCGTCGCGCTGATGCTGGCCCGGGCGCGCAGCCGGGGCCCGGTGCTCGGCGCCGCATCGTTGATCCAGACGATCCCGGCGCTGGCATTGCTGGCCCTGTTTTACCCGCTGCTGCTGGCGCTCCGTGCCGCGAGCGGGCTCGACGTGCCGGTGCTCGGCTTCCTTCCGGCGCTGCTGGCGCTGACGTTGTATGCGCTGCTGCCGATCCTGCGCGGTGCCGTCACCGGGCTGACCGGGGTCGATGCGGACGCCGTCGAGGCGGCGGAGGCGCTGGGCATGACCCGGCTGCAGCGCCTCACCCGGGTCGAGCTGCCCCTCGCCGCGCCGGTGATCATGGCCGGCGTCCGCACCGCGGCGGTGTGGACGATCGGCGCGGCGACGCTGGCAACCCCCGTCGGCGCGACCAGCCTCGGCGACTTCATCTTTTCCGGGCTGCAGACCGAGGACTGGGTCGCGGTCGCGGTTGGCTGCGTCGCGGCTGCGGGGCTGGCGCTGGCTGTCGACGGGCTGCTGGCGCTGATCGAGGGCGGGCTGGCGCGGCTGTCGCGTGGGCGCATCCTGGCGGGCGTCGCGGGGCTGGTGGTGATCGGCGCGTTGGCGATGTGGGGCGGGCGCGGCGCGGGCGGAGCCGAGCGGGCGTTCGTGGTCGGGGCCAAGAATTTCTCCGAGCAGTTCATCCTCGGCGAGTTGATCGCGACCCGGCTGCGCGCCACCGGTCGCCCGGTCGAGCTGCGCAGCGGCCTTGGCTCGGCGGTGGCGTTCCGGGCACTGCACGCCGGCGATATCGACGTCTACGTGGACTACGCGGGGACGCTGGCAACGACCGTGCTCAAGCGCGACGACCACCCGAGCCTGCCCGCGCTGACCGCCGATCTCGAGCGCCGGACCAAGGTCGGCGTCGTCGGCCCGCTCGGGTTCGAGAACGCCTACGTGCTGGCGATGCGCGGCGACGAGGCGCGGCGGCTCGGGGTCAAGTCGATCGCCGACCTTGCCAGGGTCGCCGGGCGGCTGACGCTGGGGGCGGACCTCGAATTCCAGACCCGGCCCGAATGGCGCGCCATCGTCGCCGCCTACGGCCTGCGCTTCGGCCATGCCAAGAGCTACGAGCCGACCTTCATGTACCGCGCCTTGGGGAGCGGCGCTGCGGACGTGATCTCGGCCTTCTCCAGCGACGGGCGCATCGCGGCGCAGGGGCTGGTGGTGCTGAGCGATCCCAAGCACGCGATCCCCGCCTATGATGCGCTCCTGCTGGTGTCGCCGCAGCGGCGGGAGGACACGGCGTTCGTCGCGGCGCTCAAGCCGCTGGTCAGGAGCATCAGCGTGGAACGGATGCGCGCCGCGAACCTGATGGTCGACCGAGATACGGACAAGCGCTCGGCGGCCGAAGCCGCGGCGTGGCTGGGGAAGCCCTAGCCCTTCCGCAGGATCATCGACTGGCTCCCCAGCGCCATCAGCGTGCCGTCGTCCGCGAACAGCCGCATCGAGCCGTGCACGAAGCCCGCGTGGACCGCCTCGATGTGCGTGTCGAGGAGTACCCACTCGGTCGGCACGATGCGTGCGAACCGGATGGTGTTGTCGAGGCTGCTGCCGCCGGCGATGCTGCCGATGGCGTTGCCGACACCCGACGGCAGGAAGTCGGCGAGGACCGCCAGCGTCACCCGGTCGATGACCACGCCGCGGTCGCGCGGGCGTGCCCACAACAGGGTGCGGCCATCGGGGCTGACGCCGCCGACCGTGCGCTCGCTGCCGTAGCGGCCCGAGGCGGTGCGGAGCTCGAGGTGCGCGTGGATATCGTCGTCGGCGCGGGCCCAGTTGTAGGGCATCGGCGGGCAGTCGAGCGGCGGCGGCGCGGCGGGGGCCCGCGGCCACTGCATCGAGACGTCGCCGGGCCGCGCCCCGAGCGCGGCGTTAACCGTCAGGATCTCGGTTTCGCCGACATGGCCGGTGCAGCGCGCCTGCGCACTATGGTGGCCCATTACCGGCACGACGACGTCGAGGTCGAGCCGCATCGACGGGCGGGCGTAGGACAGGTACTGCGCCGCCGCCCACACCGCCGGGCGACCGGTCGCGGCCTCCAGCGCGGCGACGCTGACCGCCAGCCCGGCGCCGCCGAACAGGAACTGGCTGCCCGGCGCGCCGACGCACACCGCCGAGGTCACCGGCAGCGCGAACCGGTGCGGGTCAGCGGTCGTCTCGAGTTGGATCAGGCTCATGCTTTCCCCGCGATGAAGGCACGCACGTTGTCCAGCAGCTCGTCCGAGGCGTAGCGCGCGATCGGCGCGGGCGCGGCGCTGCCGGTGGCGAGCAGCCGGTCGATCGCCGCACCGAGCTCGGCATCGCTGTCGACGTGGTGGAGGCCGGGCCGGTCGCCGACGTTGCGCACCGTTGCGAGCTGGTGGTCGGTGTTGTGCTCGCCGAGCGACTGCAGGCGGGGCAGCATCAGCAGCGGCTTGCCGGCCTCGATCGCGGTGATGATAGACCCCATGCCGGCGTGGGCGATGAACAGCTCCGCGCCGGCGACGATGCGGCCGTACTCGTCGGGCGGCATCAGGCGGACGAAGCGCGCGTGAACGGGCTCGAACTTGCCGCGCCCGATCTGCGCCAGCACCGGCGTCTCGGGGTGCGCCCCGGCCCACGCATCGACGGCGCGGACAAGCCGGTCGAACGGCAGCATCGAGCCGACCGAGACAAAGATCACAAGACGCTGCCCCAGCACGGCAGGTCGGCGGTGGCGAGGTCTGGCCATTGGGTCACGGTGCGGTGCGCCAGCTTCGACGCGACCCAACCCGACGAGCTCAGCTTCTCGCTGTTGGCGACACTGTCGATCCACAGGGTGCGCGCGCCGATCAGACGCCCGAAGACGATTGCGACCAGCGGCGGCAGCGCGCCGGTCGTGACGATCACGTCGGGCCGGACCCGGGCGATGATCCGCGCGACGTCGATGCTGCTGCCGAAGGCGCGCCACCAGTCCTTGCGGCTGGCGTCACGGAAGCTGTGGAAGTCCGCACCGGGAACCTGCGACGCCGACGCCGCGTGGACGCTGGCGAAGCTGACGTCGCTGCCCTCGAAGGCGGGTATCAGCCGCAGCAACTGGATCCAATGGCCGCCACCACTCGCAATCGCCAGTATCCGTGTCCGCCGCCCAACCACGCTTACTCCTGCAACCATCGGGGCGCATCAATCGGCGGCAGCCCTCGAAGTCAAGCGGCGGCGTGGTCGTGCGCCGCCAGCCAGGGACGCAGGAGGCGGAGATATCCGGCAGGATTGTCACCCAATGCCATGTGGGCGGCAGCCGGAACCACCGCGAATGATGCGCCGGCTTCATGGGCGAAACCTTGCACCGTCGCCGGCCGCGCCTCGTCGTACTCGCCGGCGAGGAACAGCGTCCGCGCGCCGTCGAGCTGCTTCAGCAACGGCCGCCCGTCGTAATCCTTCAGGGTTCCGGTCGCGGTGAACTCGGCACGGCCCCACATCGCGTTGTAGATGTCCGCGCTGAACGCGCGCGGCAGGCCCGCGCGGTAGGCGGTGACCGCGGCGCCCGGCTCGGTCAGATTGACGTGGCGGCGGTAGAACGCGTCGGTCGCGGCGGTGCAGGCCTCAGGCGCGGCGGCGCCGGGCGTGTCGCAGTCGTCGAGCAGCTTGCGCGTCGCGGGTGGCATGCCGTCCTTCAGGATGCGCGCATCGCGGAGCCAGACCTCAGTCGAGACCAGGGGCGACTGCAGGACCGCGCTCGCTAGCGCCGGTGGGCGCTGTGCGGCATATTCGAGCGCCACCGTGCCGCCCCAGCTCGCGCCGAGGATGTGCCAGCGCGGGACGTCGAGCGCGACGCGGATCGCTTCCAGTTCGGCAACGAAACGGGGGACATTCCAGTTCGCCACGATGCCCGGATGGTCGGAGCGCCCGCTGTCGAGCTGGTCGTAGAGGATCACCGCACGCTCGCCGGCCATCGCGGTGGCATTGAGGAAGTACCAGTGGCTGCTGCCCGGCCCGCCGTGGAGGAACACGATCGGCGGCCTTGGCCCGCGGAGGTCGCCGTCGACCCGGACATAGGCGCGGCCACCCGGGACCGGGATCATCGCCTCGCGATCGGGCTTGAAGCGTACGCCGGGCAGGACGACGCCGGTCGGCGGCTCCATCGTGGCGGCTGCACGCGTGGCGGCCATCGCGATGCCGGCCCCCAACAGCGTCCGGCGGGTCAGTGGCATCAACCCGGCATGCCCGGGAACGCCTGCAGGCCGGGCGGGAGCATCGCCCACTCGGGGCGGCCTTCCGTGAAGATCGCGATCTCGGGCACGAACTCGCTCGGGTCGTCGAGGCTACCCGCGTAGATGGTGTGGCTGGCGTCCTTGCCGACGATACCCCCGAACACCAGGCTGCCGCAGGTCGGGCACGAGTTGCGTACCGCCGGGCCGCCGCTCCGCCCGAGCGACCCGAACTGCAACGTCGAACCGGTGAAGGTCACCGCGCTTGCGGAAAATCCCATGAAACCGATAAAACCCGAGCCCGACGCCTTGCGGCAGTCGGCGCAATAGCAATAACCGGTGTAGATCGGCTCGCCCCGCGCCTCGTAGCGCAGGGCCCCGCACAGGCAGCCGCCGGTGCGGATTTTCGCTGCGCTGCTGCCGTCGGCCTCGCTCATGTACGGAACGATATGGCCGGCCCGGGCAGCGCGCAAGCCGCGCGGTGCACCATGCGGGATTGTTCCGGCGGTGTCTTGCGTGTGTCATCGGCTCCGCGCATCATGGCCTCTGATGCTTTCCCTCCGCCTCCGCGCTACCCTCACTGCAACCCTGCTCGGCGTCGGCGCACTCGTCGCCGGCCGGGCGATGAGCGGACCCCAAGCTGCGGTCGAGCTGTTCTCGCCCACCGGGTCGGTCGAGCGCCCCGAGCAGGTCAAGCTGCGCTTCACGACACCGATGGTGGCGTTCGGCGATCCCCGCCTGCCCGCTCCGGTCAGCGGCGCTTGCGCGGCCGGCGCGACCGGCCGCTGGGTCGACGCGCGGACCTATGCGATCGACTTCCCGAAGCCGCTGGCGGGTGGCCGGCGCTGCGTCTTCAATCTCAACGCGGGCCTGAAGGACGCGAGCGGCGCGACCGTCGCTGGCCCCAGGACGTTCGCCTTCGACACCGGTGGCCCCAACCTCCGCGCCGCGATTCCCGAGGAGGACAGCGGCACCATCGAGGAAGACGCGGCCTTTCTGCTTGCGCTTAACGCCCGGCCCACGGCCGCCAGCATCGCCGCCCACGCCTCGTGCCGGATCGAGGGCATCGGCGAGGTCGTGCCGCTCGACATCCTGCCCGACGCCGACCGCGACCGCATCATGGCGGGTACCAAGCGCGATTATTCGATGCAGAACTTCCTCGGCAAGGCAGGCCTTCGCGCCGCCGAATACGAGGGCGAGGACATCGGGCCGCCGTCCGCCGTGATCGCGGTCAAGTGCCGCCGTACCCTGCCCGCCGGTGGCCGCATGTCGATCATCTGGGGGGCCGGTATTGCCAGCGCGGACGGCCTCGTCACCGCCGCCGGGACCCGCAAGGACTACCGCGTCCGCCCGGCGTTCGCCGCACGCTTCGAATGCTCGCGGAGCACCGCCGCTGCGTCGTGCTCGCCGCTGGAGGCGATGCGTGTCTCGTTCACCGGCAAGGTCCCCGCCGCGACCGCCGCCGCGATCCGCCTCGTCGGACCGAAGGGCTCGGTCGCGCCGACAGCCTTCGCCGCGCGTACCCAGACCGTCGACACCGTCGAGTGGAAAGGCCCCTTCGACGAGCGCGCCAACTACCGCGTCGAGCTGCCCGCCAACCTGGCCGACGACGCCGGGCGCACCCTGACCAACGGCGCGCGCTTCCCGCTCGACACCCGCACCGGCGACCTGCCGCCGCTGGTCAAGTTCGCCGGCTCGTTCGGCATCGTCGAGGCGGCAGAGGGCGGCGTCTTGCCGGTTACGCTGCGTGCCGTCGAGGCCAATGTCGCCGGTCTGCAGGTCGGCCCCGTGAAGGGTCGAGACCTGTCCGTCGAGGGCGATGCCCGGGTGGCGGAGTGGCTGCGCACGCTCGACAAGGCAGAGGAAAGCACCAGCTACGAGGAGCCGATCGCCGGGTCGAAGCAGACCACGACGATCAACACGACGCGCTCGACCCCGCTGATCAAGGCCGGTGCGCCCGCCACCGCGCTGACCATCGCCAAGCCGAACGGGGCGCGCGCCTTCGAGGTCGTCGGCATCCCGCTCCGCACCAACGGCTTCCACGTCGTCGAGCTCGCCTCGCCGATCCTCGGCCGCGCCCTGCTGTCCAAGGGCGGCACGCGCTACGTCGCCAGCGCCGCGCTGGTCACCGACATGGCGGTGCATTTCCAGTGGGGCCGGGGCCGCAGCCTGGTCTGGGTCACCCGCCTCGCCGATGCATCGGTCGTCGCCGGCGCGAAGATCGCCATCCTCGACAGTTGCACCGGCGACGTGTTCTGGAGCGGCGTCACCGACACCTCGGGCCGCGCCCTGGTCCCCGACAGGCTCCCCGACCCATCGAGCTATGGCGGCTGCCGCAACTACGACTCGAGCCACCCGCTGATGGTCAGCGCACGCACCGCGAACGACTACAGCTTCACCCTGACGAGCTGGAACAGCGGCATCCAGCCCGGCGATTTCCAGATGCCGACCGGCTACGGCGGCACGCAGTCGGTGTGGCACTCGGTGTTCGACCGGACCTTGCTCCGCGCCGGCGAGACCGTCCACATCAAGCACTTCATCCGCGCCACCGACGACCGCGGGCTCAGCCTGCCGACCAACCTGCCCAAAAAGCCCAGCCTGGTCATTCGCCACACCGGCTCCGACCAGCAATGGGAAATCCCGCTGGCGCTCGGCGCGGACGGCATCGGGGTCAGCGAGTGGGCGATCCCGAAGGCGGCGGCGCTCGGCGACTACGAGGTGTCGATCGGCGAGATCGGCCAGACCGGCGCCCGCCACGTCTCGGGCAGCTTCAAGGTCGACGAGTTCCGCCTGCCGACGATCCGCGCCTCGGTGCGCGGCCCCGGCACGCACCAGATCGCGCCCGCGTCGGTACCGCTCGACCTGTCGCTGACCTACCTGTCCGGCGGCGCGGTCAATCGCGCTCCGGTCAAGCTCCGCACCCAGGTCGAGCCGCGCGAAATCAGCGCCGCCGACTATCCGAACTTCAGCTTCGGCGGCGAGACCCTGGTCGCGGGCATCGTCCCCCTCGACGGTGGCGAGGAAGCGCCCTCTGCCGCTCCGCTCCGCGCCTCGGTCCAGCCGGTGACGCTGGCCGCGAACGGCGGCGCGCGGGTGACAATCGACAAGTTGCCACCCGTGACAGTGCCGTCGCGCCTGGTTGCCGAGATGGACTATGACGACGCCAACGGCGAGGTCGCGACCACCGCCGCCAAGATCGACCTCGACCCGTCAGGGCTGCACGTCGGCATCGCCGGCGACGGCTGGCTGGCCAAGGCCGACGACCTGCGGCTCAAGATGGTCGTGCTCGACCTCGACGACAAACCGGTGCGCGGCGCCAAGGTCTCGGTCGCGCTGTTCAGCCGCGAAACCTACTCTTACCGCAAGCGGCTGATCGGCGGCTTCTACAGCTACGACAACAGCCGCGAGACCAAGGAACTCGGCAAGACCTGCAGCGGCACGTCGGATGACAAGGGCCTCGTCACCTGCGCCATCGACGTCGGCGTGTCGGGCGAGGTCATCGCCCAGGCCACCGTCCGCGACAATGCCGGACGCCTGTCGCAGGCGACCAAGTCGGTCTGGCTCGCGGGCGACGACGACTGGTACTTCGGCGGCGACAACGGAGACCGCATGGACGTCGTCGCAGAGGCTCCCGAATACCCCGCCGGAGGCGTCGCGCGCCTGCAGGTCCGGATGCCGTTCCGCACCGCGACCGCGCTGGTCAGCGTGCTCCGCGACGGCGTCGTCGACAGCTTCGTCACCCAGCTCAGCGGCAAGGACCCGGTCGTCGAAGTCCAGCTCAAGCGCGGCTATGCGCCCAACGTCTACGTCTCGGTGCTGGCGGTGCGCGGGCGCGTGGCGGGCTGGCGGCTGTGGCTCGCCGACCTCGCACGGCGCTGGAACCTGCCGTGGATTTCGCGCGACGCCGCCTCGCCGACCGCGCTGATCGACCTCGCCAAGCCGAGCTACCGCCTCGGCATGACCAAGATCCGCGTCGGCTGGGGCGATCATCGCCTCGGGGTCAAGGTCGCCACCGATGCGCCGACCTACGGCGTCCGCAAGATCGCGCAGGCGGCGGTCACAGTGACGCCGCCCAAGGGTCGCGCGCTCCCCGCTGGCTCCGAGATCGCCTTTGCCGCGGTCGACGAGGCGTTGCTCCAGCTTTCCGACAACCCGAGCTGGGACGTGCTCACCGCGATGATGGGCGAGCGCCCGGTGTGGGTGCAGACCTCGACCGCACAGGGGCAGGTCGTCGGCAAGCGCCACTACGGTCTCAAGGCGGTCGCGGCGGGTGGCGACGGCGGTGCGTCCGCGGGCGGCCTGACCCGCAAGGACTTTCAGCCGCTGCTGCTGTGGCAGGCGCGCGTCCCCCTCGACGGGCAGGGCCGCGCCCGCATCGCGGTGCCGCTGAACGACGCGCTGTCGGGCTTTCGCCTCGTCGCGGTGGCGAGCGGCGGCAGCGACCTGTTCGGGATGGGTGCGACCACCATCCGCACCACCCAGCCGCTCCAGATCCTGCCGGGTATCCCGCCGCTGGTCCGCGAGGGCGACCGCTACGTCGCCACCGTGCTGGCGCGAAATGCGACGAGCAAGCCGATGCGCGTCGTGCTGACCGGTCACGCCGGCGCGACGACCCTACCGACCAAGACCGTCGACATCGCCGCCAACGACGCGGTCACCGTCGGCTGGGGCATCCTCGCCCCCGCCAATCCGGGCGAGATCGTGTGGGCGATCAGCGGCAACGCCGGCACCGCCACCGA
Organism: Sphingosinicellaceae bacterium; assembly: GCA_019285715.1. Classification (NCBI taxonomy): domain Bacteria; kingdom Pseudomonadati; phylum Pseudomonadota; class Alphaproteobacteria; order Sphingomonadales; family Sphingosinicellaceae; species Sphingosinicellaceae bacterium. Next base: position 2,879,577 of record CP079108.1, read on the forward strand.
CGCCGTGCAGGTCCCGCAGACCGTAGCACCCGCCGTGCCCGTTGCGGTCTGGCAGTCGACCCTCGTCCAGCTCAGCCCGCAGATCCAATTCCCGGTCGCGCTGCCGGTCGGCGGCATTCCGGGCCGCGGCGGCCTCGACGTGGCGCTCGCCCGCACGCTCGGCGGCTCGCTGCCCGGGGTCCGCGCTTACATGGCGCAGTACCGCTACGACTGCATCGAGCAGCAGCTCAGCCGCGCCGTCGCGCTCGGCGACCGCGCGATGTGGGACCGGTCGGCGGCACTGCTCCCCGCCTATCTCGACGGCGACGGGCTGGTGCGCTTCTTCCCCGCCGACTGGATCGCCGGCGACGATAGCCTGACCGCCTATGTCCTGCGCCTGTCTGCGGAAGCCGGCTGGCCGCTCCCCGACGACCCGCGCGCCAAGATGATCGCCGGCCTGCAAAGCTTCATCGCCAGCAAGACGACCCGCAGCCACGCCAACGTGCTGGTCCTCGACAAGGCGAGCGGCGACATCGGCCTCGCGGGCTTCGGCGGCGACCTTGCCACCCGCCGCCTCGGCGCGGTCGCGGCGCTCACATCGGTCAAGTCGGCGACCCCGGCGATGGTCGAGCCGATCGCGCTGACCCCCGATGCGTGGCCGACCAGCGGCGTCGTCGACTGGGCCTATATCCTGCAGACCTTGCCCGGCATCCCCGACGCGCAGGTCAAGCTGACATCGGCCTCGAACGTGCTGCGCGCCCGCCTCGACCTGCAGGGTACGCGGCTGACCATCGCCCGCAGCGACGACCCATGGCAGCTCCTCGCTTCGCCGGACAGCACCGCCGCGCGCCTGCTCGCGACGGTCTCGGCCCTGCCCGACTGGCGCGCCGACGCGGGCGGGCTGGCACGCGGCCTGATGCTCAAGCAGCAGCGCGGCCACTGGGACACCACGGTCGCCAACGCGGTCGGCACGCTGGCGATGCGCAAGTTCTCGAGCATCTTCGAGAGTGAGCCCGTCACCGGCACCACGCAGGTCACCGTCGGCCCCGAGGCAAAATCGTTCGCCTGGAGCGGCAACCCCGACCCCGCGACACTGGCGTGGCCGACCACCAAGACCCAGCTGACCCTGACCCATTCGGGCACCGGGGCGCCGTGGGCGACCGTCACTTCGCGCGCCGCCGTGCCGCTGACCGCGCCCTTCGCCAGCGGCTTCGCGGTCAGCCGGCAGGTGTTCATCGTCAGCCGCTCGGTCGCGGGCCGCTGGAGCCGCGGCGACGTCATGCGGGTCCGGATCACCGTCACGCCGCGCGCACCGATCGAGTGGGTGGTTATCGACGACCCCGTGCCCGCCGGCGCGACGGTCCTCGGCGGCTCGCTCGGCGGGCGTTCCGAAATGCTTGCGGGCGCGGACACCAGCGGCCTGCAGCCGACCTTCGTCGAGCGCCGCAGCGACGCCGTCCACGCCCACTACGAGTCGATGCCGAAGGGGACGATCACCTACGAATACACGCTTCGCCTCAACAGCGAGGGTGTGTTCCGGATGCCGCCGACGCGGGTCGAGGCGCTGTACTCGCCTGAGATGATGGCGATGGTCCCGAACCATGTGGTCGAGGTGGCGGCGGCGAAGTGAGGCGCTGGCACTGGCGGGCGGCCCTAGCCGGGCTGGCGCTGGCCCTTGTTGTGGCAACATGGCCGCCCGCCATGCCGAGTTACGCCGCCACCCGCGCCGCGTGGAACAGCAGCGAGGCGCGTCTCCTCGCCCGCGACGGGCAGGTCCTCGACATCGTCCGCGCCGACCCGAAGGTCCGCCGCCTCGACTGGGTGCCGCTGCCCCGTATCGCCGCACCCCTCGTCGCCATTGCCGTCGCCTCCGAGGACAAGCGCTTCCGCGAACACGGCGGTATCGACTGGCGCGGCGTCGGCGGAGCGCTCCGCGACCGCATCGCGGGCCGCCCGACGCGGGGTGCGAGCACGATCACCATGCAACTCGCCGGACTGCTGTCCAAAGACCTCGGGACTAGCGGAAATCGGACATGGCGGCAGAAGCTGCGGCAAACCCGAGCCGCCGGGGCGATCGAGGCCAGCTGGACCAAAGACCAGATCCTCGAGGCGTGGTTCAACCTGCTGCCCTTCCGCGGCGACCTGATCGGCGTCGATGCGGCGGCGCGGAGCCTGGCCGGGGTGCCGCCCGCCGCCCTCAACGTCGCGCAGTCGCGCGTGCTCGCGGCGCTGATCCCGGCGCCCTCCGCGTCGCCGCGCCGGGTCGCCGAGCGCGCCTGCCGCGGCGCGCCGGACCTCTGCCCCGCGCTGACGACCGCTGCCGAGACGATGCTCGGGCCCCGCTCGGCGCTCCCCGACCCCGGCCTTGCGCCTCAGCTTGCGGCCAAGTTGCTCGGCCCCGACGTGCGGAGCGTCCGCACGACCATCGACGCCGGCTTGCAGCGCGTCGTCGCCGACATCCTCGGCCGGCGTCTTGCAGCGCTGTCGGCGCGCAACGTCCGCGACGGCGCGGCGATCGTCGTCGACAACGCGAGCGGCGACATCCTCGCCTATGTCGCGAGCGGCGGCGCGGCCTCGACCAGCGGGGCGGTCGACGGCGCGAGCGCACCGCGGCAGGCCGGGTCGACCCTCAAGCCGTTCCTCTACGGCCTCGCCATCGAGCGCAAACTGCTGACCGCCGCGAGCGTCCTCGACGATGCCCCTGTCGACCTAGACACCGCCAACGGCCTGTACATCCCGCAAAATTACGACCGCAGCTTCCGCGGCCCGGTCAGCGCGCGCTCGGCGCTCGGCAACAGCCTTAACGTCCCCGCGGTTCGGACGCTGCTCCTGGTCGGGGTCGACGCGTTCCGCGACCGGCTGTTCGACTCCGGTTACCGCGGCATCTCCAAGGACGGCGATTACTACGGGTTCAGCCTCGCGCTTGGGTCGGCGGAGGTCACGCTCGTCGAGCAGGCATCCGCCTACCGCAGCCTGGCGCGCGGCGGCCGCTGGTCGCCGCTACGGCTGGAGATGGGCACGCCGCTTGCCGACCGACAGGTACTGGGCGCCCCGGCGGCGGGCATCGTCGCGGACATGATCGGCGACAACGCGGCACGCACCTCGACCTTCGGCTCCGACAACGCGCTGGCGCTGCCATTCTGGGCGGCGGTCAAGACCGGCACCTCCAAGGCGCTGCGCGACAACTGGTGCATCGGCTTCACCGACCGCTTCACGGTGGCGGTGTGGGTCGGTAATTTCGAGGGCGACGCGATGGGCGCGGGCGTCTCGGGGACCGATGGCGGTGCCCCGGCATGGCGCGAGATCATGCTGTACCTCCACCGCGACGCGCCCGGCCACCAGCCGCCGCACCCAGGCCTCGTCGCGTCACGCGTCGTCTTCAGCCCCGCAATCGAGCCGCCGCGCACCGAGCTGTTCCTGCCGGGCACCGCGCTGTCACTGGTCCGCGTCGCGCCCCCGGAGGCCGAGCGCCCGCGCCTGCTCAGCCCGACCAACGGCACGGTGATCGCACTCGACCCCGATATTCCGGCGGCGCGGCAGCGGGTCGGGGTTCGGGTTGCCGGGGGTGTGCCGGGGCTGAAGCTCAATGTCGACGGGCGCTCGTTGCCGCTGAGCGGGGCGCTGTGGCCGCCGTTGCCGGGGGCGCATTATTTCACGCTGCGAGGGGCGGACGGGCGAGTGCTCGACCGGGCGCTGGTGACGGTGCGGTGACACTTCCCTCTCCCGCTTGCGGGAGAGGGAAGAGCACTACGCCCCCAGCATCAGCTTCGCCGTCGCCTTCGCGCTCCCGACCACCCCCGGAATTCCCGCCCCCGGGTGCGTCCCCGCCCCGACGAAATACAGGTTCGACAGCACATCGTCGCGGTTGTGCGTGCGGAAATAGGCCGACTGCCACAGCACCGGCTCGAGGCTGAACGCCGACCCGAGGTGCGCATTCAGCTCGGTCGAGAAATCCTTCGGCGTGAAGGTCCGCATCGTCACCAGGTCCTCCTTCAGGCCCGGCAGGATGCGGCGCTCCAGCGCCTCGAGGATGACGTTCGCGTACTTCGGCGCCTCCGCGTCCCAGTCGATGTCGAGCTTGCCGCGATGCGGGACCGGCGACAGCACGTAGAAGGCGCTGCAACCCGGCGGGGCCATCGCCGGGTCGGTCGCGGTCGGGTGGTGCAGATAGAGCGAGAAGTCCTCGGCGAGCTCGCCGCCGCCGTAGATGTCGGCCAGCAGTTCCTTGTAGCGGTGCCCGAACAGGATCGAGTGGTGGCGCACGTCGGGATGCTGCCGCTTGAGGCCGAAGTACGTCACGAACAGCGACGGCGAAAAGCTGCGGCGCTTCATCGACCTGGCCATCGCCTTCCCACGCGGATGCTCGCTGAGCAGCCCCTCGTACGTGTGGACGACGTCGGCGTTCGAGGCGACGGTGTCGAAGCTGCCGCTCCAGCCGTCTTTCGTCCGCACGCCGGTGACGCGCGCCCCGTCGGCGGTGATCTGCTCGACGCCGTCGCCGATGCGGACGGTGCCGCCGAGGTCCTCGAACAATTTGACCATGCCCTTGATCAGCGCGTTGGTGCCGCCGCGTGGGAACCACACGCCCCACTTCTTCTCGAGCGCGTGGATCAGCGCGTAGATACTGCTGGTCTTGAACGGATTGCCGCCGACGAGCAGCGAGTGGAAGCTGAACGCCTGCCGCAGCTGCTCGTCCTTGATGTAGCTCGCGACGATCGAATAGACGGAGCGGAAAGCCTGGTATTTCATCAGGCTGGGGGCGGCCTTGAGCATCGACTTGAAGTCGAGGAACGCCTCATGGCCGAGCTTTTCATAACCCTCGTGGAACACCCCCTCGCTGTATTCGAGGAACTTCTTGTAGCCCTCGACGTCGCGCGGTGACTTGGCGGCGATCTGGGCGAACAACGCCTTGTCATCGTTGGAATAGTCGAAGACCGTGCCGTCCTCCCACAGCAGCCGGTAGAACGGCGTCACCGGCATCAGCTCGACATAGTCCGACAGCTTGCGGCCCGACAGTTCCCACAGTTCCTCGAGGCACGAAGGGTCGGTGATCACGGTCGGCCCGGCATCAAAGACGAAACCCTGGTCTTCGAAGACGTAGGCACGACCGCCGGGCTTGTCGCGGCTCTCGATCAGCGTCGTCTGAACGCCGGCCGACTGCAGCCGGATGGCGAGCGCGAGGCCGCCGAACCCGGCACCGATGACGCACGCGGTGCGAAGCGCCGGATGGGCCGCGACCGGCTTCGCCTGCACGGCGGTAGGCTTTGCCTGGACAGCGGGGGTGAGGACAGTGCTCATTTCACGAACTCGTACTTGAGGAGGGCGCGGACGGCGCGGGGGATCGGGATCGGCGGCTTGCCGGTGAGGATGCGCATGCGGTCGTAGAAGGTCGACTCGCTGGCATAGAACCGCCCGATCAGCCGGGCATCGAGGCGGTAGAAGCGCTCCAGGATCTGCCGGCGCTCATGCGGATACGCAGCGAGAAAAAGCATCTTGTTGAGCAATCGGAACAGGCTGCGGCCGTTCCATGCCTCGATCGCGGCAGTACGGAGCGCCTTGTCGAGCGCCGCCGGCGAAAGGTCGGGCAGACCCGCAACCAGGTCGGCGGTGCGGACCGCGTCGGGGAAACTATAGCCGGTCGCCGGGTTGAAGCGCGCCGCGCGCAGTCCGACCTTGCCGACGCCCGCCTCGCCCTCCGCCCACAGCGCCGCGACGTCGCCGCCGAGCGCGATCGGGAGGATGCCGGTCTCCTCGCGGATAACGCGGACGATCTCCCAGCCCTGCGCCTTCGCGTAGTCGGCGAGGTGCTGGCGCAGGCGTTCGGGTGCAAGATCGTCGCCGTCGCTGAAATACGTGTCCTCGATCAGCACGTGGCGCGGCCCGAACGGCAGCGTGTACACGAAGCGGTAGCCATCAGACTGCGGCACCGTCGCATCCATGATGATCGGCCCCTCGAGGCCATGATCGGCGGCGAGCTCGACCTCGATCCCCAGGAACTTCTGCCACCGCAGGTCGAGCGCCTTGGTCGGCCCCTGCCCGCGCCCGTCGATCACGGCGCTCGCGGTCAGCACGCGTTGGTCGGCGAGCGTGACCGACGTCGGGTCGAGCGCCACGATCGGCACCCCGGTCAGGATGCAGTCCGCCGGCAGCGCAGCGCGCACCGCTGCGTCGAGTAGCGCCGACGTCGCGCTGACATAGCCCATGTCGATGATCCGCGAGTGGCGCGGGAAGCGCACCGAATAACGGTCCCAGCGGTGCGCAATCAGCGGCGCGGTCCATGCCGCCTGTTCGGGCGTCAGGTCGCGCGCGAACGACGACCAGGTGTGGTTGCCGCCGACCGATGGCCCGGCCTCGACGACAGCGACGCGCAACTCTGGCCGCAGCGCCGCAAGCCGCAGCGCGATCAGCCCGTTGTGCAGCCCCCCGCCGGCCAGGATCAGGTCGTAGTCCATCCGCGCGGAGGGTTAGCCGATGAACGGCCGCAGCGCATCCCCCGCGCGCCCGTCACGGTGCCGCAGCGGCGCCGTTCCTGCTGACAGTTTTCGCAGTTGTGCGGCGCGCTGGCGGTTCTTCATAGTAGCGATCGGGTCGCTCGACCGGCCCTGGGTAGGTCGCGGCATGAGCCGGATAGCCAAGATACCCGTGGAGCAATGGGACCCGCGGTTGCGGACGATAACGGCCGCCGACACCGGCACACCGCTCGAGCAGGGCCTGATGAGGATGTTCGCCAATACGCCCGAGATCGCCATCGGCCTGACCCAGTTCGGGGCGGCGCTGCGCACCAACCGCGCGCTGTCCGACCGGCTGTGCGAACTGGTGCGACTGCGCATCGCGTTTCACAACCAGTGCCGCAGTTGCATGGCCATCCGGTACCAGTCCGCGGTCGCCGACGGCGTCGACGAGGGCCTGGTCTGCTCGCTCGAGCGCCCGAGCGAAGCGCCGGACCTGACCGCGGCGGAGAAAGCGGCGCTCGACTACGCCGACCGCTTCGCCAACAATCACCTGTCGATCGACGACGCGACCTACGATGGCCTGCGCGCCCATTTCACCGAGGCGGAGATCGTCGAGCTCGGCATCTGGACTGCGTTCTGCGTCGGCTTCGGACGGCTCGGCGCGACCTGGGACATGGTCGAGGAACTGCCGGAGAACTTTCGCGACAAGACCCGCACCCTGACGCCGTGGGGCGAGACGGTGCTGGAGGTGCGCGGCTGACGCTGTCGAAGGTGCGACGCCCGCACAGGTGACGGCCCCCGCCGCCGGGACTAGAAGCGACGGGCAATGCTCATGCCCTTCCTCCTCGGCACGCTGGCGATGACCGCGATCGTCGTGGTGCGCTACCTCGGCGTGTCGGGCGGTTTCGCGTGGTGGACCGCCCGCCGCGGCATCGTCGCGGGCCCCCTGAATGCAGAACGCCGCACCCGCCAAATCCGCAGCGAGATCGGCTGGTCGCTGCTCTCGGCGGCGATCTACGGCGTGCCCGCCGGCCTTGTCGCGGTGGCGTGGCAACAGCTTGGCTGGACCCGCATCTACGACGCGCCGCTGGCATACGGCTGGGCGTGGCTGCCCGGCAGCGTGCTCGCCTACCTGATCGTCCACGACACCTGGTTCTACTGGAGCCACCGCCTGATGCACCGGCCGTGGTGGTTCAAGCGGGTCCACGCCGTCCATCATGCCAGCCGTCCGCCGACCGCCTGGGCCGCGATGGCCTTCCATCCGTGGGAGGCGTTGTCGGGCGCGTGGCTGTTCCCGGCGCTGGTGTTCCTCGTGCCGATCCACTGGGCGGCGCTGCTGGTGGTGCTGCTCGTCGCGACATTCTTCGGCGTTACCAACCATATGGGGTGGGAGATCTTCCCGCGCTCGCTGGTCGAGGGCCGCTTCGGGCGTGGCATGATTACCGCATCGCACCATGAACTTCATCATCGTCACTATCTCGGCAACTACGGACTGTATTTCCGTGTATGGGACGTTATGTGCGGTACCGACCGCGGGGTGGCGGAGCGAAATGATGCTGGATTTGGCGACAGCGGCCGGGGGGCCGCTTCTTTCGAAAACGCTGGCCGGGGGGCCGCGACGATACTTGAAGCTGGCGGCAGCAGTGCTGCCGCTCGTCCTGCTCGGCACCGCGCCCGCGCCTGACACCGTCCAGCTCGAGATTTCGCTCTCGGGCCTGCGGTCCGCGCACGGCGATATCCGCCTCTGCGTCTGGCACGGTCCCGCCAAGTTCCCCAATGACACCTGTGCCGGCCAGCAGATCGTCGTCCCCGCCGCGACCCCGGTCGTACTCGTCGCCGTGCCGCTCGCCCCCGGCGATTATGCGGTGTCGCTGCTCCACGACGAGAACGGCAACGGCAAGCTCGACAAGAACTTCCTCGGCATCCCCAAGGAGGGCGTCGGCTTCTCCCAGAACCCGAAGATCTCGTTCGGCCCGCCGACATACGCCGCCAGCAAGTTCGACATGGTCGGCCCGCAGACCGAAGCGATCCGGATGAAGTATTTCCTGTAGACTTCACGAGCCTTCCCGCCCACAACCACAACTTCCCCGGGGGGCCGCACGTGCGGCTGAGAGGCGACATTCCGGTCGCGACCCGTCGAACCTGATCCGGCTCACACCGGCGTAGGGAGGGAGCGGCCAAGGTCCACTCGACCGCCCGCAAACTCCATGCACCGGATGGCCGCTGTGGAGTGACGCGCATGGCCGACATCGCCTCGAAGATCGAAATCCCCGTCACCACGGGCTCCTTGCCCGGCAGCCGCAAGGTCTACGTGCCCAGCGAGCGCTTCGCCGACGTCCACGTCGCGATGCGCGAGGTCGCGCTCGACCCGTCCGCGAACGAGCCGCCGGTCCGCATCTACGACCCGAGCGGCCCCTACACCGACCCCGACGCGGTCATCGACATCAGCGCCGGCCTGCCCCCGCTGCGCCGCGCCTGGACGATGCGCCGCGGCGATGTCGAAGCCTACCCCGGCCGCGACGTCCGCCCCGAGGACAACGGCATGACCGGCCGCCAGCAGCCCGAGGTCGCCGGCTTCCCCAACGTCAACCTGATGCCGCTGCGGGCCAAGCCCGGCATGAACGTCACCCAGATGCACTACGCCCGCCGCGGCATCGTCACGCCCGAGATGGAGTATGTCGCGGTCCGCGAGAACCTCGGGCGCGCCGCAATCGCCGGCCTCGTCCGCGACGGCGAGGACTTCGGCGCGTCGATCCCCGACCATGTCACCGGCGAGTTCGTCCGCGACGAGATCGCCCGCGGCCGCGCCATCATCCCGTCGAACATCAACCACCCCGAGTGCGAGCCGATGGCGATCGGGCGCAACTTCCTGGTCAAGATTAACGCCAACATCGGCAACTCCGCCGTCGCCAGCTCGGTCGCGGAGGAGGTCGACAAGATGGTCTGGTCGACCCGCTGGGGCGCCGACACCGTCATGGACCTGTCGACGGGCCGCAACATCCACAACACCCGCGAGTGGATCGTCCGCAACTCGCCCGTCCCCATCGGCACCGTGCCGATCTACCAGGCGCTGGAGAAGGTCGGCGGAATCGCCGAGGATTTGAGCTGGGAGATCTACCGCGACACGCTGATCGAGCAGGCCGAGCAGGGCGTCGACTATTTCACCATCCACGCCGGCGTCCGCCTCGCCTACATCCACCTGACCGCCAAGCGCGTCACCGGCATCGTCAGCCGCGGCGGCTCGATCCACGCCAAATGGTGCCTCGCGCACCACAAGGAGAACTTCACCTACACGCACTTCGCCGAAATCTGCGAGATCATGCAGGCCTATGACATCAGCTTCAGCCTCGGCGACGGCCTGCGCCCCGGCTCCATCGCCGACGCCAACGACGCCGCGCAGTTCGCCGAGCTCGACACGCTGGGAGAACTCACCAAGATCGCCTGGGAGCGCGACGTCCAGGTCATGATCGAGGGCCCTGGCCACGTCCCGATGCACAAGATCAAGGTCAACATGGAGAAGCAGCTCGCGGTCTGCGGCGAGGCGCCGTTCTACACACTCGGGCCACTCACCACCGACATCGCCCCCGGCTACGACCACATCACCAGCGGCATCGGCGCCGCGATGATCGGCTGGTTCGGCTGCGCGATGCTCTGCTACGTCACCCCCAAGGAGCACCTCGGCCTGCCCGACCGCGACGACGTCAAGGTCGGCGTCATCACCTACAAGCTGGCGGCCCACGCCGCCGACCTGGCCAAGGGCCACCCGACCGCCCAGTGGCGCGACGACGCCGTGTCCCGCGCCCGCTTCGACTTCCGCTGGCGCGACCAGTTCAACCTGTCCCTCGACCCCGAAACAGCCCTCAAGTACCACGACGAGACCCTGCCGGCCGAAGGTGCCAAGACCGCCCACTTCTGCTCGATGTGCGGCCCGAAGTTCTGCTCGATGAAGATCACGCAGGAAGTGCGCGAGTATGCGGCGAAGCAGAACGCCGAGGGCATGCTCGAGGCCGAGCGCGGGATGGCGGAGATGAGCGAGAAGTTCCGGGAGACTGGGGGGGAGATTTACGTGGGGGTGCAGCGATGACCAGCAATCTCGAGCGATTTATAAAAGATTTAGACTCGTTATCTTTTCAGGGTGAGCAGCTGGCGTTTGCAATGAGCCTTGAAGTACAGGGCGATCATATGCGTCAACAAATAAGGAAGCAGCTTAAAGAAAAAGCTGATAGCTTTATCAAAGGGCTACCAAAATTCGACGCTAGTTATCAACATTGGTATTCTGAATCGCTTGCCGTTATTCGGCAACTATTACCGGACCGCTTGGAAGACTTTAAAAGGCTTTATGAGAAACCTAAGGCTAAGCGCGAGTTATCAGTAGATACTTATGTGATTCAGGACTATCTACAGGGGCTAACAGCGAGCCGTAGCGGCCAAAAGATCGTTGGCCCGAATACAGCAATCGCTCTTTTTGATCAGCAAGTAGCGATCCTTAAGTCTGCTCAAAAGAGATTTGAGAGTTCCCTCTTTGATATTAGATCTCTTGTTCAAGCCGATCTTCTAGACAGCGAGATCTCAATTGCACGGGAGCTGCTTAAGAATAAGTTCACTCGTGCAGCTGGTGCTATCGCAGGAGTTATTTTGGAGAAGCATTTATTAGAGATTTCTGATAACCATAAGATTGTAATCAAGAAGAACGCTGGCATTGCCTTATTGAACCAGGGTCTCAAGGATGCGAACGTTATTGATATTCCGCAATGGCGAAAAATTCAGCATCTAACGGATATTCGTAATCTCTGCGATCATGCCCGTACGGCAGATCCAACTGTCGAGCAGGTGGCGGACCTGATTGACGGTGTAGATCAAGTAATTAAGACATTGTTCTAAGTCACTCTAGTGGAGACGTAGGACGCTTTTACACTTGAGTGCTTCACAGAGCCAGTATCCGACGAATTTTCTTTAGGTTGGCATTATCTTCCGCAAAGCTGATGGCGCGCACACTCAAGCCGCCGCCAACGCCCGCGCCGCGATCTCCGGCTCCGCATCGATGACCTTCAGATACGCCCGCACCGCCGGGGGCGGCATGTGGCGGCCGATCTCGTACTGGCGGATGTTGGCGACGGGGATGCCGTAGCGTTCGCCGAACGCCTCCTGGCTGAGGCCCAGCCGGTTGCGCAGGCGGCGAATGCGGCGGCCCATCAGGCCGCGCTCGACGCCCGCGACGCTGACGTCACGGTCCTCCGCATCATTCGGATCAGCGGGGATCGCGATCGTAGTTTCTTTGCTCACCGGCGTTACTCCTCCTGACCGAGATCATCCTAACCGTGTTGCCGCGCCAGACGTGGACGGCTGTGTAGAGTTTGCCGTCGACCAGCCCGACCGCCTTGAAACGCTCTTCCTCGTCGCCGATGCGGATCGTTGGCAGGATGTCGACGGCCTCGTCGTCGAACACCCGACGCCCGAACGCGAGCGCGACGCCGTGCTTGAAGCGATTGACTTCGTCCTTGTCGGCATCGAATTCGACCTGCATCCAATACTGTGTGTATCACTCATGCGCCCGGTGATACAAGTTGTATCACTTGCCCCCCTCTCCCCCCGCCTTACGTTCCACCTCCGATGCAAGCCTTCGCCGCCCTCCTCGACGCGCTCCTCTACACGCGGTCGCGCAATGCCAAGCTGCGGCTGATCGGGGATTATCTGACGCACACGCCCGACCCTGACCGGGGCTGGGCGCTGGCGGCGTTGACCGGGGGGCTGAGCCTCAAGGCGGTGCAGCCGAAGCTGATCCGGACGCTGATGGAGGACCGGGTCGACCCTGTCCTGTTCGCGATGAGCTATGACTATGTCGGCGACCTGGCGGAGACGGTGGCGCTGTTGTGGCCCGACCCACCGGTGGCGGAGACGCGGCCGTCGCCGTCGCTGAACGAGGTCGTCGAGCGGCTGCACGGCCTGGCGCGGCTCGATGCGCCGCGGGTGATGACCGAGCTGATGGACCGGCTCGACGCGCCCGGGCGCTATGCGTTGCTCAAGCTCGCGACCGGCGCGCTGCGCATCGGCATCTCGGCGCGGCTGGCGAAGACCGCGTTCGCGCAAGGCTTCGGGGTCGAGGTCGATGCGGTGGAGGAGGTCTGGCACGGCCTGCGGGCGCCCTACCCCGAGCTGTTCGCCTGGGTTGCCGGCGGCGAGCAGCCGACCGCGGGGACGACGCCGGTGTTCCGCCCGTTCATGCTGGCGCACCCGCTGGAGGACCTGAAGCTCGACCTCGCGGACTATGCGGCGGAGTGGAAGTGGGACGGCATCCGGGTCCAGCTGGTCAACGTCGCCGGGCAGACGCGACTGTTCAGCCGGGCGGGGGACGACATCACCGGCAGCTTCCCCGACGTCGCGGCGGCGTACGACACGCCCGCGGTGCTCGACGGCGAGCTGCTGGTCCGCGGCGATTTCCAGGGCGGGGCGCTCGACGACGGCGGCGGCGCGGCGAGCTTCAACGCGCTGCAACAGCGGCTCGGGCGGAAGTCGGTGACCGCCAAGGCGATGGCCGAGTTCCCGGCGTTCGTGCGGCTGTACGACATCCTGTACGACGGCGACGAGGACTTGCGCGCGCTGCCGTGGACAGCGCGACGCGCGCGGCTGGAGGCGCTGATGCCGCGCCTCGATGCGACGCGCTTCGACCTGTCGGCGGTGATCGAGGCCGCGGACTTCGAGGCGCTGGAGGACATCCGCCTCGGCACCCGCGACGCGGCGATCGAGGGCCTGATGCTGAAGCGCCGCGACAGCCCCTACGTACCGGGGCGCAAAACCGGGCTGTGGTACAAGTGGAAGCGCGACCCGCTCGTCGCCGACTGCGTGATGATGTACGCCCAGCGCGGCCACGGCAAACGGTCGAGCTTCTACAGCGACTACACGTTCGGCTGCTGGACCCCCGAGGGCGAGTTGTTGCCGGTCGGCAAGGCGTACAGCGGCTTCACGGATCAAGAGTTGGTGATGCTCGATAAGTTTGTACGTAATAATACAATTGCGCGCTTCGGCCCGGTGCGAGAAGTCGCCAAGTCTTTGGTGCTCGAGGTGGCCTTCGACTCGCTGCACCGCTCGACCCGTCACAAATCGGGAGTAGCGATGCGTTTTCCGCGAGTTGCGCGCATCCGGACCGATAAGCCGGCGGCCGAGGCCGATACGATCGAAGGACTGTCGCGGCTGATAACGTGATTGTTTCGCCTGCTTCGACAATTGCGCTTGCTATCGGCCCGGGGTGCGCTCTTGGTGGGCTGGAGTTGCTTTAAGTTAAACTGCCGGGGGGCACGAATGTCGAGTGACTGGACGCCGATCCTCGTTCGAAAACGCGTGGTCCGATCTCCGGTCGACCGCGACCTTCCCGATTCCGAACTGCTCGACTTCGCTCTCGAATTCGCGGGACCGGCACCGGCCCCGCCCACCGCGTCACGACTCCTCGCCGAGTTCGGCGACGTCGAGGGCGTCCTGACCAGCGAGCCCGAGGTACTGAGCCAACGCGGTGGCCTGGCACCCCGCGCCGTCGCGATCCTCAAGCTGCTCAACGCCTTCCGTCACGACGGCCGCCGCCCGCTGCTGCACTAAAGCAGTTCGGGCAGGCCGAGTTCGTCGAGTAACGCTGCACGGGCAGCGCGCGCCTGCTGCCATAGCCCTGGGTTGCCGAGATCGACGGGCGCGATGCTTTCGGGCCAGTGTGCCGCGACGACGCGCTCGAGCCGGTCGAGCTTGGCCGCGTCGACCAGGAAGCGCGGATCAACGGTCGCGGGATCGGCGACGACGCGCAGCCTGAGGCACGCCGGGCCGCCGCCGTTGCGCATCGATTCACGGACCTCGACATAGTGCACCGCGCGGATCGGGCCATTGCCCGCGAGCAGCGTGTCCAGCCAGGCGGCGACGTGGCGGTTGTCGCGCGCCTCACCGGGCAGGATCAGCGCCATGCCCCCGCCGGGGACGGTGACCAGCTGCGAATTGAACAGGTAGGAGCCGATGGCATCGCTCAGGCTGACGGCGCTGGCGGGCACCTCGATGACGACGACCTCCGGCAGCAGCCGCGCGAGATCGGCGTACAGGCGCTGCGGGTCGGCGAAGGCCTGCTCGTGCGCGAACAGCAATGTCTCGTTGGCGACCGCGACGACGTCGTTGTGGAAGGCTCCGGCGGCAATGGCCTCGGGGGACTGCTGGACGAACAATGTGCGCGCCGGGTCGAGGCCGGACAGGCGCGCGACGGCTTCGGAGGCGCGGCGGCTCTGGCGCGCGGGGAAGCGGCCGCCCTCCTCGCCGTAGACGAAGACCTCGATTCCCGGCGCGTCGTGGCGGGCGCACAGCCGCATGTGATTGGCGGCGCCCTCGTCGCCGAAGATCGAGGGCACGGCGGCGTGGACGGCAAACTCCGGGCCAGCGAAGGCGACGCGGAGCTGCGCCTCGGTGGCGCGCGCCTCGATGCTGCGGTGGGTCATCCGCGACAGGTTGGCGGTGACGATGTGGCAGCGCCCGTCCGCGGTGTCGGAAGCGGGCGCGACGGTGGCGGCATTGGCGGTCCACATGCTCGATGCCGACATCGCCTGTGCGAACAGGGCCGGGTCAGCGTCGTGGGCAGCCGCGCAGACCGCGTCGTCGTCCCCGGAGAAGCCGAGACTGCGGAGCCAGCCGGTCGCGGGACGCTCGGGCGGCACGAACAGGCCTTGCACCAGCCCGATGTCGAGGCAGGCGCGCATCTTGCCGAGGCCTTGCAGCGCGGCGGCGCGGGGCTGCGACACGCCCCCGGCATTGGCGGCGCTGGCGACGTTCCCAAGGCTGAGCCCGGCGTAATTGTGGGTCGGGCCGATCAGCCCGTCGAAGTTGATCTCGCGGATCACGCGTCGCGCAGCCCCGTCGCGATGTGAGCCTCGGCGACGTCCGCCTCCAGCGACGCGACCGGGAAGGCGACGTAATCCGCGGCATAGTAGGCGCTCGGGCGGTGGTTGCCGCTCAGGCCGACGCCGCCAAACGGGGCGTTCGAGGCGGCACCGTTGGTCGGGCGGTTCCAGTTGACGATGCCGGCGCGGGTGCCGGCCCAGAAGCGCTCGTACAGCGCCTCGTCGCCGCCGATCAGGCCTGCCGAAAGTCCGAAATTGGTCGCGTTGGCCTCGGCGAGCGCTGCGTCGAAGTCGGCGACGCGGATCAGCTGCAGCAGCGGCCCGAAGAACTCGGAGTCGGCACGGTTGGCGACGGCGGTGACGTCGACCAGCGCGGGCGTCAGAAACGGCCGCTCGTCCTGCCGCAGCATCGGGCGCAGCGACTCGCCGCCGCGCGCGACTAGGTCGGCGAACCCGGCCTGCAGGCGGTCCGCGGCGCGGCCGTCGATGACCGGGCCCATGAACGGCTGCGGGTCGTCGAACGGGCTGCCGACGATGATGCGGTCGATCAGCGCCGTGACGCGCTCGAGCAAGGGCTCGGCACCCGGCCCGACGATAAGGCGACGCGCGCAGGTGCAGCGCTGCCCCGCCGACAGATAGGCCGACTGCACGATCAGCGCGGCGGTGGCGTCCACGTCGTGCTCGCCCCAGATGACCAGCGGATTGTTGCCGCCCATCTCGAGCGCGAGGATGCGGCCCGGCGTCTCGGCGAACTGGCGCGCCAGCGCGGCGCCGGTCCCGGGCGAGCCGGTGAACAACAGCCCGTCGAGGCCCGGGTCGCCGGCGAGCGCGCGCCCGGTCTCGCCGCCGCCCTGCACCAGCTCGAGGACGCCGTGCGGCAGACCCGCCAGCGCCCAGCATTTGGCCATGAATTCGCCGACCGCCGGGGTCAGCTCGGACGGCTTGAAGACTACGGTGTTGCCGGCCAGCAGCGCCGGCACGATGTGGCCGTTGGGCAGGTGTGCGGGAAAGTTGTACGGCCCGAGCACGCCGAGCACGCCGTGCGGCTTGTGCCGGAGCGACTGGCGGATGCCTGCGACCTCGCCGCTGCGGTGGCCGGCGCGTTCGGCCTGCGCCTCGATCGAGATGTCGACCTTGGCGGCGACGCTGGCGACCTCGGTCTTGGTTTCCCAGAACGGCTTGCCGGTCTCGCGCGCGATCAACCGGGCGAAGGCGTCGGCGTGCTCGCGGACGACGGCCTGGAAGGTGCGGACGACGTCGATGCGCTGGGCCAGCGGCAGGCGCGCCCAGCCCGGGAAGGCAGCGCGGGCCGCGGCGACCGCGGCGGCGGGGTCGCCGGCGGGGCCGGACCAGACGGTCTCTCCGGTGCAGGGGTCGGTGGAAACGAGGTCAGAACCCGACATGCCGCACCTCGTCACCCAGTTTCACGCCCATAAGCTCGGCCTCGCCGCTCGGCAGCGTCAGTCCGTCCGCGGTGTCGGCGTGCCCGATCCAGGCGCGGAAGTCGCGCAGCCGCCCGATCGCAAGGAGCGCGCGGGTCAGTTCGTGCGGCCCCTTTGCCAGCGCTGTGACCGCGAGTGCCCGGCTGTCGCGGATCGTGCGGACCTGGTCGGTGCGTGCGGTCAGGGTCGGGCCGCCGTCGAAGATGTCGACATAGCCGTCGTAGCCGAAGCCCTCGGCCTCGAGCATGCGCAGCGCCGGGCGGCCGGTAGCGTGGCACTCGCCGATAACGGCGCGCGCCGCTTCGCTGAGCAGCGCGGTGTAGATCGGGTGCTTGGGCATCAGGTCGGCGATGAACTGGTTGCCGTGGAGCGCATTGAACGCGTCCGCCTGTTGGAAGCTCATTCCGAAGAACTTGGCGGCCAACCCATCCCAGAACGGCGAGCCGCCGTCGTCGCCGAGGACGCCGCGCAGCTCGGCCAGCAACTTCGCACCGAAGCGGGCGCGGTGCGCGGCGATGAACAGGTAGCGGCTGCGCGCCAGCAGGCGCCCGAGGCCGCCGGTGCGCAGGTCGGGGTGGAGGAACAGCCCGCCGACCTCGCTGGCACCGTCGTGGTCGGTGGTCAGGTTGAGCATCTGGATCGACAATGTACGTCCAAGCTCGCGCGACGATTGCTGCAGGATTCCGAGCTTGTACGAATAGAACGGCCATTCGACGCCGATGCGGCTGAAGACCAATGCGGTGCCGCCGACGCGCCCGGTCGAGGCCTGTTCGAGAACCAGCACGTAGACCTCGTTCGCCGGGGCCTCGATCGGCGTCGCGAAGGCGTGGTCGGAGCGCTCGAGGCGCACCGCCAGCGCATCCCGGTCCTGCGGCAACGACGTGAAGCCGCCACCCGTCATCATCGCCAGCTCGGTGAAGGCATCGAGGTCGGCGATGCCGGCGGGACGAACGCGCCAGCCCATCAGCGTACCCATCCGGTCTGGGCGAGGCGCATCAACAGGAGCGCCGAAAGCCGCGCCCGCTCGACAAGGCTGTCGGTGCACAGGAACTCATCCGCCGAGTGGATCGCGCCGCCGCGGGGGCCGAGCGTGTCGACCACCGCGAGGCCGGTCGCAGCGAGGTTGTTGCCGTCGCAGACCCCGCCGGTATCGCGCCACGCGAGGCTCAGCCCGACGTCGCGCCCGCAGTCGCGGACCAGCTCGAACAGGCGGAGCTGGTTGGCGTCGAGGGGTTTCGGTGGCCGCGCGAAGCTGCCGTCGAGGGTGATTTCAACCTCGTGCGCGGCGGCAACCTCGACCAGCAGGCGGTCGATCGCGGCGGTGATGGCGGTCTGCTCGGCGGGCGTCGTCGGCCGCACGTTGAAGCGCAGCACGGCGAGGTCGGGGACGATGTTGTTGGGACCGCCGCCGTCGATCTTCGCCGGGTTGACGTTGACGCCGGGGTGCTCGATCATCAATGCGGCGAGGCGCAGCGCGAGGTCGGCGGCGGCGAGCACGGCGTTGCGGCCGTTCTCGATCTCGCGCCCGGCGTGGGCGGCGCGGCCCCGGACCACCGCAGCGAAATTGCCGCTGCCCTTGCGGCCGCCCGCCAGCGTGCCGTCGGGGAGTGCCGGCTCGTAGGTCAGGCCGAGGTGGCAGCGTTTCGCAGCTTCGGCCAGTAATGCGGCCGAGCCGAGCGAAGACACTTCCTCGTCGCTGTTGATGACGATCTCCCACCCCAGCCGGTCGGCGAACGCGGAGCCCTCGAACGCCGCCAAGGCTGCCAGCATGACCGCGATGCCGCCCTTCATGTCGGCGGTGCCCGGGCCGTTGAGCGTCGTCACGTCGAGCCAGCGGCACGACTGGAACGGCGAGTCGACGGCGAACACGGTGTCCATGTGCCCGGTCAGCAGGACCCGCACGGGAGCCTCCGGGCGCTTGACGACGTGCAGGTTCCGGCCATGCGGCAGGGGCAACTTGCGCCCGTCCGCGGCCACCGCATCGACCGGCGTCGGATCGGCCAGCCGGGCCTCGCCACCGAGCGGAGCGACCGCCGTCAGCAGTTCCTGCGCCATCGCGGCAAGACCAGCCAGGTTGCGACTGCCGCTGTTGATCGGAGCCCACGCCTCGACGCGCGCAAGCATTTCGGAAGAAACGATCGTCGCAAGCGCGGCGGCTTCATCGGGGCGGAGACACGACATCGGGGCAGCCCTACAGGAGCCGCGACATTCCTGCTAGACGGGTGTCCAAGTCGTGCTGGGAATACCGGGTTTGGGAACGGGACACACGCTGCGAATACACTGCCAAGACGTGCGGCCCGTCCCCGGATACTTCTACCCGGTCCCTGCGGTCCGGCCTCTCCGCGAAGCGGCGGCCATCGCGTGGGACGGAGTCTATACGTTCGCAACCGCACAAAGGTTTCGAAGCTAAAACGAAATGCGGCGAACCGAGTGTGACGATTTGGTTAATTACGCATTGCGGCGCGTAGCCGATCGATCGCAAAAAGCTTGTCGTTGAGCATTGTCCAGTCGTCCGCCTCGGCGATCCGCGACCAGATCGCCTCGATCTCGCCGATCAGCAAACCGCACGGCGCTGCCTCGGCCCAATAGGCATGATCGGTCGAAACCGCGGGCGCGTAGGCGGTGACCTGTTCGACGAACGGCGTGAACGCAGGCAGCGCATAGCTCGCGTCGGCCTCGCTCGGCGCGCGCAACCGGCCGCCGCGCCAGTCGAACCAGAAGCGGTCGAGCGGCATCGCGGTGCCGCGCAGGCCCGCCACGATCGCCGCCGCCAGCGCGGTATCGCGGGCGTGGCCGAGCGGCTTGACCCCGAGCCGCTTGAGCAGCGCCGTCGTCAGCGCCGCCTCGTAGCGCGCCGAATACGCCTCGAGCGCCGAGCGCAGCGCCTCGGTCGGGGCGACCAGACGCAGCGCCAGCGCGAGCTGGAAGACGTTCCACTGCAGCGCCTCCGGCTGGCGCCCGAACGAATACAGGCCCTGATGGTCGAAATAGGCAGCGGTGAAATGCTCGTCCCAGGTCGGCGCGAAGCGGTAGGGGCCGTAGTCGAAGACCTCTCCGGTAATGTTGATGTTGTCGGTGTTGAGCACGCCGTGGACGAAGCCCGCCGCCATCATCTGCGCGGCCTGGCGGGCGGCGTTGGTGACCGCGTGGTCGATCAGGGCGGCGTAGGGATCGGCCGACGGTTCGAAATAGTGGCGCAGCACGTAGTCGACCAGCCGCGCCATGCCGCCCTCGTCCTGGATCGCCGCGAGCCGCTGGAAGCTGCCGTAGCGGACGTGGCTGTGGTTGAGCCGGACCATGACGGCGGAGCGCGTCGGCGAGGGCTCGTCACCGCGCTGGAGTTCCTCGCCGGTCTCGACCAGCGACAGGGTGCGCGACGTATCAAGCCCGAGCGCGCCGAGCTGTGCCGTCGCCAATACCTCGCGGACGCCACCCTTGAGGGTCAGGCGACCATCGCCGAAGCGGCTGTACGGCGTCTGGCCCGAACCCTTGGTGCCAAGGTCGAGCAGTCGGCCGCGCTCGTCGCGGCACTGCGCGAACAGGAAGCCGCGGCCGTCGCCGATCTCGGGATTGTAGTTCCGGAACTGGTGGCCGTGGTAGCGCAGCGCCAGCGGTTGCTCGAGGCTTCCGGGCATCGGCTCGAAGCGCCCGAAATGCTCGAGCCACGCCGCGTCCGTCAGCCCGTCGAGGCCGATCTCGGCAGCGGCACGGTCGTTGCGGAAGCGCAGCGTGTGATCCGGGAAGTCGACGGCCCGAACGGCGTCGTAGAAGTCCGGACCGAGTTCGAGGATAGCGCGCGACGGCTGCCAGTCGCTCACGAGCCGGTGGTGTACCCGCAGGCGGCGCGGACGAAGCGCACCGTCTCGGCGACGACCGCATCGCGCGCCGCATCGTCGGACGCGGTCAGGTACAGCTCGATCGCATCGCCGACGACGTGGTGCAGGAAGGATGCCGCCATCGGGACGTTGATGCCGGTGACGCCGCGGTGCGCCAGGCTGACCTCCATCTGGTGCTGGATCCAGACCGCGGTGGTGTCCTTCGACGCCTTGTAGAAGGGCTCGCCCTCGGGGTTCTTGACCACCGCGAGCACGCCGACCTCGCAGGCCGAGCCGGTGATCGATTCCCACATGTTGTTGTTGGCGCAGAATTCGAAGACGCGGGGGACGATGACGCCGGGTTCGAGATCCTCGAGGCGGTCCTCCTGCTGCATGGCGGCGATCATCGCCTCGCCGTAGCGGCGGCCGAGCTCGCCGAGCAGGTTCTGCTTCGACCCGAAGTGATAGAAGATGGAGCCTTCCGAGACATCCGCCTCGCGCGCGATGTCGGCGGTGCCGGTGGCGGCGAAGCCCTTCGTGCTGAACAGCATGTTCGCTGCGGCGAGGACCCGGCTGCGCGTTTCGGCGGGATCGTACCGGCGGCTGCGGGTATCGACCCGCGGCGGATTTGTATCCAGCGCACGTGTTGCCACTTTGGTTCTACTCACCTACCCCAAAGACCGGTCCTACGCCGGAACTGAGTCGCAGTCAAAATAAAGCGTACCAGTTTAACGGAATATGACCGGGGCGAGTTCCACGGGGAGATCGAGATGGCATCGCGCAACAGCCTGGCTACACGCAACGTCTGGCGCCTGAAACACCGGCCCGAGGGCGACATCGCCGACGGCGACCTGGTCTACGCAGCGGAGGACCTGCCGCCGATCGCCGAGGGCCAGTTCCTGCTGCGCGTCATCTATTTGTCGCTCGATCCGACCAACCGCATCTGGATGAGCGACGACGAGCAGTACATGCCCCCGGTCGAGATGGGCGCCCCGATGCGCGGCGGCATCGCCGGCGAGGTCGTCGAGAGCCGCAAGCCCGGCGTCGCGGTCGGCGACCGCTTCCTCGGCCTCGGCGAGTGGACCGACCTGGTCGTCACCGACGGCACCGGGCTGTCGCCGTTCCCGGCGATCCCCGGCATCGACTTCGCCCATCAGGTCGGCACCCTCGGGCTGGTCGGGCCGACCGCCTACTTCGGCCTCCTCGACATCGGCCAGCCCAAGCCGGGCGAGACACTGGTGGTGTCGTCGGCGGCGGGCGGCGTCGGGCAGATCGTCGGCCAGATCGGCAAGATCATGGGCTGCCGCGTCATCGGCATCGCCGGCGGCAAGGCCAAGTGCGACTACGTCGTGAATGAGCTCGGCTTCGACGCCTGCATCGACTATAAATCGCAGGACGTCGGCACCGAACTCGACCGCCTCGCGCCCGACGGCGTCGACATCAACTTCGAGCAGGTCGGCGGGCATATCATGGCAGCGGTCCTGCAGCGCATGAAGCTGTTCGGGCGGGTGCCGCTGTGCGGACTGATCTCGCAGTACAACGGCCACGAGGACGACCCCGCCAGCATCTGGACGATGATGCTGATGCGCCGGATCACTGTCCGCGGCTTCATCGTGCTCGACTTCGCGCACCGCTTCGGGGAGGCCGCGCAGGCGCTGGCGGGCTGGATGCTCGCGGGCAAGCTCAAGACTCGCCAGGACGTCCGCCCCGGCCTCGAGAACGCCGCCACCGTGGTCCGCGAACTCTACACCGGCGGCAACTTCGGCAAGCTGCTGATCGAGGTGTCGAAACCTTGAGCCGCCGCGACCTGCTGACCCGCGACGGCGAACGGCGGTTCCTGCAGATCACGATCGCGTTCCTGTGCCTGTCGCCGCTCGGCTTCGGGCTGATCGGCATGATCAAGGGGACCGCGGGCTTCGGCGGCCTCGCTACACCCGGGGTCGACAGTCACTTCCGCTACCTGTCGGGCCTCTTCTTCGGCATCGGCGTGATGGCGGTGACCTGCATCCCCCGCATTGAGGCGATGACCGAGCGCTTCCGCTGGGTGATCCTGTTCGTCGTCATCGGCGGGCTGGCGCGGCTGTTCGGGTTCGCGGTCGCGGGCCCACCCCACGGCGCGCAGTTCGACGCGGTGTTCGTCGAGCTGGTGGCGACGCCGCTGCTGGGCCTGTGGCAGCGGCGGGTGGCGCGCCGCTATCGCTGAGGGGGCAGCCCGCACGCCCAACCTGTCATCCCGGCGAACGCCGGGACCCAGCTACCGCGCGCGCACTGAACCTTCAGCGTGTGGCGCAACTGGGTCCCGGCGTTCGCCGGGATGACAACTTCGCTTGATGATGATCCGCATTGCGGCGGCACCGACGCGGATCAGGGGCGCGGTGGCCCCTCCTTCGCCTGCCGCTTCGCCTCGCCGTCGGCGATGCGCTTGATCGCATAGCCGCCGAGCGCGACGCCGATCATGCCCGCCGGCCCGAATCGCTTCAGCACGAACGGAATGACTGCAGCCACAGCCATGCCGAGCGGGCCGCCGCCGACGCCGCCAAGCTGGCGCCCGGCGGCGCGTCCCGCCGCCATGCCGAGTATCCTGGTCAACAACCCCATCGCCGCTCGCTCCTCGTACCGCTTCGCTTACAGCCTTAAACCTTGGCGCCGCGTTTGGCTCCGGCACACCGCCGAACGTGCATCGACACGCCGGCTCCTGTCGAGCAACTATGGCGCCGACGAGGGAGCGAGTATGGCGACACAGGTTGCGGCATCGCCGGGCATCGCGTGGCACGAACGGCTGCTCCCCGACCGGGCGCTTGCCGCCGCAGCCGCGGTGCTGCTGGCGTTCGTGGTCGCGGCGCTGCTGCGCGGGCGCGCCGACTGGCCGGGGGTGCCGAGGCTGGTATGGGCGCACCTCGCGACGATCATGCTGGCGCTGGCCTTGACGCCGGTGATGCTGCTGCGGCGCAAGGCGACGACCTCGCACCGGGTGCTCGGTTATGTCTGGGTGGTCGCGCTGTTCGGCACCGCGCTGCTCAGTTTCTGGATGCGCTATTCGAACAATGGCTCGTTCAGCTTCATTCACCTGATCTCGGTGTTCGTCGTCATCCAGGTGCCGCGGATCGTCGTGCGCGCCCGCCAGCACGCCGTCGTGAAGCATCGCCGCGCCGTCCGTGCGATGGTCATCGGGGCGCTGCTGATCGCGGGCTTCTTCACCTTCCCGTTCAACCGGCTGCTCGGCCACTGGCTGTTCACCGGGCCCACTCCCGGCGGCTATAGCCTTGTGCCCATAGCAGGGCACTGAGGTCGCCGTTGCGGACGTGCGCGTCCGCCGCCGCCGCCGCCTTGGGCTTGGCGTGGAAGGCGATGCCCAGTCCCGCCGCCTCCAGCATCGGGATGTCGTTCGCCCCGTCGCCGACCGCGAGACACGCCTCCAGTGGCACGTTCGCCGCGATCAGCTCCGCACGCTTGGTCGCGGCATCGACGACGGGCCGCGCGACGGTGCCGGTCAGCCTGCCGTCCGCAATCCCCAGCCGGTTGGCGACGACGCGCTCGAAGCCGATTTCCGCCCCGACCGGATCGGCGAAGGCCGTGAAGCCGCCCGACACGAGGATGGTCCGCGCACCCGCCGCCCGCATCGTCCTCACCAATGTCACCGCACCGGGCGTCAGCCGCACCCGCTCGGCCCGGCAGCGCTCGATCACGCTCGCATCCATGCCTTTCAGCAGCGCCACCCGCGCATCGAGCGCCGCGACGAAATCGAGTTCGCCGCGCATCGCCGCCTCGGTCACCGCCGCAACCTCGGCCTTGAGTCCGGCATAGTCCGCCAGCTCGTCGATGCACTCGCACTGGATCATCGTCGAATCCATGTCGGCAATCAGCAGCCGCTTGCGGCGCGGGCGATGGGCGTCCTGCACGACGACGTCGACGTGCGGCAGCGCCGCCTCCAGCACCGCGCGCGCATCCCCGGCCCGCAGGTCCTTGCAGCCGAGGTCGGCCGCCTCGCCGTCGTCGAGCCAGACCGGCGCACCGGGTTCGCCGCCGGGGCCGCGCAAGGCGTCGCTTGCCACGCGGAGGTCCGCCGCCGACAAGCCGGGCTCGATGAGCGTGACGAGCAGCATGAACTCTCCCGGGAAACGGCCTCTGATGGGAGGCGGGGCGGTCGCGGTTATCGCGGGCGCGACCGCGACCGGCAAGTCGGCGGTCGCGCTGGCACTGGCCGAGGCGCTGGCGGCGACGGGCGGCGGCACCATCATCAACGCCGACGCGAGCCAGCTCTACGCCGACCTCCGCATCCTGACGGCGCGCCCGAGCGATGCCGATCTCGCCCGCGCCCCGCACCGGCTCTACGGCGTCATCGACGGGGCGGAGGCGTGCTCGGCAGCAGCATGGGCGGTCCTGGCGCGCGCCGAGGTCGACGCCGCACTCGCGGCGGGCCGCCTGCCGATCCTCGTCGGCGGGACCGGGCTCTATCTCCGCACCCTGCTCGAGGGCATCGCCACGGTACCGCCGATCCCCACCGAGGTCCGCGACGCTGTGCGCGCCCTCGCTCCCGACGAGGCCCGCGCTGCACTTGAAGCCGAGGACCCCGCCGCCGCCGCGCGCCTCCACGCCGCCGATCGCCAGCGCACGCTGCGCGCTCTCGAGGTCGTCCGCGCCACCGGGCGCACGCTCGCTGAGTGGCAGGGTGCAGTGACCGGCGGGCTGGCTGCAACGCATCGCATCGTGCCGGTGATCGTCTCGCGCGACCGCGAAGAACTCTACCGACGTTGCGATGCGCGGGTCGATGCGATGCTCGCGAACGGAGCCGTCGCCGAGGTCGCCGCTCTCCTCGACCGTCGCCTGCCCTCAGACTCGCCGGTGCTGCGCGCCATCGGCGTCGGGCCGCTCGCCGAGCATCTGGCCGGCCGCGCCACCGTTGCCGAAGCGCGCGCCCGCATCGCGCTCGATACCCGTCGCTACGCCAAGCGGCAGTCGACGTGGTGGCGCAACCAAACTCCGGAGTGGCCGCAACGCGATGGCGGCTTAGGAGACATTAACGAAATAGTGTCGGAATTGTTTACAAATAACGAACTGATGCTGCCGTAACCCCTTGAAACCCCGTCTTGGCACAAACCTTGCTAAAGGGTTAATCGCGGGGCTGTCCCGTTGTGTTAGTTTGCATCGGGTCGGGTCATATGAACTACGTCAACCGGGTCGCCCTCGCGGCCCTGCTGGTCTCTGCCGCAATGCCGGCGGGTGCCGTTACCGGCAACGCGCGCGACGCGCTCAAATCGATGCAGGCACTGAACCTGATCGTCCTCCAGGATTACAACGCGTCGGCCGATGTCGAGGGCAAGACCTACGTCGGTGGCAATCTGAACGGCAACGCATCGCTCGGCATCGGCGCGTCGGCGAACCCCGGCCAGACCAACATCGACAACGGCTTCCACTCGACGATCGCGGTCGGCGGCTCGGTCAACGGCCAGATCAACCTCAACAATGGTGTCGGCGTCGGCAACAACTACGGCGCCTATGTCGCCGGCAGCATCAACGCGATCAACCTCAACGCCAGCGGCGCGACGATCCACGCCGGCAGCCTGTCGAACAACATCAACATCGGCAACAACAACAAGATTTACGTCGCCGGCGACGTCCACGGCATCAGCGCCGGGACCGGCAACACCATCCGCATCGGCGGCAATGCGACCAGCGGCAACTACAATTTCAACAGCGGCTCCAGCCTGGAGATCGTCGGCAGCATCGCCAACCTGGGCCTCGGCGCGGGCACGACCAACAAGGTCGGCGGCAGCGTCAGCAACGTCAACGGCACGAGCGGCGCAGCGCTGTACGTCCACGGCGGCATCAGCGGCAACGCCAACACCAACGGCGCGACCTTCGCCCAGAACTACGCCTTCAGCGCCGGCAATCCGGCCCCCGCCGCGCCGGTCGTCGCCTCGCTGAGCGCCACCACCGCGCAGATGACCGCCGACGTCGGCGCGCTGTCGGTATCGCTCGCCGCGCTGGCCAGCGGCGCGACGCTGAGCACCATCACCTACGGCTCGCAGGGCCCGACCTTCCACGCCGTCGACGGCGGCAACGGCTATGCGGTGTTCAACGTCAGCGAGGCGATCTTCGGCTACGGCGAGCTCAACTACGACTTCGCCAACGCGGCGCTGCCGGTGATCATCAACGTCATCAACTCGAACGCCGCGGTCCATGCCGCGATGACCGCGACCTACAACTGGAACCTGAACCCGGTCGGCGGCGCCAACGGCAGCGCCAGCCAGCAGGTGATCTGGAATTTCACCGACGCGAGCAACCTGAACCTCAACACCGCGGTCTACGGCTCGATCCTCGCGCCGCACGCGACGGTCGCCAACAACGGCCCGATCAACGGCTCGGTCGTCGCCAAGATCTTCAACCAGTCGGGCGAGGTCCACCTCGGCACCTATGCGCGCGACGTCCGCATCATTCCCGACGGTGCCGACGAGGTCCCGGAGCCTGCCGTGTGGGCACAGATGATCGTCGGCTTCGGCCTCGCCGGTGCCGTCCTGCGTCGCCGCCGTAATTATTCAGCTATCATAACCAATCCTTAACGATCGGCTGTTAGCGTCCCCTTAATTCGATAGGGGGAGCGTCATCATGAAGTGGGTCCGTTCGGTACTGGTCGCGGCTATGCTCGGCGGGGCCGCCGCACCTGCGGCTGCGATCGACAAGCTCGTCGTGTTCGGCGATTCGCTGGTCGATGCCGGCAACGCCTACCTCGGCACCGGTGGCCTGACCGCCCAGCCCGGCTACGGCTATTTCGACGGCCGCTATTCGAACGGGCCGGAGTGGACCGACATCATCCAGAAGCGGCTGACCGGCAATTATACCGTACCGTTCCTGCTCGGCGGCGAGAACTTCGCGGTCGGCGGCGCGCAGGCGGCGATGGACCGCCCCCTGCTCGGCTTCACCGTCCCCGGCCTCGCCAGTCAGCTCGGCCTGTTCGCACTGAGCGGCCAGTCGATCGACCCGAACGCACTGTATGTCCTGAATTTCGGCAATAACGACGTGTCTGCGCTGCTCGCCGGGCTGGCCGCTGCACCAAATGCGACTGCCGCCGACATCTTCAGGGCGCAATACACCGCGGCCTTCGTCGGCAATTATCTCGGCGCGATCAACTACCTCAACGCCGCCGGCGCGAACCACTTCCTGATCGGCGGCGTGCCGAACCCGGATCAGCCGGAGGGCGTCGCACTGGAAGCGGCGCTGCAGGCAGGCTTCACGACCCTCAACCTGAAGTCCGGCACCTCGTTCACCCAGATCGATTATTTCGGCTTCTTCAGCGCGCTGCGCAACGACCCGACCGCTTTCGGCCTGCCCGCCGATCTCGACACCAATCTCGCCCACGCCTGCGTCGACATCAGCGCACCGCAGTCGAACCCCAACCCCGATTGCAGCCACTATTTCAGCTTCGACGGCATCCATCCGACCGCGCCGATCCATGCCGCCCTGGCAAGCTACATCGGCAGCTTGCTGGCCGTCCCCGAGCCTGCGGTGTGGCTCCAGATGATCGCCGGATTTGGCCTCGTTGGTGTTGTGATCCGTCAGCGCAAAGCCGCCGTCGCGTAAGTTAATTGCCGCAACACGGCTTGACCCGGTAATATTCATGCCGTAGCTCGCCCCTCGTCGCAACGAGAGACGTGTTATGCCTACCCTGTTTACCGGAGCCGAAATCGTCGTCCAGGCGCTGAACGATCTCGGTGTCGAGATCGTCTTCGGCTATCCGGGCGGTGCCGTCCTGCCGATCTACGATGCGCTGTTCAAGCAGAACCGCATTCGCCACATCCTCGTGCGCCACGAGCAGGCGGCGGTCCACGCCGCCGAGGGCTACGCGCGCAGCACCGGCAAGCCCGGCGTCGTGCTGGTCACCAGCGGCCCCGGCGCAACGAACGCCGTCACCGGCATCACCGACGCGCTGATGGACTCGATCCCGCTGGTCGTGCTGACCGGCCAGGTCCCGACCCACCTGATCGGCTCCGACGCCTTCCAGGAGTGCGACACGGTCGGCATCACGCGCCACTGTTCCAAGCACAATTACCTGGTCAAGGACGTCACGCGCCTCGGCGACATCATCCACGAAGCCTTCTACATCGCCACCTCGGGCCGCCCCGGGCCGGTCGTCGTCGACCTGCCCAAGGACGTCCAGGTCGCCAGCGCGCGCTACGAGAAGCCCGGCGTCATCCGCCACAAGACCTACCAGCCGCAAGTCAAGGGCGACCTCGCCTCCATCGAAGCCGCGGTCGAGATGCTGGCGGCCGCCGAGCGCCCGATCCTGTACACCGGCGGCGGCATCATCAACTCCGGCCCGGGCGCGTCGCAGCTGCTGCGCGAGCTGGCGCGGATCACCGGCGCGCCGGTCACCTCGACCCTGATGGGCCTCGGCACCATGCCCGACCAGCACCCGCAGTTCCTCGGGATGCTCGGCATGCACGGCAGCTACCAGGCCAACCTGGCGATGAACCAGTGCGACCTGATGGTCTGCCTCGGCGCCCGCTTCGACGACCGCGTCACCGGTCGGCTCGACGCGTTCTCGCCGAACAGCCGAAAGATCCACGTCGATATCGACCGTTCGTCGATCAACAAGATCGTTCGCGTCGACCTCGGCATCGTGGGCGACGTCGGCCATGTGCTGGAGGACATGCTCAAGGTCTGGAAGGCGCGCGGCCACCGCGCCCAGGACCTCAAGGCGTGGTGGGCGAAGATCGAGGGCTGGCGCGCCAAGGACAGCTTCGGCTTCGAGCAGAAGGGTTCGGACATCCTGCCCCAGCACGCCGTCAAGCGGCTGTGGGAAGCGACCCATCACCTCAAGCCGATCATCACCACCGAAGTCGGCCAGCACCAGATGTGGGCGGCGCAGCACTTCGGCTTCGACCTGCCGAACAAGTGGCTGACCTCGGGCGGCCTCGGCACGATGGGCTACGGGCTCCCGGCGGCGATCGGCGCGCAGCTCGGCAACCCCGGCGCCCTGGTCATCGACATCGCCGGCGAGGCGAGCATCCAGATGAACATCCAGGAGCTCGGCACCGCAACGCAGTACCATTTGCCGGTCAATGTGTTCGTCTTGAACAACGAATACATGGGCATGGTCCGCCAGTGGCAGGAGCTCAACCACGGCAGTCGCTACTCCGAGAGCTACTCGGATTCTCTCCCCGACTTCGTCAAGCTGGCGGAGGCGTACGGCTGGACCGGCATCCGCATCGAGACGGCGGACCAGCTCGATGCCGGCATCGCGGCGATGCTCGCGGCTGATGGCCCGGTGTTCGTCGACTGCATGGTGTCGAAGACAGCGAACTGCTTCCCGATGATCCCGAGCGGTGCGAGCCACGTCGAGATGATGCTGCACGCGGGCGAGACGGTCGGCGAAGCGGACGAAGATTCGAAGGCTTTGGTTTGATGACGATGCACCCACTTCCCTCCCCCCGCTGGGGGGAGGGCGAAAGACGCGCTTGCGCGGCCCGGGGAGAGAGGACTTCGCTTCGGCGCGCCCCCTCCCCTCTCCCTGGTTGCCAAGCGGCAACCGGTCCCTCCCCCCAGCGGGTGGAGGGAGCATGAAATCCGCCCCCTCCGAACGCCACACACTGTCCATCCTCGTCGACAACGAGGCGGGTGTCCTGGCGCGCATCGTCGGGCTGTTCTCGGCGCGCGGCTACAACATCGAGAGCCTGACTGTCGCCGACGTGTCCAGTGATCACGCGGTCAGCCGGATCACCGTCGTCACCTCCGGACCACCCGCGGTGATCGAGCAGATCATGGCGCAGCTCGACCGGCTGGTGCCTGTCCACCGCGTCCTCGACCTGACCGCGCTCGGGCCGCACGTCGAGCGCGAGATGGCGCTGGTCAAGGTCGCCGGCACCGGCGACAAGCGCCTCGAGGCGCTGCGGCTGGCGGACATCTTCCGGGCCCGGGCGGTCGACACGACGACGAGCAGCTTCGTCTTCGAGATCAGCGGATCGACCGACAAGGTCCAGGGCTTCGTCGACCTGATGCGCGAGGTCGGCCTCGTCGAGGTCGCACGCACCGGCGTCGTCGCGATCGCGCGCGGCGCGGAGGCGGTGTGAGCGTGACCGACGCCGGCCGTTCGTGCTGTTGTGTCATTCCGGCGAACGCCGGAACCCAGCTACATCAAAAGCTCGAAATCTAGGGCGCCGGGGGCAACTGGGTTCCGACCTTCGCCGGAATGACAACTCTGAATGAGCCTTGACAAAAACAACCATATCGGTTATTATACCATCGGTAAAATTCCATCGACATTCACACATCGGACGAACTGGTAGGGCGAAAATAGCAAATAAGCGTCCCGGTCCTACCATTCGGCCCCCTACACCATCGACGACCAAGACATCTAAGGAAGCGAAATGAAGGTCTACTACGACGCCGACGCCGATATCGGCCTGATAAAGGCCAAGAAAGTCGCGATCGTCGGCTACGGCAGCCAGGGTCACGCCCATGCACAGAACCTCCGCGATTCGGGCGTCGCCGACGTCGCCGTCGCGCTCCGTCCCGGCTCCGCCACCGCCGCCAAGGCCGAGGGCGCTGGCTTCAAGGTAATGAGCAACGCCGAGGCCGCCGCCTGGGCCGACGTCGTCATGGTCCTCGCCCCCGACGAGCATCAGGCGGGCATCTACGCCGACGACCTCGCCGCCAATCTGAAGCCCGGCGCAGCGCTCGCCTTCGCCCACGGCCTGAACATCCACTTCCAGCTGATCGAGCCGCGCGCCGACATCGACGTCTTCATGATCGCACCGAAAGGCCCCGGCCACACCGTGCGGTCCGAGTACCAGCGCGGCGGCGGCGTGCCCTGCCTCGTCGCCATCCACCAGGATTCGAGCGGCAACGCGCATGACGTGGCGCTGAGCTATGCCTCGGCGATCGGTGGCGGCCGGTCGGGCATCATCGAGACGAGCTTCCGCGAGGAGTGCGAGACCGACCTGTTCGGCGAGCAGGCGGTCCTGTGCGGCGGCCTCACTCACCTGATCCAGGCGGGCTTCGAGACGCTGACCGAGGCCGGCTATGCGCCCGAGATGGCCTATTTCGAGTGCCTCCACGAAGTGAAGCTGATCGTCGACCTGATGTACGAGGGCGGCATCGCCAACATGCGCTACTCGATCTCGAACACCGCCGAATACGGTGACATCACCACCGGGCCGCGCATCATCACCGACGCCACCAAGGCCGAGATGAAGCGCGTCCTAGCGGACATCCAGGGCGGCCGGTTCGTGAAGAACTTCATCCTCGACAACCGCGCCGGCCAGCCGGAACTCAAGGCCGCCCGCAAGGCCGCCGCCGCCCACCCGATCGAGGAAGTCGGTGCCAAGCTGCGCGCGATGATGCCGTGGATCGCCAAGAACCAGCTCGTCGACAAGGCGAAGAACTAGGGGCCTGCGTCCGGGGGTGGCGCTCGCTACCCCCGGAAGTCCTCGAGCGCGCCGCCCCGGATACGCACCGATCGCATCGCGATCTGAACCTCGGTCAGGAACGCCAGCAGGCCGGCGATCAGCAGCACCATCACCAGGATGAACATCGGTGCGACGGCCGCCGACGCCCGCATCGGGATGACGTCGCCGACGAACAGGATCGCGACGACGACGCAGACCATCAGCGCCGAAAGCGTGCACAAGCCGATCGCCCAGTGCGCTGCCGCCATCCGCTTGCCGAGGATGCCGAGCTCGCGCAAGGCCCGCTCGCGGGTCACGGGATCGAAGGCGGCGAGTTCGGCCTCGAGCTTGCGAGCCCGGTCGATGACCCGGCCCAGCCGGTTGGTCAGGACGTTGAGAATCGAGGCGATGCCGGTGAGCAGGAACACCGGCGCCACCGCAAGCTGGATGTTGTGCGCAATGGCATCGATGGCGACCGCGGGCATGGCAGCATCACTGGGGCACCACGGTCGCCGGCGCAACCGTCAGGCGGCGACGACGCTCCGCCGGCGCTTGCGGAAGACGGTGCCGACGAGCCCGAAGCCGACGACCAGCAGCGCCCAGCTGGCGGGCTCCGGCACTTCGCCACCGAACGCGCCCGCCTCGCTGGCCGGGCCGAGGCGGCTCAGTATCGCTGGGTCGGACGCGGGAGCGGTGCCCGGTGCGTTCGTGAACACGGTGTCGGCCAGCGCCAGATCGGCCTTCGCGGCGTCGAAGCCACCGGGGACCAGCAGGCCCGGCGAGAGCGAGGCGCGCACGAACGGCGCGACGCTGTTGTTCGCGATGCGGTTGTTGGAGCCACCGATGATGCTCATCCGGGCCGACCATTGCGCTCCGGGCTGGGTGCTGATGACGTTGCCGGTAAAGATGCTGTCGACGCACTGGTAGCACGCGATCGCCTGGGTGTAGGTGATGTCGGCCTGGTTGTTGAGTATGTAGATTCGCAGGCCGCCGCCCTGCGCATGGTCGAACAGCGAGAAGCCTTGCGTATTGCCGACCGCGGTGTTGCCCCGGATGGTGATATCGGAGGTCGGGGGCTGGCCCGGGATACTCCACAACTGGACGCAGTCCGGATGCGCACCTGCCGAGATCACGGTGCCGGAGCAACTGTTGCCGGTGACGCTGATCCGGTGACTGGCGGCAATGTCGAAGCCGTCGCTGGTCGATGCGAGCGACTTGTTGTTCGAAAGCGTGCCGCCGGTCACCGATGTGAGGGATATACCCGAGCGCAGGCCGGTAAAGGTGCCGCCAGTCACCGTCACACTGGTCGTGCGGGAGAAATCGATGCCGTGCGAACTGGTGCGATTGCCGACGACGACCGGCGACGTAAAAGTGATGCGGCCGCCCCCTAGTACGTTGACACCATTGACCGCGGCTGTTGCACTGCCAAAATGTCCCCCCAGTACCGTCAGGCCGGTAACACTGTATATCTTCAGAGTGTTCGTGAAGACTGCAGCCTTTGCATCCAGAATAACCGGCTTGGTGAATGATCTATTTTGTAGCACCGCCCCCGGGATGTTTCCGGTCAAGACGATTGTGTCTCCCGATTTCACAATCGCAAAGACCGCTTTGAGTGTCGATGCTGTTGCGGAATAGGTACGTGCTTCGGCAGACCAACTAGAGAACAACAGGCACGCGCCCAGCGCGCGCCTAGACAGGCGACTCATCAAAACCCTTTCATCGGCGGTATTCACCACCGTTTCCCTAAGATGACGATCGTCCAAACCAGCGTCGACACGCTGACTTTCAGAATTCCAGAACCCCCCGGCCGCTGATCTGCTTATACTTGGGCGTTATTAAGTTACAATTTCGACAGCAGCGCAACGACCTCGGTTTTCACTCCATTCGCCGCGATGACCGGAACTAAGGTGGCTGGACAAGCGCCACCCATTTCCTTTAGTGTCCTGATCATGACCCGAGTGAGCCCCGCGACGACGCTGCGACTTACGCGCCCCTAGGCGCGGTCGGCCGGTGTAGACCGGCGTCGCGTCGAGGGGGACCAGCCGCCCAGCCCGCGACCGACACTCGAAAGTCAGACCAATGACAGACCCCATGCCTATCTCCGCCGTGACGCCGAGCCGCGCGTTCGACACCGGCCACATCCGCATCTTCGACACGACGCTTCGCGACGGCGAGCAATCGCCCGGGTGCTCGATGAACCTCGAGGAGAAGCTGCGCGTCGCCGCCCAGCTCGAAGCGCTCGGCGTCGATGTAATCGAGGCCGGTTTCGCGATCGCCAGCGACGGCGACTTCGAAGCGGTTACCGAAGTCTCCAAGCAGTGCGAGCGCGCCATCGTCGCGTCACTGGCTCGCGCCGCGATTGGCGACATCGACCGCGCCTGGGCTGCCGTCCGCCATGCCCGCCAGCCGCGCATCCATACCTTCCTCGCGACCTCGCCGCTGCACATGCGGGTCAAGCTCGGCAAGACCCCCGAGGAGGTCATCGAATTGATCCGCACGTCGGTCAGTCATGCGCGTAACCTGTGCGATGACGTCGAGTGGTCGGCGGAGGACGCGACCCGCTCCGACCCCGACTTCCTGTGCCGCGCCGTCGAGGTCGCGATCCGCGCCGGTGCGACGACGATCAACCTGCCCGACACCGTGGGCTATGCGACGCCCGAGACCTACGGGGCGATATTCCGCAACGTGATGGGTCGCGTGCCCGACGCGGACAAGGCGATCTTCTCGACCCATTGCCACAACGACCTCGGCCTCGCCGTCGCCAACACGCTGGCGGCGATCATGGCCGGCGCGCGCCAGTGCGAGGCCACCGTCAACGGCATCGGCGAGCGCGCCGGCAACGCCGCGGTCGAGGAGATCGCAATGGCGATCCACGTCCGCCACGACGTGATCCCGGTCCGCACCGGCATCGTCGCCACCGAGATCACGCGGGCCAGCCGGCTGGTCAGCGGCATCACCGGCATGGCGGTCCAGCCCAACAAGGCGATCGTCGGCGCCAACGCCTTCGCGCACGAGAGCGGCATCCACCAGGATGGCATGCTCAAGGACTCGAGCACCTACGAGATCATGACCCCGGACAGCGTTGGCCAGGGCGCAACCAACCTCGTGCTCGGCAAGCATTCTGGGCGCGCCGCCTTCCGCCAGAAGCTCGGCGAGCTGGGCTACGACCTCAGCGACAACGAGTTCGGCGACGCCTTCAAGCGCTTCAAGGACCTGGCGGACGCCAAGAAGACCATCTGGGACGAGGACATCGTCGCGCTGGTCGACGACGAAGTCCTGCGCGGCCACGACCGCATCCAGGTCGTCGAAGTCGAGATCCACTGCGGCACCGGCCCCGCCCGCGCCATCGTCACACTCGACATCGACGGCGTCGAGGCAACCGCGGCGGTGCGCGGCAACGGCCCGGTCGACGCGCTGTTCAACGCGGTTCGCAAGCTCGTCCCCCACGACAACACCACGCTCCAGCTGTACCAGGTCCATGCCGTGACCCAGGGCACCGACGCGCAGGCCGAGGTCTCGGTGATGCTGGCCGAAGACGGCCGCACCGTGCGCGGCACCGGTGCCCACAACGACACACTTGTCGCCAGCGTCCGCGCCTACGTCAACGCGCTGAACAAGCTGGCGGTCAAGCGCGGCCGGTCGGCGCTCGGTGAGCTTCGCGCGACGGCTTAGCACAACCGGGCAAACACGCGAGAGTTGTCAGAGTTGAGACCCTCGCGTGTTTTTCGGGTTCGGCCGGCTTGCTAGCCCTGTGACGACTTAACAATGACTTGTGTTGATTTATTCAGATCGGCGATGAGAAAGAGCGCACGCCAGTGATCTCGCCGGGACCGCAGTGTACCAAAGGGGTGATGTGTAGGACAGCTGGCGATAGCTGTGCTGCGCGCCGTCAGGCCGGCTTGAACGCGATACCCAGTCGGTCGGCCACCACCTCCAGGCGCTTGTCGTTGGTCCATAGAGTGCCCGACGCGGTCAGGAGGACCGAGGCAATAAGGTGCGCATCGACGTAACCGACGCCGATGCCGTGCAGCGGCGCACTTTCGATCAGGCTCATGACCTCGCGCTGCTCGGCCACCGGAGCCGGTGGCATAAGATGCATTTCGGCGAGCAGGGCGGCGCGGTGCGGCAGGTTACCGAGCGACAGTCCGCCCTGCACAAAGGGATGCATCGTGGTTTTGCGATCAGCCGGCAACGCCTTCAGGAGGCCGCCGCCGCGACCAAAAAAGTCGGCCCAGATCATAGTGTCGACAGGGATCACTCAGGGTTGAAATAGCGTTTACGCGGCCCGGGCTCGAAAACCGGGCATCGTCCCGCCAAGCTGCGCAAGCCGCCTGCCAGCTTCGCGCTCGACGAGTTCGCGGACCGCACACTGAATCAGCGTCGACCGTTCGACGATACCGGTATAGCGCGCTGCCGTCGCCATCATGTCGTCGTCGAGGGTTTACCGTAGTCCGCATCACACGTCTCCACACTGCACGCATCACACGTCTCCACACTGCACGATAGATAGCGTCAACTGATGCTCATATTCATGCCTCAGCGTCGCCCGAACAGCTTCTCGAGGTCGCCCTTGGCCAGTTTCACCCACGTCGGGCGGCCGTGGTTGCACTGGCCGGAGTGCGGCGTGACCTCCATCTCGCGGAGCAGCGCGTTCATCTCGGCAACGCTCAGCGTTCGCCCGGCCCGCACGCTGCCGTGGCACGCCATCGTCGCGGCGACGGCGTCGAGCTTCTCCTTGAGGCCGAGCGCACTGCCCCAACTGGCGAGGTCGTCGGCGAGGTCGCGGATCAGGCCCTGGACGTC
The DNA here is from genome assembly GCA_019285715.1 of Sphingosinicellaceae bacterium. Taxonomy (NCBI): domain Bacteria; kingdom Pseudomonadati; phylum Pseudomonadota; class Alphaproteobacteria; order Sphingomonadales; family Sphingosinicellaceae; species Sphingosinicellaceae bacterium. The sequence goes on from CP079108.1 coordinate 2,916,310, forward strand.
GGTGGTGCCGAGCAGCGCGGGCACGGCGCGCACCAGGATCGCGGTGCGCCCGAACAGCTCGACCTCGAGGCCGAGCTCGGCGAACTCGGCGGCGCGCTCGGCGACGGCGCCGGCGGCCGTCTCGTCGAGCTCGACGACCTCGGGGAGCAGCAGCGCCTGGGACTGGACACCGCCGTTCGCCAGCGCGCGGTTGAGGCGCTCGAGAGTCAGGCGCTCGTGGGCCGCATGCTGGTCGACGAGGACAAGGCCGTCCTCGGCTTCGGCGACGATGTAGGTCGCGGCGATCTGCGCGCGGGCGACGCCCATCGGGAAGCTGTTGAGGGGCGCGGGGGCTTCGGTGCGGGCGAAGGGGGCGGCGGTGTCGGCGAACATGCCGCCCGCATAAGTCCCATCCCTAACCCTTCCCGTACCGGAAAGGGAATCCGTATGTGGGGAGTACTCCCCCCAAGCGGGTCCCCCTCCCGGTACGGGAGGGGTTAGGGGTGGGCCTTCTTCTGTCCGAAACGCCCCGAGCGCGAATGCCGCCCCTGTCGTCGACGCCCGGTGCCCCGCCGCATCCAGCGCCCGCCGTAACCCGCCAACGATCATGCCGCGCACCAGCCCGGCATCGCGGAACCGCACCTCGGTCTTCGCCGGGTGGACGTTGACGTCGACGAAGTCGCCGGGGACGTCGAGGAACAGCGCCACCACCGGGTGCCGGTCGCGCGCTAGCAGGTCCATGTAAGCCCCGCGCACCGCGCCGACGAGCAGGCGGTCGCGCACCGGACGGCCGTTGACGAACAGGAACTGGTGGTCGGCGACGCCGCGGTTGTAGGTCGGCAACCCCGCCAGCCCGCCGAGCCTCAGCCCCTCGCGGTCGAGATCGAGCGGCACCGCATTATCGGCGAAATCGAGCCCGAGCAGCGCCGCTAGTCGCGCCGGCAACCCGGCATCGCCGGCCTCCCCGGCTTCCGCGGCCAGCAGGCGCCGGCCATCGTGGCGCAGCTCGAACGCCACCTCGGGGCGCGCCATCGCGAGGCGGCGGACGACGTCGAGGCAGGCACCAAGTTCGGACCTTTCGGTCTTCAGGAACTTGGCGCGGGCGGGCACGCGGGCGAACAGCCCCTCGACGGTGACGCGGGTCCCGACGGCGAGCGCGGCGGGGCCGTCGGCGGTCGTCGTGCCGTTATCGATGGTCACCGCCCAGCCCTCGTGACCCGCCGGGCGGCTGGCGATGGTCAGCCGCGCGACGCTGGCGATCGACGGCAGCGCCTCGCCGCGAAAGCCGAGCGTCACGATCGCTGCCAAGTCGTCGCCGGGCAGCTTGGAGGTCGCGTGGCGCTGCACCGCGAGCCGGATCTCGTCGGGCGGCATGCCGTGGCCGTCGTCGGTGACCGACAGATGCGCGATGCCGCCGGCACTCAACTCGATGACAACGCGGCGCGCACCGGCGTCGAGCGCGTTCTCGACCAGCTCCTTCAGCGCCGCCGCCGGGCGCTCGACGACCTCGCCCGCCGCGATCTGGTTGACGAGGTGGTCCGGCAGTCGGCGGATCGGCATGGCGGGGACTTAGCGCGTTCCGTCGCGGACCGCACCCCCAACAGTGGTGCACCGCACCCCCGCTCCTGCTATCGTCCTTGCAAATGCGCAGCTTGCGCGCATACACGCCTTGATCCCGCCGCACCCTCCGTCCCCCAGGTCAGCCCTACCCCATGTCCATTTTCAGCCGGATGTTCTCGTTCCTCAGCCAGGACATGGCGATCGACCTCGGAACCGCCAATACGCTGGTCTACGTCCGGGGCCGCGGTATCGTCCTCAACGAGCCGTCGGTGGTCGCGATCGAAACGATCAAGGGCCACCGCACGGTCAAGGCCGTCGGCAACGACGCCAAGCTGATGATGGGCAAGACGCCGGGCAACGTGGAGACCATCCGGCCCTTGCGCGACGGCGTCATCGCCGACATCGACGTCGCCGAGCAGATGATCAAATACTTCATCGGCAAGGTCCACACCTCCAAGTTCCCGCGCTTCCCGGAGATCGTCATCTGCGTGCCGTCGGGCAGCACCTCGGTCGAGAAGCGCGCCATCCGCGACGCCGCCAACAACGCCGGCGCGAGCGCGGTGTACCTGATCGAGGAGCCGATGGCGGCGGCGATCGGCGCGGGCATGCCGGTGACCGAGCCGATCGGATCGATGGTCGTCGACATCGGCGGCGGCACCACCGAAGTCGCGGTGCTCAGCCTGCGCGGCCTTGCCTACACCACCAGCGTCCGCGTCGGCGGCGACAAGATGGACGAGGCGATCGTCAACTACGTGCGGCGCAACCACAATCTGCTGATCGGCGAGACCACCGCCGAGCGCATCAAGAAGGACATCGGCACCGCGATGCCGCCCGCCGACGGTATCGGGCGGACGCTCGAGATCAAGGGCCGCGACCTAATGAACGGCGTGCCCAAGGAAATCACCATCAACCAGGCGCAGATCGCCGACGCGCTGTCGGAGCCGGTCAGCTCGATCGTCGAGGGCGTCCGGCTGGCGCTGGAGAACACCCAGCCCGAACTCGCTGCCGACATCGTCGACCAGGGAATCGTCCTGACCGGCGGCGGCGCGCTGCTGCATGCGCTCGACGAGGTGATCCGGCAGGCCACCGGGCTGCCGGTCACCGTCGCCGACGATCCGTTGACTTGCGTCGCTCTCGGCACGGGCCGCGCGCTCGAAGACCCGATGTATCGCGGCGTCCTGACCACCGCATAGGCCGCACAGCAGGAGCCCGGGGCGTTGGACTGGTCGCCCCCTTCACGACGATCGGCCAGCCGGCGCGAGCAGAACCTCGCGCTGATCGGTGCCGTCGTGTCCGGCGCGGTTGTCGCCTTCGGGCTGTTGCTGCTGCTCGTCGGGCGGGTCAATCCGGAACAGGGCAGCCGACTGCGCGGCGCGGCGCTCGACGTCGTCACCCCGATCTGGAGCGTCGTCCGGGCCCCGTTCGACGGTCTCGCGCGGCTGAACGGCGATGCAGCGGACTATTTCGACGCGGTCGATAAGTCTCGTGCGCTCGCCGCCGAACTCCAGGCCAATCGCGCCCCGGCCCAGCGCGCCGCTGCCTTGATCATCGAGAACCGCCAGTTGCGCGCGTTGCTCAGGGTCGTCGAGCCACGCATCGCCCTCGTCGTCACGGCGCGACTGGCGGGCGCGTCGAGCGGCGGCGCGATCCGCTCGGCGGTGATCTCGGCCGGCACCAACGACGGGGTCCGGGCCGGGCAGCCGGTGCGCGCCGCCACCGGCCTGATCGGGCGGACGCTGGAGACCGGCAGCCATGCGGCGCGCGTGCTCCTGCTCACCGACCCCGCCAGCCGCGTGCCGGTGGTCATCGAGCGCACCGGCGAACCGGCGCTGGCGACCGGCGCCAACGTGCCGATGCTCGAAGTCCGGGACCGCGTCGGTTCGGAGGTCCCGCTGCGCCTCGGCGACCGGCTCGTGACCTCGGGCGACGGCGGCATCTTCCCGCCCGGCATCCCCGTCGCGGTCGTCGTCCGGGTCGCCGAGCCACCGCTCGCCCGGCCGCTCGCAGACCCCCACGGCATCGGCCTGATCAGCGTCGAGACGGCCTATCTGCCGGTCCCGCCACCCCCTGCCGACGCAGCGGCGGTCCCGGTCCCGCGCGAGGCCGGAGGCGGTCGCGTCAAGCCAGCGACACCGACCACCGGAGCAGTCGCGGCCGTGGTCGGTGCGGGCAAGCCGGCGAGCGCCACACCCAAGCCCGTGGTCCCCGCATCGAAGCCCGCGGCAGCGCCCGCCGCTGCCGCTCGCGCCTCCGCGGCACCACGGTGAACAGCGTCTATCGCCTGCGGACTCCCGCCGACCGGCTGCGCTGGCTGGTCGCGTCGTGGCGCGGGCTGGTGCCGGCGACGAGCATCCTGTTCCTGCTGTTCCTGATGACCGCGCCGATCATCCTGCCGTGGCCGGCGCTGCCCGAACTTGGACTGCTCGGCGTGTTCGTCTGGGCGACGTTCCAGCCCGGGCTGATGCCGCCGTGGCTGGCGTTCGTGCTCGGCCTCGTCGCCGACCTTTTGTTCGGGCTGCCGTTCGGCGTCGAGGCGACATTGTTCGCACTGACCGCCCTGTTCGTGCGCATCTTCGAGAGCCGCTTCGGGCGTCACCGCTTCGGCTTCGACTGGATGATCCTCGCGCTCATCACCGTCGTCAACGCCGGGCTTGGCTGCCTGCTGCTCGGCTTCGCCGGTGTCGAGACGCCGCTTCGCCCGCTGATGATCCAGGCTGCGACGACGACCGCGACCTACCCTCTCGTCGTGCTGTTCTGCGCCCGCCTGCAGCGCCGGTGGCTGCGATGACGCCCGCGACCCACCGGGCCGTTTCGCAGCCGTGAGCGGCGGGATAAGCAGCGCGAGCGCCGCGAACGATCCGCTGTTCACCCGGCGCGCGATGTTGATCGGCGGCGGCATGGCGGCGGTCGGCGGCACACTACTCGCGCGGATGACCTATCTCGCGGTCTTCGAGGGCGAGAAGTACCGGCTCGCGTCGGAGGACAACCGGGTTTCGCTGCGGCTGATCCCGCCGCGCCGCGGCTGGATCGTCGACCGCGCCGGGTTGCCGCTTGCCTCGAACGCCCCCGACTACCGCGTCGAGCTGATTCCCGAGCAGGTCACCGACCTCGACGCGACCCTCCGCGCCGTCGGGCAGGTGCTGTCGCTGAGCCCGGAGGAACTCGCCCGTATCCACGCCGAGGTCGCGCGCCAGCCGAAATACATGCCCGTGGAACTTGCGCACGGCCTTGCCTGGCGCGACTTCGCGACGCTCAACATCCGCCTGCCCGACCTGCCCGGGTTGGTGCCGGTGGCGGGCTTCAGCCGCACCTATCCCGGCGGCGAGGCCTTCGCGCACCTGCTCGGCTACGTCGGCTCACCGACCCCCGCCCAGTATCAGGTCGAGCACGACCCGCTGCTGATCTTCCCCGGCTTCAAGCTCGGCAAGGACGGCATCGAGCGCACCCAGGACGCACCGCTCCGGGGTATCGCCGGTGCCCGCCGGGTCGAGGTCAACGCGCGCGGCCGCGTCATCCGCGACCTCGACACCCGCAGCGACACGCCCGGCAAGACCGTGCGCCTGACCATCGACAAGGGACTGCAGGCCTATGCAGCGCGGCGCATCGGCGACGATTCCGCGAGCGTCGTCGTCATGGACTGCCAGACCGGCGATGTGCTTTGCATGGTGTCGATGCCGGCCTACGACCCCAACGTCTTCTCGACCCGCGTGCCTGCCGACCTGTGGAAGGCGCTGCAGGCGAGCGACCACCACCCGCTGCTCAACAAGAGCGCACAGGGGCTGTACCCGCCCGGCTCGACCTTCAAGATGATGACGTCGCTGGCGATCCTCGGCTCCGGGATATCGCCCGATGCGACCTGCAACTGCGGCGGGACGTACCGTCTCGGCAATGCAATCTGGCACTGCTGGTCGCGGCGCGGTCACGGTACCACCAATCTGCGCAACGGCCTCCCCCGCAGCTGCGACGTCTATTTCTACACCTTCGGTCGGGCTGCGGGTATCGAGGCGATCGCCACGATGGCGCGCAAGTTCGGACTTGGCGAAAAGTTCGACCTGCCGCTCGCGGCGCAGTCCGCCGGACTCGTGCCCGACAGCGCGTGGAAGGAGCGCCGCTACAAAAAGCCGTGGGGCATCGGCGAAACGCTCAACACCTCGATCGGCCAGGGCTATCTCGCGCTCAGCCCGCTGCAACTGGCCGTAATGGCGTCGCGGCTCGCCTCGGGTCGGGTGATCGTGCCGCGTCTGCTGGCCGACGAGCCGAAGGTGCCGATCCCGCTCCTCGACATTCCGCCTGAGCATCTCGCCATCGTCCGCCACGGCATGGACGACGTCGTCAACGGCCCCGGCGGCACGGCGCACTCGGCCAAGCTGCAGGTCGAGGGCGTCGGCATGGCCGGCAAGACCGGCTCCGCCCAGGTCCGCCGCATCAGCATGGCCGACCGCAAGGCTGGCCGCGCCAACACCAAGTTCCAGCCGTGGAAATACCGCGACCACGGCTTGTTCGTAGCGTTCACCCCGATCGAGGCGCCGCGCTACGCGATCAGCGTCGTCATCGAGCACGGCGCCCACGGTGCCGCCGCTGCGGTCATCGCCCGCGACGTCCTGACCTACCTGCTCGAGCCCGAGCGCGCCTACCAGGTGCTGGGCGTCATCGAAGCCGACGTCGCCAAGCGCAAGGCCGCCGCCGAGAAAGCCGCTACGGCCGCCGATGCGGAGGCGATCGTCACCGCACCCCAAACCGCCGTCGCCGGCGAAGCGACCCCGGACTGACCCGCGATGCTCAACGGCCTCTGGACCCTCCGCCTGCGCCAGATTCCCTGGGGCATCGTCCTCGTCATCATGGCGCTCGGCTGTTTCGGGCTGGTCGTGCTGTTCTCGGCGGCTGGCGGCCACCTCGACCCATGGGCGTCGCGGCAGGGCATCCGCTTCGGCGTGCTGCTGGTCGGCATGCTGGTGCTGGCGCAGGTGCCGTCCGAGTTCTGGCTGCGCTACGCCTATGTGCTCTACGGCGCGGTGCTACTCGGACTGGTCGGTGTCGAGGTACTCGGCGCGGTTCGCGGCGGCGGGCAGCGCTGGCTCGACCTCGGCATCATCCAGCTCCAGCCATCGGAATTTATGAAGCTGGCGATCATCCTCGCCCTCGCCCGCTTTTACCACTTCGTGCCGCGCGCCTTCGCGACCAGCCTGACCGGCCTGTGGCCACCGCTGCTGATGATCGCGGTGCCCGGCGCTCTGGTCATGCTCCAGCCCGACCTCGGCACCGCGCTGTCGATCGGCTTCGGCGGGGTCGCGGTGATGTTCCTCGCAGGTGTACGGATCTGGCTGTTCCTCAGCGCCGGCGGCGCAATTCTGGCGGCGCTCCCGGTCGCCTGGACGATGCTCCACGACTATCAGCGCAAGCGCGTGCTGATCTTCATGGACCCGGCCAGTGACCCGCTCGGCGCCGGCTACCACATCACCCAGTCGAAGATCGCCATCGGCAGCGGCGGCCTGACCGGCAAAGGCTTCCTCGAGGGCACCCAGAGCCACCTCGACTACCTGCCCGAACTCCACACCGACTTCGTCTTCGCCACCATGGCCGAGGAGTGGGGCGTGCTCGGTGGCCTCGCGATCATCGCGGGCTTCGGCATCATCCTGGCGTGGGCGGTCGGCGTCGCGCTGCGCACCCCGACCCAGTTCGGCCGTCTGGCCGCGATGGGGCTGGCCTGCACATTGTTCTTCTACCTCGCGATCAACATGATGATGGTGATGGGTCTCGCCCCCGTCGTCGGCATCCCGCTGCCGCTGATCAGCTTCGGCGGCTCGGCGATGATGACGGTGCTGATCCTGCTCGGCATCGTCATGGGCATCGCCCGCGCTGGCCGTACCGAGCGCCTGTGATCTGCGCCCGTGTCTTGCGGCTGTGCACAGCTTTCTCGCTGCCCGCCCGCACAAGCGCTTGTGTTCCCCCCCCACCCTTGCTAACAGCCCGCCTCCGCTTCGGCGCGGACGTATAGCTCAGTTGGTAGAGCAGCTGACTCTTAATCAGCGGGTCCCAGGTTCGAACCCTGGTGCGTCCACCATTTCTTTTCAATGACTGAGACGGCGCGGCTGCTGTCGGTTGCGGACTGCCAGTGTGAGCTGGCAATCACCGGCAAGCACGCTCGGCCGCTCAAGCCACGCGGCTGATCGGCGCCACTTGGTGGGGGCCGGTCAAGGCTTGGTCGTTTCTCTGAACCGGACGCGTGCTCATCTCGGTCCTACGGCTAGTTTCGGGCGCTCCAATGTGCCGGCTGAATGGCACTGAGTGGTGCTAACGTTCCGACCGCTTTCAGGTAGCGTCTCGGCCCAACCGGACGATGTTGCGCCCGTGTCGGACACAAACGTTACCGCGCCCTCATCAGCCAAAGCAGGCCGCAAGCGGGATCACAGCTCGTCGACAGAGCCCAGATTAACAGTTAGAAAGCGCAGGACCTTGGGCCATGCGTCCGCGCGGGCGGCCTGGTTGCCTGCCGCTGTTCCACCAAGCGCTCCCAGCGAAGCGTAACCGGGCGATGTGGCGAGCAGTGGGGGGCCGAACACGGCGTGGCCCGCATCGGAATAGGCGAGGACCGTGGCCCTCCCCCCCATCGCCCGTGCGACCATCTCCGACATCGAACACGACGGCCAGAGCGCATCGGACCGACCGCAAACGAGCATGACCCTAGCCTTGATGTGCGCCACCGGAATGGCTGCACCGGGATGCGATGCTAATGTATTCAAGCCTGCCTCATACGCCCCGAGCATTGTCGTAGCGCCGTCGCCGTAGCTGAGATGCTCGAGCGGCCTGCCATTAAGCGACCACGAGGACTGCACCTTTTGACCACTAAAATCGATGCCCTGCCAGGCGACCGCCGAGGGTGCGCCGACGATGACGGCGCGGACATCTGGATTGTGTGAAGCAATAAGCAGCGCGGCTTCGGCACCCTTCGACGCCCCCATAATCCCGATCCGGTCAGCCTTTACGCTGGGTTGCCGACGCAGCCACGACAAGGCTTTATCAAAATAGTCGAGAGGAACCATGTCCAGTTGGGGTGGCAGGCCCGGCACGCCAAAATACGCAAGCTGCAGGACTGCATAGCCATGGGCCGCCAGGTCCGAGGCTTGTCGTGCCGTCCCCGGACCTAAGCCACCCTCTGAACCTCCCAGCAGAAGGATCGCGGCATGTTTTCGCGCGCCTGTGCCAGGGTACCAGTTCGCCACCAATCCGTGATCCGTCAGGCGCGACCCGCCGGGCCCCGGCGCCGCAACCACAATCGGAGGCATGACTAGACTCGGCTGGACACTGTTGCTCGGCTGCGCAAGGCCTGACGCGGAAAGCAGCGCTGCCAAAATCAGCGGCCGCAGAAGTCGATTGAACATACCCCTCATCTCCGGTCCGTCGACGAAGATCGAACGTCCGCCTTGAGGTTAGGCCTGTCAAACCCGGATCTTCCGCTATCGGGAGGCCTGCCGACCGGGAGCCTCATGACAGCGACGACGACCCATAATCCGCCCCGCGTCGACACCTACGCTCGTGCGAAAACCCGCCGTTCGTTCATCTTTGTCGAGCGACCGCTCCGGAGGTGCCGTGGTGCCCGGAAACGGTCCTGCGTGGCTACATCAGGGCGTTGTGAGTAGGCTCGTAACCGGACGACAGCCTGTAAACTGACACCTTTGATTTATCGAGAGCGCGAGCATGCCAGCGAGTCGTGATAAAAACCTGCCGCCTTCCTACCCTCCCCCGATATCGCGCTGGCTGGGCCCGGCGATACTCGCTGCCGCGTTGTTAAATGGAACCGGACCCGCGGCGAGCGAGGATAGCGAATGAAACGGATATGGCGGTTAGCGGCGTTGGCCGGCGGATTGATCGCGGCACCGGCGCTCACGCAGCAAGCGACGGTATCAGAAGGCAAATTGCGTGGCATCGCGGTCGCCGGACACGCGCCGGTTACTGCCTTTCTGGGCATTCCCTACGCCGCGCCGCCGGTGGGGCGACTGCGCTGGATGCCTCCGCAGTCTGCCGCGCGGTGGAGAGGTGTTCGCGCCGCCGAGGGGTTTGGTGCGCGCTGCATGCAGCAGCCGCTCTTTGACGACATGATGTTCCGCTCGCCGGCACCGAGCGAGGACTGCCTGATGCTGAATGTCTGGACACCCGCCGGCGCGCCCAAGGGGGCGAAACTGCCGGTGCTGTTTTACATTCATGGCGGCGACGCGATTGCGGGCGACGGATCAGAGAAGCGCTACGACGGCGCGAGCATGGCGCGGCGTGGCATGGTGGTGGTGACGGTCAACTATCGGCTCGGCGTGTTTGGCTTCCTGGCGACACCCGAGCTGGCGGCCGAGTCACCACGGCACGCGGCCGGAAATTACGGGCTGCTGGATCAGGCCGCGGCGCTCGATTGGGTGCGGCACAATGTCGAGGCGTTCGGGGGCGATCCGAGCCGGATCACGATCGGCGGCGAAAGCGCGGGATCGATGTCGGTCAGCGTGCTGATGACCTCGCCGTTGACGCGTGCGCACTTTGCCCATGCGATTGGCGAGAGCGGCGGCGTGCTGCCGCCGACCTTCCATCCGAGGCCGCTGGCCGAGGCCGCGCAGGCCGGCGCTGCGTTCGCGCAAGCCGCGGGCGCGCCGACGCTGGCAGCGCTGCGCGCTATGCCGGCCGAACATCTGCTGGCGGCACAGGGACAGCAGAATTTTCATGCCGACTTCATCGTGGACGGCCTGTTCCTGACCGAAACACCTGCCGCGAGCTATGCCGCCGGACGCGCTGCCAAGGTGCCGCTGCTGGTCGGATCGAATTCGCAGGAAGGTGACTGGAATTCGATCCTGGGCGATGCCGTGCCGACGGTGTCGAATTACCGCGCGGCGCTGGAGCGGCTGTTCCCGGGCCGGGGCGCGGCGCTGTTCGCATTGTATCCGGCGGCGAGCGATGCCGATGTGCCCACGACGGCGATGCGGCTGGCGAGCGACCGTTTCCTGGGCGCCTCGACGTGGCAGTGGTTTGACCTGCACCGGCGTAGTGGCGAGCCGACTTACTATTACTATTATGCCCGCGTCCGTCCGGCCGCGCTGCCGCCGCTGGCCGAGGAAACACCCGTGCCACTCGGCGCGGTGCACAGCGCGGAAATCGAGTATGCGCTCGGTAATCTCGATGTGAACCCGCTCTACGCCTGGACAAGCGAGGACCGCGCCATCTCGAGCACGATGCAGGGCTATTTCGCAGCCTTCGTGAAGGCGGGTGATCCCAATGCCGCCGGGCTGCGTCGCTGGAACGCCGCGCCGTCGAGCAGCAACGCGGTAACGCGGCAGGTGATCGACGTGAATACGCACAACGAGCCGTTCGGCTTTCAAAAGAGCTATCCGCAGGCGGTGACGCTGCTGGATGGTTTGCGGTAGGGCCTCCCGAACTCCTCGAAACATCCTGGATAACGAACAGGCCAGGGCGAGGTTCGGACAGCGGCCGGGCGAGTGATCAGTGCCATACGGCTGGCCCGTTCCGAGCTTCGACAGCATGGTAGCGGAACTGCAGCTGCTTGAAGCCCTGCCCCGCATGGCCGACTCGGTTCAAAGCTGCATCAGGCTGTTCGTCGGCTTGGTGAACGTCAGCGACGCTACCCGATCACGACCAACGCTACCCCGAACAGCAAACAGCCTCGCGCAACCAGCAATGCCTCGAACCCCGGACGCTTCCGCCCGTCGCTGAAGGAGGTCGAGTTGAGCGCGACCGCGTTAGCAAGATGCTTGTCCTCGACCAGTTGCGCGACGGAGACCTGCCGCACCGGCGCGTCGAACGCCGTCGGGTGCCGAATGCGAAGGCAAAGACATAGACGTGCCACAACCGGACGATGCCGGTGACGGTGAGAACCCCGAGCGTCAGACTGAACGCTTTGGCGTCAGTGGAGCGGTGACGCCAAACCCGGCAACTAGTTGCCAGCGAAGCGGTTCAAAAGGCCGGCGTAAAGAGCGGCACCGACAGCCGGCTCATGACGAGGCTCGACGATCTCGTAAGGCGCCTGCTGCCTGAGATGGAGCAGGAATGCGGCGCGGACCGCCTGCTGCCTGGTCAGGACCCCGCCGGACCACGATAGCAGAACAGTCTCGTCTGGCGCAAAATCGAGTTGCCTTCGTAGAGCCTGCGCCATCTGCGCAAGGTGCCACCCGGCCATGTCCAGTATCGCTGTAGCGGACGGATCGCCATCTTCGGCAGCTTGTGAGACGATCGGGGCAAGGCCGGCGATCTCATCACGGGTCATTCCGTTCTGACCCATGATCAGGGCGCAGATGTCGAGGTCCGCTCGCAGGTCGAGTGATTTGCTGAAGCCTGCCTTGAGCGCGCCTGTAGGAAGTCGGCCGTCGCTCATCCTGGTGAACGCGTTCAAGCCCTGAACGGCGATCCAATAGGCGGAGCCTTCGTCGCTGAAGATCTCACCCCAGCCGCCGACACGCGCCTTGCGGCCATCTCGCTCGCCGTAACCGATCGACCCGGTGCCGGCGACGAGGTTGATGCCGTCGGCGCAACCCAGCGACCCGGCCCAGCCGCAGACCATGTCGTTGTCGCAGCGGTAGCGGTCATGATCCAGGATGCGCCCGCAGGCAGCGTCGAGTTGCGGGTCGATCGCAGCGTCTTCGCCGAAGGCGGGCAAGCCGAAGAAACTGTAGTCCAGATCCTGGGGCGAGATCGACAGCTGGCTGCAGACAGCGGCGACGCCTTGGGCAAGCCGTGCAACGGCTTCGTCGAGGCCAACCTGAAGGTGGTAAGTGGTGCCGGTGACGGTGCGGGCGATAGTGCGACCGGATTGGTCGATGCATACGAACTCGGTCTTGGTGCCGCCGCCGTCGACCCCGAGGAAGATCGTCATGGATTGGGCATATGGATATGGACACCCTGGACGACCCGATTGACGGTGCCGCTGGCGTTGGGCTGGTCGGGTGTGCGCCCGAGGTGGAGGGCGTAGTAGAGGCCAAATAGCTGGGCTGGCACGATAAACGGGAAGAGCAGATCGACGTCGGAGACTGCGGCGGCGCCTGGCACCACCAGTTCGGCGCCGCCGGTCGGCTGGGTCGTAACCGCGATCACGGTGCCGCGGCGGGCGTCGGTGCGGAGCTCCTCGATTATGTCGAGATCATAGAGGCGGGTCAGCGGATCGTTGGAGACGAACACCATGATCAGGGTTCCGGGGGTCACGATAGTCTTGGGACCGTGGCGAAAGCCGAGCGAGCTGTCGAACATCGTGGGCACCGCGCCATCTGTCAGTTCGAGCAGCTTGAGCGCAGCTTCGCGCGCCAGACCCTGGAATATCCCGCTGCCGAGATAGACGACGCGCTCGAAACCACGTGCCGCCAGCCCGGCGACCACATCCTCCGACTGCGCCAGCACCGCAGCGACGGCGTCGGCGATCGCCTCGACCCGGTCGTGCATCGCGCCGATCCCGGTGAAGATCGACAGCGCTGCCAGCATCATCGCGCTGAAGCTGGAGGTCATGGCGAAGGCGCGGTCGTGTGTCTCCTCCGGCAGGACCACGATATGGCTGTTGCCCGACGCGCGGCGGGACAATGCGCCCTCGGCGTTGCAGGTGATCAGCAGGTGATAGACGGCCGCCCCGGACTTGTCGGCCAGCTCCACCGCCGCGATGCTCTCCGGACTGTTGCCCGAGCGCCCGAACGATACCATCAGCGTCGGTCGCGTGGCGCTGAGATAGAGGTGCGGCGCGCCGACGATATCGGTCGTCGCGACGGCCTCGACCGGGCGGCCGAGCGATGCCGTCAGCCACGGCGCCAGGCATTCGCCGATGAAGGCCGAGGTTCCCGCGCCGCACAGCATGATCCGCAGGTCCGGCATCGCGAGCAACGGAGCGACGAACGCCTCGATCGCTGTCCGCTCCGCCTCGAGCACGGCCCGGGTGGCGCGCAGCGTCGCTGGCTGCTGCAGGATTTCCCTGCGGGTCCAGCTGTCCGGCTGCGTGTCCGAGCTCTCGGCCGCGACAAGGGTCTCAGTCATCGGGGTTGCAAGCTCCATGATAGGCATCGAGCGTCGCGCCGATGTGGGCGACGATCAGGTCGACGGGATCCAGGGTCGCAGTGCCGGCTCGCACGGCGGCATAAGTGATCGGCAGATACTGGCTGAGCAGCGGCAGCGGCGGCGCCTGCTTGCGCAGGTTGTCGAAAAGCCGCGCCTGTGCCGCCGCGATCTCGGCGTCGGGCCAGTAATAGCGGATGCGGTCGCTCAGGCTGTACTGCAGCTGCAGGTCGAGCGCCGCGCCGGTGTCGTGATAATAGCGCTGCCAGTTGCCGGGCGCGGCTTTCATGCAGGCAATCGCGACATCCCGGAGGCCGGCGCGCTGGCCAGCCTCGACGGTCTCGGCCTCGATCGCGTCGAGCGCCCATAAAGCCTCGCGCAGGGCGAAAGTTACGCCCGGGCCCACTTTCAGGATGGCGAAGTGATCGCGGACCAGTTCGCTCAGCGCCGTCGCAGTCTGGTAGTCGGTGGAGTGCGCCTCGAAGACGATATGCTCGACCGGCTCGATCGCCGCGACCAGCGCGGTAGCGGCCGCTGGATCATAGTCGACGACCTTCATGTGATCGAACTCGACGCCGGGCTGGACGACGGCGGCGATGACGCGGTGCCAGGCGCTGTGCAGCCCCGCCTCGGCGAACAGCGTGCGGTGCATGTCGAGCGTCGCCAACACGGCCTCGGGCGATGTGACCGCCAGCGCGTCGAGGTCCTCGGCGGCACCGCCCGGCACCGGGACCTCGGTACCGATGACATAGACTGGGGCATCGGCGGGATCGCCGGCATAGGCGTCCTCGGCGGCCCGGCACAGGCGCGCAGCGCGCTCGGCGATAGTCCGCTCCGGCAGCGGCGTCGGGTCGTCGGCGCAGCTCATCGAGCAGTCGAGGTGAATCTTTGAAAAGCCGGCACGGACATAGTCGGCAACCATGATCGCGGCGTTCTGCATTGCCTGTTCGGCCGGCAGGCCCGTCCAAGCATTGGGTCCGAGATGATCGCCGCCCAAGGCCAGTCGATCGAGCGGAAAACCCAGGCGGCCGGCGATGGCTTCGACGAAGACGCGAAAATCGGCGGGGACCATGCCGGTGTAGCCGCCGTCCTGGTTGACCTGGTTCGAGGTCGCCTCGATCAGCACCAGCGGCGCATCGTTGCGCAGCGCATGCGCGAAGGTCGCTTCGATCACCAGTGGATGCGCCGAGCAGACCGACGTCAGGCCGATCCGCTCGCCACGCTTGTGACGGGCCACGAGATTCTGAATTAGCTCCATCACGCTACCCTAGCACCGACCGTCAATGAAACAAAACGAAACTGCTGTTGCTTGTCAGGTTTCGCTGGTGACGTCCGCATCCTCTGCGTCGGGCGCGATCGCCAGCAGCAGCGAAGCCGCCAGCGCCAGTACGATCCCAATCGACTTGAGCGAGCTTGGTACGACGCCCAGCGCGACCATCGAGATGATCGCCGTGGCCAGCGGCGCGCCGGCGTTGGTCAATGGCGCGACGATGATCGCCTTGCCGTAGCGAAAGGCGAACACCAGGGTCAGCGCTCCGATAGCGTTCAGCACCTGGATGCCTGCCGCGAGCAATGGACCGTCGAGACCGTAGTTGATCGGCCGGCTGAAGTCGGTCATCGCCCAGGCGATCGGGATCAGCGCCAGCCCCGTCACCGTCATGTAGAAAAAGATGCTCTCGCCGGACATGACGTTGTTGGCCGACTTCATGAAATAGGCCTGCAGCCCCCAGCAGGCCATGACAACCAACGCCATCCATAGCCAACCGCCGCCCTGCCCGTCCCCGCCCGGCGCGAAGTCGAACGTCGGCAGCGCCAGCAATGCCAGCAAGATACCGAGTGCGCCGAGCTTGCCGGTCCGCTCGCCGATCAGCAGGAACGACAGTGCGATGGTGACCACCGGCGACAGCGAGATCACCGGGAAGATCAGATAGGCCGGCCCGCGCGTTACCGCATAGAACAGCACCATCTGCCCGCCCGCGCCGAGCAGGCCGACGGTCAGGCCATAGGCAATGGCGCGGCGATCGGTGTCGAGCTTCCAGCCCGCCTGCGACAGCACCACCAGCGCCGGCGGAATCATCGTCAGCGCCCAGACGCAATAGACCAGGGTCTCAGGGAAATGATGCTGCGGCGACAGGCCCGAATAGGCGCCCCAGATGCCCCACAGCACCACCGTCGCCAGCGCGTTCCACAGCCAGGCCCGGCCGGTCGCAGACGGACTGATGCTCATGCGGAAATCGTCTCCTGAACGGGTGACGCCTCGACGATCAGGAAGTGTTCGAAGCTGACGGGGATGCTGGCGGCAGGGCCGGAGACGATCCCGAGCGGCTGGCCGGTGAAGCTGTCGGTCAACCTATGCCGGCCGGGCGGCAGGCCGCGCAAAACCACCGGCCCCGACCATTTATCCGCGTAAAAGGCATAGTGCATGCTGGTCCCGGCGCGGATCGCATGGCCCTCCGGCTTGTCGAAGCCGATGTCGTAGAGATGCCCCTGATACTCGCCCTTGGGGAGCATCTTGGCGCGGTACAGCGCAATCCACTTGCGCCACAGCGCCTCGCGCTCGGGGTTGAGCGCGATGCCGCCGGGGGGCAGCGGATCGGTGGTATCGACGGGGTCGTTCGGCCAGGTGAACTTGGTCGAGAGGATCGCGCCGATGCCGTAGTGCGTGGCGAAGTCATTGTGCCGGTCGCTGAGCTCGACATGGTCGCCGGCGAAAGGCGCCGACGGCCCCATCATCGCCTTGAAGCTCTTGCCCTTCGAACGGATTTGCCACGACGAGGTCGGATCGGACGCCGGCGTGTGGTTCATCCCGGCGATGTTGTGGAAGGCGAAGCTGTCGCCGCACGGGCAGATCTCCATCACCGCGTTCGGGTTGATCGACATCGCCTCCTGGTACAGCGCCTTCCAGAAATCCTGCAGCTTCTCATAGGATTCCTCGGGCCGCGCGTGATTGTGCGCAGGGTTGTAGCAGGGCGCGACGCCGTTGAGGTGCTGGCCGTCGAGCTTCAATCCTTCATAGCCCCAGTCGCTCAGGATGCGTCGGACCTGGCCGCGGAAATAATCGACCGTCGGCGCATAAGCGGGGCACAGGGTGAAGGCATTCCAGAAGCTGACGTTCTGTGCCGCGCCGTTGCGGTCGAGCAGCAGCATGTCGGAATGGTCGCGCAGCAGGTCGGTGCCCGGGTCGGCGGCCAGCGGTGCGAGCCACAGGCGGGGACGCATTCCGGCTGCCTTGATCTGGTCGGCGAAGGCCTTCATGTCGGCGTCGCCGCGCGGGAACTTGGTGCGGTTGAGCTTCCAGTCCCCTTCCGACGTCTGCCAGCCATCGTCGAGCACTGCCCATTCGAGGCCGATCGCCTTGGCTTTGGTCATCGCAGTCAGCACCTCGGCCTTGGTGAAGTCGCGGCCATAGCCCCAGGCGCACCACACCGGCGCGTAGCTGGTGTCGGGGATCGCCGGTGCCGCGATCCCGCGCTCGGCCATCAGGCGGCGATAGGCGTCGAGCGGGCGAAAATGATCGCCCTCGTGCGCCATCAGGAAGACTGGGGGCAGCGCGAGGGTTGCGCCGGGTGTGAGCAAGGTCGGAGTGTCGCCGACGATCGAGACGCGTGTGCCACCGGGCTGGCCCGAAACCGGCAGCGAGACGAGGCGCGGCACGGTGTCGATGTGGCCGACTGCAAGCCCGACATCGCGGCGCCAGACGACCGCAACCGGGGTGCCCCCGCCGTAATCGGAGGCGTTCATGCCCATGAAGTTGCGCTGGCCGAAGCCGGGCTCGACCTTCTGCACCCAGTCGCGGCGGTCGGGGTAGGAGGCGCCGGAGAAGCTCCACGCCCCATCTGGATGGGGCAGCAGATCATGGGTCGCTGCTTGCCAGCCAGTGACGGCGAGCGGTGACTTGCCGGTGTTGCGATAGCGGACCTCGATCAGCGCGAGGCCCGGATAGTGGTCGAGGAAGGTGACGGAAACAAGCTTCTCGAGCTTGCCGGCAGTACCGCGCAGATGGTGGACACGGCCGGGTCCGTGCGCGCCGGCGACGGTCTCGCTGGTCTGCTCGGCCAGGGCGAACCGATCGATGGCGCGGTTGTCCTGGAGGCCGATTGCTTCGCCGGGTTCCATCGCAGTGAGGACCTTGCCCTTGTACGAAATGCGCGAATGGAGGTCGGAGTCGAACTCGATGGTCAGGACGCCGTCGCCGACATTGGCCGCGGCCTTGCTGGTCAGGGCGCGGGCAAGCGCGGGCTGACCGGCGGCGATTGCGGCTCCGGCGCCTGACAGGCCAGCGATCGCGCTGCGCCGGGATAGTGTGAACTCTGACACGATCGGCTTCCTCGAAGGACGGATGGCTTACCACGACCAAGGGCGCAGGCTTCGGCGAGTTGCGCCCGATCATTATGACTTGCGTAAAGCTGAACGCAACATAAGATTATTTCGTTACGTTTCCTTTGGAGATTTTCATGCGGCCGCGCCGGGCTTTGATGCCATTGACCACAATCCTGGCGCTGACCGGCGCCGCTGCCAAGCCCGCGACGTATGGCGAGGCTGATTTCGCCCGGGTGCCCAAGCTCGACGCGCATGTCCACGCCAATCGCGACGCACCCGATTTCCTGCAGATCGCGCGCAAGGATGGCTTCGAGTTGCTGTCGATCAACGTCGACTACCCCGACTTCCCGCCGCTCCCGAAGCAGGCGGAGATCGCGTACAAGATGCACGCCGCGGACCCGAAGCACTTCCACTTCGCGACGACGTTCTCGATGGACGGCTTCGGCACGCGGGGCTGGACCGCACAGGCGCAGCGCCTCGTCGACGACGGCTTTGCGCATGGCGCGGTTGCTGTAAAAGTGTGGAAAAACATCGGCATGATCGCCAAGGATGCAGCGGGCAAGCGCGTCTTCCTCGACGATCCGCGCTTCGATCCGATCATGGCGCACATCCAGGCGCGCGGGGTTCCGCTGATCGCGCACCAGGGCGAGCCCAAGAACTGCTGGCTGCCGCTCGACCAGATGACGACCGACAACGACCGCAGCTATTTCACCGAGCATCCCGAGTATTACATGTTCAAGCACCCGGAGGAGCCGAGCTACGAGGCACTGATGGCGGCGCGCGACCGCTTCGTGGCGCGGCACCCCAAGCTGGCGTTCGACGGCGCGCACATGGCGAGCCTCGAGTGGAGTGTCGACGAACTGGCCAAGTTCCTCGACCGCTACCCCAATGCGGTGGTCGATCTCGCCGCGCGGATGAGCCAGGTGCAGGTCCAGTCGAACGCCGACCACGCCAAGGTCCGCGCTTTCTTCGTAAAGTACCAGGACCAGCTGATGTACGGCACCGACCTGACCGACAGCCCACCTGACCCCAAGGCGCGGGCGCAGAACCCGCCGACGACGGGCAATTTTGGCAAGGAGGCGGACGATACGTGGCGCTCTGACTGGCGCTATTTGGCGACGCCGCTGTCGCAACCGGTCGCGGCAATCAAGGCCAAGGCACCGGGGCTGGCCCTACCGCGCTCGGTAATCGACAAGATCTATTACTTGAACGCGCGCAGGATCTTCCACCTCAAGGGCTAGGCGCCACTCAGGTCTTGTGGACCTGGAAGCCGAGCCGCTCGGAGGCTGAGCGGATGGTGTCGGGGACCGCGTCGTCGGTAACGAGGTGGTGGATCTTGTCGAGATTGATGATGCGGTGCAGGCAGACCCGCCCGAACTTGGAGACGTCGGTCACCGCGATTACCTGCCGCGCCGCCTCGACCATCTTGCGGTTGAGCATTGCCTCGGGCTCGTAATGGGTAGTGATGCCGAACTCGACGTCGAAGCCGTCGACCCCCAGGAACAGCTTGTCGACGCGCAGGTCCTCCAGCGCCGCGACGGTCTGCGCGCCGTAGAAAGCACGGTTCTTGCGGCGCAACATGCCGCCCAGCATGACGATGTTGAGACGCTCCCTGGTTGCCAGCACCGACAGGATGTCGAGGTCGTTGGTCAGGACCGTGATGTCCTCGTCGTCGGGCAGAAACGTCGCGATCTGCAGCGTCGTGGTGCCGGAATCGAGCACGATCGACTCTCCCGGCCGGACCATCGAGGCTGCTAGCCGGCCAATGCGGATCTTCTCGTCGGCGTGGCTGGAGCGCTTTGCCTCGACCGGCGGCTCGGCTGTGACGTTGACCGCGTCAGCACTGATACCGCCGCCATAGGATCGCTCCATGACGCCCTTGGTCGCCAGGAAACGCAGGTCCTTGCGAATGGTCTGCACCGAAACACTGAAACGCTCGGAAAGAGGTGCGACCTGGACGCTGCCGCGT
Source organism: Sphingosinicellaceae bacterium (assembly GCA_019285715.1). Taxonomy (NCBI): domain Bacteria; kingdom Pseudomonadati; phylum Pseudomonadota; class Alphaproteobacteria; order Sphingomonadales; family Sphingosinicellaceae; species Sphingosinicellaceae bacterium. The sequence continues at coordinate 2,936,156 of CP079108.1, forward strand.
TCACGCACCATCGTGCTGATCCGCTGCCGTCGTTCACTGGTGTCCCGAACCATCGCGTTATTCCCGTGCCCGCCGCCGTGATGCAACGGAATAGCATCAATCAAAGCGTTGCTTCGTTATATTCACATTCCGGATCAGCGCCGGAAGCTTGCGCTGCTCCACGCGATCATCGGCGGCCGGCCCTCCCCGCTGCCCTTGTCGGCGACCAGCTCAACGATGCGCGCGGCCCTGATGTCGATGTTGAACTGGCGCGACGGGACCTTGCTCGAAGCCGAGGCGGTCAGCACCAGCTTGCGGTCGGCATAGACGCGAAATCGGACCGGTTGACCGTTGCCGACTACCCGGGGGGTCGCGACAAACCGGCGGAACTGGCCGTCGGTGCGAATCTCGAGCCGCGAGTTGGCGTAGAGACCAATGCCCCGACCGAAGGCTTGGCCTTTCGTTCCCAAGGACTTCCCGTCCGGGGTGACGCCGAGACGGGCGGGAAAACTGCCCATCGGCAGGGCGGTGGCGGGTGTCAGGCCGTCGGCGGCGACGTGGATCCTGCCCGGCATCTCGTCGAGGAACGTCGCTGCGGGATCGGCGGGGGTGCCCTTCAACCGGAGCAGTACCGAGCCATGTGCGGGAAGCCTGATCCGGATATTATCGGCCGCCGTTATCCCGCCACGCCGGGCCCAGAGGTCGCGCACCGCAGCCCGACTTCCGGGCGCAAAGCCAAGTTGCGCCCATGAGACGACTGCCTCAGCCGACGCTGTGCCGCGGTTGACGAAGGCCACGGCACGGGTGCCCGCGCCCGCCAGCGTGCGGACTATGACCATGGTTTCCCCACTGCGATAGGGCACGCCCTGATTGCCCGCTGGGTCCTGATCGACGGCGATCACTTCGGGGTTGCCGATGATGTCGAGCAGCGCCGGCGGTGACTGGCGCAGGTCGTAGCCAAGCAGCAGCGGCGAGGCCATGATCGCCCATAAAGTGAAATGGGATTGCGCCTCGACCAGGTGTTTCTCGTCGAAGTCGCCATGGCCGATCGCCAGCATGTCCGGGTCGTTCCAATGTCCCGGACCAGCGTAGAGCGCACCGTCGATGACGCTGTCGACGTTGACGAGCATGCTGGCCCAGGTGAACTCGATGTCAGGGCTAGTCCGCCACAGATTGCCCCGCGCCGGTCCCCAGAGCGGGGAAAGCGCCTCCCCCCAGGCACAGATCGAAAGTATCGCGTCCTTCCCGCCCCAGCGATGGACGGCGTTACCGAGCGTGGCATAGAGGTTCTCGACCGCCCCTGGATCGGACTTCGGGATATCGCCGCGCACGATCAGCGGCGCAAACGCCTGGTAGGAGCCCGACCGCACCGGCGCGACCTCGGGCGTGTAGTCGGCGACCCCGCAAGCATCGATCTTGACGTAGTCGAACCGCCAGTCGGCGAACATCATCCGTATGTCCTGCTCGGCATGGCCAAAGCTGCCGACCTGGCGCTCAGGAATCGTGCCAACCGGCAGGTTGGGGCTCTCCGCATCCCAGCGCTGGGCACACGTGTTGCGACCGATGTCGGTGTACAGGCCGGCTTTCAATCCAAGACCGTGGATGAAGTCGGTGAACGGCTTCAGCGATCCGGTCGGACTGCCTGCGACTGCCGCCGAGGGGAACATGCTGCCCCGAATGCGAAGCCGTCCGTCGGGCAGCCGCTGTAAGGCCCAGCCGTCGTCGACGTTGATGAAGCGATAGCCTTTTCGCGCGAGGCCGGTATCGACGATGGCTTTCGCCACACCCCGGATCTTGGCTTCGTCGACGTTCGTACGAAAGGCATTCCACGGATTCCAGCCCATCGGCGGCGTCGCCGCTACGGTGGACGAATAGACCGAGAAACGCCCGGTCGGTGTCAATGGATCGATCTGTGCCTGCGCCGGAACGACCGACAACGCCGCGACGATCGCCACGAGCGGGCAACACGAGTTGTGATACGACCATCGGCGAGTATCGCGCATCGATGGCATGATCACTTGGCTCCCGTTACAGATCATCAGGTCTTGCGGCAGAGATTGGAGATGGATGCCGAAGGCCGGCAAAGTCTCCAACATCCGCGGGCCGAACTCTGGGCGCGAGATCAGCTTGGCACGACGCCTGCGATCACGTTAGGCGTGCTAAATCCGAAAGCAAAACGAAACCAGCGAACGTTGAGCTGTCGGTTGCTTGACCAGGCAGGCGCTCTCGAGGTTCAACCCGCTTGTCGGCCTTGCCGCGGGGCCGCTACCCTCTACGGCAGCGCCACGAACCCGCCGAACTGTGCCTCTTTAGCAAGGCTCACGAGTAAAGGCAGCGTTTCGTTTTAAAGCGTTTGACAATTTAAATATGGCCACGTTAGAAATGCGCAACAAATCGCTCGTATGCCGTAGGGTGGCTACAGAGTGGAACCGTCCGAGAGTTCTAAAGGGAGTTAGCACCATGGTCGATGCGAAACATTGGCGGAAACTCATCCGCTCCGGCATCAGCGTGACCGCCCTCCTGGCCGGTTCCGGCGTCCTGGCCCAGACCGCGGTTTCGCCGACCGAACAACCCAATCCCGGCACGCCGGTCCAGTCCGGCCCCGGCCAGAGCGGCGACCCGTCCGATCTCGCAGTTACCGACCCTGACGAGATCGTCGTCCGCGGTGTCCGCGGCAGCCTGTTGCGTTCGATCGACACCAAGCGCGACGCATCGACCATCGTCGACGCGATCTCGGCCGAAGAACTCGGCAAGTTTCCCAACCGCAACGTCGCCGAAGCGCTGTCGAACATCCCCGGCGTCACGGTCGGCCGCGACGGTCGCGGTGAAGGCCGCAGCGTCACCGTCCGCGGCCTCGGCGAAGACTTCGCCCTGACCACGCTCAACGGCCGCATCCTGCCGACCGACGGGCCCGACCGCTCCTTCGCCTTCGACGTACTGCCGTCCGAAGTCATCTCCGGCGCCGAGATCCAGAAGGCCGCGCAGGCAACTCAGCTCGAAGGCAGCATCGGCGGCAACATCGACCTTCGCACCGCGCGCCCCTTCGACCATATGGGCAACCACGCCGCCGGGTCGATCGAGGGCCAGTACAACGAGTTCGCCAAGAAGGGCGGCTTCAAGGCCTCGGGCGTCGTCAGCACAACCTTCGCCGACGGCACCATGGGTATCCTGGTGTCCGGAACCTACAACAAGTACAAGTCGCGGACCGACAATCTCGGCGAATACTCGAGCACCGACACGTTCGATATCGCCACCGACCCGAGCGGTCAGCGCAGCATTGTCCAGGTGCCAAGCGGCGGTGTCATCGTTCCCTATTTCTACAGCACCGGCTATGTCGAGACCGAGCGCCAGCGCTGGGGCGGTTCCGCGGCCTATCAGTGGAAGCCTTCCGATCGCTTCGAATTCCGCCTAGACGGCATCTACAGCAACTACACCGACATCGAACACAATCACCGCATCGCCGTCGGCCTGACGCCGCTCGCCGACGACGGCAGCGTGCGGTGGGATCTCAACAACATCACGGTCGATTCCAACAAGGTCGTAACCAACTATACGGTTCAGCCGGCGACCATCGATATCGTCAACACCGACGAGCCGCGCAAGTCGATCACCTATCAGATCGGCGGCCATATCGACTGGGAGCCGGTGGACCGGCTCAGCGTCGCGGCCGACGCATCGTACGGCAAGGCGACAAACGACACCGGTGGCCAGAACCGCTTTGTCGTCGCGGGCATCCCGGGCTCCAAGGCCGTGATCTCGACCCGCGCTGGTGGCTTGCCCGACTTGGTGCTGACCATCCCGAACGCCGATGGAACGGTCACCGACCGGCCCCTGTCCTCGGCTACCGATGCCGACGTCCGTGCGCACTATATCGGCATCCAGGGCGAGAACATCTCTGACAAGAGCATCCAGGCCAAGCTTGACCTGAAATACGATCTCGACCTCGGCTTCCTTAAGTCGTTCAGCTTTGGCGGCGCCTTTTCGGATCGCCGTAAGGACGTCGAGACTATCGACAATCAGTATACCACCGCCGAGAACTTCGCCGGCTATCCGTTTCCATTATCCGCAGTCGGCGGTGGCGTGCTGCAGCAGCCGAAATACACCAACATCCTGCCGAACCTGACGGGCAATTTTCCACGCGCCGTCCCGACGTTCGACATCGATACCTACCTGGCGTCACTGTCGAAGGCCGAGAACAATCCCAATATCCTGAATCCCAATACCGGCCTGCCCTACCCCACCGGCTACGCGACCCAACAGGTCGTTCCCGATCAGCTGGCTTCCTACCTGATCAAGGAACGGACGTGGAACGCCTATGGCCAGGTCAACTTCCAAGGTGAGAAGTGGCGGGGCGACATCGGCCTGCGCTACGTCAACACGACGGTCGACTCGCTCGGCTACGGCGCTTCGGTCGCCAGCTATGTCGTCGTCGGCGCGGGTACGGCGAACGTCCAGTTCAATCCGATCGAGCCGATCGTCGGCGGCGGCAGCTATTCCCGCCTGCTGCCATCGGCCAACTTCGCTTACGACCTCGCCGATGGGCTGCGGGTCCGTCTTGCCGCCTCGCAGGCGATCTCGCGGCCGACCTTCGGCCAGCTTTCCTCGGCCAAGGACTATTCGGCAGCCCAGTCCAATACGCCGGTCGTCAGCGATGCGGGCAATCCGAACCTGAAGCCGGTTTCGGCCGACCAGGGTGACATCTCGCTGGAATACTACCCGAACAAGAGCCTCGCACTCACCGCGGCGGTTTTCTACAAGCACCTGACCAACTTCGTGACGACACGGGCAGTGCCGTTCACCTTGACGCCAACCAACCAAGTTCCCGGCGCCCCGGCCAGCTTCCCGTTCACCGAAGTACAGTTCGTCAACGGCGATAGTGCCAAGGTCTATGGCCTCGAGGTCGGCGGCCAGTATTTCCTGAAGAACGGCTTCGGCATCCAGGTCAACGCCACCTACAACCACTCGCGGGCGGTGCGCGAAGGCGCGCCGACCACCGACTTGCAGGACGCCGTGCCGTTCTCGGCGAATGCCAAGATCTTCTACGAGGCCCACGGCATCGATGCCTCGGTGTCGTACCAGTACCAGTCGCGTTTCGTGTCGTCACTGGCCAGTTACATCGACAGTCTGGCGATCAAGCAGTCGCCGTATCACGAGCTCGCGGCGAGCATCTCCTATGATATCCTGCCGTCGTTGACTGTCTATGCTCAGGGGTCGAACCTGCTCGACTCCGCGACCAAGCGCTACTCCACCTATAGCAACGTCCCGGCGTTCTACGAATATACGGGGCGTGCGCTATTCTTCGGGGTCCGCGCAAGGCTTTAGCGGCGCCCCAGTTGCTTATGGCAAACATAGCCGAGGGCGCAGCCCGGTAAGCGTTGTCGGCTGCGTTCTCGTGGCAACCGATGAAGACGCTGCCGGGCTGCTGAGAACAGCGACCACCGGGCCTCAAGCTGGTCTCGGCCAATCCCGTCGTGCGCAGCTGCCGCATGATCAAGACGCCGGCTGAGGTCGCGCTGATGACGAAGGCGACCGAGGTGACGATCGCCGCCTATCGCTGGGTCTGGGCGCGCATCAGGGTCGGAATGGTGCCATACGAAGTCAGCGCCCCGCAGACCAGGTCGATGATACCGTCCGCGCTTACTACGAGAAGCAGGGGTTCGGCCCGCGATATCATCTTCCCGACGTCACGCGCCGCACGGTCATGGCATCGGGCTTGATGGACACGAGCCGGTCAACCTCGTCCATAACGAGACGACGCCGCTGCAGCCCGGCAAGTGCTTTTCGGACGAGCCTTGGCTCTACCTGCCCGGCAGGCTCGGCGTGGGGCTGGAGGATTGCTCCACATGACCGAAAGCAGCCCGCCCTGGTTTTCGACCCCGCCAGCTTCGCTAGAGAAGCCGGTCTAAGCCGGAGGCTGGTGTACGCCGGTGATCGTCGATCGCAGTATGGCGCCTTCGGCCATTAGGACCCAAACCCGGTCCTCCAGCGATCCGCGGCCGCTTCTCGAAGCTGACGCTGGTTCATCTCGCCTGTACGGCTGGTTTGAAGCGCTGCATGCATCGGCTGTGTGCGCGCTGTGCCAGACCCCATCCGCTCGGGGCTGGGACCGAAAGAGCTATGATGGCAGGAGCTCAACGGCACGAAAGTTGTCGATCAGCGTATCGAACAGAGCGATGTCCGACCGGCTTCTGGCCATAAGCTGCGCTCCGGAGACAGCCGCGAAAATAGCGCGCGCCCGATCCTTGCTTTTCGCGGGACCGACAATGCTCGCCTCGACCAGGCGCCGATCGAGCCACGCCACATTGACATCTGCGAAAGCTTGAACTTCCGTCTTCACCAACTCCGGAATGTCGTCATATTCAGCGGACATGAAGCTGCCCAGGCAAAGCCGATTCTCGCGCTCCAGGGACCGGCGGAAACTATCGGGATATCTACGCAGGGCCGCTTTCGGACCAGATGTTTCCGCCAGCAGGGCGTCGAGATCAGCGACGCTGGTTTCCCAGTAGCGTCTTGCTACTGCCGCACCGAGGTCAGCTTTGCTCGGGAAGTGGTGGTAGATGCTCGCCGCCTTGATGCCGACGTTAGCGGCGAGATCGCGGAAGTTCAGACCGCCATATCCGTGCGCTTGTACGCTGTTCCGTGCTGCCAGCAAGATCGCCTCACTCGTGCTCATAGCCGAACCCTCATATACCTAATTCGATCCCCTACCATCTGTTAGGTAGAGCTTGACCGCCCGAAATGAAAGGCTCATCTGCAACCTACCAAGTGTTAGGTAGGAGAGTCGATCATGGCCAACGACATCACCTTTTACGACGCGACGAAGCTGGCCGAGTTAGTGCGCACCAAGGACATTTCCCCAGTCGAAATAGTCCAAGCCCATCTGGATCGAATTGCGGATGCAGATCCCAGGATCAACGCGATCGTCACTGTCGCCGAGGGTGTTCTCAAAGCCGCAAAGGTGGCCGAAGCGGCAGTGCTGGCGGGTGAAGAGCTCGGCCCGCTGCACGGTGTCCCGTTCACAGCGAAGGACTCGATCGACACGGCCGGCGTGCTGACCCAGCGTGGCTCTCCGATCTTCAAGGGCCGTCGCCCCGATGTCGACGCGACCAGCGTAGCGCGCCTGAAGAAGGCTGGCGGCATCCTGCTCGCGAAGACGAACCTTCCGGAATTTTCCTACTGGATCGAGAGTGATAATTTGCTCTCCGGTCGCTCGAACAACCCTTGGGATCTGACCCGCACGCCGGGCGGTTCGAGCGGAGGTGAATCAGCCGCGATCGCCGCTGGCATGTCTCCACTCGGGCTTGGCACCGATCTTGCCATTTCCGTGCGCGGCCCGGCGGCCCAGACGGGCATCACGTCGATGAAGGCGACCCATGGCCGCGTCCCCATGACCGGCATCTGGCCGCGTGCGCCGCGTCGCTTCTGGCATGTCGGGCCGATGGCCCGCTCGGTGAGGGATATCGCTCTCGCTTTCTCTCAATTGGTCGGGCCGGACGGCAAGGATGCGTTTGCAACCAGTACCGTCCCGTTCGACGCCGGCATCGGCCGCCAACCTTCCCGCCCCCTCCGGGTGGGTTGGATGGTCGGACCCGGGTTCGGACCGGTCGATCCCGAGGTCGCGGCGACTGTGAAAGCGGCGGCGGACGCACTCGCGAACATCGGCGTGCACGAGCAAGGAAGGGTTGCCGATCAGCGTGCAGATCACCGGCAGCTGGCAGGCGGAATCGACGATCCTCCATGTCGCATCGCTGCTGGAGGGCGTCAGCCAGGTCCGCGACCTTCGTCCCACGCTGTAGCAGCCGGTCTGCTCTGGACTGCTGTTTGCAGGTCCAAGGCGGCGCGTCGGCGTGATTGAGTATCTGGAGAAGAACATGGGTATCGCCATACGCCTCGAAAAACCGGGGGACCGGAGGTCCTTCAGGTGCAGTCGATCAAGACAATCGAGCCCGGTGCTGGCGAAGTCTGGATCGAGCCGGAAGCGATCGGCGTCAACTATCTGGATGTCACCCAGCGCAACGGCGCCGTCCCGATCCCGCTGCCCGGCGGTCTTGGCCTGGCAGGCGCGGGCCGAGTGGCCGCCATCGGATCCGGCGTCGCTCTACCGATTTCAAGATTCGGACGTCCGTTTCGGTATCAACGCAGCTTCAGCTGGCCGCTAAACGACCGACCGCTTATGGGCGACGAACGGTAAGAAGCGGGCTGTATGCACGCTCACTCGACGGTTGTTGCAGTTCCCGCAAGCAGACATCCGTTCAGGTCGTCGGGCGAACGGATTCGACGCCCGGGACATATAACCCAACGGCAAGGCCCCGGTGGCTGACAGGGCACGGCTGCTCGACACATGTCGCAGGCGCTAGCTAATCAGGACGACGCCGCCCGGCAGATGATGCAGGCGCAGCGCGAGCAGTTGCTGGAGCTGGTTAAGGGCCGCTTCGAGCTGGTCGGTATAAAACACGCCGCTGACCGGTCGTTGCGACAAGGCCGCGTCCGTCAGCAGGATCGGGGTCGCGCGGTACCGATTGATCTGCGCGACGACCTCGGCCAGCGGCGTCGCCTCGAACGCCAGATAGCCCTGTCGCCAGCCGACGGCTCGGGCCGACACGACCGCCGCGCGCGCGCTACGGCCATCGGCGGTCAAGGTGAGCTGTTGGTCCGGCCTCACCGCCGAGGTGACCCCGTCGTGCCGGCACAGGACCCCACCGGAGATACAGGTTACGCGCACATCAGCCCCCAGAAACTGCACGTCGAACGCGGCTCGGGTCGCCAGCAGTCGGGCGCGCCCGGCGGTCACGCCGAACGGCGTGGCCCGGTCGATCGCTACGAAGGCCTCGCCGTCGATCAGACCGAGCGTGCCTCCCGCGTCGTGCAGCGACACGCTGGTCCGCGTGTTCAATTCGATGTTGACGCCGACGCCTGGAGCAAAGGCCAGGCGCTCGCCGACGCCGGTGCGGCGATCGGCCATCAGTTCGGCGTAGGATGGCCAGAGGCCGAGCGGCGGTCGCGCCATGCCAAACGCGATGCCGCCGGCGACCATGGCACCGCCTGCCGCGAGCACGCCGCGGCGGTCGACAACAGGGGCTCGCTTGAGGGCGCGCGCCACCGGGCGCATCCCCGCCAGTTGCCGAAAGGCCAGGTCGTGCGTCGGATCTGCGGTGCGCCACGCTTCAAGCGCTTCGGCATCGGCTTCGGTAGCGTCGCCCGACGACAGGTTCACCAGCCAGTCGATAGCCTCGACGACCGCGGCATCGAGGTCGCCGTCAGGCGGTCGCGCCGGCGGTGCAGCGCTGGTCATCTGGTGCCTGGCGTCGGCTGCGGCATTGGTATCGGGATCCCTGTCACTTCCTAGATACTCTGAGAGTCCCAATCGCGAAGCGATCATTCCCGGCCATGCCGCGCGCGACGTGAATTAGCGCCTGACGCAAATCACTTTGTACCGTCCGTATCGTAACTCCGTACCGGTCAGCGAGTTCGGCATGAGTGGCGTCGCCGGTAAAACTTTCTAGGAAAATCTCGCGCTGACGCCGAGTCAGGCCATGCAAGGTCCGGCGCAGATGAGCGATTTCGTTGCGGGCGATGGCGATACGCTCCGGCCCCGGCGCGTCGTCGGCGATCGACAGAAGATCATCGATGTCGCCAGTACCGAGCACGCGACGCTGGGCGGCACCGAGTTTCGAGGCGTTGTTCAGCGCGGCTCGAAAAAGATAAGCCTGCTGATTGTCGACCGGTGCCAAGGCCGGGCCATCCTGCAGCCGCAACCAGGTCTCGTGCAGTGCCTCGCCCGCCAGATCGATCGAACCGAGCCGCGCGGTCAGCCGTTTGCGCAGCTGATCGTATCCGTCGACCAGCGTATTGCGCAGGACCGCCCGCACCGTCGGGCGTTCGGCCCCGGCCGGTGCAGCGTCGGGCTCGTCGTCGGCGGGTGCGGCAGCGTTCAACCGAAGCTGCCGAGGCTGCCGGTCGTGACGTCGAAGCGCATCGGCTGTTCGAGCTCCGGTGGTGGCGGCGTGGACAGCTGCCGCCCGGTGAGCGCCTCGGGCAGGTCGTCGACTGGCGCTGTATCAGCGCTTTTCCGAATGACGTCGACGTGCTCGATGCGTCCCGCAGGGTCGATCCCGATGGCGATGCGGAGCTGCACACTGCGGCGACTGAACGCCGGATCGGTATTCAACATGGTTCGAATTTCGCCCTGTGCGCGCCGCGCATAGTCGAGAGCAGCATGCCGGACCGGGGTGCCGATCGTCAGCGGCGCGCGGACCTCGGCCAGATCGAGCCGCAGCGAAGGCAGCCGGCCCGGCAAGGTCGTCGGGGGCGGTGCGCTGCCGCCCGGATAGACAATGGCGGAGGCCGGACCCGTGAAGCGTGCGTCGAGGCCGGTCCCGGCAAGCAGCGCCCGCAGCGCGATCTGCACGGTATAGCGACCCCGGATCGCGACCGACCGCCGACGCACGGCCAACTCGCTTTCGTAGGCGATGCTGACCCGCGCCTTCCTGGCGAAATTCGCCAGCGCCAGATTGAGCGGCTGGGCAGCGATATCGAAGGAGTACTCGACGATCGGCGCGCTGGCCTGCGCTGCGACCGGCGATACGCCCGGCGCGATCTGGCTAGCGAGCAGCACCGCGCCGGCCGCCACGACGCCCCAGCCCCGGTCGTTCGTGGACACGTGGACTGCCATCAACCGAGGTTGAACGCCACCGGCAGGCTGATATCGATCCTGGCCGGCCAGTCGACCGGTAGCCGCGGCAACGGCTGCGCCCGCGCCACGGCGTCCAGCGCCTCGCGATCGATGGCGACGGCACCGGAGCTCGATTCGATCCACGGCTCCGTCACCCGTCCCTCACGATCGAGGACGAAGTGCAGCACCACAACGCCCTGATCGCCGGCATGTTGGGCCGCAACGGGATAGATCCGGTAATGGGCAAGATGCGCCTGCAGCAGGAGGCGAAAGGCGGCGGTCTCGGCGCTTGGGATGTCGGCAATCTCGCGCACGGTCGGGGTGACCGCTGTCACGATTGTGCCACGATCGCCGATCGTGCCGGGAGCCGAGTGGTCGCTGGTCGCGGTCTGCAGCGGCGCGGCGGATGCGACCTGCAGACGCTCGCGAGACTGCGTTTTCTCCACCACAGGGTCGAGGGCTGCGGCGGCCGCGGTTTCGCCAGGCGTCTGCTCCACGATGGGCAGCAGCGCGAAGACCTTGAGCGAACCGGCGGCGGCCGGGTGGCTGACGATCGGTTGGGAGCGCTCGATGGCGGTCAGCAGCGCATAACCGAGCGCCAGATGTGCCGACACCGACAGGAAGAGCACAGCGAGCCGGGACGGGTCCCACTGGCTAATCATGGTCCCACTGTCCGATCACTAAAGAAGGGCTTGGTAGAGGGCGTTTGTCACATATTGATGACGTAGGCCGAGATTCCGTCTCGCGGCGGCCGCCGAACCGCCGGCCGAAAATAAGTGCTTCGCATTTCTGCCCGGCGCGGATCCTTCAAACGAGGGGGATCGAGCATGTTTGCCGGACGATCGACTTTGCATGGGAACGCGCCTTCCGACCGGGTCGGCGCGATGGGGTGTTGATGATTCATAGAATAAGCCTGCTCGCGCCGGTCGCTCGCGCCGTCTTGCTGGTGACGGCCGGGCTGGCAGCGCCGGTGCTTGCGCAGTCAGCGGCGCCGGTGCCGCCGGCGCCGCCGGCTGCGGTTGCGGCAGCGACGTTCGACGTGTTGGCGATTGCTGTGAGTGGCAACACGGTGTTGCCCCCGGCGGAGGTCGAGGCGCTGGTCTATCCATCGATGGGTCCGGGCAAGACCGCGACGGACATCGAGGTAGCGCGCGCGGCGTTGCAGGCGGCGTTCGAGAAGCGCGGCTATGCGACGGTATCGGTGATAATTCCCGAGCAGTCGGTGGACAGCGGCACCATCCAGCTCGAGGTGCAGGCGCAGGCGATCGGCACCGTGACCGTGGCCGGGGGCAAGCGGACGACCGCGGACTGGGTGCTGAAGCGGGCGCCCTCGCTGGCGGCGGGGACGGTGCCCGACTTCACCGCGGTGCAGCGCGATATCGTCGGGTTGAACCGCTCGGCGGACCGCAAGGTCAGCCCGGCGGTCACGGCGGGCGTGGCGCCGGGCACGGTCGACGTGGTGCTGAACGTCGCGGACAAATTGCCCCTGCACGGCACCCTTGAGGTCAACAACTTCAGCTCGGTAGCGACCAGTGACCTGCGGGTCGCGGCGTCGCTGCGCTACGACGACCTATGGGGGCGCGGCGACAGCATCTCCGTCTCGGCGCAGACCGCGCCGCGCCGTTCCAAGGACGGCACCGTGGTGTCGGGCAATTACCTGGCGCGGGTCGGCGGCATCCAGCTGATGGCCTACGGGGTCTATTCGGACAGCGATATCGCGGTCGTCGGCGGCACCAGCGTCATCGGCCGAGGCACCATCTTCGGCGGCCGTGCCATCGTGCCGCTGAGCCAGAGCGCGGGCTTCTACCAGAGCCTGACCGCGGGCCTCGACTGGAAGAAATTCAAGGAAGACGTCCGGCTCGGCGCCGACCGCGATTCCGCGCCGATCGAGTATTTCCCGGTGACGGTCGGCTGGCGCGGCGACTGGACCGGCGACCGGGTGCAGTCGAACGCCGGCCTGACGACGGTCTTCGGCGTGCGCGGGGCCGGCGACGATGCGGTGCGGTTCGACTACAAGCGCTACGGCGCCAAGCCCAATTTCTTCATCGTCAAGGCTGAACTCGGGCAGACCCGGACGCTGGGCGACTTCGAGGTCTACGCCCACGCCGGCGCGCAATGGTCTCCCGACCCGCTGATCTCCAACGAGGGCTTTTCGCTCGGCGGCATGGAAAGCGTGCGCGGGCTGTACGAGTCCGAGGCACTCGGCGACTGGGGGATCGCGGCGCAGTCCGAGCTTCGCCTGCCCGAGCTGTCGTCGCTGTTCGGGACCGCGGGCGGCGCCGGCAAGCCGGTCGGGTCGCTGCGGGTCGTGCTGTTCGCCGACGGCGGTACGGCGGGCATCCACCGGCCACTCGCCGGGCAGGAGCGGCGCTGGACACTTGGCTCCACCGGGGTCGGCGTCCGCTTCAAGGTCTTCAACTATCTCAACGGCGCCGGCGACTTCGGCACGCCGCTGGTCGACGGCCCGGACTCCCGGTCCGGCTCGCTTTTTGCTCGATTCCGTATCTGGGGGGAATTTTAAATGTCTTTGTCCGAACGCCTTAAGCGGGGCCTCCTGACGGGGGCGCTGGCCGCCACGACGGCGCTGAGTTTTGCCGCGCCCGCACACGCCTGGTGGCAGGGCGACTATGCCTATCGCACCCGGATCAACCTCGATGCAACGGCGGCCGGCGTCGCCACCGAGGTCGTGCGCGCGCCGATCCTCGTCCGGCTGCACCAGGGCAACTTCAGCTTCGCGGACGTGAAGCCGGACGGCTCCGACCTGCGCTTCGTCGGCGGTGACGACCGCACGCCGCTCAAGTTCAGCATCGAGCGCTGGGACCCACAGGCGCAGCAGGCGCTGGTCTGGGTCGACGTGACCGCGATCAAGTCCGGCGCGCGGTCGGCGATCTATGCCTATTACGGCAACAAGACCGCCAAGCCCGGCCAGGACCCGGCCGGGACCTTCAACGGCTACCGCGCGGTCTATCACTTCGACGGCAGCGAGTTGCACGACGCGACCGTCAACAACGTCGCCGCCGGCGGTGGTGCGGGGACCACGCCCGGGCTGATCGGCCAGGGGCTGAAGCTCGATGGCACGACCCCGGCGACGATCGCCGCTGCTGCCTTCCCGGGCGGTCCGCTCGGCGTTTCGCTGTGGGTCAAGCCAGGAGCCGCCGCCGGCCACCTGCTCGACGTGCCGGGCAGCGCCGCGCTGGTGCTGGAGGGCGGCCGCCTGTTCCTCGAGGCGAACGGAAAGCGCAGCGCCGGGGCACCGCTCCCGGCCGGCACCTGGGCGCATGTCGCGCTGTCGAACGACGGCGCGAAGACCCTGCTCTATGTCAACGGCCAGCCCGCCGGCGAGGTCGCGGGCGCATTGCCGGCCGCGACCGGACCCGCCGCCATCGGCACCGGCTTCACCGGGACCGTCGACGAACTGCGGGTCTCGGCCGGTGCGCTGTCACAAGGCGCCACTCAGCTCGCCACCGCCAGCGAGGGGCAGACGTCGAAGCTTCTGAGCTTCGACACCGCCGAGCAGACTGAAGGCCCGGGCCACAACTACTTCGGCATCCTGTTCGCGGCGCTGACCCCCGATGCGTGGGTGGTCATCGGCATCCTCGGCATCATGCTGGCGATCGCGGTCTGGGTGATGATCACCAAGGGCCTGCTGGTCGGCCGCGTCGGGGCCGCCAACGACGACTTCCTCGACGCCTACCAGCGCCAGGCCAAGCGCAGCACCGGCCATGACGGCCTGCCGGCGTTCGACCCCGGCGCCGGGGCGGCGAGCTCCACGCTCGGCCGCCTCTACCAGATCGGCCGGCGCGAACTCGCCGACCGCCTTGCGGAGGGCCGCGCGTCGGACTCGCGCTTCGCGATCCGGGCGCAGTCGATCGCGGCAATCCGCTCGGCACTCGATGCTGCGCAGGTCCGCGAGAGCCAGCGCATCAACAAGCAGATGGTGCTGCTGACCATCGCCATCTCGGGCGGGCCGTTCATCGGGCTGCTCGGCACGGTGCTCGGCGTGATGATCACCTTCGCCAGCGTCGCGGCGGCGGGCGAGGTCAACATCAATGCGATCGCGCCGGGCATTGCCGCCGCGCTGCTGGCGACGGTGGCCGGCCTGGCGGTCGCGATCCCCGCGCTGTTCGGCTACAACTACCTGCTCAGCCGGGTCGAGGAGATCACCGCGGAAAACCAGATCTTCGTCGACGAGCTGGAAAAGCGCATCGCCGAGACGTGGCAGGACATCGCCGCCACTCCCGCCATGCTCGCCGCCGAGTAAGCGTCGATGCAGATCCAGGGCAAGAAGCCGTACAACGAGATCAACATCACGCCGCTGGTCGACCTGACCTTCGTGTTGCTGATCATCTTCATCCTGCTGACCACGGCGGCGGTCCAGGGCATCAAGGTCGATCTGCCCTCGGCATCGTCGACGCAGGCCCTTAACCAACCCAAGTCGCGGGTCATCGCGGTCGCTGACGACGGCACCGTGTCGATCGACGCGATCCCGGTGTCGATGGCGGAGCTGGAGCTGCAGTTGCGCTCCAGCATCGCCGCGACGCCCGACCTCGCGGTGATCCTGCGCGGTGATCGCAGCGTCCAGTACGACCAGGTCATGGCGGTGCTCGACCTGTGCTCGAAGGTCGGCGTGCCCAGCCTCGGCATGGCCGCGACCCGCCCGCCGACCACTTCGTCGACGCCGGGAGCCTGAGTCATGGCGCTCGCAGCCCCGGCCCCGACATATGACGCGGCGGCGTTCGACGCGGCGTTCGCGCAAACCCCGGTGCGGACCCGGCGAGGCCGTCGCCCGCCCATGGGGCTGCTGGTCGCGGCGGCACTGGTCGTGGTGGTCGCGCTGATGCTGTGGCGCGGCGATGCCGTCAGCCTGCGTCCCGGCGAGCAGAAGACCGTCAAGGTCGTGCTGCCGCCACCGCCGCCACCGCCACCACCCGAGGTCAAGCCGGTCGAGAAGCCCCCTGAGCCAAAGCCGATGCCGCTCGAGACGCCAGTCACCGACGTGCCGCCACCACCGACCCCGCAGGCCGAGCCGGTCGCGGGCGACAGCGCCCTGAGCGCACGCGAAGGGGCGGGTCCGAGCAACTACGGCCTCGCGGTCGGCGACGGCGGGGGCACCCGCATCGGCATCAAGGCCGGCAGCGGCGACAACGGGTTCGCGAATTATGCCGCCGCCGTGCTCACCGACATCCGACGGGCGACGCAAGCCGACCCGGCACTGGCGCGGGGCCGCTACCGGGTCATGCTGGCGGTTACGGTCGACAGCGATGGGCGCATCACCACTGTGCACCTGCTCGGCAGCACCGGCAGTGCGAAGCGCGACGCCGAGATCGAGCGCCGCCTGGCCGGGCTGCAACTGTCGCAACGCCCCCCAGCCGGCCTGCCGGTGATGCGGATCGAACTCAACGCCGCCTGACCGCCCGTCACCTTCATTCGCGCGGACCATCGTCCTCCAAGGCCCGCCATCATCTTTCCAGGGAACTCATCATGTCGCGTCACCGCCTGAAACTGCTGCTGCTCGCCGGGTCTGTCCTGGTCGCCGCTGCCCCCGCCGCCGCCCAGCAGGTCGACTCCAACACATTGCTCGAGGTCATGGTGCGCAAGGGCGTCGTCACCCGCGTCGAGGCCGATGCGATGATCGCCGAGGCCAAGGCGAAGGGGGCCGCCGCCGCCCCGGTCGCTACCGCCGCCGCCGTGCCCGCCGGTACGCAGGTCATCCCCTACATCCCGCAGGTCGTGCGCGACCAGTTGAAGGCAGAGCTGCGCACCGAACTTGCCGACCAGGCCAGCACCGAGGGCTGGGCCAAGCCGGGCGAGGTCGCCGAATGGACCAAGCGCATCACCATCTCGGGCGACATCCGCGTCCGCGGCGAGGGCGTCCGGTTCGACAAGCCCAAATTTACCAACGGCCTGCAGACCGGCGGCAACTACGCCGACTTTCCCAACTTCGGCGCGATCAACAGCGGTTCGGCGTTCAACCAGAATGTCGGCGCGGCCGGTTACGCCAACCCGCCCTACCTGAACACCACCGAGAACCGCGACCGCGCCCGCATCCGCGCGCGGCTGGGCATCGCGGCGCGCGTCGACGACCATGTCGTCGCCGAAGTCCGCATCGCGACCGGCTCCGACCGTTCGCCGGTGTCCACCAACCAGACGCTCGGCAGCAACGGCGAGTTCGGTAAATACTCGATCTGGCTCGACCGTGCCGACATCCGCCTGACCCCGGTCAAGGGCGTCGAGGCCGTGCTCGGCCGCTTCGCCAACCCGTTCTGGACGTCGGAGCTACTGTTCGACGACGATCTCAACTTCGACGGCGTCGCAACCTCGATCAACTATCCGGTTACCGACCACGTCGGGGTGTTCGCCAACGCCGGTGCGTTCCCGATCTTCAACACCGACTTCAACTTCGGCTCCAACGACGCTGGCTCGTTCGCGTCGAAGGACAAGTATCTCGTCGCCGGCCAGATCGGCATCGTCGTCACCCCGTTCGAGGCAGTCAGCCTGAAGCTCGCCGGCGGCTACTTCCGCTTCGAGAAGGTCCAGGGCGAGCTGTCGTCCCCGTGCCCGTTCAACCAGGACGTCTGCGATACTGACGCGATGCGGCCGGCATTCCAGCAGTTCGGTAACTCGCTCAAGCCCCTGCGCAATATCGTCGCCGACCCCTCGGCCGCCCCGGGCACCAGCGCCGACCGCCAATATTACGGGCTGGCTTCGAAGTTCCAGATCCTCGACGTCCATGCCGCGCTCGACCTCGGCTTCTTCGCCGCCGCGCCGGTCCGGCTCGAGGGCGACTACGTCAAAAACCTCGGCTTCGACCGCGCCGGCATCGCCGCGACTGCGATCAACCCGTCGAGCTTCGGCCCGGGCACGACGGTCGGCACGGTGACCAAGCCTGGCGCCTTTGCCGGTGGCGACATCGGCTGGCAGGCCAATTTGATCGTCGGACAGCCCGAGCTGACCAAGCGTGGCGACTGGAAGCTGCTCGCCGGCTACCGCCACATCGAATCCGACGCGGTCCTCGATGCGTTCGCCGACAGCGACTTCCACTTCGGCGGGACCAACGCCAAGGGCTATATCCTCGGCGGCTGGTACGCCTTCGCCAAAGGCACCTCGATCGGCGCGCGCTGGCTGTCGTCGGACGCGATCGCCGGGCCGACCTATTCGAACGACGTCCTCCAGATCGACCTGACGACCAAGTTCTGATGCTCCGAACTGTCTATTTTGTCGGCGTGGCGTTCGTCCTGGCGGTCGTCATGGCCGCGACCATCGCCGTGCCCTCGGCGGCGGGGCCGGTGATCGGCGGCGGCCCGATGACGCCGTGCATCGTGGTCGACATCGCCGGTACGCGCGCCGGCAGCGTCGACTGCGCCGCCGCGCGCCTCGGCGCCGCCGCCCGCACCGCGCAAGACCGCGCCGGCAGCACCGGCATCGCGGTACCGGACGCAAGATCGCCCGGCGTCGTCACCGGGGTCGCCAGCCAGACCGCGACGCGCCAGCGCATTGGCAAAACCTTCGGCACCGGCGTCCGCCCGCAGCGGCCGCCGACGCCCGTCTACACCAACCCTATCGGCAGCCGGCCATGACGCGCCGCCCCACCCCCCGGAGACCCTCGATGATCCGCATCCCGCTGCACCGCCGCACCCTGCTCGCCGGAGCCTCGGTCGCCGCGCTGGTGCTGGCCGGACCGGCCGCCGCCGAGCCGTTCGGCCGCCGCACCGCGGTCGACCCCGCCGCACAGGCCGCCCGCGCCGCCGAGACGGCCGCCACCCGCAACGTCGCCGCCACCGCCGCCGCCACCCGCACGCGCGCCGCGTTCGCGGCCGCCGCCCAGGCCCGCCAGCTCATGGACGGGGTCCAGGCCGCCGCCCGCGTCGCCGCGCTCGCCGGGAAGAGCCTCGTCCCCAACGGCCTCGGCGCCGGCGGCCTGCAGGTCGCGGCCGGCGTCGGCGTCGATCCGACCCTATGGGTCAACGCCGCCGCCCCCACCCAGACCACCACCGGCGGGCGCACCGCCGTCACCGTCACCCAGACCGCCAGCAAGGCGATCCTGACCTGGGACAGCTTCAACGTCGGCCGCGAAACCGACCTGACCTTCAACCAAGCCGGGCATACCGACTGGGTCGCCCTCAACCGCATCACCGGCGTCACCGCCGACCCGTCCAAAATCCTCGGCACCATCAAAGCCGACGGCGCCGTCTACATCATCAACCAGAACGGCATCATCTTCGGCGGCGCCTCACAGGTGAACGTCCGAAGCCTGATCGCGTCGAGCCTCGATATCCACGGCGGTACGATCGAAACGACGCAGCCCAACGACGCCGGCGGCAATCCGATCAGTGACGCGCTGTGGCAGCAGGCGAAGATCGCAGCGCGGGATGCGCGGTTCATCGCGGGGCTGGCGGCCCCGACCGCGACGCCGACGTTCAGCGACTATGTCCAGAATGACTATTCTGCGACGCCGCCGGAGGTTCCGACCACGGACCAGGTGGTTGTGGAGCGCGGGGCGCGGATCGCGGTGGCGCCGCTCGGGCAGGCGATCCTGCTGGGTCATGACGTCGTCAATGCCGGGACGATCACCGCGCCCGACGGCCAGGTGCTGCTGTCCGCCGGTGGGAGTATCATCCTCCAGCGCGGCGTCGACCGGACACAGGTCGATGGCAACAGTGCCGACGGGCAGGTTCGCGGCTATGTCACGGCGGTGCGGGGGTACGGCAAGGCACGCAACGACGGCGTGGCGGAAGCGACGCGCGGCAACGTCTCGCTCCATGCCGACGAGGTCGAGCAGAACGGCGTGATCGCGGTCACCACGGCGATCGACCGCGCCGGCTCGATCATCCTCGACACCTCGGTCAGCCCGCTGAACGGCAATACCGCCGTGAACGTCGGCTATGCCTACAACTACGGCACTGTCAGCATCGGCGCGGGCAGCTCGATGTCGATCCTGCCGGACGCGAGCGGGGCGACCGCGGTCGGCAATACCTTCAAACCATCGACGGTCGAGATCTTTGGCACCAACATCAGCTTCGGCGAGGGCGCGACCTTGTACGCGCCGGGCGCGAAGGCGTTCATCTACGCGCCCGCCAACGCCCTGGCGGGGCGTTTCTACCTTGGCGCCGGGGCGACCATCGACTTGTCGGGGCTTGGCGATGTCACCGCTCCGATGAGCCAGAACCAGATCGCGGCAGAACTGCGCGCCAACGAGTTGCGCGACAACCCGGTGCTGCGCGACAGCGCCTTGCGCGGGCAGTCGGTGTTCTTCGACGCGCGCCTCGGCAGCAAGCTGACGAACGGCACCGGCGTCGCCGATCTCAGCGGCTGGTACGACCTGATCCCGCGCACCGTCAGCCAGTTCATGACCGGCGGCGGCTCGCTGACGCTGCAACAGTCGGAGATCGTCACGCGCGCCGGGTCGGTCATCGACCTGTCGGGCGGCAGCGTCCATTATGCCGACGGCATGGTCCGGCGGACGCGGCTGATCGACGGCTCAGGGAAACTGGTGCCGATCGAGTTCGCCGACACTGCGACCACTTACGTCGGCATCGAGGGCGACGCCATCACCAGCCATGTGCGCTGGGGCATCACCGAGCGCTTCACCAGCGACTTCACCCGCGGCCTGAGCCAATGGCAGGCCGGCTACGACGAGGGCCATTCGGCCGGGAGCCTGAGCGTGCTGACGCCGGGCCCGGGGTTCGACAAAGCGCGCATCTTCGACGGGACCGTCCGCGCCGATACGGTAACGGGCCAGTACCAGGTCGCCGCCCCGGCGGGATCGACCGTCACCGACGCGACCAAGGTCTGGCAGGAGCGCCCGGCACTCGCGACGCTCAACTTTTCCAGCGTCGACGGTTTCGGTCGCGCCCCGCTAGGTGGAAACATCACGATCGCGGCGGGCGGCCCGCGGCTGGACAGCAGCTCCACCGCCGACACCGTGTTGTTCGATACCGAGAACGGCAATGCGTCGCTGGTGAACGGCATCGTCGCCGCCGATCACATCCTGCCGGCCAACTGGTTCGACGGCAAGACCTTCGGGACGGTGGCGCTGCGCGCCGGTGTCGAGAATTATTATACCTACGAAACGTCGAACAACCTCAACTTCACGCCGGTGGCCGGGCATCCGCTGATCGGCGGCGTCCTGACGATCGGTGCCGGCGTCACCGTCAACCTTGGCGACTACGGCAAGTTCGAGTTCCTCGGCCGGCAGGCCGAGATCGACGGCACCATCGTCGCGGCCGGCGGATCGGTGAAGCTGCAGACCGTCGAGACCGTGATGTACGACTCCTACACAGCGATCCCGGGGGAGCAACTCGTGCCCGGTGACGTTCTCGGCACGCACCTCGGCGCGACCGGCGTCATCGACGTCGCGGGCCGCTGGACGAACAATCTGCAGGAGAACCTCGACGGCGAGCCGCTGACGCAGGCCGTGATCAACGGCGGCTCGGTGACGATCGTCGCGCACGACCTGCTCCTCGACGCCGGCTGGCGGATCGACGTCAGCGGCGGCGCGCAGCTGACGACCGGAGGCGGCTCGCCGATTCTCGGCAACGGCGGCGCGATCCTCCTCGACAACAGCCAGGGCGGGCAGGCAACGCGGACCGCCGAACCGAGCGGGCGCATCGTTCTCGACGGCGCGCTGGTCGGCTACGCACCGGGCCGGGGCGGCAGCCTGACCGTCGATACCAACCAGTCGGTCTACATCGGCGGCGCGGCGATCCTGCCGTCGGGTGTACTCGGCGCCGGCAACGCGGCCGCGGTCAAGCTGCTGCTCAGCGCTGATGCCGTCCTACCGGCTGGGGCGACCTTGCCCTTCCCAGTCAATTACAGTGCCGCCGTCGTGCCCGCCGGGGCGGCGTTCGCGCAGGACACGGGCCTGTACCTCCCGAATGGCCCGCTGCCGCCGCTGGCCGCCGACTGGACCGTGCCGGGCACCGATTTCTACATCCAGGACGACGCCGGAAACACGTATTTCTCCGGCTCGGTGGTTCCCGCCGGCACCGTCATCCCGTTCCTGAACGGCACCTTCACGGCGGGTTCGACGCTGCCCGCCGACGTTTTTCCGAACGGCATCGCCTTTCCGTCCGCGGTCGGCCTTCTGCAGCCGGCCGGCGTCCTCATGACCCCGTTCACGCTGCCGAAGGGGCTGGCGATCGCCGCCGGGACGGTGTTCGGTGTCGATGTCGGGATCGTCGCGCCCAAGACCTATGCCGCAGATTTCTTCACCAAGGGCGGTTTCGCAAGCTACGAACTGGCCGGTTCACAGGGCGTGACGCTGACAGCGGGCACCATCCTCGCGCCGACCATCGATACGCTGACGCTGGGCGCCGTGTCCGGGCTGGCGACAGGCGCCCGTCTCGGCGACCTTGTCTTGGTTGCCGGCTCGGGGGTGACGCTGGTCAACTCCGCGAGCCTGCCCGAGGCGCGCCGCCCGGCGATGGACCTCGTCCTGTCCACCGTCGCGACGAGCATCGACGGCAGCTCGCTGTTCAGCCGGATCAACGGCGACTTCGGCCGTGTCGATCGGGGCGGGACGCGCAGCCCCGGCAGCGTGACGGTCGAGACCGGGGCGGCGATCAAGATGAGCGCCGGCTCGCGCGTCTTCCTCGACAGCGTCACCGGCATCGCGGTCGACGGGACGATCGACGCGGCGGGCGGGATCATCCGGATCGGCGGTCTCGGCAGTTCCGACTATGGTAGCCCCGGCACGCAGATCAGCATCGGCGACAACGCCCGGCTGACGGCGCGCGGCTATCAGGAGGCGCTGCTGGCCGGCGGCATCACCACCCGCACCGTGAAGGGCGGCGGCCAGATCCTGATCGGCGGGACGAGCAGCGCCACGGACAGCATCGGCGAAAACCAGGTCCGCGCCGTCGCGATCGGCGCGGGCGCGGTGCTTGACGTCTCGGGCATCCACGGCACCAACGACCTGATCGCCGGTATCTCGGCCGGCATCGACAGCGGTCGGACCGACGCGCCGAAGGTGGCGGTGGCGGTTGCCGTCGACGGCGACGCCGGGACGATCCTCGTCCATGGCACCACCGGCATCATCGCCGGGTCGCTGCAACTCGCGGCGGGCGGCGCAACCGGCCGCGCCGGGACGCTGAGCATCGGCCAGGCCAGCCCAACAGCACCGCTGATCGTCCGCCAGTCCACCCCGGCAGGACTGGAGCCGGTCACCCTGGCCAGCGACATCGCACAGGACGGGCTGACGCTGGTCGCGGACTCCATCCACGGTGTCGGGCAACTGACGCTGGCAACAGGCCACGGCTATTCCCTCACCCATATGCAGGGCATCCTGTTCGACGGCTCGGTGACGCTTTCGGCGCAGCGCGGGATCACGCTGGAGGCCGACCGGATCCAGCGGACGATCGATGCCGAAGGCGCGCCGAGCGTGGTAACGCTGTCGGCTCCGTATGTGCGCTTCAAGGGGAACGACGCCGTCGGGCCAACTTACGGCGACCCGGTCTATGCAACCGACCTCAACGGCTCGCTGACGGTGCGCGCCAATCTGATCGACCTCAGCGGCGCGATGCAGTTCGACTGCAGCGCCAGCAATTGCGACGTGCCCGGCAATGGCGGCTTCGGCACCTTGCTGTTCCAGTCGGCGGGCGACGTGCGGCTGATCGCCGGCGGCGGCCTCGACCCGAATTCGCAGCAACCGCTGCGAACGGGCCTGACCAGCGGCGGCGACATCATCTTCGACGCGGCGCAGGTCTATGTGACCAACGGTATCAGTTCCCCCTACAATGGCGGCCAGCTCGAGCGCGGCGACGCCGACCCGGGCTTTCTGGTGCAGGCCGGGCAGCGGATCGTCGTGCGCTCGAACGGCGCGGCGGCCCCGATCCCGCTCAACTTCGGCGAGCGGCTGACGCTGCGCGCGCCGGTCATCGAACAGAGCGGCGTCCTGCGCGCGCCCGCCGGGCAGATCCGGCTGGAGGCCTCCGACCGCCTGACGCTGGCGCCCGGCAGCCTGACCTCGGTCTCGCTCGGCGGGCTGACCGTGCCGTTCGGCGGCGGGGGGTTTGAGGGTTACGGCCGGGTCGACTGGGCGCCGACCCGTGCGGTGGCGCTGACCGGCGGGACCGTCGATGCGCAGGCCGGTTCGCGGGTCGAGGTCACCGGCGGCGGCGACCTGCTCGGCTGGTCGTTCGTTGCCGGCACCGGCGGGACCACGGACATATTGGCGAACAAATCGGCGGACGGCTATTTCGCCATCCTGCCGAGCCTCGGCGACCGCCCCGCACCGCAGCATCCTGTGGCGAACAGCGGCGGCCTGGAATCGACCTCCAACGCGCTCAGCGATCCCCGGCTCAGCGTCGGCGACACCATCTGGCTTGGCGACTCCGCCGGGGTGAAGGCGGGCTATTACATCCTGCTGCCGGCTTATTACGCACTGCTCGACGGCGCGCTGCTGGTGCGGCCGAAGGGGGCGACCGCTTATGCCTCGCCGTTCGAGACGGTGACGCACGCCGACGGATCGCACGTCACCGCCGGCTATACCGCCGTGTCGGGGACCGCAATTCGCGGCCCGTGGTCGGCGTTCGAGGTCCTCGATAGCAAGACGTGGCGCCAGTACAGCGACTTCACGTCGGTCTCGTTCAACGCGCAAAAATCCGCCGCCGCGACACTGGCGGGCATCACCTTGCGGACGCTGGCCGATGCGGGCGGCGTCCAGGTAACGGCACAGGACAGCCTCAACCTGGCGGGCAGCATGGACTTTTCGGCGGCCAAGGGCCTGATCGGGACGCTCGACATCGCCAGCGACCGGATCGCGGTCACCAACGGCACCGCGCCCGAGGGCTATCTGCGCGTCGATGCAAAGCAGATTGAGGCGCTGGGCGCCGGCAGCGTGCTGATCGGCGGCACCGGGCCGAGCAACAGCTTCGCCGCGTTCGACTACAGCACCTACACGCCGTTCGGGATCCGGCAGGGCGTCGCGCTGACCACCGTCGCGACCGACGTGCTGGTCACCGCCGGCACGACGCTTAAGCTGGGCGAACTGCTGCTCATCGCCAGCGATTCGGTGACCATCGACGACGGCGCGGTGCTGAGTGCGACGGGCAAGCCGGGCGACCCGAGCAAGCTGCTGGTCGCCGGTGACGGCGCGCTGGTCCGCCTGACGGGGGGCGACCGCGTCGCCATCGTGCGGACGGGTGCGGCCGGGCAAACGGGCAGCCTGCGGATCGGCGAGAATGCGCGGCTGACCACGGCGGGTGCGCTGTCGCTCGATGCCAGTATCGGTTTCGACCTTGCGGGCACGGCGCTGCTCGACGTGGCGCGGCTCGACCTGGCGTCGGACCGCATCAACCTCGGCGACGTGCCGGCGGGTGAAAGCGGCACGACCATCGGCCTCGATACCGTGCGGCGTCTCGCCGCTTCGGCCGACCTGTCGCTGCATGGTCGCCAGTCGATCGACCTGTACGGCGACCTCACGCTCGGCGCGCGCGATGGCGGTGGCAAGGCGTTGCTGGCGGCGCTGACGCTCGATACCGCACTGCTGCAGGGCCACGCCGAAGACGGCGCGGGCGCGGCATTGACGGTCGGCGTGCTGACCCTGACGAACAGCAATGTCGCCGGAGCCGAGGCGATAGCCGGCACGGCGGCGCTGGCGCTCGATGTCGATACGCTGGTGCTCGGGCCGGGCTCGACCGGGGTCGGCGGCTATGCGGGCATCATCGGCCGGGTCGGCGAGATCCTCACCAAGGGTACGGGTAGTTTGAACGTCGGCGGCGACCTGACGCTGGCCACCGGCCGGGTCACTGCCGGGACCGCGTCGAAGTTCGAACTGGCGACCAGCGGTGCGCTGACCTTGGCGCACGGTGACGTACCGGTCGCTGCCGCAGGTCCCACGTTGGGCGGCAGCCTGACGCTGACCGGAGCGGAGCTGACGCTGGGCACTGCGATCGTCGCGAACGCGGGCACGGTCATGCTCGGCGCCGCGGGTGATATCGCGCTGCTCGACGGGGCGCGCATCGACGTCTCGGGCCGCGCCGTCGACTTCCGCGACACGGTGAAATACGCGCCCGGCGGCATTGTGCGCCTGACTGCGACAGGCGCGGTCGCGCTCGCGGCTGGGTCGCTGGTCGACGTCTCCGGGGCGGTACGCGGCGGGAGCGCCGGCATCGTCGAAATCCGGGCGGCCGGGGACGCGACACTGGGCGGCGACCTCAGCGCCACGTCGGCGGCCGGCTATGCGGGCGGCGAGTTCCTGCTGGCGGCGAACCACACCGACTTCGGGGCGTTGAACTCCCGCCTGAACACCAGCGGCTTCGATGCCGCGCGCGACATCACCTTGCGCCAGGACATCGTCCTCGACGCCGGCAGCAGCATCGTCGCGCACCGCGTCGCGCTGCATTCGGAGGGTGGCACCGTGCAGATCGGCGGGGCCATCGACGCGCGCGGCAACGCGGCCGACGCCGACGGCGGCGTCGTCCTGCTAAGCGGCGCTGCGGTGGAGCTGACCGGCACCATCGACGCCAGCGCCGGGTCCGCCGTTGCGGGCGGCTATGACCCGTCGAGCGGCACCGTGGAGCTTGCCGGCAACTCGGTCACGCTGGGCAACGGCTCGGCCATCATGCTCGGCGGCGGACGCCAGGGCGGCGGGCGCCTCATGGTCCGCGCCGACCGCATCGGCACCGGCGTCAACGCGACGCTGGGTGGCACCACGACCGGCGCGCGCGAGCAGACGCTGGTCGGCATGGCGGACTATGCCACCGACACCGTCGATGCCGATGTGGCCATGACCGCCATCGATGCCGCCAACGGCTGGCTGGCGACCGTCAGCCAGACCGCCGGCTGGACCACCGGTGCGGGTATCGCATTCACCAGCGCCGGCGACCTGTCGGTGAATTCGGCCATCGACCTCGCAGTGGTGAACGGTGCGGGCTATCTCGGGCTCAAGGCCGCCGGCGACATCCTCGTCGACGCCAGCATCAGCGACGGCTTCTCCAGCGCCGGGCGGGACGCCACCCTCGAGGCGGGCCGGTCATTCAGCTATGGCTTCGACGCCGGGCGCGACGTGGTGATCGGGGCGGACCGCCTCGTTCGCACCGGTACCGGCGACATCCGCGTCGCCGCCGTCCGCGACCTCGTGCTGACTACCAACGGCTCGGTGATCTACACCGCCGGCAGCGCGACCCCGACGACGACGGGCTTCGACCACAGCGGCTTCGGCCCCGTGGCAGTCGACGGCGGCCGCGTTCTCGGCGAGTTTCCGACGCTGGGCGGCAACGTCTCGCTCGCCGCCGGGCGCGACATCTCCGCGCCGATCGTCACCCAAAGCGCCTCGGCGTGGCTGTACCGCTACGGCAACTCCGCCTGGGATGGCACTCCCGACCACACTGCGGTCCTCGAGCAGACCAGCTGGTCGATCGTCTATGGCAACTTCCAGTCGGGCGTCGCGGCGTTCGGCGGCGGCAACGTCCGGGTCCGCGCCGGGCGCGACATCTGGGACCTCGGCGTCGCGCTGCCGACCACCGGCTACCTGACCACCGGCGTCGGCAATCACGCGCAGGCGAGCGACCTTGTCGTCCGCGGCGGCGGCGACCTCGATGTACGAGCGGCAGGCGACCTCAACGGCGGCTTCTTCGTCCTCGGTCGCGGCCATGCCGAGCTGACCGCGGGCGGCAACGTCGGCCAGGGCAAGCTGACGAACGTCGTCATCGGCAACGTCTTCGACTCGAACCAGACGGAAAACCGTGGCCTGTACCCCATCATCGGCCTGATGGACGCCGACGTCAGGGTCACGGCGGGCGGCAGCGCGACGGTGGAGGGCGTCTACGACCTCACCAACGTCGCCCAGACCTGCGGCAACTTCGGCGCGACTTGCGGCGGCATCGTCTTCAAGTGGGCCGACGGCAACGACTACGGCTTCCCCGAAGGCGCTACGGTGGCGCCGGTTTATCAGTCGCACTGCATCGAAGCACCGGTCATGTGCGTCGTCACAGGTTCGCCGGACGTGGGGTCGGCGTTCCGGGGCTATAGCGGCCGCGCCGGGCTCGACCTGATCGCCATCGGCGGCGCCGCCGGCTACCTGAACAACGGCTATGCCGGGACCTCGGTCAGTCTGATGAATCCCGATGTCGCCTTGCAGATTCGCCCGCAGCGGCCGCCCAATGGCGCGAGCGCGCCGCTCAGCCTGGCCTATACCGCTCAAGTGTCGCCGGGAACACTGCGCCTCGCGGCACTGTCGGGGAGCATCACGCTGACGCCGCTGCCGATGAACGACAACGGGCTGCAACTGGCATCCGCGCCGTTCGGCACGCTTGCACTGCTGGCGTCGGGTGACATCAACATCAACTACGGCAGCCAGCAACTGATCCAGCTGCAGGACACCGGTACCGCCTATCTGCGCGACGCCTTCGCCCCGGCGAAGACCGACGGCGTCTCGACGATCGACATCGTCGGCAATGTCGCAAGCGATCCCTACGCGACGGTCGGCAACAACGGCTATCGTGGCTATACGATGCTCCACGCAGGCGACCCTGAACCCGTCCGTATTATCTCGGTCAACGGCTCGCTGGCCGGCAATGCCAGCTACGGCGCAATCGACTGGCGCCTGGTTACGCCAAAGCCGATCCAGATCTATGCCGGGCTCGACATCCGCTATGCCATCCTGCAGCCGCAGAACAACAGCGCCAGCGACATCAGCAGCATCGTCGCGGGCCGTGACATCGTCCAGCGCAACGGCCAGTTCGGCGTCTCCATTCTCGGCGAGGGGCTGCTGTGGGTCGAGGCCGGCCGCAACTACACCACTGAAGGCTACGGCTCGATTATCAGCGCCGGCAACGGCACGGCCTCCTCGCTCGGCGGCGGTACCGGCGTCAGCAACATCGCGCTGCCCGACCGGGGTGCCGACGTCACCCTGATCGCCGGCACCGCGCAAGGGTCGGACTATGCAGGCTTTTCGAAGCTCTATCTCGACCCCGCCAACCTCGCCAACCCGGCGGTGCCGCTGTCCAACCCGGCCAACGCCGGCAAGGTCGTTCACACCTACGAGAAGGAACTCGACCTCTACCTCGCCAAGCTGGGGGTAACCGGGGTGACGCCGGTAAACCGGCTGGCACTGTTCGCGGCCCTGCCGTCCGAGCGTCGCGGTACCTTCCTCAACAGCGTGCTGACCAGCGAGCTGCAGCAGACCGGCATCGACTACAACACGCCGGGCGGCCAGCGTTTCCAGCAATATACCCGGGGCTACAGCGCGCTGGGTAGCCTGTATCCGGCGACCACCAAGCTGACCGGCACCGTCAACCCGGCGGGTGGCGACATCCTGCTGTACGGCGGTACGGTCGAAAGCCGGTCGGGCGGCTCGATCCAGGTGATCGCACCTTATGGCCGCGTCGAGGTCGGCAATCCCTCGCTGTCCCTGCCGCCCAACAGCAACACCCAGACCGGCGTCATCACGCGGCGCGGCGGCGATATCGGATTGATTGCAAACGGGTCGGTCGGCCTCGACCTGTCGCGGGTCTTCACGCTGCAGGGCGGCGACATCCTGATGTGGACGTCGTTCGGCGACATCACTGCCGGCGCCGGCGCCAAGACCTCGGTGACCAACGTGCCGCTCGCCTTCCGGCAGGACCAGTTCGGCGAGGTCGCGCTCGACGCGTTCGGCCTGTCGACCGGAGCCGGTATCGGTGTGCTCGACTCGCTGCAGGGGAATGACCCGGACCGCAAGAAAAGCCGCCTCGACCTTCTTGCCTTCTTCGGCGAAGTCAATGCGGGCGACGCCGGCATCCGGGTCATCGGCGACCTCAACATCGCCGCACTGCGGGTCGTCAACGCCGCCAACATCCAGGTCTCGGGCGACGCTACCGGCATCCCGACGATCGCGGCTGTCAACATCGGCGCGCTGACCTCGGCCTCGACCGCCGCCAGCGCGGTCTCGATTGCCGCGACGCAGCTCGCCGAGCGTAGCCGCCCGCAGCCCGTCTTTGACCTGCCGACGATCGTCAATGTTCGATTCGTCGGCTTCGGAGATGAATGATCGACGAGCAGGACAACGTAGGAGCGAACGACGCCGGCCTATCCCCTTCGGCTATTCTTGGGGCATGCGGGTGGGTGGCTCCGGTGCGGGCAGCCAACCACGTCCGCGATAGGACCGACCGGTGCAAGGCGCCCTAGCTTAGTTGTCCTGGGGTAAGACTGCCTGACATTGCGAACTGTCTCGAGCCGGCGGCTGCGCTGCTGCCCGCCGCATGCAGCAATGTCGACCCAATGCTGGACATTCGCCCTTTCCGGCTCGGCGTCCAGCTCCGGACAATCGTCCAATTTTTCCATCAATCATCCGGGCGGTCGCATCGACGTGTGCAAAGAGGCAATGAGGACGTTGCGGTCCGGAAGCTTCCGCGCCTGAATCAGGGGTAGCAGCCGCTAAACTGCAACCCAACGTCCTTGGATGCCGCGCTCCGGACGGGCGCCGAGCGCTTCCCGCAAATTGCCTGCTGGAACGCTCCAATCATCGCCTCGTTCAGGGAAGCTTCGAGGACAGTGAATGAACCTGCTCAACATCCTGATTGCCCAGCTCGAGGCGATGCTCGCCGCAGCGATCCGTATCCTGCCTCAGCTCGGCATTGCGTTGGTGATCCTCACCGCCACATGGTTCGCAGCGCGGTTTGCGGGTCGTATCGCCGATCGCCTGCTTAAGCGCACCGAGGTTCGCGGCACGCTGATCAATCTCGCTGAGACCTTGGTCAGCGTGACGATCTGGATCGTTGGATCGATGGTTGCCAGTTCGATCGTGCTGCCAGGCGTCACGCCGGCGAACCTGCTCGCGGTCGTTGGTCTGGGGTCGGTCGCGGTCGGTTTCGCGTTCAAGGATATCTTCGAGAACTTCCTCGCAGGTGTGCTGATCATGCTGCGCTGGAAGATGCGGATCGGCGATATCATCGAATGCGAGCATGTCGGCGGCAAGGTCGAGTTGATCACCCTCCGCGAGACCTATCTGCGCCATCTGAGCAATGAGCTGGTGCTGGTGCCAAACGCTTTCCTGTTCAAGAATCCGGTCAAGATCCTCACCGACCAGCCGCTGCGCCGGCATCAGGTCGAGATCGGCGTCGGCTACGGAGTCGATCTGGACGACGCCCATACCGTCATCGAAGCGGCGGTGCGGTCGGCCGCCGGGGTTGATCAGGCGAAACGCATCGACGTGTTTGCGAAGGCGTTCGGTGACAGCTCGATCGAACTGCTCGTACGCTGGTGGGCGGGATCGACGCCGTACGAGGCGCACGCCAGCCGCGATGCCGTCGTGCGTGCGATCAAGCGTGCTCTCGATGAGGCCGGTATGGAAATACCCTATCCCTATAGAGTCTTCAGCTTCAACCAGCCGCTGCCAATTCAAACTGTCGATCGTCACGGCATCGACAGCAAGGCAGTGTCGCGGCTGGCCGAGGACGACGACGGCCTCTAGCTCACGACGCCCATAGACCGACCATCGCTGCGGCGCAGACCAGCAACAGGAAAGCGTTGACCGCAATGAGCAGCCACTTCGGCAGCCGCACGGTGTCGACCGGCCACGTCCCCGAGCGCAGGTCGCGCCAAACCGCAGCGATGAGGCAAAAGCCCGCAAAAGCGATCAGGATCGTGCCAGTCAGGCCGATCAGCCAGACCGGCACAAGGTGGGCGAGCAGTGCGCGTGCGCCGATGCCCGACGCGAGTGCGGCGAGCGCCGTGCGGACCCACGCAGCATAGGTCCGCTCGGCGGCAAGCACGGTACGATCTCCCGCGAGGTCGGTCCGGCGATCGGCGCTGTCGGTCTGCTGGACCGCGCTATCCTCCAGAACCTCGGCGCTATCGGCCAGCCGTTCGTGCGCCTTGGCCGCTTTGTCGACAGGGTTGGTCATGATGTCATCGGCCAGAAATACGCGATCAGGGGCACGCCCAGGACGATGACGATAATCGACAGCGGCAGGCCGAGCCGCCAGTAATCGCCGAAGCGGTAACCGCCAGGACCCATCACCAGCGTATTGCACTGGTGGCCGATCGGCGTCAGAAAATCGCACCCGGCTCCGGTCGCCACCGCCATCAGGAACGGGTCGGGGTTGAGATGCAGGCTGGTCGCGACGCCGACGCTGATCGGGCCGAGCACGAGCACGGTCGGTGCGTTGTGGAGAAACGGCGAGCACGCCATCGCGGTTACCATCAACGCGCCAAGCACCAGCAGCGGAGCGGCACCTTGCAGCCCGTTTGCCAATGTGTTTGCAACAAGCTCGGTGCCGCCGAGACGGCGAACCGCTTCGCTCAGCGGTGTCAGGGCCCCGATCAGGATAAGCACCTCTGGCTCGAGCGAGGCATAGGCCTCACGCATCGACAGCGATCCCGCGACGATCATCAACACCGCCGCGCCGAAGAATGCCGGAGCAACTGGCATCAGCTTGGTCGCGATCAGGCCGATCGCGACCGCGAGGATGATGACCGGCACCAGACGACGACGCCGGCCGCCGAGCGCCACCGTTCGTTCGGCGAGCGGCAGCAGGTCGAGTTGGTCGAGCACCGCCGGCAGCGCGGTCTCGCCTGCCTGAAGAATCAGCATGTCGCCGGCCCGAAGCTTGATGTCGCGCAGCCGCTCGACGATCCGCTCGCCGGCGCGGCCAACGCCGAGCAGTTTGACGCCGAACCGGTCCTGCAGCGCCGTCCGCGCCGCCGACTGGCCGACCAGCAGTGAGCCCGGCTGGATCACCGCCTCGATCGACCGCACTTCCTCGTGCGCGTCGGCGGTTTCGATCACCGCCGCTTCACGGACCGCCTTGAGCGGCATCCGCGCGTACAGCCGGCTCAGCGCGGCATCGTCGCCTTCAAGCACGAGGATCATGGCCGGGCCGAACGGGCTATCGTCCGACGCCGGTGCGCGCTTGCCGTCCGCCGCGATCAGCGCGACGACGGTGACGCCGTCGCGGGCGGCATCGAGCTCGGCGATGGTACGCGGCGTCTCGGGCCAGTCGTCAGGAACGAGTGCCTCGGTCGCATAGGCCTTGGCGGCAGTCGTCTCGCCGAGCGTCGTCTTGGGAGTCCGGTCGCGCGGCAGCAGCCGCCATGCAAAGCTGACCACGACAAGCCCGACTGCGGTGAGGCACAGGCCGACCGGCGCGAAATCGAAGAACTGGAAGGGTTTGCCGACGGTCTCGGCGCGGACCTGGCTGACGATGATGTTGGTCGAGGTGCCCGCCAGCGTCACAAGGCCGCCGAGCAAAGACATGAATGCCATCGGCATCAGCAGCGCCGACGCCGAGCTGTTCGGCTCGCGACCGAGCCGGATCGCAGTCGGCATCAGGATCGCCAGCGCGCCGACGTTCTTGGTCAGCATCGACAGCAGCGCGGTTGCGCCGGCCAGCGCCGGGACCTGTCGCTGGACCGTGTCGAGGCGCGGTAGCAGCGGCGCGATCGCCAGCTCGACGATGCCCGATCGCGCGACCGCGGCGCTGATCACCAGCGCGGCGGCGATGATGATGACAACGTCGCTGGTGAAGCCGCTGAAGGCTTCCTTGAACGGCACGATGCCGGTGACCATCCCAACGAGCAGCGCCACGAGAGCGACGACATCGAACCGGAACCGGCCGGACGCGAAGCCGACCACCGCGCCGCCAATGATGGCAAAAGACAGAGCTTGCGCGCCGGTCATGAAGGGAAACGTCGCGTCGAACTGTTCATCAGACCGTGATGCACGGAGGGAAGCGAGTTGAAAAGTGCGGCACGATTGCCTCGTGCAGGATCGCTGCAGCCTCTACACAGGGGGCCTCCCAGGTTACAGCCTAGCTGGGGCTTGTCGGTGGCCGCGTGAAGGTGAACCGACTTCTGCAACTGCCAGTGCATGTCGGCGCCGCAAGACACCGCTGATGCTGTCCGCTGCCGAACCCGCGAAGCCGAAGGGAGGGCCGAAATGCGATGGGGGCAACGCCCCCTTTGATACCACGAGCGACTGCAGGACGAGCGTGGGATCGATCATGGCTATGTTCAGGCGATGCCGCCCGGGCGTCTCCGCCCGCAAAACAAAACGCATCGTGCGGGCATTGTCGCGGGTGTTCGCGGCATGCGCCGAACCCAGGAAATCCTGCTCGGCGCGCTTGTCAGGGGTGAAGACCGCCTGCGTACTCGGCACGGCATCGTCGAGCCACGCAGCAACCGCGAGTTGGCGAGAGGGATCAACCTGCAGTGTCGGCCCGGTGACCAGATCGAAGCAATAGTCACCGGCCTCGGCCAGGAACACAAGATATTCAAGCCGGGGTGCCACGCGTGGATCGGCAAACGACGCGGCCGTGACGGGTGCCGGTGTCATCGCAGCCGCCACCCGGCCGTAATCGGGAACTGCCTCCCACCGCGCCGTATCTGCCGGCACGTTTCGCGAATACCCGTCCGTGGGTATGGCAAAGGATCCTGACAAGCTACCGTATGCGCCACGGGCCGCAGCCTCCTGTGCCGACGTAGCCCGGATCGCGACCAGTTTTACCCGCACTATATGGTCCGCATCGTTGACGACGACATAGGTTTCGGACGTGCCGGCGGGTGCACGCTCCCAAAGAACATCGATCCAATAGCGGTAGTCGGCTCCGCCCGAACCGAAGGCTTCGTCCTGCCTTATGCGAACCCATGGCTGGTCGCAGCCGACGCTCGCCGAGACCTGCCGCAGGCCTCGTGCAAAGACCTCGATGTAGGTCGAGCGAGCGTTGAGGCTATCCATCGTCGGCAGCGCGGGCGGCAGGTAATATCCCGGCCAGCCCTGGGTTGCGCCGTCGATGGAGACCCCGAAGCTGGCATCGTCGGGCACCTCGATACGGGTGACCGGGGGCATGATGTCGCGTTCGGGCGGATACCAGTCGAAATAGCCGATGTGGCTCTGGTCCATCAGGTGGTTCCATTTACCCTCGGCCAGCGTATGATTGTAGTAATCGCGGAGTTCGGCATCGCGGCGGAAGCGGCGGGCAACTTCCACGGCCTCGGCATTGGTGCTGGCCCGAGCCTGCTCGGCGAAACGCTGGTTGCGGGCGGCAGCGATATACATGTGCGTGAGGTTGGCGCAGGCGAGTACCGGATACAGCACGTACTGATAGAAGGCGTTGCGCTGGCTTGGTTCGAGCTTGGCGTTGAGTGCGTCGGCGCGGGTAACCAACTCCTCCCAGGCTGCCCACACCCGCTCGGCCTCGCGGAAGTTGGCCAGACTGTAGACGGCGGGAGTGAGCTGCTCGGGTTTGCGCCAGGCATTGTATTTTGCATAGCGCGCCGCGAGGAACGCGACTTCGTCGGCGTGTTCGGTTCCGAACTCACGCTCCGCCCAGGCGCGGGTCCAGCCGGCCACGGTCTGCTTCGCAACCGCCGACGGGTTCCACGCCATGGCGATAAAGAATTCGATCGGAAGTTCGAGCGGCTTCATGTCGCCGACGTTCGCTATCCAGATCTGGTTGGCACCGTATTCATGCGCCAGGTTCATCTGTTCCTGAATTTTGGGCAGCGGATTACTGTTGATCCATTGGTATGAGAACGGGCCACCATGCATGTCCATGTGAAAATAGATTCCGAACCCACCGTGGCGGGCGGCGCGCTCGGCAGCAGTCGGAAGCCGGCGGAGGTTACCGACATTGTCATCGGTGAACATCAGTGTGACGTCTTCCGGTAGCTTCAGTCCGCCTTCGTAGTATTTGAGAACTTCGGTGAACAACACCCAGACCTGCGGCACCTGATCGATCGGCTTGCCCAGCGTGGTGGTCAGGATCGAGCGCTGGTCAGCGATAATGTTCTCCAGCAGCCGGATGTCGGACTGCAGCCCGCCTGTCCCGGCGAGGGCGACGTCGCCGTCGCCCCGCATGCCGACGGTGACCACGACCTCCTTGTCGCGACTGCGTTCGATGCCCTCCCGGAAAAATCCGCGGATCGCATCGCGGTTCGTCACGTAATTCCATTCGCCATTACCGAGATGGTCCTTTCGATCGGTCCACTCCTTGTGCGCGCGCATCATCGGCTCGTGGTGCGACGTGCCCATGACGATGCCATATTCGTCGGCGAGCACGGCATTCGCGGGATCGTCCTCGGCAAAGGCGTTGTTCCACATCGCCGGCCACAGGTAGTTCGCGCGCAGCCGCAGCAGGAGCTCGAACAGCTTGGTGTAGAACTTCGAGTTCATCCCGCCGAACTTTTCGGCAGTCCAGCCCGACAGGCACGGAGCCTCGTCGTTCAGGAAGATGCCCCGGTACTTCACCGCAGGCGAGCCCTGCACATAGTCGCCATAGCGCACGCGGATTTGACGACGGCGTACGACCGGTACGTCGGCCCACCAGTACCACGGGGAAACCCCGATGCGTTGAGACAGGTCGTAGATGCCGTAGATCGCGCCACGCTTGTCGCTGCCGACGATCACCAGTGCCTCGGCAACGCCCGGCAGCGGGTTGCGCATGATCGTGATCGTGTAGGCTTCCCATTTACCCTTGATCGCGCCGACGTCGAGCTTGCCGCGCGCCACAAGCTGATCGATCACAGCGCTGTTGCCGAGCGAGCCGACGATGATCACCTGGGTCGGCAGGCGCGTGCGGTCGTCCAGCACGGCCGCATCGATGCCCGCCACCCGGCCGATATCGGCAGCGAGATCTGCAGCCGCGCGGCGTACTCCTGCCAGATCGGCTGGATCGACCAGGATCGGGGCAATGCGGCCGCTTCCGTCCGCGATGTCGAACCCCGGCGCGCGACGGTCGAACCGCACGGCGGCGGCGAGCGATGATGGGAATATGCCGCTCGCAATCATCCCCGCTACTAGCTCGCGTCGCGTCGGCATCGGGTCATTCCTCTTTACTGGCCATGCACCGCGACAACCGCGATCGAAAGTGGCGGCAGCTCGAAGGTGAGGCGGCCATGCGCCACGACCGAGCGGCACCCGAAGTACCCGGTGCCGGCTCGCTCCGACGTCGATACCGCGCGATTAGAAACTGCCCCGTAATCCGACGAGGAACTGCCGGCCTGGCTTATACTGGGTGAACGTCGCGTTGTTGAACTGGAAGTAGGACCTCAATGTTTCGTTGGTGAAGTTGGCGACATTGACCGTCAACTGTGGTGCGTTCGGCAGGTTGAACAGTTTGTCTAGGTCGAATGCCGACGAGAAGTCGAACTGCTTATAGCTATCGTTGAATAGCGCGGCGGCAGTGGTGCCGTTCTGGTTTGCGCCGCTGCTCTGCGAGCCTTTTCTGAACGTTGTCGAAACCCGAAGCATGATGCCGTTCTTCTCATAATAAGCCGTCACATTGTAGGTATAAGGTGCGACGCCATAGGCCTGGGCGGGGCCATCGCTGGTCTGGTCGACTATAGTGGCGTTGGCGTTGAAGCCGAAGCCGGTGACGCCGATATGCCGTGTAATGAAGTCCAGCGGCTGCACCCATTGCAACTCCAATCCGTTGATCTTCAGCCGGTTGGGCACATTGACCTGCGAGGTAACCTGAACCTGTGCCGCGTTGGGCCCGCCACGCAGATTAATCGCGATTTGCTGCGTCGGGTTCAGCGTGTCGTAGGTGATGCCGTACTGAGCCAAGTCCGTAAACGGCACAGTATCGACGAATTGGTTGGTGAACCCGACGATCGACTTGCGGAAGGCGTTGAAGCTGATGACGCCTTCCTGTCCGGTGTAATACTCGAACCCGAGATCGATGTTGTCGGAAATATAGGGCTTCAACGCCGGATTACCGATGCTCGCCTGGTCGGCAGACGGTGCGCCGAACGACACACCGGGCAACTGCGCCGATGGGTCAGGACGGGTCATTGTCTTTGAGTAGGCAGCGCGAGCGACCGCGTGGTCGCCGACGTTGTAGGCAAGATTCGCTGTCGGCAGCCATTCGCTATAGGTATTTTTGGTTGAGACCTCGCCCACGATGTTGGGATAGCGGCTGCCGTCGGGCAGGCTGGCACCGCCGGCGGGAGTATTACGAGGGTCGGGAAGCGAGACTCGGCCGGCGATCGTCTGCTCAGTATTCACATAACGCACGCCGAGGCTGAAGCGAAGATCGTTATCGCCGATGTTCTGAACGCCACTGACCAATCCGAAACCTGATTTGACCACCTCGCGGATCAGGCCGCCGCTTGCGCCGGTGTTGGCCCCGCCCGTATCCGGCTCGTCGGCATGGAACTGGGCATAGTTCGTGGCGGCCGCGAGCTTGTCGAAGTCGACCGTGACAAATCCGGCGGGACCAGGACGCAGGTAGCCGGGCAATGCGCTGTTCGGGATAAGCGAGCCACCATAGGTTACCGGCCCCGTCTGGCCCGCCGTGTAGCCGGTGCCATACCCCGGATAGCTGGGGTAACCGGCGGGTGCGGCCCCAGGTGAATTCAAGCCCGAGCAGGGCGGCTGGGTGTTCGGGGACGGCAGGGTGACGCTCGGATTATTGCCGCAGACGGCGTTCTGCCATGCTTGGCTGTTGTCATAACCGCGGATGCGCCGCGACACGTCGTCGTAGGCACCACCGACCTTGATGTTGAACGCGCTCTCACCCCAGGTTGCGTCGCCGCGAACGCCCTTGCTGGTGTATTGACGACGCTCGTCGGCGATGCTCAACCGGTCTTGTGCGTACCATCCGAAGCTGTTCGGATCGTTCAGATCGAGCGCGCTCTTGATCGTCGGTACGCCGCCGTCGTTGGCATATTCAACGGTATTGCCGACCCCCAGCGGCGTGGTCGCGCCGACTGTCGGGCTCTCTCGGTGAAACTTGCTGCGTTCGTAATTGCCCTGCAGCGAGACCTTGAGCTTGTCGGTGATCTGGTATTCGACGCCAGGGTTGACGTTCCACAGCGTGGTCGTCTCGATGTAGGGCCGGAATTCATCGAAGAACTGAACATTCGCGAACGTGCCCGATTTGATCGTGCAACCGGCGTTGCAATCCGATTTGTCAAACGTCAGGTTGAGCGGGATGGCCGAGCCGTTGCGTACCGTCCAGGCCATATCCTCGCGGATCAAGTTATTGTGCTTGTAGCCATACAAACCGTCGACGTAAAAATGCAGTTCTTCGGTCGGGCGCCATTCCAGACTGAGGATCGCGTTGAGACGATCGCGCGATCCATATTCCGCCGACGGCCGGCCCAGGCGTGGCAGCAAGCCGTTGTCGATCTGCTGGATGGTCGCGCCGGGGTTGTGCGCGAGCAGGAATGCCTGATCGATCACGGTGCCCGCGACCAGGCCGCCACCGGCGCCGACCGGCACGGTCCCGGGGATAGTCCAGTTGCCGCCACCGGTCGTATTGCATCCGGTCGCTGCGCCGCACTGCGCCGCCGACAACGCGGGATTGGTATAACCGATGGTCTCGAAACCACGCGTATCGGTATAGAACCGCTGGCCCGACACACCCGCGAGGATGCCGATGGTGTCGTTCCGCCAGCTGCCGATCAAGGAGCCACGTACGCCGACCTTGTCGGCCTTACCTAGCTTCGAACCCTGGACATTGTAGGCAAGATAGGACTTGGCGCGGTCCAACGGTCGCGCCGAGCGAATATCGATGTTACCGGCGGCGCCGCCTTCCAGAAGTTCGGCCGAATAACTCTTGTTTACCGTTAATTTAGTGAAGAGATCGGTCGGGAAAAAGCTCAGGTCAACTGAGCGGTCAGTCCCTTGCGCGTCGGTCGCACCGGATGAAGCGACCGCAATGGGCGCTCCGTTCAACGTGACATTGGTAAAGTTCGATCCCAAGCC
The DNA here is from genome assembly GCA_019285715.1 of Sphingosinicellaceae bacterium. NCBI lineage: Bacteria > Pseudomonadati > Pseudomonadota > Alphaproteobacteria > Sphingomonadales > Sphingosinicellaceae > Sphingosinicellaceae bacterium. The sequence continues at coordinate 2,975,437 of CP079108.1, forward strand.
GCGAATAGCGACATTCGTCCCTTCGCCGGTGATGTCACGGGTAATCGTGATGCCCGGAATACGGTTAAACGACTCCGCGATGTTCGTGTCAGGGAACTTGCCGATGTCTTCGGCAAAGATCGAGTCGCTGAAATTCGTCGATTCGCGTTTGGCGATGGTCGATTTCGCCAAACTGCTTCGATAGCCGGTCACCACAATATCGCTGGCCGTTTCGGGCGGCGGTGGCGTCAGGACATCCGGAGTGCCCGCCGACCGTGGTTCTGAAAGAGACTGCCCGGTTGCATCGACAGGCGCATTTTGTGCCGCCAGCGGCATCGCCAAGAGACCAGAAATGTAGTTGCGCCAAGCAGCGCGAACCGTAGTGAACGAACACAAGAAACCTGCGATGTCACCGGAAACCTCCCCTTGATGGCACCGTATCGGCGCTCTTCTATGCCCGACCCTGTCGTGGTAGCGATAACATGTCAAGCCACTTATTAAGGGAGTCATGCTATTGGCCAGACAGTTGGGCTCTAGGATTTCCTTGGTCATGAATGCGTGTTCTGCATGGCGACGATAGGTCATCCCGCCGCACAGATTGCCGGGGATCAGACCCACTACAAATGTCATCATACAGGACAGTAGCCGCAATGATGGCTGCAATAATATGCCGGACGCACGGAAGCACCTGAACCCGCGAAACCATTCTTTCACAAAGACTTGTTATGTCTATCGCGGAACTCCCAACACGGATCGCGGGACGCTCAATAGGGGGATCAGGAGTCGTTGCAACTCTGACGCCGTTATCGACTTTGATCAGTTCCCGTTACCCGCTGCACGCTAACCGAATGGTCGCAAAATGCGACTCGAGCGATCATTTTCGTCCCTGGTTAGGTGGCTAAAGGGCGATACCAAGCACGACCCCGCTGGTTTTTCGGGACTAAGTCAAACTTCTATCGGCGCTTCCCAAGAACATCTGGCGGCGGGCGCTGAGCTTGGCATCGAATTGCGCGCCCTCCTCGACTTCGGTAGCGACGATCAGCGCGTGCAGGACTTTGTCCAGATGCGACCGCATCGCATCACGCGCACGGTCGGGGTTTCGTGCCAGCATAGCGTTGAGGATCGCGAGATGCTCGTCGAGGCGCGGACCAACCCCGGCGCGATGCGCCTTTTTCGACAGCGACTTTTCCTGGAGGGAATGAAGGCGCGCTTCCCACAAGCCTTCGACAGCACCGCTGATGGCACTGTTGCGAGTCATGCGGGCGATATGCAGATGGAATTGATGATCGACCGCCTCGGCTTTCGTCAGGTCGGTACCCGCGCTCTCCATCTCGTCGTAAAGGCGCTTGAGCTTCGCCAGATCGTCCTCTTCCGCGCGCTGGGCGGCGATCGCGCACGCTTCGCCCTCTATCGCACGCCGTGCCTCAAGCAGTTCGAAGGGGCCGACACCGACCGGTGCGAATTTTCCGTCATGGGGTGTGCGGGCGATCACGTACACACCCGAGCCCATACGGATGTCCACCAGACCATCGACTTCAAGCGCGATAAGCGCCTCGCGAATGGTCGGGCGAGACACCGCAAACTGCTCGGATAATTCTCGTTCGGACGGCAGACGGCTGCTAATCGGATATTGATCGGACGCAATTTTTCCGGCGATCAGTCGAGCGATCTGGGCGTACAGGCGCCCCGCTTTTAATCTCGGCATATCTTCCATCCTGGCCACTGTTCGTTGGCGAACTGTGACATGTCGACCCATTCCGCATTATCTTTTGGTTGGCAAGGCCTTGAGCCGTCGGTCCGCTTGCACGTCACATGCCAGCTCATTGGACTGACACTGTTCTATTTTTTGGTTTGACAAGACTGATCGGCACCGATGGGTGCCCCGGGCTGATCGCTAGTACATTGTTGCCACCGCCGCCCTCGTCCCTTTCGTGCTCCAGACCATCATAGTCGATGGACCAGTCAGACGGGGGAAGATCAGTTTCGCGGCTCAGAACTGACTCTGATGTAAGATTCGCAGGCTCGGGGGCAATTTTACAGAGAGTCTCAGATTTAAGGTCGCTCCAACAGTCTGGGCAATTGTCTAACGAGTCTGGCGGGCCGTGGCGCCGGTCGCGCAATAACAAGCGCGTCCGTTGCCGGGCGCCCGCCGCTCTGTCCAAGCCGTGCGCACAAACCCCCACCGCCGAGACCCAATGTCTTAATCGCTCGGCGCGTCGTAGCTTGGCCGCGAAACTGCTGCCGAAGGTCGCAGGGCGGAGCCATGACTTGGCGAGGACAGGGAACTTTCCATTTCTCCAGGGACTGCGTGGCATAGCCGCGATGATGGTGCTGTTGCACCACGCTTCGGAGGGCCGGCATCTCGACGCGTTGCTGGCCAACACCCCGGCCCCAATCAAGCTGCTGGTCTTCGATGGCGGCTGGGTCGGCGTGCCGATCTTCTTCGCACTCAGCGGCTTCGTCATCGCGCACAGCCTCGCCCACAAGATCGTCGATGGCCGCTTTTTGATGCGCTTCATTGTGCGCCGGTCGCTCCGCCTCGATCCGCCCTACTGGGCTTCGATTCTGCTGCTCCTGGCCTTTTCATGGCTGTCGGCGCGTGTCATGCACGATGTCTGGACATTCCCGGGTTGGTTCCAGTTGCTCTCGCACGCAACCTATACCCAGCTCATGACCGGCGTGCCGCAACTCGGCGGCGTCTACTGGACGCTGACTTACGAAATTCAATTCTACCTCGTACTGGTCGTATCGGCATTCGTTGCTTACCGGCTCGCCCCAAGCCTCGGCCAAGGCGTCTCCAATGCAGTCGTTTCGACCGTACTGTTCGCCATCGCCGTCGCTTGGGGCACCGGCGCGATTACTTGGCTGCCGTTTCACGGCCTGTTCGTCACCCTGTGGGCATCGTTCTTTGCCGGCGTGCTGGCCTATCGCGCCTACACGAGTTGGAAACTATCGGCGATATTCCTGCCGTTCGTGATCCTGATGATGGTCGCCGGGGCGCCGTCGATCCGCTTCAGCGCCCTCACCGCGCTGGTGCTCTGGGCGGCGGGCATTTCCGGCTTCCTGATGATCGGGTTGAGGTCGGCCTGGCTGCAATGGCTCGGTGCCGTATCCTACAGCCTGTACCTGACCCATAATCCGGTGTCGGGGGCAGCGTTTTTCATCGCTAGGCGCTTGCTGCCCGGTGGTGCCGCCGGAGAAGCGGCCCAACTGGGGCTGGTCATCGCGACGTGCCTCGCCGCCGCGACGGTGATGCGGCTGCTCGTCGAAGCGCCGTCGCAAAATTGGGCCAAGACGTTCGGGGAGAATCGCCGGGCACCTGCGGCCGGCAGCGAAACGGGCAGTCCGCTACCGCGCCGCCCGCTTCCGTCGGTCGCAAACGGGGCTTTGGAGAGCCTCCGGCGGCCGGGCCGTAGGCCGGGGGCCCCATAAAGAAGATCTTCGCAGTCAAAGCCGTATGGCTGGCAAAACGCGATCAATTGGGGTCAGGGTCGGTGGCCCCACCCGCCGGAAGCCTTGCCTCAACTCGATACAATCGACTCGAGTAGACTTCGAACAACCCAGCCGCCCATGCCGCCGCCAACGTGGGACCACTCAGCACGATCGGCTCTCACTGTAATTGAGGGTAGTCGGATGATCGGCGTATCCAAGCCCGACAGGGTCGCTAAACAGATCAATCAGCTTCGAGGTACGTCGCTTTCACCCACATGCCGTCATTCAGCGTTGCAAGACCGCTCCTCGACACTGGGCACGAGTTTATGTCGGTTGAGGAACGGTCGCTCCACTGGAACCCGTATCAACATCAGTGTCTTAACTCCGGCCCTACCCGCAGCCCTGCCCGGTCCCGCGCCGCCCTCCGTCGAGGCAGCGGATTCTATCGCGACCACATCCCCGGCGAGCATTTCGCGCATTGCACCGCTTTTCCCCGGTTACCCTTTCCGATGACAGATTGCAGCGAGGAGCACGAGATGAGCCTCAAAGGTGAACTCAAGGAAGCGGCCGGCTTCGCCAAGGAAGAGGCCAACGGGCACGGCAAGACGCCGAAGAGCCGGAGGAAGGCCAGGAAGGTCGCAACCTGCGGAGCGAGAGTCGGATCGAAGAAGGTAAGGCACCGAAGACCACTCCCAGCGCGCCGGGAGCGGGCGGTCGCCGAGAGCGTGGCATTTCGAGTGTTGAAGTCAGCGAAAGATCGCAATATCAGCGGACATGGATTTGTCGCGTACTCTTAACTCTCAGGAAACGTTACGGTCATCGATTGGGAATGTACTATTACGTACGCTCAATCAAGAGGATTTAGCGCTACTTGAGCCTGAACTTGAAGCGGTTTCGCTAGAGTTTCGCGAGCGTCTCGTGGACCCAGCCAGACCGCTGGCTTACATCTGGTTCCCTGAGACGGCGGTGGTGTCGATCGTCGCAGCTACCTCAACAGGGCGCCGGTCCGAGATCGCCCTGACGGGTCGCGAGGGCGTCGTTGAACTCGGTTCAGTCAGTGGTGCTGAGTTCTCACCTCTCGAAGCCTGCGTCCAGATCGCGGGTACGGGTTGGCGCTTGCCGGTGCCGGCATTGCGCGCGGCAATGATCCGAAGCGCGGGTCTCCAGACTACTCTACTACGCTACAGCCAATTTTTTGTTATTCAGGTCTCCCACACGGCGGTGGTCAACGCAGCCCACACGATCCATCAGCGGCTGGCACGTTGGCTGCTGATGACGCTCGATCGTATTGAGGGCGACACAATTATGATGACCCATCAGCTTCTCTCGATGATCCTCGGCGTCCGCCGCGCGGGCGTGACAAATACGGTCCAGAAGCTCGAAAGTATCGGAGCGATCCAAGCGCGGCGCGGCACCGTTATCGTCACTGACCGCATGAGACTGGAGCTTATAGCAGCCGATGCATATGGGCAGCCGGAGATTGAGTATAAGCGCCTCTTCGGTGCCGACTTTCGCCGAAATATGTCCGCGACCAGTACGGATGGTCACTAAAAACCCAAGCATAGTCCGATATTACAAAACATCTTAAAGTAAGCATGGTTACCGCGCTCTTATTACGTGACTGGAAATATCGCCACCAGGCGCTGAAATTTGGGCTCGGTCTTCGAGTAGCTCGAACTGGCGATATGCAATAGCAGCGCTCGATCGCGGATCGACTGGCCGCGGCGGGGTCTGATGGCGGCCTGCGCTGCTGCAGCTGCAAAACGGCCCCTAGATTGCGTTGCCTTTCCATTTTTCAGGACGACCGGGCCCCGATTGGCGCAGCGCTGTCAGCAGGATATCTACCGGTGGAAATGTAATAGCTTTGAGATCGCCTGGTCTCGAGCGTCCGAACGCATCACGAGTGTCTGCTACGACCACACACCGTTGCCTGACCAGGATATGTCGCGACGTCGGCACGGCGATCGCCGGACGGGGCATAGGCCCAGACGGACTCGCGACCAAGAACGGCAATCCCGGGCATGGAGTCGGGCATCGCAAACGTCGATCGTTCGGGTCGTTTCGAGATAGCACTCGAGAACGTCGCCGCCGATCCGGTCATCGGCGAGGCATACCGAAACGGTCGTCTCGACCCCATGCTTAGCCCTTTAACGCACCGACCTCGCGTCGGCCCATCAAAGCAGAATCCGATCGTCGCTCGGGAATCCGCGCTCCTCGAGCATTTCCTTCGCCCCGATCCCGCAGGGGCAAATGTGTTTTGGAAGGGTCATGCGGTAGAGCGTTGCTCGGTGTCCTGTGTCACGCCAGATCTCTAATGGCCTTTTGCCAGCCGCCTGAAGCGCTTCACGCTGCTCGTCGTCCCAAACCTTGGGCGGCAGAGCGGTTCAGAACGGCTGCGGGTCCCGCGGTGCTCAGAGACATATTACGATCTCGTACGACATCTCATCTTCGCCACGCTCGCCTCCGCAATCATTAGCATCGACTACGCTGACGACCGCACAATCAGATAAATTGCGGATCTACCTGAGGTTTGAACCCCGATGGATGCCGACACCCACTCGAGATCGCCCGACGGACGATAGCGTGCGACGACGCCGCCAGGCATTCCATAATGCTGTCTATCCCTGTCAATCAGCCCTGTCGCGGGACCTTTGTTTCCCTTGGGCCAAATCGCAAATCAATGCGGGGCAAGATTCTTTTTAAGTAGCTGACTTTGGCTCGGGCGAAAGCTCATCCGCTTGAGCTTGGCGCGGTCCGGTCCGATGCGGAATCCCGGTACTCATTTGCTCATACTCGGTGTGGCGCGGGCCGACGATAACGACGCCGCTGTCGGTTATGACGTACTCGCGGATGTCCTTGCTGTGGTTGCTGCCTCTCATCTTGATTATGACCATTATTTTGCGCATTTGCCCGTCGATCTCGACGTAGCGCAAACGGATGATGTCGTCGGTGAGGAATGAGACGGCGTACGGGCTGAACTGAAAGGCAGTGAATGTGTCCTCGATTTCCACCGTGCTCAGGATGGTGATACCAGCTCCGGTCAGGACAGTGATCATCCGATAGAACGATTCGCGAAACTCTGATCGGAAGCCCGGGGCCAAGGCCGTTTCAAATCCGACCAAGGAGTCGATTACCAAGCGCTTGGCGCCGGTTCGCTTAATCGCATCGACGATCTCTTGCATCGCCTCGTCCACTGAGAGATCAAGGGGACGCAGATACAGTATCTCCAGGCGTCCATCATTCTGAGCAGTTCTGAGCTTGAGGCCAAAGGCATCGGCGCGGTCGATATAGCTGTTCGGGCGCTCTTCGAAGATTACCATTACTCCGCTTTCGCCGCAATTCAGCCCCTCGGCTATGAACTGGCTTGCCATGGCCGATTTGCCGGTACCGGATGGCCCGGCGATCAGAATGCTGTCGCCCGAAAAAACGCCGCCACCGAGCATCTTATCGAGTTCATCAACGCCAAACGCGAGACGCCTTCGTTCGAAGGGGGTCGCAATAATGCGATCAACTCCCAGAGTGCGGGCAAAAGTTTGAAGCCCGTCACTGCTGATTCGCATCGTGTGGACACCCGGGATCGTCGCTTGGCCCCGAAGTTTTACGACATCCAGTTTGCGCACAACGGAATTGCGATCAGTGACCTGGGACAGCCAGATTATCCCGTCTACCATGGCAAAGACTGGTTCGTCGCGAATCTCGTCCTTTCCATATTCTCCAATTAGCAATGCCGTGCAGCCGAGGCTGACAAAGAACTGTCCGAGCCGATAGAGAAACGACTGCACCTTTTCATGTGCCGTCTCGCCGACGTGCTGCCGTGCGAGAATCCGAAAAGAGTCCAGTACGATGAGACCCGCATTTGCTGAGGTCGCTTGTTCAAAGATCTTGGCGAGAACGACATCTAGGTCGCTCTCGCTCAGAACGTCTGAAAGGTTGACGAACCTGACCGTTACTCCGACCTTGGATTGGTCGAAAAAGGAGAACTGCTGTTGATAGCGAAGCAGCTTGATCAGCGGCTCACCGACCATCGAAAAGTATACCGCCGGCCGCTCTCGGGTGCCATTGGCAAAAGCAATCTGCTGAGCCAAGGTCGACTTTCCAGATCCCGGTGTACCGGCGATTAGGTTCAACGAGAACTCGGGCAGACCACCACCAAGGATGTCATCGAGCCCTTTTACCCCAGTCGGGAGCTGAGCGATGCTCACCGCCTGGTGCTTGGGGCCTTCCGTTTCTTGCAAGGGCGCATCTTTTCGTGTTTGATCGTTACTCATCACTCGGCAACACCCAGACTAGGCTCTCCACAGGGGCGGTCGGCCACGTGTCGCGTACAACTGCATCAGTCATCACTGGACCGATAAATCGCACGAGTAGGTTAAGGATATGGGTGAGGATCAGTGCCGACGCGCTTCGAAATTCTGCGCAGGAAACTTTGGCATAGGCTGCGTCAAGCCCGACGAACGCACCATCTCTGCCTAAAGACACCTCGCGCAACCATGGTGTCTCGCACTGTGCGTGGGATAGAGCGTTTGAAATGAGCATGGCGTAGCCGCCGGAACCGATCAGCTCGACCAAGCTCGGCCTGAGAATCGCAAAATTAAATGCCGCGTTCTCATCGCGCCCTGGTCGGCGAACTTCTTGAAGCGGGCCTGTGAGGTGTTCTGCCAACTTTAGTGTGTTCGGTGTACTAGCCATCGGACCCATTCCGGCAGATGCCGCTTACGTCGCGCAAAATGAACCCTGGAGTTTGATAGGCCACCATGGTGCGTTTACGTACACAACGGGAATTAAGACTTTGGTCCAGATCGGCAGGAAATTCTGCTTCGTTGCGAATCTGCAACGGGGCATTTTTATCCCCAGATCCCATAGGGTCACGGTAGGTCAACGACGATCGTCCGATCCAAGGGATAGTATGGCTACTATAAAATACTCCATTGCTTTGCTGCAACGAAGTCTATCCGTTAACTCTTCATTATATCTTAGGAGCGATAACGTGCCAAGTTGGGCGTGGAAATCTCGTGTCTAACAAGTCGCCCGCGCCGGCAGCCCCCAGCGCGGGCGACTTTTCGCTCGATACACTGCCCACCCTTTGCGCTGAATTATCATCGCGCACATTTCGGCAAGGAGCTGCCCAGCAGGGCGGCAGGAATCAGCCGTATGATGTTATTGTCTGGAAGTCGACACGCTGCGGCGATCTGCATCGCAGTAATTTTCGACAATGGACCGGAAGTCAACTTAGCTCAGCACAAATTATCGTTAACGAGCAACCACTTTTCCGTGCACGATTCTCTAAAGAGCCCAAAGCCGGAATCAACTATGAATGACTGTCTGGGACCAGACCTCTGAGCCCGGTCGTTAACGAGATCAACTTTGCCGAGGGTGGGTTCATCACCCCCGGCAACGCAGCCTTCTGTATCGGTAAGTTACACCAAGATTGCAAACGTTTACCGACAACTTAGTTCCTTTGATTAATGGCTTGAAGTTATCTTTTGTGACTGGGTACGCTCGACAGTTTGTCGCTGTTCGTGCTCTAGCTGATCCCATTGCGCTGCTGTCATGCACGATTTAGCAACTTGGAGCCGGCTGCCGGTAACTTCGCTGGTTCGGCAAATCAGTCGATTAGGGTCGTTTGGCATGTCTTTGGCCCGCGTTCTGGCGTCGGCGGAAGCGATAGCGCCAAGCGCTAAAGCCATAACGAGAGGCAACGTAAGCAGGCTTTTTTTCATCATAACACTCCGGGACAAGGCTCTGCTCTTTTGACGGAGACGTCGGTGACGAGCCTTGGTCGGGCTGCCGGTCCTTCACGAAAGATGGATGGCCGCGACGCTCCAGAGCCGATCGAGGATGGTGGAAGCTGCCGGGCCGCTAAAAGTCCGACGCGCGACATTTTTTGGATTGCACCAAGTTGAGCACGGCACGGTGGCTCGAGAGCAGTTCTGAGCCAAAAGGGCTGACGCTAAAATGCGGGTTTCAGCTTTAAGGTCAACCGCACGGTGGTTGCGCCACGCTGATCGGTGGAGGACACGCTGATAGGTGGAGGAGATGCATGGGCGTGACCAGCGAGTCTGATCTCGGACGGTTCGCTGCAGCGCACACTGGCAGCTATCGAACAGCGCTCGCCGAGATAAGCCGCGGCCGCAAGCGCAGCCACTGGATGTGCTTCATCGTCCCGCAGATCGCAGGGCTTGGTTTGAGCCCGATGGCACAGCGCTACGCAATCCAATCCATCGAGGAGGCGCGTGCCTATGTTACTCATCCGGTTCTCGGTTCGCGACTAAGGGCCTGCGTCGAGGCGCTTCGGAACCTCGGTCCGATAACCGCGGCGACGGTGTTTGGCGAGGTGGATGCGATGAAGCTGCGATCGTCGCTGACGCTCTTCCGCGCAGTGGGCCGGCCAACGCGCATCGCCGCTGTATGGGAGAAAGCATGAACGATTTACACGACCCGCGTCTTAGCTCACCGGCAGTCTTCCGCAACCGCCTGGCGATCCTCGAGGTGTTGCAGGCGGCTCTGCCGCCTTCAGGATCGGTGCTCGAGATCGCCAGCGGCAGCGGCGAACACATTACCTACTTCGCCGGGCGACTGCCTGCCCTCAACTGGCAGCCCTCGGACCCGTCTCCCGCGGCACGCGCCTCGATTGCCGCGTGGACGGCGGGGGCGCGCCTGGCCAACGTAGGACCACCGCTCGATCTCGATGCCAGCGCGCGACCCTGGCCAGTCAGCACCGTCGACGCGATCCTCGCCATCAACATGATTCACATCAGCCCGTGGGCGGCAACCCAGGGTCTGCTGCAGGAGGCTGGCCGACTGCTAGCATCGGGCGGGCTGCTCTACCTCTACGGCCCGTTCCTCCAGGCCGGCGTGCCACTGGCACCGAGCAACGTGGCGTTCGACGCCGACTTGCGGGATCGCAACCTCGCATGGGGCTTGCGCGATCTCGCCGATATCGCCGCCGAAGCCGCCCTATCCGGCCTAGTGCTCGAAACCGTGCTGCCGATGCCAGCGAACAACCTGTCGGTGATCGTGCGCCGCACATGACACGCGCGGCGGGTGGGTCCGGGGCACGAGTGGAGGCCGACATCGAAAGCACGAGCGTCGTCAAGTTTCAGGAGACTGCGCTCTACCCGCCGGTGAAGACGTTCCTCGAAGCCCAAGGGTTCGCCGTCAAAGGCGAGATTTGCGGCTGCGACGTCGTCGCGGTACGGGACGGCGAGCCAAAGCTCGTTGTCATCACCGAGCTCAAGCTGTCCTTCACGCTAGAACTGGTGCTGCAGGCCGTCGACCGCCTGCGTGCGGCGGACCAGGTTTACCTTGCCGTGGCGGGTTCGCGGCGCGGGCGCGACCAGGACAGCCGCGTGCACCGCCTGTGCCGCCTGCTCGGCGTCGGACTGCTCACGGTCGACATCCGGCGTGGCGCGGTCACCGTCGTCGTCGAGCCCCTGCCCTATCGCCCGCGCGCCAACCTTCCGCTGCGCCGGCGATTGCTTAAGGAGCATGCCAGTCGGCACGGTGACCCGACCCGCGGCGGTTCGACCCGGCAGCCGATCATGACCGCTTACCGCCAGCGAGCCATTGCCTGCGCCGAGGCCTTGCAAGCCAGCCCCGCTACGGCCACGCGACCTGAAAGCGCTCGCCGAGGATTCCGGGGCGATCTTCCGCCGCAACGTCTATGGCTGGTTCGATCGCATCAAACCCGGCATCTACGGCCTGTCGGCACTTGGAATACGATCGGTCCCGCCGCCCATGAATTTGGTCGCAGACGAACCGCATCACGGCGACGCGCCAACTTCAGACCCGGAACTTGCGGAGCATCCGGGGCGCTTGGCTTTAGAACCGTTGCACAGCCTAAAATTCGGGGTGAACATCATGACAGAAGCAACCTGGGGCGGCGAAGCCCTGACCCCGGAGATCGACTGGCGGATGAGCGCCTCGCTCGAAAACGTTCATCGCGGCGACACCGATCTTGCCGAAGTGACCAGTCTGCGCGGCGCTGTTCGCGCCTGGCAGCAACTCGACCCGGAGCATCAGGCAGCGGCGACACTGACACCCGAACACGCAATCCAGATCGACGGCGTGTTGACCAACGCGTTCAATGGCGCGGCGATCGCGGCGCTTGTCGAGCAGCTTCGATCCGGGGCAGTCGAAGATACAGACGGCCCAGCAGCTGCCTGACCGGCTTCCAGAGATGAGAGAGACCCTCATGGTACGACCGAGCGTCAGGTTTCAAGTCGACGGCGGTTTGTGGGTCGAGGAGCGTCAGAGCGTCGGCTTTACGGGCGAGACCGATCTCGGCCCCGTCGAATTCCTGATCACCGCCGAAGCGCTGGCCCAACTGCTCAATCCGGCCTTCGATGCGCTCGACCGGGAAACGGCGCTCGAAACCTTCATCGAGTTCGAAGCTGACATCCACCTCATTTCCCAGCGGGAGTTCGTCAAGCGCCTCGGCGGTGAACCGCCGATCCTGATCACCGCTGCCGACCTGGACGGATGATGACCGGCCTCCCCGAGCTGCCACCGGCGGCTTTTGCCAAGCAGGACAGCGGCAACGACCTCGACTTCTACGCCCCGCCGCGCCTGGTTACCCACATCGACGAGGCCGCGACGGCGGCACTAACGGACTATTATGCCCGCATCATTGCGCCAGGCGCGGTGGTGCTCGACCTGATGTCAAGCTGGGTGAGCCACCTCCCCACGGATTTGCCGACCAGCGAAGTTATCGGTCACGGCATGAACGCGACGGAGCTCGCGGCCAATCCGCGCCTCGACCGCTGGTTCATTCAGGACCTCAACCGCGAGCCGGTCCTGCCGTTGCCGACGTCATCCGTCGACGCGGTCCTGTGCTGCGTCGGGGTGCAGTATCTACAGCGGCCGCTCGAGGTTCTTGCCGACGTTGCGCGGGTCCTACGCCCAGGCGGCCGGTTCATCGCCAGCTATTCGAACCGTTGTTTTCCGATGAAAGCTGTCCGGATTTGGCTGTCGCTCGACATGGCGGGACAAGCCGGTCTGATCCGCACCTATCTCGAACGCACAGGCTTTACCGCGATCGAAGCGCTTGTGCTGTCCGACGGCGCGGCGGGCGACCCGCTGATCGTCGTCAACGGGTCGACACCAGACACTTAACAATCCCAAGAGTGCGGCTGGTTTCGAGCTCCTATGAACACCCGGCTTGTCCGACCGCCCAGCATGATACTTGCGGCGAGCGCCGGTTGGGGCCCGCCGGCCATTCGACGATACGTGACGGTGGAAGCGCCCCGCACCAAATCGGGTGGGGAAAGAGCAGCGCGGGCACCTCCGATTTCCGGATATCCCAAGCTCGCGAGCTGACGAGGATGTTGAGGTGTCCGTCGTTGACGCACCGGCCTCGCGATACGATGTGGAACCTGTCACTGCGAACGTCACGGCACTCTGCGGTCCCTCGCTAAGGGAAAATCGCGCGGAGCGGGTAGCCTACCGCCGGCCCGTGCTTCATTTCACGCGAGAAAGCTCGATATTATCGTCTTGATTGTGTACCGGGCGTCGAAGGCGGACCCCCACCGCTCGTTCTGCCCAAGCGTTTGAACTGATTTGATAAAATAAGCTAGTAGATCGGCATGGCTGACGTTTCTGTGTCGGCGGTGATCACATTTGGACATTCACAGCTTAGTGTCGTTGACGCAACATAAGGTATTGAGCACCGACCTGGCGCGAATGGTGGCAGTGGGCTCATGAGCTATCGGGGAGCAGCCTCCATGAGAATGGGTTTTTTGACAACGGTCGCGATTATGCTCGCCTTACCCACAGCGGCCGCGCGGTCGAATCCTCCCGGCCACATCACCGGGCTTGGCGGCGTGTTCGTGACGAGCAAGGACCCGAAAGCACTCGCTGCCTGGTACCGCGAGGTGCTCGGCATCCACCTCGAGCCTTGGGGAGGCGCGATATTGCGCTACGATGCCTCGGGACATCCGCCTATGGCGCTTTGGAACGCGATGCCACGGAACAGCGAAGAGATAACGCCGTCGCATCGCGAGTTCATGATCAATTTCGCGGTCGACGACCTTGACGCCTTTCTTGTGCGGCTAAAAAGCAAGGGTGTGACAATCCTAAAAAGCGAACAGGACGATACCGGCAAGTTTGCCGCCGTCCTCGACCCTGATGGAACTAAGATCGAGCTCTGGCAGCCGGCTATGAAGTGACCCAGTCACAGACGCTTACGGCCAGATCAGCGCCTCCTCAAAGCGGACATTTGTTCGCCTTGCTTCTACGGCTACTAGCAGCAGCCGAGAAGCCCAAATTGGCCGTCGTGAAAATCGACAAGCGACCTCGGTATCGCCGCGACGAAAAGGGTCGGGTGAGATCGGAAAGAGCTAGTAAAATGACCGCGCAGCCCGCTGAGCCTCATTCCGGTAACCGTACGATTGTTTCATCCAAGCTTGCGACCGGTATCCCCAACTTGGTCACGATCATACGATTGCGCGCCGATTGGCCGTTGGATCGCAGATACAGAAATTGCTGTGCATGAAGCCCGTTTTTCATGTCGAAGATCAGATGAAGTTGATTACCCTCGACAGTCCCCGTAACCATTCCTCGCGCATCGCTGAGTGTCCCTGAATAGCGGGCCGGCGAAACGCGATACAGGTGCCACGTCCGCCGCGTAGGCTTACCGTCTCCTTTGCGGACGATCTGATCGAGGTCGATCGAGCCGTCGGAGGCGACGACCCCGTGCCCTTCGACCAGCGTCGGATTTCGATGCTGCAGAACGACCGCGAGGCTGCCGCGGCCCTCGGTATGTCCAGCGAAAAAAACGATGGGATCAAAACCAGGAGCCGGCGCCTGCTCGAGGAAGACGTGATCGGACGGGACGCAGGCCGCGACCAAAATGGCAGCGGCAAACGCACCTCCGTACCGAAGCGAGAGACTAGTTGAGCGTCCCCCTTTGCGGGCTGGGTCTGAGCGAGCAACGGTGCCGAGGTGAGGAGGTATCGAGCCGAAAAAAATCACGTAGCGCATCGAACGGCCTTTCTGGTGTAGAGCCGTCCTTGGCAAACGGGTCGTGCAGAGATGGTTCGAGCGCTGAACGTGCAGCCGGCGGCAGGGTTGTTTAAATTCGCGTTCAGCTTTCCCGGCCGGGCCCGACGAGCGACACCGCGCTGCCGATTTTGGCGAACTGCAGCCGGAAGCCATGCAAGTCCGCGATTGCCTTCACCAGGCTGAGGCCAAGCCCGGCACCCTCGCAATCGTGGCCGCCACGATAAAAGCGCTGGGTGACCAGCGAGCGCTCGGCAACCGGCACGCCAGCGCCGTCGTCGGTGACGGTGATGACCACAGAGCCATCCTGCTCCCGCAGCGAAAGAACTACGCGTCCATCTGGCGGGCCAAATTTCATCGCATTGTCGACCAGGTTCGAAACTGCTTCCATCAACAGGCTGGCGTCGCCTTCGACCAGCTTGACGGGCTCGATATCGCAACGAAGGTCGATGCCGCGATCCTCGGCCGTCGGGCGGTGCAGGTCGCAGGCGTCTTCTACCAGTTGCGCCAGATCAACGCGCTCAAAACGGCTGCGGCGGGCATGATCCTCGAGCTCGCGGATCCTCAGCAACGCTGCAACGATGCCGAGCAGCTGATCGATTTCTGCCAGCGCCGCATCGCCGGCAGCGGCGAACGCTGCCACATCGCCGGCCTCGCGCAGGCTGCGCTCGATGCGGGCGCGGAGCCGGGTCAGCGGCGTGCGCAACTGGTGGGCGATGTCGTCGCCGACGCCGCGGACATCGCCGACCAGCGCCTGCAGCCGGTCAAGCATCGCGTTGATGTGCGCGCACAGCACACCAAAGCTGTCGGGATGCGATGCCACCGCAAGCCGCTGGTCGAGGTCCCCCGCAACGATCTGCTGGGTCAGCAGGCGCACGGCGTCGACCTGCCTCGCGGCCCGGCGCCCGGCGACCAGCCCGGCACCAACCGCGAGAAGCATGCCGGGGATCAGGCCCAGCATCAGCGAACGCTCGACGACACGCAGCGCTTCCTCGGCATTGTCGAGGTCGAAACCCGTAAGCAACCGGGTACCGCCCGGCATCGCACACACCGCGAGACGCGCGACGTCGTTGTCCTTCCCGGGCAGTTCGGTCGGCTGTACCGTGGCCACCATCGACGCCCCGCTTGTTGTCACAGCTGGAAGCCCCGCGACGTTGCCTTCGATCAGCGCGCCGTTTGCTCCGAACAAGCCGATGAAGCGATCGCGGTGGATGTCGCGCGTCAGCATCGCGCGGACCTGGGCCTGCCGCGCCGCCGCCGGCAGCGCGGCAAGCGTCCGGCAATCGACTGCGAAGCTGCGCTCCATGGCGCGCTGATTGCTCCCGGCGGCGAGGAGCCAGAACAGCACGGCGATGATTGCCGACTGCGCAACCAGCAGCGCAGCAATCGCGCCGCCCCAGCGCCAGGTCGCTCGGGCCTTGGGGTCAGCCAATGACACTGAAGACGTAACCCTGCCCGCGCACGTTGCGGATCAATTGCGGCTCGCCCTCGCCGTCGATTTTTCGGCGCAGTCTGCCGATGTGAACGTCGATAACATTGCTGTTCGGCTCGAAAGTATAGCCCCAGACGTCGCGCAACAGCATCGAGCGTGTCACGATCCGGTCGGGGCGCCGCACCAGATATTCGAGCAGCTTCAGTTCTCTGGGAAGCAGTTCGAGCGGTCGGCCCGAACGCGCCGCGGTGCCGGCAAGGAGATCAAGATCGAGTGGACCGGCAATAAGCCTGGTGTCACGCGTCTCGTTTGGCCGGCGCAGCAGCGCCTCGACCCGAGCCACCAGTTCGACCAGCGCGAACGGCTTGGGTAGGTAGTCGTCGCCGCCGGCGCGCAAGCCACGGACGCGGTCGTCGAGGCTGCCAAGCGCACTCAGCACGAGCGCTGGCGTCCGCCGGCCATCGCCGCGCAGTCGCTCGATCAGGTCGAGGCCTTCACCGTCGGGGAGCTGTCGGTCGACGATCAGCAGGTCGATGGTGTCGTCCTGCGCGGCCGCGAAGCCTTCGGCTGCCAAGCCGCGATGGGTCACGCCGTACCCGTTGGCTGCCAGCTCGAGCGTGATCTCATGCGCGGTTCCGGCATCGTCCTCGATAAGCAGGATGTGCGTCACTGCGTCTTGTTCGCAGTCCGCATCGGCCACCGTCAACTGAATAACAGTTCAGACTCTGAACTAGGATTTAGTCGACCGTGGAGGACTGCGGTCGCTAGCAGGCTGGCTGAACTTCCAGGAGACAAATTCATGCGGACCGCCGCTTTGGCCCTCCGCGTCGGCGTAAGGATGATCTGTGTCGGAGGACTGGCGATCGCACTGGCACCTGCCGTCGCAGCGCCTGTCGACATGCAGGCGGCCGTCAGCATCGACCAACTCGTCGACGATATCATCGCCAACAATGCCGAGCGGCAGTTCTACGAGCGCGAGTTGTCGGCGGCGCGGGTTGGACGTCGGGCGGCGGGTCGGCTCGTCGATCCCGAACTGATCGTCGAGTTCGGCGAGAAGACGACGAGCGGCGCGACGACCGGCAGCGACGGCAGTGGCGGCGGACGGACCCTCGGACCGGGGCCCGCCTATCAGGTGTCGATCGTCCAGCCACTCGAGTTCAACGGCCGCATCGCGCTGCGCCGGGCGATCGCCGAGCGCCAGATCGATCTCGCTACGCTTGGCTATCAGCAATATACCGCAACTCTGGCAGCACGTGCTCGAACGCTCGCATACACCCTGTTCACAGCGACGACGAAGGCGGACGGAGCAAGCGCGGTAGCGGCACGGATCGAAGCTGTCGCGGCGGTAACTGTCCAGCGCGATATCGCGGGACCCTCACCGCTTATCGGTGCCCGCATCCTCGAAGCCGGAGCCCTGACCGCCCGTCGGCAGGCCGAGACGGCGATCGCTGACTATAATGCGGCGCTCTACGAGTTGAACCAGCTGAGGGGTACGCCGTTCGCGTCGCGGATACGGCTGATCACGCCGCCGATTGCCCTGCCACCGCTACCGAGCCAGGCGGTGTTGCTCGAACGGGCGCACACCGGCAATTTCGAAATCCGCAGCCTGCAGGCAGAACTTGATCAGCAGGGCTTGAAGACTTCGCTAGCCCGGCGCTCGCGAGTGGGCTCGGTCAACGTCGGACCCTATTACAGGCAGGAAACGGCGGGCACGACCGACCGCTTCGCCGGTATCCATGTCACCGTGCCGCTACCCCTGTGGAACCGTCAGGCCGGCGATGTCGCCGTCGAGGAGGGGCGGGTCGCGCAGGCCGAATCGGCGCTGTTCAGCCAGATCCGCACGGTCGAACGCAGCCTGTTCGATCAGGCGGCAATCTATCGCGCGCGGACCGCCAGCCTTGCCCGCCTGCCCGCCGAAAGCGCCACCCGCTTCCGCGAGATGGCTGACCTTGCCGAGCGCAGCTACCGCCTCGGCGCGGTAAGTGCGAGCATCTATCTCGACGCCCAGCGCCAGTATCTCGACGCTACGACGGCGATCGTCGATACCCGCCGCGAGGCGCTCGCCGCCGGTCTGCAGGTCGATCTCCTCACCGGCAATATCGCCGGCGATCCGCGGTGATCGTCGCACTGGTCGATTGGGCGACCCGCGCCCGCGGCGTCGTGCTGCTGTTCACAGCGCTGCTGATCGCCGCCGGTGGCTATGCGCTCTACACGCTGCCGCTCGATGCGGTGCCGGACATCACGGGCATTCAGGTCCAGGTCAACACGCCGGTCGCGGCGCTGGCACCGGAGGAGGTCGAGCAGCGCGTTACCGTGCCGATGGAGCGGCTGATGGCGGGCGTGCCGGGCATGACGGACATGCGCTCGATCACCAAGGCCGGCCTATCGCAACTGACGATGACCTTCGAGGACGGCACCGACTATCTGCGGGCTCGCCAGTTGGTCGGTGAGCGGCTGACCCAGCTAACGGGGTTGCCGCCGGACTCCCAGCCGACGCTGGCACCGATCTCGACCGGGCTTGGCGAGATCATGTATTACACACTCGACTATGCCCCCGGCGCCAAGCGGCCGCCGGACCCGGCGCAGGCGCTTATGGAGCTGTACGAGACCCAGGAATACGGGGTCAAGCCGATGCTCCGCGCAATCCAGGGCGTTGCCGAGGTCAACAGCAACGGCGGGCGGGAAGCGCAGTTTCTGGTCGAGCCGCGCCCCGAGCGGCTGCGCGATGCCGGGATCACGTTCGGCGAGCTTGCCGACATGATCGCCGAGAATGTCGAGAACAGCGGCGGCGGCTCGATCACCCAGGGCGCCGAACGGCTGACGGTGCGGACTACCGGGCGCGTCACCAGCGTCGCCGAGATTCGCGCCCTGCCGGTCAAGTTTGCAGCCGGAATCCTGCCGCTGACCGTTGGCGATCTTGCCGAGGTGACCATCGGTTCGCGCATTCGGACCGGCGCGGCGACCACCAACGGACACGAGATCGTGCTGGGTACGGTGATGATGCTGATCGGCGAGAACAGCCACACCGTCGCCAAGCGTGTCGCCGAGGCTTTGCCCGCAGTCCGCAAGTCGCTGCCCAAGGGTATGACGCTGACCGTCCAGTACAGTCGTGCCGACCTTGTCGACGAGACGATCAGCACAGTGCAGAAGAACCTCAGTGAAGGTGCGATCCTGGTTTGTGTCGTCCTGCTGTTCGCACTCGGCAACTGGCGCGCGGCGCTGCTGGTTGCGGTCGTCATCCCGACCGCGTTCCTGGTCGCCATCGGCGGGATGCGCATCGGCGGTGTCTCGGGCAATCTGATGAGCCTTGGCGCCCTCGACTTCGGCATGGTCGTCGACGGAGCGATCGTCATCGTCGAGAACGCGCTGCGGATGATGACCCGACGTCGCGCCGAAAAAGGCGACGATCTCGACCCCGAGGAACGCCGCGTTGCAGTCGTCGACGCCGCCAGGCAGGTGGTCGGGCCGATGGTGTTCGGCGTCGTCATCATCACCCTGGTCTATGTGCCGGTGCTGTCGCTCACCGAGGTCGAGGGCAAGACCTTTCACCCGATGGCGATCTCGGTGATGCTGGCGCTGGCCGGTGCGTTGGCGATGGCGCTGACGCTGGTGCCGATGCTGACGGCATGGTTCCTTCGCCCCGGCGGCAAGGCCGGCGACAAGGAACGCGACAGCTGGATCATGCGCCACGCCGCGCGCGCCTACCGGCCGGCGCTGGACTTCGCTCTCGGCCATAGCTGGGTCGTCGTTCTGGTCGCGGTAGCGCTGCTGGCCGGTGCGGGGATCCTCGGCAGCCGGCTCGGCGGCGAGTTTACGCCCAAGCTCGACGAGGGGTCGATCACGACCATGGTCTACAAACCGGTCGGCATGAGCCTCCCGGCATCGCTGGCGATCGAAAAGACGACCGAGCGGACGATCCTGCAACGCTTTCCGCAGGTCACCCATGTGTTCTCGCGGATTGGCACCAGCGAGGTCGCAACCGATCCGATGCCACCGAACGAGAACGACCTCTACATCTTCTACAAGCCCGTCGCCGATTGGCCGAAGGGCGACGGCCAGCCGGTCGACAAACCGGGGCTGATCAAGGCGATCGAGAAAACGCTGAAAGACAAGGTAGCGGATCAGACCTACGAGTTCGCCCAACCGATCGAGATGCGCTTCAACGAGATGCTGGAGGGCACGCGTTCGGACGTCTCGGTCAAGATTTTCGGCGAGGATTACGACCAGCTCGAAAAGCTGACGGCTGCCGTTGGAAAGGCGATCAAGGCAACCCCGGGCGCCGGCAATATCGAGCCCGAGAGCAACGGCCGCGTCAAGACGCTGGTGGTCCACATCGATCACGCCATGCTCGCGCGCTATAACCTCAAGCTTGCCGAGGTGAACAAGGCGATTAGCGCAGCGATCGCCGGCCAGACCAGCGGCGCGATCATGGAAGACGGGCACCGCCACGAGGTCGTGGTCCGCATGACCGAGGCGAACCGTGCCGACTTTGCCGCGATCGAGGCGTTGCCGCTGCGCGTCGGCACCGATGGCATCATCCCGCTCGGCCGCGTCGCGAAGCTGGAAGTGACCAGGACCGTCGAACCGATCCTTCGCGACGATGCCCACCGCCGCGCCGCGCTGATGGTCAGCCTGGGCGACCGTGACGTCGAGGGCTTCGTCCGCGAGGCGCAGCAGCGCGTTGCCAAGGCCGTCAAGATGCCGCCGGGCTATACCGTCAAGTTCGGCGGCCAGTTCCGCAGCCTCGAGACCGCTCGCGCCCGCCTGTCGATCGTCGTGCCGGCGACGCTCGTCGTGATCTTCATCCTGATCAACTTTGCGCTGGGCAGCCTGCGCCAGGCGGCAATCGTGTTCTCCGGTATCCCGCTGGCGATCACCGGTGGCGTGTTCGCGCTGACGCTGCGTGGCATGCCGTTCAGCATTACTGCCGCAATCGGGTTCATCGCGCTGATGGGCGTCGCCATGCTCAACGGGCTCGTCATGCTGACCCACATCAACGACCTTCGCGGCAACGGCGAAAGTCTCGACGACGCCGTCCATCACGGCTCGCTCGACCGATTACGGCCGGTGCTGGCGACCGCGCTGGTGGCGAGCCTCGGCTTCATCCCGATGGCGATCGCGACGGGACCCGGTGCCGAGGTGCAACGCCCGCTGGCGACGGTCGTCATTGGCGGCATTATTACTTCGACGCTGCTGACGCTCGTCCTACTGCCGGCGCTATACCGCTGGGTGGAAGGCCGCCGACCGTTGGAGAGCCGTACTGACGATGCCATGGTGGACACTGATGAGAGCACGGCGACCCAATTGGCGTCAGCGCGATGCTGACTACTCACTACTTTCGTCGAAATCCGGACAAAATATTATCCGGCCGTGCCGCTGCTGCGCCACAGTGATTACGACGCCTGAATTATGGACGGATTTGTAAGAGCAACATGAACTTGTACAGGTTGCGGCGACGTCTTTCCTCGTTGGTCGCGATCACGGTCGGATATTTGGCACGAAGGCCGGCTCCCGCGCCGGCGCCTCACGACCGACACGCGGCGAGCCGATCCCCTAGTTGGGGGGGTGGCTATTTCAACCGGGGGTCTGTGTGTTTCCGATGTCGACGGAAGATCATTGTCGAGTCCCGACCTGGAAAGATCGCATGCAGATCGTCAAAACTCTCGCTTTGCTAACTTCGTCGGGATTGATTATCGCCGCCGTTCCGACACCGGATCGCCCGCGGACAAACCCGCAATCGGTCGCATCGGTGCGGAACCCAGCTGCCGGCCCGATTTCCCTCGACGATCTGGCATTCTCGCGCTCGATTGCCTCGGCGGCGTGGAGCGCTGACGGCAAACAGGTGTACGTTTCGACAAATCTTACCGGTCGCTTCAATCTATGGCGTGTCGATGCAGCCGGCAGTTGGCCCGTCCAGATAACCCAGTCGGACGATCGCCAGGGTGACATCGCGGTGTCGCCGGACGGCCGTACGACCTACTTCACGCAGGACAAGGGCGGCGACGAACAATACGATATCTATGCGGTGGCGACCGGGGGAAGCGCGGTCAACCTGACCAACACGCCCGAGGTACGCGAGGAGGGCGTGCTGCCGTCACCCGACGGCCGCCTGATCGCCACCTCGACCAAGCGCCGCACCGACGCCCAGGTCAATCTCGCCGTGATTGACGTCGCGACGCGGCAGGTGCGGACCCTGACCGATGAAGCCGATCCGCAGTGGCGCTGGCAGGCGGTCGCGTGGATCGACCGCGGCCGCGCGCTCATCGCCAATCGCGGCAACGCGGACTCGACAGCGAGTGAGATCTGGCGGATCGACACCGTGACCGGGAAGGCAACGCCGCTGGCCCGCAAGGATGCGACCCTCTACATCGCGGAGGACGCGACCGCGGACGGGGGCGTGATCGCGGTCAGCAGCAACGACCGCAGCGGGCAGCTTCATGCCGGGCTCTATCGCTCAGTTAGCGGCAAATGGCAGTGGCTGAAGCCGACGCCGTGGGAACAGAGCGCACGGACGCTGTCACGGGACGGCCGGCGCGTGATCACCCAGACCAACATCGACGGCCGGTCGGTACTCGGACTGGTCGACGTCGCTTCGCTCGTGGAACGCGAGTTGCCGCTGCCGCCTGGTTTGAATGCGGTGGCGGCGCAGCCGGGCTTTTCGCCGGACTCGCGGCGCCTGCTAGTCACGCATTCCGGTGCCGACGCGCCGAGCGACCTGTATGTCGTGGATGTGGCAACGCAGAAGGCGGCACCGCTGACGCAGCTCTCAATGGCCAGCCTGGTGACGGCGAACCTGCCGAAATCGATGATCGCAACCTACAGCAGCTTCGACGGAACGCCGGTCAGCGCGATCGTAACGATGCCGTTCAACCTGAAGCGCGACGGTCGCAACCCCGCCGTGGTTATTCCGCATGGCGGTCCGACCGGTCAGACGCAGGACGGCTTTAGCCCTACCGCTACCGCCCTCGCATCGCGCGGCTATGTCGTGATCCAGCCCAACCCGCGCGGCTCAACCGGCTATGGCACGGCGTTCCAGAAAGCCAATTTCAAAGACCTCGGCGGCGGCGACCTTAAGGACGAGATCGCCGCCAAGGACTTCCTTGTCGCAACGGGCTACGTCGATCCGCGAAGGGTGGGCATCACGGGCGGCTCGTACGGCGGCTTCATGACGCTGATGGCGATCGGCCGGACCCCCGATGCGTTCGCCGCCGCGGTGCAGATGTACGGGATCATTAATTGGCGGACGATGTGGGCGCATGAGGACGCGCTGCTGCAGGCCTACCAGCGTTCGCTGATCGGCGACCCGGCGGTCGACGGCGCGGTCTACGACGCGGCCTCGCCGCTGACCTACCTGCAAGCCGCCAAGGCACCACTGCTGTCGCTGCAGGGCGACAACGACATCCGCGTGCCCCGTGGCCAAGCGCAGGAAGTCGCCGATCTGCTCAAGGCCAAGGGCAATGTCGTCGAGACGGTCTTCTATCCCGGCGAGGGTCACGGCTTTGCCAAGCGGGAGACCCAGGTCGACGCACTGCGGCGGACGGTGGCCTGGTTCGACCGCTATCTCGCTCCGGCGGGCAAATGAGGCGCACAGCTATGTCGACGACCAGGATCTTCCGCGGGCTGTCAGTCGCCGCGTTGCTTGCCGCCGCGCCGGCGTCGGCAGCGACCTACACGCTGGAGGCGACCCCCTCGACGGTCGCCTGGGGCAACTACGACGCCGCCGCCAAGCCGGTGCTGCGCATCCGCTCGGGCGATACGGTCGTCTTTCATACGCTGCTGACCAATAGCCCGACCGGCCTCGAGAAAGCGGGAGTGGCTCCCGCCGACGTAGAGCCGGCGCTGCGGAAGGTCTTCGACGAGGTCAAGGACCGCGGCCCCGGCGGGCATATCCTGACCGGCCCGGTGTACATCGAGGGCGCCGAGCCGGGCGACACGCTCGAAATCCGCATTCGCAAGATCGAGCTGGCGATCCCCTACGCCTACAACGCCTTCCGCTACGGTGCCGGCTTCCTGACCGACGATTTCCCCTATGCGCGAATGAAGATCGTGCCGCTCGACCGCAAGGCAATGGTCGCCGAATTCGGGCCGGGCGTGCGTATCCCGCTACGACCCTTCTTCGGCAGCATGGGGGTCGCGCCGCCACCGGCCTTCGGTCGCTACGACAGCGCGCCGCCGACGATCATCGGCGGTAACATGGACGACAAGGCGCTGGTCGCCGGCACGACGCTGTTCCTGCCGGTGCACGCCAGCGGCGCGTTGTTCGAGATCGGCGACGGTCACGCCGCGCAGGGCAACGGCGAGGTCGATATCACCGCGCTCGAGACCTCGCTGGTCGGCACGCTCGAGTTCGTCCTGCACAAGGGCGAGGCATCGTCGTATCCGCGAGCCGAGACACCCACCCATTATATCGCGATGGGGTTCGACGACGATCTCAGCAACGCCACCCGCAAGGCGCTGCGCAACATGATCGACTTCCTCGTCGCGCGGAAACATTTGAGCCGCGACGACGCTTACATGCTGATCAGCGTTGCCGGCGATGTCGAAGTCACCGAGCTCGTCGACCACAACAAGGGTGTCCATGTGATGCTGCCCAAAGCGGTGTTCACGCGGCCGTAAACCCTCCGATCCGGGAGAGTAGAATGCGCAAGATTGCCCTGTACTTCGGCAGTGTCGTCCTGCTGGCGCTGGCTGGCGGTGCCGCGGCGCAACCGCCAACGGACCGGACTACTCGCCTGCTTGGCGAACTGGCGGATGCGCCGGGCACATCGGGGTTCGAGGAGGCGGTGCGGGCGATCATGGTTCGCGAACTGAAGCCGTTGAG
This sequence comes from Sphingosinicellaceae bacterium, assembly GCA_019285715.1. Taxonomy (NCBI): domain Bacteria; kingdom Pseudomonadati; phylum Pseudomonadota; class Alphaproteobacteria; order Sphingomonadales; family Sphingosinicellaceae; species Sphingosinicellaceae bacterium. Next base: position 3,000,099 of record CP079108.1, read on the forward strand.
CGACGATCTGCGCTACGACGGGGTCGGCTCGGTCATCGCCCGCCATGGCAGTTCGGGACCGAAAGTCATGCTCGATGCGCACATGGACGAGCTTGGTGGCGTCGTCCGCCGGGTCACGCCGACCGGTTTCCTGTCGATGCAGATGCTCGGCGGCTGGCTCGATCAGGCGCTTCCCGACCAGCGCTGGGTGATCATCGGCAGCAAGGGCCCGGTCAAGGCAGTGACCGGCATCCGGGACATCCATGTGGTTCCCGCGGACGAGCGGACCAAGGTCTTTCCGCGGGACAGCCTGTATCTCGACGTCGGTGCACGGAACGCCGCGGACGTCGCCGCGCTCGGGATCGGCCCGGGCGACCCGGTCGTCCCGGATGCGCCCTTCGAAGTGCTGGCGGGCGGCAAGCGCTATCTCGGCAAGGCTTGGGACGACCGCGTCGGGTGCGCGGTCGTCATCGAAGCGCTGCGTCGACTGCGCGCCAGCGGCCATCCCAACCAGCTGTTCGTCGCGGCCACCGTGCAGGAGGAAGTCGGATTGCGCGGTGCCCGCACCGCCGCCGATTTGATCAAACCCGACATCGGCATTGCCATCGAGGGCGGCATCACCGGCGACAGCCCCGGCCGCAGTCCGGAAGAGACTCAGGCGGTGCTCGGCGATGGTCCCGGCATCTTCCTGTACGATTCAAGTACGCTGCCCAACCGCAGGTTCGTCGCGCTGGTTCGAGACACTGCCGGCAAGAGCGGGATCCCGCTCCAGCTCGATCTGGTCCAGGGCTATGGTGACGATTCCGCAGCAATCCAGGCGACCATGGGCGGCGTGCCGACCGTCAACCTCGTCGTGCCGGCGCGCTATACCCACGCCCACAACGGCGTTATCGACCGCGCCGACTTCGATCGCATGGTCGATCTCGTCGTCGCCCTGGTCGCCCGGCTCGATGCTTCGACCGTCGCCCGCCTGCGCGACTTCGCTCCTTGAGATGGCCAACATGAATCGGTGGATGCCGACCTTTCGCATCGTCTTGGCTGCGGCCGTCTTGCCGGTGCTGGCGTTCGCGCCGCCGACGATCGCGGATGGCGACACGCGCGCCTGGTGGGCGACCACCGCCGCACTGTCGACCGATGCAATGGCCGGGCGAGACACGGGTTCGCCCGGTTACGACCGCGCGGCGGACTATGTCACCGCACAGTTCAAGGCTGCAGGACTCCAGCCCGCCGGTAATAACGGCAGCTATCGCCAGAACGTGCCGCTTCACGAGGTCCGGGTCGATCCAGCGGGAACACACTTCAGTGTCGCTCATGCGGACGGCAGCGAGACGCCGCTCCGTTTCCTTCACCAGATCTCGGTAAGAGCCAACGCGGCGCTGCCGGCCGTCATCGAGGCTCCACTCAGCTTTCGGGGCTACTGCTCGCGCAGCGAGATGGGGACCGACCTCCGCGGCAAGATCGCCGTGTGCTTCGGGGGGCGCCGGTCCGCCGTTCCCGGTGCCGCCGAGCGTGCTGCCGCTGCGGCGGCTGCGGGTGCTGTCGGACTGATCGCAGTCGACGATCCCGGCTTTACGATCGAGCCGACGCGGTGGCCCGATGCCTATGCCCGGACAGTGACGTTCCGCGGCGACCCTGCTCCTGCCGACAAGGTCATCGTCATGCGGCTGGCTGCGGCCGCGCTGGAGAGCGTCATCGCTGGCTCGGGGCACGACGCAGCGGAGTTGCTGGCGGGCGGTGCGGCGTCACGGGCGCTACCGTTGTTCGACATTCCCGCTCGCCTCCGGGCCAGCTTCCGCACCACACTCCGCGACATCGCGTCGGACAACGTCCTCGGCATCCTACCCGGGACCGACCCGAAGTTGCACCGCGAGGTCATCGTCGTTTCCGCACATCTCGACGGCTATGGCTCCGGCGAAGCGGTCGATAGCGACACAATGTACAATGGCGCGTTCGACGACGCCGCCTATGTCGCGACGCTGATCCGGCTGGCCGAGCGGCGGCACGGTAAGGGCTTCCGCCGCAGCGTGCTGTTCGCGGCCTTCACCGGCGAGGAGAAGGGGCTGCTCGGGGCGACGTGGTTCACAAGGCATCCGACGCGGCCACGCAAGCACCTCGCCGCCGACATCAATCTCGACCAGTTGCGCCCGCTCTTCCCGTTGCGCATCCTCACCGTGCATGCGCTGGCAGACACGACACTAGGCGCGACCGTTGCTGCAGTGGCGGCGGCGATGCACATCGAGACCCGCGCCGACCGCGAGCCTGAGCGGAACCTGCTGCAGCGCGCCGATCACTGGCCATTCCTCAAGATCGGCGTGCCAGCGACCGGCTTCATCTTCGGCTATGATGCGGGGACGGAAGCCGAACGGCGCTACCGCGAGTGGTACGCGGTTCGCTATCATCGGCCCCAAGACGACATGACCCAGCCGATCGACTTTCAGGCGGCAGCAGACTTCAACATGTTCTTTTATCGATTGACGGCTACTGTCGCGGACGCAGCCGCGCGCCCCGTCTTCATCAACGGCAGCAAGCTCCAAGACTCGGCTACTGCACGCTGATGCCGGAACGATCAGGTCCGAATAGTCACACTCAGTCCGAATACGACTTCTGTTACAGTTTTGTGGTTTCTTGCACTTACAAGCCTAACGGGAATCCGGTTCAGTGCCTTTGGCTGAACAGCGTCTGACGCGTCAAAGCGTGCAGCACTGTCGTCGTTGCACGAGGATGTCGAGTGACAACAGAGATTTGTGCGATGCCATACGAAGCCTCAAGCTTGCTCGACGGTGCTCGCGCTTTTGGCTTCGACAAGTGCCTGTATGTCGTCGAGGTGCTGGACGGCGAAACCGACCATCCGCTCGAGGCGATCGGCAGCGGGCTGACGGCCGAGTACATGAGCGGATACTTCAAGCGCATGCCACAGGATCCGCTACGCCGCATGGTTGCCCGCGGCGAAATCCCGGTCGGTAATACCCCGATCGCCTACGAGAACACCGGCTCGGCCTTGTCGATCGCGCTCGATCGCCGGCTGTCATCGAGCGATACGTCGTTGCTGCGCTGGTGCCTGTCGCAGGGAATTCGCACCGGGATCGGCTTCCGGATCCGCATGTCGCAGGGGCGTCACGCATCGCTCAATTTCTACAGTAGCGCGAGCCATGGACAGGGCAACCTCGATGCGGCGATGCAGGCCCTGTTCCTGATCGGCCATCAGATCCATGCCCGGCTCGAGCCGCAGGTACCGCAAGGCTGCGGCGACCTGTTGTCACGTCGTGAAGTCGAATGCCTCGACTGGATCGCGCGCGGTTTGGGCAACCGCCAGATTGCCGACACGCTCGGACTGTCGCCCGAGACTGTGAAGGATCACGTCAGCAGCCTGTTTCAGAAACTGTGCGTCAACTCCCGCGCACAAGCCGTCAGCCGCGGGCATGTCCTGTCGTACCTTGGCTGACGTTTCAACGCTTACCCCCATTTGGGGGGATGGGGCCGTTCAGTAAGCTACCATAAGCTGAACCCATCACATCGGCCGACCAAAGAGCCGACGAAACAGTACGTTATGGTGCGTATTGGGGCACTTCCGCGTACCTATAATCAGTCTCAATTGTCGAACGCATAATAGCTCCGGCACATGAGAGCTTGCGGCCCTGGGGTGGATTGTCGGCTGTTCGATCAAGGCAGTTATAACTGACAAGGGGTATTCGGATGAGACATCTTCGGTCACATTGGGAGCTGTTGGGAACTGCAGCGATAGCATCGCTCATGATCTTCGGGCAGCCTGCAGCGGCTCAGGTCGAGACTGCCGCCGCCGACTCCGCGCCCTCAACCGATAGCGCCGGAGCGAAATCGGAAGATATCATCGTCACCGGCTCGCGCATTCCCCGTGCCGGCTTCGACACTTTGCAGCCGGCACAGTCGGTCAGCGGCCAGACGCTCGCGGATCGCTCATTCCTCAATGCCGCCGACGCGCTCAACGAGTTGTCCGCATTCGGCACGCCCGGATCGAACAATACCGGTCAGCAGTCGGGGGCGAATGTCGGCCAGCAGTTCGTCAACCTCTACGGGCTCGGGGCGCAGCGGACGCTGGTACTGGTCAACGGTCGGCGCTTCGTCTCCGGTAACGCACCGACTCCGCCCGGAACCTTCGGCGGTGCGCCCGCCGGGCAGGAAGTCGACCTGAACACGATACCGTCCGGGCTGATCGACCATATCGAGGTATTATCGGTCGGCGGCGCGCCAATCTACGGCGCCGACGCTATCGCCGGCACTGTCAACGTCATCCTGAAGGACAAGTTCGAAGGGTTCGAGGTCGGCGGTCAGTACGGGATCTCGCGCGAGGGCGATGGCCGATCGTACCTCGGTCGGATCCTTGCGGGCGGGAACTTCGCCGATGGCCGTGGCAACGTCACCGCGACCGTGGAATATTCGCATCAGGACGGCCTGACTTATCTCGACCGTCCCAAGACGCTACCCTACGCGACCTTCCAGCCGTCGGATGCCTGCACCGCCCTCGGCTTCGGCGCGTGTTATGTCGCCAACGCGACGGTGCCGAGCATCTTTCCCGGCGGTATTCCCGCACTCAACGCCGGCTTGGCCAACGCTGGCAGCCCGAACTATCCCAATGCCATCCACAACGCCGCCGGTCAGGTGGTGGCATTCGCCCGCGACGGCACGCTGCAGCCTGTCAACCTCGGCATCCAGAACAACGGCCTGGTGTTCGGTTCGGGCGGCGACGGCGACAATCTCGCCGGCCAGTCGCAGTTCGTTGCGCCGATCAGACGCATCCTGTTCGACACGATCGGGCATTACGACGTAACCGACCACGTCCGCGCTTACTTCGAGACGCAGTTCTCGCACCAGGATGCGACTCTCTTAGCCGCCCAGCCGGCGTACCAGTCGGCGTTCTTTGCCAGTCAGAAGGGTGCCGCACCGATCCAGTTCGACCTCAGCAATCCCTATCTGACCGACCAGGCGAGGGCGACGCTTGCCGCCGCCGGCGCAGACACCTTTTACCTCTCGCGCGCCAATCTCGACCTGGCGCCGCAAAGCTTTTCCAACAACATAACCACCTACCGCGCGGTAGCCGGCCTCAAGGGCGACTTCCAGCTGCTCACCCGCAAGGTCAACTGGGACGCATCATTCAACTATGGCCGATCGGAGGGCCATGAAACCTACTACGATATCAACGAAGCCAATTTTCTGAATGCTGTCGATGTCGTCAAGGATCCGGCGAGCGGCAACATCGTCTGCCGCGTCACGCTGACCCCGCCGGCGGTGCCGGCCGGCGGCACCCAGCCGACCTCGGTCACTGCCTGCCAGCCGCTAAATCTGTTCGGCGCCGGTGCCCCGAGCGCCGCGGCGCGGGCCTTTGTCACTGCGCAGGATCAATCGATCTCGATCTTGACCCAGCGGGACGCGCAGATTAACGTCAACACCTCACCGTTCGACGTTTGGGCCGGTCCGGTCCAGGTTGCGGGTGGTTTCGAATACCGCCGGGAGACCGGGAGCTTCCAGGTCGACGCCTTCGCTGCCGCCGGGCTCGGTCGCGCTCCACCATCGAGCAGCGTTGCAGGCCGCTACCATTCCAAGGAGGTCTACGGCGAGGTCAACATTCCGATCGTCTCCGCCGACATGGGCTGGCGCTTCATCCACTCGATGGAGCTCGACGGCTCGTTCCGCCGCATCGACAACAACCTGTCCGGCAAGGTCAACGTCTACACGCTCGGCGGCAAGATATCGCCGATCAGTGATATCGAATTCCGCGGCAACTTCACGCACTCGGTGCGCGCACCGTCGATCGGCGAGTTGTTCCTGCCGACGACAAATACCCAGTCGTTCGCGCAGGATCCGTGCGATCCCAACTACATCTCGGGCATGGCCAACCGCGCTACGAATTGCGCGGCTGTGTTTGCGGCGCTCGGCGTGCCGCTGTCGACCTTCAAGTCGCAGGTCGTCAATGCCTCGGTACTGGGGACCACCGGGGGCAACCAGGACCTGCTCAACGAACGCGCCAATGCCTGGACCGCCGGTTTCGTCGCCCGGCCAAGCTTCATCCCGCGGCTGTCGCTGGCCATCGACTGGATCCACATTGGGCTGAAGGACCCGATCACCAGCCTGACGCTGACCCAGGTGATGGACGCGTGCTACGACGCCTCGGGATTCCCCAACAGCTTCTGCAACCTGTTCCAGCGCAACGGTGCCGGCCAAGTGACCGGCTTCAGCACGCCGCTGGTCAATGCCGGCGCGCAGAACTTCGCCGGCGCGCAGGCCGACCTCAGCTATAACTTCGACGTTGGGAGCGTGCCGTTGATCTCGCATCTCGGCCTGAGAGAGGGCGGTGACTACGGTAACCTGACCTTGGACCTCAATGCCTTCTACACCCAGAAGCACAATTACGAGATCCTCGGCATCACCACGCCGACGCTGGGCAACATCGGCGATCCGAAGTTCCGGATCAATGTCTCCGGACGCTACCGCAATGGGCCGCTCATGCTCTACCTTCAGGCCCGCCACATCAGCAGCGGCCAGCAGGACGTGACCCTGAAGCCGACGTCACAACAGATCCTCGGGGTCGGCAGCTATTGGGTGTGGAACAGCGCGGTCGCCTTCGACCTGAACGAGCGGATTACCACGCAACTGGTCGTCAACAACCTGTTTAGCCAGAAGCCGCCGCCCTACGCGATTAGCCTGAATGCCGGCGCGTCGCTCGGCAGCTACGATTATTTCGGCCAGTCGTTCACCTTCTCGGTCAAAGTCAAACTCTAGGCTTGCGCGCCCACCGGATCAAACAACGGAGGTCGGCATGGCCCACAAGTCTATACTAGTCGCGCTGGCCTTGGCGATCGCAACGACCGAGTTCGGCAGTGTTGCAACGACGGCCGGTCAAACGCCGCTGCAGCCACAGGACCTGTTCGGCTTGAGCCTCGCATCGACCCCGCAGGTCCGGCCCGACTCAAGCCTCATCGCCTATGTCCGCAAGAGCAACGACGTCATGACCGACATGGCGCACAATTCGGTGTGGCTGGTCGATCCAAAGACCCGCTTCCAGTTTCAGGTCAGCAGTGGCGCCGCCGACAGCACGCAACCAAAATGGTCCGCGAATGGTGACCGGCTGGCCTATGTCCGTGCCACGAAAGGCACGGCTGCGGACATCCTCATCTACAAGCCTTCCGACCAGACGACGACGCTCGTCGCCCGGGTCGAACGATCGCCCGGCCACCTTGCGTGGTCACCCGATGGCCGCAGCATCGCCTTTATCATGACAGAGCCGCATCCGGACGACGTACTCGGTGCGCCCCTCGTCAAGCCGCCGGGTGCAAATTGGGCCGAGCCGCTGCTAGTGGTCGGCAATGTCGCCTATCGCTCTGACGGGGTCGGCGCGCTCAAGCCCGGCAACGCCCATGTCTTTGTCGTCGCCACCGCCGGTACTGCCAACACCACCGCCGGGGCACCACGTCAGCTGACGACAGGCAAGTACGACGACGATGGCCCGCTGGCCTGGACCCCCGACGGCACGGCATTGGTCTTCACCAGCAAGCGCGGAACCGACTGGCAGCGCGACCCGCTGCGCAACAGCCTCTTCCGGGTGCAGGTCGCCGATGGCGCGATGACCCGGCTGTCGACGGTCGAGGGGCCCTATGCCTCGCCGAGCTTCTCGTTCGACGGGCGTCACCTCGCCTATACGGGGTTCACCGACCGCTACCGCGGCTATGAAAATCGCCGTTTGTTCGTCGCCGATGCCGACGGCGGACACCCGCGGATGCTGGCCGGCGATCTCGACCGCAGCCTCGAAGATCCGGTCTGGTCGGCCGACGACCGCAGCATCTACGCCAAATACACCGATCGCGGCGTGACCAAGGTCGCGCGCATCGACGTCGCCTCCGGCAAGCGCGTCGAGGTCGCCACCGGGCTCGGCGGTGACGGCTTCGACCTGCCCTATAGCGGCGGCGACTTCTCGGTCGGTCACGACGGCACGCTGGCGTTCACCAGCAGCACCTCCGACCGCCCCCCCGAACTCAGCATCGTCCGCAAGGGGCGGGCAACGCAACTAACGCGGCTGAACGCGGCGCTGCTCGACCGGCGCAGTCTCGGCCGCGTCGAGGCACTCGCGGTCAAGTCGTCGTTCGACGGCGCGCCGGTCGACGCCTGGCTGGTCCTGCCCCCGGCTTTCGATCCGGCGCGTAAATACCCGATGATTCTCGAGATCCATGGCGGTCCCTACGCCAGCTACGGGCCGGGCTTTGCCACCGACGGACAACTCTACGCAGCAGCGGGCTATGTCGTCGTCTACGCCAACCCGCGCGGCTCGACCTCTTACGGCGACGCCTTCGCCAACGGTATCGAGCACAGCTACCCCGGCACCGACTACGACGACCTGATGAGCACGGTAGACGCGGTAGTGGCGAAAGGCATTGTCGATCCGGCGCGGCTGTTCGTCACCGGTGGCTCGGGTGGCGGCGTGCTGACCGCGTGGATCGTCGGCAAGACCCACCGCTTCCGTGCCGCAGTCGCGCAGAAACCAGTGATCAACTGGTCGAGCGAGGTGCTGACTTCTGACATCTATCCGTGGATGGCGAAATACTGGTTCGGCAAGATGCCCTGGGAGGACCCGCAGAAATACTGGGCGCTGTCACCGCTGTCGCTGGTCGGCAACATCACGACGCCGACGCTTGTCGTCGTCGGCGACCAGGATATCCGGACTCCGGTCCCGGAGTCGGAGCAGCTCTACGGCGCGCTGCAATTGCGCGGCGTTCCGACCGGATTGGTCAAGGTGCCGGGTGCGTTCCACGACATGGCGGCAAGGCCCAGCCACGCAGCGGCGAAAGCCAGCGCGGTGCTGGCTTGGTTCGCCCGCTACGATGTCGGTGCGGCAACTCCAACACAGGTCACCGCTCGATGATCAGGCAGCTTTTGATGTCCCTCGCGCTGCTGACCGCCGCCGTCCCCGCCCATGCCGAGGACGGCGTCCGGCGAGCGTTCGTCGTCAAGGACTTCAAGCTCGAGAACGGCACCGTGCTCCCCGAGGCCAGGGTGATGTATGCGACCTACGGCACGTTGAACAAGGCGCGCGACAATGCCGTGTTGCTGCCTTCCCACTACATGGCCGACGCGCATGGCTACGAGTGGTTGATCGGTCCCGACAAGGCGCTCGATCCGGCGAAATACTTTCTCGTGACCACCGAGTTGTTCGGCAACGGCAAGTCGTCCTCGCCGAGCAACACCCCGCCACCGTTCCACGGTCCGAACTTTCCGGTGACGACGATCCGCGACAATGTTGCCGTGGTTCACCGTCTGCTCGGCGAGACGTTTCGGATCGCCCACCTGCGCGCCGTCGTAGGCTTTTCGATGGGCGGGCAGCAGGCGTTCCAGTGGGCGGTCAGCTACCCCGACTTCGCCGACCGGATCGTTGTCACCTCGGCCACCGCCAAGACCTATCCGCACGGCGTCGTCCGGCTCGAAAGCCAGATCATCGCGCTGACCACCGACCCGGCCTTCGCCGGGGGCGACTATACCACCCAGCCCAAGCGAGGGCTGGAGGCGTTCGGTGCGGTGTGGGCGGCGTGGCTGTTTTCGCAGGAGTGGTGGCGCGATGAATTGTGGCGCGCCGGCTCCCCCCCTGGCACGACCTTCCAGAAGGTGTTCGACGGTTTCCACAAGGACTTCATTCCCGGTGCCGACGCCAACGACCTGATCCTCCAGATGCGAACATGGGAGGTGCACGATGTCGGCACGACCCCGGGCTTCGGCGGTGATGTCAAGCGTGCGCTCGCGTCGATCAAGGTGCCGCTACTGTATATGCCGTCGGAGACCGACCTATATTTCCCGGTCGGCGATGCGCGCTACGAAGCACAGTTCATCCCGCATGTGACCCTGACGCCGATCCCGTCATTGTGGGGTCATACCGCCGGTGCCGCCAGCAACCCAGCCGACGCCAAGTTTCTCAACGACACCATCGGTGCCTTCCTCAACGGGCCCCGATGAACCGGTCAACCGTGGAGACAGTCTTGCAGCCGACCCTTCCCCTCGTCGCCGCCATCGCGCTGATCGCCGCCGGCCCGGCGCCGAAGTACGATATCGTCGAGAAGTCCATTCCCGAACTCCAGGCCGATCTCGCCGCTGGCAGGACGACATCGGCGGCGCTGGTGAGGTTGTACGGGGCGCGGATCGCGGCGCTTAATCCGAAGTTACATGCGGTTATCGTCCTGAACCCGGCAGCCCCTGCCGCAGCCGCAGCCGCCGATGCGGCGCGGCGGGCTGGACGGCCCGGGGGACCGCTCGCCGGTATTCCAATCCTGCTCAAGGACAACATCGAGAGCCTCGATCCCATAGCAACCACCGCTGGCTCCCTGGCACTGGCGAAGAATATCGGCGGCCGCGACGCACCGCTGGTGGCACGCCTGCGCGCGGCAGGTGCGATCATTCTTGGCAAGACCAACCTGTCGGAATGGGCAAACATCCGTTCGTCGCACTCGATCAGTGGATGGAGCGCGGTCGGCGGCCAGGCGCGCAATCCCTACGCGTTCGACCGCAATACGTGCGGATCGAGCGCTGGATCAGGCGCAGCCGCTGCCGCCAGTTTCGCGGCGGCGACGATCGGCACCGAAACCGACGGCTCGGTCACCTGTCCGGCGGCGATCAACGGGCTGGTAGGGCTGAAGCCAACCGTCGGCCTGGTCTCGCGCACCTTCATCGTACCGATCAGCCATAGCCAGGATACTGCCGGTCCGATGACGCGGAGCGTGCGCGATGCGGCGCTGGTGCTCGATGCGATGGCGGGCAGCGATCCGGCCGACCCGGCAACGAAGGCCGCCAATTCGATGGGACATGATTTCGCTGCGGCCCTCAAGCCGGGGGCGCTCAAGGGTGTCCGCGTCGGCGTGCTGCGCTTCGCCGCCGATTTCCACCCCGAAACCGAGGTGGTATTCAAGAAGTCGCTGGCCGTCCTCCAGGCAGCGGGCGCGACGCTGGTCGACATCGCCAAGTTTCCGGGAGACGCCAAGCTCGGAGAGCTTGAGCAGGCCGTGCTGATGACCGAGCTCAAGGCCGACCTGAATGGCTATCTCGCCTCGACCAATCCCGAGCGCGTCCGGACCCGCTCGCTGGCTGACCTGATCGCCTTCGACAAGGCGCATGCGGCTCAGGAGATGCCGTTGTTCGGACAGGAGCTGTTCGAAACCGCAGAGAAAACCAAAGGTCTGGCCGACCCGGCCTATCTCAAGGCCGTGGCCGACGCCCATCGGCTTGCCGGACCTGAGGGCATCGACAAACTCCTCGCCGATAACAAAGTCAGCGTGCTGGTCGCACCGACACTCGGACCATCGTGGCTGATCGATCCGGTCCTCAAGGACAATTTTGCCGGTGGTGGTGCCGGGCAGGCACCAGCGGTGGCAGGCTATCCGCACCTGACCGTGCCGATGGGGCTGGTCGACGGCCTGCCAGTCGGGCTGTCGTTCATCGGTGCTGCGTGGAGCGACCGCACTTTGCTCGCCTACGGTTACGCCTTCGAGCAGGCAGCGCAGGCACGTCGCCCACCTCGCTATCTACCGACGGTCGAGATCAAGTCGCTGGCGGCGGCGAACGCGGGCATTCGCTGAAGTGAGCGAGCTGCACAATTGGGGACTGTCATGATCAAGATGGCTCGACACCTGCTGGCAGCGATGCTGCTGGCGACGGCTGGCGTCTCGCACGCCGAGGACATCGTCATCCATGCCGGGCACCTAATCGACGCGGTCCAGGGTGTCGATCGTCATTCATGATAACCGCATCGTCGGGGTCCAGCCGGGCTTCGTCGCCCCGCCCGGCGCGCGGGTCATCGACCTGTCGAACGCCACGGTGCTGCCCGGCCTGATCGACTGCCACGTCCATATAACCACGCAATTCGATGGCGGCGATCCGATCCGCGAGGCGGTGACGCGCTCGGCCCTCGACGCGGCGTTTCTCTCGACCCGCTACGTAAAGGCGACGCTTGACGCCGGTTTTACGACGGTGCGCGATGTCGGCTCCGACACCGACCTCGTCGTTGCCCTGAAGCGCGCGATTGCCACCGGCACGATCCCCGGCCCGAGGATGTTTGTCGCCGGCGCTGCCCTCGGGCCCACCGGTGGCCACGGCGACCCCGCCAACGGGCTCGACCCGGCGCTGTCACACCCCGGCTGGAGCGACGTGACGATCGACGGCGCCGACGCCGCACGGCGCACGGTCCGCAACTTCAAGCGGCGCGGCGTCGACCTGATCAAGATCATGCCGTCCGGCGGCGTGCTGTCGATCGGTGACGATCCCAACCTGCAACTGATGTCGGACGACGAGATCAAGGCCGTCGTCGACACTGCCCACGCGCTACACATGAAGGTCGCGGCGCACGTCCACGGCACGCAGGCGATCAATCACGCCATCATGATGGGTGTCGACTCGATCGAGCATGGCTCGTTTGCCGATGCCGAGTCGCACAAGCTGTTCAAGGCGCACGGCACTTATCTCGTGCCAACGCTACTGATCGGCGAGCGCGTCCTCGAGATCGCGCGTAGCCACCCCGAGCAACTGCCGCCGAGCGCGGCTGCCAAGGCCATCGCAGTCGTGCCGGTCATGCAGGCCAACTTCGGCAAGGCCTATCGGGCCGGGGTCAAGATCGCGTTCGGTACTGACGAGAGCCTGGTGCCGCACGGGCAAAACGCGCGAGAGTTCGAACTTATGGTCAAGGGTGGCATGACGCCGATCGACGCGATCTGGGCCGCTACGGCGAACGCTGCCGACTTGATCGGCGATGCCGAGGATATCGGCTCGGTTCAAGCCGGCCGCTACGCCGACCTCGTCGCGGTCAGCGGCGACCCGTTGAAGGACATCACGGAGCTTCAGAGGGTGATGTTCGTGATGAAGAATGGTGTGACAATTCGTTGACCGAGCCACCGCACACGCGGCGGAAGCGGCAACAGGATCGTTATCGGGCGGTACATTCTGCGATTATGGCAGCGCCTAAGTTACGGGAAACTCTCGATGAAAAAAGCGGCGGTGATATTGGCGGGCGTACTCTCGGTGGGGGCTTCGGCGCAGTTGCCGCCAGACCCCTATATCTGGCTTGAGGACGTATCCTCGCCGCGTTCTCTGGCGTGGGTAGATGCCGAAAACGCGCAGACCGTGGCCCTGTTCGAGAAGGATCGGCGCTATCCGGCACTGTTCGCCGACGCGCTCAAGATCGCAGAAGCCACCGACCGCATCCCGATGCCCGAACTGATCGGCGGCAACGTCACCAACTTCTGGCAGGACAAGACCCACGTCCGCGGCATCTGGCGAACGACGACGCTCGCCGACTACCGGAGCGCCGCGCCACACTGGAGGACCTTGCTTGACCTCGACGCGCTGTCGGCCGCCGACAAGGCCAATTACGTCTGGAAGGGCGCAAACTGCGAGCCGGTTGCCGAGCGACGCTGCATGATCGCCCTGTCGGATGGCGGCGAGGATGCGACCGTGCTGCGCGAGTTCGATCTAGGCACTGGTCACCTGGTCGACGGCGGTTTCAACCTGCCAACCAGCAAGCAGAATGTTGTGTGGGAGGATCCCGATACATTGCTGGTCGCGCGCGACTGGGGGCCGGGCACAATGACGGCGGCGGGCTATGCCTTCGTGGTCAAGCGCCTCCATCGTGGCCAACCGCTGAGCGCCGCGCATGAGGTCTACCGCGGCACTCCCCAGGACGGCGGATACGGAGTCTACCCGTTCGCGCTGATCGACGGCCAGGGTCACCGCGCCACCGGTATCGTCCGAACCGTGACCACTTTCGAAAGTGAAATCCACCTGTTCGGCACGTCGGGAATGATCAAGGTCGACGCGCCTCCGAAGCTCGAACTGTCCGGGCTGGTCGACGGCAAGCTGATCTTCAACCTCGCGAGTCCCTGGCCGGTGGCGGGGAAGCCGGCAATCCCGGCAGGTGCGGTCGTCGCGGTCGATGCTGCGGCTGCCGCGACCGGCAAGCCGCTGTCGCCCGAGACCGTGTTCATGCCGAATGCGCGCCAATCCGTCGACGGCGTCGAGGTCACTAGGTCCGCCGTGATCGCCACGATCTACGACAACGTTCGTGGCCGCGCTTATAGCTTCAAACCGGTATCGGGCGGGTGGCAAGCGACGCGACTCGCGCTGCCAGACAATGCCTCTGTCGACCTTGTCGCCAGCGACCCGCACAGCGACGACGCGTTCTTCAGCGTCGCCAGCTTTCTGACCCCGACAACGCTGTGGCAGGGCGAGATCGGGACCTCGAAAATTGCGCAGATCAAGGCTGTGCCGGCGCGCTTCGACGCGTCGAACTTTGTCACCGAGCAGTTCGAGGCGACATCGAAGGACGGTACGAAAATCCCTTATTTCGTCACGCACCGAAAAGGCGTGAAGCTCGACGGCACGACGCCGACCATCCTGACGGCCTATGGAGGCTTCCAGGTGTCGGAGACGCCTTCCTACCGCGCCGTCACCGGCAAATTGTGGATGGAACGCGGCGGGGCCTACGCAGTCGCCAATATCCGCGGCGGCGGCGAGTTCGGACCGGCGTGGCACGAGGCGGCGTTGAAAACCAAACGTCAGAACGCCTACGATGACTTTGCTGCGGTCGGCGAGGACCTGATCGCGCGCAAGCTCACCAGCCCGCGCCGGCTCGGCATCAGCGGTGGCTCCAACGGCGGACTGCTGATGGGTGTCGAGATGACCCAGCGACCGGATCTGTGGCACGCGGTCGAGATCGACGTACCGCTGCTCGACATGCTGCGCATCGAGAAGATCGCCGCGGGCGCATCGTGGGTCGGCGAATATGGCAGCGTCGCCAACCCCGACGAGCTGGCGTTCTGGCAGAAGGTGTCGCCCTACCAGCAGCTTAGGAAAGGTGTCGCATACCCGACGCCGTACATCTTCACGACTACCAAGGATGACCGCGTCGGTCCGGTACACGCCCGGAAATTCGCGGCGCGGATGAAGGAGCTGGCGCTGCCCTATTACTACTACGAGAACACTGAAGGCGGACACGGCGCTGGTGCGAATTTAAAGCAAGTGGCGCGCACGACCACCTTGGGCATGATCTATTTCACGCGGATGCTGATGGATTAGGAACCGCTCCCAAGCAGGCGCCGCGCGCCCGTAACCCGTTTGCAACACATCATCATCCGAAGACGAGCTGCGTCAAGTTGTCGTGATCACAGCCAAGGCTCAAGTGTTAGCGTCGGCTTTCCAGACCACAAACGCGGGTGAGCAGCGTGCAAACAAGCAATTCCAAGAAACTATTTTTGCGCAGTGCGGCTACTGCGCTTGGTTTGGTTGCGGTTGCGGCACAATCCCAGACGACTTCAGCAAGCTCGGCAGGAATTGCTGCCACAAGCTCGTCGTCCGATGCGGGTGTTGATGAAATTATCGTTACGGGATCACGATTGAAGCGCGTCATCACAGATACGGTCGAGCCAACTTTCATCGTGGACGCCAAACAGATCGAGACGCGCGGCTATACGAATGTCGCTGACGCCTTGCGTGAGCTGCCTGAGTTTGGGCCAGGGTTAAACGGTGTTGGCAACGGGCAGTCGGGCTTTGGCCCGGGGCAGTCGTTCGCCGACTTTTTTAACCTCGGTTCACAGCGGACGCTGGTGCTTATCGACGGGGTGCGAGTCGTCCCCAATATTACCGCCTCAAACTTCGGACCAGGAGCCGGATCCGGGGGCAGCCAGGTCGACCTTAATACGATACCGATCGGTCTGCTCGAGCGGGTCGAGACCGTGGCGGTCGGCGGTGCGCCGATCTACGGATCCGATGCAATCGCCGGCACGGTCAATTTTATCCTTAAAAAGAATTACCAGGGCATTGAATTCACCGGCGAGTCCGGCATTTCCAACGAGGCCGATGCGGCAAGCTATCGGCTTGGCGTAATTGCCGGCAAGAACTTCGCGGACGGACGCGGCAACATCACCGGGTCGTTCGAGTATGATCGAAGCGAAGGTCTGGTCTACAATGATCGTGCCAGCACGGCGTCCGGCTTGTTTTTCACGACCGCACCCGCGGGTTCGCAATACCAGCAGGTACTTTATCCCAGCCAGCGTTTGCCCAGCCTGTCTGAGCAGGGCATCCCTTACACCACTGACGATTTCCAGCCAAATGTGCTGAACGGTGCGGGCCAGCCGGTCCGCTTCTCGCCGGGTGGCAACCTGATCCCGATCGATTTCGGCACGCCGACCGGAAACTTCCTAAATTACAGTGGCGGCAATGGTCTCAATCTGGCCGACGTCAGCAACCTTCAAACGCCGTCCGATCGCTACCTCGGCACCATACTCGCGAACTTCGAGTTCAGCGACCACATCAAGGCGTTCGCCCAGGGATGGTTCAGCCAGTCCAAGACGAAGAACCTTGTCGCCCAAGGCTATTACAACACCGCCTTGTTTGCCGGTGCCGGGGAAATCAACGGCAATTTCATCATCCCGATCACAAATCCGTTCCTGACGCCGCAGGCGCGCTCGATCATCCAGAGCAACCTGCCTGCCGGACAAGACTTCTTTTATCTCGGTCGCGCCAATGAGGATATCGAACCAAGCAGCGCTACTGGCGATCAGCGGACGTATCGGTTCGTTGCCGGCCTCAGCGGTGACTTCGGCGTGCTCGGACACAACCTCAACTGGAGCGTAACCGGAACATATGGAAAAAATCGTTCGATCAACCTGTCGCCGCAGGTGGTCACCCAGAACTTCAACAATGCGGTAAATGCGGTCGCAAACCCCGACGGCACGATCGCCTGCGCGCCCGGCTATACCAATGCGGCCATCGCCACCATCAGTTCGACCTGCTCGCCGTTAAATCTGTTCGGTAACGGCAGCCCAAGCCAGTCCGCGCTCGACTATATCACCGCAATCGCCCGCTCGGTTAGCACGAACGAGCTCGTCGATGTCGTCGCCAGCGTGAGCGATGACTCGCTGATCAAGCTGCCAGGCGGTGATGCAGGATTCGTCGTCGGCTACGAACACCGCGATGAACGCGCGCGCTTCGACCCTGGCACGTTCTATCTTGGCCAGCCGAACGGTGACGGGACCTTCACGCAATACGGAAATTCGATCCCGATCAACCCCGTCGCTGGCGGTTTCCATACAAATGAAGGCTTTGCCGAGATCAACCTGCCTTTCATTGCACCAAAGAACAACTTGAAGTTTCTAGATCTTCTCGAGGTCAAGGCGGCGGCGCGATATGTTTCTCATTCGTCGGCAGGAGGCGACTTCACGTGGACCGGCGGCGGCCGGCTGGCGATCATTCCGGATATCGTCTTCACCGGCAACTTCACAAGGTCCATCCGGTCGCCGTCGATCACCGAACTCTTCGCACCAGTCGGCCAGGCGTTTTTCCTGGCGAACGATCCATGCGACTCGCGCTACATCACCTCAGGCCCGAACCCTGCCAATCGCGCGAAAAACTGTGCAGCGGCAGGCATCGCTCAACCATTTTCTTCCAATATTGTCGATTTCACCGCGCGGGGAACCTCAGGTGGTAACCCGAATTTGAAGAACGAGATTGCCAACAGCTGGACTGCGGGCGTACAGGTTCGGCCGCGCTTTGCGCCGCGATTAGCGCTCAACGTCAACTGGGTGAATATCAGCCTGAAGCAAGCGATCGTATCGTTGTCAGCGACTGACGTACTCAATGGTTGCTACGACGCAACAAGCTATCCGGGCCCGACGTGCAGCAACTTCACACGCACGGACGGCCAGGTCACTTTCATCCAGACTGGAAACTTGAACGCTGCATCGTACGAATTTGGCGGATTGTCCGCGTCGGTTTCATATACGTTGCCAGCACCTTATATAGGCGCAACGGGAAACCTGTCGCTAAATGGAAATTACCTCTACACCGACCGTCTGCAATATCGTGTCGGCAGCGGCGACCTAACCAAGGAAACGAACAGCATCGCGACGGCTAATGTCACCGAGCCCGGCAGCCGCCACCAGGCGACGGTGAACCTTAACTACGACAGCGACACTATCGGTTTTCAGTTGCAAGCCCGATATTTTGGCTCAGCGGTTTTTAACGCCGACGACACGGCAAACACCCGCAACATTAAAGGTGTCCCTCAGGTCGTCTTCCTGAATAGCACGCTGTCATTCAATGTCGACAAGACATATACGTTGCGACTGACGGTTGATAATATCCTTAATCAGGGATCTCCGTACCCCGCGATAGCACAAGACACATCGATATATTATGCAGCAATACTGGGACGCTATTATCGCGTTTCAGTTCGTGCAAGATTCTAGCATGCGAAGATACAGTTCGTTGCGATTGATCGCGTGCAAAGAGTCGGTTTTAAGACGCCAGTAAGGTGTTAGGTATGCTGGATGACTGGATGCCAGATTTTAGTATTGCTGCCTGAGCCTGAGAGCAGAATTAGTCCGGTGCGTATTTTATATACCGGATTTGTCGAACGAATGACGGGAATGCGTGCGCTGCTTATTCAGCGGCCTTTCCGGTTTCCACTGATACTGACGGTCGTCCCTCAGCCGACTCATCATGCGCAAACTGCGGCCTTGTGGTCGTGCAGAAGTTCTTCGGGCGGATCACTTCGTGGCGCCGAGCGCCACCGCCACAGCTCACCTTACACGCGGAAACCTGCGCGGCTGTCGGGGATTGGAGCGGCGGCTTCGGCAAGCCGCGAGTTTATTCATATGACGCCGGAGGCCGCCCAGACCACCGGGGCGAGCCTGGACGCGCAGATTAGAGCAAGCTACCCCGGGGTAGAACGAAAAATCGGGCCTTACGACCGATGATATTATTTAACGGTCGTAACGAACTTCACGATTTCAGGAGAGTCGGGGCCAAGCGCCATGGGACATGTGACCTGGGGCAGCACCTCCACGTCGTACAGCTCACTGACAGCGCCATCGATCCTGAACCATTCGACGCATCGACCGGTTTTTGTGTCGATGACCTGGACGCCGCACCACGGCTCGCTGTCCGCGTCACGCAGGCGCTGGTCGAGGGCGAGGCCTTCGAAGCGCTCGTATCGGGGCTTGGACAAGCCGACAAAAGCGAGATCGCCATGAAAGCTCAATCCGCGCAAAAATCCGGGGCAGAAAGCCTTGGGCACGAATTTTCCTGTGCCGCTCGCAGCGTTTTCGATGACCCCCAGTTCGCCCGTGCCTGAGTTCAGTATCCAGAGTTCATCGCCATGCATGCGTGGTGAATGCGGCATCGAAAGGCCGGTGCAGACAATGCGGTTATTGTCGACATCGATTACGACGCCACCATCGGAACGGCGGTCGCGCCAGCCGTCGACAGTGTTGGAACGACTGACCGCACTGACATAGCTTGGGCGGCCATCGCGCATTGCCAGTCCATTCAAGTGACACCGGTCCTCGTCGATCAGTTCGCTGATAAACGGCGGCATCCAGAGTTTTCGGAAACTGTTTCGCTCATCGACCGTGGCAAGGCAGTTGAAGCGTGTGTTGACGAACACGATGCTGTCGTCTTCGGCCAGACCGATGTCATGCGCATCGAGTTGCCCGGTGACATGGATGGTACGCGGGACGTAACAGGCATCGAACAGGTTGTTGACGCGCTCGTCGGGGCCAATAGCGTTGGTGCAGCGCAGAATCTGATAGCCGGCCGAGATCAGCAGCCCGCCGCTTCGATCGCGCGCCAGCCCCATCGGCTTAGCGACAGGAGTCTGATGCAGATGTGCGCCCGCTGCATTGCGACCGAGCATGTAAAGAATGCCCGACTGGTAGGAAGTGAAGGCAACCGAAATATTCAGCTTGGCGAACAGCGCGACCAGACCGCCCGACTGGCTGTACTTGACCATCGTCGATGCAACAGCGACCGCGACCGGCTTGGCCTGGACGGACTCCGCTACGGCAGGCGGGGCCTCGGATACGTTCATCGGTGGAGCATCCCGTCGGAAATTGCAGATTGGCCAATGTCTAACGCTGACCGACCTCGAGGCCAACACAGTCGAGCCCCCGCCAGCCATGGCGGCTGACGGGGGGAATCGTCAGGCTAGAACCGCATCCGGAAGCCCGCGTGGCCGGTGATGGCGCTGGTGCCCTTTTGTGACACGCCGAACTGGGCGGCAGCATCGATGAACAGGTCAGCCTTCGCTGACAGGCTGTACGTCGTGCCACCACCGACATCGACCCAGGTCTTGCCATAATTGACGACACCCGGTTCCGATCCCGTAACGGTCAATTTGGTGTCGCCTCCACTCAAGCGCGACCAGACATTAGCCTTGATGTAGGGAGTCCACAGGCCAGCGGCGCTATTGGAGTCATAGTCCCATGTGCGCTTCAGTCGGAAGCCCAGCCGGCCGGTCGTGCTGTCCTTCACGTCGAAGTGGTTGAGAATGAGACTGCTATCGGCGCTGTCGTTCAGATCGGTCGAACCGTAGATCACCTGCGCTTCCGGCTCGAAGACGAAGTTCGACCCGATATTCAACGGTGCACCCAGTTCGAGCGACGCCATCCAGCTATGGCCCTTCGTCCTGAGCGTCGTGCCCTCGTTGTCATTGGCCCGCAGCTTCAGGAAAGTGCGCTGCACCGCGACATCGGCATACCAGCCCTTGCCGTAATGAGTGGCATAGCCGCCCGCGATCCAGCCATCGGTCTTTGTACCGCCGGCGTAAGGCGTCGCCGTCCCGCGGGCGTATTCGGTGCTGCCGCCCCAAACGTGACCACCGTAGACACCGATGTGGGTCTGCGAGTCACCCGCGATGCTGCGGTACAGATCGAGGCCCATCTGCAGACCACCGATGTCGCCAGTCGAGCGACCATTGCCGAACGTGCTCGAGCGCGACCGATCGGTGTAATCCTTGCCGATCATCCGGCCCCACATTCCAGTCAGTATGCCGCTGGTAGCACCCTGCGCCGACAGGTTCTCCTGCTCGCCGACGCGGTCATGCAGCGTGCCGAGCATCGTCATCGCTACATCCTGCGCGATACGGGCCAGCGCAATCGTGGGTTGGACGATCGAGCGTATCTGCGAACGCAGGTAGAAGTCCTGATCGTTCGGATCGGTGACGCCACCTTCGTAGATCTGATAGCCCAGGGCGCCTGCATTGACCGGGCCGGCCAGAACGAAGGCGCCGGCGCTCGACGTGCCGTCCACCTGAACGATGCGAATGCCGTCGCCCGTTGTCTTGACGCCGAGGCCGCCGATATTGTTGATCGTGGTCAACGTCCTGCCGGTTGCATTGCCACCGATGACCAGCAAATCGGTCGCCGCCCCCCCACCGAGTACCGTGTTGAGAACCAGCTTGCCTTCCATACCCGTATAGTTGCCCCCAACCGTAAGGGTGTTGCCGACGTTTGCACCGGCAAGCAGCACTGTTCCCGCGTTGCGGAAATTGCCTGGCACGGTCGGACTGTTGCGGGAGTCGAACGTGCCGCCAACCACGTTGAGCGAGCCCGCCGTGATCGTCCTGTCGGCGAGGCTCACCGTGCCGCCGTTGATGTTGATGTTTTCAAAATTCTGGATGTCGGCACTCACCAGCGCGCCCGACCAGTTGTTAAGGTTGAGCTGGTCGTTATCGCCCGCGGTCCCGATCGCATCGCCACCGCCGTTCAGCACGACGCCGCTCAGATTGAACGTGCTGGCAACATTGACCGTGTCCGACCCCGTGCCGCCAAGCACGTTGCCGACCGCGCCCGACGTCAGGTTGATCGTATCGTCGCCCGCACCGCCATCGACGAGCTCAACCGTTCCGGTTGTAGCGATTGTGATGACATCGCCCGCATCGCTTGCGGCGCTACCGTCGGCACCCGGGTTGCCGCCATATACCGACCCGACGTTGGCAGCGCCCAGGACGCTGATCGTATCGGAACCCCCCGCACCCTCAATCGAGCCGATGCTGGCATTGTCGGTGACTGTGATCGCGTCGTTCGAAGCGCAGCCAAGCACGCTGGTGACGACAGAACCGGCACCGAGCGTTCCGCCCGGTGCGCCGCAGACGGCGACTTCCGGCCGGACGAGATCCTGGATTACCGAGTCACCCGTGAGCACCAGCTGCTCGAAGTTCTGGATCAGGCCGGGCGCAATTGCCTGGTTCACGCCGTTGAGCGTCAGCGTATCGACCCAGCCATCGCCAGCCGACGCATCGTCGCCGCCGTCGACCAGCGTTACTCCGGCCAGTGCATTTGCGCCTGCAAAAGTGATGCTGTCGCTGCCATTGCCCAGCAGCACCTGGCCATTGATGACCGCGCCGGCGGCTTCAACGGTGTTGCTGTCACCCTCGTTGTTGATGATCGCGATGCCCGATTGAGCGCCAACGACCGCCGTCGAAGCAAGGTTGATCACCGTCAGGTTGCCGGCAGGCGTCAGCGCGGAGATACCCACACCGGTCCCGCCCATCACGGTGCCGGACGCGTTAATTGTCAGCAAGCCGGTGCCGTTGTTCACTGCCGAGATGCCGTTGACGCCGCCGATGCTGTTGTTTGCCGTAATCGTCAGGTCGGCACCCGGCACGACGGCAGCAGAGACGACGGCAGCAGACACAAGGCTGAGGCGACGGCTGATGTCGAGCACGGGCGTGTTGGCGTCGAGACGCGCCGTGATGCCGTCGCCACTTGTCCCGGTCGCCGTGCCCGTCGAGGTTATCGTTAGCGAGCCGGTTCCGGCATTGATCGCGACGATGCCGTCGACGCCGCCGGTGCTGTTGTTGGCCGTGATCGCCAGGTCGGTGCCGTTCGACGAGTTGAAAGCGTCGATGCCGTTACCAGTGGTTCCGGTCGCCGTGCCTGTCGAGACTATCGTTAGCGCGCCGGTACCAGCGTTGCTCGCGGCGATGCCATTTGCATAGCCGGTGCTGTTGTTGGCATCGACCGTCAGGTTCTCGCCGCGGTTGTAGGCATAGATGCCGTCGCCGGTCCCACCTGTCGCGGTACCGGTCGAGGTTATCGTCAGGGCGCCGGTTCCGAAGTTATCTGCATTGATGCCATTCCGTGCACCGATGCTGTCGTTGGCCCTGACCGCCAGCTCGGTACCGTTCGTCGAGTTGTAAGCCTCGATGCCGTTGAAGTTTGTCCCCGTGGCCGTGCCGGCGGAAGTCACCGACAGCGCTCCGCTGCCATAGTTCAATGCATAGATGCCAGCGCCACCGGTGCTGTTGTTGGCAACGACTGTTAGGTCCGTGCCGTTATAATTTTGCGCCACAATACCGCTGCCATCAGGTCCGCCGGTGGCCGTGCCCGTGGACGTTACCGAAAGCGCGCCGCTGCCATTGTTTGTCGCATAAACCCCATTCGCTCCGCCATTACTGTTGTTGGCTGTAACCGTCAGATCTGTGCCGCTCGCGGAGTTCTCGGCATCGATGCCATCACCGTATACCCCTCCCGTAGCGGTGCCTGTCGAGGTTACCGTCAGCGCCCCGATCCCATCGTTCCTGGCAAGAATGCCATATTCGCCGCCAGTGCTGTCATGGGCAACGATGGTCAGGTCCGTGCCGTCCGTAGAGTTTGACGCATGGATGCCGTCCTCGGCGCCGACAGCCGCACCGGTTGAGGTAAGCGTCAGCGCGCCGGTGCCGTAGTTGTTTGCATTGATGCCGTTCGCACCTCCTGTGGTGTCGTTGGCCGTAATTGTCAGGTCCGTACCGTTGGACGAGTTTTCGGCAAAAATGCCGTCGCCGCTGGTCCCGATCGCCGTGCCGGAGGTTATCGACAGCACGCCAGTACCAGCATTGATGGCGTAGATACCGTTATTGCCACCGATACTCGTGGCAGCGATAACCGTCAGGTCAGTCCCATACGCTCCGACGCCATAAGGTGCCAATATGCTGGGCCTTGCGACAAGCGGTAAATACTGAGCCTGGTTACGCGCCGTTATGCCGTTGCCGCTGGTCCCGGTCGCTGTGCCCGTCGAGATCACGGTCAGCGCGCCGTTCCCGGCATTGGTCGCGGCGATGCCGTCGACGCCGCCCGTGCTGCTGTTGGCCTTGATCATCAGATCCGTGCCGCTCGTCGCGTTGGAAGCGCTGATACCGTCGCCAACAGTTCCGGTCGCCGTGCCCGTTGAGACCACCGTCAGCGCGCCGGTACCAATGTTTGTCGCAAGGATGCCGTTATCGCCGCCGGTGCTGTCGTTGGCATCGACCGTCAGGCTCGTGCCGGCGTTATAGGCGTAGATACCGTTCCTGCTCGTCCCCGTCGCAGCACCGGTCGAGGTCAACATCAGCGCGCCGGTTCCGTAGTTCGTTGCCTGGACGCCATTCCTGTAACCGGTGCTATCGCTGGCCTTGACCGTCAGATCCGTGCCGTTGGCCGAGTTGTAGGCATAGATGCCATTCCGACTCGTTCCCGTCGCAGTACCGGTCGAAGTCACCGTTATCGCGCCGGTTCCGTAGTTATCGGCATCGATGCCATTCCGGGCACCGGCCGTGTTGTTGGCTGTAACCGTCAGAGTCGTTCCGCTCGACGCGTTTTCGACATCGATGCCATCGCCATAGAACGCTCCTGTCGCGGTACCGGTCGAGCTTATGGTCAGTGCCCCGATGCCGTCGTTTCGGGCATAAATGCCATACTCGCCGCCGGTGCTGTCATGGGCAGCAATGGTCAGGTCGGTGCCGCTCGCAGAGTTCGACGCTTGGATGCCATACTCGTTGCCGGCGGCCGCACCGGTGGAGGTTATTGTCAGCGCGCCGGTTCCATAGTTGCTCGCATGGATGCCATTCACACCGCCGGTGGTGTCGTTGGCCGTAATCGTCAGGTCCGTTCCGTTCGACGAGTTTTCAGCGAAAATGCCGTCGCCGCTGGTCCCGGTCGCCGTGCCGGAGGTTATCGACAGGACGCCGGTACCCGCATTTCTCGCGTAGATACCATCGTTGCCGCCGATACTCGTGGCAGCGATAACCGTAAGATCGGCTCCCAACGCGCCGGCACCATAGCCTATGGCACGCGTTAAATTCAGAGTTTCGTTACGCGCCGTAATGCCGTTGCCACTGGTTCCGTTTGCCGTTCCTGTCGAGATCACGGTCAGCGCGCCGTTCCCGGCGTTGATCGCGGCGATGCCGTCGACGCCGCCCGTGCTGTTGTTCGCCGTGACCATCAGATCCGTGCCGCTCGATGCATTCGAAGCGTTGATACCGTCGCCATAGGTTCCGGTCGCGGTGCCCGTCGAGACCACCGTTAACGAACCGGTCCCGGCATTGTTCGCGGCGATACCATTGGTATAGCCAGTGCTGTTGTTAGCATCGACTGCTAGGTTCGTGCCGGCATTATAGGCCTTGATGCCGTTGCTGGCCGTGCCCGTCGCTGTACCGGTCGAGGTTACCGTCAGGGCACCGGTGCCGTAGTTCTCGGCATCGATACCATTCTGGTAACCGGCACTATCGCTTGCCCTGACCGTCAGGTCTGTGCCGCTCGCAGAGTTAAAAGCATAAATGCCGTTTCGGGTCGCTCCCGTCGCGGTACCGGTCGAGGTCAACGTCAAAGCGCCGGTGCCGTTGTTCTCGACATCGAGGCCACTAGCGCCGCCAGCGCTGTTACTAGCAGAGACGGTCAGACTGGTGCCGGCGTTATAGGCGTAGATGCCATTTGCTGACGTCCCCGTCGCGGTACCGGTCGAGGTCACCGTCAGCGCGCCGGTGCCGTAGTTATTCGTGTAGATGCCATTCGTACCGCCGACGGTGTCGTTGGCCGTAATCGTCAGGTCCGTACCGTTGGACGAGTTTTCGGCATAGATGCCGTCGCCGTTGGTCCCGGTAGCGGTGCCCGTCGAGGTTATCGACAGCGCGCCGGTGCCGTGATTCTCGATATTGAGCCCATTAACGCCGCCGGAGCTGGTGCCGGCAGCGACCGTCAGGCTCATGCCGAGGTTATAGGCATAAATGCCATCGCTAGCTGCGCCCGTCGCGGCACCGGTCGAATTTACAACTAGTGCGCCGGATCCGTAATTGTTTGCATTGATGCCATGAACACCGCCGGTGGAGTCGTTGGCCGTAATCGTCAGGTCCGTGCCGTTGGCCAAGTTTCTGGCAAAAATGCCATCGCCGTTGGTTCCGGTGGCCGTGCCGGAGGTTATCGAAACCACGCCGGTCCCAGCACTGCTCGCGTAGATACCATCGTTGCCGCCGATACTCGTGGCAGCAACAATTGTCAGATCAGTTCCAGACGCTCCGCCACCATAGCCTCCGAGTATACTGTTACTCGAAACACGCGTTAGATCCTGGGCGTAGTTGCGCGCCGTGATGCCGTCGCCATTGATCCCGGTTGCCGTGCCCGTCGAGATCACCGTCAGCGCGCCGGTCCCGGCGTTGGTCGCGGCGATGCCATCGCTGCCGCCCGTGCTGTTGACGGCCGTGATCATCAGGTCCGTGCCGTTCGACGAGTTGGAAGCATTTATACCGTCGCCACTCGTTCCGGTCGCCGTGCCTGTCGAGATCACGGTCAGCGCGCCGGATCCATAGTTTCTCGCGTGGATACCATCTTCGCTGCCATTGCTGTCGTTAGCATCGACCGTCAGGCTCGTGCCGGCGTTAGAGGCATAAATGCCGTTCCTGCTCGTGCCCGTCGCGGTGCCAGTCGAGGTTACTGTCAGCGCACCCGAACCATAACTTCTTGCCTCCACGCCATTCTGACCGCCAGTGGTATCCCGGGACGTAACCGTCAGATCGGTACCATACGACGCGTTCGAAGCAAAAATTCCGTCATTCTCGGCCCCGGTCGCCGCACCTGTCGAGGTCACCGAGAGCACGCCGGTTCCACTGCTCCTCGCGTTGATACCGTTCACACCGCCAACACTGTTGTTCGCGGTCACCGTCAGGTCGGTGCCCGATGCGGCCGAAACACCGTTTAGCACCACGGCGCGGCCGTAGCCGTAATAGGGATCTGGGACAGTCGCGTAGGAACGCGCATAGATGCCGTCGCCACCGGATCCCGTGGCTGTGCCAGTAGAGGTCACTGTGAGCGCGCCAGTGCCATTATTCTGTGCTCGGATACCGGTCGTGGCACCGGTGGTGTCAACAGCGTTGACCGCCAGATCGGTGCCGTAAAAGTTCTGGGCGGTGATCCCCTCATTCGCGCGCCCGACAACAGTTCCGGTCGCGGTCACCGTCGAGGCACCCGACCCGTAATGAAAGACAGCGACACCTCTATTGTTGCCGTCGACGTCCACGACAGAGACTGTTGCGGTAGAACCATTATTGCGGGCAAAAAGACCGTCGCCCGATCCACCAATATTGTTAGGCGACGTTAACGTTCCTGTGGCAGCGATGTTCATCGCGCCCGAGCCGTTATTGATAGCTACGATTGCGCCGTCGCCCCCACTGACGTCTACAGCGTTGATAGTCAAGTCCGTAGCGGTTCCGGTGTTGCCAGTGTTCAAGACAAAAAGGCCCGCGCTGCCGCCGGCACTTGTTATCGATCCAGTTGAGGACACCGATACTGCGCCGGCGTCGGAATTGATAACTGAGAGGCCTCCTGCCACGGCCTCGATAGACGAATTATAGTTGTCGGTAAAAACGGTTCCGCCGCTACCATTGACGGTAATTCCGCTGCCAACTGGAACCGACAAGCCGAATCCAGGTGTCGTCGTGACGTTGAGATTGCTGCCGCT
This sequence comes from Sphingosinicellaceae bacterium, assembly GCA_019285715.1. Taxonomy (NCBI): domain Bacteria; kingdom Pseudomonadati; phylum Pseudomonadota; class Alphaproteobacteria; order Sphingomonadales; family Sphingosinicellaceae; species Sphingosinicellaceae bacterium. The sequence continues at coordinate 3,027,600 of CP079108.1, forward strand.
GATTGTCTGCGCTGTATCCGTCGCCGGATTGGCCGCACCAGAGCACACCGAGGTTGGCCCGACCGAACACGTTCCGGCCAACACTGGTGTAATCGCAAGTGCGCTGCCGAATAACAGCCCGGTTGCCAGAGCAGCGCTGGATACGGGGCCGCTCACCACGCCGAGGTGCGGCGCGAAGCTCGCAACGCGCCCCTTGAATTTGGTTAGCCGCCCACCCTTGAGGATGAGCGCCATGAAGCTATTGCGCGTGGTTCCGGTAAATAACGTCATAAAATGCCCCCACTAGTTAATCATCTGAGAACTATTGCATCGACTATTACGCAACCGTATTAGTACAAAGCAAGTGTACGATGATCTTGCGCCTCTTTAAGATTTGGACTGTAAATTAAGCGTGAACAGGCGACCATTATTTATCGGCCACGGTGAAATCGGCATTCTGAGCGACTGACTTGCAACAAGGGATCACCGAGTGATGATATTGCGGTTAACTTGTGATTGATGGAAGGACTGGACCGGCGGCATTTTATGATGAGACGAGACGACTCAAGGCAGAGCGGCTCTGATCAGCGATATCAGCCTCCCACGTGGCTGGGGACTGCGATACTAAGCCAGAGTGTTGCAGCCGCCGGGCGATGCGTCCGCAGCGCTGGCGCGGCAGCCAACGAGTTCTGGCTCGACCCGGCGTCAACGCCGGCCGCCCTTGCCTATATCAAAGTCCGGCATCACCATCTTGTTAACTGGCGGCGATATGCCGGGACCAGTCGACAGGCTTCGACGGGTGCGCAGTACGTTCCCGCACTGGCCGTGAGTCAGAGAACATTCAGCGCGACGAGATCGTGGCACCCGCCTGAATTGGCACCTGCTTGGCCGCGCCCCCCGCAACATTGCCCGGCGCCACAGCAAAGCGTGTTTCGATCGCGCGAGGTTTGATGAGCCACTCCGGCCGATCATGATGGACAAGCCGCTCTCCGAGCTCGACGGTAAAGTTCAGGCAAGTTTGCTCGGCAAAGTTGCGGCGCTACTCGCGAAAATCGAGATCTCCGTCTTCTATGTCACCGGCCTGATCGAAGCCTGACATCTGGCACGACGCGCGAGCCGCACGGCGGCAAGTTGCGTCAAAACTATCGAGTTGTAGCGGCTCCGGCAGCACGCGCCCCTTGCTCCCGGAGAATGCTGTTTGGGAACGAGCCCGGGCGAGGCGGAACTGGACTTCCGGGCCCAAGAGACTCAGCCTGATCCGGCCCATCCAATGCCGGGCCTGACCATCTAGCTATTAGGGACGGTGAAACCGAAGACAGTGCCGCAATGCTCTCCGGGCCTGGCCCAGATATGGCCACCGTGGGCTTCGACGATCGACCGGCTGATCGACAGGCCGATGCCCTGGCCTCCCGGTTTCGAACTATTGAAGGGGTTGAACAACTCCGCCGCCATCTCCGGAGCGATACCATGGCCGGTGTCGGAAACGGTGATCTCGCAAAACGCGCCCGGGAGACCGTACGCGACGAGGCTAAGATTCCGACAGTGTGTATTGGCCATCGCTTCGAGCGCGTTGCGTATCAGATTGATCAGCACCTGCTGAATCTGGACACGGTCGACATAGATGTCGGCAACGGTATCGTCGACATCGATGCGGGGATAGATGCCCGGCCATCGGCCGCCATCGGTGGCCAGGGCGACCGCCTCACGGATGAGCGCCGCGACGGGCTCCAGGCGTCGTGCGGCACTGCCGCCATGGATGAGATCACGGGCGCGCCGCACGATCTCGCCGGCTCGAACGGCGGAATGGTCTGCGGCGACAAGCGCGTCGATGACCGGCGCGATAGGTGCGGCCGTCTCCAGCATGCGGCGGCTACCGCGGACGTAACCGGTAATTGCGGTCAGCGGCTGGTTGAGCTCGTGGGCGAGGATCGAGGCCATTGCTCCCATCGCGCTGAGGCGAGAAGCCTCGACCAGTTCCTGTTGCATCTGATCGAGGCGCATTTCGGCAGTCTTGTGGTCGTCGATATCCTCCATCGTGCCGTACCATCGCGGCACTCCGCGGTCGGCAAGCAGGCTGCGCGCGCCACGCGAGCGATACCACCGGTAACCCCCGCCGACGGCCGGCAGCCGGAACGTGCTTTCGTATTCCGCTGAATCGGCAGCAGCGTACCAGACCGAAAGCGCCGTTTCGCGGTCGTCTGGATGAAGAATTGCGAGCAGACCGTACCCGCGCAGGGCGGCGTGGGGCATGCCGGTGCGCGCCACCAGCCCTTCCCCGATCGCAAGCAGCCGACCCTGGGCATTCGAAACCCAGGGGATTTGCCCGCTTAGTTCGATCGTCAGGCGATAGAGCTCCTCGCTATCTCTCAACTTGCTCTGCGTTTGCGCTTGTTCCTCAAGTGCGCTTCGCAACTCGCCGGTGCGCGTCAGTTCGCGCGCTTCGAGTGTCGTCGCCAACGCACGGACTTTGTCTTCAGCTTGCTGGCGCGCGAGTAGATCTGCTTCGGCCGCCCGCTGCCGGGCTCGCGCCCGCAGCGCCGAGCGGGTTGCGCTGATCAACGCATCCGTACTGAGGGGGCGCTCCAGTATCGTGACATTGCCGAACAGTTCGGTCGCGCGTGAAATGCCGAAGCCCCGGAAATTCTTTCGGGTAAGCAGCAGGAAGGGATGATCCGACCACGACGGCTGAAGCGCTAGCGCTGACCTGATCGCGGTGTGATCGAAGCTTATCAAGCCCTCGTCGGCGATGATCGCGGCCGCGAGCGTGCCCGCACGGATCTCCGCGACGATCGCATCGGATTCCTCGATGTGTGCGGGTATCCCAGCCGCGGCGAGCTGGGCCCTGATGACTCCCGCAGCGCGGCCCTGGGTCGCTAGGATCAGTAGGCGGTCCAAACCGATCAAATGTGACGGTCACTAAGCAGGACTTCTGAACCGGTGTAGAGCGCGAGGTTAAATCCGACATTCCTGGAATGGGACAGCAGCGGTTCGAGCACGGCCAGTATCGGTTTTGCCGCAATGAGTGCGGCTATGACCGCCTGGACATACGGTTCGAGCTCAAGCTGCGAAGCGTGCGTCATCGAATGATTATTGTCGGCGTTGAAGCAAGTCTCGGGCACACAATCGACCAGTTCGATGCCGTCGAGGCTCAACCCAGCCGTCTTGGCCACCTGACGCAGCTCGGCCGGGCTTTCGGAGATCGTGATGAACAGGCATTTCTCGCCTCGCGCATGTTCCGCGGTCAGGAACTGCATGGGGAGGGTGTTTTTAGCCAAGCCAGGCTGACCTTCGACAACGTAGGCAGCGATTGTAAGCGTAGCCCCCGCTGAGGGTCGCATGGAGGCTGGGCAGCCCGGTCGTGACGATATCGCCGCTCTGCAGCCCCGGTGGTTTTAGCGCGCGCGCCAATTGCCCGCCGTGCATAGGCCAATTCCTCATTAGGCGGCGCAATTGCTGGCGGTATCCGTGGTGACAGTTTCGGCACCGCAATCGAAGGCAATCCGCAGCGCTTCCGCAAGGCTGCGCACGCCGAGCCTGTCCATCATGCTTGCGCGGTGCATTTCGACGGTCCGGACACTGATCCCAAGATCGTAGGCGAGCACCTTGTTCGAGTGCCCGGCCATCAATCCCTGCAGAACCTCGAGTTCGCGCTCACTCAAGGACGTCATGCGGGTGAGTGCCTCCGTCCGACGGTCGTGATCGCGAACGCGATGGCCATGGAAGGCAAACACCCGCGCCAGGATATCGAGGAGCATCTTTTCGTCGAAGGGCTTCTCGAGAAAGTCGAGGGCCCCCGCCTGCATTGCCCTGACCGCGCTGGCGATATCGCCATGCCCGGACATTATTACGATCGGTAGCCGGGCCCGATGGGCCGAAAGTGCCGCGATAACTGCGAAGCCGTCCATTCCCGGCATCCGCACATCAAGCAGGACGCATCCCGCAAGATAAGCGGCATCGGCAACCAACTCGCGGCCACCCGCATACGCGCGGACTTCGAACCCCGAGGCAGACAGGAAAAAGGCCAACGAAGATCGCACCGATTCATCGTCATCGACGATATAGACTTGTTTCATCTTGAACCGCTCTTCCCGTGCATCCGTCGGCCCGACTAGCGACGTTTATGCCCGTATAACGAGAGACTTACAAGATACCGCCAATCTTCAACCATCGAATAGCATTTATTTGCTTCAATTTAATCGCATTATGAGACTATTTAAACTCCACTACAAGGCAAGCTTATCAATATTATGTCACTTTCCACAATATCAGTCGTCCGCTTACTACCTTGGTAACATAAAGGCATCGCTCCCGATCAAGTTATGGACAACATTTGTTGCTAATTGGTGCTTTTCGATACGGATGCCGGAAAACGAGCGCGGGCGGTAGGGGAGCGAGAACCCGATAGCCAAGCCTATCGATAATGATCGCATACGCCCCCTCCGGCACCGGAAGACGTTCCCACCTAGGCGGCAACCGTCGTCACCCGCCGCGACCCGCGACGCATTGTCGACCCGATGATGCCGAAGCCGGTCAGCATCAACGTCCAGGCGGCCGGCTCGGGGACGAACGAACCGAGCGACTCGCCGTTTTCGATGGTGCTGGGCAACTGGACTCCCGACGGAACCGCGTAGATATCGTCCAGCGCGATGAAGTCGATCAAACCGGGGGCGAGGTCGGAAAGCGGTCCGTAGCCCGACTTCGTTCCGGTAGGATCGTTGGTCATATCGGTGCAGCTGCCCGAGTTTGCGTTGGCTTTGGTCGTGTCCGCATGGGTCAGGCCGAGCACGTGGCCGAGTTCATGGCAACTGGTGTTGGTGTACCAGTTTACGTTGTCATAAAAGGCGCTGGTGTCCGGATAGTAATCGTTATACTTTACCGTCGCCATGACGACGTGACCGCCGCTGGTATAAACGTTGGTCAGACCGAGCCAGCCAGTCTTTCCGTAGTCGCCGCTACACACTTCAACCACGCCATAGGATGGCGCGCAGACCAAAGGGTCGACTTCCGGACCGGAAACCACTTCATAGTCGATATTATTCGCTGCCGACCATTCGGTTGCTGCAGTCAACAGATAGGGTGTCCATAGAGCGCTGGTGTTGTTCACCAACTGGATCGTGAGATTGTCGGCTCGAGCCCAGCTGTAGCCATTCCAATTCCGCGCGTTGGTGGCATCGGCTGCAGTCGTTACACTGCAGATTGCACCCGCACTGAGACAAAGGACGGCCGCTCGTGCCAGAAGCACGTTTGAAATAGTCATCTGATTGTTCCCCCGAGAGTTCTAGCCTGTGATAGCCATCAGACATTCTTCTAGATAAGAAATTCTAGCAATACAGGAATAATACTGCTCGAGTGGACGATGCTGTTTTTTTGTATATTTAATCTCGATTGAAAAATATGGAAGAGCTACCGATTATCATGGTGATCCTATCGAGCATCTGAACTCAAATAGCGAACAGCTAACATCACGAAGCTTTCGGAAGCCTAAACATGTACTAGATTCATAAACTCAATTCCGGGTCCTAATGTATTCGGGCTAGTGGCTTGTTGGCACCATTTCCGTAACGCGCTCCACGCTATCATGCGCCGGCGGCTATTTTGAGCTGCATCGCGCATCGATGTCGACGAACTGAGCCCTCCGTAGTGCCTTAAGGAGGGGTCAACGCGCACCGGGTGCCGAGGCGTCCCGCTCGGCTAGGGCCACTGACTAGTCGAACTAGATCGGATCGATACTCAGGATTCCCAGTGGGCATGATGTCAGATGTGTGAGCCACCTCCTTGAGACGGGGCGACCTATCGGAATCAAGCCCTACACGCTGGACGGGGCAAAGCGGGTGAGGAGCAGAAGGCCGCTTCCGGGCAAGACAAGCGAGCTTAGCCGCACGTGAGGTGGGTTCGCCGTGGACGATCTTGGCGCTTTGCGATGAAATGGGCGTTGTGCGTCTCCGATACCAGGCTGGCGAACAAGATGGTAATGGCGTCGACAAGCCGACGGCCAAGACGTTCCCACGCAACGCCTGAACGTGCCGAGCTTAGTATGATCCTCGGATCGGCACCGGCCTGCCCCACACCGCGGAAACCGTCGCCTTCGCTATGAATGTGTGCGCGATTTCAAGCCCGGGCTGCGCGCCTTTCACCCCTGAGTAAATCGTGACGTTCTTGCTTGCGGCATCGAGGATCCCGCCGTCCATACGAGAACCGGGAACTCGCCGCACGAGTACGTTGCTCAGGACCGCGAGCACGCTCAATGGTTCAGTGGACGTGATTTTTGCAGGACTTCGCTCACCGGCTGGAAGATAATTGGACTGGTAGAAAAACAGGCCTTCGACTTCCTCGAAATAGATCCTGACGCGTGAGCTGTCATGCGTCGCGACGCCGAGCACTGCCTCCGCGCGATCCGACACCTCGTGAAGTCCAGCAAAACGATCCGACCAACACACGGTAGTGCCAGCATGCCCCATCAGAGGCCAACCCGCCAGAACGGCGACGGCAGCCATTTTGGACATTGTCGTACCCGGCGAATGTGCGAGCTTCCGTGCAAGTGCTCGTAGAGAGGCCCGCATCATCGTCAGCCTGTTCGGCATCACTGCACCCCAAGAAATGGACTACCAGAGCCAACAGACGCGATCGTCGTGGCTTCGGATAGCGTTAGCTGGTTTAACTGCCCACAGTGTACGATCTAGTTAACGGCTCACCGATTTTCGCAAACGAAATAAATATTCGTTAACACGCCCATTGAACAGGACGGATGACCTCACCGGTATGTCGGCAGTCTTTACAGTTAATATGTATTGATGAGTTGAAAACAGCGTGATTCCGCGCTTTTGTGGTCTGGCACGGAAATTGCTTACTACTGATCAGTGTTTACGCTGGGTCAGTACAGGTAGCTTTATGTTTAAAGTGTTGCCATTTCGAAACCAATTTTCTCCAAGATCGCCATCTGCGTCTGTGCTGCCGGCACCGGCGCGGCTATCGTCCCGGCGGCTCATGTCGCACAAAAGCATTTCGCACCGCCTCGTGCACTTCATCGCATCGCCAAGGGACCGCTGCTCGCCGCTGCGGTTCGTCCAGATTGCCTGCCGGTCGCCACGACGTCCGACGACAGCCAGTTCGACGCTGGTGGCGGATTGCTAACTTCGTTCAACGCCGCACCGACACCCGCTGTCGGCAAGCTTGGCGACGCCACTTAAAATCAGACCGATTGATCGCAGCCACAAGGTGGTGATGCGGCGGTGCATGTCGAGCCGTGTCGTCCGGTCAGCGGACTGCGCCGGATCACCATAGGCGTGAAATTCGCAGACTTCACCTTGACCGCGGATGTCACAAACCAGCGTATGACCGCCATCACCGGTGCGCTCTATCGGCTGAGTATGCATCAGCGTGCGGCGAATAATTTCTCGCGCACCTTGGCGACGCCGAATTTGAACGCTTGTTCGAGCTTGATGTGCGGCATGGCCGGAATCTCGTCCGGATTGACGACAGCGTGCAGGATTGCCGGCCCGGGGGTTGCCATGAACTCGCGCATCGTCGCCGACAGCGTGCCGGGATCACGCGCCGTGAAGCCGGCGACCCCGCAAGCCCGGGCAAATGCGGCGAAGTCCATGTTGGGGAAGTTCGCGCCCCTGGATGCCGGATTGCCGGCGCCTTCCTGCTCAAAATGCACCAGGCCCCAGCCACCATTGTCGTAGACGATGACTTTCAACGCGAGGCCGTGTTCGACACTCGTCATGAATTCGCCGAGCAGCATGGTGAAGCCGCCGTCGCCGACGTGCAGCACGACCTGACGGTCACGGTCGAGCAATTGGACGCCGTTCGCGATGCCGAGACTGGTGCCGACTGCGGCGTTGTTGAATGACCCGGTGATCCTCTGTGTCCCGCACGGCCTGATCCAGTTACCGGCCCACAAAGTGACCTCGCCGGTATCGGTAACGAACACCGCGTCGTCATCGGCCAAATCGCTAGCCAGCCGCGCCACCGCCTGCGGATGGATCAGGTCCTGACTGCGCCCCGGATCAGCCTTCTCATCGAGCATTTTGGCCCAGTCGCGCCGGGACGCGTTAGCCCGATCGAGAAACGCAGTATCGTCTCGCTGCGGCAGGTCCTCGAGAAGCATCGCGACAGCCGGCCGCACCGATCCGACGATCCCGAGCTGTACGGGGGTGCGGCGGCCCAGCGCAAAGGCGCGCTCGTCGATCTGGACGACACGGCCGTGCTTGGGAAGATATTCGACATAAGGGTAGTCGCTGCCGAGCATCAGCAGCAGATCGGCGTCCATGACCGCATCGGTCCCTGCCCGCCCACCGATCAGGCCGAGGCCGCCAATCCAGTTGGGATGGTCGAAAGGCAGCAGGTCGAGGGCGCGATAGGTGTGCACCAGCGGCGCGTGCAGCCGCCGCGACAGTACCTCGAGTTCCGCCGCCGCACCGTGCGCACCGTTTCCGCAGAGCAGGGTCACGGTCTTCGCTGAACCGATCAGTGCGTGCAGCGCGACAATATCGGACGGCTCCGGCGCAACGTCCGGTCGCGGACGCAACGTTGCCATGCTCGGGACCTTGCCGGATGCTCGCGCGCCAAAGACATCGGGCGGGATGCTGATGTGCGCAACGCCGCGCTGACCATAGGCCTCGGCGATCGCCTGATGGAAGACGGCCGGGGCTTGCGATGCAGCAGCAAGGGTCTGGGTATAGACCGCGACGTCGCGGAACAGCAGGTCGGGCGTATCTTCCTGCAGATAATCCGTGCCACGCAATTCGGTCGGCACGCCGCCGGAGATCGCCAGCACAGGCGCATGATCCTTACGCGCTTCGTAGAGCCCGGCGACGAGGTGATTCCCGCCCGGCCCGGTGGTGCCACAGCACACACCGAGCCTTCCAGTCAGCTTCGCCTGCCCCGCCGCGGCCAGTGCTGCCCCCTCCTCGTGGCGGACGCCGATCCATTCGATAACCTTCTGCCGCCGGATCGCGTCGGTGAATGGGTTAAGCGCATCGCCGACCACTCCGAAAACCTGACGCACGCCGAGTTCCGCTAGGGTCTCGACAAGCAGTTCGGCGACAGTGGTCATCAGCGCAGGCTCCAGCAGCTAAGCTCGGATAACGCGCGGCGCGGAGAAGGCGGTTCCACGCGCGCCGGTTCCGCCGATCGGGCTACTACGCGCCGTAGCGTTATTGGAACCGTCGCATCGATTGGCAGCCAAATCTGCGGCGTCGCTCGGAGTAGCGCAGCAAGGCTCTCGCCTTTGCAGCGATCGGCATCGCATCCCCGCTTCAGCGGGGGATGATCGCGTGGAAACTGGGCTGATCATGATTGGCGTGGGTTGCATCATTGGCGCCATTGTCGGCGGCGGGGTCAAATTCGTGCAACTCGAATTTGCACAGGCCGCATCGCTTAAACGGCAGGTGATGCTGGATATCTTCGGCGTCATCCTAGTCGCGGCGGGTCTCGCTACGGGAGGCGATCCACCGGCCTTCGGGAACTGTGGAACCACGCAAACCAAAGCGGCGGCTCAGCCCGACCGCGCCAGGACTCCGATGTGCCTGACGGGCTTTGTTCGGCGCGAAGCGTTTCCCGGCGACACCCGTTGCGTCACGCCCGACGTCCGGGACGCGGCGGCGCAGGACAACGTCCTGGGCCGCTCTCGTCGCACTGCTGACGGTGGCCCGTACGACAACGTCACCTGCCGCAGTGGTTTCGTCTGGCGCGAGGCATCGCCTACGGATCATGTCTGTGTAAGCCCGGAGCGACGCCAGCAAACAGCGCTCGACAATGCTGCCGCCGCGCCGAGAGCGGCCCCGCAATAAATATGCGGCTTGGATGTGCGTGCCGGGTGCGCAATGGATGGCCGGACGATCCGCGCCTAAGTGCAGTGATCGGCCGGGCGCTTCGGCTAACTTGGCCGCGCACAGATCGGGTCGGTCTCACCGTCCCAGTCGTCGTGTGCACGCGTTCCCCCGACAGGCCAGGTCAAGCCGCGGGGGTCCTCGTCAACGCCCCCTAGCTTCTCAGCCGGTAGCCGGTGCGCCAAATCCACGCGATGATGCCGGTGCAGACCAGCATGAAAGCCACGGTCAGCCCGGCACTGATGCGGATATCGATGTCCGAGACACCGTAGAAGGTCCAACGCAGGCCGCTGACCAGATAGGCGATCGGATTGAACATGGTCAGCGTCCGCCAAGGCTCGGGCAGCATGCTCAGCGAGTAGAAGGTGCCGCCGAGGAAGGTCAACGGCGTGACCACCATCAGCGGCACGATCTGCAGTTTCTCGAAGCCGTCGGCCCATAGCCCGAGGATGAAGCCGAACAGGCAGAAGGTCACGGCGATCACCACCAGCAGGCCGACCGCCCAGAATGGATGGACGATGTGGTAAGGCACGAACAGACGTGCCGTCGCCATGATCACGAGTCCGAGGATCACCGACTTGGTCGCTGCCGCGCCGACATAGCCGAGCAAGGTCTCCGCGACCCCGACCGGAGCTGTCAGCAACTCATAGACCGTGCCGGTGAACCGCGGCAGATAGATGCCGAACGATGCGTTCGAAATGCTCTCAGACAGGATCGTCAGGAGCAGCAGCCCGGGGATGATGAAGGCGCCGTAGCTGACGCCGCCGACGGTCTGCATCCGGCTGCCGATCGCCGAGCCGAAGACGATGAAGTACAGCGAGGTGGTCAGCACCGGAGTGAACAGACTCTGGAATAGCGTCCGGCGGGTGCGCGCCAGTTCGAACATATAGATCGCGCGGACGGCATGGAAGTTCATGCCCGCCCCTCGACCAGATCGACGAAGATGTCCTCGAGCGAGCTGCGGTGGACGTCGAGGTTGCGGTAATCGATGCCGAGCTCGTCGAGACGGCGGACCATGGCCGCGAGGCCGCGCGCCGCCGCTTCCTCGCTGCTGATCATGTAGACCAGCGTGTCGCCTTCGTCCGCCAGCGCCACCGGCCAGCCCGACAGGCTATCTGGAAGTCTGGGCAAAGCCGCAACGAGCCGAAAGCTCGCCTCGGTCCGTCCGAGTTTCGCGAGCAGCACCCTTTTATCCTCGACCAGCACGATCTCGCCCTTGGCGATGATGCCGATGCGGTCGGCCATCTCCTCGGCTTCCTCGATGTAGTGCGTCGTCAGGATGATCGTTACGCCCTGGTCGCGCAGACCGCCGATCAGCTTCCACATGTCGCGGCGCAACTCGACGTCGACGCCGGCGGTCGGCTCGTCGAGGAACAATATGTCAGGCTCATGCGACAGCGCCTTGGCGATCAGGACGCGGCGCTTCATGCCGCCAGACAACGCCATGATTTTCGAATCGCGCTTGTCCCATAGCGACAGCGAGCGCAGCACCCGTTCGATCGCGGCAGGATCGCGCGGCTTGCCGAACAGTCCACGCGAAAAGGCGACCGTGTCGCCGACCTTCTCGAACATGTCGGTCGCGAGTTCCTGCGGCACCAGTCCGATCCGCTTCCGAGCGGCCCGGGGGTCCTTGGCGATATCGATGCCATCGACTTTGATCGTCCCGGCTGTCGAGCGGACCAACCCGCAGACCGCGCCAATCAGGGTCGTCTTGCCGGCGCCGTTGGGCCCGAGCAGCGCAAAGATTTCCCCGCGCTGGATTTCGAGGTCGACCGACCTCAGCGCCTCGAAACCGCTCGCGTAGGTTTTGGTCAAGCCGGAGATGACGAGGATCGGTTCCACCGCGCCCTCATGCGGCGAACCGCGGCATCCGTCTACCGCGCGCCGGCCAAAAGTGGAGCGTTGCGAGGGCGAGAGCGAGGCAAAGTGGCGGTTGACGCAAGGCGCGGAGCAGACGAAACTTCAGGAGACAGGCATCGTGCCGGAGAAGCGGAATGACGGCGACATCGTTCATCGTGCTGAGCTTTGCGGTTACTCACGGCGTCCCTATCGCACTCGCGGTCCGGGAACTGCTGCTGCTTCGAAAGCCAGGCAAGCCAGGTGGCGATGAACCACCCCCGTCGCCCGACTACCTGCCGAAGCCGCTGCCGGATTGCCTTCTGCCCCGGGCGGTCGTGAAGGTGTCGGTTCGCCACCTTGAGGACGCTTGACAGGTCGGCCGCGCGCTCGGTTCCGTGCTCTGTCTTCAAAATACGCGAGTATCATCGCCAGCGCGATGGCAAGCCTCGCAACGCAGTATCGCCGAGGCGCTGGCGCATGACCCTCAAGTTCGCATCCGCATCGCAGCAGACGGATTGGCAAGTGATCTCCAGGTGGGTGGGCGCGCCCTTTACAAAGACCTCGGTCTTCGAACGATCGCCGAGTGGCAGGAACTTGGTGCGGGTGTGACGTGACATGATTGGGCGATTGCAGCGAATACTGCACACGGCCCGGCCGCCGTTAGACGGTTGGGAGCCAAGCGCCATGAATGCCAGGCGGAATGCGATGCGGAAGTCGGATCGACGCGACCGGCGGTTGCTCGATCTGGCGAGCGTCGATGATCTGGAGTGTGCTTGACGCCGCATCGGCACCGATCACCAGCCCGACCAGCCAGCCATCGTCCTCCGCGGCATTAGCGCTGCGCGGTACGAACACGAATTCACCCGGCACTGCGCCTGCGCCGAAGGTGTGCGCCTGGCGGGCACCAGTCTCGAGATCGTGCTTGAACAGTGGCGCCTCGCCGACCAGCGTCGGCCCGATGTGCTTTGGCAAGCCCATTGCATAGGCAAAGCGGTAGGGTCGGCCAGTGTGCCGCTCGTCGATGCGCGGCAGTTCCTGCGGCGTGACGTCGATGATGGCGCGATCGACGATGCCGGCGGAAGGGTCGATTGTCCAGCGCTCGAAGGCGCGCGGCAACGTGTCGGGCCCGGAATTTTCGCCGTCGAACATGCTCTCATAGGCGATCACGTCGAGCACTAGCCGGCCGTCCGGCAAATCGTGCGCGTTGGCGGTGTGAAAGACGAAGCACGGATCGATGGGTAGCCAGATGATATCGGCGGCACCGCCGGCGCGTGGCAGCAGCCCGATGCGCGCGGGATGTTTCGCATTCCAGCGGTACGGAAAGCCATGGCCGGCCATGACCGTCTTCAGCGACAGGGTCAGCGGCAGGTCGAGGATCAAGATGTACCGCGCCGTGATGGCGCAGTCGTGGATGAGCGGCCCGTGCTCGACCGGAATAACCACCGACCGCCGGACGCGTCCGTCGACGTCCACGACATTGTAGCGGATCCGTTTGGGATCGTTCGCCTCATAGCAGATCGCATGGAGTTCGCTGGTGTCCGGATCCCGGCGGGGATGCGCGGTGAACGAACCCGGAAGCGTGCCGCCGAAGTCGTCGTAGCTTTGCCCTTCGAGTTCCTCGCCGAACCGGACCGGCGTACTCCCGGCCTCGACAAGCGCAAAGGCCGCGCCACCGTGTCCCAGGATACTGGTGTTGACCGTGTCGAAGATGTGGCGCGGACCGGGCGCGGCCGCAATCTTGCGGACCTTCGCCACCTCCGTCGACCGGATCCAGCGGTTGCGATACCAGCAGGCCCGGCCATCGGCGATACGGATGCCGTGTAGCATCCCGTCGCCGGCAAAGAAGTGATAGCTACGCGGGTCGGGGGCAACCGGGTTCGGACCGATGCGGATGTAGCGACCGTCCAGTTCGGGCGGGATGACCCCGTCGAACGCAAGGTCTGTGAGCGTCAGTTCCTCGGTCATCGGCTGGTGGATACCGGTCAGCAGTGGGTGCGGTGCGTCGAGCACGGGCAACCGCCAACGATTGAACGACGCGATGCCGGAAATGATCGGCGAGGTCACTGCCCTGACCATACCCTCGATGAAGCCTGCGGCCGTTCCGGTCGTCGTCATGCTTAAACCACGCCCATCATCGGCTGCCTTTGCATCCGTGCCAAGGCAACCTCGCTGCAGCCCTGCGCGACAACGAACGGCACCGCCAAATGACGGCACGCGCTACGGATTTCGCCATGATCGTGGCCATTATTGTGGCCGTGATCATGGTTGTGTAGCAGCCGCTTCGATATCCGCTAAGGTCCGCGCGACGCACGGCACGCCAGGAGTGTAGCCGGTTTCCTCTAGCCGACCAGCATCAACGTCCGCTCGGCAGGTGCAATCATGACCTGCCGCCCCCACTCGAACGGCAGGAAGTCGTGCTCGATGCCGTCGGCGAAAATCACGCCGCCGTCGTTCATGCGCGACGTCACGGCGATCGCGCCCCCCGTGATCTTGCCCGAACGCAACCCGGTACCGGTGGCGACGCTGGGAAAAGGTTCGCGGACGAACCAGCCAACCGCCCGCTCGGCCGGCACGAGATCGATCTGCTGACCCGTTGCCGCCATGATCGAGCGGGCCCAGCCTGTCGCACCGGTGCCCGAGGCCACGATGAGCCCGCTCGACGACTGGTCCTCCGATGTGCCGTCGATGCTGAGCCGGTAGCGCGCCGACTGGTGGCTGCGGTGTCCGACGAACACCTCGTTGAGCGAAAGCAGCCGCTCGCCGCTGTCGAGGGTGGCCGCTACCATCGTCCGCTCCTCGGTCGCGGCGTCGCCATGCAGGCTCGCAATCAGCGTCGTGCCGAGGCGGCCGGCCGGCACGCGGACGAGAACGCCGTCGTACAAATCCGGCGCGGGATTGACGCCGAGCACGGGTTGGCCGTCGAGGTATTTGGCGACGTTGGCGACCAAACCGTCCTGACCGACCGCGACGATGATGTCCTCGGGGCCGAACAGGAAGCGGTCGAAGTCGGCGCGGCGGACGAGTGTCTGCCGCCAGTCGGGGGCAACGGCAGCCCGGGCTGCCTTCAGCGTCGCTTCGAACTGCAGATGGCGATTTTCGACGTCGGCAAGGCGCTGGCCCCGCGTGTCGAGAAAGAACCGAGCCTGCTCGCGCGTCGCGTGGCGCGCGAGCAACTGTTCATAGTCGGTTTCACGGGTGACGAACACCGCACGCGGACTGTTCGTCGTCACCGATCACTCGCGTCCACGAGCACCGGCGGTGCCTTGCGGAACTCGCCCAGCACGCTCGCGAGCAGGTCGGGGGTGACGTTCAGATGCTCGATGGTATCGAGCTTGCCAGCCAGCTCGCGTGCCGCCAGTCCCAGCAGGACGGCGGGCGGCAGGTCGCGGTAGATGCTGATCCTCGCCCGCTCGGCTTCGGCATTGGCGCTTTCGAGAGTGCGCGTACGCTCGGCCGCGGCTGCAGCTTCGATCTGCTGCGCTTCGGCGAGACCGGTGGCACGCTCGCGTGCATTGCCGGTTTCCTCCGCGATCAACAGTTTCTCGCGCCGCGCCAGCTCGATCCGATTGCCGAGTTCGTTCTCGGCGATGGCGCGTTCCTTGTCGACGGCGAGCGCCCGGCGCTCGAACATCGCCTGGTCGGCCTTTTGCTGCAGCGCTTCGAACGTCGGCGTCTGCAGGGCGCGCTCCAGCTCACTCGACGGCGCGATGCTCGTCAGGCGCACGGCGACCACCGCGACGCCGATCTCCGCCAGCGAGGGATCGCTGGCTAGCGCCGCCTCCAGTCGCAGCCTGAGCGGATCGAGACCGGCGTCGAGCAAGGCGCGGACGGGAGCCTCGGCAAGATACTGCGAGGTCGCCTGGTTGAGCAGGCCCGCGAGCCGGGTTTCGAGGCGCTCGATCGGCTCGCCCTGATGGCGCCCGGTGAACAACCCGATGCTGAAGTCGACGCGCCCCGCCAGCTGCTCGGGATCGGCAACCCGCCATGCCAGCGTGCCCTGCACCGCGACGGTCTGGAAATCCTGGCTGCGGCCCTTCACGAACAGCGTCATCTCGCGGTCGTCCATCGGCAGTTCGGCAATGCTCGTCGTCTCGGGGCGGAACCAGAAGACGAGCCCGCGACCGCTCTGCCGAACCCGGCCGTTGCGATAGCGAATGACATGGTTCGAGGCGTCGCTGCGGAGCTGGGCGAGAAAACCGAAGTTTTTGATATAGGCCATGTCAGGCTCCTTTTGTCGGACGGTAGAGATAGAGTTCAGCGGGGCGGAACGAGGTGCCGGCCTCGCGCTCGCCGGTCGCCTGCAGCCAGCCCTTGTCGAGCATGCGGCGGCGAAAGGCGGGCTTGTTCAGGCGAACCCCGAGGATCGCCTCGTGGACGTCCTGGAGCTGGCGCAGGGTGAAGCGCTCGGGCAGGAGCGCGAACCCAACGGCGGAATAGTCGAGCTTGCCGCGCAGGCGCAGCATGGCCTGACCGAGAACATGATCGTCGCCATCGGCGAGCTCCAGCGGGCATTGCTCGGGGTCGTGGACTTGAACGGGGCCGCCGGTTTCGTCGGCCCATGGGACCACTACATCGGCGACCGTCAGGCCCTTGCCGCTTCTCAGCGACCGGGCGAGGCTATCGCCCGCAAGCAGCGCCAGATAGGCGATCGTGACGACGCGCGGACCGGGTGCGCGGATAACGTCCTCGAACGTGTAGAGCTGTTCGGCATAGATTTGATCGATACCCGCCTGCGCTTGCAGGATCCGCTGTGCGGCGTCGTCGAGCGCCTCGCCAGTTTGCAGGCCGTCACCAGGGAGCGAACAGACTCCGCCATTGCCATTGGTCAGAAGGACAGCGATGCCGCCGTCGACCAGGGCCAGGGCAATCAGCTTGACCCTGATCTCGACCAGAGCCGCATCCTTCGACTCCACATTGTCCACGGCATCACCTTATACGCTCTACACGCATTAGTTAGTCGTAGAACAAATATATGTCAATCGGGCCACGCGTAATATGCGCGGTACTAGCCATGGTCTCGAGCTGGCCGCCGTCCGTAATGCGGGCGCGCGGCAGACGAAGTGCCGATTTCGTCGGTCCGCGTTCGAGCCGGCCAAGTAGTGGATGCTCCGGCTAACACGCAGTCGGTCAGCGGACTCGCCGTCTGCGTTGGCCTCAGCGCGCTGATCGACGTGCGCAACGTCTGAATCGGCCTAGGCATGTCTCGCGGCTCGGCGATCAGTGGCTGTACTGATGTAAGCGTCGGCGTTACCCACTCCATTGTCTCGGGAACTTCACTGACCAACGGGCACTGCGCGCTTGTGCAGTGGGTGCACCCGAAAGATTCACGCGACAGCCTCGTGCTCTCAATTTTGCAGTGTCGTGTCGAGTTCCCTGCTAATATCTGGAGCTGCGTTCTTCGAACCGCGGCGCCGGAGGCCGTCGCGCCAGCGAGATCTTGGCGCGCGGCGTGGTGCGAGAGCCGCCCGATAAAGGCGAACGACGAGATCGCCGGCCGCCGGCACGGTGACCTGCTCGGGTCCAAGGAATGCGAGCTCTCCCCCGGTTCTTACGATAGCGATTGGCCAGCCGTCGTCCGCGACACGCTCTTTCTCGGCTTCAGTCCCGTTGCATGGCTCGACTACAAATGCCGCTCCTGCTTCCATGAGCTCGCCCAGTCGCTGTTGGGTCATGGTCGCCTCTATCGCAATCTTGCCGCGCCACTCGCGGGACGCCTGATGCCGGGTGCCAGCTTCGTCGGTGGCAAGCTGGTGAACCCGTTCGCGTCCAAGCTCCGGGGCGAAGCGCGTACAGACCAAGGCATTATAGGCGTCATCGGGGGTCGCGGCGAGGACCTGCTCGACATCTCGCAGATCGACAACCTCCTCGCCGATAACGGACAGCACTTCGACCCGCAGCGTCGGCAACCCGGCAAGGCGCGCTGCCTTGAGGGCGAGTGCGGAGCGGTCCACGATAATGATGGGAATACCCAAACCCTGAAGCGTCTCGCCCAATCCGACTGTCCATCGCGACGCACCGACGATCAGGAGCCCGCCATGGCCACCCGAAGCGAGCCCGAGCCGTCGTGCCAACGGGGCGAGCGAGAGGCCGTGCAACAACACTGTCGAGGCAATGACGGCGAATACCAGCGGCAGAACGAGACGCGCGTCAGCATAGCCCGCCCGTGCCAACTGCTCGCCGGCAACCCCGGCGATTGCTGCCGCGACGACGCCACGCGGCCCGATCCAGCCGACCAGCAATCTCTCGCGCCAGCTGACCTTCGCGCCGATCGTGGCGAGCGAAATGGCCAGTGGTCGCACGATAAACAGGATCACCAGCGTCGTTGCAGCAATCGGCCAACTGAGCATCGTAACGGTCTGCCGATCGATGTTGGCGGTTAGCAGGATGAACAGTCCGGATACCAAGAACACAGTCAGTGATTCCTTGAACCGGCGAAGCTCCTGCAAGCCTGTCACCTCGATGTTGGCAAGGACGACGCCGAACAATGTGGCTCCGACCAGACCTGTTTCGGGCTGTATCGCCTCGCCGGCGGCGTAAACTGCAAGCGCGCCCGCAAGCAGGATCGGCGTCTTGAGATATTCCGGGGCGAGATCGCGGCTGAAGAGCGCGCGGATGCCGAACGGCACGACGAGGCCCAGGGCGGCGGCGATACCGGCACCGAGCGCCGTATGCCAGGCCAAGTGTACGATCGCCGCGCCGCCGCTCATCGTCGTCGACAACGTCAGGTAGCTCAGCACGAGCAGGGTCAGCGTCGCCCCGATCGGATCGTTGACGATTGCCTCCCACCGCAGAAATGCCGCAGCGCGCGGCTCCAGCTTGGCCTGGCGCAGCAGCGGCATGATGACGGTTGGACCGGTGACAACGAGGATTGCGCCGACGAGGACCGCCACTGGCCAGGACAAACCGCCAACCCAGTGTCCGGCAAGCGTGCCCATCAGCCAGTTCAAGGGAAGTGCAACCGCCACCAAACGCAGCACGCCCGAACCCGCGGAGCGCAGCTCCCGCAAGTTGAGGTTGAGGCCGCCTTCAAAAACGATGATCGCTACCGCCATGCCAATCGCGGGGCGCATGACGTCGCCCAATGCTGCCGACGGACGTACGAGCCCGCCGATGGGCCCGAGTATCGCACCAATGACCAGGAGCGGGATGATCGCCGTTACGCGAAACTTCCAGCCCAACCACTGGCCGAATACCCCAGCGACGGCCACGCCGACGACGAGCAGAAGGATCGTGTCTTCCACGAGGCGTTCCTGAAAAAGTGGGTGTGTCGAAGAACGCTTACCGAATGTGGCGGGGGCCCACCGACAGACAAGAATGTCATTCGTGACCGTCGCCGGGCACGAGCCCGATGGCATGATGAGCTCGGGCAAGGAGCGCTAGCCGTTCCCGAGACAGCGACTGCGGCTTGTCCCTGACGCTTCGAGCGCCTCGCCTTATCGGGCGTTCATTATCAGATGCGAGAAAGGCGCTAGAAACTCATATCCGGACTCTAGGAGCGCTTCGCGGTCTCCTGACTCCGCTCGTCCATTCAGTTTCCGGACCTTCAATCGGCCTGCCGGTCTACCGGCATAGGTTGGCGGTAAGCTACCGCTTAATCCGCGGCATACCCATGAAATCTCGCTTGCCGAGCTTCACACCTTGCGCTCGCAGGATCGCGTACGCAGTTGTGGCATGGAAATAGAAGTTAGGCTGCGCGAACGAGAGCAGGAAATTCGCGCCCGTGAAAGGCAGTCGGCTCTCTCCAAACGCGAACTGCGTGTCGCTCTCCGCAAGTGCGTCGAAAGTCGTCCGTTCGATTGCCTCTAGACTCGCAACCGCCGTCTGCAGGACGCCATGCAAACCGGCAAAGTCGGTCGGCCACGGCGTTAGGTCGGGGGAAAAGGTTCCGGCCCGCACGCCTTCGATACCGCCGATGGAATGCACTGCGCACGACTTCACCTGATAACCGAACGGCAACATGTCGGGCGCCAAGCGCGCATCGATCAGATCGGCCTCCGTCCGTCCATGCTCGGAGCAAAACGCTGCCGCCTTGTCGAGCAAAGCATCCACCGCCCCCAGGATCTGGAGGTTGGACGGTACCACGGCGTCATAGAGTGAAAAGGTCATCGTACGGCTCCAATCCGAGATCCCGCCGTATGCAGAGTCTTAACGCCCTCGTCCACGTGGGTTCGCAACAGATTATTCAAACGGCTGCCCGCCGCATATTGATTCAGAATCGGACGTCTATTGGCGCTCAGTCGTTCCTAAAACCGTACAACAACGGCCGCTCAAGTATGCCTGCGCACGACTCCTTAAGAGCAATCAGCCATAACGTGGGCCGGATGAGACGTCCGCCCAGCGCCTTCGGAAGACGTGAGACGGCTTGGCGGCCCCTGGCGCCTTTCGCAGCGCTCTTCGTCCTACTTATTCTGTTTGCAGTCGGGGGTATGCTTGTCATCGCCTATGAAGCAGACCGCAGCGATGCCGTTCGCGCGCGCGAGGCGGTCGCCCGCACGTTCACAGGAATGCTAACGCGCCTTGATTCTGCTGTAGCCATGAACGCCGGTACGCCGCAGATTGCCGGCTCCCTGTCCGGTCAGCGTGCAAAACCGGATTCTGCATATGGATATTTCAATTTCACGCTCAGCGAAGCGCTTGGATATTACGGTACCATCGTTCTAAATCAGGATGGATCGGCCTTTGCGGGCACACATCTTGGCTTGCCGTGGACCGGACCGGCACTTGTAGAAGCCGCTCGGATTGTCGCGCCCATCGCAGCAAGGCTCCCGATGCGAGGCGCGAGTACAGTGCACGCGCTCGTTCGCGATAAGTCGGGTCAGGTATTGGCAATTGCAGTTGCTAATGTTGCTTCGAGCAGTAGCGAGGCGGCCAGCGGGGCCGTTGCACCGCCGCGACGATTGGCGATTATTGCGCCTGTCGGTTTGCAAGTCATGCCGAAAATGCTGCCCAGTCTCGATGTTGAGGACTTTAGGATCGCCGCTGCCGGCCGGGATGGCAACGCTGTGACGATCCCGGTCGAGAACGGGCCGCCGATCGTGTTTACGTGGCGCCCGAGGACCCCCGGTCGTGCCGCCATTGGTCGGTGGGCTCCCGCTATTGGGATACTGCTTCTAGCCGCGCTTATCATGCTGACGCTTGCCGGTCGGATGAGCATGGCGGCTACCCGAGCTCTCGAACGATTGGCGCACCATGATTCTTTGACGGGGCTCGCCAATCGCGCGGCTTTCCGAGATGAGCTCGACCGCAGGCTTGGACACGGGGAGGCGGTCGCCCTCGGCCTGATCGATCTCAACGGCTTTAAATCGGTTAACGATCAATATGGGCATCCGGTCGGCGACGGTTTGCTTCAAGCCGTTGCGGCCGAGCTTGCTGGGTCGGCCAACCCAGGTGACTTCGTCGCCCGGCTCGGCGGCGACGAGTTCGCCTGGCTGTGCAGTTCACACACCGCGGCTCTGCGGCTTTCTGAGGCTTTTGCTGATCGTATCGCGCGCCCGTTTTCCGTCGATGGGATCTCTCTGCAGATAGGTGCCGCAGTGGGGATCGCAGTGGCACATGCCGGCTTGACGGCAACTGCACTCATGGCGGTCGCAGATGCTCGTCTTTACGAGAGCAAGCCTATTTCCCGGCACGCAGGAGTCGCGGGCAGTGATTCACTAAGGCCTGTTGAAATATAAGGCCTCCGCCAACATTAAGAAGAGCTTTTGACAGCGGTCGCCATCGTGCTCGCCCCTCAGCGGTAATACGAGCAGGCCCAACCGGCCCTATCAATGGGCTTGGCGGCGTGGTCGTGCCAAGTAAGGACCGGAAGGCGGTCGCCTCCTGGTGCCGGGGGGACTCGGCATTCGCCTCGAACTCTGGGGAGAGGCGAGTGCTGAGACCTGGTCTAGGCAGCGACTACGGTCCGGCGCCGTCTGATAAAACCAACAAGCCCGAATCCAGCGACCATCAAAGTCCAGCTGGCCGGCTCGGGAACCGCGGCGAACGCGCGCGCATCGAACACAGACCGGCTGACGTCTGAACCGATCACGAGACTCGCATCGGTGTCGAACCGCCAATGCACACCGCCCCAGACGCGGGCATTTGCAAACTCGGTGGTGGCGTCGGCGAGACTATTCCAACAACGCGTCGTCGGCCCATCCAGGCAGAAATGGTAACTGTTGCCCAACAGCCCCTCGAGAACTCCGTCGACCGCACCAGCCGTGCCGGTTGCAGCCGACGAATAAGACGGGAATGGCGGGGTGAAGACCAGGGCATGCCAATTCGGATCGGCAATGGTGTCAGGATTGCCATCAGTGTCGGCGGCCCTGATGCCGGTGACCGGCCGCCAGTAGTCGTAATAATATTTGGCTTCGAAGACGGATGTCACGGCGTCGGCGTAGGCGACCGAGGTCATGGCAAACATTCGCGCGCTTTCAAGGCTCGACAAGCCACGGGTTTCTGCGGCGTCCAGCGCGATGCGCTCGAACGGCGAGTTGACGTTCGCGATGAACTGCGCAGCCTCCGTCTGATCGGTCGTGCGCGTCGTGCTGGTTGCCGAGCCGAGTGACTTCACCTCGTTGAATGCCGCAGTATATTCTGCACTACCGATCGTCGGCGGCGGGCCGGGACGAAAGCTTGCGGCGCTGGAGATCACCCACGGAGCGGTGCTGCCAAGATACTTGAACTGCGCTGGTATCATCTCGTCGGGCGTCGGCGCCCAGCGGCCGGGCAATCCCGTAGGTGCGTATGTGTACGGCGCCCCGTAGCCATCGCCAGCGCGCTCGGCCAGGACCGCGGCGGCGACCGTTGCGCCGGTTGCGATGCCAGCGGTCTTGGCGGCACTATTCGGGATCAGCGCCAGGCTGGCGGTAAGCGCAGCGTCATAGCCAGCGCTGCCGCTTGGATTGACCTGCATCAAGACGTCGTGCGCGGCCTGCGGCGCCGCCGCGCGCGTATCCCCCCCACCGGTCGCCAGACCGCCGAGATAACCGTGATAGCGCTTCCCGGATGTTTGATTCACTGCGTCAAACATTGCGACATCGACCATGGCATAGGGATGTCCGGCGACATCCGGCGGCAAGGCGATGCTGTTGATCATAACGTCCTGCCAATAGCGCACCGGATCTCCCGCGACCGGGATGCTAGCGCTGGCCGTGCTTGCCGAACCTGCCATGAGAGTCACGGCTACCGTTGCAAGAAGCTCGAGTCGCATCTTAAGTCCCCAATTTAACAGTGAATCAACCGTGCAAGGCATGGTGCCATTATTGCTGTTAGAGAAAGCCAGATGACTGCTTATAACTCGGTCCACGACGGAGCTTAGGGGCTCGATTGGCCATGAATACTCCCCCCGGGGGGAGTATTGTACGCAAACCTCGGGAAGCGCAGATCATGAACCTCTCAGCACGCCAGCGGATACTCGAGGAGATCCGACTGCTATGTCAGTGCGGTGTCGGCCTCGAAGCAATTGCATCGCCACTGTGCGACGCGACACGTCGGCTAACCGGAGCCGATGCAGCAGCGCTGTTCTGGCATGATGAACAAGGGTCGATCCTTGGCTTCTGCCACGACCTCGCGCCTGACGAGATAAAAGAGCTGTTCATCATGCGTTTCGACGAACTCTTCGCGCCACCGGGGGGTAATCGGATCAACGAGTGGCTTTTGAAATCACCGACGACGATTGGCACAGCACTTGATTTACCGCCCGAATACTTTGAAAGTGCAAACTTCAAACTTTTGATCCAGCCGAGCGGGCATCACTGGACGTTCGATTGCCGAGTGGACATCGACGGCGTGCCTCGAGCAACGATGCTGCTCTACAATTCGGTCGAGCGGCCATTTGATCGATCCTATATACCGCCCTTACGGACGCTTCAGTCGCTGATGCGGCGCGCGATCGAGGTTCAGAAAACCAGTCCGCAATGGCAGCCGGAGCCTCAAGCGCGAGGTTCTTTGTTGGCCGATAAGTCTGGGAGAAAGCTGCTCGCGATTTCACAATCGGCACGCTCGCTGTTCTCGCGGTGTCAGATGATGCTCTATGACAAGACGATCGTCGGTTCCACGTCGCGCGCGCCGACCTTCGTCATGCAACTTGCGCTCATGCTGACCGATGCCACACCAGCAAATCTGCACTTTGGGGTAGTTGGGGGGCGGCTCGCTGCAACCGCGACGCGGCTATCTGCGATCGGAGCCGGCGATGCCGATGTCATCTCCGTCGATATCGCTTTCGAGCGAGCGGTCGAGGTTATCACTGTCGAGAGCATACTTGCTCTGACGCTCAGCCCGCTCCAACGCGAGATAGCGCTCTACGCCATGCTGGGCGGCTCGCGCGGCGCCTGTTCCGACGAATTCGGTGTAACCGAGGAGGCGTTGAAAAAGCATCTCAAAGCCATATACCGTGTTACGCAAGCGGCGAACTGGAGCAGCCTTGCCACGTCCACGTGGAGGGAGCGGCCGTAAATGCTAAGCTGACTCTTGAGAGGACATGTTGGCCCATTGGGCGTGTGTTCCGACTTCCTTTTGGTCACGGCGATTAGGTGTCAGCTATCACCAAATAGGAACATCGTTTCACATCATCCGCGCTAGGTGCGGCTGCCAACCGGCACGTTCAAGTCAGCCAGACCCCTTTTCAGACATTAATGCTCGCCTTCTGCCTTCCCGGAACCGGATGTTTGTTCAAGTCCAGATCCCGCCAGCCCAAACCTGCACTTCCGCTTCTGTCTGCTGAGCGAGCAGGAGCTGGTGTCGGTCTACATCACGCAACGGGCTGATCGAAGAACATGTAGAGTGCGGTGATCTTGCCGTCGCGGACGATTACGAAGTCGGTACCCGCATAGGCGGGTGGGTCGCCCGGCTTTCCCGACGCCCAGCGCACGCGCCCCGCGGTGTCGTGCACCTCTTCCGGGACGCCGAGCTCAGTGTAGCGGAACTCGGGATGCGTCGCGCGGACCATGCCGGCATTTCGCTCGATCGCGTCGTGGCCGCGATGAACTCCGTCGGGGGCATAGAACGCGCCGTCCTCGGCCCAAAGATCCTCGATCGCGACGCGGCGACGCCGAGGATCGTCCTCGCCGAAAACCTCCTGGAGGTTCCGGCTCATGATGGTCGAGATGCTGTGCGACATGATATGTCTCCTCGTTTGCGGATGGAGCGGCAGCCGGAGAGATTAATTAGGTCCGGCCGAGCGGCTGGAGTTGGTCCAAATTAGGCGTTCGCGACAATCGATGAACTGTATTCCTTGACTATGCTTCCGATCCGCCGGCTGGCCGACCGCATTTCGTCATGCCTGTCAGACCAGTGCGCCGTCTTATGCCAGGTTTGCCATCGGTAACCGAGAGGCTCAGCCCGGGACCTTCGCAGCAGCGACGACCATCGAACTCGGCCTGCCGGTAGGGAGTGCCGTCGGTGTGGAGCACCTCATGGAACCGGATCGCGGGCTCATCATAGGTGTTAGGCTTCTTCCAGCTGTTCCACGGCAGCCGGGTCTGCGACTTGCCATCGACTAAGCCCCAGCTGATCGGCACCGGCACGCGGGGCCTCTTGCCGAGCGTGCCTCTGCTTTACCATGGACCAAGTTGTTTGGTCAGGCGGCCAGCAACTCGTCGGCCGGACCAAAGAACTCGTAATGGACGCGGTCCGCATGAATGCCGGCGCGCGACAGACCGCCGACGAATGCTCGTAGAAAGAGCTTTGGACCGCATAGGTAGATGTCCGCGTCGTCGAGTGGGACGTTATTCTGCAGCCAGTCTATCGACGGCATGCCTGTCACGTCGTGCGTCCGACCGATCTCATCGCCTGCAACCGGATCGCTGTAGAAAGTTATCACCTTCATCGCAGCGTGCTCCGAAGCCAGGGTCCGGACACGCTCCGCCATAGCATGCGTTGCGCTATTCATCGTGCCATGAACGTAATAGCATTCCAGGCCCTTGTGCCGCGTCGCAATCGTTTCCGCCATGCTCACCATTGGCGTCAGGCCGACACCGCCTGACAACAGCACGACTGACCGCGGCGGCTGATCGGCAAGGAAAAAGTCTCCCGCCGGCGGTGTCGTCTCGAACTCAAAACCGATGTTGGCATGCTGGTGAAGGTCGAGCGAACCGCCTCGGCCGTTGTCCTCGCGCTTGATGGAAATCCGGTAACAGGAGCCGTTTGGTGCGCACGAGATCGAGTAGTTGCGCTTGGTACAGGCATTGCCCGGCATGGCAAAGCGCAGCGTAAGATATTGGCCCGGCTTGTGCGTGATTACCGCCTTGCCGTCCGAGGGATGTAGCACGAAGGTGGTGACCTGATCGCTCTCGCGGATTCGGTCGCTGATCCGAAACCGCCGCCACCCGGTCCAGCCCCCGTCGGTTGCCTCCATTGCACGGCGGAGGCGGCTTTCGCGGTCCTTGAGAATGTCGGCGAGCACCCAGAATGCCTCGCCCCACGCCGCGAGTATGTCGGGCGTAGCCACCGCGCCAAGAACGTCGGCGATTGCCGCAAGCAGCGCTTTCGCAACATAGGGATAGTGCTCCGGCAGGATGTGGAAGCCGATGTGTTTCTGCGCGATCCGCTCGACCACCGGGCCGAGGGCACCGAGGTTATCGATGTTCCGGGCGTAGCCCAGCACCGCCCCGGCGAGAGCATGGGCCTGTGCGCCGCCTTTGCCCTGGTTCGCGAGGTTGAACAGCGCGGCGATGTGCTCATCCTCGAACAGGCGTGCGTACATCGCAGCGGTGATTTCATCGCCGTGCGCGGTGAGCGCCGGAACGGTCGCCTTGACGCGCGCGATCACGTCCGCAGAAAGCGGATTTTTCATCTTTGTTCTCCTTCAGCTCAGGCTGGTTCAGACGGGTCGGGGATCGTGGTCGTAGAAATCGACCTGCATCCGCATCGCGCCGACGGGTTCGACGCGATGCAGTTGTTGCGGGCTGATATATCCCGGCACGCCGGGCGTCAGGATCTCGGTCAGGTCGCTGTCCTCGAGACAGTAGCGGACGGTGCCTTCGACGACACGGATTACCCCCCACACACCTGCCTTGGTCAAATGGGCGCGCTGCAGGCCCTTAGGCAGGCTGGCGGTGTCGAAGACTGGCGTCGAACGATAGGGCTGTCCGACCGCTGGCGGCGCTGGCGTCTTTCGCCGCGGCCCGAGCAAGTCGGCGATGCCTTCCGGCGTCCGAAGCTTGAGCGCCAGTTGCAGGCTCTCCGAAATCCGGTTCGCCTTGGCCTGCATCGTTGTCGCTACGGCGGCCGGGAGCATCGCGTCGGTTGTCTCCTGCCACAACGCGAGCCACCGTTCGAACAGCGGCCTGGTCAGACTGTCCGCGTGCTTGATGTGCTGGGCCATCGGGTTGCCCTTGTACCGCCCCGTGGTGAGCATGACCGACGACCAGAAGTCAGCCAGTCGCATTAGATGCGAGGGCCAGTCGTCGACTGCGCCGGCGAAAATCGGACCGAGGTCGGCATCCTGTCGAACACGCCTGTAAAATGCCTCCAACAGCGGGGGCAGCGTCGCCTCATCTAGGGTGGTCTCCACGACTCATCTCCATAGCTGTACTACAAATACATCTATTCGACCGAATCAAAAGATGCAACGGCTTTACACCTTTAATATGCGAAGCTAGACAGCCGCATGCGTCTGAGCCGTTACACCGACTATGCGTTGCGCGTGCTGATGCATGTCGCGGTCAAGGAAGACCGGCCGTCGTCGATCCCGGAAATCGCACGGGCCTATGCAATCTCAAGCGACCATCTCGGCAAGATCGTCCACGATCTTGGCAAGGCGGGCTACATCACGACACGTCGTGGTCGTGGTGGCGGCATTCGGTTGGCGCGAACGCCCGCCCATATCAATCTGGGCGACGTCGTCCGGCACACCGAGGATGGCTTCAACTTGGTGCCCTGCCCAGAATGCGTGATCGTTAGCGCGTGCACCTTGCCGCGTATCCTCGACGAGGCGGTCGGCGCGTTTCTCGCGTGCCTCGACAAGTACACCCTTGCCGACCTGCTTGTCCGTCGGGAGATACTGGGCGATCTGCTCGCGATCAGTGGACCTCTGCAAGATGACAGCGTCCGAATGACTTGAACGCTGATGAGTAGTCACCAGAGCTCGTAAGATTGGCGTCGGCGGCCGCGAACGTTCCTACCAGAGAGCTTTAGGGCCGAAAGCGTTGGGATGGGGTTGCGTGAAGCACCGGCTGCGATGATCGTGCAATGGCCCTTCGAGCTTGGAGACATAACGGATGACCAATGTTGCAGTGATCGTCGGCAGTGCCCGCACCGGTTCGATCACACGCAAGGTCGCGGACGCGATGATCAACTTGGCACCGCAAGATCTCAACTGTCAGATTGTCCCGATCGCGCAGTTACCCATGTACAACCAGGACCTCGACGGGAGTCCGCCCGTCGAGTGGGTCGCCTTCCGCGACCTCATACGGGGATTCGATGCGGTGCTGTTCGCTACGCCGGAATACAACCGGTCGATGCCGGCACTCCTCAAGAACGCCATCGACATCGGCTCGCGGCCGTATGGCCACAGCGTATGGAGCAAGAAACCAGCAGCGGTGGTCAGCGTGACCCGGGGTGCGCCGGGAGGCTTCGGCGCAAACCACGCGGTCCGCCAATGTCTGGTATTTCTCGACATGCCGATCCTGCAGCAGCCCGAGGCCTATATTGGCAACGCGCCCAACTTGTTTAACGAGGACGGGAGCGTCATCGACGCATCGAAAAGCTTCCTCGCTGGGATCATGACAGCTTTCGCCTTCTGGATCAGTCGAACGGCAGTCTAGGCTAGACGCCCGGGTTACGATGATCCGGGAGGCGTCGCTGAAGTGCTGCCCCTTACGGCCCGCCGAAGGGTGCTGCTTCATAACCAAATTTCACCGACTCAATGACCGCGTATACTACACGCTAAATGCGGCGTGCGGAGCGGCTCGTGTCTCAGCGTGCAACAAGCAATCTCGACATGGCGTACTTCGAGGCGCCGGAGACGCGCACGGTCACGGCCAGCACGCTCGATCGCGGCGTGGTCAGCTTCTCCCGCGTCCGTGCCGGGGAAGCGCTGGGTTATATTGCGACGCCAGTCCGCGAAGACGCCATCATGCTCGGCTTCCAGCATCGCGATCTGCAGGCCGATCTGTTTTTGGACGATCGCAAAGTCGATGTGCAGGGCCCGAACTTCGGCGCTTTCACGCTATACGATTATCGGCGAGAATGGGCCTGCTCGATTAACACCGGCTTCGAGGCAACAAACCTCTATGTACCCCGGGCCGTCCTCGACGCCGCATCGGAGGACAGCCGATCCGGGGACCTGATCATCAATGCCGGCATCTGCGTCGTCGATCCTGTAATCGCTGGGCTGGTGATGGCGCTGGGGGCGGTCTTCGACGGCCGCAGCCGGCCGACAACCTTGTTTCTGGACCACATCGGCTGGGCGCTGGCCGCGCATTGCACGACTAACTTTCTTGCCGCGCGCAGCTCTTTCAAACCGATTCCAGGGCAACTTGCTCCATGGCAGTTGCGGCTGGCCAAGGATCTGATGGCGTCACGGCTCGACGGAGAGATACGGCTAAGCGAGATCGCGACAGCCTGCGGCCTGTCGGTCAAGCATTTCGCGCGCGCGTTCCAGCGGTCGACGGCGGCTCCCCCGCACCGCTGGCTGATGCAGCGCCGAATCGAGCGCGCGCAGAGCCTGCTGCTTTCAACGTCGGACCCGATCGCCGCGATCGCACTCGAGTGCGGCTTTACCGACCAGAGCCATTTCACAACCGTGTTTCGGCGCATCGTTGGCGTGCCGCCCGGCGCTTGGCGCCACATCAAACGAAACTGATACACAGCGCGGATTTCTTGCAAGTCGTGCGCCTTTCTTGAAAGATCGAGCTCCTCCGCTGACCTAGCGTGCTTGGCATGCAACCACGTTCAATCCGCTCTGCAGAACAGCGGTTGACGATGGCGGCGCGAGGATTTCGGTCATGAGAATCCCAGTTTTCCGTCGAGAGCCGGGCGCGCCCGTCTCCGCGATGGCGCGCGCCCTGGTTGCCCTGCCGGCAAGTGTGTCGGCCGTCCTCGTACTGCTAGCGGCCGGCCAGATCGCGCCGCGCGAGGAGAGAGTAACGCCCCTCGCCGCGCACGCGTTGCCTGGTGGCTCGGGCAAGCGCTTCACCGCAGTCGAAGTCCTTTTCCCGCCCGGCGCGCGCGCCGCTCCGCACCGGCACGGCAGCGCATTCCTTTACGCCTACGTCCTTGAGGGCGAAGTGCGGAGCCAGATCGAGGGTGAGCGGCTGCAGACCTATCACACCGGAGAAAGCTGGATCGAACAACCGGGCGCCCATCACCTGTTGACCGAGAATAACAGCGCCGACCGCCCGGCCCGGCTTCTGGTGACGTTCGTCTCGCAGGGCAGCGAGCCGCTCAAGATACCCGACGCGCCACCGAGGGGCGACGCCAGGTGACCGCTCGCAAAGAAGAGGCGTTCACGACTACCGACGGGATCCGGATCGCCTTCCGAAGCTGGCGGCCGGAGGGCACCGCCCGTGGCATCGTCGTTATCGTTCCGGGCTTCAATTCCCACAGCGGCTATTATGGCTGGGTTGCCGAACAACTGAACCGCGACGCTCTGCTGGTCTTTGCGATCGACCTGCGCGGTCGCGGCCGATCAGAGGGCGAGCGCTTCACGGTCACGTCGTTCGCCGACTATGCGGGAGACGTGGCTCAGTTGATCGCGCTCGCCAAGGCGCACGTCCCGGGACTGCCGCTGTTCCTGCTCGGTCATTCGGCGGGGGGCGTGGTCGCAGGGCTCTACGCCATCGACCGGCAGGACGAGCTGCGAGGGCTGATCATTGAAAGCTTCGCGTTCGAGCTTCCCGCCCCCGACTTCGCGTTGGCGATCATCAAGGGCGTGAGCCACGTTGCGCCCCACGCGCATGTCCTCAGGCTCAAAAACGAGGATTTCTCGCGCGACCCCGCCATCGTCGCGGCGATGAATTCCGACCCGCTGATCGCCGACGAGGCCCAGCCGGCCGAGACGCTTGCTGCGCTGGTGCGGGCGGACCAGCAACTGCGGCAGGGGTTCAGCCGGCTCGTCCTGCCGCTCCTGATCCTGCACGGAACAGAGGACAAGGCCGCCAGGCCAAACGGCAGCCAGCACTTCTACGAGGCAGCCGGCGCTGCCGACAAGACTCTCAAGCTTTATGCCGGACGCTTCCACGACCCGCTTAACGACGTCGGTCGCGACGAGGTCATCGCAGACATCTCGAACTGGATCGATCTTCACCTTTAACGAGGACGGTTCGGAGATCCACGGAGGAAACAATGACGGCCAGACTGGACTACAACGGCGCCAGCCCGCTTGGAATGAAGGCGCTGGGACACGTCTACCGACACGTCCGGCAATCCGGCCTCGATGCCGGGCTTATCGATCTCGTCTACCTCCGTGTCAGCCTGATTAACGGCTGCGCCTACTGCATTGACGCGCACACGCGCGACCTGCTGAAACGCGGCGTCGCTGCCGACAAGCTGCCGCTGCTCCCCGTCTGGCGCGAGGCGGCCGCCCTGTTCAGCGCCGAGGAGCAGGCCGCGGTCGCCTGGGCTGAGACCGTCACACGCGTAGCTGACACCGGCATTCCCGACGCGGATTACGAAACGGCTCGCGGCGTCTTCGATGCCCAGCAGCTGACCGACCTGACCATCGCGATCGGATTGATCAATGCATACAACCGCCTCGGGGTTGGCTTCCGGGCTGTGCCGGCGGCCGTCCAGCACGCCGCCGGCTGATCGCACCAATGAGACGCGCCCGCCTCTTGCATAGGGCTTCGGTCCTCTGGGCGATCGCAAGAACTTACGAACCAGCGAACATTCTTTGTCAGTCCCTCGAAGATGGAGCTCAACGATGACGCAAGTACCGCAACGACCCCTTGTCCCGGACAACACCTTGATAACAAGGACGCCTGAGGACGGGAGAGCCTTAGCGATCATGCTCGCTAGAAACTCGATCCATGCGATGCAGGGCGAGTTGGAAACTTTGAAAACCGGCCGCCCCCAGTACGCACATGATCCGTACGGCCTGATAGCGGCGAGCCACGTCATCGCGGTCGAATTCGCGACGATCGCTGCAGCTAACAACTACTGGCGGCAGCAGACGCCTGCATGAATGGCGCGCGAACCAAACCGTGTGAGGCCGCTCACCGACTGTTGCACCGGAATGCCTTGTCACCGACTGGCGATCCGTGCGCGGCGCCACGCAGTCGATCCCGAAGCAACCGGTGCGAAATTTCGTCGTCATCGGCTGGTCGCGTGAGCGCCGCAGCGATACCCGACGCGCGATAGGTCGTTGGCACCACTCTCGATACACACGGCACGCAGTCCCGGCGCTGTGTCGGCGGTAATGACGATCACCGGCATATCCGCCTTGGTACAAGATGCGCATAAGTCCCCTGCACGATCGATCCTCCGCGCCTCGCGGACGATCGCCTTGACATTGCCGAACTAGCGTAACCTTGTGCTGACCAACGGTTCACCAAGCGGCGTACCATGAACACCGACAGACGGCATTCCTGGCAGTATCCACGCAGATTTAGACCACTTCGTCAGGCTGAAGGCAGGCGGGGCAAATGCGATCCGCAGTGCGGTCGACGTGGCTGTCACTTTGCGGCGACGCTCGGGTAGAGGCCGCCGCGATGCGATCCCGACCAGCGCGTTTCGCGCGATAAAGCGCCCTGTCAGCGCTCCGGACCAGCGTTTGTAGATCCTCGCTACCGACAAGAGATGCCACCCCAGCGCTGAATCTGACCGGCACGGGCCCAGCAGCCGTAGGGATTGTTGTGGCCAGTGCAGCTCGCAAGCGCTCGAGCGATTCGACGGCTTTGTCTTCTGAAGTGTGCGGAAAGATGATGAGGAACTCCTCGCCACCCCACCGCGCAATCACATCGCTGGTGCGGAGAGTGCTGCGCATCAATCCGGCAAATGCGACAAGAACCTCGTCGCCGGCACTATGGCCATGTGTGTCGTTAATGCGTTTGAAGTGGTCCATATCGATAACCGACATGGCAAGCGGCGCGCCTGCCTTCACATAGCTTCGGATCAGGGTGCTCTCGTGTTCGATCACGAAGCGACGATTGTGCAGGCCGGTGAGGGGATCGGAGTAGGCGATGCGGGTCAGCTTGCGGCGATGAAAGATGCCCATCGCCATGATGACCAACAGCAATATGGCGCCGAACGCTGCGGACACCGCCAGCACGGTGTACCGCTGCGCCTGCGCTCGCTCCCGCTCGTTCGAGAACTCGAGCCGCTGGCGCAACTCGCGGTTCCGCGCGGCGGTACGATCTGCGTCGAAGCTGGCACGAAGCACGGCACTCTGCCGCGCTTGCTGCGATGTCCTCTGTTGCTCGGTCCCGCGCACATAAACATCGAGGTCACGGTAGGCGTCGCGCATCCGGCCCAGTCTCCGGTTGGCATCGGAGCGCAACCGGTACGCCTGGGGTGCAGAGGCAAAGGACGAGAGTACGTCGGCCTTGGCCAGCAAGCGGTCGAGAATCGCAAGAGTCAGCCCCGGCTTGCCTTGCGCGAAGGCAATCCTCGCCAGAAGAAACTGGGTCTGCCCGGCTGCATCCACGTCGTAGCGACTGAAGATCGCGCTAGCGCGCTGGCACAGCAATGTTGCTTGGCGAAACGCGCGCAGCTCGATCAAGGTGGCGCACGTCTGAAGATCGAGAAACGCCGAGCCCACCGGATCAAGACCGGCCGGTGCAAGCGCATGTGACCGCTCGAAGTCGGCGAGCGCCGCTTGGTAGGCTCCGCGACCAAGGTTAAACGATCCGCGAAAATAGAGATCTGTCGACAAGGCCACCGTCCGGCCACGCGCCCAATCCCAATCGATCACCTCTTCGATCAGCGAGATGGCCTGCAGGTGGTCCCCCGCCCAGTCTATGACGCGCGCAAGCTTCTCGGTCGCAAGAACATGTTGCTGCGCCATGCGGGGATTGGAGGTGACCCGGTACGCCTCGGCAAGGTCAACGACAGCGCGTTCTGGCGTGCCCCGCATACGCTGCATCTCGCCAAGCGTTATCTGCAGGCACGCATCTGCAGCGGATCCGCGCACCTGACGCCGCATTGCAGTTTTGACGGCAGGAAGCGCCTCGTCGATTTCTTCAGGGCGGAACCCGTTCATGGCGTACCGCGCGAGAAGTTCGACCTGAAGCGGGGTTCCCAAGACCGGGCCTTGCTTCATCACAACCAGTGCGGTGCGCCGCGCATCTGCAGGACGCGACAGCGTATCGTACGCCTCGGCCCGCGCCGCCTGCCGCCAACCAGACCGCAGAGAGGCCCCTGGCTCCGCCTTATCCCGCTGGGTTTCTGTCAGCACGGCAGTCGGGTTTTGACCCGCAAGCTCAGCCAAGCTTCGCAACTCGTGCGTCGGAGCGGACATGCAGCCTGCCCGCGCGATTGCCGTCATGGCCAGTGTAGAGGTGACCGATCCCCTGAGGGCGATCGCTACGCAGCGGCGAACGACGGCACCGTTAACCAAACGCGGGGTCGCTCGCATTCGGGTTCCTTGTGGAAAAGCGGCGAGTTAGCATCGTAACACATAAGCTTAGGTAAACGCCGCTTGTCTCCGCCCTGCACAAACACGCCGATATTTTGGTCTGACCTTGACGTGTTTGAAGCCGGCGCGGCTTCAATGCCGCTTCCCATGATAAAATGTCTGTGACGATAATGGCTGCAGGCGTCCGCTTTGTCGAAGAGCGTCACCAGCTTGTCAGCATCGTCGATCTGTCGCGCAAGAACGTGTTCGACATCGGTCAGACGAGGCGCACGAATCCATCGCCGCTCCAGCGTTCGCTGCTGATGCCGTGTTGCGCGCGACAACACGCGATACGACAGTATGAAAACCGCTCCGCCGTCGAACCGCCCTGCGCGGAGATCGAAAGGCTAAACGTCAAGTTTGCGTAAAGGCCGAGCTATGAGAGTCTGATCCGCATGTCGAGTTCCGGGTTTCAGCTCGACCGTCAACCTTGAAGAAGAACTGATCCAGATTTGTTTCGCAACTCAAAAGGGTGTCGGATTAATTTACAATTTGCTAACGTTGGCAGAGAAGAACGGCGCAAAAGCGCCATTTTAGGGTTTGGTATGGAACTTGCTGCCGCTACACCGACGCGACGTTAGCGTCTTGTAAGCGAAGGTATGTATATGCTTAAGATAATCCTTGGGGTAGCGACTGCATTTGGTCTCGTTTCAGCGGCCAGTGCGATGACCATCGTCGCGTCCACGAATGGTCCCGACAGCGGCATTCCCGCCGGCCAGCACCTGATCACCGACTTCAACACAGCCGCTGGCCTGTCGGGCACGTACCAGCTCGAGACCGGCTCGGTGTCGGGTCAGTTTGCTGCTCCGTACCAGGACACCACCCAGTACCTGACTGTGCTTGGCGGTCACTCGGCAACGCTAGCAATCTCGCCGGCGCTGAAGGCATTGAGCTTCTACTGGGGCTCGATCGACGACTACAACACCGTGTCGTTCTTCTCCGGAAGCACGCTCGTTGCCTCGTACACCGGATTGCAAATCCCGGCCGCGCCAGCCGACGGCAGCCAGGGCGATCCGTCCAACAATCGCCGTGTCAGCTTCAACTTCGGCGGCGTCCCGATTACCAGTGTCAACTTCGCCTCGAGCCAGAACTCGTTCGAGCTCGATACCGTCAGCGGCGCGGTTCCCGAGCCGGCGAGCTGGGCGCTGCTGATCGTCGGCATGGGCATGACGGGGGCCACGATGCGCCGCCGTCGCGGGGCCACTGTCGTCGCAGCGTAAGTGGACTTGGCCGCGGTCCAGTGTGGACCGCGGCCAGCTTTCCTTGGGGTACTGCGATAATCAATCCAATGCCGAGTGACGCCAACGTCGAGACTTGGTTCGCCCGCCACGCTGACGGTGCCACCGTCGTTGCCGATCATGTCCTGCTGCCGCTCGCGCCGTGGATCCCTATCATCGGCATTCCGGCGAACGATCGCTGATTGCCGCGTGTGGCAATCGACTGGTCGCCAAAACAGTCGTCAACGCGAATGTTGGAACGCTTCGGCCGACAACCGATCCATCGGCCTCGGAAGCGGAGCAGCGCGAGAGCAAGCGTCGAACGAAAGCGCTGCTCTAACGCTTTTTGTGACCACTTCTTAATATCTTGTTTACTATTTCAAATACTACCTTACGATAAGGTCAGTTTAGTTGTTTATGGTATCGGGCATATGCCTCAGACAGACCAAGCCAAAGGCATTATCTCGAACATCGAGCAGGCTCGCTCAATGCGGGCATCTGGATTATCATATCGTGCGATCCGAGTAGAACTCGGCGTCGGCGCGAGTCAGCTGCGCAATATTCGCCGTGGGTTAAGGCGAGAAAAGGCGGGTTACTCAATTTTGAAATTGCGAGCGGCAGATGCGTCAAATCGCGATCTTCCGGTCAAATGCTCGGTCCTACCCGCTGGCCTGCGCAAAGCTCTGCTGACCTCCAAAATATGTCATACGCTGGGGGATTTGGCAGACCGTCTCGCCGATCCAAAATTCCCAGGATTAGAGACGCTGCCAGGGATCGGGCCGCACAGGTCGGCTCTTGTCAAGCGATTACTCAACGAACTCTGTGTGAGGCCGGCCTGTTTTGACTTGAGGGATGAAGTCGAATTGACTTTCCCGGAGCTTTTTTGCCCCATTTGATCACAGCAGCCGACGAGCCACCACTGACCATTCAGCTCGTGATGACCCGTTTTGAGAGAAACACAATCGATAAGCTTTTGAGTCTATGGCCTCAACAATCTCGCAGATCGTGATGGGCGAAGATATTTTCGGTCCCACTGTAGCTGTGGCTTTTTTGCATTTAGCAATATCTTAAGGCAGCCTCTCAGGATCGCGACACACCAAGCTAGACAACCCAGTATCTGGTGACCTTCGTCAGACTGGCCTTTACTCAACCTGCAGATGG
Organism: Sphingosinicellaceae bacterium; assembly: GCA_019285715.1. Lineage (NCBI taxonomy): Bacteria > Pseudomonadati > Pseudomonadota > Alphaproteobacteria > Sphingomonadales > Sphingosinicellaceae > Sphingosinicellaceae bacterium. The sequence continues at coordinate 3,064,163 of CP079108.1, forward strand.
CTCAACGTTGCCACTCCGAGATGGCGCTTGCCGGACCACCCTACGCGCTTTAAAAACCGAAATACTAACCAAAGCTTAACTCGGGTGCGTTTGTGATGAGTGACGATGCGTTAAATTATCGGCGCCACGCCGAAAAAATACGTCGGCTTATCGGTGGAGTGAGCGGGCATGCGGCGACAGCAGGCCTCCTGCTGGCCGACGAGTATGAAGCACGCGCTGATCAATTAGAAGGCACGCCTTTAGCGGCTGCGTACATCGGAAATATCGATCGCGTCGGCGCGAAGATTGCGGATGAGCGTGAGTTGATATCGACGCTTGTGATGACGGAGACGCAGCTCGCCTCACAGATCGCGGCGGTCCGTCAGAAACGCCTACTGGCGGAAGCTCGCGTCGAAGCAATACTCAATACGGTTTTGCTCTTTGACGTACCGCCTCCGCTTCGCCGCCGCTCCATCGTTCCTCCCTTCGAAGAGGCGATGACAGAGGCAGCCTAGGCGTGCCCGCGTGATCTGTCTCAGGCGACCGACTTCGCACTCCTGTGCTGGCCATCTCAGGATCGCGCAGCGCGTGGCCGCGGCCCTACACTCTGAGAATTTGCATGGGGTGAGCAGGCATCGACCAACCGACTGCCTGACGATGGCTCAACCACCGCGACGCATGCGTGGCGCGACCTACCTCTGCGTTCCGATCCTCCGATCTTGTCAAGTTCGTCGAGCACGAGCACGCGGCTGGCCAGCTGAGTGCGCCATCACGATAACTGACCACGCCGGCTCGGTATTCGACCAAGCGTGCGCCTGCACCATCGAACTGACGCCATGATCGTCGGCATGTGGACAATCGCTGCCGTTAATCGGTTTCGCTCCCGGTCTCGAAGAAGCACTATTGTCAATGCGCCGCGCCGGCCTCGATGACCCGCGTCGGACGCGGCGCGAGCCAGATTATCATCGCGGCGAAGACGAAGATGAACGTGGCGAGCAGCGAAATATGGCCCATCGCCACGGTCGAACTTTCCTGGCTGACGAACTGTTCGATGAATCCTCGCGCCTGATCGAGCGAGAAGCCTGCCCCTTGCAGCGCTGCGCTTGTGGGGGCGCTCGACAGGCTGGTGACAATCTCGCTACGGGCAAGCACGGAGCCGTTGCTCAATAAAGTCGTCGACACGGACGTGCCGATTGCGCCGCCCATGGTTCGCAGAAAACTCATGACGCCGGCTGCGGACGCCGTCTCCTCAGGTTCGACCGCCCCCAGAGCGATATTTGTGAGCGGTATGAAGAAGAACGGCATGCCGATCCCCTGCAGCATCTGTGGCCATGCCAGCGTCCAAAAATCGGCGTCACTGGTCCAGTAGAACCGCAGGTAGGAGGTAAATCCCAACCACAGGATACCGAAGCAAACCAATGTGCGCGGATCGGACTTTTCGCTCAGTTTGGTGACGACCGGAGCGAACGCCACCGCCGCCACGCCGGAGAAGGCGGTGACATAGCCGGCGTAGGTCGCGGTGTAGCCCATGGTTGATTGCAGCCACATCGGAATGAGGACCGCGCCCGAAAAGAAGGTTGCGAAGGCCGCCGACAAGCAGATGACGGAGACCGTGAAGCCGCGATGGCGGAACACCTTGAGATCGACGATCGGGTGCGCCTCCGTCATCTCCCAGACAACGAAGACGGCAAGGCCGATCACAGCGACGACGGCGAGCGCGACGATCAGATTATCGCCGAACCAGTCGTGTTCGCGGCCCAAATCTAGCATTATCTGCAATGCCCCGACCCAAATCACCAGCAAGGCGAGTCCGATCTTGTCGACGCCGAGTCGATCGGTCCGGGTCTCGGCGGACCCGAGCAGGCGATAGGCGGCGAAGGCGCACAGTGCCGCCACCGGGATGTTGATGAAGAAGATCCAGTGCCACGACCAGCTGTCACTGATGGTGCCGCCCAGAATCGGCCCGAGTATCGGCGCGACCAGCGTGGTCATCGCCCACAGTCCCATTGCCGCGCCTTGTTTTTCCTTGGGAAAGATCCGCAGTAACAGGGTCTGGGACAGGGGCATCAAGGGGCCGCCGCACAGCCCCTGACCGATCCGGCAGACGATGAGCATCGGCAGACTGAGCGACAACCCGCACAGCAGCGAGAAGAGGCCAAACCCGATGATGCCAAACAGGAACGTCTTGACCGAGCCGAAGCGTGAGGCGAGCCAGCCCGTCAACGGTACACAGATCGCCTCGGCGACAGCGTAGGAAGTGATGACCCACGTCCCTTGCGTCGACGAAATGCCGAGTGAGCCCGCAATGTGCGCGACCGAGACATTCGCGATGGTCGTATCGAGCACCACCATGAAGTTGGTGAGTGCGAGTACCCCACCGGCAAGGAGCAGCTTGCGACCGGTAAACGGTTTGAAATCTTCGATGCTGGCCATGGCCTGCCCTCTCCTGCCCGGTCAGCGCGCCGCGGTGTCGATCTCGACGTTCATCGACAGTCCGACGCGCAACGGATGCTCGGCGAGCTGCCGCGGATCGAGCGTCACGCGCACCGGCAGGCGCTGGACAACCTTGATCCAGTTGCCGGTCGCATTCTGGGCCGGGATCAGCGCGAAGGCCGATCCGGTGCCGCCCGAGAAGCCAGCGACACGGCCTTTGTATTCGACATCGCTGCCATAAAGGTCGGACGTCAGCTTGACCGCCTGGCCGGGCTTGACCTTGGTCAGCTGGCCTTCCTTGAAGTTCGCATCGACATAGGCCGCCTGCACCGGCACGATCCGCATCACCGTGGTGCCGGCCGCGATCCGTTGGCCGACCTGGATCGTGCGGTTGGTGACGACCCCGTCGATCGGCGCGCGGACGACGGTACGATCGAGATCAAGTTGCGCCTGTCGCACGCGCGCCTGTGCCGTCAGCACGTCGGGCGCGCTGCCCACCGTGGTGCCCCGGATCAGCGCATCGTTGGCCGCGAGATTGCCCGATGCGGCGCCGCGCTGCGAGCTGGCCTGGGCGACGGCGGCACGGGCTTGTTCGACCATCGCGCGGGCGTTGGCGAGCGCATTGGTGGCCGAGGTCAGCTCATCACCGGAAACCGCCCCATTGGGTGCGAGCTTCTGGCGGCGGTCGTAATCGACCTTCGCTTTGTCGAAGGCTGCGGAGGTCGCGGTCAACTGGGCGCGGGCGCTGACAATGTCCGCGGCCCGCGCCTGAACCTGCGCCGTTAGCGCGGTGCTGGTCGCGGCGCTCTGCCCGAACTGCCGGCGTGCCTTGGCCAAACCGGCGTCGGCGGATGCCAATGCGATAACCGCGTCGCTGTCGTCAAGGCGGATCAGCACGTCCCCACGCTTCACCATATCGGTGTCGGACGTCAGGACCCCGATCACCTGCCCCGCGACCATCGGGGTCACCTGCGCGGTGTCGGCTCCGACATAGGCATTGTCGGTCTCGACGTAGTGGCTGCCGACGAGCACGCTCCAGCCGCCATAGCCGACGCCCGCCAGCACGACGACGGCGGCAATGCCGATCAGGCCTTTCTTGCGGGAACTGGCGACCGATCGAGCCACCGGCTCGAGGGTCACTTCATGGGCGACGGGAGGGGAGAATTCGGCATCAGCCACGGTGATTGTCCTTGCTGGTCGGGTTGGCGCCGTTGGCGGCGGGCGCGGCGAAACCACCGCCCAGCGCGCGCACGAGAGCGATATCGAGGGTGAAGGCACGAGCCTGCAGATCGGCAACGGCGCGCTTCGCCTGCAGCGCGCGATCCTGCGCGGTCAGCACATCGACGAACCTAGACAGACCACCTTCGTAGCGCTGCCGGGCAACGGAATAAGCGGCCTGGGAGTCGACGAGCGACTGCTGCGATTCCGCCAGCCGCACGCCGAGCGCTCGCTGGCTGACGACCGCGTCCGCGACCGCGTGGTAAGCGTCGGCGACGGCGCGATCGTAATTCGCCACGGCCTCGTCATAGGTTGCGCGAGCGCCGCGATATTTGCCCTGCAGCTCGCCACCGTGAAAGATCGGCAGGCTGATCGCCGGGCCGGCACTGCCGAAGCTCGAGCCGCCGAGCAGCAGGTTCGACAGCCCGAGCGACTGAAAGCCGAATACCGCGCTGAGGCTCACCGCCGGGTAGAAACCGGCGCGCGCCACCTTGATGCGGCTGGCCTCGGCCTCCACCCTGGTCCGCGCCGCGACGATATCAGGCCGGCGGCCGATCAGGTCGGTGGTAACGTCGGCCGGTATTTCCCGCGTGGCGATGCTGACGGTTGGCGGTACGAGGTCGAGCCCACGATCCGGCCCCTTGCCAAGCAGCGCAGCGATCCGGTTACGGGTCAGCGCAATCTGCTCGTCGGTCGCCGCCAGATCGGCACGGGCGGAGGGCACGGCGGCCTGCGCCTGGCGCAGTTCGGCCTGGGTATCAAGACCGGAGTTGACACGGTCCTGGGTCAGACCTGCAGTCTGCTGGCGGATCTCCAGCGCGGTGACCTGCACCGAGCGCTGGGCGAAAAGCTGGGCGAAGTCGGCGTAGGCGTCGGCGATATTGGTGGAGAGCGTCAGCGTCGCCTGTGCGTAATCCAGGCCCGCCGCATCGGCATCCGACTGAGCCGCGGCAAAGGCGGCCTTGTTCTTGCCCCACAGATCCAAGTCGAATCCAAGATCGACGGCAACCCGACCAGTGTTGTTCCAGCCCCTCGGCACGAAGGCTGGGGGAACGCCGTTGTTATAGCTTTGCTTGGTGCCGCCGGCGCTTCCCGAGCCATCGATCGTCGGCAGCCGCGCCGCGCCCGCCTCCTGGGCGTAGGCATCGGCCCGGCGCACGCGCGCCACGGCGGCGGCGAGATCGGGCGCCCCGCGGAGGCCTTCGGCGACTAAGCCATCGAGCTGCGGGTCGCGATAGCCCTGCCACCAGTTTGATCCGGGCCAATCCGACGATGCGAACGCGGCGAAGCTGCGATCTGCAGCAAACGACGCGGGAGTTGCCATCTTCGGCGCGACACCGAGCTTTGGGATCGAAGCGCAGCCAGACAGGAGCAGCACCGCAAGCGGCGCTATGGGACGGATCAGGTCGATGGACTTCAATCGCTTCATGTTTGAAACCGTACTAGTGGGTACGGTTTTCAAATGACGACCAGGAATGCCCTTGTCAAGATAAAACTGTACTCTATAGTTCAGTAATAATGATAATTGTCCAACCCCCTGCCGCTGGACGCCGCGAGTTGCGCAAGCGCGACCGCCGCCAGACGATCGTCGATGCCGCACGAAAATCGTTCCTCGAGGACGGTTATGCCGCGACGTCGATGTCCGGCCTGCTCACGACGCTTGGCGGCTCCAAGGCGACGCTGTGGAGCTACTTCCACTCCAAGGAGGAGCTTTTTGCCGCCGTGATCGAGGACGTCACGACGTCATTCCGGACTGAACTGCAGGAGGGCCTGGCGCTGACGGAGGATCTGGAGGCCACGCTGATAAGTTTCTGTCGCGGCTTCATGAGCAAGATTTGCGCGCCCGAAGCTGTCGCGACCTGGCGACTGGTGGTTGCCGAAAGTGGTCGATTCCCGGAGATCGGTGAAATCTTCTTCGAGCGTGCCGTGCGGCCGACACAGGCGGCACTGGCGAGATTTCTGGCGCATCACGTCGCCCTCGGAGCTTTGGTTCCCAAGGATGCCGCGACGATGGCAGAGATGCTGACAAGCCAGTGCGTGGGGCAACAGAGCCGCCAGCTATGGGGCATCGCGAGTCCCAACAGTGCCGAGCTGGAGCAGCGCGCGGTCGAATTCACGTGGTGCTTTCTTCGTGCATACCGGGCCGAACGACGAACTTAATCGACCGCGCCAGCAGCGAAGACGCGCGCCAGCACGAAAACCATCAACGGCGTGCCCAGGTACGAGGCAGGAGGCGACCCGGCGATGACCGAGCCCAACCAGACCCTTGCCGATGTTCGACGTGCGGTCAGATTCGTGCCCGAAGGTGATGGCGCCTGCTCTTGCACGTCGGGTAGGGGATGGTGGACGCGTCGCGACGATTGCAGTCGAGCCTGAACCGAGACTGTTGCTCTTATTTGGCGGGTCCCAGGTTCGACCCCTGGCGAGCGTCGCTCGGCTACCGATCGCTTTGTTGTAGCGCGCGCCCTAGCTCATCCCGCCGAGCGCCATCGCGCCCTGCGCCGCACCGTTCTCCGGCACGACCTCGCCGGTGCGGTCGCTGATTTCCTCGAAGCGGGCGGCGATCGTCTCGGGGGTCATGTCCTCCGGCGCGACGTGGATGCCGCGGGTCAGGGTGACGTAGGCGCGCTCGAAGCCGCCGGCGCCGGCGTTGATCACGGCGTTGGTTGGGGCGTCGTCGCTGACCAGGTAGATCGCGGCGGGGGATACCGTCTCGGGGCCCATCTTGGCGAGCATCTCGGGCGGCATCAGGTCCTCGGTCATGCGGGTCGCGGCGACCGGCGCGATGGTGTTGACCCGGACGTTGTACTTGCCGCCCTCCAACGCGAGCGTCTTCATCAGTCCGACGAGGCCGAGTTTCGCGGCACCGTAGTTCGCTTGCCCGAAATTACCGTACAGGCCGGTCGAGCTGGTCGTCATCAGGATACGGCCATAGGCGGCCCCGCGCATCGTTTCCCACACCGCCTTGGTGCAGATCACCGACCCCATCAGGTGGACGTCGACGACCTGCTTGAAGTCATCGAGGCTCATCTTGACGAAGGTCTTGTCGCGCAGGATGCCGGCGTTGTTGATCAGGATGTCGACCCGGCCCCAGCGCTCCTTGACCATCGCCACCATCTTCTCGACCGCGGCCGCGTCGGTGACGCTGGCACCGTTGGCCATCGCCTCGCCGCCCGCCGCGACGATCTCGTCGACGACGGTCTGCGCGGCGGACAGCGAGCTGCCCGACCCGTCGCGCGCGCCGCCGAGGTCGTTGACGAGCACCTTGCAGCCGCGCTTGGCGAGCTCGAGCGCATAGGCCCGGCCAAGGCCGCCGCCGGCGCCGGTGACGATCGCGACGCGGTTTTCGAAGGTGATGGTCATGGTCGTCCCTGTAGAGGCGGCAGGCCTGTCGATGCAGTTGGGCGATTTAGAGCAGCGCGCAAGCGGGGGAAAGGGGTAGCTCGGAACGGACACGCGCCCGAACCCACCCCCGGCCCCTCCCTTCCACGGAGAGGGTCCCGCCTGCCCATATTACTCCCCACCGGCTTATCGGAGGGGTCGAGGGTGGGCGTGCGCAGCGCGTCCCGAGTCAGCCCGGCACCGGCTCCAGGTCGAGCGAATAGCCGGCCGAGCGCACGGTGCGGATGACGTCGGGAAAATTGTCGCCGTTGACCGCCTTGCGGAGCCGCCGGATGTGAACGTCGACGGTCCGCTGCTCTACATAGACATCGCGGCCCCAGACTGCGTCGAGCAGCTGTTCGCGGCTGAAGACGCGACCGGGATGCTCGAGGAAATGCCGGAGCAGGCGGAATTCGGTCGGCCCGAGCTGAACCTGGGTGCCGTCGCGGGTGACGCGGTGCGCCGAGGTGTCCATGACTATGCCGGCATAGTCGAGCGCCCCGCCCGACAGCGCCGGGCGCAGGCGGCGCAGCACGGCGCGGACCCGCGCGACGAGCTCACGGGGGGAGAACGGCTTGGTGATGTAGTCGTCGGCGCCGGTCTCGAGGCCGCGGATGCGGTCGGCCTCCTCGGCGCGCGCGGTCAGCATGACGATCGGCAGCGAGGCGGTGGCGGGGGCACGACGCAGCCGGCGGCAGACCTCGATGCCCGACAGGTTGGCGATCATCCAGTCGAGGATGATCAGGTCGGGCCGGGTCTCCTCGGCGAGCACCAGCGCTTCCTCGCCGTCGTGCGTCGTGATGACCTCGAACCCCTCCTTGTCGAGGTTGTAGGTGACCAGTTCGACGAGGTTGGCATCGTCCTCGACCAGCAGGATCTTGGGTTTCATGCCGGTCACGCTGCCTGGGTCGCGAAGGCGGTGTCGTCGCCGCGCGGCCGCTCGGTGATCTGCTTGCCGGTGGCGCTGTAGTAGACCATCTCGGCGACGTTGGTGGCGTGGTCGCCGATGCGCTCCAGGTTCTTGGCGATGAACAGCAGGTGCGCCGACGGCGTGATCGCCTGCGGATTCTCCATCATGTAGGTCAGCAGCGAGCGGAACAGGCTCGAGTAGAAATTGTCGACGGTGGCGTCGCGCTGGCAGACCGCGAGCGCCTTGTCGGCATCGCGGTCAACGAAGGCGTCGAGCACGTCGCGGACCATCTGCGCCACGACCCGCGCCATCTCCGGCACGATGACGATCGGCTCGATCGGGGCGGCCTGGGCCAGCACCGAGGCGCGCTTGGCGATGTTCTTGGCGTAGTCGCCGATCCGCTCCAGCACCGAACTGATCTTCAGGCAGGCGACGATCTCGCGCAGGTCGTCGGCCATCGGGGCCCTGAGCGCGATGATGCGGATCGCCAGCGCCTCGGCCTCGGTCTCGAGCGCGTCGATGCGCGCGTCGGTGGCTACCACGAGCAGCGCCGCATCGGGGTCACGCCTGGTCAGCGCGTCGACCGCGGCAAGGATCTGCGCTTCGCACAGGCCCCCCATCTGGGTGATCAGCGAACGCAGCTGATGGATGTCGTTGTCGTACGACTTGACGGTATGCTCGGCCACGGATGCGAACTCCTGCTTTTGCTCAGCCGTAGCGGCCGGTGATGTAGTCTTTTGTGCGCGGTTGCACCGGGTTGGTGAAGATCGTCGAGGTGTCGCCGTACTCAACCATCGTGCCGAGGTGGAAGAACGCGGTCTTCTGGCTGACGCGGGCCGCCTGCTGCATGTTGTGGGTGACGATGACGATCGCGTATTTACCCCGCAGCTCGTCGATCAGTTCCTCGATCTTGGCGGTTGCGATCGGGTCGAGCGCCGAGCACGGCTCGTCCATCAGGATGACCTCCGGGTCGACGGCGATGGCGCGGGCGATGCATAGCCGCTGCTGCTGCCCGCCCGACATCGCGGTGCCGCTCTCGGTCAGGCGATCCTTCGCTTCTTCCCACAGGCCGGCGCGGCGCAGCGAGCTTTCGACAATGCCGTCGAGGTCGGCCTTGGAGCCGCCGAGGCCGTGGATGCGCGGGCCGTAGGCAACGTTGTCGTAGATCGACTTCGGGAACGGGTTGGGCTTCTGGAAGACCATGCCGACGCGGGCGCGGAGCTGGACCACGTCCATCCCGGACTTGTAGATGTCCTCGCCGTCGAGCTTGATCTCGCCCTCGACCCGGGCCGAGGCGACGGTGTCGTTCATGCGATTCATGCAGCGCAGGAAGGTCGACTTGCCGCAGCCCGACGGGCCGATGAAGGCAGTAACGTTCTCCAGGCTGACGTCGATCGAGACGTCCTTCAGCGCCTGCTTGGCCCCGTAGTAGACGTTGACGTTGCGCGCCGTCATCTTGGTCGTCAGGCGACCGTGGTCAGCCTGATGGTCGACGTGCGGCACGTTGGCGGACATGTCCATGGCTGACTACCAGCGCCTTTCGAAGCGATTTCGGAGATAAATGGCGACGCTGTTCATCAGCATCAGGAAGACCAGCAGGACGATGATCGCGGCGCTGGTTTTCTCGACGAAGCCGCGCTGGACATCGTCGGACCACAGGAAGACCTGCACCGGCAGGACCGTCGCGGGATTGCTGAGGCCCTGCGGCGTGTCGGTGACGAAGGCGCGCATGCCGATCAGCAGCAGCGGCGCGGTTTCGCCCAGCGCCCGGCTCATGCCGATGATGGTGCCGGTCAGGATGCCCGGCAGCGCCAGCGGGAAAACGTGCTGGAACACCACCTGGACCCGCGACGCGCCGACGCCCAGCGCTGCGTCGCGGATCGACGGCGGCACCGCCTTGATTGCGACCCGGCCGGCGATGACGATGACCGGGAAGGTCATCAGCGCCAGCGTCAGGCCACCGACGATCGGGGCAGAGCGCGGCATGTTGAAGAAGTTCAGGAACACCGCGAGGCCGAGCAGGCCGAAGATGATCGACGGCACCGCCGCCAGGTTGTTGATGCTGACCTCGACGAGGTCGGTCCAGCGGTTCTTGGGCGCGAACTCCTCGAGGTAGATCGCCGCCAGCACGCCGATCGGGAAGCTCAGCCCGAGCGTCACCGCCAGCGTCAGCAGCGAGCCCTTGGTCGCGCCCCAGATGCCGGCAAGCTCGGGGTCGTTCGAGTCCGCGGCCTGCAGGAAGGTCGGGTTGAAGCCGGTGCGGATCAGGCCGCGCTTGATCAGCGCGTTGTAGTTGGCGACCTCGGCGTCGCCGATACCGCGCGTCGCGGCAGGCTCCTTGAGGTCGTACTTGCCCTTCGCCAGCTGGTCGACGTCGCTCTTGACCGGTACCCACACGGCGACGGTCTTGCCGAGCAGCGAGGGGTCGTCGACGACGGCATCGCGCAATGCCACCCAGGCCCCGGCGCTGACCAGGTCGGCGCCCTGCCCGAGCGATTTCGATGCGGTCGTCAGCAGGCCCTGGAAGTCGCCCGCCTGGATCGCCTTCTTGCCGTCCGGGCCGCGCGCCGCCGCGAGGTCGATGCCGAGCACGGTTGGATCGTAGGTCACCGAGACCTTGACCTCGGTGCCCATGAAGCCGGCCGCACCCTTGCCGACGACGGTCCACAGCAGGAACACCAGGAACAGCCCGGCAAGCAGCAGCGCACCCATACCGAGGTGCTTGAAGATCCATTCGGAGCGGTAGCGCGCCGCGATGCGGCGGCGCATCTCGGGCGTCGCCCATTCGGTTGGGACGATGGCCTGGAGGGGCGGTGGCCCGGCGGGCAAGGCTTCGGCAATGACGCTACTCATAAGCCTCCCGGTAGCGCTTCACGACGGACAGCGCGTAGATGTTGAGGCATAAGGTGATGACGAACAGCACGAGGCCGAGCGCGAACGCCGACAGGGTCTTGGCGCTGTCGAACTCCTGGTCGCCGGTTAGCAGCTGGACGATCTGGGCGGTCACCGTGGTGACGCTCTGGAACGGGTTCGCGGTCAGGTTGGCGGCGAGACCGGCGGCCATGACGACGATCATGGTCTCGCCGATGGCGCGACTGACCGCGAGCAGCACGCCGCCGACGATGCCCGGCAGCGCGGCGGGCACGAGCACGCGGCGGATGGTCTCGCTGGTCGTCGCGCCCATCGCCAGGCTGCCGTCGCGCATCGCCTGCGGGACTGCGGTCAACGCGTCATCGGCCATCGAGGACACGAACGGGATGATCATGACGCCCATCACCGCACCGGCGGCGAGCGCGCTTTCCGAACTCGCGCTGGAGATGCCGATCGACAGCGCGAAGTCCCGGACGGCCGGGGCAACGGTCAGCGCAGCGAAGAAACCGTAGACCACGGTCGGCACACCGGCGAGGATTTCGAGCAGCGGCTTCAGCCACTTGCGGACCCGCGGGTCGGCGTACTGGGTGAGGTAGACCGCCGTCATCAGGCCGAGCGGGATGGCGACGATCATGGCGATGATCGCGCCGATGAAGATCGTGCCCCAGAACAGCGGCACCGCGCCGAACGCTCCGGACGAACCGACCTGGTCGGCGCGGAGCGCGGTCTGCGGCGACCACACGGTGCCGGTGACGAACTCGAGGAAGCTGACCTTCTGGAAGAAGCGCACGCTCTCGAAGATCAGCGACAGCACGATCCCGAGTGTCGTCAGCACCGCGACCAGCGAGGCGATGATGAGCAGCCCCATGACCACGACCTCGACGCGGTTGCGCGCCCGGAACTGCGGCGTGACCTTGGACAGGGCCCATATTGCGCCGATGGCGGCGAGCGCGGCGGCGATGCCGCCGGCGATGAGGTTGTAGGTGCCGACGGTGTCGGCGTAGACCTTGGCAGCGGGGCCGGTGGCGGGGTTGAAGCCGCCCTCCTGGTCGCCGCTGGCGATGCCCTTGACCTCCGACATGAACGCCGAGACGTCGAGCGCCGTCGTCGGGCGCTCGGCGGCGGCAACGCTGGCCAGCACTTCGCCGGTAACCAGCCGGTCGCCGGCGATGCTCCACGCCAGCATGAGCAGCAGCGCCGGGGTCAGCGCGCACAGGCCGACAAAGGCGGCATGGTAATTGGGCCGCGAGTGGACCCGCCCGATCTCAATGCCGCCGTGATGCACGGCACCGGCAAATGCACCCCGGCTGCGCCCCACCATGAAGGCGACGAGCCCGAGGCCGATCAGCAGCATGGTGATGAAAGTCAGCGACATTGCGGCTCCATCACGAGCGTTGCCGGCGAGGCTGCCCCCGCCGGCATACGCAGCTTACTTGATCGACGCGAGGTCGAGCGGAGTCAGGTTGGCGACGATCGCAGCGTTCTTGGTGCGAACCGCGTCGGGCGAGGCGACCAGGCCGCGCTGGGCGAGATAGCCGCCCTTGCCCCAGGTGCTGTCCTTGGCGTACTCGGCCAGGAACTCGCGCATGCCGCGGATCGCGCGGACGTGCTGGAGCTTGACGTAGACGTACAGCGGGCGCGACGCCGGGTACTTGAAGCTGGCGATGTTGTCGTAGGTCGCCGGCAGGCCCTGCAGAGGCACGTCCTTGATCTTGTCGCGGTTCTCTTCGAGATAGCTGTAGCCGAAGATGCCGAGCGCGTTCGGGTTGGCGGCGAGCTTTTGGACGATGAGGTTGTCGTTCTCGCCGGCTTCGACGTAGGCACCGTCCTCGCGGAGCTTGGTGCAGACGTTCTTGTACTTGTTCTCGTCCGACTTCTTGAGCGCGACCATCGCGGCGTTGGCTTCGCAGCCCTTGGTCATGATCAGCTCGCCGAAGGCATCGCGCGTGCCCGACGTCGGCGGCGGCCCGAGGACCTCGATCTTGGTTGCCGGAAGCTTGGTATTGACGTCCTTCCAGGTCTTGGTCTTGTTCGGCTTGCCGTACGGATTGGCAGCGAGCGCCTTGTAGATGTCGACTTCGCTCAGCGTGTAGTCGGCGGCGCTGCGGGCGTGGGCGAGCGCGATGCCGTCGAGGCCGACCTGGACTTCGGCAATCTGCGTGACGCCGGCGGCCTTGCACGAGGCGACTTCGCTGGCCTTGATGCGGCGCGACGCGTTGGCCATGTCGGGGAACTGCTCGCCGACGCCGCTGCAGAACAATTTGATGCCGCCGCCAGTGCCGGTCGATTCGACGACGGGCGCCTGGAACTGCGGGAACTTGCGCTTGAACTGCTCGGCAACCGCGGTCGTGAACGGATAGACCGTCGACGAACCGACGATGCGAATCTGGGTGCGGGCCTCGGCGGCGGTGGCTCCGGCCACCAGCGCGACGACCGCGCCCGCGGTCATCATGGCTTTGATCGACAAGACTATTCTCCCTGTGGGGTCGCTGACTGAGCGGGCGTGAGGCACCGATCCGCAATTTGGACCAGACTGCTGCCCCCAACCGTCAACGGAGCGCCTAGCCGCCGGTCATGTACTCTCTATGACAACCACGTTGCAGTTTTGTGACGACCGGAGCGCGCCTTAACTCGCCGGTAACGTGAACGACACCTGGGTGCCCTCGCCGAGCTTGCTGGTGATGACCAGTTCGCCGCGGTGGCGCTCGACGATGTGCTTGGCGATGGCGAGGCCGAGGCCGGTGCCGCCGAGTGTCCGCGAGCGGCTAGTGTCGACGCGGTAAAAGCGCTCGGTCAGCCGCGGCAGGTGGATCGGCGCGATGCCGTCGCCCTCGTCGCTGACGGTGATCCGTACCGTCCGGCCGACGACCTCGGCGCGCAGGGTGATCGGCGTCCCGGTGCGTCCGTATTTGAGTGCGTTCGAGACAAGGTTGTGGAGCACCTGGAGGATCTGGTCGCGGTCGGCGATGACATCGGGGAGTTCCGGCAGCGGTGCGATGATCAGCTGGCGCTCGTCGGATTCGAGGCGCATCGCGAGCGTCCGGGCAACGTCGGCGATCACCGGCGGCAGCGCCATCGCGAGCTGCGGCCGCACGTATTTGTCGAGCTCGATGCGGCTCAGCGACAGCAGGTCCTCGATCAGTCGCGACATCCGCGCCGACTCCCGCGCCATGATCTCGAGGAAGCGCTCGCGCGCCGGAGCGTCCTTGACCGCGGGGCCCTGGAGCGTCTCGATGAACCCGGCCAGCGTCGCCAGCGGCGTGCGCAACTCGTGGCTCGCGTTGGCGACGAAATCGACCCGCATGCGCTCGGTCAGCCGCGCTTGGGTGATGTCGGTGAAGCTGAGCAGCACCCGCGTGCCATCGACCGGCGCGGCTCGGACCCGGAAGGCGTTGTCGTGGGCGCCCAGCCCGGCAACCTCGCGGACGGCGGCGTTATTGTCGGCGAAGGCCTCGCGCACGGTGTCGAGGACGGCGGGGTGGCGCAGCACCAGCCGCAGGTCCTGGCCGAGCAGCCGGTCACCGAACAGCGTCCGCGCCGGGGCATTGTCGGACAATACGCGGAAGCCCGGCCCGATCAGCAACGCCGGATCGGCGAGGACTTCGACACCGAAGCTGTCGCGGTTGGTGCCGGGGCTGATCATGGCGCGTCGCAAGCGCGGATTTTCGCCAGCGGTCAAGCGCCGATGCGGCCGCAACCCGTGACCGCCCCGCGCATCGTGCTTCGAGCCGGCCACCACACGCGGCCGCGGTGTGCCGTTACGGCGCGTCGGGCCAAGCTGGGCGGCCGGGCGAAAAACCCTGCCGACAGTCCAGTCGTCAAAGTGCGTCGAAGCGGGCTTTCGCGGCGTCGGTGAGGCGGACGTGCAGCAGCGCGCCATCCTCGTCGTCGGTGCGGTCGACGACTTCGCCGTGCTCGTGGAGCCAGGCGCCCTTACGGCCATCGGCGAAATTGAGTCGGACGGTGTGCAGCTTCGACGCCGACTGGAGCAGGTCGGCAACCTTCTGCAGCAGCGTGTCGACGCCGGTGCCGTCGAGCGCCGAGATCGCCACTTCGGTGTCGCTGTCGCGGCCCTGCGCCGCCTCGCGCGCGTCGGGTTCGAGCAGGTCGATCTTGTTGAGCGCGGTGATGATCGGGATCGCGCCGCGACCATCGACGGTGGGCTCGCCGTCGACCACGCCCAGGTCCCGCAGCACCGCCAGCACGTCGCCAGCCTGCGCGCTCGAATCCGGGTGTGACAGGTCGCGGACGTGGACGATGACGTCCGCCTCGAGCACCTCCTCCAGCGTCGCGCGGAAGGCCGCGACCAGCTGCGTCGGCAGCGCCGAGACGAAGCCGACGGTGTCCGACAGGATCACCTTGTCGATGCCCGGCAGCTCGATGCTCCGCATCGTCGGGTCGAGCGTCGCGAACAACAGATCCTCGGCCATGACGGTCGCGCCGGTCAGCCGGTTGAACAATGTCGACTTGCCAGCATTGGTGTAGCCGACCAGCGCGACCACCGGATACGGCGCCTTCTGGCGGCGCGAGCGGTGCAGGCCGCGGGTCCGCTTGACGCCCTCGAGGTCGCCCTTGAGCTTGGCCATGCGGTCGCGGATCTGGCGGCGGTCGGCCTCGATCTGGGTCTCGCCGGGACCGCCGAGGAAGCCGAAGCCGCCGCGCTGGCGCTCGAGATGGGTCCACGACCGGACGAGGCGGCTGGCCTGGTAGCTGAGGTGCGCAAGCTCGACCTGCAGCGCGCCTTCGGCAGTGCAGGCGCGCTCGCCGAAGATCTCGAGGATCAGCCCGGTCCGGTCGATGACCTTGACCTTCAGCTCCTTCTCGAGATTGCGCTGCTGGATCGGCGAGACGGTGCCGTCGATGACGATCAGCTCCGCCTCGGTGGCGGCGATCGTCGCCGCCATGCGCTCGACCTGGCCCTTGCCGAACAGCGTCGCCACCGCCGCCTGGCGGATGCGGATGACCTCGCCGTGGACGACGTCGAGGTAGATCGCGCGCGCCAGCCCCTCGGCCTCGGCGAGGCGCGATTCAGGATCACGCGCCTCACGCGGGCCGGTGCGCACCTGTCCGTCCTTGAACGGCAGCACGACAACAGTTTTTGCGCCGAACCTCAGGCCCCGCTGGGCGTCGAAGCCCGGCTGCGGGGCATGGTCTTGCTGGGTCAAGCGGCGTCCACCTCGTCGTCGATCTTCTCGGCCTCGAACAGCTGCACGGGACTGGCGGGCATGACCGTCGAGATCGCGTGCTTGTAGACCAGCTGCGAGTGCCCGTCGCGGCGGAGGAGAACGGAGAAATTGTCGAACCAGGTGATCACGCCCTGCAGCTTGACGCCGTTGACCAGGAACATCGTCACCGGGGTCTTGGTCTTGCGGACGGTATTCAGGAATACATCCTGCAGCGAGTTAGCCTTGTCAGCCATGTTGTGGCCCTTCGTTTATTGGCGAGCCGATTGTGACCCGCATGCTCTCGCCGTTGCCCGGCGGGGCGTGCCCGTTGGTACGGGCGTTACGAAGCTAGTGCGGTGGTCGCGACGGAACAAGGTGCGTCTTGCGGGTATCGGGGACGGCCAGAAAAGTATTCTCGCGAGCTTCCTGCCTCCCCGCCCCCTTTATTCCGCCGCCTCAGCTTCCTCGTCGCCGTCGCCTACTCCGAGCGCCTTCAGCTTCCGGTGCAACGCCGACCGCTCCATCCCGATGAACGCTGCCGTCTTCGAGATATTGCCTGAGAACCGCCGGATCTGCGCCCGCAGGTACTCGCGCTCGAACGCCTCGCGCGCTTCCCGCAGCGGCGTCCCCATGATCGAGCGCACCGCCTGCCCCGGGACCAGCTTCGAGGGCTCGTTGGTCACCTCCGACGGCAGCATGTCGATGTCGATGCGCCCGGTCCGGTCCGGCGGCGCGAGGATCAGCGTGCGCTCGACGACGTTCCTGAGCTGGCGGACGTTGCCCGGCCAGTTGTAGGTCTGCAGCGCCGCGACCGCGTCCTCGCTCAACGCCGGTGTCGCAACCCGGCGCTCGGCGGCATAGCGCGCCAGGAAATAACGGACCAGTTCGGCAATGTCCTCGCGGCGCTCGGTCAGCGACGGCAGGCGTACCGGCACGACGTTGAGGCGGTAATAAAGGTCTTCGCGGAAACGCCCCTCCGCGATCTCGACCGCGAGGTCGCGTGAGGTCGCGCTGATGACGCGGACGTCGACCTTGACCCAGCGCGAGCCGCCGATGCGCTGGAAGTTCTGCTCGGTCAGGACGCGCAGAATCTTGGCCTGGGTCGGCATCGGCATGTCGGCGACGTCGTCGAGAAACAGCGTGCCCCCATGCGCCTGCTCGAACAGGCCGGAGCGCACCAGATGCCCGCCCTCCTCGTGGCCGAACAGTTCCTCCTCGACCCGCTCGGGGGTCATGCGCGCGGCGCTAACGACGACGAACGGCGCGTTGGCGCGGGGTGACCACTGGTGCAGCAAGCGCGCCGCGATCTCCTTGCCCGATCCCGCCGCACCGGTGATCAGCACCCGGCTGCCGGTCGCGGCAACGCGCTTGATGGTCGCGCGGACATTGTTGATGACCGCCGACGAGCCGGTCAGCTCGGTCTCGACCCCGGCACGCTCGCGCAGTTCCTCGTTCTCGCGGCGCAGGCGCTCGGTCTGCGTGGCGCGGTCGACGACGATCAGCAACTGGTCGGCGCGGAACGGCTTTTCGATGAAGTCGTACGCCCCGCGCTTGATCGCCGCGACCGCAGTCTCGATGTTACCGTGGCCCGAGATGACGATGACCGGCAGCGTCACGTCGCGGCGCTTGACCTCCTCGAGGAGTTCGATGCCGTCGAGGCGCGAGCCTTGCAGCCAGATATCGAGGATCAGCAGCGACGGCCGCCGCTCGGTGATCGCGGTCAGCGCGGAGTCGCTGTCATGCGCCGTCCGCGTGCCATAGCCCTCGTCGTCGAGGACGCCGGCGATCAGGTCGCGGATGTCGGCTTCGTCGTCGACGATGAGGATATCGAGCGCCATTCCTACCCCTGTCCCGCGTGCCGTGCGTGATCGCCGGCATCATCTTCGAGCAAATGCGTATTCCCCAGCACGAAGCCGAGCCGGGCCATCGCGCCGCCACCGGGAGCATCGCCAAGGTCAAGCGTGCCGCCGTGCTCCTCGACGATCTTCTTGACGATCGCGAGGCCGAGCCCGGTGCCGCGGGTGCGGGTCGTGACGTATGGCTCGGTGAGCCGATCGCGCGCCTCGACCGGCAGGCCGCAGCCGTTGTCGGTTACCTCAATCGTGACGTGCGTGTCGGTGGCGCGAACCGTCAGGCTGATCAGCCCGCCCTCGGTTTTGCCGCACGCGGCAATGGCTTCCGCAGCGTTCTTCAGTAGATTGATGAGTGCCTGGCTGATCTGGCGGCGGTCGCAGATGAGGTCGGGCAGCGACGCTGGCACGACCAGCCCGAAGCGCACGTTCGGGTAGGCGACCTCCTGCAGGAACACCGCCTGCTTGGCGATCTCGGCGATGGATTCGAGCTGGAACACCGGCTTGGGCATCCGCGCGAAGCTGCTGAACTCGTCGACCATGCGCCGGAGATCGCCGACCTGACGGACGATGGTGCTGGTCAGCGAGGCGAAGGTCTCGGGATCGTCGATGATCTGCCTGGCATATTTGCGCTGCAGGCGTTCGGCGGACAGCTGAATCGGCGTCAGCGGGTTCTTGATCTCGTGCGCTATGCGCCGCGCGACATCGGCCCAGGCGGCGCGGCGCTGGTCGGCAAGCTGGTCCGAAATGTCGTCGAAGGTCAGCACATAGCTGCGCGCGCCACCGCTTTCGGCCGCGATCCGCACACTCAGGGTCTGGGTGTCGGCGCCACGTGCAATGATCACCTGCCCGGCTGCACCGCCCTGGGCCGACGCTTCATCCAGGAGCGCCGCAAGTTCGGGTACCGCTTCCGCCAGCGGGCGCCCGGCCAGCGCCCGCGCGGTCGACTGGAGCAATTCGGCGGCGCTGTGGTTGGCGAGGCGGATGATGCCCTTCGCGTCGATCGACAGCACGCCCGCCGAGACGCCGGTCAGCACCGCTTCGGTGAACTGGCGGCGCTCGTCGGCCTGCGCGTTGGCGGTGACCAGGGCGTTCTGCTGCGCCTTCAATTGCCCGGTCATGCGGTTGAAGGCGCGCTCCAGGGTGCCGATCTCGTCTGGCGAGTTCCGAACCTTGACCCGCGCGTCGAGGTCGCCGGCACCGACGCGCTCGGCAGCATCGGCCAACCGCGCGATCGGCGACGCCAGGCGGTTCGCCAGCCACAAGGCAAACCAGATCGCCGCCGCCAAGATGAGCAGCGACACCACCATCAGCATGACGTTGAAACGCCACTTTAGGTCGCGGCTGCGGTCGGTCAACGCCTTGTATTCGCTCAGCGCGGTTCGGGTCCGCGCCACCGAGTTCAGCACCAGCGGGTCGACCTTGCGGCTGACGTAGACGTAGCGCTCGAGCACCGGGTCGATGCGCACCACGGCCTCGACGCGGTCGCCGGCGGAGGCGATGACGCGGACCTCGCCCGCCCGCGCCCGCGCCAGATCGAGCGACTTGATCCGCGCCGACAGCGGTCGCGCGTCCATGTTGACGCCGGCGTAGATGACCACCCCGGCGCGCCCCGCGGTGAACACCGCCGCCTCGGTCAGGTTGCGGGTCTTGACCTGGAAAACCAACCCCTCGCGGAAGGTCGGCGAGTCGATGCCGAAGTCGCGGGCATAGTTGTTGACGTCGCCGGCCATCGCCTCGATGTCGTCGAAGACGCGCTGCTTGTTCTCGGCCACATACGCCTGGGCAACCTGATCGGCGTTGTCGAGCACGGTCTTGGCGCGGTCGGAGAACCAGAACTGCGTCCCGAACTGGAACAGCAGCGACGCGAAAATCACCACCAGCAGCGTCGGCACTGCAGCAATCGTCGCGAACAACGCCACCAGCCGGACATGGAGGTGCGCCCCCGCCGTGCCACGCCGGCGGTTGCTCAGCAGGATCGCCAGCCGCCGTGCGATCAGCACGAAAAGCGCCATCAGCGGTACAAGGTTGACCACCAGCAGTGCGGTCACCAGCGACGGCGAGAAGCCGGCGGCGGGGGCGCGGGTGCTCGTCAAAACCTCGTAGCTGGCGATGCCGAGCACCACGACCAGCACTGCAACCGCCACCTCGAGCCGCGGATACAGGTCGACCCGGTTGATCCAGCGCGCCAGACGCCGCCCAAGGCGTCGGTCGCGCGGCAGCCCGGGAGGCGCTGGCATGGTCGATTCCATTGACTAAGGCTTTACCGCACTAGCGTGGCAAAAGGAACACAGTCGTTGCGCGCACGCGACGTTCGTTGCGGCAAACCGTGGTGCGGGAAGGTTGTTCGCGGGCTAGCGGCGTGAGTCGGCAGCGTCGAGACGATGGTCGGAGAGCTTTTTCCGCAGCGTATTGCGATTGATCCCGAGCAGCTTCGCCGCCCGTATCTGGTTGCCGCGCGTTGCCGCCAGCGCCTGCGTCAGCAGTGGCCGCTCGACCTCGGCAAGGATGCGGTCGTACAGTCCGTCGGGGGGCAGGTCCTCGTCGAAGGTGCCGAAATAGTCGGCGAGGTGGAGTGCCACCGAGGCCGCCAGCCCGCCGCTCGGGGCTGCCGTCGGACCCGCTCCCATCCCTGGGCCGCGGAGCCCCGCGACGACCGCGGCCTCGTCGATGCGCTCGCCGCTGGTCAAGGCCGCGAGCCGGCGCATGAGGTTCTCGAGCTCGCGGACGTTGCCCGGCCACGCGTGCCCGGCGAGGACTTCGATCGCGCTGCTGTCGAGCGCTTTGCGCGGCAAGCCGTCGCGCGCGGCACGGTCGAGGAAGTGCCGGGCCAGCACGGCGATGTCGCCGCTGCGTTCACGCAATGGCGGAAGCTGGAGCGGTACGACGTTCAAACGATAGAACAAGTCTTCGCGAAATTGCCCGCTGGCGATGCGCCGCGGGAGGTCCTGGTTGGTTGCCGAGATGATCCGCACGTCGGCACGGATGGTGCGGTTGCCGCCCACGGTGGTGAAGTCACCGGATTGCAGGACGCGGAGCAGGCGCGTCTGCGCGTCGGCGGGCATGTCGCCGATCTCGTCGAGGAACAGTGTGCCGCCCTGCGCCTGCTCGAAGCGACCGGTGGCGCGTGCGGCGGCGCCGGTGAAGGCACCGCGCTCATGGCCGAACAGCTCGGTCTCGATGAGCTCGCGCGGGATCGCGGCCATGTTGATCGCCACGAACGGCCCGTCGCGGCGGGCGCCGAGGTCATGCAGGGCGCGTGCAGCAAGCTCCTTGCCGGTGCCGGATTCGCCAAGGATCAGCACGCTGAGGTCGGTCGCGACGACGCGCGCGATGGTGCGGTAGACCTCCTGCATCGCCGCCGAGCGCCCGATCAGCGGCAGGTCGTCGCCCGCCGCAGCCAGCGGTTCCGGGACATGGCCACTGGCGGCAAGTGCGCTCGCCACGGCGCGGGCGAGCGCGTCGATGTCGAACGGCTTGGGCAAATAGTCGAACGCGCCCTGCTCCGTCGCGCGAACTGCGGTCGACAAGGTGTTCTGCGCGCTCATGACGATGACCGGCAGGCCAGGGCGCCGGGCGAGCAATCGCGGGATCGCGGTCAGGCCGTCGCCGTCGGGCAGCACGACGTCGGTGACCACGACATCGCCCTCCCCGGCGTCGATCAGCTTCCACAGCGCGGCGTTGCTGTCGACGGTCTTGACCTCGTGGCCGGCGCGGGTGAGCGCCTGCCGGACGACGGTGCGGATTGCGGCATCGTCGTCGGCAACGAGGACTAGGGTCACAGAGTCTCCATCAGGCGGTCGCAAGCAGGACGCGGAAGATCGTACGCTGGCCGTCGCGCTCGTACTCGACGACGCCGCCGTGATCGCTGACCAGCTTCGCCACCAACGCCAGACCAAGGCCGCGGCCGCCCGCCTTGGTGGTCACGAACGGGTCGAACAGATGGTCGGCGAGCTCGGTCGGAGCGCCCGGGCCGTTGTCGATTATGCAGACCTCGATCGGCAGCGCGATGCGCTTGTGGCGGCTGGGCGCGGCGAGGCGGAGGCCCTGGCGATAGGCCGTGTGGATCGACAATTCGCATGCCTCCCCCGCGGCTTCGACAGCGTTCTTGATCAAGTTCAGGAACACCTGGACGAGCGCGTCGCGGTTGCCGAGCACCGGCGGCAGCGACGGGTCGTACTGCTCGCGGACCTTGATCCCGCGGGCGAACCCCTGCCCCGCGAGCTTGCGGACATGGCCAAGAACGGCGTGGATATTCTCCGGCCCGAGCGCCAGCGGCCTGGTGTCGGTGAAGTCCTCCATACGGTCGACGAGGGTCCGGATGCGGTCGACCTCGTCGCGGATCAGGGTCGTCAGCTCGCTGGTGTCGGCGTCGCCCGCCGTCCGCGCGGTCTGCTCGATCAACTGCGCCGCGCCGCGGATGCCCGACAACGGGTTCTTGATCTCGTGCGCCAGCATCGCCGCGACGCCGACCGCCGAGCGCGCTGCACCGCGATTTACCAGCTGGCGCTCGACCAGCGATGCCACCGCCCGCGCCTGCAGCGTCATCACCAGCCAGCCGGGCGCATCGACCAACGGGGATATCAGCACGTCGGCGCGGACCATGCGCGCACCCTCATAGCCAAGCTCGACATCGTAGCTGGCATAGCCGCCGCCCTGGGTCCGTGCGGCCGCGATGACTTCGGCGATCGGCCGTCCGTCGACCAGCAGGCCGACCAACCCACGCTCGGCAAGCACGCCCGCGCTATGGTTGAGCAATGTCTCCGCGGCCTGATTGACCAGGCACGGCCGATCGTCGGCATCGAGCGCGACGACGGGCACCGGCAGCACGGTCATCAGGTCGGGCAGCGCGGGCGGCGTCTTGGCCCGGCGCAGCGGCAATATGCTCATGCCGCGAGGTCGAGGCGCTCGTCGCCTTCGATGAGCGGCGCGTAGAAACGCTCGAGCATGTCGAGCACGACGGCGGGAGATGCCTGCTGGTTGACCGCGTTGCGGAATTCGGCCGAGCCGATCAGGCCCTTGGTGTACCAGCCGAGGTGCTTGCGCGCGAGATTGACGCCGACCTCGTTGCCATACAGCTCCAGCATCGCCCGGTAGTGCTCGACGATCACGGCAAATTGTTCGGCGAGTTCAGGGGCCGCCAAGCGGTGGCCGTGGACCAGCCACGCGATCGCCTGGCCGAGCAGCCACGGCTTGCCGTAGGCCCCGCGCCCGATCATGACGCCGTCCGCGCCCGACTGCGCCAGCGCGGTATCGACGTCGTCGAGCGACAGGATATCGCCATTGACGATAACTGGCAGCGCCACCGCCTGCTTAACGCGCGACACGAAGTTCCAGTCCGCAGCACCCTTGTAAAGCTGGCAGCGGGTGCGGCCGTGGACGGCAATCAGCTGGATGCCGAGGTCCTCGGCGATATGTGCAAGCTCGGGAGCGTTGAGGCTGGAGTGGTCCCAGCCCATGCGCATCTTAAGCGTCACCGGCAGTTCGACCGCCTTGACCGTCGCTGCGATCAGGCGGGCGGCGAGCGGCAGGTCGCGCATCAACGCCGAGCCCGCGTCGCCGTTGACGACCTTCTTCACCGGGCAGCCCATGTTGATGTCGATGATCGCCGCACCGCGGTCGGCGTTAAGCTTGGCGGCCTCGGCCATGATCTCGGGATCGCAGCCCGCAAGCTGCATCGACACCGGCTCCTCGCTCGGATCCCACGCGCACTTCTGGATCGACTGGCGGGTCTCGCGGACCATCGCCTGGCTTGCGATCATCTCGGTAACAGTCAGCCCGGCGCCGTAGCGCTTGACGATGCGGCGGAACGGCAGGTCAGTGACACCGGTCATCGGTGCCAGGATGACCGGCTGGTCGACGACAAGCTTGCCGATACGGATGGGCGAAAGACGGGCCACGGAAAAACTGCCTAAAAAGCGGGCAGAACCCCTAACGTCATTCCCCCTGTTCGGCAAGGCGCGGGCGGGATAGAGCGGAGCGATGCGCGGGCAAACCCACGGACTGATCGTTGCCGCCGGCCGGGGTCACCGCGCTGGCGAGGGCCTGCCCAAGCAATACCGCCGCGTCGCCGGCAAGACTGTCCTGAGGCATGCCGTCGAAGGGTTGGCCGGCAGCGTCGACACGGTCTCGGTGGTCATCCATCCCGACGATGCGGAGCTGTATGCCGAGAGCGTCGCCGGATTGAGCCTCGGTCCTCCCATCCACGGCGGCGCGACCCGGCAGGAGTCGGTGCGCCTCGGGCTTGCGGCTCTCGCAGACGCGGCACCTGCCAAGGTCCTGATCCACGACGCCGCGCGGGCGTTCGTCCCGACCGCGGTGATCGACCGGGTTCTCGCCGCGCTCGACCACGAAGACGGTGCAACCCCTGCCCTGTCCGTGGCCGACTCGCTCCGCACCGGCGGGACCCACGTCGAGGGCGAGATCGCGCGCGACAGCGTTCACCGCGTCCAGACCCCCCAGGGCTTCCGCTTCGACGCGATCCTCGCTGCCCACCAGGCCGCCGCCGCCGGAGCCACCGACGACGTTGCCGTAGCGCTTGCGGCCGGGCTGCGCGTCGCCTTCGTCGAGGGTGACGAGCGCGGCTTCAAGCTGACCACCCCCGCCGATTTCGAGCGCGCCGAGGCGCTGTTCGCCCGCGCCCTGACCTCGCGCGTCGCCAGCGGCTACGACGTCCACCGCTTCGGCCCCGGCGACCACATCTGGCTGTGCGGCCTGCGCATCCCTCACACCCACGGCCTGATCGGCCATAGCGACGCCGACGCCGGACTCCATGCGCTGACCGACGCGCTGCTCGGCACGATCGGCGCGGGCGATATCGGCCAGCATTTCCCGCCCAGCGACCCGCAGTGGCGCGGCGCGTCGTCGGACCAGTTCCTCGCCCACGCCGCCTCGCTGATCACGGCGCGTGGGGGGATCATCGACCATGTCGACCTCACGATCATCGCCGAGGCTCCCAAGGTCGGACCGCACCGGACCGCGATGCGCGTGCGGATCGCGGAGTTGCTCGGACTCAAGCTCGAGGCGGTCAGCGTCAAGGCGACGACCACCGAGGGGCTCGGCTTCACCGGCCGCCGCGAGGGGCTGGCAGCCCAGGCGATGGCGAGCGTTCGGGTGCCCGCCTGATGTTCGACCCCGAACTCCTGGCGATGGCGCGCAAGGTCATCGAGGCCAACCTCGCGATCGGGCGCACCGTCGCGCTGGCGGAATCGTGCACCGGCGGGCTGGTCGCCGCCGCGCTGACCGAGATCCCGGGCTCGTCCCAGGTCTTCGAACGCGGCTTCGTGACCTATTCGAACGAGTCCAAGATGGAGTCGATCGGTGTCAACCAGGACATCCTCGAGACGTTCGGCGCGGTCTCCGTCGCGGTTGCCTGGGCGATGGCGCAGGGCGCGCTGACGCACAGCCTGGCCGACACCGCGGTCGCGATCACCGGCATCGCCGGCCCCGACGGCGGCTCGCTCAAGAAACCCGTCGGCACCGTCGTCTTCGCCTGCGCGACGCGGGACGGCGACCCCGACAAGGTCGTCGCGGACACCCAGCACTTCGGCGACCTCGGGCGTCACGAGATCCGGCGGCAGGCGGCGCTGGTGGCGCTGTCGCTGCTGATGCCGGATTAGCCGGTCAACGAACTCGCGCCCCGCTGACTAGCGCCAGGCCGACCCGGCAAGAGGTAAAATGCTCGCACCAACCACCGACGAGGACATCCCGGCCATCGTTGCGCTGGTCAACCGGGCCTATCGCGGCTCCGGCTCGACGGCCGCTTGGAACACGGAAGCCGGGTACATCTCCGGCGACCGGACGACGCGCGACCTGCTCCGCGCCGACGTGCTCGCCAAGCCGGAGGCGTCGCTGCTCAAGTGGGTTGGTGCATCGACCGGCGGATTGCTCGGCTGCGTCTGGCTGGAGCCCCTGGGCGACGGGAAATGGTATCTCGGGTCACTGGCGACCGACCCGGACCGGCAGAACACCGGTCTTGGCAGGGACGTGCTGACGGCGGCGGAACTGTGGGTCCACGAGCACGGCGGCACGCGGGTCCGGATGACCGTCGTGAACGTCCGGGAGACCCTGATCGCCTGGTACCTGCGCCGCGGCTACCACCTCACAGGGGAGACGGAGGCGTTCCCGTATGACGACAACCGGTTCGGCACACCGCTGCGTGATGACCTGAAATTTGTCGTGCTGGAGAAAGTTCTGCGCCCGGACGATGCGTCAGTAGCTGGATTGTCGGCGATCCAGGGTGCCCGGTCGAACGGCCGCTAGCGCTCAGAAATTGCCATAGAGCAGCGATTGGCAGCGCCCCGAAACCGGACCTTCCGTGACATCCCCGAGTGCCCCATCCAGGGAGTGGTCGCGCAATCTGACTCATGGAAACAATTGGCTGAGCACCTCGGCATCGTCGCAGTCGCACCGGTTGAACTTGACTTAATAGGCTAACGCTTGTCGTTCGCCGCTCTGCTTCCATAGTTTGGTTGACGCGCGGGTCTTCTCGCTGACCCTTTATATGAGTTCATTGAGCCTCCAGTAGATACGCCCGTGCTGACCAGGGCGACCCGGTGACGACCCGCACGCAATACAGCAGGTTGGTGCGCGGACCGTCGTCGCCGTCGGTATTGGCGAACTGCGCGCCGTTGGCGAGGTCGATTGGCAGCGTCGGTGCCGACAAGCCCATCAGACAAGCGGTTGTTGCCGCCGCCAAGATGCAGGTCGCCGATTACCGAGCCGGTGTTGGTGATGCTCTCATTGCCGGCACCGCCGACGATCGCGAGGGTCGATACCGCCGAAGCCGAACCGGCGACCAGCAGCGTGTTGTCGGCACCGCCGTCGATGACGATCGCCGCGCCCGAGCCGCTGCCGCTGCGGATCTGCTGGTTCGTGGTGATGGCGATAGTGCCGGCGCCGGTGCCGCCAAGGCTTTGCGCGAAGATCGCGGTGCCGTTGGTGTTGGAGGCGTCGACCGCGCCATCGAGCGACGTTGATGATGTAGCTCTTGTTGTTCTTGGAAGAGCTTGGCGCGCCGCCGAGTTCGTCGCTGATCGACGAGGCCGCCGCCGATCGACTGGGCAAGCACGCCGCAAGGCGGTCGATCTGATGCAGCGCCAGGCCGATGTCGCGGTCACCATGGTTCAGCCCACCCAGCAAGCGCTGAGTACGCGAAAGGTGGCCCCGATCACGGTCGGCCGTCATGCTCATCCCGGGTATCCGGCGCGGCGCAGCACCCCGGCTGCGTTACCCGACTGGGCGAGCCACGAGGTCATTGGCTTTGACACCGAAACACCCGCTATCCGGGGCGACGATCCCAGCCTAAAACTTCACGAAGGCCAGGTCCTGAAAATCGAAACTGAAGTCGGTTGCCGGCGAGATAGCCTGCAATGTCATGCCCTTGATCGCGCCGTCGAAACCCTGCTCGAAGCGAACGAAGGCGTCGGCGTGGATGCTCCGGTCGACCCAGCGGGCGACGAAGACATTGCCGCTATAGGGCTGCAGCATCGCCTCGAGCGAGGTCGTCCGGCCGATCTTCAACACCAGCTTGTCGCCTTCCCGGCGGACGACGGCATCACCCCGCCACGGATCGCGGAAATTGCCGGCATAGGCATCGATGGGCAGCGTCGGCGGCAGGGGTTTGGCGAGCCGTGCCGCGACATCCTTTTCCACCACGTTGGCCTCTGTGGTCTTTCCCGCGGCATAGGCCGAGGCAATATCGATCCAGTCCCGCTTCGGCGCGCCGACATAGGCATCGAGGATCTGGTTGTTCACCGCCTGCATCGCTGCGCCCGACTCTTGATTCGTGAAGACCAACACGCCGAGCCTAAGCTCCGGGATCATGGCGACCGAGGTGACGGTGCCGATGACGCCGCCCGTGTGTGCGACGCGCTTGAAGCCGAAGTTGTCGCTGACCTCCCAGCCGAGCGCATAGCCCGAGAAGTGGCTGCGGAGCAGGCCGCCGAGCGCCGGACTTTCCGGGGTTATGGTGTTCATCGTCCACATTTCGGCGCTGCGCTCCGGCGAGAACAGCGGCTGGCCTCCGGGGATCGCTCCCTGGCCGAGCTGGACCGTCAGCCATTTCGCCATATCGGTGACGCTGCAATTGATCGTGCCGGCGGGGCCGACGACGTCGATGCTCATCGCCGGAACCGGCTTTGCCTTGCCCTCGACGACGTGGGGCGACGCGACATCATCGCGACCGGCCACGCCCGCCAGGTTTGCGGAACAGCGCTTCATGCCCAGCGGCTTAAGGATCCGGGCCTCGACGAACTGCTCCCAAGGCTGCCCCGACACCGAGGCGACGACCTCGCCGGCAACGATGTAGAGGAGATTGTCGTAATCATAGTGCGACCGGAAGCTCGAGACCGGGCGCAGATGCCGAAGCCCCTTCATGATTTCGGCGCGAGACATGTCGGTCGCCGGCACGAACATCAGGTCGCCCGCACCGAGCCCCAGTCCGCTGCGATGGGTCAGCAGGTCGCGGATAGTGAACTCGCGCGTGACATACGGGTCGTACATCCTGAAGTCGGGGAGGTGATCGATGACCTTGTCGTCCCACTTCAGCTTGCCCTCGTCGACGAGGATCGCAAGCGCCGCCGCAGTGAAGGCCTTGGTGTTCGATCCGATCTGAAAGATCGTGTCGGGCGTTACCGGGGCCGGCTGGCCTGCCGTGCGCACGCCGTATCCCTTGGCGAAGACGACCTTGCCGTCTTTCACGATCGCCACGGCGATGCCCGGAACGTCGAACGTCGCCATCGCGCGCTTTACCACTGCGTCGATCCTGGTCGGATCGAGGGACATTGCCGCGCCCTCCGGTCGAGCCTCATGGTCTTTGGCAAGCGTTGCCGACATCGGACCCGCCAAGGCCGTAGCGACGGCGAACAGAGTCATGAGCGCTGGCCTGTTAATCATGCAAGTTTCCCCTCCCGACAGATGTCTTTCGCACCCGAGGCTGGATCGCGCGCAGTCTCCCGCTCGCGGTCCCTCACGGCGCCGTCGAAGAGCTTAAGGAGCAGCGCCGAAGTCACCCCGATTGCACCGGCGACCGCGAAGAACGGGCCGATGCCCAGAGGCTGCCAAAGCGTTCCGATCCAGCCCGCGAAAAGATTGCCGAAGAAGCCCGCAGAATACCAAAGGGCGATCGTCGTGGCGGCAAGGTTAGCCGGCGCAAGCCGTGCAAAGAGACCGATGCCGACAGGGAGGATGTGAAGCTCACCGACCGTTAGGAACGCCATGAAAAATGCGAGCCAGAGCCATGACACGGGCGCGTCGCCGGCCGTGGAGGCCACGGCAGACAGCAGCAGGAACGACAGCCCGACAAGCGCTGCGCCGACGGTCATCTTGCTGATCGTCGAGAGTTCGCGACCGACTTCGGCCGCTCGCGTCCAGCGTCGGACGAGCCAGGGCGACAGACCGATCACGATGAGCGAGTTCAGCGCCAGAAACCAGGTCACTGGAATGACGCGGTTGCCGACCGAGCGGTCGACCTGTCCATCGGCCCACAGCGTCATCGTGTTGCCGATCTGCTCATAGGCGCCGCGGAAAATCACGATCACGGCGGCGATTCCCGCCAGCAGGACAAGCTGCGATGCCAAACTCCGGGCGGCGGGTGCGGCGACGCTTGGGGCGTCGCCCGTACGCATTTGCGCGCGCCCCTCCGGCCGCAGGTAACGGCCACCGATTGCATAGACCGCCATTCCCACCAGCATGCCGACTGCCGCGATGGCAAATCCCCAATGAAAACCATAAAGTTCGCCAAACGTGCCGATAACCAACGGTGCGGCGAAGGCCCCGACGTTGATGCCCATGTAGTAGATGCTGTAGGCCGATTTTCGGCGCGGATCGTCCGCCGCATACAGGCCATCGATCTGGGCCGGCAGTCCCGGCAGAAAGAGCCCGTTGCCCAGCGCGATCGTGGCGAGCGCGACGATGAACAGGCTCTCGAAGGCCATGAAGACGTGGCCCAGGGCCATGATCAGTCCGCCGATCATCACCGCCTTGCGACGACCGAGCCAGCGGTCTGAAGCGATGCCGCCGAACACCGGTGTGATGTAGACGGCCGCAGCATAGACGCCGTACATCCACGAGGCGTCAGCCTGGGCGAAGTTGAGATGCTTGGTGGCATACAGCACCAGCAGCGCGCGCATCCCGAAGAACGAGAACTGGCTCCACATCTCGGTCAGGAACAAGATGGTCAGGCCACGCGGTTGCCCGAACCAGTCGCCGCCGGTGCTGCCAACCGCGGTCGCGGCTTGTGAGCGGGTCACGCCGACCAGCCCCACACGTCCGGGGGTATCTCGAGCCGCCCTTGCCGATAGATTGCGGCCGGGCTGCGATCGCTTTCGAGATGCACCGGGCCATCGAGATCGACAAAATCGCATCCCTGGCCGGTGAGAAACGCCGGGGCCATCGCGAGCGAGGTGCCGCCCATGCTCCCGACCATGACGCCGAAACCGCGTGCGCGGGCCGCCACGGCCATTGCCAGCGCCGCGGTCAATCCGCCGCATTTGTCGAGTTTTATGTTGATGACATCGAACAGGCCACGGAGGCGTTCGAGGTCGTCTTCAGTCTGGGCCGATTCATCCGCAGCCATTGGGATCGGACTGGCGAAGCCCCGAAATGCCTCTTCGGCGCCGACGAGGCCGGGCTGTTCGACAAGAGAAACGCGGGCCCGGACAAGAACCGGCATCAGGTCGGACAGGCGGTCTGGATCGAGCCCCTGGTTGGCATCGACGCCGATCCAGACATCGGGCCGCGCCGCCCGCAACGCGCGCACCCGTTCGCCATCCTCGCCGTCGCCGTTCAGCTTGAGCTTGATCGCGTGCGCGTCTCGACACGCGTCCTTGGCCCGCGCGGCGATCGAAGCCGGGTCATCGGCACCGATCGTGATGGTGGTCAGCAGCGGGCGAGGCGGGGCCAATCCGGCAATTTGCCAGACCGGGAGCTCGGCAAGACGCGATTCAAGGTCCCAGAGCGCGCAATCGACAGCGTTTCGAGCGCCGCCCGGAGGCAAGAGCCGGGCAATCTCAGGCCGATCAGCACCGTTCTCGATCGCTCCTCGAGCTGTCTCGATCGCCGCGGCGAGGCTCCGTGACGTGTCATCGTGATAATAGACCCCCGCCGCTTCGCCGCGTCCAGCGACGCCGTTCTGGCGCACTGTCACCTCGACGACGTCGATGCGCGACATGACAAGTCCGTTAATCGCCACCGGATAGGCCATCGGCCAAAATTGGCAGGCAAGCTCGAGGTCTCTCGGCGCGCAAATGCCCACCGCTAGAAGCGCGTGTCGAGCGACAAGCCGACGGTGCGTGGCTGGACCGGCACAAGCAATGTGGAGGATCCCGCATCGGGATCGAAGAAGGTCGTATAAGCGCGCTCGTTGATCAGGTTCCGGATGAAGACGCGGCCGGTAACCGATCCTATCGTCAAACCGAGGTTTGCGTCGACGATGGACTGCGCCGGGATCCGGATCGTGCTGCCGATGCTCTCCAGGCCTGTGAGGGACGAACCGCGAAAGCGGTAGCTCGCCGCCGCCGTGAGGGTCTTGGAGCCACCGAGCGGAAAGCGGTATTCTGCCGAAAGCGACGCCGTCCAGCGCGCCGCGTCGGGCAGGCGGTCGCCGTCGCGGGCACCGAGCGCCGGTACATCCCCGTCCAGATGAGCGTCGGTGTAGGATGCCGTCGCGGCAACCCGAAGGCCATCGGATGGACGCGCCTGGATCGTCGCCTCGAACCCGCGGCTGCTCGCCTTGCCGCCATTGGCAGTCGAGCTGCCGGTCGGGAGTGTGATCGGTACCTGAATGTCCGACCAGTCGACGTAGAAGGCCGAGAAGTCGAAATCGACCAGGCCGTCCAGGACCGCACCCTTGTAGCCAACCTCGTAGTTGGTGAGCGTGTCCGCAACGTAGGACGCCGGTGCTCCAATGAGCGGAGCGTTCGGTCCGCCGGGGCGATAGCCGCTGGCGACGCGCGCATAGAAGGTCGATCGCGCGTCGGGACGGAAGCGCGCGCTCGCGGACCAGGTCGTGACATCGTCGCTCGACTTCAGCGCAGTCCGGCTGAAGCCGCCGAACACCGGTCCATCGATATCCTGAACGTAGTCCTGGCTGTTGTGGCTGAACCGAATACCCCCGGTAACATCAAAAACGGGGCTGAACTTGTAGGTGGCGTTGCCGAACGCTGCATATTCCCGGTAGCTCGTGGGCCAGTAGACCGTCGCGAACGGATCAAGCGAAGCGATCGGAGTGCGGTCGGCATTCTGTGCACTGAGCGCCTGCCGGTTCAGCACATTCTCGTTTGTGTAAAAGCCGCCGACGAGCCATTCGAAGTGGTCGCTGGTGGACGATGCGATACGCAACTCCTGCGTGAACTTGTTCAGCTTCACATCCAGCGTGAAGGCCGACAGCCCGCCAGCCGGCGCGGCCGGATCGAAAAGTGGAAAGAGCGGCCCGTACAATGCCGACTCATCGACGATCGAGATATTGCGCGAGCGCGACCAGCTGCTGGCGCTGGTGACCGTCGCGAAATCTACATCCCAGTCCGCGGTCACGGAATAGAAGCGCAGCTTCTGGTCGTACGGCTCGGCCAGGACGTGGGCGCGACTATACCTGCCGATCGTTGGCTGAAGCGTCCCGGCATCGAGCTGGACCGCAGCGTTGCCGTCGGACCGAATGTCTTGCAGCAAGGCTGAAGCCTTGATGGCGAGGCGGTCGGAGGCTCGCCAGAAGAGCGCGGCACGAGCCCCCTTCTGCACCGAACTATTCTCGTTCCGAATGCCGCGCGCCGGGTTGTCGATCCATCCCGCATTGTCCTGGTAGAACCCGCTGACCCGAACGGCGAGCGTGTCGGCGACGATCGGCACGTTGATCATCGCACGCGCACCCCAGCCCGGTCGGCCGGAGCTGGCAACACTCTCGATCCCGCCGCCGGCACGGGCCTCGAGCGCGCTCGGGTCGGCGGCGCGCAGCACGTACTTGAGCAGACCGCCCATCGTACTGGCGCCGTAAAGTGTGCCTTGCGGTCCGCGCAGAACTTCGAGCCGCTCGATGTCGTAAGGTAGCAGGTCGAGCTGGAAGGACGATCCGCGCGCAAAGCCGGAGCTCGTGCCGAGAGGCGTCTCGTCGATGTAGGTGCCGACCAGCGCGCCGCCCGATCCTGTCGATATGCCGCGCAGGACGATCGAGGTTTTCCCCGGTGTGCCGCCACTGTTGACCGCCAGGCCGGGGATGTAGGTAGCGAAATCGGCGAGGCTGCGCGCTCCGGTTGCCTCGAGCATGTCACCGCTCAGGACGCTGATCGAAGCCGGGACGTCGCGCAGCCGCTCCGTTCGCTTTTGCGCGCTGACGACGATTTCATCGCCGGCCGGGTTGTCTACGGCAATCCCTTGCGCAACGGCGGACTGTGCCGTCAGCGCGGCGGCACCGATAACGACGTGAATGCCGAGGGTTTTGCGCCTGCCCATATTTCTGTACCTCGTTGCAATCCGTACGAGGCAAGATATGATTTCAGAAATGGAACCGCGCAACATAATTATTCAAAAATGTAATATTTTGTATTCGGCTGTGATAAATGATTAGGACCAGCCCGAGGGCAGAGGTCGACCCTGCCGGGCCTGGCACGCAGCTTCGCGCCTTGAGGACGGAGCGGTCGCTGACGATGGGGCAGTTGGCGGCCAAGACCGGTATCCCGCAGTCGACCCTCTCGAAACTCGAGAACGGCAAGATGCGGATGACCTACGAAAAGCTCGTCCGGCTGGGTGCCGGCCTCGAGGTCGATATTGGCCGCCTCATCCAGAAAGCGGGATCCGATGCGCCATCGGCGAAACCCGGGCCGGGGCGGCGCAGCGTCGTTCGCGCGGGCGAGGCGTCCGGCGTTCATTTCATGAAACAGCATCACAGCTATATCGCTGCCGAATATCTCGGTAAGACGATGATGCCGATCCTGATCCAGGTCGTCGCGCGTCATATCGACGAGCTGAACGGCATGCTGGCGCACCGCGGCGAGGAATATCTCTATGTGCTGGAAGGCAGCATGGAACTGCACAGCGAGTTCTACGCGCCGCTCCGGCTGGACGCGGGCGATTCCATCTATTTCGACAGCGGCATGGCCCATGCCTATCTGCACGTCGGCGATGCGCCTTGCCGCGTGCTGTCGGTATGTTCAGGGGCCGACGCGGAAATGATCTCGCATGCTGCACGAATTGGCGGTGACAGCGGCCAGCGGACGTGATGCTCCCCGCAGGGGTCGACTAGTCACTGTCCGCTGCCCGAGAATCTATCGGCCGCCCTTTAGATACGGAGCGACATTCGCGCACAGCGTCGCCCATTCGGCGTCTGACAACGCGAGCTTGCGGCGCATCAGTTCGTAATAAGGCGCAATCGGGCCGATCGCCGGCCAGTCACTGCCGATGACAAACCGGTCCAGTCCAATACGCCGCATGTCGGCGACGAAGAGCGCGAGTTGAGCGTCGCTGCTGCCGAGCGCCGTTGCAGCCGGTTCGGGCATGACGACGCCTGACAGATCGAATACCAGGTTGCGGGTGCCCGGCGCCTTGCGCGCTATCGCTGCACCGAAGGCTTCGAGCGAGTCGATCGTCGCCGGGTCGGCACCGGCATAACCGCCGCCATGTGCGATCTGGACCGGCAGGTCGCCCGCCTTGGCGAGGACCTTGTCGATGAAAACATTGACGTCAGCCTTGGTAAACGGACCACCGCCGCGAAGATGGACTACAATCGGTAGCTTCGTTTGCCGGGCCAGCGCGAAGATCGCGGCGAGTTGCTTCACCTGCTTGGGTGAGCGAGCGGAGAAGTTGGCAGCACCGAGATGCAGCTTGAGCCCGCTGACCCCGGGCTTGCCGGCCCAGTACAGCAGTTCCTCCTTCGCATTCGGCGCGAGCGGATTGACCGAGATGAAGGTGATGAGGCGGCCCTTGGAGGCCAGCCCGGCATCGACATTCCACCGGTTTTCCGCCCGCACCAGGCGCGCCGCCTCTGGGTCGGCCACCGAACCGGGCAACATGAACCAATAGGCCGTCGAGAGCAGGACGGCCCGCTTGACGCCGGCCGCGTCGAGATTGCGCATCGCGTCGGCTGGCGAAGGCCGCTTGAAAATGTCTTCCGACAAGAATTCGAATGATTTTGGATCAAGCTTGTGCATCACATCCATCTGGCGTCCGAGTTCGTCGCTCCCGAGGTGGATGTGATGATCAACCAGAGGCGTTGGGGTCGCCGGCGCATCCGTTGTGGATGCGGCATAGGTCGGAACCGCGAATGCGATCAGGGCAGCGCCGAGTGCTGCGAAGCGCCCGAGTTCTCGCAACCACAAACCTCGCGGCCGCGTTCCCATGCTCGCAACATCGATGCGGTCCATTGTCGTTATCCTTCAAAAAGTGATGGAATAGTTGCCTTGTTCGTCAGAAACCGACGTCGAGCGTCGCCCCGACGGTTCGCGGCCGGACGAGATATTGCTGCAGCGGCGGCAGGAGGCTGCTGTTCGTGACGCCCCGGCGGTCGCCGATATTCTCGACGAATAACGTCAGGCCCGCCGGCCCGAACTTGCCACCGATCCGCGCATCGAAGAGATGATAACCGCCCTGGCGCGACGTCGCCTCGAGGTCGCTCGGTGCGCGCGAGATATAACGATGCGAGAGGACGATCACCGGCGACGCCTTGCTCCACGAGATCTGGTAGCTCAGGCTATTCGTGAACTGCCACATCGAAGCCCCTGGCAGCCGGGTTCCCGAGGGGATGACCGGGTTGCTGGCGTCGACCTGATCGGGATCGAAGTCCTTGGATAAAGTCGCGTGCAGCCAGGTCAGGTTGCTGCTGAGCTCGAGGCCCTGCGCGGGACGCAGTACGAGGCTTGCCTCGATCCCGTAGATTTCCGCCTTGCCGGCGTTCTGCGCAAAGTTGACCCCGCTCAGCTGGCGCTTCAGCTGGATGTTGCTCCAGTCGATATAGAAGCCCGTGACATCGACAAGCAGTTTGCGGTCCAACAGATCGGCTCGCGTCCCGATCTCATAGTTCCAGAGCGAGTCGCTATCATAGGACGACGGAATTCCGGGAAGGACCGCGAGGTTGGACCCGCCGAAGCGAAAGCCCTTAGACGCCAGCGTATAGATCATCAGGTCTTCGCTGGGCTTCCAGGTAATCGAGGCCTTGGGGCTGAAGCCGCTCCATTTGCGCGAGCCCGAGATCGACTGCTCATACTCCCCGGCATTGAGCAGCACGTAGAGACCGAACGCATTGGACCCATTGACGAGGCGCTGCTGGAACAGGCGACCGCCGACTGTCGCCTTGATCCGGTCGCTGAAATTATAGGTCAGCTCCCCAAACAGTGCCATTTCCTTCGCCGTGGCCGGGAGTGCGGCATCCACGAGCAGGTCACCGGGGGCCAGCGCCTGGCCGCTATCCGCCGGAAGACCGATGAGCGGACCTGCGGCATCGATGAAATCGGCGAGACCCGCGGCATAGATCACCTGGCGCTGCCGCATCTTTGTACGGTCATACATCGCGCCGACGAGGTATTCGAACTTTGAGCCGGCCGGCGAGGCGATCCGGATTTCGAACGTGTTGCCCTTGCTGCTGCCCGGACTGAACGACGAGATCGGTGCAAGGCCGAACAAGGCATCGCTCAGCCCGCCGGTCAGGTCGGTGAGGCCATCGGTCTTCTTTTCGTGGCGCGTCGCGGTTGCCGTGATTGTCCCGATCCCGGTTTCCTGGTCGAGGCGCAGCTGGTGGACGAGGGTGGTGAAGGTCGAGAACTCAGGCTCGGCCGTGCTTTTGCGGAGCGCGCCGCCAAGCCCCGGCTGCTGGTAGCCCGCGTCGTCGGTGCGTTGCCGCTGCTCGAGGTAGAAATAGTTGAAGGTCGTGGTGTCGGTAGGAGCCCAGGTCGCCAGAATGCGGCCGCTCTTGGTGACCGTGCGGTTTACGTCGGTTTCGCCGGTGCCGAGATTGTCGATATAGCCTGCGTCCTCGCGGTAGACGAAGACGCCGCGGATCCCGAGCTTCCCGGTGACGATGGGGGCGTTCAGCATGACCTTGCCGGCCCCGCCAGTGCCGCCGTGTCGCGTCGCGCGCACGCTGCCCTGGAAACGCGCTGCGATGTCGTCGAGGTCGGGGTGCGCCGCTTGGTAGTTGATCGCGCCGCCGAGCGACGAGGATCCGAACAACGTCCCTTGGGGACCACGCAGGATCGCGACATTGTCGACATCGAAGGTGTCGATGTCTGGCGTGCCGATCGACAGCGAGGGGTCGGTCAGCGGCACCTCGTTGATGAAGATGCCGGTCGTCGCCTGGCCTATATCCTGGCCGGTCGTGGTGCCGACGCCGCGGATGGTGATCGTACCGGAGCCGGGCGTCGTGGCGTTGAAGACGACGCCGGGGGTGCGGGTCAAATAGTCGGAGAAACCCTGCGCGCCCAGCTTGTCGAGCTCCGCACCGGTCTGAACCGTAATGGCACCGGCAATTTCGCGAACCGGCTCGGCGCGCTTGGTCGCCGTAATCACGAGGTCGTCCGGCAGCGCAGATAGGTCGCGGCCAGCCGGAATGATTTGTGCCGAGGCGGCAACCGGACTGGCGGCGGTGGCCGCGAGAAGCAGATGGCGAAAAATCGGATACCGCATGTCAGCCCCTCCTTTGCCCCGTAGATCGCGCTTGAAATCCGCGCGTTTTGTCGTCCCGCGACGAGCACGGCCGCAGGCTCATCCAGTCTTCGCGGCCGGCACTCGGCCGAGTTCACATGCGGACTGCTGCGCGATCACTTCGACAGGCAGACCCTCGGCCCGCCTGACGATGTCGGCTGGCCGCTGACCGACGATCGCCGCCGCTTTATTCGACAGGGCCCGCGACTGGCTGAGTGCCTCGTCGATCGCTACGGCGGCCGACAGGCAGCGCTTGAACCGCGTACCGCCCGCAGCCTTCCCGAGCGCGGTCAAACGCACCGCGACGCTCGCCCCCAACACCGTCGGCGCGCCATCGAACAGGCAAACCTGTTTGTGCGCGTCGAATCCCTGCGAATTCCAAATCTGCATATTTGCTCCCCCGACAAGCAAGCGGATTTATCGACGGACTGCAATCAAAATATTCCAGAACAGAACAATATATTTCAATATCGCATTACCGTCGGCAGACGATCGATTGACGGTCGCTTTTGCACCGGGTCATCCGCACGCGCGGGCGGCTTGAGCGCTGTTCCAGTTCTTCGCGGGACACCGACCATGCCGACATTTCGGGGTGCAGGCCGACGCCCGCGAAACCCGGTTGTCGCCGCGGCGTTACGATCACGATGTGGCTCGCACGTGATCATCCAACGCTGCCCAACTTGCCGGCCGGGCAGCGCCGTCCGGTGGCCGTAGGCGTTCCCGCCCACAACGAAGCGGGCCAAATCGCCAGTTGCCTGGCCGCGCTCGATCTTGCCACTCAGCGCGCCGGCGTTCCGGTAACGGTCATCGTCGGGGCCAACAACTGCGTTGACGATACCGCGGAAAGGGCGCGGGCGTTCGCGTCGCGCGCGGCACAGGTCCTGGTCGCTGAGATCGTCCTGCCTGCCGAGCGAGCCCATGCCGGCGGCGCGCGCCGGCATGTCATGGACCTTGCCGCCGATTGCGCCGGGCCCGGCGGTGTCGTCATGACGACCGACGCCGACAGCGCGGTGGACGTCGACTGGATCGTTGCCAATCTCGGCGAGATCGCCAGCGGCGCGGATGCGGTGGCCGGGGTCATCA
The DNA here is from genome assembly GCA_019285715.1 of Sphingosinicellaceae bacterium. NCBI lineage: Bacteria > Pseudomonadati > Pseudomonadota > Alphaproteobacteria > Sphingomonadales > Sphingosinicellaceae > Sphingosinicellaceae bacterium. The sequence goes on from CP079108.1 coordinate 3,102,676, forward strand.
CCTTTGACGCTGCCGCGCGCCAGACGCTGCCCGACCTTGGTCACCGTGCGGGAGAATGGCGGTTGGCCGCGCTCCATGCCCGGTTGGAAGACCTGATCGACCCGCGCGCGCACGACCCCTGGCCGCGTCACATCTGGGCGTGGGGCGCGAGCCTGGCGTTGACCGTCGAGACCTATCGCGCCGTCGGCGGCGTGCCGGTGGTCGCGCTTGCCGAAGACCGGGCGCTCGCCGACGCGGTGGACCGTGCCGGGCTTCGATTGCGCCGCAGCCACGCGCCGCTGGTGTACACCTCGGCGCGGCACATCGGCCGAGCCCCCGGTGGGTTTGCCGACCTGCTTGCCAGTCATGCCTCGACCACGTCACCGTGCGACGCGGCGCTCGAGCCGACGCGGGTGCTGCTACGGCGACTGGTCCTCCGCGCGCAGTTGCGGCTGGAAGCCGGCGCCCGGTTTCCGGTGCTCTGGGCGACTGTGGAGGCGACAACCCCGCGGCTGAAGCGACGTCGGCTCCTTCCGGCGGATCTGGCCCGTGAGGTCTGGCAGGCCGAGCGGGTTATTGCGGCGCTGGAACGGCGCGCAAGACATCGAGGCGATAGTCCTGCCGTCGCGCTTGCTGCGTAACCCGGGTCCAGCCTGCGACAGCCGCCAAGAACGTCGCGACCGCCGCGTCGCCGTTCAGCGGATAATCCGGCGTCGGCCCGAGCCAGTGCACAAGGATCAGGTCGGAACCGGGCGCGGCGACTACGCGGAGCCGGTCCGCAAGCCGGGCCAGTGTCGCCGGGTCGAAGTAGTAGAGCACCTCCGACAGCACGATGAGGTCGAAACTTTGCTCCGGCATTTCGTCGGGTATTCGGATCCGGGCGAATTGGACATGGGGCAGTGCGGCACAGCGCGCGGCGGCACGGTCGAGTGCCGCCTGCGCGACGTCGATGCCGAGGACGGTGTCGGCGTGCGCCGCGAGCTGCTCGGTCAGTACGCCGATCGAACACCCGAACTCGACCGCGGCGGCATAATGCTGCCGAGGCAGGGCGGCGACGGTGTCGGCGTATTTCTTGGCCTCATAGTCGCTGGTCTCGAAACGCCAGGGGTCGGCGTCGGCGGCGTAGAGCGCGTCGAAATAGCCGGGATCGCGGGCGTCGCCGGTCATGAGAGGAAACGCCCGCCGCGCTCTGCCAGCCATCTGGCGGCATGGTCGCGCGACGCATCGAGGAAGGGCTGGCGCAGGTAGGTTTCAAGATCACGCAGGCACCGGTCGAGCGGGTCGGGCGCGATGAACGTCGACAGGCCGACATTGCGGCGGGTCGCCTCGATCACGGTCAAGGCCGCCGTTTCGAAAGTGCCGCGGGCGAGATCGACGTAGGCGTCGATCGCCTCCGGGTCGACGTCGATCCGTTCCGCCCGCCGCGCGGCTTCGGCGACCAGCAGTCGCGCCGCTTCATGAGCGCCCGCAGCCACCGCGAACCGCGCTCGTGCCACTGGATCATCGCGCCGCAGCCGTTCGGCGTGCAGCGCCATGATGCGGTCGAGGCCGCCAAGCTGGACGGCGATCACCCGCCACGCCCCGCCCGAAAACCACGGGCTCCGGTAATAGTCGCCGGGGCCGCCGATCACCGCCGCGTCGGGCACCTCGACACCGTCGAAATCGACGCTCCCGGTCGTCGTCCCACGCATGCCCGAGGCGCGCCACACCGTGAGGTCGATCCTGACGGCCAGATCGCGGAGGTCGGGCAGCAGCATGAGTGTCTCGCCGTCGACGCGGGCGGTCACCACCGGCCGCCGGACACTCCCCGCCCCGGAACAGTGCACCTTGCTGCCGGACAGGAGGTAGCCGCCCGCGACCCGCGTGGCCGTGACGCCGCCGCCACGCTCTGCGTTCCAGACGCCGGAAATCCGACCGGCTGCGACCTCGTGTTCAAGGATTGCTGCCGCTTGCCCCCCGCCGTAGCGGTCGACCAGCTTGACCGCGTTGAGGTGGCCCTCGAACAGCCGTCCGACCGTCAGGCTCGCGCCGCCGATCGCTGCGAGTACCGGCAGCGCCCTCGCGTCGAGCAGGTCGACACACGCCAGGACGAATCCGGCCTCCACGAGGTCGACAATATCATACGCCGGGAATGCGGCGGCCGCATCGACTCCTTCGGCACGCCGCCAGATTCGGGCGGTGACCGCTGGCAGCGTCCCGTCATCGTCAGGAACGATTGGAAGCAGTTGGGCATTGCGCATCCGTGACGAACCCCCGCCGACCCGCTGCGTTCCGCCGAATTTTGGCAGGTGCGGTCTTGCGCATGACTGCAGGCCGCCGCCTCGTCGTGATTGCGCCGCATCCCGATGACGAGACACTCGGCTGTGGCAGCCTGATCGTGAGCGCGGTCCGTCTCGGCATACCGGTCGGCATCATTGCGCTGACCAACGGCGACGCCTCGCACCCGTCGTCGCGGCGCTGGCCCCCGGCGGCATTGGGCCGCCTGCGTAGCGGCGAGCAGCGCAGGGCCTTGGCGCGGCTGGGAGCGGGCGACGCGAAGGTCCGCCGTCTCGGCTGGGGCGATGGCCGGGTCGCGGGCGATGCGGATGGGCGTCGCTTGAGCCGAGCCTTGATCGCCCTGCGTGCCGGGGTCGTGCTGGTCACCTCGGACGCCGACCATCACCCCGATCACCAGGCGGCAGCGCGATTGGCGCGGGGAGCGGCGGGTCGCCTCGGTTTGCCGCTGGTGATCTACGCCGTGTGGTCGCGAGTGGACACCGTGCGACGCGGGTTCCGCCGCGATCGTGCCCGGAAAAGCTGGGCGATGGCTGCGCACCGAAGCCAGGTGGCTGGCTATATCGCGGACGATCCTGACGGCTTTCGACTATCGCCCGCTGCGCTGGCCAGCCTGATCGCCGGCCCTGAGCAATTCGGCATTTGAAACCGTACCGACTGGGAGTCACGCGGTGAAGACAGGCCGGAGTGGGTCACAGGATGATCCGAACAGTCATTCGGCGGGGCTACTCGAACCGCCGAGATTTGCTATACAATCCGCCACCCCAGCCCCATTGGGACGAGACCGTGAGTAGATTGTACAGCGACGTGACCGCGGTCCAGCAAATCGCGGCCGTACCGACGATCCTTGGCATTGCCTGCCGCACGACCGGCATGGGGTTGTCGATCATTGCGCGGGTGACCGACGAGAGCTGGACCGCTTGTGCCGTGCATGACTGCCTCGATGCAGATGTGAAGCCCGGAGACGAACTCGATGTCATGACGACGCTCTGCGGCCGGGTCGGATCGGATCGCGCCCCGGTCGTTATCAAGCATCTGGCCCCGGATGCGCCGATCCGCGATCAATTGTCCCCCGCGTTTCGTCGCTACCAGAGCTACATCGCGATGCCGATCATCCTTGGCGACGGCGAAGTCTTCGGGACATTGTGCGCGTTCGATGACCGGCCGATGGGCTCGTGCGACCCGACCGTTCTCGACACGTTTCGCCTGTTCGCCGAGTTGATCGCGTTCCATCTCGAAAGCAGTCGGCGCCTGGATGTCAGCGAAGCCGCCCTGCTCGATGCGAACGAGACCTCCCGGCTGCGTGACCAGTTTATCGCGGTACTCGGACACGACTTGCGCAACCCGGTCGCCGCCATCGAGAGCGGTACCCGATTGCTGGAAAAGAAGCCGCTCGATGTCCAGGCACTGCGCATCGTCGGCTTGATGCGGGACAGCGCCCGCCGCATGTCGCATCTGATCAATGACGTTCTCGATCTCGCCCGCGGCCAGCTCGGCGGGGGGCTGACGCTCAATCGTGCGAGCGAGCCGGCGCTTGGGCCGTTGCTGGATCACGTTATCGCCGAAATTCGCATCGTGTCGCCGACAAGGTCGATCATATCCGACATCTCGCTTGGTGAACCCGTCGCGTGCGACACGGCAAGGATCGGACAATTGCTCTCGAACCTGCTGGCGAATGCCATTGCGCACGGCGACAGCGAGGGCCCGATCGTCGCGCGCGCTCACACGTCCGACGGCGTCTTCACGCTGAGCGTCACCAACAGCGGCCCGCCGATCCCGCCCGGAATCGTGCCGATGCTGTTCAAGCCGTTCAGCCGCGGCGGTGACGGGTCGCCGCAAATGGGCCTCGGCCTGGGTCTCTACATCGTCGCTGAGATCGCCAAGGCGCATGGCGGCTTCATGAACGTCCAGTCGACCGATGCTAAGACGACCTTCAGCCTGACCATGCCCTGCGCGATGGCTTCGAGCTCGGGCATAGCCTGAGGCGGATCCCGTCTAGTGCTCTGCCCACGTCGCAGCAAAAGCCGGCGAGGCGTGGAAGCTGGACGGCTCCGGTGAGACCGGCGGCGGATCGAGGATGCCTTCTTCGAGGTAGCGCATCGCGGTGATCATCCCCGCGCGGCTGAACGGCTTGGCGACGACACCGTGCGCGCCGGCGAAACCCTCGGGTATCTTCCTGACATTGGCGGTGACGAACACGATGATCGCATCGGGCCAGTGTGCCTTGATATGCGCCGAGACCTCGAGGCCCGTCGATCCTTCGGCAAGATGCATGTCGACGAAGGCGAGGCTCGGCTCGATCGAGTCCGGAAGGTCCTGCACCTCACGCAGGCAAACCGCCGATGCGACGACCCGGTGGCCGACATCCTCGACGATGGATTCGAGATCCATCGCCAGCAGCGCCTCATCCTCGACGATCAGAACATTCAGGGGCATGTGCGAGGTCATCCCTATGCTGCCAAGGGGAAGCGGACCGAAACCCGGGTGCCGGTCGGTGCCGGGTGCCAGACCGTCGTCGCCTTTATCTGCCGCGACAGGCGATCGACCAGCGAACGGCCGATCGAGTCCGGGCGCGGCGCATCGACATCGAACCCCGGACCGTCGTCGTGCAGATCGATCAGCGCATGGCCATCGACGGCGCGGACCGTCAGGCTGAGCTCGCCGGCGCGACCGTCGGCATAGCCATGCTTGACAGCATTGGTGATCAGCTCGTTCAGCACCAGCCCGACTGCCGCCGCCTTGCCGGCGCCGATCTCGACCTTGTCGACCGTCGTCTTCAGCTTGATGTTCGATCGACCACTGGCACCGATAACATCATTGGCAAGGTTGCTGGCGAAGGCTCCGACGTCGAACCGGGTGATATCTTCGGACTGATACAGCCGCCGGTGCACCGTCGACAGCGCGTCGACCCGCTCGAGCATATTCTCGAGCGTTTGCTGTAGCTTGGGGTCCGGCAACGAGCGCGATTGCAGCCTGAGCAGCGACCCGATCATGTTGAGGTTGTTCTTGACCCTGTGATCCACCTCATGGAGCAAAGTCGTCTTGGCCTCGAGCGCCGCTTCGAGGTCAGCGGTCCGGGCATGGACGATAGCCTCTACCCGGACTTTCTGTTCGACCATCTTGTGCTGGGCATCGACCCGTTCGCTGACATCAAGCTGCGAGGCGAAAAAATACTGAACCGCGCCGTCGTCACCGCGCACCGGACTGACGTAGAGCGCATTCCAGAACGTCGAACCATCCTTGCGATAGTTGAGCAGATCGACGTTGATCGACTCCTCGGCCTGGATCGCAGCCCGGACTTTGGCGACGCCGGCAGGGTCGGTGTTCTCGCCCTGCAGAAAGCGGCAGTTGCGTCCGATAATCTCGGACCGGTCGTAACCGGTCAGGGTCTGGAACGCTTCGTTGGCGAATACAATTGGATGATCCGGCTTCCGCGGATCGGTAATCACCATCGGCATGCGGGTGCCGCGGATCGCTGCGGCGAATGGATCGCCGCGTCCGGGTTCGTGCCGAATGATTTCCGTCAGACGCCAGTCTTCGCGTTCGTCCACGCCGCCATACTCTCGCTATCCGGCGAGCCTGATCTGCCGCCGAGGTGCTGATTGTCGAGCTAAACACAGCCTTGGCGTGGCTCGTTCCGACTTGATCGAATTAAGCTGCTGCGCTCCCGGGAAGCGGGCAGGCACGACCCACCGTTCAGCGCCGGGTCTTCTCAGTTGATCTCGATTGATCGGCGCGAGCGCGATCGATCTGGAAGTCATATGGTCGGTACCGACTAATCGGCGGCAACGGCCACCATAGATTGCGCGCAATCACTGGCCGGTCAGTGCAGGACGGATCTGGCGCGCATCAGGTGAGTGACTGTCGAGCCCGTCAGCCGAGGCCCAGCCCACGGACCGCCGACAGGAATAGCGCGTAGAGCAATCCGGCAAGCACCATCGCTGCCGGCAGCGTCGTCACCCATGCCATGGCGATGTTGCGTACGGTGCTCTTCTGCAGCCCGGCACCATCGGCGACCATCGTGCCGGCGACACCGCTCGACAGGATGTGCGTCGTCGACACCGGCATGCCCTTGACCTGCGCCAGCAGAATCGTGCTCGCGGCAATCAGTTCGGCGGCGGCGCCCATGCCGTAGGTCAGGTGGGTCTTGCCGATCTTCTCGCCGACGGTAACGACGATGCGTTTCCAGCCGATCATCGTACCGAGCCCGAGCGCCAGCGCCACTGATACCTTCACCCAGATCGGGATGTAGCGAGTGCCGTCCTCGAGCAGCTTGCCATAGCTCTTGAGCTTCTTGTCGCCGCCGCCGGGATAGGCGCTTTTCGCCTTGTCCTCGTCCTTGGTCAGCAGCCGCAGCGTATCGTAGACGACGTACATCTCGTTGCGCAGGTTCTTGGTCGCTGCCGCCGGGACGTGCTTGATCGAGCCATAATTCTTCAGTTCGGCGACGATGTCGGACGAGACGCTATCGAGCGCGGCATAGACCTGCGGCGTGTCGGTCTCATGCTTGCGCAAGGCATCGCGCAAGGTTTCGCGGGCGGCGTCGACATCGGGCGTGGCGCCGCCGGACCGGGTTCGGAACACTGTCTGCGCCGCTGCCGACGCTTCGATGAACGCTGGTGTCGAGCTGTCGGGCATCGTGCCGGTGCCAACGATCGTGCCACGCGACAAGATCGTCCGCGACGCCAACTCCGGCACTTTCTATTCCTCGATGAGCAACATCGATGTCGAGATCGGCGCCCGCAATCCGGCCGCCGCCGCGGTCCGCTTCCGCATGGCGCAGCACGCTTTCCTCAGCCATATGGACTTCCGGCTAGGGTCCGGCTTCGCCGGTGTCTACCAGGCCGGCAACGTCATGAAGGACGTGCATTTCCATGGTGGCCGCTACGGCATCGTGTCTGAAAAGACCTCGCCCGCGTGGCAGTTCACGCTGATCGACGCGACCTTCGATGGGCAGCGCGACGCCGCCATCCGCGAGCACGAAGTCGACCTGACATTGGTCAACGTTTCGATCCGCGATACCCCGGTCGGGATCGACATCGACCGGGGCTACAGCGACTCGCTGTGGGGCAAGAACATCCGCTTCGAGAACGTCTCGCGCGCCGCCGTCGTCATCTCGAACGAGAACCGCGTCTTCACCCAAATCGGCTTCGACAACGCGCTGGCGTCGAATACTCCGGTGTTCGCGCGCTTCCGGGACAGCGGCAAGACGGTCCCGGGTAAGGGGCGCACCTACCGCGTCGCGGCGTTCAGCTACGGGCTGACCGTGCCGGCGCTCGGACAGGTCGGCACCTACCAGACCGACGCGCAGATCGTCGCACTGCCCGCCCTCCCCGCGCCGCTGCAGGCTGCGGTCCGCTCGACCCCGCCGATGGGCGAATGGACCAACGTCCGCACGCTCGGCGCGAAGGGCGACGGCAAGGCCGACGACACCGCGGTGATCCAGGGCGCGATCGACGCACATCGCGTGCTGTATTTCCCGGCCGGATTCTACGTCGTGACGGGTTCGCTGACGTTGCGGCCCGACACCGTGCTGATGGGCCTTCATCCGGCAATGGCGCAGCTCGTCGTTCCCGACAACGATCCCCGCCATGCCGGCGTTGGCCCGATAATCCCGATACTCCAGACCCCGCGCGGCGGCGACAACATCGTCTCCGGCCTCGGGCTGTTCACCGGGCGGGTCAACCCGCGCGCCTCGGCGCTGCTGTGGCGATCGGGCGCCAACAGCCTCGTCGAGGACGTCAAGATCATGGGCGGCGGCGGCACGCCGACTGCTGACGGCAAGCCGCTCGGCTCGCTCTCCAGCCGCGGCGGCGATCCGGTCGCTGAAAACCGCCTCGACGGCCAGTACCCGAGCATCTGGGTGACCGACGGCGGCGGCGGCACTTTCACCGACGTGTGGAGCCCGAACAGCTTCGCCTCGGCGGGCTTCTACGCCTCGGACACCAGCACGCCCGCGCACATCTACGAGATGTCGGTCGAGCATCATGTCCGCAACGAGATCGTCCTCGAGAACGTCCACAACTGGGAATTCCTCGCGCCCCAGACCGAGCAGGAAGTCGCCGACGGGCCTGATACGATCGCGCTCGAAATCCGCAATTCGAGCAACCTCCTGTTCGCCAATTACCACGCCTACCGCGTCACCCGGAGCTATCACCCGGCACGCGACACGGTGAAGCTGTTCAACTCGACCGACCTCCATTTCCGCAACCTCCACGTCAACGGCGAGAGCGGCTTCGCGACCTGCGAGGACCAGGGCTGCGGCACCTTCCTGCGGGCCGGCAAGTTCCCGTTCGAGAACAGCATCACCGACGTCACCAGCAAGCTGGAAGTCCGCGAGCGCGAGTTCGCCAGGCTCGACATCCTCGGCAAGCCTGCCGCAGTCGAGCCCGCCTGGCTCCCCGGCGGCGGCAAGGTCCGCAAGCTGGAGGACGGTTTCTTCTCGATCTCGGGCGCCACGGTCGGCCCGGACGGGACACTCTATTTCGTCGAGCACCGTTTCCAGCGCATCTGGAAGTGGACTGAGGCGGGCGGGCTGGAGATCGTCCGAGACCTCTCGCTCGATCCGGTCAACCTTGCCATCGACCGCTCGGGCAAATTGCTCGTGCTGTCGTCGCTGGCGCGCGAGGGTGCGGTCTATTCGGTCGACCCGGCTGGGCCGAAGGACCAGCTTACGCTGATCCCGCCGACCCCTGTCCATGCGCACCTGGAGGCGCAGACACTTCTCCCGGTCAACTGGTGGAGCAACGGCGAATTCCGTGACCAGTTGAACCACGACACCTATCAGTTCGCCACGCTCGCCGAGATGTTCGCCAGCGAGGCGGGCACTGCCAAGGCGCAGGAGTATGTGTCGCCCGACGGCAGCCTTGCTTTGCCGGCATTCCGCACTTGGCTGCAGGGACCGCTCGATCATGTCGGCTGGCGCTGGTCGAACTCGCTGGACGCCTACGGCCTGATCGGGGGCAAGCCCGGGCAGCGCGTGTTCGTCACCAACGGCTCGGAGAACGTCACTTACACCGGCACGGTCGGTGAAGGCGGCGCGCTCCGCGCCTTGAAACCCTTTGCCAACCGCGGCGGCGAGAGTGTCGCGGTCGATGCCAGCGGGCGCGTCTTCGTCGCCAACGGGCAGGTCTTCGTCTACGGCGCGGACGGTCGCGAAGCGGGCCGCATCGACGTACCCGAGCGGCCCCTGCAGCTGATCTTTGGTGGTGCCGACGAGGCCACGTTGTTCATCCTGACGCACCACGCACTCTACGCGGTCCGGCCATGAAAAGCGGACCCATCACTACGCCGATCCCGGGAACACGGGACGGCCGCCGACGGAACATCGGCAAGCGCTTCTAACAAGCACGACAGGGGAGATTGACATGGGCACGACGACACCGACCAACCGGAACCAGCGCCTCCACATCCGCCGCACCACGAGCCTCGCCGCGATCGCAATAGCGGCGCTTGCCGGCCCGGCCTTCGCGCAGTCCCCGCCCGCTTCGCCGGCAGGCGATGTGCCGGCTTCGACCCAGAGCGCCGACCCCGCCGCCCCGCCGGCGCTCACCGGCTCCACCGGCACGGCGCGCGAGACTCCTGCCCCCGAAAGCGACATCGTCGTCACCGGCTCGCGCATCATCTCGAGCGGCTACACCGCGCCGACCCCGACCACGGTGATCGGCGAAGCGCAGATCAACGCCAACGCGCAACCCAATATCTTCAACACCATCGCTCAGCTGCCGTCCCTGCAGGGCTCGACCGGCGCCGCGACCGGCACGTTCAGCACGTCGAGCGGCACGCAGGGCCTCAGCTCGTTCTCGCTCCGCGGTCTCGGCCCGATCCGCACGCTCACCCTGCTCGATGGCCAGCGCGTCGTCGGTGCGAACGTGACCGGCGTGCCCGACATCAGCATGTTCCCGCAGTTGCTGATCAAGCGCGTCGACGTGGTGACCGGCGGTGCCTCCGCCTCTTATGGTTCTGATGCCGTCGGCGGCGTCGTCAACTTCATCACCGACACCCGCTTCGAGGGCTTCAAGGGCAATATCCAGGGCGGCATCACCACCTACGGCGACAATGCCCAAGGCCTCGTGCAGGCGGCCTACGGCAAGGCGTTTTTCGACAACCGGCTGCACGTGATCGTCAGCGGCGAATACGACCACGAAGACGGTGTCGGTGCGGGTGATTTCGGCACGGACCTCGCAAAGGGCCGCGATTGGTACCGTGCCACGACGCTGGTCAACACCGGGCAGACCAACAACGGGTTGCCGCAATTCAACTACCGCGACTATGCGCAGCCGTATCAGTACGCCCGGTACGGCCTGATCAACAACGGCCCGCTGCAGGGCATCGCGTTCGACAAGAGCGGCACGCCATACAACTTCAACTACGGATCGGGCGGGCAGCCGCTCGGCAATGGGCGGGTCAGTGGCTGCTATCCCGGCAACAGCTTCTGCGTCGGCGGCGACCTGACCGGAGCCCCCGGGTCCGGGGCATCGCTCCAATCCGCGCTGGAGCGCATCGACGGGTTCGGCCGGATCGGCTATGATTTTGCCGACAAGAACGAGGTCTACCTGACCGTCAACATCGCGCAGGTGAAGACCTCCAACCAGCCGAGCCCGGGCTACAACCGGCCGAACCTGACCGTTCAGTGCGCCAATCCGTTCTTGCCGCAGTCGATCCGGGACCGCTGCGTCACGGCCGGCATCACCGCGTTCAACTTCGGGACCAGCAACGGCAATTTCCCGGACCCGAAGGTCTCGACCGACCGGCGTCAGTACCGCTTCGTCGGCGGCCTCAAGGGCGAGTTCGACCTGATCGGCTCCGACTGGAGGTACGACGCCTACTACGAGCATGGCACCACGCTGTCGGACATCAACGTCGACGATATCGTGCTGCAGAACCGTTATGTGGCGGCGACCAACGCGATCACCCTCAACGGTGCGATCGTTTGCGCCGATGCGGGCGCACGCGCCGCGGGTTGCCAGCCGATCAACATTTTCGGCGGTGCGGCCCCGTCGTCGGCGGCGTTGGCTTACGTGACGCCCGCGAATGGACCATTCCAGCACACCAAGCTGACCCAGGACGTCGCCAGCCTCAACATCTCGGGCGAGCCGCTGCAACTGTGGGCGGGCCCGCTCGCGGTGGCCTTCGGCGGGGAGTATCGCCGCGAAGCCTATCATGTGAACGGCGATCCGTACGGCGCGGGTGTATCGGATATCAGCCCGAACAGCGCCGACTACCCGGCGGACCCGCTGCTCAACTCGACGTTGGGGAGCAACTGGGCGGCCGGCAACTACAAGAACGGCCACGGCAAATACGACGTGTACGAGGGCTTCCTGGAGCTTAACCTGCCGCTGGTCGACAGTGAAGCGCTGGGCCGCGCGAATCTGAATGGTGCGGGTCGCGTCACCCACTACAGCACCTCGGGCACCGTCTGGGCGTGGAAGATCGGCGGGACTTGGGACACGCCGGTCGACGGCATCCGTTTGCGGGCCGTAACCTCACGCGACGTCCGCGCACCGAACCTGTCGGAGCTGTTCGCGGCGCCGACCGTGACGACGCTGCCGAACTTCAGCAACCCGTTCCAGAACGTCGCGGTGCAGGCGTTTCAAAACACTGTCGGCAATCCCAATTTGAAGCCGGAGATTGCCAGAAATACCGAGGCCGGGATCGTGCTGTCACGTCCGTCGTGGCTGCCGGGCCTGAGCCTGTCGTTCGACTATTACAACATCAAGCTGAGCGGCGTGGTCTCGACGTTGTCGGCCGACCAGATCGTCCGCTTCTGCTTCGAGGGCAACCAGGCATTTTGCGGTGGCTTCGTGCTCGACAGTCCGCAACAGGGTGGCAATTTCATCAACGTCCAGCCGTTCAACCTCGCCTCCTGGAAGACCAGCGGCTTCGACATCGAGGCAAGCTACCAGTGGGACAAGCCGTTAGGGCTGCCGGGCAGCTTCAGCGTTCGCGCCCTTGCCACGCACGTCAGCAAGTTCCTGGTCAATGCAGGGATCAAGGGCGTGGCCACGGTCGACCAGGCCGGCGCCAACAACGGCAACACGCCGGACTGGAAAGGACTGGTCATCCAGAGCTACAGCAACGACGATTTCAGCCTGACGCTGCAGGAGCGCTGGTTCAGCAGCGGAACCTTCGGCAACCAGTATGTCGTCTGCCAGACCGGTTGCCCGGCATCGACTGCCAATAACCCGACCGTCGACTACAACAAGATGAAGGGCGCGCTCTACGTCGACGTCGGCGGATCCTACAACATCCGCCCGCAGGTCACCGCCTATTTCAAGGTCGACAACGTCTTCGACCACGACCCGGCAGCTGCGCCGCAAACCAACACCGGTCTCGACGTCAATCCGGCGCTGTACGACACCCTCGGCCGGACGTTCCGTGCCGGCGTCCGGTTCAAGTTCTGACCGGCTCCCGGCCCGGCGGGGGAGTGTCGGCGTGAAGCAGTGGCTAGCGGGCTGGTCGGCGGCACTGCTCGTCACGTCGCAAGCGGGTGCGAGCCCGTCGGCGCTGACGGCGATCCCCGCCGACGCACGCGCGGTCGTCGTCAGCGGTGTCGGCAACGGCATCGCCGACGATGCGCCGGCGATCCAGCGGGCGATCGACGCCGCTGCCGATCGTGGCGGCGGCGGCATCGTGTTCCTGCCCTCGGGCAACTACCGGCTCGGCCAAACTCTCTTCCTGTGGCCGGGCGTGCGCCTGTTCGGGGCTGGTGCAAAGCGTCCCGTACTCAGCTTGAAGGCTAACAGCCCGGGCTTCCAGCGCGGCATCGCCAACATGGTGATCTTCGCCGGGGCCCGGCGTGATCCGGCGCGGCCGGTGCCATTTCCGCCGCCCGGCAGCATGCCCTTCGACAAGACCATCGCCGACGCCAATCCGGGCACCTTCTACTCGGCCTTGAGCAACATCGATTTCCGCATCGGCGCGGGTAACCCGGCAGCGACCGCGATCCGCTTCCACGCCGCCCAGCACGCCTTCGTCAGCCACGTCGACTTCGACATCGGCTCGGGGCTGGCCGGTCTCTATCAGGTCGCCAACGTCGGCGAAGACCTGCACTTCAAGGGCGGCTGCTACGGTATCCTGGCTGAGAAAACCTCCCCCGCCTGGCCGTTCTCGCTGATCGATTCGACCTTCGAAGGACAGCGCGACGCCGCAATTCGCGAGCACGAGGCCGGGCTGACACTCGTCAACGTCGCCATCCGCGACGTTCCTGTCGGCATCGAGATCGACCGCGGCTACGGCGACTGGCTGTGGGGCCAGGACGTTCGCTTCGACAATGTCCGCAAGGCCGGCGTCGTCATCTCGAACGAGGGCAACGTCTACACCCAGGTCGGATTCCAGAACGTCGCCGCGACCGGCACGCCAGTGTTTGCCCGCTTCCGCGACACTGGCCGCACCGTTCCCGGCATAGGATCGAGCTACACGGTCGCCGCCTTCAACTACGGCCTGACGCTGCCCAGTGTCGGCCAGATGGGCCGCTACGCGACGCGCTTCGATGCCGCTCCGGGCACGGTGCCCGTCGTCCCGCGCATCGTCCGCCCGCTGCCACCGGTCGCCGACTGGTTCGACGTCCGTACCCTCGGTGCCAAGGGTGACGACCGCACCGACGACACCGCCGCCCTCCAGCAAGCGATCGACGGTCACCGCGTCGTCTATCTGCCGGCGGGCTTCTACCGGGTCAGCGATACGCTGCGGCTGCGGCCCGACACGGTCCTGATCGGCCTTCACCCGGGCCTGACGCGGATCGTACTGCCCGACAACACCCCCGGCTATCAGGGGGTCGGAGCCCCCAAGGCACTTGTCGCCTCCGCCGCTGGTGGCGATGCCGTCGTCACGGGCATCGGCCTCGACACCGGCGGCATCAACCCGCGCGCCACCGCCTTGCTGTGGACCGCGGGCGCACAATCGCAGGTCACCGATGTCAAGTTCCAGGGTGGCCACGGCACCGACCGCTTCGATGGCACCCGCGAGACACCCTACAACGCCAATGGGACCGGGGACGCCGACCCGGCCAAGCGCTGGGACGCGCAATATGCCAGCCTGTGGATCACCGCCGGCGGGGGCGGCACGTTCGTCAACCTGTGGAGCCCCAGCAGTTTCGCCAACCCCGGTATCCTGGTCTCGGACACGCAGACTCCAGGCCGCATCATCCAGGCCTCGGTCGAGCATCACGGCCGCACCGAGATCGCCCTCAACCGCGTCGCCAACTGGGAGCTGATTGCCCCCCAGACCGAGGAAGAAGCCGGCGAGAGCGGCGACGCGGTCGCGCTCGAGATCCGCGACTCCCGCAACATCCTGGTCGCCAACTTCCACGCCTACCGCGTCACCCGCTCGCGCAAGCCCGCAGCGGCGGCGGTAACGCTGTACAATTCCAAGGACATTCGCTTCCGGAACCTCCACGTGAATGCCGAGAGCGGCCTCGGCACCTGCGACGAAAACGGCTGCGCTACGTTTCTGCGGCTCAGCAAATACCCCTTCGAGAATGCGATCCGCGACGTCACCCACGGCCTCGACGTGCGTGAGCGCGAGTTCGCCGTGCTGGATATCCCCGCCAACCCCGCTCCCGTGTCTCCCGCGGTGTTTGGCGGCCGGGTCGAAAAGCTCGCCGACGGTTTCTTCTCGATCGGCGGTGGCGTGGTCGACGCGCAGGGCGTGCTCTACTTCGTCGATCGCCGCCAGCAGCGCATCTACAGCTGGTCGTTAGAGCGTCGGCTGGAGATCGTCCGCGACGCCGCGCTGGACGCGGTGAACCTTGCGGTCGACCGGAGCGGCAATCTGCTCGTGCTGTCGTCCGACGGCCGCAACGGCACGGTCTACAGCTTCAAGCCCGGCAGTCCCGACGCCGAACTCCGTGTCATCCTTCCTACCCCCGTCGCCGACCACGGCGCCGCTGCCACCGTCATACCGGTCAACTGGTGGACCAACGGAGAATTCCAGGACCAGATCGACCCGCACACCTACCAGTTCACGACGCTGGCCGAGATGTTCGCGCACTACATCGCGGTGCCGAAGCCTCAGGAATATCTGTCCCCCGACGGTAGCCTCGTGCTTCCAGCCTTCCGGGTCTTCCAGCAAGGCCCAGCCGACTTCCGGGGCGCGCGTTTCTCCGACACGCTCGATAGCTACGGCTTCATCACCGCCCGGCCCGGCGAACGCGTGTTCGTGACCAATGGCTCGGAGAACCGGACCTACAGCGGCAAGGTTGGCGCGGGCGGCGGCATCACCGGGCTGCGCGCCTTCGCCGATCGCGGCGGGGAGAGCGTCACCACGGACGGCGAAGGCCGCGTCTACGTCGCCAACGGTCAGGTCTTCGTCTACGGCAAGGACGGCGCGGAGGTCGGACGCATCGATGTACCGGAACGTCCGCTCCAGCTGCTGTTTGGCGGCCCTGCCAGGGACACGCTGTATATCCTGACGCATCACGCCCTCTACGCCTGGACGCCGAAGTGACGACCGCGCCGCCGCCGGGTGCATCGATGAAGAAATCACCAGATCTAGAGCGATGTGTTTTCAAGAAAACGCGAAACCTCAAAACACCATCAACGATGAGTTAAGTTGTTTCCGGCTAAGATACGACAAGATCACGAAATCCTGGCTTCTAAATGAGAGAGCCCCTTTGAGAAAGGGGGTCGCGCTAAGCGTCGCCGAAACGGACTCGATCCGGATAACGGTGCCTGATCGCGCGAGAATGGGGTTTCGCGATGTGTTCGATTTCAAGCGGAGGCGTTGGTGCGGGCGATTGAAGCTGACTGGATCTGCAAATCCTTGCTTGCGCTGGGGCCTGAAAAAGCCTCGCCGGTGGCAAATCTCGGTTCCTCGACCGGGTGGTTCCGATCGGTAAAAAAGCCGCATATCGAACAGCGTCTGCTGAAGCCGCTCCGGGACGCCGGCTTCGAAATCCTTCATGTCGATCTCAAGGAAGCCGAGGGCGTCGACCTGGCGGGCGATCTTTATGATGAGACTGTAAGGACGATGCTCCAGAGCCGAGGATTCCGCTCGGCGATTTTTTCGAACGTGCTCGAACATGTCCCCGACCCAGCGACACTCGCGGCCATGACGGAGGAAATCGTGGCGCCAGGGGGATATCTGCTGGTGACGGTCCCGCGGGCGTACCCCTATCATCCCGACCCGATCGATACGCTGTTCCGTCCGACGCCTGACGAACTCGTTGCACTTTATCGCCACTGCGACGCACTCGAGACGGTAGTCCTTACCGATGGTACGCCCTTTGATGACGAGCGAGCGCTCGGCCTTGCACACGTGGCCTTGATGCCGGTGCGGTGGGCGTGGCTGATCGGGAGCGGGCTGTGGCGACCGCAGATCGCACGGGCGTGCATAGCGCGCATCATGCACATGCTCCGGCCGGTGGCGGTGACGTGCGCGTTGCTGCATCGACATCGCCCCGCCTGACGGAGGCTGCTTCGCTCCACGGCATGCCATCGTGGCGACCTTTACGGCGGGCCAGAAGACGGTTTCCCGACTGGCCGCCACAGAGTCTGAAAGTCGTCACAATACGAGAATGGCCATATGGCGAAAGTCTTAACATCGGTACTTTTTGTTAGTACTATGACGCAACGATTTGAAAAGCTGCTGGACTAGTATTTATTTATCGTCAGATGGTGATCATCTCGTCTCTCTTAACAGATAGGTAATCGACCCGCGCTATTTCCAGTCTGGGCACAGAGTGGAAGAGTCGGCATGGCGGGCCAGAGCTACGTACGCGATCAAGTTGAAGCGTGCGTCACGACAGAAATGATATGGCGGCTGCATTGATTATTGATGCAACGCTAATCCGCAGCCGTGGCGCACTTCGCCACGCACCGCGTATTGCTTTAGATGCGTCGCGGATTGCTCTAAGTGAATTAATACTGGCGTATCTGATCGCAGTCTCAAACGATGCAAACAACCAGCGGCGACTGCGATCAACTTCGGACTCCGGCCGCATTGTAAACAATGTCAGTAATCGTGACGGCTAACACGAGCGGCCAGAATACGATCGCCCGCGGCGCGTCGCATAGCGTGGCGGGCATCGTCGCTCGCGGCGGTAGTTGGATGATCGGCGCGCGCCTGATCAGAACGCTTGTCACGATACTGGGCATGATCGGCCTGGCACGGCTTCTGACACCCGCGGATTTCGGAATTGTCGCTATCACGTCGACCGTGACGGTCCTGTCGCTCGTCGTCATCGAAGGCGCGATCGACTACCCTGCCCTGCGCCACGACGGCCTCACACGCGATGACGTTCAGAGCATGATCTGGGCCGCGCTGACGATCATCGTGCCATTCGCCGCACTCCTTTACTTCCTCGCCCCCGTGATCGAGGCGACCCTGCATTTTCCGCAGCTCGCCGGTGCACTGCGCGGTGTCATCCCGGTCATCCTCCTGCAGGTCTTCTTCGTCACCGGCAGCGCCCTGCTTCGTCGCCAGCACCAGTTCAGGACCGCCGCTTTGGTCTCGGTTGGGTCGGTAGCGATCTACATGGCGCTCGCCGTCGTCCTGGCCGCGCTCGGCCACGGCCTGTGGAGCATCATAATCGCGCAGAACATCTCGATGGTGGCGGCAGCCTTCTTCCTGATGCGGCGAACCGAGATTGGCCTGCGCTGGCCAGGCCGCTTCTCGCTGGCCGCCATCGGCCAGGTCGGTGCCTACGGCGTCGCGACGCGGATTCTGGCTTGGCTGTGGACGTCGATCGATACGATTGCTGTCGCCGGGATGCTCGGGCCGGGGGCGGCGGGCCTGTATACGCGTGCCTATAATATCAGTGTCCAGCTCAAGGAACCGTTCAGCGCTCTCGATGTGCCGACCCGGCAGGCGCTGATCGCCGTCCGCAACCGCGACGGGCAGGTCGCCGCCCAAGCGCTCCTGATGCTGCGCCTGGTCACGTTTGGCACGGCCGGGACCGCGGCTCTGTGCGCGGTGCTGCGCGAGCCGATCGTGCTCATTCTTCTGGGCGGCCAATGGCGGGCGTCGGCGTCGGTCCTCGGGATCCTGATCATCGGGCTACCGGCCCGGGTCGCGCTGATGTTTTTCGACGGGCTTGCCACCGTCGCCGGTTCGATGCCGAACATGTTGCTGCGCCACGGTGTGCTGTGCATCGCAATCGGCGGTGGCGTCTTCTTCGCCGCACCCTACGGCATCAACGCGGTCGCCTTGCTCGTTTGCGCAGCCGCCTATTTCGCGCTGACCCTGCCCGCCCGCGAAAGTGAGCGCGCTCTCACCGGCGGCCGGCTGGCACTGCTTGGCGCCATGCTCCCCGGTCTCGCGTCCGGTGGCGCGCTGCTGGCCCTCGGCGAATTCGTCCTGGTCCCGCTCGCCGGCGGCAACCGCTGGGCAGCACTTGCCATAATGCTTCCTGCCGGTGCGCTGTTTGCCCTGCTGGTCGCCGCCGCGCTGCCGGCACACTGGCTGCCCTACGCGCTTTGCAAACGGCGCCAGGCGCTGTTCGGCCTTCGCTGGCGCGCTAAGCAGGCCCCGATCTTCAAACCTGCCGCGACAGAACCGACGGCTGGCATTCCGTGATGCCAGTCGGCCAAGCCCTGCCTGAACCCCGAGGAGCGATTATGCCCGACTACCACGCTGCTCCAAACGCTGCCGATCAAGAGATCGTGCTGGTGACGCGGCTGCATACCAAGAATCAAGGCAACCAGGCGCTGTCCGTCGTCTGGCGTGACCTTCTTGGCAGTTGCTTCCCGACCCACGCGGTGCGGCCCATCGAGCGCAGTCCTGCCTATTTGAAACGCTTCCGGGTCGGAAGATTCGCCTCTGTCGCCGACCCCGTGGCGGCGTTCGATGCGGTCGCCCGCGGGTTGGTGGCCGAACTCCCGGCCGGCGCTCGCGAACGGCCGCCGATCGATCCGGCGATCCGCCACGACACCCGCATGGGCCAGACCGTGCGTTTCCGCGCCTTGCGGCAGGCGCTGGCGTTGCGGAGCCGGCTCTCGACCCTCGGGCTTGCCAAGACGGCCTATCTGGAACGACTTGCACTGTTTCAGGGTGCTGCGCTGGTCGTCGTGAATCCGGCGGGCGAATTCATGGCCGAGGCGACCGACACGCCGATCGGATACCTGCTCGACATCCGCTGCGCCCAGTTGCTCGGCATACCGACCGCCGTCGTCAACCTGAGTTTCGAGGTCACGGATCCAACGGTGCGCCGCCTCTCGGCGCATGTCTTCGATCACTGCGACCTCGTCGAGCTGCGCGACAAAGAAAGCCAGCATGAGTACGCCGCCGCCGGGGGCAGCGGCGTGCCGGTCGTGCTGCCGGATGCCGCCTTGTTGACGAAGCCACCTTCCAATCCCGGATTCCGCGCGACCAAAGGCTCGGTAGCGCTGGCGATCAATGGAATGCAGCTGCACGATGCCAGGCTCGAGCCCGAGTGGGAGGCCTTCCTGGAGCGCTTGCTCGACCGCGGCGTGACACCGACGCTGACCAGTAACGAGTGGTCCACCGATGCGCCACTGTGGGCTCCTGTGCTCGCCAGGCAGAAGATCACCGCGGTCGGTCAGAACAAGGACTACCGCGCCTACATGGAGATGCTGGGGGGTTTCGAAATTGTCGTCAGCAGCCGCCTGCACAGCTGCGTCCTGGCCATGCTGGCCGGCGCGGTCGTCGTGCCCCTCGAACTCGGAACGTTCAAGCTGACCGGATTTTTCAAGGAGGCCGGTTTCAGCGACCTGCCGATCCGCCTTGGCAGCCCGGGCTGGGAGGACGCTGTCCTCGCGCGGATCGCCACGATCCAGGCTGACCCGGAGGCCGCGCGCGCGGCCCAGTCGACCCGCCGTGACGCGGCTCGGCGGGCTCTGCACGAGAATCTCAGCGACGCCCTCCGCAGGCTCGAGATTGCGCCTATTCCTGCGGCGCGAGCAGCGTGACGGCGGCAGTCTATCGACCGCTTTCGAAGAGGTAGGCGCCCAAGTGTGCAGAGCTCTCAGAGGCGCAGTACCCCTCAGTCCGCCGCCACCGGCCCGCTCGGCGGCCGTGGCCGGCGCACGAGCCAGACCAGTCCGACCAGCACCAGTGCCACCCATGCGCTGAGCCGCGAGATGTCGTTCATCGCGAGCAGGTAGGCCTGGTTGACCATCAGGCGGGTCACCGCCGCCGCGCCCTGGGTCGCGCTCGTGCCGAGGTGGGACAGGCCTTCGAGGACGCTGTTGTAGCCGGGCGCATAAGCGGTCATGCCCTCCGACAGGCGGCTCTGGTGGAGGGCCTCGCGGCGGTCCCAGCCGGTCGTCACCAGCGACGCCGCGAAGCTGCCCGAGGTGATGCGCGCGAAGTTCGAGATGCCCGATGCCGACGGCAGGCGCTCCGGCGGGATGCCGTCGAGCTGGATGTTGAGCATCGCCAGGAAGAAGGTGCTCATCGCAACGCCCTGCACGAGCAACGGGATGACCAGTGTCCAGAAGCTGGCATAGGTCGTGAACTCCGAGCGCAGGTAATAGGACAGCGCGAACGCGCCGAAGGCGACGCTGGCGAGGATGCGCGCGTCGATCTTGCTGCTCAGCCTTGCCACGAATGGCGTCAGCAACACTGCGACGATGCCGCTCGGGGCGGCGACCAGCCCGGCCCAGGTCGCGGTGTAGCTGAGCTGGGTCTGCAGCCACAGCGGCATCAGCAGCGTGTTGCCGAAGAACATCGCGTAGCCGAGGCTGAACGCAATCGTGCCGAGCGCGAAGTTGCGCGACTTGAACAGGCTGAGGTCGATCGCGGGATGCTCCTCGGTAAGCTCCCAGATCAGCCATGCGACGAAGGCGACGACCGCGGTGATGGCGCTGATCGTGACCGTCGTCGAATTGAACCAGTCGTGATTCTTGCCAAGGTCGAGCATGACTTGCAGCGCACCGACCCAGACCACGAGCAGCCCGAGGCCGACGGTGTCGATCGGCAGCTGGCGGGTCGGGGTCTCACGGGTGCGGAGCGAGCGCCAGCTGAAGAACGCCGCGAAGATCCCGACGGGCACGTTGATCAGGAAGATCCAGCTCCAGTGGTAATTGTCGGAAATATAGCCGCCGAGCACCGGCCCCATGATCGGGCCGACGAGGGTCGTGATCGACCACACCCCGAGCGCGGTGGAGCGCTTGTCCGCGGGGAAGATCGAGATCAGCAACGCCTGGCTGCCGGGAATCATCGGGCCCGAAACCGCACCCTGTAGAATGCGGAAGGCGACCAGCGAGCCGAGGCTCCACGCGATGCCGCACAGGAACGACGCGACGGTGAACAGCAGCACCGACACCGTGAACGTGCGGACGACCCCGTAGCGGCCCATCAACCAGCCGGTGAGCGGCACCGCGACGCCGTTGGAGACCGCGAACGAGGTGATCACCCAGGTGCTGCTATCCGAGCTGACGCCGAGGTTGCCGGCGATGGTCGGTAGCGAGACGTTGGCGATGGTCGTGTCGAGCACCTGCATGAAGGTGCCGAGCGCCAGCGCGAACGCGGTCAGCCCGAGAGCCGCGCCGGTCAGCGGCGGCATCGGTGCACGACTGCTCATGCGCTATGTCCGAGCCGCCGCCCGCTCATCCGCTGTGCCGCGCTGAGTTCGCCGCGACGATGCGCCGGATTTCAGCCTCGACAGCGGGGCTGGTGCCCTGGCTCTCCTGGCTCTGGAACTTGCCGACGGCGGGGCGCGCGAGCAGATTGCCCGAGACGTCCGCGGTGTCGACCGTGACGTCGACCGAAAGCCCGATGCGCAGCGGCTTGCGGTCGAGCTCGCGCGGGTCGAGGGCGACGCGGACCGGCAGGCGCTGCACGATCTTGATCCAGTTACCGGAGGCGTTCTGCGGCGGCAGCAGCGCGAACGCGTTGCCGCTACCCGCGCCGAGCCCGATGACATGGCCGTGATAGACGGTCTTGCCGCCGTACATGTCGCTGGTGATCGTCGCCTTCTGGCCGATGCGGATGTCGCCGAGCTGGGTCTCGCGGAAGTTGGCGTCGACCCAGACCTTGCGGAGGGGCACGACGGCCATCAGGGGCGTCCCGGCCGCGACCTGCTGGCCGAGCTGCACGGTGCGCTGGGCGACGACGCCGTCGACCGGCGCCGTGATGTGCATGTGGCCTCGGGCGATGGCGGCGTTCCGGTAGCGCGCGATAGCCGCCAGCACCGCCGGATTGTTGGCGACGGTGACGCCCTGCACGGTGCTGCGCGCCTGGGCGACGCGGCTCAGCGCCAGCCGCAGCGAGGCGCGCGCGGTGGTCACCGCGTCGGCGGCGTGGGAGACTTCCTCGCCCGAGACCGCGCCGTCGGCGGCGGCACCCTTGCGGCGGGTCAGGTCGTTCTGCGCGCGCGAAAGCTCAGCCTGCGCCTGCGCGACGCCCGCTTGCGCCTCGTCGACCTGCGAGACATTGGCACGGGTCGAGCGAACCGCGCGCGCCAGCTCGGCGGCGGCGGACGACAGGTTGATGTCGGAGGTGGCGGGATCAAGGTCGATCAGCGGTTGGCCCTGGCGCACCGCCTCGGTGTTGTCGGCGTAGAGCGCGACGACGGTGCCGCCCTCGCGGCTGGTGATCGCAACGACGTCGCCCGCGACATAGGCGTCGTCGGTCTCCTCCACGGCGGGCGCGAAAAACAGCGCGTGGACGCCGTAGGCGACGGCCGCGATCAGCAGGACGATGCCGAGGACAGCGAACAGCCGGCGGCGCAGCCGGCCTTTGGCCGGGTCCTTGGCGGGCGGCGCGGCGGCGACCGGGGCCGCAGTTGCAGGCGCGGCGGCAGGCGGCGTCGGCACGACCTGCGGGGCCGCGGGAACGGCGGCCGGCTGATCGTCGACGTCGTCGGCGACCGGGCGGGGTCCTTGGTTGTCCATTAGCGTCTGGCCTCGATCGGGGATGGTGTCGTCGCGGTCGCGGTGGCGACGGTGTCGGGTTGGAAGCCGCCGCCGAGCGCGACGATCAGCTGGACGCGGCGGAGGATGCCGTCCGCGGCGATATTGATCGCCGCTTGCTGCGCATCGAGAAGCCTCGTCCCCGACGCCAGGATATCGAGTTGCGAGCCGAGGCCCGAACTCGTCCGCCGCTCGTCGAGGCGGACGACGTTCTGCAGTGTCGCCACGAGGCGGGCCTGCTCGGCGGCATCGGCGCTCGACGTCCGAACCTGCGAGATCGCATCGGCGGCATCGCGGACGGCGCGCAGCACCGTCTCGTTGTAGTCGGCCGTGGCGATATCGAGGTCGGCAGTGGCGCTCTGATAGTCGGACCGCAGCTTGCCGCCATCGAAGATCGGCAGGTGCAGCGACGGCCCGATGCCCCAGGTGAAGGCCCCGCCGGTAAGCAGCGAGCCAAGGCCGATCGACTGGAAGCCGACGTTCCCGAGCAGGTTGATGTTCGGGTAATAAGCCGTGCGCGCGACCTTGCGGCCCGCAACCGCGGCGTCGATCCGCGCCAGCCCGGCGATCAGGTCGGGACGCCGACCGAGCAGGTCGGCGGGCAACGTCGTCGGCAACGGCAGGGCCGCGTCGAGGTTGATGTTCGCGGGCTGAATGGTCGGGTAATAGTCGGCCCCGCGACCCGCCAGCGCCGCGAGGGCATGGACGACGACCTCACGCTGCCCCTGGGCGCGCAGCCGCGCCTGCTCGGCCTCGGTCAGCAGCGTCTCGGCGGCACGAATATCGAAGTTACTCGCGAGCTGGTTGCGGATACGCGACTGGACCAGAGAAACGCTGCGCTGGCGCGACGTCACGAAATCGTCGGCGATCCTCGCCAGCCGCTCAGCGCGGACCAGCTCGATATAGGCCTGGGCGACATTGGCGGTCAGCGCGAGACGAGCCGCAGCGACGTCGATCGCCGCGGCCCGCGCGCTGCCCCGGGCCTGATCGACGATGGCCGCCTGATGACCCCAGAAGTCGAGGTTCCAGCTGAACTGGCCGAGCGTGCTGCCGACGAAGCGATCGGTGCCACCGTAAGGCGGCGGGATGATATACTTGCCGCTGAGCCGCGTGCGCTGCTCCTGGCCGTCGAAGCTGACCTGCGGCCGGCCCTCGGCGCGACGTCCAGTGACCGCCGCATCGGCGAGGCGGACACGCGCCAGCGCTTGCGACAGCGTCGGGCTGCCCGCGAGCGCATCGGCCATGATGCGATCGAGCTGCGGATCGCCGAGCGCGGTCCACCAGGTGTCGGTGATGACCGGGCCCGCGGTATCGCCGAGCCCGACGGCGGCTGCGGGCAGTGGCGTGAGTTCGGGGCGGATCGAGTTCGGCGCGCAACTGGCAAGTGCTGCTGCGGCGATGCCGAGGGTGGCGATGCGGAAGATCATGCGGACACCCGCTCAGCCGCGGCTTCCCGGGCTTCGAGTGCAACGACCAACCGCGACAACAGGCTGATCAACGTCACGACCTCGGCCTTTTCAAAGCCGTCGAGCGCGTCGTTCCAGACCCCGAGCACCAGCGGCGTCATCGCCTCGAGCTGCTCGCGACCGGCTTCCGTGACGGCCAGGCTGACGATCCGGCGGTCCTCGTGCTCACGTTCACGCTCGACCAGGCCGCGCGCTTCGAGCTGATCGATGAGCCGCGTCGTAGCGCCGCTGTTGTGGCCGATCTGCCGCGCCAGACCGGCACAGTTGTCGACGAGGTTGTGACGAAGCATCGCAAGGGCGATCCAGTGCGTCATGTTCAGCTCGCGCCCGACAAATCGCCGGTCGATCTCGGAGGTCGACGTCTTGGTGATCCGCTTTATCAGATAGCCGATCGAGCGCTGCGGCTCGAACGTATCCAGCGCGTAAAATGGTTCGGTCATAGCTGCCTTGGCGGTCACTGCCTAAGCAGCTATATACTCGATAATGGTGAAACCGCAAGTGCCCGTGGACTATCGGAAACCGGCCGCCATCATCCGCGCGGCGGAACCTTGGACAGCGACAGGGGTCACGCAGCGATGAAGCCCGACACGCCCCCGACCCGCGCCCAGACCCTCGCCGGCATCGCGGGCCTGTCGTTCGGCACGGCTCTGGTCGTCCTCGACGGCGGCATCGCCAATGTCGCGCTGCCGACGATCGCCCGCGACTTGAAGGTCGACAGCTCGGCGGCGGTGCTGGTGGTGACCGTCTACCAGCTCGTGCTGGTGATGACCTTGCTGCCGCTATCGGCGGTCGGCGACCGGATCGGCTTGCGGCGGCTGTACCAGGGCGGCCAGTTGCTGTTCGCGGTCGCGAGCCTGCTCGCCTTCTTCGCGCACAGCCTGCCGTTCCTGCTCGTTGTGCGGATGCTGCAGGCGCTCGGCGCCGGCGCGGCGCTCAGTGTCACCTCGGCGATGCTGCGACGCTTGTACGCGCCCCAGCACTTGGGTCGCGGGCTTGGCCTGAACAGCATTGTCGTGTCGGCGTCCGCCGCGCTGGCTCCGACCGCGGGCGGCCTGATCCTGTCGTTCGCGAGCTGGCCGTGGCTGTTCATCGCCGCCGCTCCGCTGGCGGTGTTCTCGCTCGCGCTCGGCCGCTTCCTGCCCAACCCGGAGCCGCGCCCGGAGCCTTTCGACTTCACCGGCGCGTTGCTGTGCGCCGCGACCTTCGGCCTCATCATCGGTGGCCTCGAGAGCGCGGTCCACGGCGGCTCGCCGGTGGTCTCGGCGGCGATCACCGTGATCGGCATCGCGCTCGCTTTCGTGCTCGTGCGCAACCAGCGTCAGGAAGCGCGACCGGTCCTGCCCGTCGACCTGCTCGCCCGCCCGGTCGTTGCCCTGTCGGCGCTCGGTGGCTTCCTGGTGTTCACGGCGTCGATGATGCTGCTGGTGTCGCTGCCCTTCCGGCTCGAGCACGAGTTCGGTTTCTCGCCCCAGCAGGTCGGCGCGATGATCGCGCCGTGGCCGCTGACGACCTTGTTCGTCGCGCCGCTCGCGGGCTCGCTGTCGGACAAATATCCAGCTGGAGTCCTTGGCGGCATCGGCATGGCGATCGGGGTGACCGCGCTGGTGCTGCTCGCGATGCTGCCTTCCCACCCGAGCTATTTCGACATCGCCTGGCGGATGTCGCTGTGCGGCGCGGGCTTCGGGATGTTCATGTCGCCAAACGCCCGCCTGATCATCGGGTCGAGCCCGCGCGAACGCGCCGCCTCCGCGGGTGGCCTGGTCTCGACGTTACGGCTGTGCGGCCAGACCACCGGCGCGACGATGGTGGCGGCGTTGCTCGCGGTTGGTCTCGGCGGCGGGCACACGCCGGCTTTGGTTGCAGCGGGCCTCGCGACGATCGCCGGGCTGTGCAGCATCGCCCGCCTCAATCCCGCGATCCGCTTGCCGAACGCGACGGAAGTCGAGGCGCTGCGCGCACCGGGACCGCTGAACTAGCGCTGCGTCAGTAGGCCAGCCACGTCTTGAGCAGCGCCCCTGCCCGCCCGTCGTCGATCGCCGCCGCCGCCAGTGCGGCACCCGCCGGCCAGTCTGCCGCCGCCCCCGCGACGCTCAGCGCCCCCGCGCTGTTGAGCAACACCGCATCCCGGTATGCCCCCGCCTCGCCCGCCAGCAGCGCCACCAGCGCCGCCGCATTGTATCCCGGGTCGCCCCCCCGCAACGCCCCGAGCGGATGCCGCGCCAGGCCGCAATCCTCGGGCACGATGAGTTGCTCGGCAGGACCGCTATCGCCGATCGCCAGCGCCCGGCTCGGCCCGGCGATCGACAGCTCGTCGAGATTGTCCTCGCCCGACACTACCAGCGCCGCCTCGCTGCCCAGGATGGCCAGAGCGGTCGCAACGGTCGGCAGGTAATCGACCCGCGCGACCCCGACGAGCTGCCGTGTCACGCCCGCCGGATTCGCCAGCGGCCCGAGCAAGTTGATGATCGTCCGCCGTCCGATGGCCCGGCGGATCGGAGCGAGCCGCGCCAACGACGGATGGTGCTTTTGCGCGAACAGGAAGGCGAGGCCGAGCTCGTTCAGCGAGTCCTCGGCGCTGTCCGACGCGCGGTCGAGGTCGAGCCCCAGCGCCTCCAGCGTGTCCGCCGCGCCCGCCTTCGATGACGCCGCGCGGTTGCCGTGCTTGGCGACCGGCACGCCGCACGCCGCGACGACGATCGCCACCGCGGTCGAGATGTTGAGGCTATGCGCGCCGTCGCCCCCGGTACCGCACACGTCGATTGCCCCGGCCGGCGCGCGCACCGTGATCATCCGCGCCCGCAGCGCCCGGGCGGCCGCCGCGATCTCGACCGCGGTTTCGTCCCGCAGAGTGATCCCGAGCAGGAAATCGTGGACTGCCGCGTCGTCGAACCGTCCATCGAGGATAGCGCCGAACGCCGCCTCGGCCGCGGCGTCGTCGAGCGGCGCCGACGGATCGGGCAACCCGACGAGGGTGGTCACGCCGCGGCCTTGAGCGGGCTATGCGCGATGCCGGCAACGGTCAGGAAATTCGCCAGCAGCGCATGGCCGTGCTCGCTGGCGATGCTCTCGGGGTGGAACAGCACGCCGTGCAGCGGCAGGTCGCGGTGGCGCAGGCCCATCACGATGCCGTCGGCGGTGCGCGCGTTGGCGATAAGCGTGTCGGGCAGCGTCTCGGCCTCGAGGATCAGCGAGTGGTAGCGCGTCGCCAGGTACGGGCTCGGCAGTCCGGCGAAGACGCCGTCGTTGTCGTGATGGATCGCCGAGGTCTTGCCGTGCATGACCTTGTCGGCGCGCACGACCTTCGCCCCGAACGCCTGCCCGATCGCCTGGTAGCCCAGGCAGACGCCGAGCATCGGCAGCCGCGCCTCTGCCGCTGCAGCGATAAGATCGAGGCTGATGCCCGCCTCGTTCGGCGTGCACGGCCCTGGCGACAGCAGCACCGCCGCGGGCTTCAGCGCCATCGCCTCGCCGACCGTCAGCGCGTCATTCCGCACCACCTCGACCGCCACGCCCAGCTCCTGCAGGTAGTGGACAAGGTTGTAGGTGAAGCTGTCGTAATTATCGATGACGAGGATCATGCGGACCGATGTAGCGCGGGTTGCGGGCGGCGTCATCTGGCTGTGGACGTTACGTCGTGCTACGGAAGCTCGATCGATTGAGGAGTCGTATGATGACTAGCGTGACGGTATCGCCCAAGTTCCAGGTCGTCATCCCGCTTGATGTACGCGCGCGCATGAAGCTCAAGCCCGGGCAGAAGCTGGAGGTGTTCTACAATGGGCACAGCATCAAGCTGGTACCGGTCATCCCGATCGAGGAGGCGTACGGCATGTTCAAGGGCCTCGTGAACAATTTCGAGCGTGAGAAAACCGACCGCGACCCTTTCCCGCAATGAACGTCGTGGATTCGAGCGGCTGGATCGAATTTCTCATCGAGGGTGCCAACGGCCCCGCTTTTGCCGAAGTGATCGCCGACCACAATAACCTGCTGGTACCGACGATCGCGATCTACGAAGTCTACAAATGGGTGTCGCGCCAATCCGGAGATGCGGTAGCCGATCTTGCGGCGGCGACCATGCGCAGCGCGACCGTCATCGACCTCGACCCGGATATCGCGGTCATGGCCGCCGACCTGTCCGCGCAACGCAAGCTGGCGATGGCGGACGCCATCATTCTGGCCACCGCGCAACGCTTCGACGCGACGCTTTGGACACAGGACCGCGACTTCGACGGCATCGATCGGGTTCGCTATTTGCCGCGCAAATGACCGCGCAGGGCAAGGCTGCAGTTGTTGAGCGCCCGTAGCGTCCCCGCGTCGGCCATCGTCTCGAGCAGCCTGAGTGCCTCCGCCAGCGCCTCGACCGGCAGGTTCCGCTTGGCCGGCGGCCTGACCACCGTGTCCCACTTAGCCCCGCAGGCATTGTCGTAGGCGACGCGCAGAAAGCAGTGGTCGTGCCGGATCGGCCAGCCTGGCGCGGCCTCGGCGACGAGGCTCGTTACCGCCGCGTCGATCGCGACCCGCAGCGCTTCGCGACTGACCAGCGCCAACGCGTCAGCCGACCTTGACGCCCTTCCAGAAGGCGACGCGGTCCTTGATGTTGGCGGCGGCATCCTTGGGCGTCGGATAATACCAGGCGGCGTCCTTGTTCTCCGACCCGCCCGCGCTCAGCGAGTAGTAATTCGCGGTGCCCTTCCAGGGGCAGACGCTGGTCGTCGCGCTCGGCTTGAGCAGCGCCGGGTCGATGCTCGCGAGCGGGAAATAATGGTTGTTCTCGACGACCACGGTGTCGTCGGACTCCGCGATAGTGACGCCATTCCACACTGCCTTGACCATGTTCGCTCTCCTGGGGGATTACTGCCCGTACCCCGGCGCGGCGGCCATCGCCAGCGCCTCGCGCGCCGCTGCGACAAGCGCGCCCGCCTTGGCCTCGCACTCGGCATCCTCGCTCGCGGCGACGCTGTCGGCGACGATGCCGGCACCCGCCTGGACGTGCATGACGCCGTCCTTGACCACTGCGGTGCGCAGGACGATGCAGCTGTCCATCGAGCCGTCGGGCGAGAAATAGCCGACTCCGCCCGCATAGGCCCCGCGCTTCTCGGGCTCGAGCTCTCGGATGATCTCCATCGCCCGGACCTTGGGGGCACCGCTCACCGTCCCCGCCGGGAAGCCCGACAGCAGCGCGTCGATCGCGTCGCAACCGTCCTTCAACCGGCCCCGGACGTTCGAGACGATGTGCATGACGTGGCTGTAGAATTCGACCCCGAAGCGGTCGGTGACGGTGACTGTGCCAGGGGCAGACACCCGCCCGGTATCGTGGCGGCCGAGGTCGAGCAGCATCAGATGCTCGGCCAGTTCCTTTGGGTCGCTCAGCAACTCGTCACGCAGCGCCGCGTCCTCGACCGCATCGCGCCCACGCCGGCGCGTGCCCGCGATCGGCCGGATGGTGACCTCGCCGTCGCGGACCCGGACCAGGATCTCGGGGCTGGAGCCGATCAGCGCAAAGCCCGGCAAGTCGAGGAAATACAGGAACGGTGACGGGTTGATCCGCCTGAGCGCACGGTACAGGTCGAGCGGCGGCAGCGGGAAGTCGACCGTAAAACGCTGCGCCAGCACGACCTGGAAGATGTCGCCCGCAGCGATGTAGTCCTGCGCCGCGGCGACCATCTCGGCGTAGCGGCCCGGCGGCAGCACCCGGCGGCGCTCGCCGTCGGGCAGCGTTCCCGGTTCGCGGCGCGCTGCCGAGATCGGATGGGCGAGACGCGCCGCGGCGGTCTCGATACGCTCGACCGCAAGCGCGTGCGCGGTAGCCGCGTCAGCCTCTCCCGGAAACACCGGCGCGACGAAGAACAATTCGTCCTTCAGCCGATCGAAGACCAGCAACAGCGTCGGCCGTACGAACAACAGGTCGGGCAGCCCCAGCGGATCGTCGCCCGGCGGCGGCAACCGCGGCTCGGTCAGCCGCGCCGTCTCATAGCCCATGTAGCCGACCAGCACCGACAGCGCCGGTGGCAGTTCGGGCGGCACGTCCATGCGGCTCGCCGCGACCAGCGCGCGCAGTTCATCCAGGACCCCGCCGGCGCAAGGCTCGAACGCCGCCCGGTCGGCTTGCCAGCGGCGATTGACCTCGGCGCGGTCGCCGGTCGCGCGCCACACCAGATCGGGGGCAAGGCCGAGCAGCGAGTAGCGCCCGCGCACCGCACCGCCTTCGACAGACTCGAGTAGGAAGTCACCCGCCCCAGCCTGCGCCAGCTTGAGCATCGCGCCGACCGGGGTCTCGGTGTCGGCGACGATCTTGTGCCAGACCAGCTGCGGCCGGCCGGCGTCGTAGGCCGCGCCGAACGCCGCCGGGTCCGGCGCGACCTGGGTCACTTCGCGGTGGCGTCGCCGAGCAGCCGGCGCCGGGTCGCGGCGATCGCGGCCGGGTTGAACTTGACCCCGACCTCGCGCTCCACGGAGCGCCCGAAGGCCGCCGCGAGCTCATCGGGCGCACCCTGCGCAAGCTGCTGGCGGGTCGCCTCGAGCAGCGGCGGCGCGCTCGCGACATTGCCCGGCTCGACGCGGTCGACGTGGAGCAGCAACACCGTGCCGTCGGTGGCGGGCAGCGCGCGGGTGGCCCCAGCCGGCATGGTCAGGAAGACGCTGATCGCAGGCGGGATCTTCTGCTGCTGGATGGCATCGATGCGGCGACCCTTGATCGGCTGTGCGGTAATGCCGTGGGCGCTCGCGGCGGCGACGAAGCTGGTGCCCTTGGCGACCTGGGCGACGATGTCGTCGGCGATGCGCTGGGCGGCCTTGGCGCGCAGGTCGAGGGTCAGCGCGGCGGTGACCTGCGGCTCGATCTGCGCCAGCGGCGGCGTCGTGGGGGACACGGTCTGGCCCAGCTCCAGCACCGCGAACTGCCCGCGGCCGAGGTCGACGACGGTCGGGCCATCGGCGGGGTCGGCGTCGAACGCCTTGGCGACGACGGGCAGCGCGGCCGGCAGCAGCGTCGCGCCCGACCCGTCCTTGCCGACCGGCGCGACCGAGACCGGCACCAGTCCATTTTCCTTGACGACATCGGCGAAGCTCTTGCCGCCGCTCAACCCGTCCTCGATCTTGCCGACGAGGTCGGACATCGCCGCCTCGGCCTTGGCATCGCGGAGCTTGGCAGTGATAATGCCACGGAGGTCGGCGAACGACTTGCCTTGCGGCTTGATGACCGCCTCGACCTTGACGACGTTCCAGCCGAAGTCGGTCTTGACCGGCCCGAGGACGCTGCCCGTCGCCGCGGCGAAGACCTGGTCGGCGAACGGCTTGCTGGCCGCGAGCGCGAACTTGTCGCGGCTCAATTCACCGAGCGCGATATCGGTGGCGCTGGCCCCGTTGGCCTTCGCGGCGGCGGCGGCAAAGCTCTCGCCCCCGGCAACCGCAGCGGCGAACGCCTTGGCCTTGGCCTCGTCCGGCAGAACCAGCTGCGACAGGCGGCGCTGCTCGACCGCACCATAGGCCTCACGGTTCTTGTCGTAGTCGGCCTGGACCTCGGCGTCGGTCACCGCGACCTTGGCGACGAGCGCCTCGCGGTCGATCGGCGCATAGCGGAAGCCGCGGCGTTCGGAAGCAACGAACTTCGCCTTGTTGGCGGCATAATAAGCGGCAACCTGCGCCGCGGTCGGAGCGGTCACGACCGGCGGCGGCACGTTGGCCCCGGCACCCTCATGGAGGTCGAGCAGCAGCCGGGTGTAGGGCAGCGCAATCTCGCGCGGGACCTGGGCGTTGCCGCTGACCGAAAGCAGCAACTGCTTCCTGACGAGGTCGCTGCGCAGGCCGTCCTTCAGCTCGCGCTCCGACAGGCGCTGCTGGCTGAGCAGACGCTGGTAGGTCGCCTGGTCGAACTTGCCGCCGACCCGGAAGGCATCGATCGAGGCGACCGCCCCGTCGACCGCGCGGTCGCTGGCGACGATACCGTGCGCCTTGGCGAACTCGTCCATCGCGGTGACGCCCGCAAGCTGGTCGGTGATCTGCTCGACACCGCCCTCGCGCGCCGCCTGCGCCTGCGTCAGGCCGGGGTTCTCGGCCCGCGCCTGGGCGACGACGCGCTCGAGCCGGCCAAGCACGGCCTTCTCACTGACGCCGGCGTGTCCGACCGTCGCAAGATCGCCCCCGGCACCGCCGCCGCGGCCGAAGGGATCGCCGACACCGGTGATCACGAAGGCGATCAGCACCAGCCCGAGCAGGACGAGCACCGGCCACGAGGTCAGCCATTTGCGAATGAATGCGAGCACTTGAATTCCGGTTTTAGCGAACGGCGCGGACCATAGGGATGCGGCCCGCCAGCGGCAAGCATAGGGCCCGCGAGACCGCGGCGGGCTTGGCGAGGACGCGCGCCCACGCTAGTCGCGAAGCCATGACCAGCCCCAAGTTCATCGTCGGCAACTGGAAGATGCACGGACTGGCGTCCGCCCTCGCCGAGGTCGAGGCCATCGCCGCCGGTGTTCCTGAAGGTGCCGACGTCGCGATCTGCCCGCCGTTCACGCTGATCGAGCAAGCAGTCCGCACGGCTGCCGGCACCCGGCTCGCGATCGGCGCACAGAACGTCCACCCCGAGCCGCACGGCGCCCACACCGGTGACATCTCGGCGACCATGCTCACCGACGTCGGCGCGACCATCGTCATCATCGGCCACAGCGAGCGCCGCGCCGATTGCGGCGAGGATGATGCTACGGTCCTCGCGAAGACCTGTGCCGCCGTCGCCGCCGGACTGACCGCGATCGTCTGCGTCGGCGAAACCGAAGCCGAACGGGATGACGGGCGCGCCGAAGCGGTCGTCGCAAGCCAACTCGCCGGATCGCTCCCCGACAGCCCCGAGCGGCTGGTCGTCGCCTACGAACCGGTCTGGGCGATCGGCACCGGCCGTACCCCGACCGTCGCGGACGTCGCCGCGATGCACGCGATGATCCGCGCTGCGCTCGTTGCCCGCTTCGGGTCGGCCGGAAACGCGCTCCGGATCCTCTACGGCGGCTCGGTCAAGCCCGACAACGCCGCGAGCCTGCTGGGCATCGCCAACGTCGACGGCGCGCTGGTAGGCGGCGCAAGCCTGACGGCGGCGAGCTTGCTGGCGATTGCCGGAGCGGCCTAGGCCCACGCTATCGCCTACTGCACCTTGTACTTGTCGTACCACTCCACGACCGTCAGGATCGACGCGAGCCATTGGCTCGGGCGGCCCATCGAGTGGCCGGCCTCGGGCAGGCGCACCATCATCGTGTCGATGCCGCGGATCTTGAGCGCGCCGTAATACGCCTCCGACTGCTCGATCGGGGTGCGGTAGTCGGCCTCACCGTCGATCAGCAGGGTCGGCGTCTTGACGTTGCCGACCAGGCTGAGCGTCGAGCGCCGCCAGTAGTCCTCGTGGTTGTCCCACGGGTTGCCCGGCACCCAGTGCCGCACGGTCTCGGCCTGGATATCGCTGGTCAGCGCCTGCACGGTCCAGTCGGTGACCGGGCGCAGCGCGGCGGCGGCGCGGAAGCGGTCGGTCTTGCCGATCGCGTAGGTGGTTAGCACGCCGCCGCCCGACCCGCCGCCGATGAACAGGTTGCGCGCGTCGATGTAGGGCCGCTTCACCATCAGGTCGACGCCGGCCATCAAGTCGTCGAGGTCCTTGCCCGGATAGGCCTTGTCGATGGCGTTGGCGAAGCGCTCACCATAGCCGATCGAACCGCGCGGGTTGGTGAAGAGGACGACGTAACCGGCCGCCGCGTACAGCTGATGGGTGATCGAGAACATCGGGCCGTAGTCGCTGTTCGGGCCACCGTGGATCTCTAGCGCCAGCGGGTATTTCTTCGCCGGGTCGAAGTCGGGCGGGTACTGGACCCAGCCGTCGATGCCGAGGCCGTCCGCCGACGTATAGTGAACCGCCTCGAGCTTGCCGATGCGCTTGCCGGCGCGCCAGCCCTCGTTGAAGTCGAGGTGCGCGACCTCCTTGCCGCCGCGCGCGATGCCGAGCCCGGCGGGGCGGTCTTCGTAGCGCCGGGTATACGCGAAGGTCCCGCCGGCCTCGCTGAACGATCCGCCCGACGACGGCAGGTACAACCGCGTGCCGCCGACATCGGGCACCACGATCTTCGGCTTGCCGCCCGCCAGCGGCACGAAGGCGACGCGGACCAGCCCGGCGTCGTTGTACGAGACATACAGTCCGCGACCGTCGGCGCTCCAGCTATAATCGTTGACCGGGCGGTCGATGGCGCGCGTCAGGTTGCGCGCCGGGCCGCCCGCGACACCGTTCGCCAGCGGCATCACCCACAGGTCGGGCTGCGCGTAGAAGGTCGGCACCTCGAGCGCGCCGGTGAAGGCCAGGGTCTTGCCGTCCGGCGATATTCGCGGGTCGGCCTCGCTGCCCTTGGTGTTGGTCAGCTGGGTAACCCGGCCCCCGGCGGCGGGCACGCTGAACAGGTCGCTCTCGCGCGCCCGCAAGTCGCGGTCGGCATCGTACATCGCCGAGAACAGGATCGCGCTGCCGTCGCGGGTCCACGACACCGCGTTGTCGCCGACCTGGTCGAAATCACCCCGGGTCAACTGGGCGACCGAGCCGCCGTCCGCGTTGACCACGAACAACTGGTCCGCCCCCGCAGTCGCATAGCCGCTGTCGTCGCTGCGGTAGCTGAAGTCGGTGATCAGCTTCGGCGGCGGTGCCCAGGTCGCGCCTTCGGGCTTGTCGGGCATGCGGGCGATCTTGCGCGGGGCCGCCTCGACCCGCGCGACGAAGGCGAGGCGGCTGCCGTCGGGCGACCAGGCGAAGCCGGCCGGCCCCGACTTGAGGCTGGTGATCGGACGCCCGACCCCCGCGCCGACCCCGGAAACCGTCATCACCCACAATTGCGGCTTGCCGAGGAACAGCGCGATATAGGCGATGCGCTTGCCGTCCGGCGACCACTCGGCGCTCCCGGCCTTGGCCCCGGCCCCGATCAGCAGGTGCGGCTCGAGCGTGTCGCCGTTCAGCGTCGCGAGCCAGACCTCGCCCTGCCGGGTGTCGCTCTGGATGTCGAAGCTGGTGCGCGTGAACAGGATGTGCCGCCCGTCGGGAGCGACCTTGGGGCCAGTCACCATCGCGAGCTTGTACAGGTCGGCGGCCTCGAACGGCTGCGGTCCGACCGAAGCCGGTGCCGGGGCGACAGCGGCAAGGGCGCCGGCGAGTGCGGCGGTAACGAGCAAACTCATCTGGTTCTCCGGGCAGGTGTCGCCAACTTTAGCGAGCGACGCCGCGAACGCCAGCAATCTGATGCGTTGCGCGAATAACACAGTGGCGCAGAAACTCGCTCGCGACGACTACCGAACGATTGCCAGCCCGGCCCGCGGAGTCGATGTTGCATTGCAGAAACGAAGGTTGGGGAATTTTCATGACAATGTCGTCGACGCTGCGGAACACGACGATCCTGTCGGTTTTCGCGCTGGCACTTCCGCAGTTCGCGGCTGCCCAGGCGGTCAAGGTCGGCCCCGAGGCGGCGACCGGCCCGTCCGTAGTCACCAGCGCGCCGGCCTCGACCGAGACTGCCGCTGCCGACAACTCCGACCTCATCGTCGTCACCGGCTCGCGCATCCGCCGCAATCCGCTCAACCAGGACTCGCCTGTCGTCGTGCTCGACCAGTCCGCGCTGGCCGCCACCGGGCTGTCGTCGGTTGCCGACATCCTGCAGCGCCTGCCGAGCGCCGCGGGCGGCCTCAACACCAAGAACAACAGTTCGGGCAACCTCGGCAACCCGCCCGACGGCGGCGGCGTCGGCGCCGGTTCGGCCGAGATCGACCTGCGCTACCTCAGCGCCAAGCGCACCCTCGTGCTCGTCGACGGCATGCGCTTCGTCAACGGTACCAGCGGCAGCGGTATCCCCGCCACCGTCGACCTCAACACCATCCCGGCGAACTCGATCGAGCGTATCGAAGTGCTGCAGTCGGGTGCATCGTCGCTGTACGGCTCCGACGCCATCGCCGGCGTCGTCAACGTCATCACCGTGGCGCAGCAGGTCGGCCTGCGCGCCTCCGCCCAGTTCGGCACCTTCCGCCAGGGCGACGGCCACACCCAGGACTACAGTGCCAGCTACGGCGTCAAGGGCCCGACGACGAACCTCGTGTTCGGCGGCAGCTATGTGAAGCAGCAGGCGGTGCGCTCGAGCAACCGCTCGATCTCGCAGTTCCCGAACCCGGGCCAGACCAGTTGCACTGACGCCATCGGCGGCTGCTCCAGCGCCGCGATCAACGGACGATTCGATACTCGCACAAGCGCAGGCGCCATACCCGGCACTCCGTACGGCAACTTCACGATTTCGGGGCCGCCCGACAACACACCGACACTTGCGGAGTTGCGGCCGTTCACGGCCTCCGACCGGTTTAATTTCGCGCCGTACAACTATCTCCTGACGCCGTCGGAGCGCTACGGTGCGTGGGTCAGCTTCAAGCAGGAGCTCGGCTCGAACGTCAATTTCCGCGTCAAGGCACAGTATAACCGCCGCAACTCGCAGAATCAGGCGGCTTTCGAGCCCCTGTTCATCGGCCCCGACGCGGGCAACGGTGCTGGCAGCCTGTTCGACACGCTGTCGATCGACAAGACCAACCCCTACAACCCGTTCGGCGTGACACTACAATCCGGCCTGAATCCGAACGGCACGTTAAACGGCCAGCAGCAGAACTATTCGTTCATCGGTCGTCGTCTCGTCGAAGCCGGACAGCGCACCTTCAATCAGCAGGTCGACACGATGTCGACGACCGCCACGCTCGACGGTTCGTTTAACATCGGCGCGCACAAATGGTACTGGGACGCCAACGCCAACATCGGCTTCAACGATGCCAAGCAGAGCTTCACCGGCAACGTCCGAGCCGACCGTGTCGCGCAGGCCCTCGGCCCGGTGGCACTATGCACCGCACCGTGCGTGCCCTTGAATGTGTTCGGCGGCAACGGCTCGATCACCGCCGACCAGCTTGCCTTTATCTCGTTCACAGAGCGCGATCGGAGCAGCCAGCATCTCGCCGACTTCACGGCCAACCTCAGCGGCGACCTGTTCGATCTGCCTGCCGGTGCCGTTGGCCTCGCGGTCGGCTACGAGCACCGCATCCAGAGCGGCAGCTTCGATCCCGATCCAATCATCTCCGCCGGGCTTGGCGCCGATATCCCGTCGCAACCAGCTCGCGGCCGCTACAATTCGGACGAAGTCTACGCCGAGCTTCGTGTCCCGATCCTGAAGGACACGCCTTTCTTCTACTCGCTCGAGGCGACCGGCTCGGTTCGCCACGCCGACTATTCGATCAGCGGTGCGAGCACGACCTACACCGGCGCCGGCCTGTGGAAGCCGATCGAGGATTTGCTGCTGCGCGGCTCGTATGCAACGGGCTTCCGGGCCCCAAGCCTCGGCGAATTGTTCGGCGGCCGGTCACGCTTCGACCTTCCCGCGAACGATCCCTGCACCAACGATCCCGACGCATCGTCGCCGACGCCCTATCAGTCGAGCGCCGTCGTCCGCGCCAACTGTACCGCCAACGGCGTTCCCGCCAGCGGCAGCTATCAGGAGCCCCAAGGCGGGCAGTTGCCGGTCATCACGCAAGGCAACTCGAACCTCAAGGCGGAAAAGTCGCGCAGCCTGTTGTTCGGCGGCGTTTATGCCCCGGCCTGGGCCCGCAACTCGGGCTTCGCCAGCAACTTCAGCGTCGAAGCCAACTACTATGACATAAAGGTCAAGAACGCGATCGGTGCGGTCGACGCCAACCTGACGCTCGACAACTGCGCGCTGCGCGGTGATGCGGCGAGCTGCGCCCTGATCGTCCGGACCGCGAGCGGGTTCGTCAACTCGATCAACGGCACCCTGCAGAATCTCGACAGCATCCGTACCCAGGGCGTCGACCTGACGCTCAACTACCGCACCCCGAGCACGCCGATCGGCATGTTCGGCCTGTCCGCCAATGGCACCTGGCTGACCAAATACATCCTGACAGCCTCGAACGGCTTCATCGTCATCGACCGCAAGGGCACCGAGCGCGGCAGTCCCGACCAGGCCTTCCCCAAGTTCAAGGGCAATGCCACCGTCGACTGGACGCTGGGCGACATCGCGGCCTCGTTCACAGGGCGCTACGTCGACGGCGTAACCGAACTCGATGCCAACGGCGACCCCAACCGCCTGAAGCACCGCTTCTACGGCGACGCGCAGATCACCTACGCACCGTCCTTCATGGAGCGCCGCCTGGCCTTCACCGTCGGCGTCAACAACGTCTTCAACACCAACCCGCCGGCCTGCTTCAGCTGCAGCCTGAACAACTACGACCCGACGACCTACGATGTCCCGGGGCAGTTCGGGTACCTCCGCGTCAGCTACAAGATGTAGTTCTGGTCAGCCGCCTCCCGCCCGGCCTAGGGTGACACCCCAGTGGGCGGGAGGACGGTTTCTTGACGGTATTCGACGACTGGCGCGCCCGTTCGCCCTACTATGACGAGACCCACGAGGCCGTCGCCCAGTCGGTGCGGCGCTTCGTGGCGGCCGAGATCGCTCCCAACATCGACCGCTGGGAAGCCGAGGGCGAACTGCCCCGTGACCTCCACCGCAAGGCCGCCGCGGCGGGCATCCTCGGGCTCAACTACCCGGAGGAATACGGCGGCCACTCCGACGGCTTCGACGTCTTCCACTCGCTGGTCCAGACCGAGGAGCTCGCCGCGGTCGGTGCGGGCGGGCTCGGTGCCTCATTGATGACCCACGGCATCGGGCTGCCGCCGATCCTCGCACTCGGTTCCGAGGAGATGAAGCGGCGGATCGCGCCCGCGGTGCTGTCGGGCGACAAGATCATCGGGCTGGCGATCACCGAGCCGTCGGGCGGCTCCGACGTCGCGCAGCTCAAGACCACTGCGAAGCTGGTCGGCAACAAGTACGTCGTCAACGGCTCCAAAATGTTCATCACCTCGGGGATGCGCGCCGACTATCTGACCGTCGCGGTGCGGACCGGCGGCCCCGGTGCGGCGGGCGTCTCGCTGATGCTGGTCGAGACCGACCGGCCCGGCGTGTCGCGGACCCGGCTCGACAAGATGGGGTGGCGCTGCTCCGACACTGCGGCGATCTATTTCCAGGACGTCGAGGTCCCGCCGGAGAATTTGATCGGCCCCGAGAACGGCGGCTTCGCCGGCATCATGCGCAACTTCAACGGCGAACGGCTGGGCATGGCGCATGGCTGCTGCGCGATGGCGCGGACCGCGCTGGCCGAGGCGGTCGAATGGGCGACGACCCGCGAGACCTTCGGCAAGCGCCTCGCGCAGCACCAGTCGATCCGCATCAAGCTGGCCGATTGCGCCCGCCAGATCGCGGCGACGCAGGCGTGGGTCGACCTGTGCGCGTGGCAGATGCGCGCAGGTCGCGGCCTGCCCGCCGACTATGCGATGCTCAAGGTGCAGGCGACCCGGATGCTGGAGAGCGTTGCGCGCGAGGCGGCACAGGTGCTCGGCGGCGCGAGCTACATCACCGGCTCCAAGGTCGAGCGCATTTACCGCGAGGTCCGCGTCAATGCGATCGGCGGGGGGTCGGAAGAAATCATGCTCGACCTCGCGGGACGACAACTCGGCTACACGTAATGCGTACCAAAGGAAGACCGCGATGACCCTGGCCTTGATCGTCGCCCTGCTCCAGGGAGCGGCCGCGGCTGCGCCCCCTGCCCCGCCGCCGGCGACCCTGACCGCGCCGCCGCTGCGCGCCACGGTGGCTCCGTGGCCAACCGCGGCACCGGCCGCGGCTCCGGCCCCGGCGCGCCGCTACCACGACCAGTTGTTCATCGCGCCGTCCGGGGAGCCGTTCCGGGCCGCGCGGGGTGAGCCGTACCCAGTGGATGTTTGGTTCGCGCGCGCCGATGCCAACCACGACGGCAAGCTGACCCGGACCGAGTTCCGGAAGGACTTCATGACCTATTTCGAGGTCCTCGACGTCAACCACGACGGCATCGTCGATGCCAAGGAGATCACCCGCTACGAGGAGGATCTGGTGCCCGAGGTCCGCGTCGGCTTCGGCAGCGGCCCCGAGTTTCGCCAGATGAGCCCGTCCGCCGGCCCAGACGGCGGCGACAGCGGCGGCGAGGAAGCCCCCGCCCAGTCCAAACGGGCGATGCCGGACCTGCCCCGCGGTGGCGGCCGCTACGGCCTGATCAACGCCCCGGAACCGGTGGTGTCGTGCGACACCGACCTCAACCGCCGCGTTACGTCGAGTGAATACGCCGCCGCCGCCGACCGGCGCTTCAGCCTGCTCGACCCGGGTGAGATCGGCTATCTGACGCTGGCGACGCTGCCCAAGACACCGATCCAGGCGCGAGGGCAATTTCGCGTGACGAAGCCGAAATAAAGCCGCCGAGCGCTGCGGCCAGCGGCAGCAGCACCGCCGTCCCCTCACGCCCGCACAGGGTCGCCAGCGCCGGTCCGGCGCGCTCCGGCGCATCGGCGTGGCGCAGGACATACAGCATCGCGCCCTCGTCGGGCAGCAGCAGCGCGCACGCCGGATCGCCGACGGTCAGCGGCCGCCCGGCATGGCGCGCCAGTCCGTGCAGCCAGCAGTGCAGCAGGTGTCCGACCCCGACCGCGTCGTCGCCCCAGCGCCGGTAGAGCGCGACCTCGACCGCCCGGCAGCGCGGCCATGCCACCAGTATCCGGCGCAGCGACCACAGGATCAGCGCCTCGTCGGCGGGCAGTTCGGTCCAGCTGCCGCGGCGGGCTGGGCCGGTATCGCTGAATTCGACGTACATGCGGAGACTCCTTCAGTCTCGCTATCATGCGCTGTTGCGAGGCATTTGCAAGAGTGTTTGGCGTCCCTCTTTCCGTCGGCGAGCGGCTTCCTACATTCAATCCAATCCCGCCCTTCAAACGAAAGCCACCCCAACTTTGAGCGATCCAACCAACTGGCACGGCACGACGATCGTGTCCGTGCGCAAGGACGGCAACGTCGTCATCGCCGGTGACGGCCAGGTGACGATGGGCCAGACGGTGATGAAGTCGAATGCCAAAAAGGTCCGCCGCCTCGGCGCGGGCGGCCTGGTGATCGGCGGCTTTGCCGGTGCCACCGCCGATGCCTTCACCCTGTTCGAGCGCCTCGAGGCCAAGCTCGAGCAGTATAACGGCCAGCTTACCCGCGCCGCCGTCGAGCTTGCCAAGGATTGGCGCACCGACCGCTACCTGCGCCGCCTCGAGGCGATGATGATCGTCGCCGACAAGGACGTGACGCTGGTGCTGACCGGCACCGGCGACGTGCTCGAGCCCGAGAACGGCATCGCCGCGATCGGCTCCGGGGGCAACTATGCCCTCGCCGCTGCCCGCGCGCTCGCCGACAGCCCCCACGACGCCGAGGCGATCGCCCGGCGCGCCATGAAGATCGCGTCCGACGTCTGCGTCTACACCAACGAGAACGTCACGCTGGAGAGTATCCCCGCATGAGTGCCGCCACTCTGAACGTCGTCCCGCCCGTCGCCACCTCCCTCGACGGCGAGGACCCCAAGCCCTTCGATGCCCTGACCCCGACCCAGGTCGTGGCAGCGCTCGACCGCTACATCGTCGGCCAGAACGACGCCAAGCGCGCCGTCGCGGTCGCCCTGCGCAACCGCTGGCGCCGCCAGCGGCTCGGCGACGACCTCCGCGACGAGGTCAGCCCGAAGAACATCCTGATGATCGGGCCGACGGGCTGCGGCAAGACCGAGATCAGCCGCCGCCTCGCCAAGCTGGCCGACGCGCCGTTCCTAAAGATCGAGGCGACCAAGTTCACCGAGGTCGGCTATGTCGGCCGCGACGTCGACTCGATCATCCGCGACCTGGTGGAGGAGTCGATCCGCCTGGTCCGCGATGCCAAGCGCGCCGGGGTCAAGGAGAAGGCCGAGGAAGCCGCCGAGGCGCGGCTGCTCGACGTGCTGGTCGGCAAGGACGCCTCCGAGGCGACCCGGCTGGCCTTCCGCGACCGCTTCCGCTCCGGCTCCCTGAAAGGCCGGGAAGTGGAGATCGAGGTCGCCGACACCAGTGGCCAGAACATCGACATCCCCGGCATGCAGCCCGGCCAGGTCGGCATGATCAACCTCAGCGACATGTTCGGCAAGGCGATGGGCGGCCGCACCAAGCGCCGCAAGATGAGCGTCGAGGCGGCGTGGGAAGTGCTGGTTGCCGAGGAGAGCGACAAGCGCCTCGACGACGAAGACATCCAGCGCGAAGCGGTGCGCTCCGCCGAGCAGAACGGCATCGTCTTCCTCGACGAGGTCGACAAGATCGCGGTGTCGGACGTCCGCGGCGGCTCCGTGTCGCGTGAAGGTGTCCAGCGCGACCTGCTGCCGCTGATCGAGGGCACGACCGTCGCGACCAAATATGGCCCGGTGAAGACCGACCATATCCTGTTCATCGCGAGCGGCGCGTTCCACACCTCGAAGCCGTCGGACCTGCTGCCCGAACTGCAGGGCCGGCTGCCGATCCGGGTCGAGCTCAAGGGCCTGACCCGCGAAGACTTCGAGGCGATCCTGACCGACACCGAGGCGTCGCTGATCCGGCAGTACACCGGGCTTCTGGGTACCGAGGGCGTCAAGCTTGAGCTGACCCGCGACGGCATCTCCGCGATCGCGCGCATCGCCGCCGAGGTCAACGATTCGGTCGAGAACATCGGCGCCCGGCGGCTCCAGACGATCATGGAGAAGCTGCTTGAGTCGGTGAGCTTCGACGCGAGCGAGCGTTCGGGCGAGACGGTGACCGTCGATGCGGCGTACGTCGAGCGCGAGCTCGGCAGCATCGCGCGGGATACGGACCTGTCGAAGTTCATCCTGTGAGCCGAGGGGGTGCGGGCCCGCGAGGGCCCGTGCCCCTTACTCCCTCCGAAAGCAGGAGCGGCAAGCAGCCCCCGGCGTGGCGTCGCGCACAGCCCCCCATTGTCATCCCGGGCTTGACCCGGGACCCAGCTAACCCAGCGCTCGGACTCCAGACGAAGCTGGGTCCCGGGTCGAGCCCGGGATGACAATTGGGGGGAGTGGGCGACACGAGGCGCCGTCCGAACCTCGCCCTCACTCGTCCCCCGCTTCGCGCCGCAGCCGCGTCCGCACCGCCTGGGAGCGCGCAAAGCTCGTCGCATCGAGGGGCTTCCAGCTGACGGTGCCGGTGCAGTGCCGGGCGTTCTCGCGCCGGGTCTCGGGTCCGCCGTTGGCCCGGCGCTCGTTCTGCGCGCGGTTCTCGATGGCCTGGCGCAGGTTGTAGTCGAAGCTCGCGACGATCCCGTCGAGCGTGTCCGGATTGCTCGTCAGCGCCTTCTGGAAATGCTGGGCGACCTGGACGCGTATGCGCTCGACGAACACGCGCATCTTGTGCTTCCCGGAATCGCGCAGGGCCCAATGCCACATGCGCTCGGCGACATCGGTCGGCTCGATCTGCTCGGCGAACGCGCTCGCTTCCCGTCGCCCCTGGCCGGCGCCCTTGT
This sequence comes from Sphingosinicellaceae bacterium, assembly GCA_019285715.1. Lineage (NCBI taxonomy): Bacteria > Pseudomonadati > Pseudomonadota > Alphaproteobacteria > Sphingomonadales > Sphingosinicellaceae > Sphingosinicellaceae bacterium. The sequence continues at coordinate 3,146,617 of CP079108.1, forward strand.
CGTACTGGCGCAGGATCATCGAGAGCAGCTGGTTGTCGTAGCGGACCGTCTCGACACAGGGCTTGCCGTGATAGAGCCGAGTTTCCGGTGTGCCGTTGATCGCCCGGTCGAAAGCGATCGACCGCAGCCCCGCGATCCCGGCGTCGAGCGCCGCATCCCAGGCGCGCCGAAAGCTTGCGGCACCGGGCGCAGCGCGCAGGTGGTATGCCCCCATCACCGACAGCCCGATCGCATCGACCGACGCGGTGACGTTCCCGGTCGCGGCCAGATGCGCGATGAAGCCCCGTTGCCGTTCAGGGGTCCAGCCGCCACGGCGCGACTGCCGTGGGACGGGGTCGAAGCCGGGGATCGCCGGCGCTGGGATACGGGTTCAGATCATTCACGTTTTATAACCCGTTTGGTTTTATTTGTCAAGATGCGCGGTCGTGACGATGAGCCGGGATGAAGCGGGCGCTGGCGGCCGGCTTGCCGCAGACAGGGGGCGACGACGGAGGGCGTCGCAAATATTCATGACGGGGTCCGTTAAGCTATTGCACACTTTGTTCTTTTGTTGCACCTACGAAACGGTCAACGAAGGGGGGGTGCCGTGATGTTGTCGCGCTGGACCGCACGAGAAGCCGAGCGACAACCGCGATCGCCGCGAGGCGCCCGCCGCTAGGGTCGCCCCCAGCTCGGGCCGCCCAACACGCAATCGCAACAGGCAACGCTGGTCGGGCTCCGTCCGGGGGCTGCACGGCTGCGCCCAAGCGCTCCTCCCAAGGCGCGCTGATGCTGCCCTAGGTCGATCGCCAATCCTGGCGCCGATCCTGGCTGGGGCTGTCGATTGCCGATGTTTCATCGAAGAGGTTTTCTGTTTCCAAGTACTTCTACGTGTTATTACCTAAGCCACGTATGACTACGTAAGTACTTGATCATTTCGGAATAGTAACTCTTCGTTGTGTTGTTGGGTCTATATCTCCTGACTGAAGGCACAGTCCACCGTTGGGGTGGAAGCTGACGCGGGGTCAGCTCCTTAAGGGCGGAGAAGTCAGATGAACATTTCCAAGAATCTTCTGAAGAACGCCGCTGTACTCTTGATGGGTGCTGGCGCGGTCTGCAGCGCGACGACTTCGGCCAGTGCCACCAATGCACGCAATTGGAATGGGTACACCTGGGCCCGCAGCGGCAACCTGAGCATTCAGCTGGTCAACAATACCAGCGCCAAATGGACGCCTTACCTGGAGACGGCCGCCAGTCAGTGGTCGGCAGCAGCCAACATCGACTATCGGGTTGTCACCGGTCCGACCGTCGATGCTTCGGTCTGCTCACCGTCGTACGGCGTCATCGAAGTCTGCAGCGCCAACTACGGCAAGACCGGCTGGATCGGCATGACCAACGTCTACACCAGCGGCGGCCACGTCGTCATGGCGACCGTGCGCTACAACGACTATTACGCCTCGACGAGCGCTTGGTATGCCAGCGACGCCTGGTACACCAACACCTCGTGCCACGAGCTCGGCCATGCGCTTGGCCTGACCCACCAGGACTCGGTCAAGAACAACGCCAACTCGGGCAGCTGCCTCGACTCGACCAACGATCCCAGCGGCACCAAGTCCGGCTATGGCCCGACCACGGACCTCGCTCCCGGCAGCATGGACCTTGCGGCGCTGGCCGACATCTACAAGACGCCGTCGGGCACCCAGCTCGCCAGCACCAGCTTCACGATGTCGTCGGACGGTTCGTTCGTTCCCGAGCCGGCGGCCTGGGCGATGATGCTGGTCGGTTTCGGCATGGTCGGCAGCACCATGCGCCGCCGCTCGCAGCGCACGACGATGGTTACCGCCTGATCAAGGCTCCCGCCGGGTTGGGCCCACCAACCCGGCGGTCCCGGGCCCCGGGCGTCAGTCTTCGATCAGGCAGGCGTCCCGGGTGTCAGGCAGCAGCAGCGCCGCAACCAGCGACACGCCGATCATCGCGCTGACATACCAGAAGAAGCCGGCCTCATGGCCGGCTTTTTTGAACCACAAGGCGACGTATTCCGCGGTGCCGCCGAACAGCGATACCGACACCGCGTAGGGCAGTCCGACACCGAGCGCGCGGACCGCGGCCGGGAACAGCTCGGCCTTCACCAATCCCGAGATCGACGTGTAGCAGCTGAGCACGGTCAGCGCCGCGAGGATCAGCAGGAACCCGTCGCGCTGGCTGCCGGCGTGGCCGAGCGCGGTCAGCACCGGCACCGTGCCGAGGATACCCAGCACGCCGAACGCGATCAGCAGCGGGCGCCGGCCGATCCGGTCGGACAGCGCCCCGAACAGCGGCTGCAGCAGCAAATAGCCAAGCAGCGTCGCGGCACTGGTCGCACTCGCTTCCGCCTTGGTCCAACCGGCGGAATTAACCAGGAATTTCTGCATGTACGTCGTGAACGTATAGAAGGCGAGGCTGCCGCCGGCGCCGAGCATGACGACCAGCAGCACCGACCGGCGATGCACCCACAACCGTGCGAACAGCTCGCTCCGGGCCTGCGCCGGAACCGCCTGGAAAGCCTCGGTCTCGGCGATGCCGCGCCGCAGCCACAAGGCTACCAGCGCGCCCAGCGACCCGATCGCGAAGGGGATGCGCCAGCCCCAGTCCGACAGCTCCGCGTCGCTCAGGTGCTGCTGGAGCAGCACCACCACGCCGAGCGCCAGCAGCTGCCCGCCGATCAGCGTAACATATTGGAAACTAGCGGCAAAACCGCGGTTCCGCTTCCCAGCAATCTCGCTCATGTAGGTCGCCGAGGCACCGTACTCGCCGCCCACCGACAACCCCTGGAGTAGCCGCGCCAGGACCAGGATGGTCGGCGCCGCGACCCCGATGCTGCCGAAGCCGGGACACAGCGCGACGATGGCCGAGCCGCTCGCCATCAGTAGCACCGACAGGCTGAGCGCCGCCTTGCGGCCGTGGCGGTCGGCATAGACCCCGAGCCACCAGCCGCCGACCGGGCGCATCAGAAAGCCGATCGCGAACACCGCCGCGGTGTTCAGCAACTGCGCGGTAGGATCGCCCTCGGGGAAGAAGACATGCGCGAAATACAGCGACAATGCCGAATAAGCGTAGAAATCATACCATTCGACAAGATTGCCGATCGACCCGCCGACCAGCGAGCGGACCCGTGAAACGCCCCCTGATGCCATCCCCCCGGAGGCCAAGGTCTAGTCGCGCATCACTGGGCGAGCGGCACGCCTGCCGGCGCCGGAGCGGGTGCCACGGCCTTCGGGGTCGTCGTTGCCGGGCCGGTCGTGGCCGGAGCGGTTGTCGTCGAGCCGGGCGTTACAGGTGCCGTCGTCGCCGGCGTCGCCAGCGTCGTATCGATCACCCGCGAGCGGTGGCCGGCAGCGGCAAGCACCGCGAGGATGATGCTGGTCGCGATGAACAGCGAGGCTAGCACGGTCGTCGAGCGGGTCAGCAGGTCGGCCGCGCCGCGCGCGCTCATCAATCCGCCCGCGGTGCCGCCGCCGCCGATACCGAGGCCGCCGCCCTCCGAGCGCTGCAGCAGGATGACCGCGCACAGGGCGATTGCGATGAGGGTGTGGATGACGAGGACGAAGGTGGGCATGCGTTGCTTCCGGACGAGAACAGGTCGGGCATGTAGCGGCGACGGGTTTATTGCGCAACCGGACGAGCGCCGGAAGCCCACTTCGGCCGCGTCCGATCACTACCGTAGACCCTGGCGAGCGTAGCCGTGACGGCCGATTGCCGACCTCTGTCGCCGCCCGGGGCCGGGGCCGAGCTTTTTACGGCTTGCGAGCGCGTCGCCGTTGCTGCACCACAGCGACGTGGCAGGGGCTACTTTCAACGACGACGGTGACACGCTGGCCCTCGCCGGCCGCTGGACCGTGGCGCATGTCGGTGACGTCGAGCCGCTGCTGCGCGCGCTGCCCGAGGGCGGCAAGGCGATCGACCTCAGCGGCATCGAGCGCATCGACACCACCGGCGCGTGGCTCGTCCACCGGCTGGTCCGCGATCACAAGGGTGGCGAACTGGTCGGCGCCTCCGACGACGCTACCAAGCTGATCGAGAGCGTCGCCGCCGCCGACATGCCGGTCGACCGCCACCCGTTCCGCGGCAACGTCTTCGTCCACCGGCTCGAGATGACCGGGCGCGGCGTCGTCGGCCTGCTCCACGTCCTCGGCAATTTCCTCGCCTTCCTCGGCAAGACGCTGATCGTACTGTTCCAGACGATCACCAAGGGTCGCTCGCTGCGCTGGAATTCGGTCACCCACCAGATGGACGTCGTCGGTATCCACGCCCTCGGCATCGTCGGGCTGCTGTCGTTCCTGGTCGGCATCGTGCTGGCGCAACAGGGCGCGGTCCAGCTCCGCCAGTTCGGTGCGGAGGTCTTCGTCGTCAATCTCATCGGCCGCTCGACGGTGCGCGAGCTCGGCATTCTGCTGACCGCGATCATGGTCGCCGGGCGCTCCGGCTCGGCGTTCGCTGCGCAGATCGGCAGCATGAAGCTGAACGAGGAAATCGACGCGATGCACACGATCGGCCTCAGTTCGTTCGAAGTGCTGGTGCTGCCGCGCGTCATCGCGACCTCGCTGATGATGGTCCTGCTCGGTTTCTATGGCTCGGTCATGGCGATCACGGGCGGCGCGTTGTTCTGCTGGGCCTCGCTCGACATGCCCCTGATCAGCTTTACCCAGCGGCTGCAGGAGGTCATCCTGCCCTCCGACTTCTGGATCGGCATGTTCAAGGCGCCGATCTTCGGACTGATCATCGCCGTCACCGGCTGCTTCCAGGGCATGCAGGTCACCGGCAACGCCGAATCGGTCGGGCAGCGCACCACTGCCGCAGTCGTCCAGTCGATCTTCCTGGTGATCGTCCTGGATGCGTTCTTCGCGGTCTTCTTCACCGCGCTGGGCTACGTCTGATGGCCAGCGCCGCCGCCACTCCACCCGCCGGGGCCAACCCGGAGCCCCTCCGCGACGAGGAGGGCAAGGAGATCGTCATCCGCGTCCGCGGCCTCGAGAACGGCTTCGGCGAGCAGGTCGTCCACCACAACCTTGATCTGGACGTCCGGCGCGGCGAGATCCTCGGCATCGTCGGCGGCTCGGGCACCGGCAAGTCGGTGCTCATGCGCTCGATCATCGGGCTGCAGACCCCGCAGGCCGGCGAGATCGAGGTCTTCGGCGAGCGCATGGACATGATCGACCCGGTCAAGTCGAAGGATATCCGCCGCCACTGGGGCGTGCTGTTCCAGGACGGCGCGCTGTTCGGCTCGCTGACGGTCACCGAGAACGTCGAAGTGCCGATGCGCGAGTTCTACAAGTTCAGCCCGCAGTTCATGGACGAGATCGCCGGCTTCAAGATCGCCATGGTCGGCCTGCCGGCCATCGCCGGCCCGAAATACCCGAGCGAGCTGTCGGGCGGCATGCGCAAGCGCGCCGGGCTGGCGCGCGCGCTGGCGCTCGACCCGCGCATCCTGTTCCTCGACGAGCCGACCTCGGGCCTCGACCCGATCTCGGCCGCCGCGTTCGACGAGCTGATCCGCAGTCTGCGCGACACGCTCGGGCTGACGGTGTTCCTGATCACCCACGACCTCGATACGCTGCACGCCATCTGCGACCGCGTCGCCGTGCTCGCCGACCAGCATGTCCTCAAGGTCGGTACGATTGCCGAACTGATGGATTTCGATCATCCATGGGTGCAGGAATATTTTCGTGGGCCGCGCGGGCGCGCCGCCACGGCAGGGTTCGAACAGGGCAAGCACGACGCCGAGGCCCACGACGCCGACGCCCACAAGGCCGACGGTCAAAGGGCGGACGCTCTTAGAACGGATACCAAGACGGACAGCGGCGACGGGGGCAGTGAAGCCGGTCAGAACAGGGAAACAGCCTGAGTGGAAACGCGCAGTTCCTACGTGCTCGTCGGGTCGGTCGTGCTGGCCTTCACCGTCCTGCTGTTTGCCGCCGTGCTGTGGCTGGCGCGCTTCTCCGGTGAGGAGAAGAAGGAATTCGACGTCGTCTTCAACACCTCGATCTCCGGCCTCGCGGTCGGCAGCGCGGTGGTCTTCAACGGCGTGCCCGTCGGCCAGGTCCAGAAGATCGCGCTGGTCCCGAACTCGCCGCAGCTGGTCCGTGTCCGCATCGCCATCGAGCCCGATACGCCGATCCTGAAGGGCACCACCGCCGGGTTGGAGGGCGTCGGCTTCACCGGCGTCAACCAGATCAGCGTTATCGGCACCATGGGTGGCCAGCCACCGATCGTCGATAACGGCCCATGGGGTCGCCCGCTGATCCCATCGCGGCGGGGCGCGCTCGGCCAATTGCTCGCTTCCGCGCCTGAACTGCTCAACAACATCTCGGCGCTGGCCGCGAGCCTCAACAAGACCCTCAACCCGCAGAACCGCCAGTCGATCGGCAACATCCTCGCCAACGCCGACCGGCTGTCGAAGGCGCTGGCAGACCGTGGGCCCGAAATCGCCGAGACCCTCGTCGAGACCCGGCAGACACTGAAGCAGGCGGGCGAGGCGGCGGCGCAGTTGAAGGTCACCCTCGCCTCGACCGACCGCCTGATGAACGGCAAGATTCCGGGTCTGATCGACGATCTCGACGGCACCGTGAAGCGCGCCAACGCGACGCTCGGCAAGGTCGACGCGGTGATGGATGCCGCCAAGCCCGGGGTCGATGCGCTGTCGACCCGCACGGTGCCGGAGATCGGCCAGCTGATCCGCGATCTCCGCGACCTCACCCAGTCGCTCGGCGCGGTCTCGGCCAAGCTGGACGAAGATCCCGCCAGTGCACTGCTCGGTGGCCGCCGGCTGCCCGAATATCCCGCCAAGAAGGGCAAGAAGTGATGAAGCGCCCGGAAAACCTGAAGCGAAGCGTCGCCCTCCTCGGCCTGGCGTTCGTCACCGCCTGCGGCCCGCTGGTCCAGATCGGCGGCAACGACAAGGTGCCGACCGCGCTGATGACGCTGCGCGCCACCGCCAAGCCGGTCGAGACGACGACCTCGCCGCGCTCGCACACGCTGTCGGTGATCGTGCCGACGGTGCCGGGGCCCCTGCAGACGCTGCGCCTGCCGGTCATTACGACGGACACGAGCCTCGCCTATCTGACCGGCGCGACCTGGGCCGAGCAGCCCAACAAGCAGTTCGCCCGCGTCCTCAGCGACACCATTGCCTCGCGCGGCATTCCGGTCCTCGGCACCCGCGAGACCACCGTCGGTGCGACCCGCCAGCTCGGCGGGCAGCTCGTGGATTTCAGCCTCGATGTCCGCGATCCGTCGCAAGCCAAGGTCGTGCTGCGCTACGATGCGCTGTTGACCGGCGACGCCGGCAAGACGCTGCTGGTCCGCCGCTTCGACCGCGTCGTGCCGGTGTCGAGCCAGTCGCCCGCGGTCATCGCAGCGGCGCTCAACAGCGCGGCCAACGAGGTTGCCGCCGAAGTCGCCGACTGGGTCGGACAATAAGCGACCGGGCATAAAACCAGCGGCCTGACGCTGGCAGGCGCGACAAATCGCCCTATATCCTCCGCCATGACCCTAGCCTCGCCGCACGCCGCTGCCCTCTTACCCGCCGGTCCCCCGCCGCGGCTGGCCCCGCTGCCGCTGATGATCTTCGGCTCGCGGTGGCTGCAGGTGCCACTGTATTTCGGCCTCATCGTCGCGCAGGCGGTCTATGTCTTCCTGTTCCTGAAGGAGCTTTGGCACCTCGTCAGCCACGCCAACAGCTTCGGCGAGCAGCAGATCATGCTCGTCGTCCTCGGCCTGATCGACGTGGTGATGATCTCCAACCTGCTCGTCATGGTGATCGTCGGCGGCTACGAGACGTTCGTGTCCCGCCTCGGCCTGGAGAACCACCCGGACCAGCCGGAGTGGCTGAGTCATGTCAACGCCGGCATCCTCAAGGTAAAGCTGGCGATGGCGATCATCGGCATCTCGTCGATCCACCTGCTCCGTACCTTCATCGAGGCCTCGAACCTCGGCTCGGCGGCGTCGCGCGTCACCGAGACCGGCGTGATGTGGCAGACTATCATCCACACCATCTTCATCCTGTCGGCGGTCGGTATCGCCTACGTTGACCGGCTGAGCCGCGAGAAGCACTGACCCGTGCCGTCATCGCCGCGCCGGCGGGGGTGACGAAAGTTCACGGCCTTTACGCCAGCGACCGGCTCGCCATCTCGAACACATCCTTCGACAGCCGCGGCGAAGCCAGCACGCGCTCCAGCTCGGCGCGCATCAGCGCCGAACGCACCACGTCGAACCGCCGCCAGCGCCCGAGCGGCACCACCAGCCGCGCCGCGCTCGACGAGTTGACCCGGTCGACCGCCAGCACCTGGTCCGCCAGGAAGCGGTAGCCGCCACCGGACGTATCGTGCAGCCGCAACTGGTTCGCCCCGAACGCCCCGACCAGCGAGCGCAGCCGGTTCGGGTTAGCCGCAGCGAAGTCCGGGTGCTGCGATAGCGTCACCACCTGCTCGAGCGTATCCGCGCGGGTCGACATCGCCTGAACCGAGAACCACTTGTCGATCGACGAGGCATCGCCCGCATAGCGCGCGTGAAACCCCGCCAGCGCGGCCTCGCGCTCGGGGGCGTCGGAGTTCGCGAGCACGCCGAGCGCCGCCAGCCGGTCGGTCATGTTGTCGGCGTTCTCGAACTGCGCGAAGGCTGCTGCAACTGCCTCCGGGTCCTCGGTCGCCATCAGGTACCCGAGCGCGACGTTCCTCAGCCGCCGCCGGCCCTTGGCCTCGGGGCTCATCTCGTAGCGATTGGCGGCGTTGTCGCGGTAGGCGTCCCACCACTTGTCGCGCAGCGTCGTCGCGGCCTGGACCCGCGCGGCATCGCGGCGACGGTGGATCGCATCGACATCGACGGTCTCCGCCTGGTCGCCGATGAAGGCCTCCGACGGCAGCAGCACCGCCTCCGCCTTGAACGCCGGGTCGAGCCGGGAGTCGAGCGTCGCTCCCAGCGCCTCGACGACATCGTCGGCCGGATCGTCGCCCGCGAGCACGTCGAGCGCGAGCTGCTGGAACGCCTCGTAGCGCGCGAAGGGGTCGTCGTCGTGCGCCGACAGGAACGCCGCGGCGCGCCGGTCGACGGGCGTGGTCAGGATTACCGGTGCCGAGAAACCGCGGTTGAGCGACAGCAACGGCGTCGATGCGACGCCTTCGAAGGTGACGCTGGTGGTCGCCTCGGTCAGCTCGACCAGCCGCTCGTCGCCGAGCCGCACACCGGTCGACGGGTCGAACAGCGCGGCGCGCAGCGGGATGTGCAGCGGCAGCTTTTCGGGCTGGCCCGGCGTGGGCGCGGTCGACTGCTCCAGCGTCAGCGTCGCCGTCGCGGTCAGCGCGTCGTGCGTTAGCGTCGCCGCCACCCGCGGCGTCCCAGCCTGCGAATACCAGCGCCGGAAGCGCGTCAGGTCGACCCCGCTCGCGTCCTCCATCGCCGCGACGAAGTCCTCGCAGGTCACCGCCTGCCCGTCGTGGCGCTCGAAATACAGGTCGGTGCCGGCGCGGTACTTGTCCGGCCCGAGCAGCGTGTGGAGCATGCGGATGACTTCCGCGCCCTTGTTGTAGATCGTCGAGGTGTAGAAATTGCCGATCTCGATGTATTCGCCCGGACGGATCGGGTGGGCCAGCGGGCTGGCATCCTCCGGGAACTGCACCGCCCTGAGCGACCGCACGTCGTCGATGCGGCGCACGGCGCGCGAGCCCTGGTCGGCGGAGAACTGCTGGTCGCGGAAGACCGTCAGGCCCTCCTTCAGCGACAGCTGGAACCAGTCGCGGCAGGTGACGCGGTCGCCGGTCCAGTTGTGGAAATACTCGTGCGCGACGACCGCCGCGACGGCGTCGAAGTCCGCGTCGGTCGCGGTCTCGGCGTCCGCCAGGATGTACTTCGAGTTGAAGATGTTGAGGCCCTTGTTCTCCATCGCCCCGAAGTTGAAGTCGTCGACCGCGACGATGTTGAAGACGTCGAGGTCGTACTCGCGACCGTAGTTGGCCTCGTCCCACGCCATCGAGGTCTTGAGCGCGTCCATGGCGTGCGCGCAGCGCGGCAGGTCCGCCTCGGCAACCCAGATCGCGAGGTCGACATCGCGCCCGCTGGCGGTGGTGAAGCTGTCCCGGAACGGCGCGAGGTCGCCTGCCACGGCGGCGAACAAATAGCACGGCTTGGGCCACGGATCGTCCCACACCGCGAAGTGGCGCTGTTCGCTTGCGACGCTGCCGTCGCGGGCACCGATCACGCCGGTCTCGCCGAGATTGCCGTTTGCCAGCAGCACCGGGTAGCGCGCCCGGTCGGCGGTCAGCCTGACGGTGTAGCGCGACAGCACGTCGGGCCGGTCGGGGAAGAAGGTGATGCGGCGGAAGCCCTCGGCCTCGCACTGGGTGCAGAGCTTGCCGCCCGAGGCGTACAGCCCCATCAGCTGGGTGTTGGCCGACGGCGCGATCGCGACCTCGGTGGTGACGACGGCGCTGTCGCCGGTGATCGCGACGCTGAGGTGGTCCCCGCGCGGGCGAGCCGGATTGGGTACGCCGTCGACGCCCAGGCTGAGCAGTTCGAGGCCCTGCCCGTCCAGCACCAGCGGTCGATCGTGGTCGCCGTTGCGGGTCACGGTCAGCGTCGCGCGGACGATGGTGCGGTCGGCGGCGAGGTCGAAGTCGAGCGCGACCGTCGGGATCAGCCAGTCGGGGGCCGCATAGTCGGCGAGCCGAACGGTCGGCGGCGACTGCGGCGTGGCGTACGCATCGAGCACAAGCGGGACTTTCGAAAGGGTTGCCGTCAGGCTTAGCCGGTTTCACCAGCGTGGGGCTAGTGCGGCATCTTTGGCGACGCCGGGGCGAGGGTTCGTTGCGACGGCTTGCAACGCCGCACAACCGTGTTACGGTCGTGATACACACGGGGGAACTTATCGCATGGTCACCAGCGTCTTCGACGTCGACACCGCGACGCGCGCCTACCTCGCCGCCTTCAACGGCGCCGCGCGGCTGAAGTCGGACGCCTATTTTGAGGGCGGCTACTGGCTGCTGCTTTGGAACGCGGTGGTCGGTGTCGCCGTCGCCTGGGCCATCCTCCACTTCGGCTATGCGGCACGACTGTCGGCGTGGTCGCGTCGCGTCACCGGCGGCCGGCTGTTCCTCGCGACGCTGTTGTGGGGCCTGATCTTCTTCTTCGCGATTGCGCTGATCGGGCTGCCGTGGACGATCTACACCGATTTCGTGCGCGAGCATCAGTACGGCATGTCGACCCAGGATTTCGCCGCCTGGTTCGGCGACTTCGCAAAGTCCACCGCGATCGACATCCCCCTCACCGCCCTCGTCGTCGCGCTGGTGATGATCGCGGTGCGGCGCTCGCCGCGGCGCTGGTGGATCTTCGGCGGCGGCATCGCGGTCGCCTTTCTGGCCTTCGGCATCGCCGTCGCGCCGATCCTCATCGAGCCCTTGTTCAACAAGTACAGCCCGATGCCGGCGTCGCCATTACGCGAGGAGATCCTCAAGATCGCGCGCGGCAACGGCGTGCCGGTGACCAACGTCTACGTCGTCGACCAGTCGCGGCAGACGACGCGCGTCTCGGCCAATGTCGCCGGCCTCGGCTCGACGGCGCGCGTCGCGCTCAACGACAATCTGCTGGCGACCCACGACGACGCCGGCACGCTCGCGGTGATGGGCCACGAAACCGGGCACTACGCGCTCAATCACATCGCCGTGCTGATCATCTCGTTCTCGGCAGTGATCATGGGCGGCTTCATCGCCATCCAGGCGGCGGTCCCGGCGCTGATCCGGCGCTACCCCGGCTGGCGCGTCGAGGGCATGACCGACCCGGCCGCGATCGCCGTCGCGGTCATCGTCCTGACCCTGTATTTCCTCGTCATGACCCCGGTGACCAACACCATCACTCGTTTCCAGGAGTCGCAGGCCGACATCTTCGGCTTGAACGCTGCCCGCGCTCCGGACGGCTTCGCGCGTTCCGCCATCCGCCTCGGCCAGTACCGCAAGCTCGAGCCGACACCGTTCGAGGAGTTCGTGTTCTTCGACCATCCGTCGGGCTACACCCGGGTCCACATGTCGATGGTGTGGAAGGCGGAGCACCTCGGCGAGCCGGGGGTGCGGTAGCACTTTCTACCCTTTCCCCTTGAGGGAGAGGGACCGCTCGCGCCTTCGCGAGCAGGGTGAGGGGTCGGGGTGCGAGAGTCCCCTCACCCTGCTTGCCAAGTGGCAAGCTGTCCCTCTCCCTCAGGGGGAGAGGGTGCTAGTCTAGCCCAATGCACCTCCTGATCTTCGGCCTCGGCTACACCGCCTCCCGCCTCGCCGCCCGCCTCCGCAGCGCCGGCTGGCAGGTCACCGCGACCACCCGCGCCACCCTGCCCCTCGACTCCCCCGCCGTCGCCGAAGCCATCGCCGCGGCCACCCACATCCTGAGCAGCGTCCCCCCCGCCGAGGGCACCGACCCGGTCCTCGCCCACCACGCCCAAGCCCTCCGCACCGCCCCCGCCCGCTGGGTCGGCTACCTCTCGTCCACCGGAGTCTATGGCGACACCGGCGGCGCGTGGGTCGACGAGAGCGCTGCCGTCGGAACCGGCCGTCGCAACGCGCGCGCCGCCGCGGACCTCGCGTGGCAGTCGCTCCGCGCCGACGTCCGCGTCTTCCGCCTGCCCGGCATCTACGGCCCGGGCCGCTCGGCGCTCGACCGCGTTTCTGCAGGCACCGCGACCCGCGTCGATGCGCCCGGCCAGGTCTTCTCGCGCATCCACGTCGACGACATCGGCTCCGCGGTCATCGCCAGCTTCGATCGGCCGCCCGGCGTGTGGAACCTCGCCGATGCCGAACCCGCCAGCGGCAATGCCGTCACCGAATACGCTTGCGACCTGCTCGGCCAGCCCTACCCGGACGTCGTGCCCGTCGCCGCCCTCAGCCCCATGGCGCAGGGCTTCTACACCGAGCGCCGGCGCATCGCAGCGACGAAGATGACCCGCGACCTCGGGCTCCGGCTGCGCTATCCAGGCTATGAATCGGGCCTGCGCGCCTGCCTGTCGGAGAGCATCGCATGAAGTTCGGGGTCGGCCAGTCGGTCAAGCGCGTCGAGGATGTCCGCCTGCTCACCGGCAAGGGGCGCTTTACCGACGACGTGCAGGCGACCGGCATGGCCTATGCCGCAACCTTGCGCTCGCCCTACGGCCACGCGCGGATCGTAGGCATCGACACCGAAGCGGCAAAGGCCGTGCCCGGCGTGCTCGCCGTCTACACCCACGCCAACGTCGCCGAGCTCGGCGTCATCCCGTGCATGGTGCCGCTGTCGGGCAAGCTGACCACCCCCCACCTCATGCTGGCCAGCGACCGCGTGCGCTTCGTCGGCGACGGCGTTGCGTTCGTGGTGGCGGAGACCCGCGAGGCCGCGCGCCTGGGCAGTGACGCGGTCGTCGTCGACTATGCCGAGTTGCCCGCCGTCGCCAGCATCGAGACGGCCATCGCCGACGGTGCCCCGAAGATCTGGGACGAAGCCCCGTCCAACGACATCTTCGCCTGGCACGTCGGCAATGCCGAGGGAGCCGCCGCAGCGCTCGCCGGCTCGGCCCACGTCACCCGCCTGCGCATCGTCCAGAACCGCGTCGCCCCGACCTCGATGGAGGTTCGCGCCGCGGTCGGCCACTTTGACGAGGCCAAGGGCTACACCCTCGAATTCGGCGGCCAGGGTGTTGCCTCCGCGCGCACCATGACGGCGGGCATCCTGCAGGAGCCGGTCGAGCGCGTCCGCATCGTCACCGGCGACGTCGGCGGCGGCTTCGGCATGAAGGCCTTCATGTACCCCGAGTATTTCCTCGTGCTGTACGCGGCGAAGCAACTCGGCCGCACGGTCAAGTGGACCGGCGACCGCGGCGACGCCTTCCAGTCCGACACCCACGGCCGCGCCATGGTCAGCGAGGGCGCGCTCGGCTTCGACGCCGACGGCCGCATCACCGGGCTCCATGTCGAGACCTGGTCCGACCTCGGCGCCTACCAGTCGACCTTTGGCCCCGCCATCCAGACCTTCGCCGGCGGCCGCATCATGGGCGGCGTCTACCGCATCCCCGTCATCCACAACCACGTCCACGGTGTCGTCACCAACACCGCGCCGGTCGATGCCTATCGCGGTGCCGGGCGTCCCGAATCGGCGTACGTGATGGAGCGCCTCGTCGAGGCCGCCGCCCGCGAGCTCGGGCTCACCATCGACGAGATCCGCCGTCGCAACCTGCTGACGCCCGCCGAACTGCCCCACGATAACGGCCTCGGCCTGACGTTCGACATCGGTGATTTCCTCGCGGTGCTCGCCAAGGCCCAGCGCCAGTCCGACTGGGACGGCTTCCCCACCCGCAAGGCCGCCGCCGCCCGCGCCGGCAAGCGCTATGGCCGCGGCATGGCCTATTATGTCGAGATCGCCGGCGGCGGTAGCACCGAGGAGTTCGCCGACATCCGCGTCGCCTCGGACGGCATCGTCGAAGTCGCGGTCGGCACCCAGTCGAACGGCCAAGGCCATGAAACCGCCTACGCGCAGGTCGTCGCCGAGCGTCTCGGCATCGATTCCGAACAGGTCCGCATCGTCCAGGGCGACACCGACCGGCTCGAGGTCGGCAACGGTACCGGCGGCTCGCGCAGTATGGCGTGGGGCGGCGCCGCCTCGCAGCTCGCCGCCGACGAGATGGTCGCCCGCGGCATCGCACTTGCCGCCGCCGACCTCGGCGGCGACGTCGACTATGAGGCCGGCGTGTTCCGCAGCCGCGCCACCAATCGCACCCTCAGCCTTGGCGAGCTCGCGACTGCGCACCCCCAGGGCCTCGACGGCCGCACCAGCTACAAGCCGGCGAACCCTGCCGCGACCTTCCCCAACGGCTGCCACATCGCCGAAGTCGAGGTCGACCCCGACACCGGCAAGGTCCGCGTCGCGCGCTACAGCCTCGTCGACGACTTCGGCACGCTGGTGAACCCGATGCTTGTCGAGGGCCAGATCCACGGCGGCGTCGCGCAGGGCCTCGGCCAGGCGATTCTCGAGAACGTCGTCTACGACGCCGACGCGCAGCTTCAGACCGGCAGCTTCATGGACTACGGCGTCCCTCGCGCCGACGACATGCCCGACACCATCGGCTTCGACACCCTACCGACCCCGAGCCCGACCAACCCGCTCGGCGTCAAGGGCTGCGGCGAGGCCGGCACCATCGGCGCGATGCCGTCCGTCATGAACGCGATCATCGACGCGCTCGACGGAACGCAGGTCGAGATGCCCGCCACGCCGGAGAAATTGTGGCGGATATGCCGGGGCCTGGAATTGGCTGTGGCGGCGGAGTGACCTTCTACCCTCCCCCCCCAAGGGGGGAGGGTCAAGCCCGCGACCTGAGCGCCACCACCAACCCACTCAGCGCCAGCACCACCCCCAACCCCGCGCCCCAGGTCCACACGAACCCCTCGAACACCGTCGACAGCGTCATCGCCACGACCGGTACGATGACGTTGACATACCCCGCCCGCGCCGGCCCGATCTCGCGGATCAGCGCGTAGTACAGCCGGAACGCCAGCGCCGACGCAACGACCGCGAGGTACGTCACGCCCGCCGCATAGGTCCAGCGCAGCTCGACCACCGGCGGCCCGCTGCTCGCCCAGGCCCAGGCCGCCGACATCAGCCCGCCGTACAGCATCGCCGCCGCGATCAGACCCTCGAGCGGCAACGCCCGCGCCCGCGCGCTGCCCTGGATGACGTTGGCGACCGACGCGCCGAGCACCGCACCCGCGGCCAGCGCCAGCCCGATGCCGACGTCGGCGCCGCGCACGTCGAGGTCGTGGCCGACCAGCAGCGCCACGCCGGCGATGCCCATGACGCTGCCGACGACGAATAGCGGCGCGATGCGCTGGCCGAGAAACACCCGCGCCAGCAAGGTGTTCGGCACCACGATCAGCGAGAACACCAGCGCCACCAGCCCCGAGGTGACATAGGTCTCGGCCGCATAGACCAGGTTGAAGTTGAGCAGGAACTGCACCGACCCCGCCGCCACCGCCAGCGCGTGGCCCGCCGGTCCCATCCGCAGCGGCCGCCGCAGCACCACGCACATCAGCACCACCACGACGCTGGCGATCAGGAAGCGGTAGCTGACCGACCACGCCGGCGGCACCACCCCGAGCTGGCCCTTGATGACCAGCCACGTCGACCCCCAGATCAGCGACAGCAGCACGAACTGCACGATCGTCGCCGGGTGGACGCGCCGCTTGTTCGGCCCGGCGGTGATCGGCTGGTGTTCGGCGTTCATGGTGGTGATGCCGGCAGAGCGGCGAGCGCCGTCGTCAGCGCCGCGATATCAGCCGCCGGGGTATCCCACGCCACCACCAGCCGGACGTCCCCCGACCCGGCATCGTTCCAGTCGTAAAAATCGAAGCCCTGCGCCCTGAGCGCGCCAGCATGCTCGCCGAGCGCCGCGAACACCTCGTTCGCCTCGACCGGCGCGAGCAGCCGCGCGCCCGCCGCCGCACCAATCCTCGCCGCCCCGGCATTGGCGGCCGCGGCGTTCCGGCCCGCGGCCCCGGTCTCGATCATCGCCAGCAGCTGCGCCGCCTGGAACCGTCCCTTGCTCGGCATCTGCCCGGCCCGCTTGCGCCTGAACCGCAGGTCGTCGGCGAGCCCGGCCTCGAACACCACGATCGCCTCCGCCGTCATGCCGCCGTTCTTGATCGCCCCGAAGCTCAGCGCCGCGGCGCCAGCGCCGGCGCTGATCTCGCCGGGGTGGCAGCCGAGGTAGGCGACCGCATTGGCGAAGCGCGCGCCGTCGACGTGAAGCCGCCAGCCCTTCGCCCTCGCATAGTCCCCGAGCGCCGCCATCTCGGCGGGCGTATAGACCGTGCCGCTCTCGGTCGCCTGGGTCAGTGACAGCACCCGCGGCTGGACCTGGTGGACGCCGCCGCGGTAGCTCGCGAGCCCTGCGTCGATCCCGGCCGGGGTCAACTTGCCGTGAGCACCGTCGACCAGCATCAGCTTCGCGCCGCCGGTGAAAAACTCCGGCGCGCCGCACTCGTCGACGTTGATGTGCGCCTCGCGGTGGCAAACGACCGCGCCGTACGGCGGCGTCATCGCGGCGAGCGCCAGTGCGTTGGCGGCGGTCCCGGTCGACACCGCGAACACCGTGCACGGCGCCCCGAAATAGTCACCGAACACCCCGTCGAGCCGCCCGCTCCAGTCGTCGCCGTCATAGGCGCGTGTCGTCGCGCGGTTCGCCGCGACGACCGCAGCGAGCACTTCGTCGCACGCGGCGGCGGCATTGTCGGACATGAAGTTCATCGACTACCGGCTAGGGGGTCGCAGCGATGGGGGCAAGCGCGTCGGCACGGGGCACCGGCTCCGGCGCGTCCTCCCACCCGGTCCGCGGCAATTTCGCCAGCTCCGCCAGCGTCGGAAAGTCGGGCTCCATGTCGATGTCCGCGGCGCGCGCCTTCGCCTCTGCCTCGCTCATGTGCGCGGCGAGGCCCATTTCGATGCCGACCCGCGTCCGCCGCTCGAGCTTGCGGCGCGAGCTCTCGAGCATGTGCGGCGACAGCTCGATCGTCCGGTAACGGGTGCGCCCGGCATCGCCGCGTGCGACCAGCTTGAGCATGATATCGGGACGCTGGCGGTGGATCGTCGTGGTCGCGCCGTCGGCCGCGGTCCGGGTCTCGACATAGCCGGCGACCGCGCCCTCGAACAGCGCATCCTCGATCAGGCCGTGGGCCTGGAGCTTGGCCTTGGCCCAGCCGTACGCGAAGTCGGCATCACGGTTGCGCACGTCGTAGGCACCGCTTTGGCTGCCGCCGACCTCGGTCGCGGCGCGCGCGACGCTGCCGTGTCCGGCGAGCGAAACCAGGAACGCCGCGCAGGTCGCGGCATCCCAGGCGCGGTAGCTGTGGACCCGCCAGGCGGCCCCGTTCGCGGTCGCCGTCGCAGCCCGGATCTGCGCGTCGAAGCGCTTGTCGGCCCTGCGCTGGTGATTGACCGCGTTGCGCGTGACGCCCGCCACCTTCGCCGCCCGGGTCATGTTCCCGGTCGCGGCGAGAGCCTTCAGCAACACCGCGCGCACGGCCGGCGTCGTCAGGCAGACCTTCCCGATCGTCATCCGTTCCCCTCCGAGTGTTCTCGTACGGGCCGACAATGGACTATTGGGCCTGTTTTGTCAACCGGTTTGTGCGTATTTGGTTGTTTTCGGGCGGCGTAGCAAGCGAGGGCGGCAGGCTGGCACGACCGGGGTCGGGATCGACCGGGCGTTGGAGTTCGTCACTCACCGCACCGATCCAGTCGCCGCCGACCAGCCAGTTACCGTAGGTCGCTTGCCAGCGCCCCCGCGCACCGACGCATCGCTCGACATGTCCGGCAAGCATCGGATCGGCGGCGTGGCGGAGTGCAAACAGGCCCTCACTGACACGCTTGAACGTCACCTGCCCGAATGGGGTCGAGACTTTGCCCGGCAGATTCGCGCCGGACTGTGCCCGCGGCTCCGCCTCCGCAGGCGAGTGTGGAGGCGCAGCCGGTGACCCGCCCGACGCCTGCCGTATCCCGAACTTGCCTTCCCAGTCCCAGATGTGCGGCCGGTGGCTCGCAACCAGTTCGGCGCAGACCGCGTCCAGGCGGGCGCGCGACATCCGCGCCGCAAACAGGAACGGTGCCCGGAGCAGCGAGCCGGTGTCGCGGTCGTTCTCCCACCAACGCTTGAACAGGTCCGCCCTGACGATCGGAACTTTGCCGTCCGACGTCGCCGACTTGCGGCCAATGAACGTCGTCGGCGAGACCACGACGACCCCCGTCACGCCCTCAAGCCCGTTCATGCCCTGTACTTTGAACCAGTCCGCCAACACTGCCGCGTGCCGTTTTGCCTGCTCGACCGGCGACGCGATCGCAACTGGGCGCCCCTTGCCCCGAGGCCCGTACCAGGCGGTCCATTCACCGCGGGCATTGCACTGCAAGCTGGCATTGAGGGCCTTGGTCTCGAGCGCATAGACGAACCGGTAGCGCGAGACGACGACGTGGTCGATCTGGGCGACGCGACCACCGTGCTCGATCCGCAAGTCGTGGATAACGTGAATGTTGGGGTTGTCGCGAAGCGCGAAGTCGAGGTGATAGGCAACGTTGCCCTCGCCGCGGGCGCCGGCCCGGATCGATGTAATCTCGTGCGCGATCAGCTCGCGCTGGCGCGCCGACAGAGCGGGTCGCGACAGCAGGTTTTCAAGCGTCGCGAGGTCGCCGCGGCGGTCGTCGGCAGTCTTCAGCAGCATAGTTTCGCGCTCCTTGCGATGCGATCCCTGCGATCCGGTCCCTGCGGTCGGGTTCCTGCGATCGCCTATCTCGCCGCCCCAATTCGGCGGCCGCGTCTCGCCACACCGCATGCCGGACGAGCGCGGGACGGGCAGGCAGGACAGGCCGCCCTCGCTGCCTCCGCTCGCGCTCGCCTCGGCTGGAAAAGCCCACCGCGACAGTCTGTTTCAGCTCCTCGGGCGCGCTCTTCATTTGTCCGCCCCGGGATGCTGGCGAGCGCCAGTATCCCGGGTGGCGCAAGTATCGGGAGTGCTCGCCCCGCACCGCCACGGACACTCGCATTCGCCAGAATGACCAGCGGGCCCTAACAGTTCACGCCGCGCCGACGTCGCATCAACCGAAATCAAATCGTCCGCCCGCCTCACGCGAACCCCCGAGGCAGCGGATGCTGCCCCGGGGGTAGGTCGTTCTGCTCCGGTCGGTAGGCGCTGATCAGAAGCCGACAGTTAGCGTTGCCTTGACGCCGTTGTCCTTGGTGTTCTTGCCGAGCACACCGCTGTAGCCGGCACCGAGCGTGACGTTCTTGGCGACGGTTGCATCGACGCCGAGTTCACCCGCGAAGGCCGACGTGTCGAGTGCGACGCCGCGGATCGCCGCCGCCGTCGACGTGCCCTGGATGGTCACCAGCGAGACTGGCGAACGGTCGCCGGTGGTCCGCTGGTAGCCCGCCGAACCCCGCAGCCAGGCCGAGCTGCCGAGCAGGATGCTGCCTCGCAGACCGGCGGTCAGGTACGTCGTGTCGTACTTGTCCTTGGCGATGTTGAGACCGGTGAAGCCGCCCGCCTCGCTGAAGCCATCGAGGTTGTACTTGACGTAGGCGGCCCGGAAGAACGGCTCGACCCGGGTGTTTGCCGCCGCGGCCAGGTCGTAGCTGACGTCGCCGAAGACCTGGTAGCTGGTGCCGCCGGTCTTGCCGGTGAGAGCCTGCGACGTACCCGGGAAGCTGACGGTCCGGTTCTCGGTGCTGCGAACGTGGCTCGCGGCGCCGCCGATGCCGAAGGCGATGCCCTTGTCGGCACGGTAGCCGGCGTAGACGCCGCCGCCCGTGCTCTTGACCTTGCCCTTGCCGAGACCGCGGGTGTCGACGTCGCTCTCGAGGTAGTTGAACAGGCCACCGACCTTCCAGTCGCCGAAGCTGGCGTCGACGCCGGTGATGACACCCTTCGCGTCGATGCTCAGGTGGCTGCCATTGCCGTCACTGGAGCTCTTGGTCCACGAGCCGATGCCGCGGGCCCAGACACTGACGTTGTGCTCGTCGGTGCCGGTGGTGTTGACGCCGTTCGTGGCGCCGCCGGTGCCGCCGAGGCTGGCGCCGAGACGGTCCAGCGCGGCTTCACGCACGTAGCGGGTATCGGCCATCGCGGTGCGGCTGTTGGCACTGGTGACTTCGCCGGTCAGCTGGTTGAGCGAAGCCCCGAGTGCCCCACCGCTCTGCAGGAAGATGTTGAAGAAGCTTTGCGGGTTGAAGCCGGCAGTGACCGACGTGTCGAACGCGGCGGCGATGTTGGTGATGTTCGACGAACCGCCCGCACCGCTGCCGAGCAGACCGACGATCGAGGCCGGGGCAAGGGTCAGCTTCACGTCCGTCGCACTGTAGACCAGGGTCGGCTTGAAGGCCTGGATGAACCCGGTGGTGGTCGGCGTGAAGGCGCCGGTCCGGCCGCCGGCGGCGGTCAGGATCTGGTACGTGGTCCCGAAGATCGCCGGAGTAGCACCGGCGACCAGCGCGATGTTGGCACCGTTCAGCGCCGCCGTGCCGGTGACCACCAATTTGTCCGAAACCGCACCCGATATCTCGGCGGCATAGGTCGAGCCGGCGGTGAAGGTCGCGTTGCCGGCGACCGTGAAGGTCCCGGGGCTCAGGCCCGGGGCAACGGTGCCGCCGGCTTGCACGACCAGCCCGACGATCGTGCCGGTACCGCCGAGCGTGCCGCCGGCCCCGACGGTGACCACCGATGCGGTCAGCGCGCCGTTGACGTCGAGGCGACCCGCCGCGACCGTCGTGCCGCCGGTGAAGCCGCTGCTGTTGGTCAATGTCAGCACGCCCGTGCCGACCTTGGTGATGCCGCCGACGTTGCCGATCTCGCCGGTCAGGGTGAAGGCACCCGTCCCGGAGTCGATGCGGCCCGCACCCGTTGTCTGGATATTGTTCGCGACGACCAGCCCGGTGACGCCGGACTTGAGCGTCGCGCCGTCGTTGATGGTCAGGTAGCCGGTGCCCGCCGCGGTGTTCGTGCCGAGCGTCACGGTGCCCTGGTTGATGCCGAGGCCGGCCGCGAAGGTGTTGGCGCAGTTGAGGATCAGATTGCCGGTGCCGACCTGTGACAGCGAGCCCGGCCCGGTGATCACCCCGTTCACCGTCATCGTGAACGCCTTGGTGTCGATACGCGCCGCGCCGGTCAGGTCGACCTGATTGCCGAGCACGATGTTGTCGGCACCCGAGGCGAGGATCGCCTGGTCGTCGATGGTGATCAGGCCGGTGCTGGCGGCAGCGCTGTTGCCCAGCGTCACGGTGCCCTTGTTGATGCCGAGGTTGCCGGTGAACGTGTTGTGGCCGTTGAGGATCAGGTTGCCGGTGCCGATCATCGACAGCGAGCCCGGCCCGGTGACTTGGCCGTTGAGGACCACCGTGCTGGCCTTGGTGTCAATGCGCGCCGCACCCGCGTTCAGGTTGACGTGGTTGCCGACCACCAGATCGGCGCTCGCCGCCAGTATCGCCTGGTCGTCGATGGTAATCAGCCCGGTGCTGGCGGCATCGCTGTTGCCCAGCGTCACGGTGCCCTTGTTGATGTCGAGGTTGCCGGTGAACGTGTTGTGGCCGTTGAGGACCAGGTTGCCGGTGCCGACCTGCGACAGCGAGCCCGGCCCGGTGATCACCCCGTTCACCGTCATCGTGAACGCCTTGGTATCGATACGCGCCGCGCCGGTCAGGTCGACCTGATTGCCGAGCACGATGTTGTCGGCACCCGAGGCGAGGATCGCCTGGTCGTCAATGGTGATCAGGCCGGTGCTGGCGGCAGCGCTGTTGCCCAGCGTCACGGTGCCCTTGTTGATGCCGAGGTTGCCGGTGAACGTGTTGTGGCCGTTCAGGATCAGGTCGCCAGTACCGATCTGGGAGATCGAGCCGCCACCGCTGATAATACCGTCCAACTGCAGGGTACCAGGGCCGGAGTCGATGCGTGCTCCGCCGAGGGTGATGACATCGTTCGCCAGCCCTGGGCCCGTCGTGTTGGTCGTCAGGATGGTCTGGTCGGCCATTACCAGGACACCGGTACCGAGCGCAGCATTGTCACCGACCGTTAGCGTTCCAGCCGTCAGGAGAGTGTTGCCGGAGTAGGTGTTGGCCGCGTTGAGGACGAGGTTGCCCAGGCCCTGCTTGGTGATCGAACCGGTACCGCCGATGGTTGCGTCGATCGTTGCGGTGACACCGGTTGCGGTCTGGATGATGTCGCCGGCCGTAACGGTCAGGCCGCCGGCACCGGTGGCGGTGACGTGATAGCCGTCGAGTTGGAACTGCAGCTGCGAGAAGTTCTCGTTCTCCTGCAGCTCGACCGTACCGGCACTCGCACCAGCGAAGATCGCGACGGCGTTCTGCCAACTGGCGTTGAGCTGGAATGGATCAGAGGTCCAGTTGGTGTTGAGATTGTTCCAGACGCCCGAGCCGCCCAGGACCGTGCCGGGGACTTCGCCGGTCATGTCGGTACCGTCCCAATACTGGATCAGGTCGCCGGGCGCAGTAACGATGAGGTTGACCTGACCGGAGACCAGAGTTTCGATCGTGCCGCTATAGCCGCCGGGCAGCGTGACGACATCCAGGCCGTTGTCGGTCAATGCGCCGCCGTAGGTGAAGAGGTTGTAGACGCCGAGACCGAACGTATGCGAGTCGCTCACGTTAAGCAGGCCGTCGAGCGTGAGCGCGCCGGTGACGACGGTACGGTCGTTCCACACGGAGGACAGGACGTTGGCCTCGCCGAGCTCGTAGTTGACGAGCGTCGAGTTGTTCAGGAACAGCGAGCCAACCGTCAACGTACCCGGCGAGTCGCCGGGGGCGAGGATTGCGTTGTCCTGCAGAGTGACGTCACCGGCGATCGAGCCGGTACCCTGTAGTGTCGCGCCGTCAAACACCAGCACCGAACTCACGGCGTTGGTCAGCGCGCCATCGACGCGGAGCGTACCGTTGCGCACCTGAAGGTCAGCGTTGACGCCGTTGCCCGAGTTCGCGAGTGTCAGGACACCGTCGCCAAGCTTGTAGATTGTGTTGCCAGCGCCAGTGATCGCGCCGGTCAGCGCCAGGTCCCTGCCGCCGCCGAGGCTGGTGTTGCCTGCGCTGACGTTGACGGCGTTGCCGACGGTGAGTGCACCCCCGCTGTTGTTGACGATGCCGCTGCCAGCGCCGAGCGTGACCAAGCCCGTGCCGAGGGCATCGTTGGCGCCCACCGAAGCGACTGCGTTCGTCAATACCGTTCCACCCGAGTAGGTGTTGGGACCGTCCGCGTCGGTACCGAGAATGATCAGGTTGCCAGGCGTCGAACCGTCGGTGATCAGGCCGCCTGCACCCGTGATGCGTCCGGCCAGGGTTACGTTGTTGCCGTCACTCTCGACCAATCCGGTAGCCGAGTTGAAGGTCGGACCAGAGGTGCCGATCAGGCCGACCGTGAGCTGACCATTGAGGCGTATGTCGTTGGCGATGGTGATCGCCTGGCCGCCGACGAGGCCGACATCCAGTCGCACGTTGGCATTGGCATCGAGCGTGCCCGAACCAAGGTTGTTGCCGCCCGCTACAGTGAGCGTGCCGTCATTGAGGATGACCGGCCCGCTGATCGTGTTGGCGCCGGTCAGGACGAGGTTGCCGCCGCCAATCTTGAAGATCGCCCGCGGACCGTTCAGCTCCGAGATCGCACCGGCCTGGGTCGCCTTGTCGCCGGCGAGGACGAACAGCTGCGTCGTGTTGCTGTTGACGATGATCGGCGCCACGCTTGCGATGCCGTTGGCGTAGCTGATGGTCGAGCCGGTCGTGGTGATCGGCCCGGTGCCGGCAGCATTGCTGCTCAGCAGGCTGAGGCGCCCCTCGGTCAGGTTGATGCCGCCCGAGAAGCCGCTGTTGTCACCCGAAAGCGCGAGCGCGGCCGCACCGGTCTTGGTGATCGTGCCGGTGCCGACGATGTCACCGGACAACGTGATGTTGAAGGGCGTGGTGTCGAAGGTCGCCCCAGCGCCGCCGACACCGTTGACGACGGTGTTGTTGGCGAAGCCCGAGTCCAGCTTGATGACCGTGCCGGCATCGATGTTGAACGTCCCGAACCCGAGCGCGCCCGTCGAGGCGACCTCGAGCGTGCCCGCCGCGACGTGAACGCCGCCGGTCATCGAGTTGGTGCCACCGAGTGAAAGCGTGCCGTCGCCGGTCTTGATCAGGCCGACGCTGCCGCTGATTGCCGAGTTGATTGTGGCGGTCACACTGGCCGCGACATCGACCTCGCCGGCACCGCCGGCGTGCAGCGTGCCGCCGGTCAGCGTATAGCCGGTCAGGTCAAACTCGAGCTTGTTGAAATTCTGAGTGCCGGCAACGGTGACGACGCCGGGAACGACGCCAGCGAAGATGGCGGTGTCGCTACCCCAGCCGGTGTTCGTCGAGCCGGCCGAATTGGTCCAATTCTGGCCGGCGGTGTTCCAGGTCCCGGTGCCGCCATTGATGACATTGTTGCCGACGACGTTGCCACCGTCCCAATACTGGATGCTGCTGGCGAGCGTCGTGACGACGAGATCGACGAAGCCGCCGCCGGTGACGAAGGTGAAGCTGCCGAAGCCTGAGGGCACGGTGCCGAGGACGGGCCCGGTACCGGACAGGATGCCGGTGTAGTTGATCAGGTGGTAGGTGCCCGCGCCAAACCCGCCGAGGTCGGTAAAGTTGAAGGTCGCGCCGAGCGAAAGGTTGCCGTTGACGATGATGAAGTCGTTGACTCCCGAGCCGGTGGTGCCGGGAGCAGCGAGCTCGAAGTCGAGGAGCGAGCCGCTGTCGAGTGTCAGGTTGGCGAAGCTGATGGTGCCGGCGCTGTTGCCAGGCGCGAGCGTGCCACCGGAATGGACCGTGGCGTCCGCCAGGCTGCCGACGCCCTGGAGCCTGGCAGCGGCTTCCACTCGCGTGTTGCCGGTGCCCGTCGAGCTGTCGACCCGCAGAGTACCGAATTCGACGTCGGTGCCGCCGCTGTAGGTGTTGTTGCCGGACAACGCGACGGTGCCGGCTTCGGACCACATGTGGATATTGCCGGTGCCACTGATGTCACCCGTCAGGTTGAGGGTGTGCGTGCCGCCGCCATCGATGTGGACGTGACTGTTGATCACGATCGCATTGGTCAGCGTCGCGTCGACGCTGGTGGTCAGGCGCGCGAAGTCTTCCATCTCGATGGTGCCGGAGCCGAGGGCTCCGCTGGCGCCGACGCGCACAGTGCCATCGGTGATGTGGGTGCCACCACTATAGGTATTCACGTTGTTGATGTTGAAGGCGCCGCTGCCCGACTTGACCAACTTCCCAACGCTATAGATCAGCCCGTTCAAGGTCAGGTCGTTGCCGTCGGCGTGGATCTCGCCACCGCCGCCGGTCAGCGCGATGGTGTTGGCGAGGGTCAGGCCGTTGGTAGCAGTAACGATGTTGCCACCCTGGACGAGGATGGACCCGGTTCCGAAGGCACCGTTGGTGTCGAAGTTGATAACGCCACTACCGGCAGACGTCTCGCCCTGGAAGTTGGTGCCGGTCAGGCTGATCGCGCCGAGGCCGTCCTTGACGAGGTTGCCGCCGCCGGTGACGAGGCCGAGGGCCACGGTCGCGCCAGCATCGACGACGTTGATCCGGTTAAGGAGGCCCGTCAGCGTCAGGACCCGCGTTGTCGCGGTGAAGCCCGTGCCGTCGATGCGCAGCTCGCCCGAATTGAGCGCAATACCTGCGTTGCCGTTGCCGAGCTGGGCGTTGCTGCTGACTTCAAGAACCGAATTGCTGACGGTCGTGCCGAGGGTGTAGTTGTTGGACGCCGCGGTCAGGACCAGGCGGCCGCCGCCGATGACGTTGAGAGCACCTTGGTTAGCGCCGTTGACGTCGTTTATGGGTCCGGAAAGCGTCAGCACATATCCATTGGTGTCGACGGTGAAGTCGCCGTGGACGCGGATCGTGTTGGCGACGGTAAGGTTCACCCCGTAGCTCGCGAGCGCCGAATTGAACGCGAGTATGGGGTTGGCGCCGCCGCCGATTGCCAGGCCATCGCGAATGCCGAGCGTCGAGCCGTCGAGCTGGGTTGCGCCGCTGTAGGTGTTTGCCGAACCGAGGATCAGTGTTGCACCGTCACTGACGTTGATACCGCCGGTTCCGGAAACGATGCCGTCAAGTTCCAGCGTGGTGCCGGGGCTGTCGACGGTCATGTTGCCGCCCTGGAGGACGACCGCATTGTCGAGCGACTGCGACGAGATCGCGTTGACACGCGAGTTGCCGGTGATCGTCAGGGCACCGAAGCCGAGGACATTGGAGTTCCCGAGCAACAGGGTGCCCTGGGTGACGACGGTACCGCCGTAGTCGTTGAACACGTTGTCGATCTGGAGGGTGCCGCCGTCGGTCTTGGTCAGGAGACCGGTTCCGGTGATCAGGCCGGTCAGCGTCGGCGCGTGGCCGCCGCCATCGATGTTGGCGTCGAAGTTCAGCTGGATGGCATTGGCGAGGACGGTATTGGTACCATTCGCGACCAGCGTTCCACCGGCACCGGTAAACGTGATCTTGCCGGTACCCAGCGAGTCGGCGGCGCCGAAGCCGAGCGTGCCGCCAGCGATGTCGGTGCCGCCGGTATAGGAACTATGGCCATGGAGATTCTGTTGACCCGCGCCGCTCTTGACGATCTTGATCGCGGCGCCGGCACCCGAGATCGGGCCTCCGTACGTCTCGAGACCCGACGCGAGGTCGATCATCAGGACGGCAGCGACGCCGCTGTTGATGTTGTCGCCGTTGCCGGAAAGGCCGGCGACGGTCTGGTCGCCGCCGGCGAGGTCGAGCATCGCGTTGACGATCATCTTCGAGTTCGCCGACAGCGTGTGGGCCGCACCGGCCTGGAGGATGCCAGCGTTGACGACCGTGTCGCCCGAATAGGTGTTGGCACCAGTCAGCGTCAGTGTGTTGACGCCGGCCTTGTGGAGACTGAACACCTGGACACCGGTGCCGTCACGCAGGATGCCGCCGAACGAGTAGTTCGAGCTCGACGAAAGAAGGGCGATGCCGTTCTGTACGAAGTCATAATTCACACTCGCGGTGTCGAGGTTCGCAAGCGGAACCGACAGGCCGCTGAGGTCCAGCGCCGTAGCGGCGCGCGCCCCGGTCGCGTTCATCGCGGCACCCGCGAGCAGGAGGGCAACCATCGCCGAGCGCGAGCGCCGCGCCGAACGCGCCGGTGCGGCCAGGCGAGCAAAACTCGCGCCAAGACCCGTTACGCTACGCGATTCGACCATTTAAAAACCCCCATCAATTCGTGACAGCGCCCAATGCCACGTCGCCCCGTAGACCGGAGTCACGCTTAAGGGCAAGCGCGCATAGTCAAAATGTACGTAATTTGTTCATCGACGACTTTGTAATCACGGTAATTTTACTATGACGTTTTGAACGCGTTGCGATATCGACAACTCCTTTGGATGGTTCAATAAATTGAATATGATAGAACTTACGTTCATTATTGCAGCGATATCATTTTCGGTCGTTGCAGGCTGGTTAATGTGGGGGCGACCGCTGGCGGGGGCGCGAGCCGAGGCCGCGGCGGCGCGCGCGGAGGTCGAATCGTGGCGCGGCAAGGAGGTCTTGGCGCGCCTCGCGGCGACCGAAGCGGCGGCGGAATTGCGCGCCGCGAAAGGCCGGGTCGATGCGCTCGATACCGTCGAGGCGGATCGGCTGGCGCTGGCCGGACGCGTAGGGGCATTCGAGGCCGAGCGGGCCGAACGGGAGCGCGCCCACACGGCTGACCTGGCGCGGACGAACGAGAATTTCGCGGCGCTGGCGGCAAAGGCGCTGGAGAGTGCGCAGGCGCAGTTCCTCGAACGCGCCGAGGCCCGCTTTGCCGAGCACCAGACGCTGAGCGAGGGCGGCATGAAGGCGCTGCTGACACCGGTTGCCGAGACGTTGCAACGCTACGAGGGCGAGCTGAAACTGATCGAGGCGTCCCGGCAGGAGGCTTACGGCGGCCTCAAGGAGCAGCTCGTCGGACTGGCGGCGGGTCAATTGCAGGTCAGCGCGGAGGCGTCGCGGCTGATCAATGCGCTGCGCTCGAGCGGCAAGACCAGCGGCAGCTGGGGCGAGCAGCAGCTGCGCAACACCCTCGAGATGGCAGGCCTGCGCGAAGGCATAGACTTCACTGTCCAGACCCACGCCGGCGGTGAGGACGGCGGCAAGCGTCCGGACGCGATCGTCAACCTGCCCGGTGGCCGCCGGTTGATCGTCGATGCGAAGTGCTCGCTGAACGACTATCTGTCCGCCGCCGAGGCCGACAGCGAGGACGGCCGCCGCGCCGCCTACAAGCGCCACGCCGCCGCGGTCCGCACCCACGCCCGCGGCCTCAGCGACAAGAGCTACTGGAAGGAGTTCGGCGAATCCGCGGACTTCGTCGTGATGTTCCTGCCGGGCGAGAACTTCCTGTCGGCGGCACTCGAGCACGACCTGCCGCTGCTCGGCTGGGCCTTCGACCAGCGCGTCCTGCTGACCGGGCCGATCAACCTGCTGGCGCTGGCCAAGACCGTCGCCTTGGTCTGGCGGCAGGAGAAACTGGCGCAGGAGGCGAAGGAGATCGGCAAGCTCGGGGCCGACCTGCACGCCGCGATCGCGACGATGGCCGAGCACCTGTCGGGGATCGGCAAGAACCTCAGCCAGGCGGTCAACGGCTACAACAGCTTCGTCGGGTCGCTGGAGGCCAATGTCCTGCCCAAAGCGCGGCGCTTCACCGAGCTTGGCGTCGAGGAGGGCAAGAAGGCGGTGCCGACGCTCGGGGTCATCGACACTTCGGTGCGGACCCCTGCGGCTCCAGAACTCCGCCTTGCGCCGCCTACCAGCGGAGCCGCAAACGACGCCCCCGCGAACGACGCCCCTGCGAACGACGCCCCTGCGAACGACGAGCGTGACTAGCGAGCCTGGTTGAGGACCTCATACAGCAACACCGCGCATGCCACCGCGACGTTCAGGCTGTCGGCGCGACCGCGCATCGGCAGCTTGACCAGCACGTCGCAGGCGGCGGCGTAGTCGGCGGGCAGGCCAGATTGCTCGTTGCCCATGAAGATGAAGGTCGGCGGGGCATAATGCACCGCCTGATAGTCGACCGCGGCTTCGAGGGATGCTCCGACCAGCATCCCCTCGCCCTGCCGCAGCCACTCGAGGAACGTCGGCCCATCGGTCTGGACCACCGTCCGCGTGAACAGCGCGCCCATCGAGGCGCGCACCGCCTCGACGCTGAACGGATCGCACGAGGCGTCGAGCAGGATCACCCCGCCTGCACCCGTCGCGTCGCAGGTCCGCAGCATGGTGCCGAGGTTGCCGGGGTCCTTGAGGTTCTCGACCACCACCCACATCGGGGCGGCGTGCCGGTCGACCTCCGCCAGCGTCGTGGCGCGCATCGGGAAGACGCCGAGCACGGACTGGGGGTTGTCCTTGCCGGTCAGCTTGGCGAGGATGTCGGGCGTGGTCTCGATCGCAGTACCACCGCCGCCCTCGACGACCGCGACCAACCGCTCGACCAGCGGGTGCCGGGCGGCTTCGGCGGCGTAGACCAGCATGCGCGGGGCCTGTCCGGCCTCGACCGCCTCGGTGCATATGCGCAGGCCCTCGGCGAGGAACAGGCCCTCGGCGCGGCGATGCTTCTTGTCGCGCAAGGCTCCAATGCGCTTGATCGTCGGGTTCGAGTGGGAGGTGATGAGCAGCGGCATGTCAGATCGCGATGATGTTGTAATGGTGCCAGCAGAATACCGCGAGCGCTCCGCGGTGGGGGCGGAACGGCTCGGCCAGCGCGCGCGTCTCCTTCTCGGTCGGTCGCGCTTCCAGGCCGAGCAGCTGTCCGATCGCGATCTGGATGGCGAGGTCACCCGCCGGCCAGATGTCGGGACGACCTTCCGCGAACAGCAGGTAGATTTCCGCCGACCAGCGCCCGATGCCCTTGACCGCGACCAACGCCGCGATCGCGTCCTCGTCGTCCTCGGGCAGCGCCGCGAAGTCGAGCGCGCCGGTGGCGACCAGCCCGGCCAGGCTGCGGATGTAGCTCGCCTTCTGGCGTGATAGCCCCGCGGTGCGGAGGTACTCGTCCGACATGGTCGCGATGCGCGGGAAATCGCCGGTGTCGCCGACGAGGGCCTCGAACTTGTTCCAGACCGCGGCTGCCGAGGCCACCGATACCTGCTGGCCGACGATAGCGCGCATCATCGTTGTCGCACCGCGCTGGTTGATCCGCGGCTCCGGGTAGCCGAGCCGCACGAGGGCGGCCGCAAACAGCGGGTTCTGGTCGGCGACGTAGTCGATGCCGCGCCTGAGCGCGTCGGCGCTGAGGCCCATGTTGATTACCCGTTTGCCGAATGTGATGACGCCGCTAATAGGCTCGCAACCTGATTTGCGCCACTAGCCGGAGCGACCATGCCCAGACTTCTCGTCACCGATCGTGCCGGCAACACTACCGAGGTCGACGGCGACGCCGGGCTGTCGGTCATGGAGGTCATTCGCGACAACGGCTTCGACGAACTGCTGGCGCTGTGCGGCGGCAGCTGCAGCTGCGCGACTTGCCACGTCCACGTCGCGCCCGAGTGGATGGAAGCCGTCGGCCAGCCCAGCGGCGACGAGGACGATCTCCTCGACAGCAGCGACAACCGCACCGCCAACTCGCGCCTGTCGTGCCAGATCCCGTTCACCGCGGCGCTCGACGGCCTCGCGGTCCAGATCGCGCCGGAGGACTGACGCTTTCGCGCTCGGGGTGCTACACCCTCCCGCAATGCCGCTCGCGAGCCTCCGCAACCAGACGTTCTTCCACGACAAGAACCGTGCCTTCTGGCTGCTGCAGGGCGGCGGTTGGGGGGCTTACCTGCTGCTGCGTGGGCTGGGCGGACTGGCCAATGCGATGGGGCTGGCGTTCGTCCTGCCGACGCTGATCGTCACCGCCACCGGCTTCTCGCTGACCCTGTTGATGGCGGCCGCCTATCGCCGCGTCATCCGCATGAAGCCGGTGTTCGTGTGGACGGTGACATTGATCATCGTCGCCGTCGCGTCGGGGCTGTTCTCGGTGCTCGAGGTCTGGGCGCACGCGACCTTCTACGAGCCCGGGTGGCAACCGCGCGGGGTCGAGTTCCTTGGTGCCATCCTGCTCGACTTCTCGGTGCTCGGGGCGTGGACCGGCCTGTACTACGGCATCAATTATTACCTGCTGCTCGCGGCGCAATCGGAGCGCATGCTCAAGGTCGCGGCGCAGGCCAATTCAGCGCAGCTCGAGATGCTGCGCTACCAGCTCAACCCGCATTTCCTATTCAACACGCTCAACTCGATCTCGACCCTGGTGCTGCTCAAGCAAACCGAGAAGGCCAACGCGATGCTGTCGCGGCTGAGCTCGTTCCTGCGCTACAGCCTGGTCGGCGGCCTCGAGGGCATGACCACC
This sequence comes from Sphingosinicellaceae bacterium, assembly GCA_019285715.1. Classification (NCBI taxonomy): domain Bacteria; kingdom Pseudomonadati; phylum Pseudomonadota; class Alphaproteobacteria; order Sphingomonadales; family Sphingosinicellaceae; species Sphingosinicellaceae bacterium. The sequence goes on from CP079108.1 coordinate 3,178,503, forward strand.
GTCGCGCAGGAAGCAGAGGCGCTGAAATTATACCTCGACATCGAGCGCACGCGCTTCGAGGACCGGCTGCGCACCCGCTTCGACATCGCGCCCGCGGCGATCGAGGCCCGGATGCCGTCGCTGCTGCTCCAGCCGCTGGTCGAGAACGCCGTCAAATACGCCGTTACCCCGCAGGAGGAAGGCGCCGACATCCACGTCGACGCGCGCCTGATGGGCGACCGGCTGATGATCACCATCGCCGATACCGGGCCGGGATTACCGCCCGGGGGGTTGCACGGCGAGCTGCCAGCCTCCACCTCAGGAAGTGGTGTCGGCCTCGCCAACATCCGCGACCGTCTGGTCCAGGCCTACGGCGAGGACCATCGTTTCGAACTCGAGACGAACGAGCCACACGGCTTGATCGTTTTGATCGACATACCGTATCAGGCCTTCGAAGGCCGAGGCACTGACTTCCGCGGCGGCAACGCGGATAGCCGGGCCGAACTGCGGTCGGTCGAACAACGTCTGGCCGAACCACGTCAGGGGGCGCAACAACTCGCAACGCCGAGGGAAATCGCGCAATGACCATCCGGACCATTCTGGTCGACGACGAACCACTGGCCGTCCAGGGCCTCGAACTCAGGCTGCAGGCCTTCGACGACGTCGAGATCGTCGAGCGCTGCGCCAACGGTCGCGAAGCGATTCGCGCCATCAAGACGCTGAAGCCCGACCTGGTCTTCCTCGACATCCAGATGCCGGGCTTCGACGGTTTCTCCGTCGTCAGCGGCCTCGCGGACATCGAGCCGCCGCTGTTCGTCTTCGTCACCGCCTACATGAAGCACGCGATCAAGGCGTTCGAGGCGCAGGCGGTCGACTATTTGATGAAGCCCGTCGAGGAGGAGCGCCTCGCCGCAACCATCGAGCGCGTCCGGCAGCGCCTCGCCGAGAAGCGCAGCAGCGAGGACACCACCCGACTGCGCGGCATCCTCGAGGAGGTCGCACCGGACTCGATTCCCGAGGACATGGCGACCGGCGAGGAGCCTGCCAGCAACCGCTTCGAGAAGGTCATCAACATCAAGGACCGCGGCCAGATCTTCCGGGTGGAGGTGGGTGACATCGAGCGCATCGACGCGGCCGGCGACTACATGTGCATCTACACCGCGGACCAGACGCTGATCCTGCGCGAGACCATGAAGGATCTCGAGAAGCGCCTCGACCCGCGCAAGTTCCAGCGCATCCACCGCTCGACGATCGTCAATCTCGACAACGTCAAGTCGGTCAAGCCGCACACCAACGGCGAGTGTTTCCTGGTGTTGGGTTCAAGCACCCAGGTCAAGGTCAGCCGCAGCTACCGCGACGTGGTGGCGCGCTTTCTCTGGTAATTTCGCGTTAATCATTATTGTAAGGCCTGCCTTACACTTATTGCCCAACCGATAAGCATGGTTACGGATTCGTAACGACTTAGAGGTTGGCACAGGCCTTGCATCGCTCCCTGCAACTAGAGGGAGACTAATATGCGCCTGCTCGCTGCCACCGCCACCGCCCTGCTGATCGCGACTTCGGCCGGTGCTGTTACCGTCATCAACGGCAGTTTCGAAGACGGGGTGGCACCGGGCTCCTACACGACGCTTGCAACCGGCGACACGACCTCGCTGCCCGGCTGGGAGGTGCTCTCGGTCGGGGTCGACTATATCGGCAGCTACTGGGTCGCCTCGGCCGGCAGCCGCAGCATCGATCTTTCAGCGATAAGCTCCGGCGGCGTCAAGCAGTCGATCAGCGGCTTCACGGCCGGCGCGACCTATCGGATCACCTTCGACCTGTCGGCGAACCCGGACGGGGCCAGCCGGCCGAAGCGGGCGCTCGTCTCGGCGACCGGCGGCGTCTCGCAGGAGTTCGTCTACGCCAACACGCTAAACACCAAGTCAGACATGATGTACGAAACCTTTACTTACGATTTCGTCGCCAGCGGCACCATGCAGGACATCCAGTTCCGCAGCGAAGAGAACAATGCCTACGGCACCGTCCTCGACAATGTCTCGATCGCCGAAGTGACGCTCGAAACGTCGGGCGTGGTTCCGGAGCCCGCGACCTGGGGCCTCATGCTCGGTGGCTTCATGATGGTGGGTGTCGCCGCTCGCCGCCGCGGCCGGATACGCTCGATCGCGGCCTGAGCCTTTTCGACACGCCACGACATCACGGCCCGGGGGCAACCCCGGGCCGTTCTCGTCGTCGGGCACCGCTCGGCAAAGAGTCACTTGGCCACCTTGATCGGTGGTTCCGGAGCGCACCGGCAGGCTGAACGGCGGCTGACGATCCGCCTCAGAAATCGTTCACGGCCCACATGCGAATTACCGCGACGGGGCCACCGCGACCGGGGGCATCCAAGTGGTGAGTTGCGTTGCGTACCAATTCCGAGGGAGATCGAAATGCGAAGTTTCATACTGGCGACTGTTGCACTGGCATCGCTGGCCGTACCGCTCGCGGCGCAGGCCCAGGACGAGATCCACCGGGATCGCCACGAGGTGCGCCAGCAGGTGCGTGAACTCGACGCCGCCAAGCGCAGTGGCGACCCGCGCGCGATCCGGCAGGAGCAGCGCGACGTCAACGGCGCGCGCCGCGAGATGCGCTCCGACCTGCGCGACCGTCGCGACGACCGGGGTGGCGACCGCTACGCCGGGCGCGACGACCGGCGCGATTACCGCCGTGACGACCGGCGTGACGACCGACGCGGCGACGAGTGGCGCGACAACCGTGGCGGCGACTGGCGCGACCATCGCGGCGGCTGGGACGGCGAGCGCCGCTACAACGCCGGGCGCTACGAGTATCCGCGCGGCTATGGCTACCGTGCCTGGGGAGTCGGCGGCTTCCTGCCCCGCTCGTACTGGGGTGAGCGCTACTGGGTCGCGCGGCCAGTCGCCTACGGCCTGCCCTACGCCGGCCCCGGCACACGCTGGATCCGCGTCGGACCCGACGCCCTGCTGATCCGCAACTTCAACGGCTCGGTCATCCGCGTCGCGCGCGGCATCTTCTACTAAGCGGCGCCGGGACGGCGGCGACCTAGACGGGGACCGCCGTCCCGAAATAGTTGACCGACACATCGCGGCCGAGGACGAACCCCGTCCCCGGCCGCCATGTCAGGCCCTGCGTATCGGTGACGTTCAGTCCGGCCGCCGCGAGTTCTGCCGTAATCTCCTCCGGCATCACGAACTTCGACCAGTCGTGGGCCCCGCGCGGAATCGTCTTCAGCACCCGCTCCGCCCCAACGATCAGCGTCGCGTACGACAGCGGCGTCCGGTTCGGAGTCGAGAACACCAGCACCCCGTCGTCCGCCAGCAGCGTCCGCAGCGCCGCGAAAAAGGCCGTGCGATCGGCGACATGCTCGATGACCTCGAGGCAAGTGATCAGGTCGTAGCGGCCCCCGGTCTTCGCCAGTGCTTCCACCGACACGCTGCGATAATCGATCCCCAGCCCGACACCGTGCGCCTGCGCCGCGGTGATATTCTCCGCCGCCGCGTCGATGCCGGTGACCGCCGCGCCCATCCGCGCCAGCGGCTCCGTGACCAGCCCTGCCCCGCAGCCGACATCGAGCGCGCGTCTGCCTGCCAGCACCGTCCGGGCCCGCGGATCGAGGCCCCAGTGCGCCAGGCAGGCATCGCGGATGTAGGCCAGCCGCACCGGATTGATCCGGTGCAGCATCGCCGAGCTGCCGTTCGGGTCCCACCAGTCCGCCGCGAGCGCCCCGAAGAACGCCGCTTCCTGGGCATTGATAGTTGAAGTTGCAGGCGTCACAGGCGGCTCACCTTGCTTTGGCCCCCTCGTGTTTCTATCACGCAGACAATTCAGGCAAGGCGCGCGACGCCGCACAAAGGACCTCCCCGCCGCCATGGCCCGTATCGTCATGAAGTTCGGCGGCACCTCGATGGCCGGTATCGAGCGCATCCGCAGCGTCGCCGCACGCGTCAAGGCCCAGGTCGAGCTCGGCGACGAGGTCGCGGTGGTGGTCTCGGCGATGGCCGGCGAGACCGACCGGCTGGTCGGCTTCTGCCGCGAGGCGTCACCGCTCGCCGACCCGCGCGAGTACGACGTCGTCGTCGCCAGCGGCGAGCAGGTCACTGCCGGGCTGCTGGCGATCGCGCTGCAATCGCTCGGCCTCAGGGCGCGGTCGTGGCTCGGCTGGCAGCTGCCGGTGCGGACCAGCGACGCCCACGGCTCGGCGCGCATCCAGTCGATCGACACCGTCGCCTGCCTCGCGGCAATGGCGTCCGGCGAGGTCGCGGTAATGCCGGGCTTTCAGGGCGTCGACGACCACAGCCGCGTGGCTACGCTCGGCCGCGGCGGCTCCGACACGTCCGCGGTGGCGCTTGCGGCCGCGCTGAAGGCCGACCGCTGCGACATCTACACGGACGTCGATGGGGTCTATACCACCGACCCGAGGATCGTGCCGCGAGCCCGCAAGCTCGAGCGCATTACCTACGAGGAGATGCTCGAACTCGCGTCGGTTGGGGCGAAAGTCCTCCAGACGCGTTCGGTCGAGCTGGCGATGAAGGAAAAAGTCCGGGTCCGGGTATTGTCGAGTTTCGGCGACGGACCGGGGACGCTGGTCGTTGGGGAAGATGAGATCGTGGAACAGGAACTGATCGCCGGCGTCGCCTACAACCGCAACGAGGCCAAGGTCACGGTCATCGGCGTGCCCGACCGGCCCGGCGTCGTCGCGGCGATCTTCGGGCCGCTCGCCGAGGCCAGCGTCAACGTCGACATGATCGTCCAGAACATCGCTCATTCGACCGGCCGCACCGACGTCACCTTCACCGTGCCGCGAACGGAACTGGTGCTGAGCCTCGACGTGCTGGAGCGGGTCCGTCAGGTCATCGGCTACGAGCAGGTGCTGTCCGACGACGCCGTTGCAAAGATTTCGGTCGTCGGTGTCGGCATGCGCAGCCACGCCGGTGTCGCGGTGACGATGTTCAAGGCGCTCGCCGACCGCGGCATCAACATCCAGGCGATCACCACGTCCGAGATCAAGGTCAGCGTGCTGATCGCGGAGGAGTACACCGAGCTTGCGGTTCGGGTGCTGCACACCGCCTACGGGCTGGATGCGGCCGCGTGACCCGCTTCGACCAGCTCTCGGCCCGCGGCACCGCCTTCCTCGGCTCGCGCTACGCCGTCATGGCGGGCGCGATGACCTGGGTGTCGGAGCGCAATCTCGTCTCCGCGATCAGCAATGCCGGCGGCTTCGGCGTGATCGCCTGCGGGTCGATGACACCCGACCTGCTCGACACCGAGATCGCCGCGACCAAGTCGCTGACCGACAAGCCGTTCGGCGTGAACCTCATCACCCTTCACCCGTCGATGAGCGATCTCATCGACGTCTGCGCCAAGCACAAGGTCGGCCACGTCGTGCTGGCCGGCGGCCTGCCGCCTGGCGGCGCAATCGAGCGGATCAAGGCGAGCGGCGCAAAATTGATGTGCTTCGCCCCGGCGCTGGCGCTCGCCAAGAAATTGGTGCGCTCGGGCGTCGATGCTCTGGTCATCGAGGGCTCCGAGGCTGGCGGCCACATCGGCCCGGTCAGCACCTCGGTGCTGGCGCAGGAGATGCTGCCCGTCGTGCGTGATGTGCCGATCTTCGTCGCGGGCGGCATCGGGCGCGGCGAGGCGATCGCGGCCTACCTCGAGATGGGCGCCGCCGGGGTCCAGCTCGGCACGCGTTTCGCCGCCGCCACCGAGAGCGTCGCCCACGCCAATTTCAAGCGCGCCTTCGTCCGCGCCTCCGCCCGCGATGCCGTCGCATCGGTCCAGTTCGACGGCCGCCTTCCGGTGATCCCGGTGCGCGCCCTCAAGAACGCCGGCAGCGAGGCGTTCAGCGCCAAGCAGCGCGAGATGGTCGGCCACCTCGACAGCGGCGCAGTCGAACTCGCCGAGGCCCAGCTCCAGATCGAGCACTACTGGGCTGGAGCCCTGCGCCGTGCCGTCGTCGACGGCGACATCGAGACCGGCAGCCTGATGGCCGGCCAGTCCGTCGGCATGGTGACCAGCGTGCAGCCGGTGGCCGAGATCATCGCCGAACTCGTCGCCGAAGCCAGCGCCGCGCTCCACCGGCGCTCGCAACCGCTGGCGGCCGCATAAGATGGCGGTCTCCGCTGCGCGGTCGATCCTGACCCGCCTTCACGACGTGATGGCGGCGAAGACGGCCCCGCAGTCGAAGCTCAATGCCGTCGTCAACATCGTCGCCGAGGGCCTGTCGAGCGAGGTCTGCTCGATCTACCTGCTCCGCGACGGCGCCCTCGAACTCTACGCGACGCAGGGCCTCGCCCAGTCCGCCGTCCACGTCACCAAGCTGGCGCTCGGCCAGGGCCTCGTCGGCACTATCGCCGTGACCCGCGAGCCGCTCAACCTGGCCGAGGCGCGCTCGCACCCCGACTTCGCCTATCGTCCTGAGACCGGCGAGGAGGATTATCACAGCTTCGCCGGGGTCCCGATCCTGAGGCGCGAGGCCGCGATCGGCGTGCTCGGCGTCCAGCATTCGGAGCCGCGCGACTACCAGGACGTCGAGATCGAGGCGCTGCAGACCGTTGCGATGGTGCTGTCGGAGCTGCTGGCGGGCGCGGGCCTCGTCGACGACGCGGCGGCGGCCAAGGCACGCGGCCAGGCCAGCGGGCCGCTGCGGCTGACCGGGCTCAAGCTCGTCGACGGCTATGCGAAGGGCATCGCTACCCTCCACCAGCCCCGCATCGTCATCGAGCACACCGTTGCCGAGGACACCGAGGCCGAGCGCCGCCGCGTCTACGGCGCCTTCGAGAAGATGCGCGCCCAGATCGACCGGATGATGGGCCAGGCCGAATTCGACGGCGGCGGCGAGCACGAGGAGATTCTCGAGACCTATAAGGCCTTCGCCTACGACGAGGGCTGGAGCCGCCGTATCAACGAGGCGATCGACACCGGGCTGACCGCGGAGGCCGCGATCGAGCGCGTCCAGCAGCGCACGCGTGCGCGCATGAGGTCTATCCCCGACCCGTACCTCCGCGAGCGGCTGGCCGACCTCGACGACCTGTCCAACCGCCTGCTTCGCATCGTCTCGGGCCAACTCGGCACCGCGGCGCAGTCGGGCCTGCGCGCCGACATCATCCTGCTGGCGCGTAACCTCGGACCCGCGGAGCTGCTCGAATACGACCGCCGCTTCCTCAAGGGCGTCGTGCTCGAGGAGGGTTCGCCGACCGCCCACGTCACCATCGTCGCCCGCGCCATGGGCATCCCGGTGATCGGCCGCATCCGCGACTACCGCACCGCGATCGCCGACGGCGACGAGCTCCTGCTCGATGGCGGCGAGGCGGTGCTCTACGTCCGGCCCAGCGCCGACATGCGCAAGTCGTTCCAGTCGATGAGCGCAATGCGCGCCAAGCGCCAGGCAGGCTATGCCAAGCTCCGCGACCTGCCCGCCGTCACCCGCGACGGGGTGCCGGTGACGCTGCTGATGAACGCCGGGCTAGCGGGCGATGCGGAAGCGCTGCGCGAGACCAACGCCGACGGCATCGGGCTGTTCAGGACCGAATTCCAGTTCCTCGTCGCGGCCACTTTGCCACGCCGCGAGCGCCAGACCCAACTGTACCGCACCATCCTCGATGCCGCTGGCGACAAGCCCGTGGTCTTTCGCACCGTCGACATCGGCGGCGACAAGGCGGTGCCCTACATGAACGCCGACGACGACCGGGAGGAGAACCCCGCCATGGGCTGGCGCGCGCTGCGCCTCGCGCTCGATCGCGACGGCCTGATGAAGGTCCAGGCGCGCGCGCTGATCGACGCGGCGGCGGGCAAGTGCCTGAACGTCATGTTCCCTATGGTCAGCGAGCCGTGGGAGTTCGCCGAGGCCCGCCGCATCGTTGAGGATGCCCGCGACCAGGCTGTCAAGCGCGGGCGTCCCGTGCCGAGCGAAATCCGCTACGGTGCCATGCTCGAGGTTCCGGCGCTGGCGGAGGCGCTCGACGTGCTGCTGCCGATGGTCGACTTCCTGTCGATTGGCACTAACGACCTGACCCAGTTCCTGTTCGCCGCTGACCGCGCCAACCCGCGCCTCGCCGACCGCTACGACTGGCTGAGCCCGAGCGTCCTGCGCTTCCTCCGCCGTATCGTCCGCGCCTGCTCTGCGGCCGGTGTGCCGGTCACGGTCTGTGGCGAGATGGGCGGTCGCTCGCTCGAGGCGCTGGCGCTGCTCGCGCTCGGCATCGACCGGCTGTCGATCACCCCGGCCGCAGTGCTGCCGATCAAGGCGTTGGTCCGCACCGTCGCGCTGACGCCGCTGCGCGCGATGATGGACGATTGGCTCGACGCGCCGGGCAGCGATGTCCGCGAACTGCTGCGCTGCGCCGCCGATGCGCAGGGCGTGGTGCGCGCTTAGGGCCAACCCCTCGATTGTCGTCCCGGGCTTGACCCGGGACCCAGCTTCCCCGCGCTGGGTCCCTGGTCAAGCCCGGGATGACAATCGCGCGCTGTCCTACACTTGGCCCATCTGGTACATTATGGGCCAGACGAAGTCACCGTTATGCACATTTTCTCATATTTAGCGACAAGCTAGGGGGTGCAAGCCATTGTTAAGCAGTCACACGCTCTCGTTCGCCCGAGATTTCGACAGGCCCGCGATAGTGTCAACTCTGACAACTCTCGCCTTGATCGGCAGGTCTGTCGCGGCCCCCAGCCCCTGATCGCCGATAGTTACACCGCCGCGCGGGTCCGATAACGGCGGCATGCGTTCCGTCCCCAATCCCTACCCTGGAGACGACCATGGCCACCATCACCAAGCCCAAGACTGCGCCCGCCAAGAAGACCGCGACACCCGCGGCGAACTCGCTCCCTGCCGCTGCCTTCGACATCGGCAACGGTGGCGAACAGCATCAGGTCGCGACCGGCGGCCAGCCGGTCCTGACGACCAACCACGGCATGCCGATCTCCGACGATCACAACAGCCTCAAGGCCGGCCCGCGCGGCCCGACGCTGCTCGAGGACTTCGTTCTCCGCGAAAAGATTTTCCACTTCGACCACGAGCGTATCCCGGAGCGCGTCGTCCACGCCCGCGGCCTCGCGGCGCACGGCTATTTCGAGCTGACCGACAGCCTCGAGGGCATCACCACAGCCAAGATCCTGACCCAGACCGGCGTCCGCACCCCGGTGTTCACGCGCTTTTCGACCGTCGCCGGCAACCGTGGTTCGGCCGACGTGGCGCGCGACGTCCGCGGCTTCGCGGTCAAGTTCTACACCACCGAGGGCAACTGGGACATCGTCGGCAACAACATCCCGGTGTTCTTCATCCAGGACGCTATCAAGTTTCCCGACCTGATCCACGCCGTGAAGGAGGAGCCCGACCGCGGCTTCCCGCAGGCGGCGTCGGCGCACGACACGTTCTGGGACTGGATCGCCTGCTCGCCGGAGGCGATGCACATGGTGATGTGGCAGATGTCGGACCGCACCATCCCGCGCTCGGTGCGCATGATGCAGGGCTTCGGCGTCCACACGTTCCGGCTGGTCAATGCCGAGGGCAAGTCGACCTTCGTCAAGTTCCACTGGAACCCGACCCTCGGCATGCAGTCGGTGGTGTGGGACGAGGCGCTCAAGCTTAACGGTGCCGACCCGGACTATCACCGCCGCGACCTGTACACCTCGATCAACGACGGCGAGTATCCGGCGTGGGAGCTCGGCGTCCAGCTGTTCACCGAGGAGGAGGCCGACGGCTTCGACTTCGACCACCTCGACTCGACGAAGCTCATCCCGGAGGAGATCGTGCCGGTGCGGGTTATTGGGCGAATGGTGCTCGACCGTAATCCTGGCAATGTCTTCGCTGAGACCGAGCAGGTCGCTTTCTGCACGCAGAACATCGTGCCCGGCATCGACTTCTCGGACGACCCGCTGCTCCACGGCCGCAACTTCTCGTACCTCGACACCCAGCTGAGCCGTCTTGGATCGACGAATTTCAACCAGATCCCGATCAATGCGCCGAAGTGCCCATTTGGGAACATGCAGCGCGACGGTCACATGCAGACCCATCCGCAGGGCACCCGCGTCGCCTACACCCCGAGCCTGATCGACCCGTCGGGACCCCGCGAGGACCCGGTGAACGGCTTCCGCAGCTTCCCCGCCGCCGTCACCGGCCGGAAGGCGCGGGTCCGGTCCGAAACCTTCTCCGACCACTACAGCCAGGCACGGCAGTTCTTCATGAGCCAGACCGAGCCAGAGCAGGACCACATCGTTGCCGCGCTGGTGTTCGAGCTCAGCAAGGTCGAGCTGCCGATCATCAGGTCGACGATGCTCGGCCACTTGGTCAACATTGACGAGACGCTGGGTGAGCGCGTGGCCGCGGGTCTCGGCCACGACGCGCCGATCGTCCCGGTCAAGGCGGCGGTCGCGACCCGCACCGATCTCCCGACCAGCGCAAAGCTCAGCATCATCGCGCAGGGCCCGCCGACGCTGGTCGGTCGATTGATCGGTGTTCTCGTCACGGATGGTGCCGAGACTGCGACGGTCGGCGCGCTGATCAAGGCTGCCAAGGCGGCAGGCGCATCGATCAAGTTCGTCTGCCCCAAGGTCGGCGGCGTGACCCTCGACGACGGCTCGAAGCTGGTCGGCGACTTCCAGCTCGCGGGCGGCCCGTCGGTGCTGTTCGACACAGTTGCTGTGGTCGCATCCGAGGCCGGCGTCACCGCGCTGCTCGGCGAGGCGGCGGCGGTGTCGTGGGTCCATGACGCGTTCGCGCACCTGAAGGTCATCGCGTTTACGGCGGCCGCACAGTCGCTGCTCGATGCGGCCGGGGTCGAGCCGGATGCCGGGATCGTCGCGCTGGCCAAGGGCAAGGACGCCGCGAGCTTCACCGAGGCGGCGGGGGCTGGTCGTATCTGGGCGCGCGAACCGAGCGTGCGGACGGTTTACTGACCGGTGCGCTAAGCTGGGAACGCCTTGTGCCACGGCGTGATCGACCGCGAGGCGAACAGCCCCGCGAGGTGGTAAGGATCGGCGGCCGCGAACGCTACGGCAGCGTCGCGGTCGTCGAACTCGGCGATCAGGAGTGTCCCGATGGCGCGGCCGTCGTCCTTGAGCAGGGGCCCGGCCACCAGCAGCGCCTCGCCCAGGCTGGCGATGTGCGGCAGATGTGCTGGACGCGTCGCGGCCCGCAACTCCGAGGAGTCTGGCTTGTCGATGCAATGAATGGCAAAATACGGCATCGGCACCTCGCGCTCCAATCGCGCTTTAAAGGTCTAGCGGCGGCGGCGGGGCGGCGAAAGAGGGTATCAGCGGCTGGCTATTTCGCCGCTGCAACTTGACGGATCAACCCTCGTCAGCTATCGCCCCCGCCTTTCCGGTACACCAGAATTCAGGACGAACACGCATGTCGCGCATCTGCGAACTGACCGCCAAGGGTCGCATGGTCGGAAACAATGTTTCCCACGCCAACAACAAGACCAAGCGGGTCTTCCTGCCCAACCTGCAGAACGTAACTCTGATGTCCGACATCCTCGGCCGCTCGATCCGGCTCCGCGTGTCGATGAACGGCCTGCGTTCGGTGGAGCACGTCGGCGGCCTCGACAACTGGCTGATCAAGACCCGCGCCGAAAAGCTCAGCGACCGCGCCCAGAAGCTCCGCCGCGAGATCAAGAAGAAGGTCGCCGCGACGGCTGCCGAGACCGCTCCGGCTGCTTGAGCCGGCTGGCGCTACGGCGCCGGTCCTCGACCAAGCTGCTGAACGACCACGCGCCGCCGCTCCTCTACCGAGGTCGGCGGCGAAGCCGTTTTTAGACCCGCTCGGCAGGCTCCAGCGCACACGTGCTATGGTCAGCCTCGATCTGCACCGTCGGATGAGCGATCCTGTGGTGATGCGACAGGTCGTGCGCCAGCTTCGCCAGCAGCGAGTCGTGCGGTCCGATCCCGGGCACGGTGAGGTGGACCGTCAACGCCACCTCGGTCGTCGACATCGACCAGATGTGCATGTCATGCACCGCGACAACGCCTGGCAGCTCAAGCAGGTACGCCTCCACCGCGGCGCAATCGACACCCTCGGGTACCGCATCCAGCGACAGGCGGAGTGATTCGCGCAGGGTGCCCCAGCTTGCGGCCGCTATGATCAGAGCGACCCCGATGGCGACTGCGGGGTCGAGCCACAGCCAGCCGGTGCGGCTCATCACGAACGCCGCGACGACGACTCCGGCCGAGACCAGCGCGTCGGCGGCCATGTGCTGGAAGGCGCCACGGACGTTAAGGTCGTCCTTGCGCCCGCTGGCGAATAGCCACGCGGTGATGCCGTTGACCGCGATGCCGAGCGCCGCGACCGCCATCACGGTGTCGGTCGCGACCGGCTCCGGATTGGCCAGGCGTTGAACCGCCTCGACGACGATGATCGCCACCGCCATCAGGAGGACTACCGCGTTGATCGTCGATGCCATGATCGACGAGCGCCGGAAGCCGTAGGTGAAGTTCGCGGTCGGCTGCCGCCGTGACGCCCACGCCGCGCCCCACGCAAGCAGCAGCGACAGCACGTCGGCAGCGTTGTGCCCGGCGTCGGCGAGCAACGCCAGCGACCCCGAGGCGACCCCGTAACCTGCCTCCGCCAGCACGAAGCCGAGGTTGAGCACGACCCCGATCGCGAAGGCGCGGTCGAAGTTGGCCGGCGCGTGCGAGTGGCCGTGGCTATGGCTGTGCCCGTGGCCATGCGCCACGGCACCGTGGTCATGCGCTGCAGCGCCGTGGTGGTGATCGTGATCCGCCATGCGTCGTGCTTCGCGGAAACTGATGGCCTCCGTCAAGCGTCACACGGCTTGTGCATTGCCGCAGCCCGGACGTTACCGCTAACGTCAGGCAACGAGACGGCACGAGGGGGAGGCGCGAATGCGGGTCTGGTTGAAGGTCGTGCTTTGGGTCGGCGCCGTGGTGGCGACGCTGCTCGTCGGCCTCGCCAGCTGGGAGAACCTGTCGGCCGTCGCGCCCGCCGCCGACCCCGCCAAGCGCCATGACGTCCGCATAGTCCGCGACAGCTACGGCGTGCCCCACATCTTCGGACGGACCGATGCCGACGTTGCCTACGGCCTCGCCTATGCCCATGCCGAGGACGACTTCCCCAACCTGGAGGAGGTGCTTGCCGCGACCCGCGGGCGGGCCGCCGCGATCAGCGGCGAGGAGGGCGCGCAGCTCGACTTCGCCCTCGGGTTCCTGGACGCCCGCCGCGCTGCCAATGCCGGCTACCTGACCCACCTCGACCAGCCGACCCGCGACCTCGTCGAGGCCTATGCCGCCGGCCTCAACCGCTACGCCGCCAAGCACCCCGGCGAGATCCGGCTGCGGAACCTGTTCCCGGTCACCGGGCGCGATGTCGTCGCCGGCTTCGTCCTGCGCGCGCCCTTCTTCTTCGGTCTCGAACGGACGCTGGGAGCGCTCGTCGAGGGCAAGCTACCGCCCCGCGATTCCGGTGCCGAAGTCGAGAAGGGCTCCAACGGCTTCGCGATTGCCGGCCGCCGCTCGGCCGACGGCGTCACCCGCCTGATCTCCAACTCGCACCAGCCGTGGACCGGTGGCGTCGCGTGGTACGAGGTCGTCGTCCACTCCGATGCCGGCTGGGACTTCGCCGGGGCGCTGTTCCCCGGCGCGCCCTACCCGCTGCTCGGCCACAACAAGACGCTCGGCTGGACCAACACCGTCAACCGCCCCGACCTCGTCGACACCTACCGGCTGGTCATGGACGCGGACGGCACCCACTACCGCTACGACGGCAAGTGGCTGCCGCTGCAGACCCAGAGAGTCTGGCTTCACGTCAAGCTCGGGCCGCTGACACTGCCGATCCCGCGCACCCTCTACCGCTCGGTCCAGGGCCCGGTAATCCGGAATAAGCTCGGCACCTTCGCCGTCCGCTACACCGGCATCGCCGACGTCCAGCAGGTCGAGCAATACTACCGCCTCAACAAGGCCCGCAACTTCGCCGAGTGGCGGCAGGTGATGGCGATGCAGGGCGTACCCGCGACCAACTTCGTCTACGCCGACGCTGCCGGCCACATCGGCATGTTCTACAACGCCCGCTTCCCGGCCCGCACCCCCGGCTTCGACTGGAAGGGCGTGCTCCCAGGCGACACCTCGCGCGACGTCTGGACGACCTACGTGCCGTTCGCGAGCGACCCCGCCGTCATCGACCCGCCGTCGGGCTGGGTGGCGAACTCCAACAACACGCCCCTCCACGCGACCGCGCCCGAGGACGACCTCAAGGCCGCCGCGTTCGCCCCCGAGCTTGGCATCGAGACCTTCATGACCAACCGCGCGACCCGGTGGATCGAGCTGTTCGGCAAGCTCCCCGGCCCGATCAGCCGTGACGACCTGCTCCGCATCAAGTTCGACAAGACCTACGCCCACGCGGGCACCATCGGCACCTGGATCGACCAGCTCATCCACGTCGACACCAAGGGCGACGCGAGCCTCGAGGCAGCGCGGGCCCTCCTCGCCGAGTGGGATTGGACCCAGGACGGACGCGGCGCGGCGGATGCGCTCGCGGCGACGGTGATCGGGTCCGCCGCCCGCTCGATCTATCGCGGCGACCCGCTCCCCGACCCGCACGCGACGCTCACCGAGGACGCCGCGTGGCTGCGCACCCACTTCGGCCGCATCGACCCGCCCCTCGGTGCCGTCCAGCGCATCGTCCGCGGCAAGCTGTCGATCCCGGTCTACGGCGGCCCCGACACCATGCGCGCGATCTACAGCACCCCGGCGGACGGCGTCCGGGTAGCGGATCACGGCGACAGCTTCATCATGCTCGTCGAGTGGGGCAAGGACGGCGCGGTCCACTCGCAGAGCATCCACCAGTTCGGCGCCGCCACCAGCCGCCCCGAATCACCCCATTATGCCGACCAGGCGAGACTGTTCGCCGCCGAGCGCTGGAAGCCGGTGTGGTTCGACGAAAAGGCCCTGACCGGCCACATCGAACGGAGCTACGAGCCGTAAACAGCGTGTCTTGGGTCGTTAGTTAGAGCTGGCCGCGCTCCATGCCATCCCGGGCTTGACCCGGGACCCAGCTAATTTCGAGGTCCGGGTTCGGGGTTAGCTGGGTCTCGGGTCAAGCCCGGGATGACAACGGGGCCCGCATTACGATGAAGCCAGGCATGACAATTAATTTCCAAGCGGCCCAGGGAGCCGCGAGAGTTGTCAGAGTTCACACCCTCGCGCCCTTTGCCGATTTGCGGCGGCTCCGGGCACACAACGACTCTGCAAGGGCTTACGCCGAACGGTTGGCATCCCAGATGAGAAAAAGCGCGCGCCATCGTTCTCGGCGAGGCCGCAGTGTACCAAATCGGTAAGCTGTAGGACAGTCCCGCCCCGTCGCCGCTAGCGCGCGTCCTTCACTACCACGCCGCCCTTGATCACGACCGCGACATGCTGGAGCCGCGTCACGTCGCCGAGCGGATCGCCCGCCACCGCGATCATGTCGCCGTAACGTCCGGCCGCGATCGCGCCGACGTCCTTCGACCGCCCGAGTGCCTCGCCGGCATTGACCGTCGCGGCCTGCACGGCCTGCAGCGGCGTCATGCCCCACTGCACCATCGTCGCGAACTGCAGCGCGTTGGTACCGTGCGGGTAAACGCCCGCGTCGGTACCGAACACCATCTTGACGCCGGCCTTGACCGCCCGCCGGAAGGTCTCGCGCTGCGCCCGGCCGATCAGCTTCTCCTTGTCGAGACTTGCCTGGAAGACGCCGTTCTTGGTGCCCTGCGCGAGGATGTAGTCGTCGTCGTAGATGTCCATCGAGAACCAGCTGCCGATCTTCTTGGCCAGCGCGAAGCTCTCGTCGTCGGCGAGACTGGCGTGTTCGATGGTGTCGGTGCCGGCCCGGAGTGCCGCGTTGATGCCCGCCGTACCGTGGGCGTGGACCGCGACCTTCATGCCGAGCTGGTGTGCCTCGGCGACGAGGGCGTTCATCTCCTCCTGGCTGTACTGCTGGCCGCCGACGCTGTCGGTCTTCGAGAACACGCCGCCGGTGCCGCAGAACTTGATCACCTCGGCCCCGTATTTGCGCAGCTTGCGGACCGTGGCGCGAATCTCGTCGGGACCGTTGGCGACCGCGGGGGTGTCGACGCGGACGTTGGGCGGGAGCTCGGTGACGTCGCAGTGGCCGCCGGTCGCGCCCATGGCGTAGGTGGCGGGCACGATGCGTGGTCCCGGAATGTCGCCATGCTCGATCGCCTGCTTCAGCCCGACGTCGTCGTAATTGTCGCTGCCGACGTTGCGCACCGTGGTGAAGCCCGCCTCGACGGTGAGCTTGGCGTGAGCGACGCCGATCGCGGTCCAGAACGACGGCGTGTATTCGAGCCCGTTGTAGCCCGCGATCGTCGGATCGGCGGTCAGGTGGACGTGCATGTCGATCAGGCCGGGCAACAGGGTCAGCGGCCCGAGGTCGATGCGCCTGGCACCGGCCGGGACGGTCACGCTCGCGGCCGAGCCGGCCGCAGTGATCCGACCATCAACGACGACCACCGCGGCGTTGTCGATGGTCCTGCCCGCAACGACGTCGAGCATATGGGCGGCGGTGACGACGACGGTTTCGGCGTGGGCAGCGGAGGCGAGCAGGCCGATCGCGAGCGCGGCGCAGAACGATTTCATGGCGGTGTCCCCTTTGGCCGCAATGCCTGGCGGCGGCACGTCAGTTGTTGTCGTTCGCGATCCGGCGTCGCGCCGCGAGCTTGGCGAGGATCGTGCGGGTTCGCAGCAGGCCGATCAGCTCGTTGATCGAGCCGATGCCGCGTTCCGCCATGTCGATCGCCTCGGCCTCGTCGACCTGTCCGGCGGTGTGCTCGAAGAACAGCCGCATCTCCTGCGCGGTGATCCATTCGACGAGGTCGAGGTAGATTTTCAGCGCGGCGTTGTCGAAGCCGCGGTCACCGCGGAAACCGACGGCGCGCAGGTCGCCGAGCACCCGCATGATCGCCGCGTCGCGCGCGCTGACGGTGCCCGCCGCGTCGACGGTGATGATGCCGCTGTCACGCTGCTCGACGATGTCGTGATCCTCCGCACCGGTCTGCGCCATCAGCGCGGCGAGCGGCACCCGCGGCGCGTCGTGGTCGAGCCGCGAGGCGAGGATCAGGTCGAGCTGCGGGAACGCCTGCGGCTCGAGCCAGCGCTCGGCACCGCCATCGGCATCGCCGTCGAGCAGGGTCCGGATCACCGCGAGCGGCAGAAAGCGCTCCTCCTGCAGCCGCTTGATGGCGCGCAATCGGGTGACGTGGTCGTCGCTGTACGAGGCCGAGTTGCGGCTGGCGCGCGCCGGCTCGGGCAGCAGCCCCTCGCGGATATAGAAGCGGATCGTCTCGCGACCCACGCCCGTCCGCTCTTCGAGTTCACGCATCCGCAAGTTCAGGTCTCCGGGGCCGGTGCCGAGAGCTAACATACCGGGCACGATACGGAAACCTGCGGGTCAGTGCGACCCCAGCGTCGATTGGCGAAAGGTCTCGAGCATCGCGAGATAGTCGGCGCGGCGAGCGATCAGATGCGGATGCCGCGACACGTCGAACATCTGCTCGCGGAAATAATGGGTCGCGCCGAGCGCCTCCGCGGCGGGATCGCCGTCGATAAAGCCCATGCAGACCTCGGCAATCGCGAGCAGGCGCAGCCACATTATCGAGGTCAGGTCGGGATCGACGGCATCGATGAGCGAGGTCAACGGCTCGAGATAGCCCGGACCGCACGCAGACTGCTCGTCGAGGCAGGCGATGAATTCGTCCGGCCGGACAACACGGTCGGACTTATCGCCCCCCGCAACGATCATCTGGATGGAAATCAGCGGGATCTCGTCGCGGAACATGTGTTCGCGCTGATTGACCCAGTCTACGTCTGGATGCGGCGGATGGTCGAGCGGGACGTCACTGCTCGACAGGCAGCGGTGCAGCTGTTCGCGGAAGCGCAGCAGGCGAATCGTCGATGGATCGACCGAGAAATCGGCGTAGGCGAGTTGCCGGTCGATCAATTCCGTCAGCGCTAGCAGGCGGCCCAGCCGCATCAGGACGCTGCGACCGTAATAGGTCTTCACCGACGTCGAATAGCGAAACCGCCCGAGCGAGACGATCCGCCCGACATAGCCGACACTGGCATTGACGAGTTGGAAGCGCAGCGGCCCGATCGCGGCGTAGAGACGCTTGCGAGCCTCGAAGCGGTACGAACGATCCGCGGCTTCCTCGCCGAGCACGGTCTCGGTCGCGCGCTTGAGATCCGCCTCGAGCCTAGCGCCGGCGGCGGCATAATCGGCATCAAGGGCGGATTTGGACCGGGCCGACAGGTCAGCCAGCTCCGCCTTATGATCTTCCAGCCGCTTTGCGAACTGGTGATCGACGACGCGGCCGGCGAACCACTGCGTTCCGGCCCAGACGGTGCCTCCCGCCCCGAGCACCGAAAGTGCGACGGTCGGGAGGTCCACCATGCCGATCTGACGGCGTTAGGCCGCCTTTTCCTTCACCGCGACGCGGACCGGCTCCTTGATGCCGAAGACCACGTCCTGGTCGACGATGACTTCCTCGACGTTCTCGAGGCCGGGCAGGTCGAACATCGTGTCGAGCAGGATCGACTCCATGATCGAGCGGAGGCCACGGGCGCCGGTCTTGCGCTCGATGGCGCGCTTGGCGATCGCCGACAGCGCATCGGGCTCGAAGCTGAGCTTGACGC
Organism: Sphingosinicellaceae bacterium; assembly: GCA_019285715.1. Classification (NCBI taxonomy): domain Bacteria; kingdom Pseudomonadati; phylum Pseudomonadota; class Alphaproteobacteria; order Sphingomonadales; family Sphingosinicellaceae; species Sphingosinicellaceae bacterium. The sequence goes on from CP079108.1 coordinate 3,197,139, forward strand.
CCTCCATCTCGAACAGCCGCGCATACTGCTTAGACAGCGCGTTCTTCGGCTCGGTCAGGATCTTGATCAGCGCCGGCTCGTCGAGGTCTTCCAGCGTCGCGATGACCGGGAGACGTCCGATGAACTCCGGGATCAGGCCGAACTTGAGCAGGTCCTCGGGCTCGCACTGGCGCAACATCGCGCCGGTCCGGCGCTCGTCGGGTGCGGCGACGTGCGCGCCGAAGCCGATCGACTTGCCCTGCAGGCGGTCACCGATGATCTTCTCGAGGCCGTTGAAGGCACCGCCGCAGATGAACAGGATGTTCGTCGTGTCGACCTGCAGGAACTCCTGCTGCGGATGCTTGCGGCCACCCTGGGGAGGCACGCTGGCGGTCGTGCCCTCCATGATCTTGAGCAGCGCCTGCTGGACGCCCTCGCCGCTGACGTCGCGGGTGATCGAGGGATTCTCCGCCTTGCGGCTGATCTTGTCGATCTCGTCGATGTAGACGATGCCGCGCTGCGCCCGCTCGACGTTGTAGTCGGAAGCCTGGAGCAGCTTCAGGATGATGTTCTCGACATCCTCGCCGACGTAGCCGGCCTCGGTGAGGGTCGTCGCATCGGCCATCGTGAACGGCACGTCGAGCAGGCGCGCCATGGTCTGCGCCAGCAGCGTCTTGCCGCAGCCGGTCGGGCCGACGAGCAGGATGTTCGACTTTGCCAGCTCGACCTCGGCGCCCTTGGCCCCGTGGTTCAGCCGCTTGTAGTGGTTGTGCACCGCCACCGACAGGACGCGCTTGGCATGCTGCTGGCCGATGACATAGTCATCGAGGTGCTTGCAGATCTCGCGCGGGGTTGGGACGCCGTCCTTGGTCTTCACCAGGGCGGTCTTGGTCTCCTCGCGGATGATGTCGTTGCACAGCTCGACACACTCGTCGCAGATGAACACCGTCGGACCGGCGATCAGCTTGCGCACCTCGTGCTGGCTCTTCCCGCAGAACGAGCAGTAGAGCGTGTTCTTCGAGTCCCCGCCACTCAACTTGGTCATGGACGTCCTCTCCGGCCGGATCGCACTCTAACGGCCTTTCAGCTTGCGCGGCAAGCGTGGGCCTGCCGACGTGACATTAACGTGAATAGCGGCGCTATGGGTTAACGCGCACCAAGAAAGATGCTTGCGCGTCGTCAGGCAGCCCGCAGCGTCGCCTCGGCGTCGGTCGGCATCGGGCGCTTGTCCTCGATCGTATCGATCAGGCCGAACGCCTTTGCCTCCTCTGCCGACATGAACTTGTCGCGGTCCATGGCACGCTCGATGGTGTCGAGGTCCTGGCCCGTGTGCTTGGCATAAAGCTCGTTAAGTGCATGGCGGACACGAAGAATTTCCCGCGCCTGGATCTCGATGTCGGCGGCCATGCCCTGCGAACCACCGCTCGGCTGGTGGATCATGATGCGGGCGTTGCGGAGCGCGACGCGCATCCCCGGCTCACCGGCAGCGAGCAGGAAACTGCCCATCGACGACGCCTGGCCGACGCACACCGTGCCGACCTTGGGGCGGATGTATTGCATCGTGTCGTAGATCGCCATGCCGGCCGTGATCACACCGCCCGGCGAGTTGATGTACATGAAGATATCCTTCTTCGGATTCTCCGACTCGAGGAACAGCAACTGGGCGACGATCAGCGAGGCCATGCCGTCCTCGACCTGGCCAGTCACGAAAATGATGCGCTCGCGGAGCAGCCGCGAGAAGATGTCGAACGACCGCTCACCGCGGTTGGACTGCTCGATAACCATGGGAACGAGCATGGCGGTGGGATCGGTGGCAAAAGGCATTAAGGGCTCCGCTGGCTGTTCCGGTAACATCGGCGCGAACGGCCCGCGCTTCAAGCCCCCGCCGCCACGACCGCCGCCGGCACCGTCCGCCGCGCCCGCCACCACGTCCACAACCGCCAAGCACCGTCGCACGCCATTAAGAACAGCAGCGTCGAAACCATGTAGCGGTAGCGCAGCAGCGGGTAGACGAGGATGTAGGGCACTGCGGGCAGCGTCACCGCCGCCAGCACATAGAGGTACAGCCAGCGCCGCCGCGCCAGCATCACCGCAAGCGTCAGCAGGCCGAAGATCGAGCCCGCCCAAATCAGCGCGACGCGGATGCCGGCACCCTGGGGAACACCACCGAAGCGGCTGAAGAACCACGCCGGCGGCAGGTAATAGTCGCGGATGTTCTCGCGCCGGATGCGGTTCACGGTATCGGGATGGTTCGCCATCCAGTCGCGCGCAGTGTTCTCCAGCCGGCGGTTGTACTCGACGTCGCCGAGCCGGATGTAGTCGGCGCGGGCCTGCGCATTGTGCTGCGGGCTGATCACGTAGAACCGCTTGTTGTAGGCGTCCTGGCGGCTCTGGGTCAGCTGCGCGTCATGGTAGACGAACGACAGCGACAGCCCCAGCGACGACCGCGTCAGGATCAGGTTGCGGACGTTGTGCTGGTTGTAAAGCGCCCACGGCAGCGTCACCGCGGTGACGACGATCGCAGCCGCGGCGACCGGGATCATCCAGCGCGTCCAGCGCACGCGGCGGATCAGCAGGATGCCGACCATGCCCGTCGCCGCCAGCCCGGAGGCCGGGTTGATAATCCCGATCGCGCCGACGCCAAGGCCGAAGCCGATCAGGCCGCGCGTCCCGATCGCACGTCCGCCGGCCTGCCACTCGCTGTCGGCCTTAAGCACCTGGAGCAGCATCAGCGCGATCAGGAGCGCGGAAATCCCGCCCTCCCAGCCGCGGAACTCGCGAACCTCCAGCGAGAACTGCAGCGGCAGCAGGGTCACGATCGCGAGCCCCGCCAGCCGCGCCGGCATGCCGGCCCCGAGCAGGGCAAAGGCGCGGAAGGCGACGAGGAAACTGAGCGACACCACCGCGATCGCCTGCAGCGACAGCACGACGGTCGCGAGGTGGGTAACACCGAACAGCCGGTAGGCGGCGGCCGAAATCAGCGGCGTCGTCGGTGCGAGGTGCGCCGTCGGGCCGGTGCCCGCACCGAAGGCGTCCGCATACTGCCCCTTCGTCGCGAGCGCGATCGCGATGTGGTGGCTCTCGCTGGTGTAGGGATGAAGGTCGTCGACGACCACCAGCCAGCCGATACGCAGGATCGCACCGATGACGAGCAGGATGATCGGCAGCGACGGCAGCATCAGCCAGCGGTGCAACCTGTCGGACAGCGCATCGGGACGGGTGGACAAGGCGAATCCTCGCGTCAGGGGACGGACATCAGGGTCTTGATGTCGACGGGATGCGGCCGCGCCGCGGTACCACGCTGGGCATCCTCGAGCAGCCGGACCTTCTCGAGGGTGATCTCGATGAGCTGGCGGTTATGGTTGATCAGGTCGGCGATCAGCCCGAGCAGCAGGGTCAGCAGGCCGACGATAAGCAGCGCGCCGCCGATGACGAGGCCCTGGATCTTCCCCTCGCCCTCGCCCATCGCGTAGTAGATCACGAAGCGCACGATGGGGATCAGTCCGGTGACCGCGGCGGCGAGACCGAGCACGCCGAACACGCGCAGCGGCTGGTACATCGAATACATCCGCAGTGTCGTCACCGCCTGCCGCGTGATGAACTGCCGGATGCCCTTGAACAGGCGCGATTCGCGGGTCTTGGCGTTGCTGCGGATCGGCACGCTGGCATAGGAAATGCGCTTGGTGCCGACCTGGATCAGCATCTCGATGGTATAGCTGAACTTCGACAGGATGTTCAGCTTGAACGCCGCCTCCCGCGAGATCGCGCGGAAGCCGCTGACCGCGTCGGGAACCACCACGCCCGACAGGCGGCGGACGACGCGGCTGCCAAAAGTCTGCAACCGCCGCTTGTTCCCGGAGAAGTGGGAGATCGACGAGGTCTCGCGGTCGCCAACGACGACATCGGCGCGGCCCGCCAGGATCGGCTCGATCAGCTTGGGAATGTCGCCGCCGAAGTATTGGTTGTCGCCGTCGGTGTTGACGATGATGTCGGCGCCGAGTGCAAGGGCGGTATCGAGTCCGGTGCGGAAGGTCAGGCCAAGGCCGACATTGTGCTTGCTGCGTACTATGTAGTCGACGCCGCAGTCGCGGGCGACTTCGACGGTGCGATCCGACGAACCGTCGTCGATGACAAGGATCTCGACGACATCGACGCCAGGGATCTTCCGGGGTATGTCGGCAACGGTTTGCGCGAGCGTGGCTTCCTCATTGAAACATGGAATTTGCACGATCAGTTTCATGAAAACCCCCAAGGCTTAATCCAGATTAGCTTTGTGCTGGCTGCATTGGCCCCCGAATAAACCCTTTACACTGTAAATGCGGGGATTGTTAAGGGATCGGAGACGCGAATGGCGGAACTTAAATCGGCATACGTGGGGGCGATGCGGAAAGCCCGGTCCGTTGCCGCGGGGATCGGGGTCGTGCCGTGGCTCGAATCGATGCCCGAGCGGCCGCTCGCGCGCTGGGCCCGCAGCCTGTTCGCGATCTACGACATCGATGACATGGTCCGACTCGACCTGCCGTGGTGGAATTTCGCGGCGATCAACCGAGTCGACAGTTTCCTCCGCTCCCGGCCCGGCGCGCGGGTCTTCGAATACGGCAGCGGCGCCAGCACCGTCTGGCTCGGCCGCCGCGCCGCCGACGTGTTCAGCGTCGAACACGACGCCGGCTGGGCCCCGGTGGTCCGCGAGCAACTCGCCGCAATGCCAGGCGTCAGGCAGCGCATAGACCACCGGCTGGTACCGCCCGACGAGCCGCGCATCGACGACCCGGCCTATGCCTCGACCAAGCCCGGCTGGCGCGAGCACTCGTTCCGCCGCTACGTCCACGCCATCGATGACGCCGACGGGCTGTTCGACGTCATCGTCATCGACGGACGGGCGCGCCCCGCCTGCCTCGACCACGCGGCCCCGCGCCTTGCCCGGGACGGCATCATCGTGTTCGACAACAGTCGGCGCGCCACCTATCAGGCAGCGATCGCCCGCTCGGGATTGCGCACCCAGGAATATGCCGGATTGACCGCCTGCCTGCCCTATCCCGACGCGACGACCCTGCTCCAGCGGTGAACCGCACGGTGTTGCGGCGGCTCGCCCGGATTGCCGGCCGCCTGATCACGGTCGCCGCCTTCGTCTTCATCGCGCTCGCCATCCGCCGCGAATGGGGGGCCGTCGCCGACCGCCACCTGCCCGTCCGGATCTGGCCCGCCATCGCCGGGATCGCGGTCATCTACGGCAGCGCGCTGATGTTCAATGCCGAGGTCTGGCACCGGCTGATCTCCGACTTCGCGCGGACGCGGCTGCCGCGACGCGTCACGCTGCCCAGCTACGCGCTGTCGCAGCTGGCGAAATACGTGCCGGGCAACGTCTTCCAGTATGTCGGGCGGCACGGCCTGATGTCCCGCGCCGGGGTCGCCAACGCGCCTTTGTTGCGGGCGATGACGTGGGACATCGGCTTCCTGCTGGTCGGTGCGTCGCTGACGGCGCTGCTGGCGTTCACGCTGTTCCCGATCGACATCGCGTTCCTGTCGGCCGCGCTGCTGCGCGACGCGGCGGTCGTTGCAGGCATCGTCGCGGTGGTCGCGGCGGGGGCGCTGTCGCTCAGCCCCTGGCTCGCCCGCCACGTCAGCGCGGCGCGCCCGCAGGTCACGACCGCCGTGATGGTGATTCCCTTGCTGCTCGGCTTCTTCACCGTGCAGGCGTCGGCGTTCACGTTGGTCGGGGCGCTGGTCACCGGGCAGCTCGTGCCGCAGCTGGCGACGGTCGCGGTAATCGCCTGGGTCGCGGGCTTCCTGCCGCTCGGCACCCCCGCCGGGCTCGGCACCCGCGAGGCGGTGATCCTGCTGCTCGCGGGGCCGCTGGTCGGACCGGCGGACGCGATCGTCGTCGCCGCACTGTTCCGGCTGACGACGACGCTCGGCGACTGCGTCTGCTACGCGATCGGGGTCGCGATCAACCGCCGGGAACTGCGCCCAGCCTGAACTCGAGCGACACTTGTCATCCCGGGCTCGACCCGGGACCCGGCTAGCACCGCGTCCAGTCCTCGTGGTTAGCTGGGTCCCGGGTCAAGCCCGGGATGACAGCTCCGCATGCGTCTCGCGCCGCCCCTTATTCGGCAGCAGGCTCGGCGGCCTTCTTGGCGCGCTTCGGCTTGGCGGCGACGGCGGCAACCGGCTCGTCGCTAAGCGTCGGGCCGTCGGTGAACACCTCCGACTCGTCCTTGACCGGCGCGTCCGGGTCGACAGCCTTCGCCTTCTTGGCGCGCGGTGCCTTGGCGGGCTTTGCGGCAGCAGCCGGAGCATGGTCATGGTCGCCATGATCGTGGCCGGCATGATCGTGCCCGCTGTGATCATGGCCGTGGTCATGATCGCAGTCGGGACCGTGGACGTGGCCGCCCGGGGTCTCGTCGTCGCTCTCGATTTCTGCGGTCAGCGTGTCGCGATCGACGGTGCGCTCGGTGATCTCGGCCTTGCCGATCAGATAATCGACGACCTTGTCCTCATACAGCGGCGCGCGCAGCTGGGCGGCCGCCATCGCGTTCTCCTGGAAGTACTTGATGACCTGGTCGCGCTCCTTGGGGTAGCGGCTGGCCTCCTGCGCGATCAGGCGGTTCATTTCGGACGGGCTGACGGTGACGCCGCCCTGCTGGCCGATCTCCGAAAGGAGGAGCCCGAGGCGGACGCGGCGCTCGGCGATGCGGCGATACTCCGGCTTCTCGCTCTCGAGGCCCTCGAGGGCCGCAGCCTGGTCCTCTTCGTGGCTCGCTTCATGCTCGAGCTGCTGCCAGATCTGCTCGAACTCGGCGTTGACCATCGACTCCGGCACCGCGAAGTCGTGCGCGGCGGCCAGCGTGTCGAGAAGCTTGCGCTTCATGTGCGTGCGGGTCAGCTGGCCAAGCTCGCTGGTCAGCTGGTCCTTGAGAATTTCCTTGAGCCCGTCGAGCGTGTCGAGGCCGAGCGCCTTGGCGAACTCGTCGTCGAGCACGGTTTCCTTCACGGTCTGGACCTCGTTGACGGTGACCGCGAACTCGGCGTCCTTACCCTTGAGGTAGGCGACGTTGTAATCGTCGGGGAAGGTCACCTTGACGGTACGCTCGTCATTGGCCTTCACGCCGACGAGCTGGTCCTCGAAGCCGGGGATGAGCTGGCCCGAGCCGAGCTCGACGCGCATGCCCTCGCCCTTGCCGCCGTCAAAGGCCACGCCGTCGACAGTGCCGAGGAAGTCGATCAGCACCGCGTCACCGACCACCGCAACGTGCGTGGCGGGGGCGGACTCGAAGCTCTTCTGCTGGTCCGAGAGACGCTTGAGTGCGGCATCAAGGTCGGCATCGGTCGGCTCGACGACGAGCTTCTCGAGCTTCAGCCCCTCGATGTTCGGGGTCTCGATCGTCGGCAGCACCTCGACCGCAACCTTGAAGTCGATGTCGGTACCCTCCGCGACGTTCTCGTCGAGGTCGACCTGCGGCTGCATCGCCGGGCGCAGCTTGTGCTCCGCCATCAGCTGCTGGACGCCCTCGTTGACAGCGGCCTGCAGCACTTCGCCGTGGAGCGCCGGGCCGTGCATCTTCTTGACGAGGTTGAGCGGCACCTTGCCGGGGCGGAAGCCGGGCATCCGCACCTGCTTGGCGACCTCGACGGCGCGTGCATCGATCTTCTCGGCCAGCGCGGCGGCCGGGATGTGCACGCTGTACTCGCGCTTCAGGCCCTCGTTCAGAGTCTCGGAAATACGCATCGGTGTTCTCGTTCTCTGGACAAAGGCGAAGTTGGTGCGGGCGAAGGGACTCGAACCCCCACGTCTTTCGACAACAGGACCTAAACCTGCCGCGTCTACCAGTTCCGCCACGCCCGCAGGGGTGAAGGTGAAGGGGGCGTCTATAACAAGCGGTGGCGGAAGGGCAAGGTCGGGCCGCTATACCAGCCACCACCGGATCAGTCCGCCGACCACCAGTACCGTCGCGACCCCCGCCGCCCAGAGCCCGACGAACCACGCCAGCCGCCGCGGCCACATCCTAGTGATACCCGTCGTGCCCGACCTTGCCGCGGAAAACCCAGTAGGCGTAGCCGGTGTAGGCGAGGATGATCGGCACCATGATGCCCGCGCCGACAAGCATGAAGACCTGGCTGCTGGCGGGCGCCGCAGCCTGCCAGATCGTCACCCGGCCGGGAATCAGGTACGGGAACATGCTGACGCCGAGCCCGATGAAGCTGAGCAGGAACAGCGCCAGCGCGAGCAGGAACGGCGCAAGTTCGGCGCGCTTGGCGAGGCTCCGGAAGAACAGCAGCGCCGCTGCCGCCGCGAGCACCGGGATCGGCGACAGCAGGTAGATGTTCGGTACCGCGAACCAGCGCTGGAAATAGATGCCCTCCGAAATCAACGGGGTGGCGAGGCTGACCGCGAGCACCGCGATCGAGGTGCCGACCCCGAGCCACTTGGCCAGCGCATAGCCGCGGTTCTGCAGTTCGCCCTCGGTGCGGAAGATCAGCCAGCACGCACCGAGCAGCGCATAGCCGATAATGACCGACAGGCCGGTCAGGATGCTGAACGGCGACAGCCACTCCCACCACAGCCCCGAATAGCTGCGCCCGGTCACCGAGATGCCCTGCAGGATGGCGCCGAGAGTAACGCCTTGCGCGAACGCCGCAACCATTGAGCCGCCGAAGAACGCGAAGTCCCAGACCGGCTGGCGAGTCGTGCGCCAGCGGAACTCGAACGACACGCCGCGCAACACCAGGCCGAGCAGCATCGCGATCAGCGGCGCATAGACCGCCGGCAGGATGATCGAATAGGCGAGCGGGAACGCGGCCATGAGCCCGCCGCCGCCGAGCACCAGCCAGGTCTCGTTGCCGTCCCAGACCGGCGCGACCGAGTTCATCGCGATGTCGCGCTGGCGGCCGGGCTCGAGCAGCGGAAACACGATGCCGATGCCGAGGTCGAAGCCGTCCATGACGACATAGGCGAACACCGCGAACGCCAGGATGCCGGCCCAGACGATCGTCAGGTCGAAGCTGATGCCCACGCCGCTATTCCGCCGGGTGCAGGATTGCGTCGGGATCGTGCCCGGCAGCGGGGGTGATGCCCGCGGTCCGGGTCGGGCCGCCGACCGGGATACCGGGCTCGCCGGGCTGCGGGGCATGGCCCATCAGCTTGACGATGAACCAAGTGCCGATGCCGAAGACCACGAAGTAGACCAGCACGAAAGCCGTCAGCGACGCCGCGACCGCAGGGGCGCCGACCGGCGACAGCGAATCGGCGGTGCGGAGCAGGCCGTAGACGGTGAACGGCTGCCGGCCGCTCTCGGTCGTCGCCCAGCCGCAGATCACCGCGACGAAGCCCGCCGGGCCCATGACAAGTGCTGCGCGGTGCAACCACGGCCAGTCGAACAGCTTACCGCGGAATCGCGCCAGCAGGCTGAACAGCCCGAGGCCGAGAATCGCGAAACCGATCGCGACCATGATCCTGAAGGTCCAGAACACGATGTGCACCGGCGGCCAGTTCTTTCGTGGAAAGGCGTCGAGGCCGAGCAGCGGCGCATTCGGATCATGCTTGAGGATCAGCGACCCGAGCTTCGGGATTTCGACCGCGTCACGCATCACCCCGGCCTTCTGGTCGGGAATGCCGAACAGCGTCAGCGGCGCGCCATTCGGGTAGGATTTGTAGTTGCCCTCCATCGCCGCGATCTTGGCGGGCTGATGCTGGAGGGTGTTGAGCCCATGCTCGTCGCCCGCGACGATCTGCAGCGGCGCGACCAGCGCGGCCATCCACATCGCCATCGAGAACATGACCTTGGCACCCTCGGTGCTGTGGCCCGGTTCACGGCGGCCCTTGAGCAGGTGCCACGCACCGACTCCGCCGACGACCAGCGCGGTGGTCAGGTACGCCCCGAGCACGGTGTGGACGAGGCGGTACGGCATCGACGGATTGAAGATCACGACCCACCAGTCGACCGGCACGAACTGGCCGGCGGCGTTGAAGGCGAAGCCCTGCGGGGTGTGCATCCAACTGTTGACGACGATGATCCAGAACGCCGAGATCGCGGTACCGAGCGCGACCATCAGCGTCGCGGTATAATGCAGCGCCTTGCCGACCCGGCCCATGCCGAACAGCATGACGCCCAGGAACCCAGCCTCCAGGAAGAAAGCGGTCAGCACCTCGTAGGCCATCAGCGGACCGACGACCGGCCCGGCCTTGTCGGAAAATTGCGCCCAGTTGGTACCGAACTGGTAGGACATCACGATGCCGGAGACGACGCCCATGGCAAACGCGATCGAGAAGATTTTCAGCCAATATTTGAACAGGTTGAGATAGACCTCGCGACCGGTCCACAGCCACAGCCCCTCGAGCACCGCGAGGAACGACGCGAGCCCGATCGAAAACGCCGGGAAGATGAAGTGGAACGAGATCGTGAAGGCGAACTGCGCGCGCGCCAGGTCGAGTGCGGTGATCCCTTCGAACATGGGCTCACCCCTATCATAACGTACAAAAAACGCACGAGCGGTCGTTGCCGCGGCAGGACGACCGCCGGTCGCCTCAGACGACGATGCTGACGGCCGGCAGCGCCTCGAACGCCGGCATGGCGAAATAATAGCCCTGGAGGTAGCGCACGCCGATCGCCCGCAAGGCCGCGACCTCGCCCTCGGTCTCGATGCCCTCGGCGATGACCGTCACGCCGAGCGCGTCACACATCCTGACGATCCCGTCGACGACGATGCGGCGCGACAGGCTCGCATCCAGCCCGCGGACGAGGCCCATGTCGAGCTTGACGATATCAGGCTGGAACCGCGCCAGCAGGTTCAGCCCGGCATAACCCGCCCCGAAGTCGTCGAGCGCGGTTCCAAACCCCATCTTCTGGTACGTTGCGATGATATCGACGACATGGTCGGGGTCCGTCATTTCCTCGTTCTCGGTGAACTCGAAGATCAGGCGGTCGGTTGGAAACCCGGTCGCAGCGGCGGTTCGCAAGGTCAGCTGGATGCAGGCAGCCGGCGAATAGACCGCATTCGGCAAGAAGTTGATCGACAGGCGCGCGCCGGATTCGATCAACCCGCACTGCGCCGCGGTCTCGATCGCCTTGACCCGACACCGCTGGTCGAAGGCATAGCGGTTCGCCTCCGAGACCTGCGCAAGCATGTGACCGGCACCCTCGTCCGCCGGTCCGCGCACCAGCGCCTCGTACGCGAACGGCACGCCCGTAACGATATCGACGATCGGCTGGAAAGCCATGTGGACCTGAAAGTCGAGCCCACGACCGTCTCGGCAACCGGCGCAGGGTATGGTGCGCGGCATCGTTACGGGGGTCAGTTTTTTCATGGCTCCCCAATGCCTTAAATCACTTAAGATCGCGACCTATCGGGAGAATGAGGTGCTGTGGCGGTTCTGCCACGGCACCAACCAAGCCCGCGAGCCGCCACGGACATGACCCTTGCGGCACCTGCCAAGTGACGTGCATCTACCGATTTATGTCGATCGATCTTGAAATCGCGCGAGCCGCGACCCTACTCCCGATCACCGAGATCGCCGAGCGTGCCGGCATTCCGGTCGATGCCCTCGAACCTTACGGCAAGCACATCGCCAAGCTATCGGCGCCGTTCGTGGAGGCGCTTGCCGCCCGCGCGGCCGGCAAGCTGATTCTCGTTACCGCGATCAGCCCGACCCCAGCGGGCGAAGGCAAGACAACCACCACCATCGGCCTCGGCGATGCCCTGAACCGGATCGGACGGCGGACCGTGATCGCGCTGCGGGAGCCGTCGCTCGGCCCGGTGTTCGGGCGCAAGGGCGGTGCGACCGGTGGCGGTCATGCCCAGGTCGTGCCGATGGAGCGCATCAACCTGCATTTCACCGGCGACTTCCACGCCATCGGTGCGGCCCACAACCTGCTGGCGGCGCTGGTCGACAACGCGCTTTACTGGGGCACTGCGGGCAGCCTCGACCCGCGGAAAGTGACGTGGCGGCGTGTCGTCGACATGAACGACCGGGCGCTGCGCCGGATCACCGTCGGACTTGGCGACGGCAAGAACGGCTTCGCCCGCGAGACCGGCTTCGACATTACCGTCGCCAGCGAGGTCATGGCGATCTTCTGCCTCGCTGCCAGCCCTGCCGAACTGGTCGAGCGCCTCGGGCGCATCGTCGTCGGGCGGACCGGCTCGGGCACCCAGGTGACTGCGAGCGATCTCGATGCGGCGGGAGCGATGGCGGCGCTGCTGGTCGATGCGATCCAGCCCAACCTCGTGCAGACGCTCGGTGGATCGCCGGCGCTGGTCCACGGCGGGCCGTTCGCCAACATCGCCCACGGCTGCAACTCGGTGATCGCGACCCGCTCGGCGTTGGCGCTCGGCGAGTTCTGCGTCACCGAGGCTGGCTTCGGCGCCGACCTCGGCGCGGAGAAGTTTCTCGACATCAAGTGCCGCTCCGCCGGGCTCAAGCCGGACTGTGCCGTCGTGGTGGCGACGGTCCGCGCCCTCAAGATGCACGGCGGCACCCCCAAGGACGGGCTCGCCGGCGAGGATGTCGCCGCCCTTGAACGCGGCTTCGGCAACCTCGCGCGCCACGTCGAGAACCTGCGCGACTTCGGACTGCCGGTGGTCGTCGCGGTCAACGCCTTCACCGGGGATACCGAGGCCGAGCAGTCAAGGCTGCTCGACCTGTGCTCGGGCATCGGCGTCGACGCGCATTTGTGCACCCACTGGGCCGATGGCGGCGAGGGTGCCGAGGGCCTCGCCCATGCCGTCGCCGCCGCCGCCGAGACACCGTCGGAGTTGAAGCTGCTCTATCCCGACGATCTGCCGCTCGCCGACAAGATCCGCACTGTCGCGCGCAACATCTACCGCGCCGGCGAGGTCGTCTTCGCGCCCGGTGTGGAGCGCGACCTCGCCCGCTTCAGCGGCGAGGGTGCGGGAAACTTTCCGGTCTGCATGGCCAAGACCCCGTATTCGTTCAGCGCCGACGAACGCCGGGTCGGTGCCCCGTCCGGATTCGCGCTGCCGGTCCAGGAGGTGAGGCTGTCGGCCGGTGCCGGCTTCGTCGTGGCATTGTGCGGAACGGTCAACACCATGCCGGGCCTGCCGCGCGTGCCGGCGGCGGCGCACATCGGCCTCGGACCCGACGGGCGCATCGAGGGGTTGTCATAAGCGGCATGAAACCACTGCTGCTCGGGATCGCCCTGCTGCTCGCCGCCCCCGCCGCGGCGGATGAACTGCGCGACCTGTGTCCTGACCGGCCCGGCCTCGATACGCCGCCGTGCATCGTCGACAAGGGCCATGTCCTCGTCGAGGCCGGTCTCGGCGCTTGGCAGCACGACCGCACCAACGACAGCGTCACCGACACCTTCACCACCGGCGACGTGCTGGTCCGCCTCGGCGTCACCGACCGTCTCGAGGGCTTCGTCGGTTGGACCGCCTACAACCACGAGCGCGTCCGCGACCGGGCCACCGGGCTCGTCACTCGCGATCACGGCAGCGGCGACGTGATCTTCGGAGTCAAGCAGTCGCTGCTCAACCCCGGCGGCGGCGACAAGGCCTCGGTCTCTGTCCAGGCTTTCGCCACCGCGCCGACCGGCAGCGATGCTTTCGGGGCCGGCGGCTGGACGGAGGGCATATTGCTGCCGGTCCAGCTACCGCTGCCCGCCGACTTTACACTGGCGCTGACTCCTGAGGTCGATCGCCTGCCCGACACGCTGCGCTACGGCCACCACGCAGAATGGACCGGCGTCGGCGGTATCAGCCACGCGCTCGGCAAGGTCACCGCCGGGGTCGAGCTGCTGGTCAGCCGCGACGATGACCCCGGTGCCCGCACCACTCAGGTCCTGACCGACCTGAACCTCGCCTACGCCGCCGGCAAGAACCTCCAGCTCGACGCCGAGGTCGATGCCGGTCTCAACCACGAGACCCCGGATATCCGGATCGCGTTCGGCGTGTCGCGGCGCTTCTAGGACGAAGCGAGAGGCGACGTGCCCCCGTCGTGCGGCGGCACCCTTGACCGCGCGCCGCCGAACCGCCAACCCTGTGCTGCAGGGACTGGCGCGGCAGGTGAAACACCCCGCGCCGACAAGGGGAATACTTAGTGGCCAATTGGCGTATCAAGTCGCTCGACGCGATCCTCGCGACAGCTGAGAAGAAACCGCTTACTCGCAGCCTCGGCGCTTTCCAGCTCACCATGCTCGGCATCGGCGGGACGATCGGCACCGGTATCTTCGTGCTGACGGCGGAAGCCGCGACCAAGGCCGGGCCGGGAATGATGGTCAGCTTCGCCATCGCCGGGCTGGTCTGCTTCCTGACCGCGCTTGCGTATTCCGAACTCGCCGCGATGATCCCGGTGTCGGGATCGGCATACACCTTCAGCTACGCGACCTTCGGCGAAGTCATTGCCTGGGTCGTCGGCTGGGCGCTGGTGCTCGAATACGCCATCGCGTCGAGCGCGGTCGCGGTCGGCTGGTCGGGCTACATGGTCGGCCTGGCGGAGCGCTTTTTCGGCGTCCGGATCGCGGATACCTTCGTCCACGGGCCGTTCGACAAGGCCCCCGGCCTGATCAATCTGCCCGCGATGTTCATTGCCCTTGCAGTGTCCGCCTTGCTGGTCGTCGGCACCAAGGAGAGCGCGCGCTTCAACGCCGTGCTGGTCATGGTCAAGATCCTCGCCCTGATCATGTTCCTGGCGCTCGCTTTGCCCGAGATGCAGTCGATGAACTTCACGCCGTTCATGCCGCGCGGCTTCTTCGCGCACGAGATTCCCGATCCCTTCGTCAGCGGCTCGATGATCTCGGTCGGCGTCTCGGCCGCCGCGGCAACGATCTTCTTCGCCTTCGTCGGCTTCGATTCGGTTTCGACCGCGGCCGAGGAGACGATCAACCCGAACCGCAACATCCCGATCGGGCTGATCGGCGCGCTCGGCGTCTCGACCGTGCTGTACATGCTCGTCGCCGCGGCCGCGACCGGATCGGTCGGCGCGCAGCCGACTGGCGATCTCGCGCGCTCGAACGAGGCGCTCGCCTATGTCCTGCGCACGATCGGCTACCCCTGGGCCGGTAATCTGCTGGCGATCGCCGCCGGCGTCGCATTGCCCTCGGTCATCCTCGCGCTGATGTACGGCCAGACCCGTATCTTCTTCGTCATGTCGCGGGACGGGCTGCTGCCGCCTATCCTGTCGCGCATCCACCCGAGGTTCAAGACGCCGCACGTCATCACGATGGTGACCGGCGTATTCGTCGCGGTCTTCGCGTCGCTGTTCCCGGTTGCCCTGCTGGCCGAGGTCTCGAATTCCGGTACCCTGCTGGCGTTCCTCGCCGTCGCCATCGGCGTCATGGTCCTGCGGGTTCGCGATCCCGGTCGTCGCCGCCCGTTCCGTACCCCGATCGTGTGGGTTACTGCGCCGCTCGCCGCCGCCGGCTGCGCCTTCCTGTTCTTCTCGCTGTCGAGCTACACGCTGGAGCTGTTCGTCGGCTGGGCAGCGGTCGGGCTGGTCGTGTATTTCTTCTACGGTCGCACCCGGTCGAACGTCGCGCGCGGAGTCATCGAGGTGCACGAGCTCGATACAGACCGTCCGACGAGCCCGGTCGAGGGCTGATTGATCGCCATGAGCGCGTTGTACGCGCTCGCGGCGTTCCACGGAGCAACCCGCGAGGCGCTGGCCTTCGTCTCGGCCGGGCTGGCGCTTTCCAGCCTCGACGGACTAGCGGTCGACGCGGCCTTCTTCGCCCGGCTCGCGTGGCGCCGGGTGACGGTCTACCGCCACCACGCCCGGGCCCAAGCCGACCGCCTCGGCGGCGACGGCGGCGCGATGGCGATCCTGGTGCCGGCGTGGGACGAGGCCGCCGTCATTGGCCCGATGCTGCGCGCGCTGGTCGCGGGCCTCGACTACCCGGACTACCGGGTCTTCGTCGGGGTCTATCCCAACGACCCGGCGACGCAGGCCGAAGTCGCGGGCGTCCGCGACCAATGTATCACCATCGTCACCTGCACCCGTCCCGGCCCGACCACCAAGGCCGACTGCCTCAACCACCTGTGGCGCGCCGCCGTCGCCGACGAGACGCGCGGTATTATGTAGCAAACGCACCAATGCGTAGGCGTTGGCAATCGGCCGCGGTGGCTTTTGCCATCATATGCGGTATGTTGCCGTCAAGTGGCCTCGCTGAAGCCGCCCCCGAATACGTTAACGATAGTGCATTCAATTTCGGCGGTGCTGTGATTGACAATGCCGGTAACTTGAAACTGATCTCCAGTATAGTAGTTGTCTCCCGTGATGGAATGATATCCTACATAAAGGGATATAACCCAACTCGCAGGGTTCTCTATAAAGTTGGACCGAGTGAAGTCTTCTGGGACTTTAAGTCCAAGAAAGTGATAGAGACCAATATCAGTGAACTCTCCACTCGCATAGATAGCACTCTTTTTCAGAGCAGTGTGGTTTTCAAAAACCTGAGACTTAGCAACTGCTGCCGCAGTCTTGTGGTCCAGGCTAATCGCATATCCGATGGAAATCCTGAATGCAGGAGAGTTGCCAAAATTCCGAACCTCGACGGGGCTTCTAATAACAATAAACCGCGCCTTGGGCTCCTTAGGGTCTACTTGGATGAAGCAAATCTTTGGAGGTTTGAGCATCAACCAAGGACGGTTGGCTTGGTAGGCGGCATCGGCGCTTCGAGCCGCCTCGTTGGCGCCCCGTTTAGTTTCATCGGCGGCGCGCTTAGCGAACCACGCGGCGGCGAAGGCGGCGGCGAGCGTGGCAGTGCTCACTCCAAATTGCCACCAAACCGTCGCAGCCTGTTTGTCCGCATCTCGGGCTTGATCAACAGTCGCCTGAGCGCTGATAGCGTCGCAGGGAACCCCTATGCCGCTACCGGGGTAACACTCTTGCTTTGCTCTGTCGGCGGGTGGGGCGTCTGGCGGCTTTGGAATGGTCGCTGGCGTAGCGGCGGCCTGCTGGTGATGGTGATGCTTATTGGCGGCCCGGCACTGTTCGCCTTGCCCTAGTATCAGCCATCCGAGAGCCGCAAAGATGACGTTCCGATAGCCTCTAGGCATTGGACCAGGAACACCGCTGTAAACTTACCCCGCGCCAGTTTGTTGCGGATATTCGGCTCAGAGTCCACGACGCCGACAGCCGCCAGTTTCTCGACAAGCTGGTTGTAGGACACGCCTTTCCGCTTCAGCTCAGCCTTCAACATGCCCTTCACACGGGCCTCCCAATCTGTCGCTTCGGCCATACCCGCACTCCATTCGTCGCAAATGCCACCATACGCGATGCATTTGCCCTTGCATAGAGTGCATGATTGCCACTATATCCGATGCATAAGCACTGGATACGATGACAATGGCTCAGCACTTCCTCCTTTCCGCCAAGGCCCGCACCCTTAGCCTCAAGGCTGTGTTCCGCATGGGCGAGGACAACGCCTATCAGACGTTCTGCGAGATGCGTTGGACCGAGACGGGCGGCGACCCCGTTTGCCCGCGTTGCGGCTGTGTCGAGGCGTACAGCATCACCAGCCGTCGCAAGTTCAAGTGCGTCGGTTGCCATCACCAGTACAGCGTCACCAGCGGCACGATCTTCGCCAGCCGCAAGCTGTCGTTCACGGACCTGCTCGCCGCCGTCGCGATCTTTGTGAACGGTGCTAAGGGCGTGTCTGCGCTGCAGGTCAGCCGCGACCTCGACGTGCAGTACAAAACGGCGTTTGTGCTGTCACACAAGCTGCGCGAGGCGATGATCGCTGAGACGGCTACGGCCACACTGAGCGGCATCGTGGAGATCGATGGCGCGTACTTTGGCGGCTATGTGAAGCCTGCTAACCGCAAGGTCGATCGTCGGGACCGCCGCTTGCTCGCCAACCAGACGGGCCTTCGCCAGTCGGTTGTCGTGATGCGCGAGCGCCATGGCCGATCGCTTACCTACATCGGCAAGTCTGAGGCCCAGGGTGTCGCCGCCGTCAACGCTCGTGTCGCCACCAGCGCCACCATCCATGCCGACGAGGCTTCGCATTGGGACGTGCTGCACGGTCGTTACAACGCCCGCCGCATCAACCACAGCGTCAACTACTCAGACGGTATCGCTTGCACGAACATGGCGGAAAGCTTCTTTAGCCGCCTTCGCCGTGCTGAGATCGGGACGCACCACAGCATCGCCGGGGCGTACCTGAGCGCTTATGCTGGCGAGATGGCATGGCGCGAGAACAACCGCCGCATCTCCAATGGCGCCCAGTTTGAAATGGTTGTCACCGCAGCAATGGCGTCTAGCGTGTCGCGGCAGTGGAAGGGGTATTGGCAGCGCGGGATATAAGGACATCTTTAATAGTTGCTGCGAAGCAACGCTGATCCGCAACTTGTAGACAAAATACAGATTCAAAGACACCACAGCTTGCGTCGTTCTCGGTATGGACGCATAGGAAAACCCCCGGTGCGTCAACACCGGGGGTCAGTTCGTGTCCACCGGCTGCAAGCGCCGTTGGGTTGTGATCACCATTCTCGGTTAGAGCTTGGTGGCCGTAGCGTCAACAGAATTTGCAGCCCTCGATAAGAGGGAGCAGGCAATGAGTCCTTGATGCAACACTATCTGGCCTGACCAGCCAGCGCGTTTCTCGCGAATGCCGCGAGCGCTGCGAGTGGCCCTAGAGCCGCCGGGATTTTAGCTACACTGATACCGTCGACTCGCGCTAGCGAAAGCTGGCCAAGTCGACGGCGAGCATCATCGTAGCTCGTAGCCGCGAGTTCTAAGTGCCATTCGGCATCGTCATGGCGATAGGTCACAACGTACTTTTCAAATTTTGACATATTGGACACCCCCATGAACTATTACCATCTGTACCGCGATACGATCTCGCAGTGGCGTTGGCGTTACGTCGCATCTAACGGCAAGATTATTGCCGTGTCGAGTGAAGCGTACGTGGCCAAGAGCGATGCTTTGTACGGCATCACTTTGATGCGTGGCTCGGCAAGCTCGCCCATCCACGAGTGATGAAAGGGCCGGCGGTCGGATGCGACCGCCGGCTACTCATTCAGGGTCTCTCGCTTTACCTGCCACCGCAGAAGCGCCCCCGTCGAGAACCGCTCAGACTGCACCAGTCCCGCCCGTCGCAGCTTGCTCAAGCTGTGCCCGGTGCGCTGCGAGATCAGCTTGAACAGCACCCGGTCTGCGGTATTGAGCCGCCGCTGTTCCATGATAGCTACCGCCAGTTGGTGCGTGTTCATCGGCTCAGGGGCGTTCCTGAGCGTGTGGAGCAGGAACCGCTGCACCTCGCCACGGAAGGCCGCGCTAGGCGGCGGTATGGGGCGCGAGGGCAAGTCCTCTAGGTCTATGTCGGGCTTGAAGATGCGGATGGTCGCATCAACGTGGTCGAGGCCGCTGAGCAGGACGCCGAGCTGTTCGCGGAGGGCGTCAATCTCGCCTGCCATTGCGGCGCGTCTGGCGAGCAGACCGTAGAGAACGGGGTCGTCTTTCATATGACGACATTACGCTACGCCGATGATTACATCTATCATTCGGCTGGTGCGTTTGCTACATAATACCGGAGACGCGGTCCGGTCGCCGCTTCAAGGCGCTCGTCCTCCACGACGCCGAGGACGTCGTCGACCCGCTCGAGCTGCGCGTCTTCGACCATCTCGTGCCCCGGCTGGCGATGGTCCAGCTACCGGTGATCCCGCTCGTCGACCGGGGCTCGCGCTGGATCAGCGGCCACTACCTCGACGAGTTCGCCGAGAACCACCTGAAGGACGTCGTCATCCGCGAGGGCCTCGGTGCCGCCGTGCCGAGCGCCGGGGTCGCCTGCGCGATCGAGCGCGGCGTCCTCGGGCGCATTGCCGACGCGGCCGGCGGCAGGCCGTTCGACCCCGCCTGCCTGACCGAGGACTATGAGCTCGGCCTGCGCATCAAGCGCCTCGGCGGGCGCACCGCGCTGGCCCGGGTGGCGCGCGCCGACGGCGGCATCGTCGCCACGCGCGAGCACTTCCCCCGCGACCTCGACGCCGCCGTTCGCCAGAAGACGCGCTGGCTGCTCGGCATCGCGCTGCACGGCTGGGACCGGCTCGGCTGGCAGGGTAGCTGGGTCGATCGCCTGATGCTGCTCCGCGACCGCAAGGCGATCGTCGCGGCGCTGCTCGGCATCGGCGGCTATGGGGTTGCCGTGCTGGTGCTGGCGGACGCGGCAATGGTCGGAATGGTGCCCGTAGCGGGCCTATTCGCACCTTTAGTCGAACCCGGGAGCGCGCTCGACTGGACGCTGCGCTTCACCACCGCCGTGCTGCTGTGGCGGCTCACCGTCCGCGCTGGCTGCACCACCCGCGTCCACGGCTGGCGGGAGGGCGTCCGCTCGGCCCCACGGACGGTAATAAGCAACTGGATCAATGCGTTAGCAGCATGGCGCGCCGTCCAGCGTTATGCCGCGATCCGCGCCGGACGTGAACGCCTGAGCTCGGACAAGACCGCGCACCGCTTTCCCGGACCATGAAAATCGGCCCGCTCGGCTGCCTGGCGCTGCTCGGCGCCGGGACTGTCGGGTGGGTTATCGGGCGGATCCCCGCCGTCATCGAGGGCATGCGCCGCGATGTCGCCTCCGCAGAGGCGCAGACCGGCCAGCAGCTGGCGCTTGCAGCCGTCGCGCCCGCCCGAGCACCGGACCGGGAAGACATGGTGTCGGCGGTCGCGCAGCCGATGACGAGACCGCCCCCTCATCCGCGTCATGCTGGCGAACGCCAGCACCTACTACCGTCAGATACTCGGCCGTTCGAGCTCGTGAGTGCCGTCGGTGCTGGCGTTCGCCAGCATGACGAGATCGTGCGGACCGGAGCGCCCGCCTTCGCGACCGAGCCGGAGACGACCGCGGACGCGTTGGCACTTCCCGGCCTGCTCCCGGGTCTCGAAGGCACGACATCCCCCGAAACCTTGCACATCGGCACGCTCGGCCCGCTGCTCCCCGTGCGTGCGCCGCAGAGCGGGTTCGCCCTCGCGACCGCGGGCTATGCCGACCTTGCCGCGGGCGATCGCTACGCCGCGGCGGCGCATTTTGCCGCCGCGCTCGCGGCCGACCCGACGGCCGACAACGCCCCGGCGTGGCAGCGGACGCTGCGCCAGCTGACGCGGCGCTGGTCGAACGAGGCCTATGTCATTCT
This sequence comes from Sphingosinicellaceae bacterium, assembly GCA_019285715.1. Taxonomy (NCBI): domain Bacteria; kingdom Pseudomonadati; phylum Pseudomonadota; class Alphaproteobacteria; order Sphingomonadales; family Sphingosinicellaceae; species Sphingosinicellaceae bacterium. The sequence continues at coordinate 3,218,199 of CP079108.1, forward strand.
GCGCGGCAGCGGAGGCGCTGGGCTCGGCACGACGCCGGTACTCGGCGGCGGCCAGGGCGGCCGCAGCTTCAGCTACACCGCCACACCGCTCGCCAACCACCCGCTGTACGCCGTCGTCCGGACCATCGGCGCGCGCACCCAGGGGCTCCGCATCGACGGCGAGTCCGACACCGAGCAGGCCGCGCTGGGCCTGCGCTGGCGGGCCGGAGCGGGCGCGACAGTGAGCGTCGAGCGGCTGGTCGCGATCACCGCCGGCGGCCGCTCGGCATGGACGGTCCGGCTGGCCGGCGGCGCGACCCGGCGCATCGGGCCGCTCATCGCCGACGGCTACGGCGAGGCCGCCGTCGTCGGCGCCCGCCGCCGCGACCTCGTCGCCGGCGTCCAGGCGCGAGTGTTCAGGGCCGCCGTGCGCGGTGCCCTGCGCCTCGAGAGCGGCATCGGCATCTGGTCGGGCTGGCAACGCGCCGGCACCATCGTCGACCGCTTCGACATCGGCCCGACACTGAGCGTGATCGTCGACAGCCTGCACCTCCGCGCCAGCGTCGATTACCGGGTTCGGGTGGTGGGCAACGCGGACCCGGGGAGCGGGCCGGCGTTGACGGTATCGCAGAGTTTCTAGCTCTTAGTGGGGGTCGCCAGCCTTTGATGCGGCTGCGCCTGATGGCGGAGCCACAAGCACTGGTCCCGGCGGCACTTGCGGCGCTGTATGGATGGGCACCGTGCTTGCTGCCGTGGTCGGGGGGGCAGCAGGTGTTTGAGCATTGAGGGCTTGCCGCGTGAAAACCTCTTTCTGTATTTTCTCGAAGGCATCTTGATAGGCTGCCGGATCAGTCACGGGCTCTTCGTCCGTAAGAATGCTCCGGCTTTTCCCAGTCGACATTACGAAACTTAGTCGAGCGCGTGTCATATTTGGGCCGCGTGACTCGATAAATGCAGACACAATTGGAACAGTCTTTTTCTTACCAAGGCCATACCAAATATTATAAGTCGTTTTAGACTTGTTAGATGATTGTGCCGAGATAAGTCCTGTTGATTTGTCAGCTGTAAGAATTCGAAATCCAGCGTCTTGAAAAACAGTCATGACAGCCGAGAAAACGACATCGGTAGTAGCCTCAATGTCCCGAGCTTGAATCTGTTGAAGTTCAAGACCAGTGACTTCTGGCGGCTTTTTAGCTTCCGCCATATCTGCCCCGATAGTGATCGCGATTAAAGCTACGACCGCTGCCTTGTTCATTTTTGCCACCTTAAAACGAGCTACTGCGACTCTTGAAGTCTATGACACGCTTGTCGGATCCAAACTTGATGATCAATGTCATAGTCCGCTGCGTTTGGATCGATTTGTTCTTTGCTGACCCAAAGCCCAATCCAGCGCCCCCGCCAGCACCGCCGCCGCCACCGCCGACCAGCATCCCGATCGAAAACCCCGAGGCCGACGACGAGCTGACGGTGGCCTGTCGATCGTAAATCCAGACCTCTTGGCCAAGACCGTCGATCGTCATAATATTGGGCGATCCAAATGCTTCAGCGACATCGGTTTGCGTGGTGGTCCCGATATGCAAATTCATTTGCACCATGCCGTGTGTCAACGTGTTCGCTGAGTCGGCGGGGACGAGTTCCTTGGTCGCTGCATGTTGCGCGACAAGCGACAGCCCCACGGCCGCGCCGATTAAACGTATTCGCATTGCCCCGCCCCCGAACTCAACTCGTCTTAATTGCCTGATTTACGGCTGGATTGTCAATCACGCCAGCCCGTTGCAAGCCCCCCGTATATACCGTAGATACAAACCATGGCCGCACTGGAAACCAAGACTTTCGTCAGCGGCAACAGCGTCGCCTTGCGCCTGCCGAAGGCGCTCGGCATCGGCCCCGACGTGGCGATGCGGATCGAGCGTCGTGGCAATGTCCTGACCGTCGTACCGGTGCATGATCCCGCGGAGGAACGCCGCAAGGTCATCGAACTGGTCGAGGCCTTGCGAGCGCTCGGGCCGATCGGCGATGTCGAGGTCCGCGAGCCGATTGAATTTCCCGACCGCCCCGGCCTCTGACACGTGGCACATCTGCTCGACACCAGTGTCGCGATTCCGCTGCGCGACGGTGTTCCGGCGATCCTAGACCGGTTCGCCGAGCTTCCGGAACGGCCGTTCCTCTCGATGGTGGGCCGAGTCGAATTGGAGAACGGCGTCGTCAGGACCGCTGAATTCGCGGCCCGTCGCCGCCGCGCACTCGATATGTTGCTGGCACGGGTAACGGTGCTAGTCTTTGACGACCTTTGCGCCGATGCCTATCGTTTAATCGTCGAGGCGGTCGGATATTCGCGGCCACGCGTTATTGACCGGATGATCGCCGCGACGGCGCTGGCCCACGGTCTGACGCTGGCGACGTTGAACGGCGCCGACTTCCGCGACGTTCCGGGTTTGAAACTCGAATCCTGGTGACGCGCTAGGTCGCGTCGCCCATCCGCAGCGCCGCGATGAACGCTTCCTGCGGGATGTCGACGTTGCCGTACTGGCGCATGCGCTTCTTGCCCTCCTTCTGCTTGTCGAGGAGCTTCTTCTTGCGGCTGATGTCACCGCCGTAGCATTTTGCCGTCACGTCCTTGCGCATCGCGGCGATGGTCTCGCGGGCGATGACCTTGCCGCCGATCGCGGCCTGGACCGGGATCTTGAACAGGTGGCGGGGGATGAGGTCCTTCATGCGCTCGCACATGTGGCGGCCGCGGGCCTCGGCGGCGTCGCGGTGGACGATCATGCTGAGCGCGTCGACGATCTCCGAGTTGACCATGATCGTCATCTTCACGAGGTCGCCCTCGCGGTGGCCGATCTGGTGGTAGTCGAAGCTGGCGTAGCCGCGGCTGATCGACTTGAGGCGGTCGTAAAAGTCGAACACGACCTCGTTCAGGGGCAGGTCGTAGACGATCTGGGCACGGCCCCCGACATAGGTCAGGTTCTTCTGGATGCCGCGGCGGTCTTGGCACAATTTCAGCAGGTTACCGAGATACTCGTCGGGCACGAAGATCGTCGCCTCGATCCATGGCTCCTCGATCATCTCGATCGTCGACGGGTCGGGCATGTCGGCGGGGTTGTGCAGCTCCTTGGTGGTGCCGTCGCGGAGCAGGAGCTTGTAGACCACCGACGGCGCGGTGGTGATCAGGTCGAGGTCGTACTCGCGGGTCAGCCGCTCCTGGATGATCTCGAGGTGGAGCAGCCCGAGGAAGCCGCAACGGAAGCCGAAGCCGAGCGCGGCGCTGCTCTCGGTCTCGAACGAGAACGACGCATCGTTGAGGCGCAATTTGCCGAGGCTGTCGCGCAGCTTCTCGAAGTCCGCGGCGTCGGTCGGGAACAGCCCGCAGAACACCACCGGCTGCACGGTCTTGAACCCCGGCAACGCCTGCAGAGCGGGCTTTTTCGCGTCGGTGATGGTATCGCCGACGTTGGTCTGGGCGACTTCCTTGATCTGCGCGGTGATGAAGCCGATCTCGCCCGGCCCGAGCGTGTCGAGCAGCTCGATCTTGGGCCGGAAGCAGCCGACGCGGTCCACCAGGTGCTGGGTGCCCTCGGCCATCATGACGATCTGCTGGCCCTTGCGGAGTGAGCCGTCGATGACCCGGACCAGGATGACGACGCCGAGATAGGGGTCGTACCAGCTGTCGACGAGCATCGCCTTCAGCGGCGCGTCGATGTCACCCTTCGGCGGCGGGATCTGGTCGATGATCGCGTCGAGGACCGCCTCGATGCCGATGCCGGTCTTGGCGCTGGCGAGGACCGCATGCTCGGTCGAGATGCCGATGATGTCCTCGATCTGCTGCTTGACCCGCTCGGGCTCGGCGGACGGCAGGTCGACCTTGTTGATGACGGGGACGATGACGTGGTCGTGCTCGATCGACTGGTAGACGTTGGCCAGCGTCTGCGCCTCGACGCCCTGAGCCGCGTCGACGACCAGCAGCGCGCCTTCGCAGGCGGCCAGCGACCGCGACACTTCGTAGGCGAAGTCGACGTGGCCGGGCGTGTCCATCAGGTTGAGGATGTGGCCCTTGTAGTCGAGGCGCACGGTCTGCGCCTTGATGGTGATGCCGCGCTCGCGCTCGATGTCCATGTTGTCGAGCACCTGCTCGCTCATCTCGCGCGCGCTGAGGCCGCCGGTGACCTGGATCAGGCGGTCGGCGAGCGTCGACTTGCCGTGGTCGATGTGCGCGATGATCGAGAAATTGCGGATGCGGTCGAGCGGTGCGGTCATTCCGGGGCTTTAGCAGGGCGAGCGCTTCGACGCCACGCACGAGAGCGCGGGTGAGCAGGTGCGGGGCGAGGCGCGAAATGCTATAGGCACGGCGGGCCATCGACGGGGGAAACGCGATGAGGATAAGTCCCGAGTGCACCGCGCTGGTGACCGCGTGGGAGGGCCTGCCCGACGGCGACCCGTCGACGGTGAATTTCGACCCGTACATGGACCCGGTGGCGGTGTGGACGATCGGCTATGGCCGCGCGCTCCGTGACCCGCAGACCGGCAACCTGCTGAAGGGGATGGGCGACCGCAAGGCGGCGTTCGCGCAGTTCCCGGGCGGCATCAGCCGGTTACGGGCGATCGCGATGCTCGCCGAGGACCTTGCCGGCGAGGAGACGAAGGTCGGCGCTCTGATGCGGCCCGACGCCGGGCAGGCACAGTTCGATGCCCTGGTGTCGTTCAACTTCAACACCGGCAGCCTAGGCGCATCGACGCTCCGCAAGCTTCACATGAGCGGCAGCGCACCGGGTACTCTGACTGGCGACGCGAGCATCGCGGCGTTGGCGGGCGCGGTCCGGACGAAGCAGGTCACAAGGCCCGCCGACCTGCTGCAGGGCTTCGCGGTGTGGTCGTTCGGCAAGGGCGCGTTCCTGGGCGGGCTGTTCTGCCGGCGGCTGGCGGAGTGGACGCTGTACCGGGGCGCGACGGCCGCCGAGGCCAACGCCTTCGGGGCGCATGTCCGCGACGTGATCGCGCACTGACCCACGCCCCCTCGCCCGTCGGTGCTGGCGTTCGCCCGCACGACGGGTAGAAAGGGCACGGGGAGAGAGCTTCATGCTGCATGTCGCGATCGTCGGCTCGGGTCCAGCCGGCTTTTACACCGCGGAGGGGCTGGTCAAGACCTTCGGCGAGGGTGTCCATGTCGACATCATCGACCGGCTGCCGACGCCCTACGGCCTGATCCGTGCGGGTGTCGCCCCCGACCACCAGTCGATCAAGGCGGTCGACAAGCGCTATGCCGCGACCGCGGTGCTGCCGCAGGTGCGCTTCGTCGGGCATGTCGAGGTCGGGCCGAAGAACGGCCATGCGGGGGTGACGATCCCGGAGCTGCTCGGGCTGTACGACGCGGTCGTGCTCGCCACCGGCGCCCCGCTCGACCGGCCGCTCGGCGTACCGGGCGAGGACCTGCCCGGGGTGATCGGGTCGTCGGCGTTCGTCGGCTGGTACAACGGCCACCCCGATTTCGCCGACCTCGAGGTGCCGCTCGGCCACCCGGGCGCCTGCGTCATCGGCAACGGCAACGTCGCCATCGACGTCGCCCGCATCCTCGCCAAGACACCGGAGGAGCTGGGGGCGTCCGACATCGTCCGCCACACCCGCGAGGTGCTCGAGCACAGCAAGATCGAGCGCATCCACCTGATCGGCCGGCGCGGCCCCTACCAGGCGAGCTTCACGCCGAAGGAGATGGGCGAGCTCGGGCACCTCGCGCGCGCGCAGCCCTATGTGCACGCCGAGCATTTGCCCGATGCCGCCGGCGACGCGGCGCTGGAGCCGGGGCTGCGCAAGACCGTCGGCCACCTGCGGTCGTTCGCGGCCACGGAAGCTCAGGGCAAGCCGCTGGCGATCCGCTTCGACTTCCTGACCCGCCCGGTCGCGGTCGAGCAGGCCGGCGACCACCTCCGCCTGATCGTCGAGGGTACGCGGCTCGACGGCGACATGGCGGTCGGCACCGGAGAAATGCGGTCGATCGACTGCGGGCTGATCGTCACCTGCATCGGCTACCGGACCTCGCCGATCGAGGGCGTCGCCTACGACGAGCGCGCCGGGCGCTTCCTGAACAGCGACGGGCGGATCGAGGCCGGGCTATACGCCACCGGCTGGGCCCGGCGCGGACCGTCGGGCACGATCGGCACCAACCGGCCGGACGCCTTCGCGGTGATCGAGCGCATCGCGGCCGAGGTCGTGCCGTCCGGCAAGGCCGGCAGCGACGGCCTCGACGCGTTGCTCGGCGGTCGCGGGATCGTGCCGACGACCTTCGCCCACTGGCAGCGCATCGACGCCGCCGAGGTCGCCGCTGCAAGGCCGGGCAGCCCGCGCGAGAAGTTCGTCCGCCGCGCCGACTTGCTGGGAGCCTCCGGAGGCTGAAGCGCTCGCCGTAACCCGCTCAAGATGTTAAGAGGCGGGTAAGCTGCGGAGGGTTCGACGATGCTCGGCGCGCGCCTGCTGATCGCTGCCTGCCTCGCCCTGCTGGCCGGAGCGCCGGGCGCTGCGGCCAGCCGGTATGATGCGGAGCGGACGACGAGGGTCAGCCCCGCCATCGCGGCCGGACGCGCGACCGTCCCGCCGCCATCGGCACCCCGCCAGTTCACCGTCGGCGACGTCAGCACCCAGGAACTCCGCGCGAGCTTCCAGACCTATGTCGCCAGAACCTGCGGGTTGCGGCTGTTCCGCGTCTCGACGCGCTACGTGGCCTCGAACCTCGAGCGCGGCGCGATGGTGGGGCCGAGCGTCCCGGCATACGGCCAGACGGTCGGCTGCGGCCGCGGCGTCCTGGTGCAGCTGTCGGAGGGGCCGTCGTCGCCGCCCGACCGGCAGCCGCCACGCGAAACGCCGCCGGTGATCATCGACACGTATACGCCGCCGCGAGAGCAGCCGCTGCTGGTCGACAATTTCCGCAATATCAATCGCATCCCGCGCTTCGAGGCGCGCGTCGCGCAGAAGTGCGGCTCCGGCTTTTCGGTCTCCCGGCTGCAGCGGCCGTCGAGCCGGCCGCCGGGCCAGTACGACGGGCAGCAGCCCGATCCGGAGACCGTCTACGAGTGCGGCATGCCGGTGACGGTGTGGACGGCGGCGGCGCGGGAGGTGCCGGACCTGCTGGTCGGCGACCTCAGCGTCGATGGCGGGCACGCGCTGGCGCAGCAGGTTGCCCGGAAGTGCGACCAGGAACTCCAGATCGACAACCAGGAGCGCCATGCCCCCTCCGATCCCGGGGCGTTTGTCAGCCAGTCGCCGCCGCCCGCGACGGTCTATCGCTGTGGGATGGGGGTGACGATCGTCCGTTCGCTCGGGCAGGTCGAGGCGTGGCTGATGCCGGAGCTGCGCGGAAAGGCCGACGTCGTCCGACTGGAGGCCGACGCCCGGGATCGCTGCCAGGGCCACGGGCTTGCCGTTGCGGCATCGAACGAACCATCGGATCGCCCTCGCGGCACGGTGCTGAGCCAGGACCCGCAGGCTGGCACGCGCATCAATTGCGCGACGCGGATCACGCTGACGGTGGCGGTGCCGCAGGAGAGCCCGGTCAGCGTCATCTACGTCGGCAACCTCGACACCGAGGCCGGCATCGACACGCTCCAGCATGCGGCGGACGGCTGCCCGGGCGGTCTAACCGTTGCCCGGACGAGTCGCGAATCGACCCTGCCGGTAGGCGCGTTCGACGGCCAGACGCCGTCGCCAGCAACGGTGTTCACCTGCGGGATGGCGGTGACGGCGTGGACGTCGCGCGGGCCGGCACCGCCCCCGATCCCCTCACTTCCCGACCTGGTCGACCACGACCTCGCCGCCGTGACCGACTGGGCGAATGCCGTGGCGAAGGCGTGCGGACACGCGCCCGCGATCGGCGTGACCCACGAAGTCTCGCAGACCCAATCTCCCGGAACGGTGCTCAAGCAAACACCAGCAGCAGGCGATTTCGCGTGCAGCGACCGGCTGGATGTCACGGTGGCAGTTGCGGGGCCATCCGACGTTGGCCCGGGCAACGACAAGAACACGGGCACGGGCACCGGCACCGGCACCGGCGGGATCTGGCCCTACATCGTCGCTGCGCTCGCCGTCGCAGCGGTGGCGGGTGGAGCGCTGTGGTGGTTCCTGACGCCCCGGCTGGTGTTCGGCGTCCCCAGGTTCGGTGGCTCGACCGAGGCCGAGGGGCTGGCCGGTGCGCTCCCGCTGATCGCCCTCGAAGCCCGCGCCGGCACCGCCGAGGTCTCGGAGCCCGCGCTGCCGATCGACAAAGTGGAGACCGACGATGGCCGATAGCCCGATCCTGCTGAGCAGCCTCCTCGCCGACACCCGCGGCGCGGTCGACGAGGTCGTCCACGCCAAGGCGGCCGAACGCCCCGACGCGGCGCTGCTCGGCAAGGCACTGACCCGGCTCGGCGATGCCGTCGACGGCGGCGTCCGCAAGGCCTGCAACAAGGACCTCGTCGGGCTGCTGGTCGAAGGCTGGGGCAAGGCAATGGAGCTGCGCGGCTACGGCGATCCTGCTAAATATCCGCCGCCACACACCACCCGCATGTTCGTCGGCAAGCACCCGATGAAGGTCTCGGTCGACCCCGAACTGACGCTGAGCATCGGCACTCTGAAGTTCCCGCTCGAGTTCATCGTCGAGTTCGTCGCGACGGTGAACGCGGTGCGCCTGACCATCGTCGACGGCGCGATCACCGACGTCGATATCGGCACGCTCGAGGTCGGGGCAAAGCTGCGCTGGGGCACGACAGAGGTGCCGCTGCCGCTCAAGACCCGCGAGATCAAGCTGCCGGGGCACTTCGGGATCACCCCGCCGTTCGCGATCCCACACTGAGGACGCTAGCGGGTTGCGCGTGCCACCGCCCGCCGCTATAGCCGCCGCTCTTCATCGTCGGGGCGTAGCTCAGCCTGGTAGAGCACTGTCTTCGGGAGGCAGGGGCCGGAGGTTCGAATCCTCTCGCCCCGACCATGAAGCGCCCGTCCCGGGGGCACAGCACACCCGGCCAGGGGCCGCAGCAGACATAGCGAAGGAGTTCGCGCATGACCGTCCGGGCGAGCGAGATCGACGGCGTCGACATGGTCATCGTGCCGCCGACGAAGGACCTCGGCGACGGCTTCACGGTGCGCCGCGCCTTGCCCTCGGCGCAGCGCCGCATGGTCGGGCCGTTCATCTTCTTCGACCAGATGGGCCCGGTGACGCTGACCAGCGGCCACGGCCTGGATGTTCGCCCGCACCCGCACATCGGGCTGGCCACGGTCACTTACCTGTTCGACGGCGAGATCATGCACCGTGACAGCGTCGGCTCGGTCCAGGCGATCCGCCCGGGCGAGGTCAACTGGATGACCGCGGGCTCGGGCATCGTCCATTCGGAGCGTACCCGGCCCGAGGTTCGCGCGCATGGCGGCGACCTGTTCGGGCTGCAGACGTGGATCGCGCTGCCGGTCGCGCACGAGGAAACCGCCCCCGCCTTCGCCCACCACAAGGCCCACGAGATCCCCAAGGCGGAAGCCGGCGGCGTTGCGCTGACCGTGGTTGCGGGAGCCTCGGACGGGCTGCGCTCCCCCGTCGCGACCTTCTCCGACATGGTCTACGTCGACATCGCGATGGCGCCCGGAACCCGTTACCAGCTCGGCACCGAGCACGTCGAACGGGCGGTCTATGTCGTCTCCGGCGCGGTCGCGGTCGCGGGCCAGACCGGCGGCTTCGCGACCGGCGAGCTGGTGGTGTTCAAGCCCGGTGCCGAGATCGTCCTGCAGGCGGTCGGCGCGACCCGGCTGATGCTGGTCGGCGGCGAGCCCTTCCCCGAACCGCGCCATATCGAGTGGAACTTCGTGTCGAGCTCCAGGGACCGCATCGAGCAGGCCAAGGCCGACTGGCGCGCCCGCCGGTTCGCGGAGGTGCCGGAGGAGAGCGAGTTCATCCCGCTGCCCGGCGAACCGGAGGCGGCCGTCGTCCGCTATCCGTGAGGCTTTTGGGCATCACTCGATGCCGTTAGGTCACTTGGCCAGCCAAGCCCCTCAAGTTGTAACAAACAACATATAGTGGCCCCTCAGGCGAGGTAGCGGGCGACCGGCGCATGGCTTCACAACCAGTTGTAGCACTGGACCAACTGGTCCGCATCGCGGCCGTAGCGCCGCTGGCCCAGAAACCGTCGTGGGTCGACGACGAGGACGGTGGCGACGACGGGAGCAAGCGCAAGCTGCGTCCCCGCACCGTCTGGATTTCCGACACCCACCTCGGCACCGCGGGCTGCAATGCGGTGCTGCTGCTCGACTTCCTGAAGTCGGTGCAGCCCGAGACCTTGTACCTGGTCGGCGACATCATCGACGGGTGGCGGCTCAAGCGCGGCTGGTACTGGCCGCCGCTGCACAACGACATCGTCCGCCGCGTCCTCAAGCTGGCCCACAAGGGCACCCGCGTTGTCTACATCCCGGGCAACCACGACGAGGCGCTGCGCGACTTCACCGGACTCAACTTCGGCGGCGTCGAGGTGCTGCCCGAGGTCATCCACGTCACCGCCGACGGACGCCGGCTGCTGGTCCTCCACGGCGACGAATTCGACGGCGTCGTGCTGTACGCGCGCTGGCTGGCGTTCCTCGGCGACCGTGCCTACGCGCTGCTGCTGCGGCTGAACGTCGTCTTCAACGCGGTACGGCGGCGCTTCGGCCTACCCTACTGGTCGCTGTCGGCGCACGTGAAGAAGAAGGTCAAGAACGCCGTCGCCTTCATCTCGCGGTTCGAGGAGGCGGTCGCCCACGCCGCCCGGGACCGCGGCGTCGACGGGGTGATCTGCGGCCACATCCACTCGGCCGAGATCCGCGAGTTCGCCGGCGTCACTTACTACAACGACGGCGACTGGGTGGAGAGCTGCACGGCATTGCTCGAGCACCCCGACGGCCGGATGGAGATCATCGACTGGGCCGAGCGCACCGCCGCAGCGCGCAGCCGCGTTGTCCCGGTCGCCGCAGCGGCACTGATCCCGGTTCCCGCTTGAGCATTATTCTCGCGACGCGCCCGGCTAGGGTGGATACCCCGGCCGCGACGCCGGTTGCGCGTATGATGCCGATGCGGATCACTCTGGTCAGCGATGCCTGGACGCCCCAGGTCAACGGCGTCGTGCGGACGCTGGCGACGACGGTGGCGATGCTCCGCGAACGCGGTCACGCGGTCCAGACGGTGACGCCCGACCTGTTCGTCTCGCTGCCGTGCCCGACCTATCCGGAGATCCGGCTGGCGCTGACCACGCGGGGCCGGATCGCGAAAATGATCGAGGGCTTCGCGCCGGAGGCGGTCCACATCGCCACCGAGGGCCCGCTCGGCTGGCTGGCGCGCGGCTGGTGCATCGCCAACCGGGTGCCGTTCACGACCTCGTTCCACACCCGTTTTCCGGACTACGTCGCGGCGCGGATCGGCTTCGGCAGCGAGCGACTGTGGCGGCTGGTGAAGCACTTCCATGCGCCGGCAACGCACGTCCTGACCGCGACCCAGCGGCTCGCGGTCGAGCTGCGCGAGCGGGGCCTGCCGCGCACCCTGCCGTGGTCGCGCGGTGTCGACCTGACGCTCTTCAACCCGCACGTCATGCCGCACCCTGCCCTGCGCGACCTGCCGCGCCCGATCCAGTTGTGCGTCGGGCGGGTGGCTGTCGAGAAGAACCTGCAGGCATTTCTCGACCTCGACCGGCCGGGCAGCAAGATCGTCGTCGGGGCTGGCCCCGCACTCGGCGAGCTGAAGGCGCGCTACCCCGAGGTGCGTTTCCTGGGCGCGCTCCACGGCGCGGCGTTGGCTTCCGCCTACGCTGCGGCGGACGTGTTCGTCTTCCCGAGCCTGACCGACACGTTCGGGCTGGTGATGATCGAGGCGCTGGCCTGCGGCACGCCCGTCGCGGGCTTTGCGGTCGCCGGGCCGCTGGATGTCGTCGGGGATGCGGGGCGCGGCGTGGTCCCCGGGTTCGATGCCGTTATCGGCGCGATCGACGACGACCTTGGCACCGCGATCGACCGGGCGATGACCGCGGATCGCGACGACTGCGCTGCCTACGCACGAAACTTCAGCTGGGAACGCTGCGTCGACCAGTTCGTCGCGGCGCTGGTGCCGACGGTCTAGGCGCAGGCGCGCCAGCGTACCGCGCCAGCACTAGGCGTATTCGCGTAGCCTCATGTCCATCGCGAGTTGGGTCCGACTCTCCAGACCGAGCTTCGCATAGACGTTGTGGAGGTGCATCTTGACGGTGCCCTCGGAAATTCCGAGCGTGCCGGCGATGACGCGGTTGCGCTGGCCGGCGGCGACCAGCCGGGCGACATCGCGCTCGCGCCGGGTCAGCAGCGAAGGCGTCGCGGCCTGTCGCTGGGCCATGCGGTCATAGGCAGTCTTCATGGCGCGCGGATCGAGCCACTGTTCACCGTCGGCGACCGTCACGATGCATTGCTGGACCATCTCGAGCGGCGCGTTGCGCTGGAGCAGGCCGTCGACGGCAAGCTCGACCGCCTCGATCGGCACGTCGCTGTCACCCTCGTTGCAGAACAGGATGATCCGGGTCGGAAGGCCCGCGCCGCGCGCGTTGCGGAGGAGCTCGACGCCACCGGGCGTCATGCCATTGAAGTCGAAGATCGCGAGGTCGGGGGCCCGCTTGAGCATCGCGGCAAGGACCGATCCCCCCTCGTGGAAAGGCGGATCGACCGTGAATCCGTTACCCTTCAGGAGATCGGAGAGCGCTGCCGCGAGCAGCGGCAGGGCACTCCCGATAATAGCGTGGCGAACAAGCACGTCACGATCAATCAACAACATATGACCTTCAAATCTGCCGGACCGATCGAAGGTACGCAGACTTTCGGTCTACGGATGCGTCGTCGGACTTCTGCCTGTCACAATAGATCGAGGAGCTTAACGCTTCTTCTTCACCTTCGGATCATGTGGAGCGGCGTCGACCACCGCTGCCGGCGCGGCCGCCTCGACCGCCGCGCAATTGCTGTTCTTGGCGTCGCCGATGTCGACGAAGGCGAGCAGCGCACCGATGCCGCCGGTCGCAAGGCCCAGCCCGACGCCGACGCCCGCCCGGGCGATCAGCTGCTTGGAGATCGGATGGATCGCGGGTGCGGCGAAATAACCGCCGATGCCGACTGGTGACTGCCCGGAGACCAGGCTGAACTCCTTCGAATCGCCCCGTATGGAAAGATCGAGCGATTCGTTCTTGAAGCTGAAGCTGCCGCGGCCGCGGAAGTTGGCGCGCCGGGTATCGAACAGCACCGGGTCGGCAGCGGCGATGCCATCCTTGACGGTGAACGCGACGACGCCGCAGCGGATTTCCTGGGGCTTCTTGAGTTTCTTGATGAGCCCAGCGGTGATGTAGTTCTGCAGGTCGAGCTTGCCGAGCTCGATGTTGCGCACCCACAATGTCCCCGCCGGGAAGACCAGCGCGATGCGACCGTTCGAGGTGGCCAGCGATTCCCGCATCGTGTCGCCGTAGCCCTTGAGCTGGACGCGCCCGAAGACGCTTGCGGTAGTGCCGCTCTTCTCGACGTCGAAGGAGGTCAGCAGCTGGCCGAGCGGCACCCGGCTCATGCGGATGTCGTAAGCGGTGACGACCGGCCTGACACTGGCATCGAGGTCGATGTCCGCCGTCAGCCGCCCGCCGATGATATCGAAGGCGATCGGCGTCAGGTGGAGGTCGCTGTCCTTCAGAGTGAGCGCGAGCTTGAGATTGGCTAGCTTGACGTTGCCGGTGCGGATCGTCGCGGCGCTGTATTTGATGTTGGCGTCGAAGGCCTTGAGCTGCTCGATCGCCAGCGGCGCGTCGGGGATCACCCGCGGCGTACCGGCAACAGTGCGGATCACCGCTTTTACGCCCTTTGCGTCGATCGCGGCGGGCGAATAGCCGATCAGCGGCCCGACATCGAGGATGTCGAGGACCTTGGTGTGCAGGTCACCGGTCAGCAGCGGCTTCGTGCCGGTGATGTCCGCGACCATGCTACCCGCGATATCGGACCCGCCGATGCGGCCGTTCATGTCGCGGAAGCGATAGACCTTGCCGTCCTTGATGAATTTCGCCGACAGCCGATAGGGGCGCGTCGCGGGGCTGACGAGGCCGAACAGCTTGAACGCGGTCTGCAGGTTGCGGCCGCGCACCGCGACCTGGATCGAGGTGCCGTCGAGCTCGTTGCTCCGCGGCAGCACGCCTGACGCGTCGACGTGCGTGTCGGCTGCATCGGCGTGGAGGTCGAGCTTCGACTGGCCAGAATAATCACCTTGGGTCACCGGCGTCATCGAACCGGTCAGCTTCACGGGAATTGCCGGGCCGGTTTTACCAGCCAGCTTCAACGGCAGCGAGACGTTCTGGCTGACGATGTTGAAACGCATGTCGGCACCGTCAAAGCGCGTCACACCGGGCAGCGTACCCTCGGCATCGATCACGGTTGCGGCGGCCTCGCCGTGGAGCTTGAGGCCGACACGGCCCCCGCCCATCGCGGCGTTCGGTGTCGTCAGCGCGCCGTTGACGACGAACGGCGCACCGAGCGCGGTGCCGTCACCGACGAACGTCAGCGGACCGGCGACCCGCACCTTGCCGTTGTCTACCGGGTTCGAGGCCGAGACATCACCGAAGCGGACGTTGACGTCGGCGCGGTTGCGCGCGTCGATGAAATGCGCGGTCGTGCCGGTGATCGAGGCGCGGTCGATCGCGGGCATCTTGAAGGGCTCGTCGCTGGCGAAGGTCCAGGTGTTGCGGCCCTGTGCGTCGATCTCGGCACCGACCGTGCCGCCGTCGAGGTCGAGATAGCGCACCCGGCGCTCGCCGCGGATCAGGTCCCACAGGCCGACCTCGCTGTCGATGCGGCGCGCCGTGAACAGCTGCCGGTCGTGCGCCCATGTCGGGTTCGCGACGCTCAGCCCCTCCGCGTAGAATTTGATATGGGGGTTCAGGTAGAACTGGAAGTCGCCCGCCACTCGCACCGGCCGGTCGGCGTACTTGCTCGCGTAGTTCTCGAACGGGTGTTTGAGGAAGCGCCCCTTGGTGACGAACAGCACGACATAGGCGAGCACGAACAATCCGAACAAAGTCGCCAAGATTGCGAGGATCGTGCTGGCGACGCTGTGAACGGGGTTGCGCCGGACACCGGTCGCGAGGGGTGAGCTAGCCATACCGCCCGTCAACGACGCGGTGCGCGTTGACGTTCCAATCTGCCGTCCGCCGCGCTTGGCACGGGCCTTGCACCGCGCCCCGCGAAAGGGGTGCGAACTTGGCGATTTCGGCGATCGACACGTCAGCGGTAATCAGTGGCATCAAGCTTGCGGCGGCGCAAACCGGCGTCGACTTCGACTATCTGCTCGCCGAAGCGACGGTCGAGAGCGGCCTCGATCCCGCCGCCGCCGCACCGACCAGCAGCGCCCGGGGGCTGTATCAATTCACCTCTGGGACATGGCTCGACACCGTCCGCAAGCACGGTGCCGAGCATGGCCTCGGCTGGGCCGCGGACGCTCTCAAGGCCGGGGCCGACCCGACGACGCGTGCCGCGATCCTCGACCTGCGCCGGGACCCGGGAGCCTCGGCCTCGATGGCGGCGGCACTGGCGTCGGACAACGGAAAGTCGCTCGAGCACCGCCCCGGGCGCGCCGCCGGGGCGACCGACCTGTACCTCGCGCACTTCCTCGGAGCGGGCGGTGCGGCGCGCTTCCTGAAGGCCCGCGACGCCGACCCGGCAGCGTCGGCGAGCGGCGCCGTCCTCCCCGCCGCAGCCCACGCCAACGCCGGCGTGTTCACCGCCAAGGGTGGCCGCGAACGCTCGCTCGCCGAGGTTTACGACCGTTTCAGCGCCAAGCTCGGAGCCACGTCCAGCAATCCGATAGTGGCCCGCGCTGAGCCGCAAACGACCGGCAATCCGGTGCCGCGAACCGGCAACTTCATGCCGGTCGACGCAACCCGCGCCGCGCGGACCGCCTACCTGCTGCTCGCCGAGTTCGGGGCATGACCGCCGCTGTCGCCGCAAACGCCGGAGGCTTCACGCCGCGCTCGGCGCTGTTGCCGCTCGGCATCCTGACCCTCGTCGTGCTGATGGTGGTGCCGATCCCGCCGCTGCTGCTCGACATCTTCTTCACGCTCAATCTCGGCGTCGCGCTGATCGTGCTGATGGTGGCGATCAACACCCGGACGCCGCTCGATTTCTCGGCCTTCCCGACGGTGCTGCTGTTCGCGACGTTGCTCCGCCTCAGTCTCAACGTCGCCTCGACCCGGGTCGTGCTGGTCGGCGGCCATAAGGGCACCGCAGCGGCGGGCCATGTCATCGAGGCGTTCGGCAGCTTCCTGATCGGCGGCGACTACATCGTCGGCATCTTCGTCTTCGCGATCCTGATGATCATCAACCTCGTGGTCATCACCAAGGGTGCGGGACGGGTCTCGGAGGTCGCGGCGCGGTTCACGCTCGACGCCATGCCGGGCAAGCAGATGGCGATCGACGCCGACATGAACGCCGGGCTGCTGACCGCCGACCAGGCCCGCATCCGCCGCGCCGAAGTGTCGACCGAAGCCGACTTCCACGGCAGCATGGACGGCGCCTCCAAGTTCGTGAAGGGCGACGCCGTCGCGGGCGTGATGATCCTGTTCATCAACATTGTCGGCGGCCTGGTCCTCGGCACCGTCCAGCATGGCCTCAGCCTCAGCGTGGCAGCCAAGACCTATATCCTGCTCGCGATCGGCGACGGTCTGGTGGCGCAGGTGCCGGCGCTATTGCTGTCGATCGCCGCCGCGATGATCGTCACCCGGGTATCGTCGGAGCACGATCTCGCCGGCCAGATCAGCAGCCAGTTCGCCAGCCCCGCGGCGTGGGTTCCGGTGGCCGTCATCCTCGCGCTGCTCGGGGCATTGCCGGGGATGCCGCATCTCGTGCTGCTGCCCGCTGCCGCTGGAGCTGGGGTCGCCGCCTGGGCCCTGTCGCGGAAGCGGCCTGAGCCACCTCCACGCGTCCCGGCTCCCGCCGACCCCGCGACCATCGACTGGGAGGACGTTGCCGACAGCGCCCGCGTCGGGCTCGACCTGGGCTACGGCCTGATCGCGCTCGTCGACGAGGCGCGCGGTGCGCCGCTGATGGCCCGGATCACCGCGATCCGCCGCTCGCTGTCGAAGTCGCTGGGATTCGTCGTGCCGGTCGTCCGCGTCCGCGACGACATCGCGCTCAGCCCGCAGACCTACCGCATCCTGATCGACGGCGTCGTCATCGGCGAGGACCAGGCGTGGCCCGACGATGTGCTCGCGCTCGAGGCCGGGCCGATCGACGTCGCCGTGCCCGGCCGCTCCGTCAAGGACCCGAGCTTCGGCCTCGATGCGCGCTGGATCGACCCCGGTGAAACCGACCTCGCGACCGCGGCGGGCTACACGGTCGTCGACGCCGCGACGGTGATCGGCACACATCTGAACACGCTGCTTGCCGACCGCGCCGCGCTGCTGCTCGGGCAGGACGAGGTGCAGAAGCTGCTCGACGGGCTGGCGGCGAGCGCGCCGCAACTGGTGTCGGGGCTGGTGCCGAAGCTGCTGCCACTGGCGACGGTTACCCAGGTCCTGCAGCGGCTGATCGAGGAGGGCGTGCCGATCCGCGACCTGCGCGGTGCGGTGGCGGCACTCGCGGCGGTGGCTGGGCGCAGCGCGGATGCGTCCGAGCTGACCGAGTTGGTGCGCCCGGCGCTCGGCGGCGCGATCGTGCAGACGCTGGCTGGCCTGCGCGAACCGTTGCCCGCGATCACCCTCGCCCCCGAGCTCGAGGAACTGCTCGCCGCCTCGGTCCGCGCCGCGCCCGGATCGGGCTACCCGTTCGACCCGGCGCTGGCGGGCCGCGTCCTCGACAGCCTTGCCGAGGCCAGCGGGCGGCAGGCCAACCCCGTAGCCATCGTCACCGCGTCACCGGTTCGCCGCGCCCTGTTCCAGCTCATCCGCCACCGCCTGCCGGGCACCCGCGTGCTCAGCATCTTCGAGATCCCCGACGACCGCGCCATCGAGGTGGTGGCCACCGTCGGGGCCGCCGACCGACCCGGAAGCACCGGGGCCGCCGACCCACCTGCCCTTCCCGCCCCAGGAGCCTGACCATGGACGCTCGCCTCGGCCTTGAAATGACCGCCTACGCGCCCGCGGCGCTGGTCCGCACCGACCCTGAAAAGCTGATCGGCTCGCACCTCGGGCTGGTGCGGCGCATCGCGTGGCATGTCCACGGGCGCGTCTCGACCGCGATCCCGGTCGAGGACCTCGTCCAGATCGGCATGGTGGCGCTGATCGAATCGGCGCGCGCCTTCGAGGACCGGGGCCACGCCGCCTTCGCCACCTACGCCAGCGTCCGCATCCGCGGCGCGATGATCGACAACCTGCGTAAGTCCGCGACCCTGGTACGCAGCGCCATCCGCCGCCGCCGCGAATTCGGCATCGTCGCGTCGCGCCTGTCGGGCCATCTCGGCCGGCCGGCGACCGACGCCGAGATGGCGGAGGCACTCGAGATGACCGTCGAGGCCTACCGCGTCGCCGCCGATACCACCCACGCGGTGCGCTACGAGTCGATCGACGACGTCTATTCCGACCACAGCGCCTGGTTCGCCGACGAAGCCCCCGACGCCTTCGACAACCTCGCGCGGAACGACCTGCGCCGCGCCGTCACGGCGGCGATCGGCGACCTGCCGGCGCGCGAGGCGCTGGTGCTGCAACTGTATTACGTCGAGGAAATGAACCTCGAGGAGATCGGCCTGACCATGAACGTCGGCGCCGCGCGTATCTGCCAGATCAAGAAGAGCGCGCTCGACAAGGTGCGGGTGAAGCTGGGGGAGTGGGAGGCGTGAGAATGGTCTCTTGCGTTGCTTCATTGTCATCCCGGGCTCGACCCGAGACCCAGCTAACCTGGGAGTCCGAGCGCTGGGTCAGCTGGGTCCCGGGTCAAGCCCGGGATGACAATGGGCCGCCGGGTTAGGCCCGCCCGGCGCTTGCGCTGAGCTGCCCGACGTTGATCCCCGCCATCGCAAAGGCGTGCGGCCAGCACTTCTCGGGCGGGGTGCCGAAGATCAACTTGTCGTCGCCAGGAACGCTGTGCCAGCCGTGGCGGGTGAGTTCCTCGTCGAGCTGGCCGGCATCCCAGCCGGTGTAGCCGAGCGCGGAGACCCAGCGCGACGGACCGGTGCCGTCGGCGATTGCCTTGAGCACATCGAGGGTCGAGGTCAGTGCGAACTGCCCGGCCACGTCGATACTGCTCTGACCGGTCCAGTCCAGCGAATGGATGACGAACCCACGTCCGGGCTCCACCGGGCCGCCCGAACGAACGGCGACCTCGGGAGTCGCCTGCGGCTCCACCTCGAGCTGGGTCATCAACTCACGGACACCAAGGGCCGGTAGCGGGTTGTTGATGACGATGCCGAACGCGCCGTCGTCGTCGTGGACGCAGATCGCGATGACCGCGCGTTCGAAGCGCGGATCGCCGATGCCGGGCATCGACAACAGCAACTGTCCAACGAGGTAACGCGGCGGCTCCATCGCCTAAGTATATGGGGGAGCACGCCGGTGCGCCAGTCGGCGCGGTGCGCTTTACCGTCGCGCGAGCCGATGCCGGAACGCCGGGCTGGCCAGCGCTTTACGCTCCGTCAGCGCAAGGCTATGCGCGGGTCCTGTTCAACCGGAGACGAAGCATGACGATCAAGGTCGGCGACACCGTGCCGAGCGCAACGCTGATGAAGATGACCGAGGCCGGCCCAGCACCGGTCGCCACCGACGAGTTGTTCAAGGGCCGCACCGTGGCGCTGTTCTCGGTACCGGGTGCGTTCACCCCGACTTGCTCGGCGAAGCACCTGCCGGGCTACATCGACAACGCCGACGCGATGGCCGCCAAGGGCATCGACGAGATCGTCTGCATCTCGGTCAACGACGTCTTCGTGATGGGCGCGTGGGCCAAGGCGGCGGGTGTCGGAGACAAGGTCACGCTGCTCGCCGACGGCAACGGCGACTTCGTCGAGGCGCTCGGCCTGACCATGGACGGTAGCCGCTTCGGCATGGGCAAGCGCGGGCAGCGCTTCTCGATGCTGGTCAAGGACGGCAAGGTCGTCGAACTCAACGTCGAGGACCCGGGCGCGTTCAATGTCTCGTCGGCAGAGTATCTGCTCGCCCAGCTGAACTAGTTTTCGACTCGCTATTTGACAGGCGCGGCGGTTCGGTCATCCTTCGCGGATGATCGATACCGCCGGGTTTGTGCTGCGATTGACGGCCGCGACGCTGATCGGTTGCCTGATCGGCCTCAACCGCGACCTGCACGGCAAGCCGACCGGCATCCGGACGCTGGGGCTGGTCGGGCTGTCGTCCGCGTTGATCGTGCTGGTCGCCTACGGGCGCGGCGACAGCGGCGACGCCAGCCGCGCCATCCAGGGCGTGGTCACCGGCATCGGCTTCCTTGGTGCCGGGGTGATCATCAAGGATCCGGTCAACACCCATATCCGCGGGCTGACCACGGCCGCCTCGATCTACCTGACCGCGGGGCTTGGCGTGGCGTGCGCTCTGGGTGCGTGGGTGCCGATGGCGATCGCGGGCGTGCTCGCCGCCGTGGTGCTGGGGGCCGGCGGCCAACTGGAGAAGGCGTTGCGCCGCCGCTGGGCCCATCCTACCGACGCCGACCCGCCACCGTGAGCCCGCCACCCTGACCGTCGAAGGAGGCCACCCATGGCCCTGCACGTCACCCACGTCACGTCCGTCGCGATCGACAAGCTGCGCCCGACCCAGCTCAGTGTCGGCTACCGCGAAGTCGCCGAGAAGCGCGCGGCGTGGCAGGCAATGAAGTCACGCGACCGCGCCAGCTACCTCGACGGCCACATCGTGCCGGTCGTCGTCGGACCGAAGGGGAAGTTCTACGTCATCGATCATCACCATCTGGCGCGGGCGCTGGAGGAAGCCGGCCACGGGCATATCCTGGCAGGCACGCTGGCCAACCTTTCGACACTCGCGCTCGACGAGTTCTGGACGGTGATGGAGCATCGGCAATGGGTGTTCCCGATCGATGCCAACGGCGTGCGCCACCCTTATGATGCGATCCCGAAGCACGTCGAGCAGTTGACCGACGACCCGTGGCGGAGCCTGTCGGGTGCCGTCCGCCGCGCCGGCGGCTATGCCAAGGAAAGTGCGCCGTTCGAGGAGTTCCTGTGGGCGGATTTCCTCCGCCGCCGCATCAACCCGGCGTTGCTCGCGAGTGATTTCGACGCCGCCCTCGCCGCCGCGGTGCCGCTGTCGCACAGCGCCGCCGCCGCCCACCTGCCGGGCTGGTCGGGGGCGATCTCAGCCGCCGGGCAAGGCTAGGACAGCGTCACCGGCGCTAGAGCGTCGACCCGGCCCAGCCGCACGCCTGGCCCTTGTTCTGCTCCTTCAGCCAGACCTGCAGCGGCGCGAAATACGCCAGCAACGCCCGGCCATCCATGTCGCGCGAGCCGGTGAACTTTTCCAGCGTCTCGGGCCAGGGCTTCGAGGCGCCCGCCTGCAGCATCTCGTTCAGCTTCGCGCCGACGGCCTTGTTGCCGTAGAAACTGCAGCGGTGCAGCGGGCCCTTCCAGCCCGCCTGCTTGCACGCCGCCTGGTAGAACTGGAACTGCAGGATTCGCGCGAGAAAGTAGCGGACATAGGGCACGCTGGTCGCAACGTGGTTCTTCGCGCCGGGGTCGAAGGTGTCGCTGCCGCGCTCGGCCGGCGGTACAATACCTTGATATTGCAGGCGAAGGTCGTTCCACGCCCTGGTGTAGTCGGCGGGCTGGATCTTGCCCGAGAACACGCCCCAGCGCCATTTGTCGATCATCAGGCCGAACGGCAGGAACGCCACCTTGTCCATCGCCTGCTTGAGCAGCAGGCCGGTGTCCTTCGAGGCGTCCGGCACCTTCGCCTTGTCGAGCAGGCCGATCTGGACGAGGTAGTCGGGCGTCACCGACAGCGCGATGAAATCGCCGATCGCCTCGTGGAAGCCGTCGTTGGCGCCGTTCAGGTACAGGTACGGCTGCTTGTTGTAGGCGCGCTGGTAGAAATTGTGGCCCATCTCGTGGTGGATGGTGACGAAATCGTCGCCATTGACCTTGGTGCACATCTGGATGCGCAGGTCGTCCTTGTTGTCGTAGTCGCCGGCGTTGGCATGGCAGACCACCTCGCGCCCCTCCGGCCGGGTGATCTGCGAGCGTGTCCAGAAGGTTGCCGGCAGCGGCGCGAAGCCCAGCGAAGTGTAGAAACCCTCGGCCGTCCGCCACATCTTCTCGGGCGTATAGCCCTTGGCCTTGAGCAGGTCGCCAGTGTCATAGCCGATGTCGCCCGAGCCCTTCGGCGCCACCACGTCGTAGATGTTGCCCCACTCCTGCGCCCACATGTTGCCGAGCAGGTCGGCGCGGATCGGGCCGGTCCTGGCCTGGACGCTGTCGCCGTATTTCGCGTTGAGTTTGGTCCGCGTATAGCAGTGGAGATCGTCGTACAGCGGCTTCACCTGGAGCCAGACCTTGTCGACCATCGCCGCGAACGCTTCGGGGGTCATGTCGTAGCCCGACCGCCACAGCGCGCCGGTGTCTGCGTACCCAAGCTCCTTGGCACCCTCGTTGCTCAGGGCGGTGAGCCTGACATAGTCAGCCTTCATCGGCTTGCCGACATTGTCGTGCCAGCTGACCCACATCTCCTTGGTCAGCGCCGGGTCACGCTCGGTCCCCATCAACGCCTCGAGGTCGTTGCCCTTCTTGGCCTCGCCCTTGTAGGTGCCGGTGCCGGTCGCGTAGATCGACTGCAACTTGGTCGCGATGGCGTTCAGTTCCTCGGCCTTGTCGGCGGTCGCGGGCAGCGTCAGCCCGCTGCGCAGGATGCCGAGCTTGCGAGTTGTGTCGTAATCGAGGCCCGGCGTGCCGGTGAAGCTCGCGGCTTTCTTGGCGAGTTCCACACCGAGCTGCGTGACCTCGGTGCCGGCGCGGGCGGCGATGAGCCCGGTGTCGTCGTTGATGTTGGTCGCATAGACCCAGCCCGAAATGGCGGCGAAATCGTAGAGTTTCGCTGACCGGAGCTCGGCATCGGCAACGAAGGCCTTCGCCTCGACGGCAGTCGGAGCCGCACGCGCGGGCGTCGTGGCGAACAGCGCGGCGGCGAGCGCCAACGCCGAAGTAGCGGATTTCATGGAGCACTCCCAAGGACGATGGGAGCGACTATCGGTCGGTGACGGCAGGGGTCAAGCGCTCAGGTACGCCGCGATTGCAGCGCCCATCGCCGGTCCAACCACCGCGCTCATGTGGTTGCCGGGCATTTCGACATAGCGGCCTTTCGGCAGTGCCGACGCGAGGTCGGGAGCCGAACCGTTGTCGTTATCGTCCTTGCCGCACAGAACGAGGACCGGGGTCTGGATCGCGGCGATCTCGGCGATGCTGGTCAGGAGTTGCGAGCGCAGCACATGGGCTACCGCCTCGCCGTCGACGTGGTTGGTGCGCATGAACTGCACCGCCATCCAGCCGTCCGAGCCGCGCTCGAAGCTGTCGGGTTCGGCGATCATGTGGAGGAACCAGTCGGTGCGCTTGCCGAGTTCGATCAGTCCGGTCAGGCCCATGCCGGCGACAACGGCGCGGCGCGGCTTCAGGCCATCGACCAGGCAACGCACCGTGGTGCGGCCGCCGAGCGAGTAGCCGCCGAGATCGTAGTCGGTCAGGCCGAGATAATCGACCAGCGCGGCGACGTCCTTCGACAGCACGTCGTGGGGATAGGCTGCGGCGTCGTGCGGCTTGGCGCTTTCGCCGTGCGCGCGAAGGTCGGGGAGAATGACACAGAACCCGGCAGCGGCGACTTGGGCCGCGGTGCCGTAGCGAATCCAGTTGGTGTGGCTGGTGCTGAACAGACCGTGGAGGAGGATGACCGGGCGGCCTTCGCCAACCTCCTGCCAACTCAGTTCAACACCGTCGAACGAGGCGAAACGAAAACGCTGGCTGATCATGGCTCGCTTTTGGCCGCTGCCCAGCGTGCCATCAAGGCCGCATTCTCGTCGGTTCGGGTCATCGGCAGACTGTCGATGTGAATCCAGTGCGGAACCCAGCTCTCGGTACCGAAATGGCTGGCGAGCCGCAGAATGGACGGATCGTCGAGCGAGCCGACGGTTAGGTCCATGTTCTCGCTGCCCTCATTGAACTCAAAGGTAAGGGGGGTGCCGCAGACGGCGCAGTAACCGCGCTTCGCGATCGGCGACGACGCAAAACGGTCGGGCTCGCGCGCCGTCCAGACGACGGCGTCCCGCCGAACCGAAACGAGCGCGGCGGCGACTCCACCGGTGGCGCGCTGGCACATCCGGCAGTGGCACCAATAAGCCTCGCTGTTCGCAAGGGTGGCCGCGTAGCGGACCGCACCACACTGGCACCCGCCGGTCGCTGCGATTCTCAAGACGTTCTCCCGCGCTTCGTTCGTCGCGGTAACGCGCCACATTGCAAAAGGGCCGCCCTTGCGGGCGGCCCTTCGCGTGTCGTTTTTCGCTCAGGCTTACTGCGGAGTGCAGGGCGCCGAGGCAGGCTGCGGAGCGCCACCGAACGTGATCTCCACGCGCCGGTTCTGCGGCTCGCGGACACCGTCGGCGGTGTCGACCAGCGGACGACTTTCGCCGAAGGCTTCGGTCGTCATCGAACCGTCAGGCACGCCCTTGGTTGCCATGTAGGCCTTCACCGCGTCGGCACGACGCTGCGAGAGACCGACGTTGTAGGCATCCGAACCCGACTTGTCGGCGTGACCGGCAAGCGCAACGCTGGTCTGGCCAGTCGCAGCGTACTGCTCGGCAGCCCGGTCGAGAACCGCAGCAGCTTCCGGCGTGATGATCGACTTATCCCAGTCGAAGAACACGAGGAACGGCCCCGGGGTCACCGCAGCAGGCGGGCACGGCGGCAGCGGCGGCGGGGGAGGCGGCGGGGGCGGGGGAGGCGGCGGGGGCGGCGGTGCAGCCGGCTCGCCGAAGTTGTAGGTCAGGCCGAGCAGCAGGGAGTGGCTGCGGAAGCGCGACTCAGTCGCCTGGTTGTCAACGGTGAACGTCTTGATATTGTTCACGTTGAAGAAGCGATACTTCAACGAGATATCAAGCTTGTCGGTCAGCGGCTTGCGGATGCCGGCGAGGATCTGCCAAGCGAAGCGCGTGTCACTGTCGTCCAGGAACGCCTGGCCGTACTTGCGGGTCTGCAGTTCACTCAGCTTGACGCGGGCCACACCGACACCGCCGCCGAGGAAGGCGCTGATGCCGTTATCCTTGCCGCCGAAATCGACGTAGGCATTGGTCATGAACGACAGGACACGGCTGTTGCCGTCAGCAGCAGAGAAATTCTGCGCAGGGAGGGTTGCCGACGGGCTGTTGTACGGCCGGATCGGCACAGTGCCGTTATAGTCGATCGAGTCGAGGTTGGCATCCTTATAGCCGACCTCGAATTCGGCGCGGATCGGACCGAAGTCGTAACCAATATTGCCCGAAACGTCGTAGCCATATTCGTGGTTGAGCGTGAGCGCGTCCTTCGCGGTGGCCGTACCGGCCGCGTTACGAATATCGAACTTCGAGTCCTCGACGAGCATACCGCCGGCATCGACGCCGATGTACCAGGCGCCGTCTTTGGCCAGCGCTGGGCCGGCCAGTGCAGTGGTGGCAAGTGCCAGCGCCGCAGCGTATTTCCGCATTGTAGTCCCCTTCAAGATAGGTGCTTCGTTCGAAGCGCACCTAACGCTCTAACTCACGCTCTATACCCACGCAAGCCACGAATGACTCTCTGTGTTGCACAGAAACAACATCTGAAAGCCAAGTATACTGCATAGGGATCAAGCATCAGGCGACGATGCCTTGCGCCCTGAGCGCGTCTGTTAAGGCTATGATAACGAAGCGAGCCTGAGCGTCGAGCACCGTTCCGCCGCTCGGCACGGCGATGACCGCGGGCACCTCACCGAGCGCGAGACGCGAACCGATGCGGACGCCTGACGATGGCCAACCATCGTCGCGCCAGCCGGTTCCGGTCCGGACCGCGAAACGCTGCACGTCGCGCAACCATGCGACGCAACCCTCGCGCGGTACGGTATAGCGCCAGCCGCCGCTGCCGAAACTGGCAACCTCGCCGGCGTGCCCGGCCCAGATCCCGGTCGCGGCCGCAGCGACGATCCACGCCTGCCCCGGCGACGGCGCAACCGGCGGCAAGGCCAGCACCGACGTCTCGACGGCGAGATGGAGCAGCGCGTCGATGCCGGCAACAGCTTCGTTGTGGGTCACTTCTTTCTGCGCCTGCGCGACCTGGAGGAGCGGCAGGGCATAACGATCGGTCAGTTCGGACATACAAGTCTCCCGTTGATCAGGGCAGGATGAAGACGACGTGCGCGGGCACGCCCGCGAGGTCGCCGAGCTGGGCGATGGCGAGGGTGACGGTGGCTCCCGCACCGGCGAGATCGGCGGCGCGGTCGGCGGCAAGATAGCGCCAGCCCGCTACCGCCACCGTGACGGCACGGACGAGCGTCGCACCACGACGGACTTCGACCCGGTAGCTCTCGGCACTTTCACCAACCGGCGCATCGACCCCGTCGAGCCAGGCGAAGCCGCTCCGGCTGCGGCGCTTCCAGGCGAACACCGCGTCGCCGCCGTCCGCGACGCAGCGGACGAAGACCGGCGGCAGCGGACGCGCCGCGTTGCCGGCGAAGTCGATCGCGACCGGTTGGGTAGCGCCGTCGCCCGCCCCGGTTGCGCGCACGCGCAAGCTGCGTCCGATGACCTCCGAACCGAGATCGAGCGCCAACAGCCGCTCGGGGTCGAGCATCACGAAGCGCCCGCCCGCCGGATGCGCTGCGACATCGGTCGCCCGGCGGCCACGCAGCAGCATTGACAGAGCGAACCGGCGACCGCCGAGCGCCTCGACGCTGGCGAACTGCACGATCTCATTGTTGATCAGCGCCAGATTTGCACCCGCGAGGACGACCGCCTCGGCGCGACTCTCGAGCCACAGGCTATCAGCGAGCAGCTCGACCTCGACGCGCCCGGTGCGGTCCCAACGGTCGCCGCTGCCCGCGGAAAGAGTGGACACGGTTGTTCCGACAACGCTGGGTGCTCCGACTTCGCCGATCGCAGTGTAGGTTTCGCCGCCGTCGAGGCTGAGTGCGACGCTGCTTCGCCGCCAGCCCGGCGATGCACCCGCGCCCGCAACGTAGAGGCGAGGCCCTGCAGCCTCTCCGAACAGCGGCGGTAGATCGAGCAGGTGGAGGGTCGTTGCGCCCGCGGCGCTGTCGCCGGCGTCGTGGACCCGACCGGGGTCGGCCACCGCCGCCGACGCGAGCCGCACCGGCTTGCGCTCGACTGCCACTTCGGAGACGAAATTGGCGAAGGTCCAGCGCCGGACCGACCACGTCGTCGTATCGCCCTCGCGACGCACGGCGGTCCCGGCGCGAACATCGAGGCTGCGCGGCGGCAGCTGGAAGGTCGCGCCGACCCGGGCGGCGTTGCGCCGCGCCAGCAGCGCGCCCGCCAGCCCCTTGGCGGAGTCGGCGGAAAAGGCTGCGGCGATGTCGACCTGGGCGATGCGGGCAGCATCGGCACGGCGGACAGCGCGCTGCAGGCCCGGCTGATAGTCGCGCGCCGGGTCGAAGAAGCCGAGCGCGACTGCATCGTCGAGCTGGCCGCCGGCGCCGCGCGCCTCGCTCCGCGCCTCGTGCGGCGACGAGCTCGCGTCGTGGCTGCCGAGATCGTCGGCAGCGAGCGTGATCGACGCGACGGCCGGCCCGGCGCAGACCCCGAGCCCCGTCCCGTCGTCGACGAAGCGCAGGTCGTATAGCTCGGTCAGTTGGCCGAGTTGCTCGCGGACGCTGCCGCCCTGCGCTGCCGCAAAACCGCCGAACGATTGGAAAATGCCCACAGGCGCGACACCCTCGATCTTCGCCGCGGCGCAGAGATCGGCGACGACCGCGCCTGCGCCGGTGCCGTCCGCATCGGCGATCAGCTCGAATGTGAGATTCGGGATGCGGTTGCCGTAGTCGGCGAGCGGCAGGTCCTCGAACACCGCATACGCCAGCCCCCGATAGGCGGGCGCACCGCCAGCGGCCTCGGCGGCGGCGATGAGCGGGTCGACCGATTGCCCGTCTCCGCCGAGATGCAGGCGCATCGTCGCCGGGGTGATCCACGTCCCCGCCGCATCGCGCAGCAGCTTGCCGTCCGCCCACACCCGCCCGATGCCGGCGACCGGGCGCGCCGACAGGATCACCGCAAACGACGAAGAATAGGTGTAGCTGGTGGTCTTCGCACCGCCGCGCTTGCCGCCGCCGGAGGTGGAACTGTGCTCGGCGATGCCCGCAGTCCAGACGAGGTTACCGGCGATCCGCATAGTGCCGTACAGGCGCGGGATTGGCTCGCCGTAGGCCGAGCTTTGCACCGCGAGGTTGCTCAGCCGGCCGACCTGACGCGCCTTGCCGCCGCCGAGCAGCGAACGGTCGAGCACCGAGCCGAGGAACGTTCCGACCAGCCCGCCGAGCGGCCCGCCGATCACCCGCCCGACGGTGCCGAGGATCAGTGTCGCCATCGCCTAGGCCTCGCTGTCGGGAAAGCGCCACGCTCCGACGATTTGCCACTCTGGATCGAGCGGCCCCTCGACGACGCGCCCGAGACCGGCGTGAGCGTGAACCACGCCGGCGGAGGTCATGACGCCGAGGTGGCGACGGCCTGGTGCTGGTGCCGCGACGATGAGGTCGCCCGGTCTAGGCGGATCGACACGGACGCATCCCTGCCTCGCCAGCCCCGCATCGAGCTGCGCCTCGCGGTCGCCGCCGAGCGCATACAGCGGTACGTCGAACAGGATGCCCGCTGCGGCAGCCGCGAGCAGTGCCACCCCGATGCAGTCGAGCCCGATGCCGATCGCGCGGCCCTGCGCCCGAAACCGTGTCCCTACGCACGCGCGCGCGTGCGCGGCTATGATGTCGGCGTGTTTGTGCATGTTCAGACCCCCGGAAAACGGGTGAGCAGGTCGCCCCCCGGCACGTGCGGCTCGCCGCGAAAGTTCGGTGCGTTGGCAAAGCGGTCGCGGCACGTCGAGAAGCGACGGTCGCAGCCTTCGCGCAGTTCGACCCGGGTGCCGGCGGCGAGCGCGTGCGGCAGTGGCTCGAATGGCTCGATCCAGTCGCTGCCGGCGTCGGCGATGCGCACGTCGAGCCCGGCGCAAACTCCGTCCAGCACCCGCAGCCGCCCGTTGGCGAACCCCATCGCCTCGCTCGCCGACACCGTCAGCCGCCCGTCCGCCCCCTCGCCCGCCGTGGCCAGCACGGTCAGCGGCGCGAGATCGACCCGGCAGCGCGCGTCACCGAGTTCGGCGCGGCACTCCGGCGAACAAACCTCGATCGCGGTCGCGTCGAACGCCGCAGTCGGCCCGCGCAATTCGGCGGTGAAGCTGCCGCCATCACCGGACACATGCCGCGTGATGTCGCCGAGCGAGCCTCGCGCTAAGGGAAGCGTCGCGCCGCCGGGCCGTGTCCAGTCGACCATGAAGATCGTCACCGTCGCCTCGTCGAAGCGGCCCGCGGCCAGATCGGCTGCCGTGATCGCGGCCGCCGACAGCGCGCCGGTGACCTCCATCGTATCGACCTCGAGCCCGTCGCCGGTCGAGATCGCCGACGGCGCCATGCCGGGCGCGCTGTCGTAGCGGACCCCGCCGACATCGAGCGGCCGGTCGTGGGTGGTGAAGCCGAGCGTCACCCCGTCGGCGCGCGCCACCCGCCAGCAGATCGCCAGCGTCGTCAGCTCGCCGTCGAGGCTGTCCTGGAACCCGCTCATGCCTCGCGCACCTCGACCAGCGGCACCGAGGGCAGGTCGCCCGCCCGCCAGCTCGCGAGGCCGACGTCGATGCGGTCCTCGGCAAAACGGACGGGGACGTCGAAGCCGAAGCTCGCCGTCACCATGACCCCCGCTGCGGGCGCGGCGATGAAGTCGACCTGCCCGAGTTCACCGAGCGACCAGCCGCTGGTCACGATGCCCGCCAGCGCCACCGCGACCGTTCCTGCCACCGGCCGGGTGATCCGCCGTGACTGCGCATCGTCGCCGCTGCCGTAGGTCTTGCGCAGCGCGAACCGCGTCGTCACCCCGTCGCCGACCCCGAGCACCACCGCAGCTGCATCATGGTCGAGCGGATCATTGAAGCGGAAGCCGTGGGCCTGCCCGCGCCGCGCCCGGAAAAACGCGATCAGCGTGGACAGGTCGGCCTCCGACCGCACCCCGACCCCGGCGTCGTAGTGGAGTCGAGCGTCCGACCAGCTCGAATTACGCTGCTCGAAGCCTGAGCCCGTCGTCACGACCTGGGTCGAGAATTGCGGGCCGCCGGTGGCCCCGTAGCCCAGCTCCAATGGAAAGCGCACGTCGTGGAACGCCGGCATGGTCTCGTCTCCTTGGATGTCGAAGGTCACGAAGCCGTCGCGCGCGACCTGTGGCCACGCCCAGACGAAGCTGTTGGCGACACCGCGCGCGCGGGCGGTTTCGGCGGCGTCGATGATCGCCGGCCAGTCGGCGGAACTCGCCGCAAAGCCCGCGTAATAATGCTGGCGCGCCGCCGGATAGCCGAGCTCGTCACCGACCGCGCGCGTCGCCGCCTGCCCGGCAAAGTCGCCACCGGTGACCCACTCGTAGTCCTCAAGTTCGAACAGATCGAACGCCGGCGACGCCCATGCGACGGGAAGGTTGGCGCGCTTCAGGTCGACCGCGTCACGGCCCAACACCGCAGGCGCATAGAACAGCAGCGACACCTCCGCGCCCGGCACCGCCGCCTTGACCGCATCGCGCAGCGCCAGCGTCGCGACCCCGAGCCGAACTCCGAGCCAGTCGAGAAACGCCAGCTTCGGCGCCGTCGTCATCGCCCGCGCGTCACGAATCTCGGGCGGCGCGAGGCCGGTCGCGACCGCGTACATCCCGAGCGTCGAGACGTCGTAGGCGCACAGCCGGTTGTTCGCGCCGACCCACCACCACGGCTCGCCGATCTGGAAGCGTACGCGCTGGCCCGCTGCCTGCGCCAGCCGTGCAAAGTCGCCCGCGACCCCCGTTCACCCACCCCATCCCGGTCGGGCTGGACGGCGACAGCAACGTCGACTGGGGGGTGTAGCCGGTCGCGGCGGGGTAGCCGTCGGCATCGCGCTGCTTCCACCCTTCCGGGCAATATTGGTCGAGCAGCTCGTACGACAGCGACTGGATGACCTCGAACCCGCTGGCCTTGGCGCGCCCGAGGAAGTCCGCGTGCCACGCCGCCGCCGGGGTCGCGATGCCGCCCACCACAGTGAACGCCGCGCCGTCCCAGGCCAGCGCGGGGAAGTGGCTCATCCCGACATAGTGGTCGATGACATCAGCATAGCCGGTCTGGACCATGCCGCGCAGCAACCGCGCCGGCGTCAGATTGTAGCAATCGTCGTAGCCGTTCGCGATCCGCAGGCCGTGCGGCGGCACGAAAGCATCGCCGATCCTGATGGTCGAGCCGGCCCCGTCGCAGGCGATCTCCGACAGCTCGAGCGTCGCCGCGACGGCACCCGGCAGCGGTACGTCGGTCTTGTCGAAGGCAGCCGGGACCAGCGACACGAACATTCGGTCGATGTCGGCGGCCCACACCGGGTCGGCCTCGCCGGGCAGCAGGAAACCGCCGCTCAGCGCATCGAAGTCGAGCACGATCCGGCAATCGGCAGGCGTCCCGACCGCGTAATTCCACAACCGGACGTACCAGCTCTTCGCGACCCCGCCCGCATCCCGCCCCTCGATGGTCAGCACCGGGCCGTTGACGGCATCGAGCGGCTTCAGCGACCCCGACGACTGCCAGCGGAAACTCAGCGTCGAGCCGCGATAATCGCGCGAAGTCGCATAGCCCAGCAGCGGGTGATCATACCGGTCGGCGGACTCCCAGATCAGCCCGGCCAGGTCATTCTTCTTGTGGAAGACGCACTCGACACGGAACCCGCGCGGCCCGCTGGTCACGACGCTTGCCAGCATCGGGCGCGGAAAATCGACGGTCCAGAAGCGCGCATCGAAGCGCTTGATCCAGTCCTTGCGCTGCTGGTCGGCAGCGCTCGCCAGCCAGTGGCCCATCAGCCATTGGCCTTGTCGAGGGCACGACTGACGGCACGCGCGACCTGGCTGCCGGTCCGCATCATCACGTCCGGCGCGGCTCCCGTCGGCGCCGCGACGTTGACAGTGACGCTGACCGGCCCGCGCCCGCCGCTTGCCATGGACTGGATGCGCCCGGCGGCGGTCGGCACGAACAGTTCCGGCCCGCGCTCGCCGACCATGTAGGCGCTGCCGCCGGTGACCGGGCCGCCGGTCGCGCGCCCGGGGCTACCGCCGAACAGCGACGCCAACGACCCGAGCAGGCCGCCGCCGCTGTTCCCGCCGCCGAACAACGCGCCGAGGTCGGTCTTGATCGCGCTAGCTGCGATCTGCGCCAGCGTCGACAGCGCGACCTTGCGGAGGTCGTCGAAGCCGAACTTACCCGTCGTGGTGGCCTTGATCAGCGCGCGCTCGAGCCCGCGCCCCGCCGCATCGAGGCCACTGGCCAGCGGCCCGTCGAGCTGGCCGCGGATATCGGCGACGCCCGCGGAGAAGCCGCTGGTGTCGGCGCGCACCTTCACCCCGATCGGCGCGGTGTTCGATGCGGTGCCGGTCGGTGCGCCCGCGCCCTACCTGACGATCGGGCCGGACACCGTCACCGACTGGTCGACCAAGACCAGCCAGGGCCGCGAGCATCGCGTGCTGATCGGCGTCTGGGACGACGCGCCGGGGCTGACGCGCTGCAAGGCGCTGCTCGGCGTGGCGGAGCAGGCGGTGCTGGAGCTGGCGGGCGAGGCGGACGGCTGGCGGATCGCGTCGGTGCTGTTCGTGCGCAGCTTCGTCCAGCGCGATCCTGAGGGCTGGGGCCACGGGGTGGCCGACTTCCGGGTGCGGACCGAGGCGGTCTGAGTACCCCCAACCACAGATAAGGAGATCCGATCATGGCGTCCGAAAAGGGCAGTGCCTTCCTGTTGAAGGTCGGCGACGGTGCGAACCCTCCGTCCTACACGACCATCGCCGGGCTGCGGACGACGCAGCTGAGCGTCAACGCCGACACCGTGGTGGTGACCAACAAGGGCTCGGGCGGGTGGCGCGAACTGCTGTCCGGGGCGGGCGTGCGCTCGGTCAGCCTGAGCGGCGCGGGGGTGTTTTCCGGCACTGCCGCCGAGGGCCGGGTCAAGGCGTCGGCGCTGGCCGGCATCCTCGACGACTATCAGGTCAGCTTCGAGAGCGGCGAGCGGCTGGCGGGGCGGTTCCTGATTACCCGCCTCGATTACGCCGGCGATTTCAACGGCGAGCGCACCTACACGCTGGCGCTCGAGTCGAGCGGCCCGGTGGCGGTGTCGTGAGCGTGGCCAATGCGGTGCGGGGCGAGGCTTCGGTCCTCGTCGCGGGGCTGGCGCTGGTGCTGCGCCCGACCTTCGCGGCGCTGGTCGCGGCGGAGGCGGAACTCGGGGCGCTGTTCGCGCTGGTCGAGCGGGCGGCCGCCGGTGGGCTGACGCTGAGCGAGTTGGCGGGGCTGTTCTGGCATTGCCTGCACGAGCGGCCGGAGGGGCTGACGCGCGCGGCGTTCAGCGAGGGGCTGGCGGCGGGCGGGCTGGCGGCGGCGACGCCGGCGCTGCGGGTGTTGCTCGGGCAGATATTGAGTGGGCGATAGTCTGCACCCTCCCCCCGCTGGGGGGAGGGACAGGCTGCCCTTGCAGCCAGGGAGAGGGGTTGGGGCGGATCATTCCGAGGGAGCGGCCCCCGCCCCTCTCCCTGGTCGCGAAGATGCGACCGGTCCCTCCCCCCAGCGGGGGGAGGGCAGGTTTGCCCCTGCCGCAATCGCGGCCGCCGCGCTCGCCCAGCGCCTCGGCTGGACCCCCGACACATTTTGGAGCGCGACGCCCGCCGACCTGCGCCACGCGCTCGGCAGCTCGACCATCGACGAGGCGCTCGGCGGCGACACGCTCGCTTGCCTGATGAAGGAATTTCCCGATGGATGATCTCGATACCCTTGTGGTGAGCGCGGTCTGCAGCGCCTGCTGGACGAGGCCCGACGGGGTCACCAGACGCTCCCGTGCCGCACCAGCGACTGCAGCTGCGCATCGGGCAGCGCACGACGCGATCCGAAGGCCCGCGCCCGGATACCCGTCGCCGCCAGCACGACCATTTCCTCATCGGTATAGGCCGTCAGCCCCGGCAGCTCAGCCTCCGCCGCCGCAATCAGCGCGGCCGCCGCGCGGGCCCGCGCTGCCTTCGCGACCGCCTTACCGCGCGCTTCGAGGGCCCGCAGCAGCGCTTGAAACTCGGTCATCCACGGTCCTCCACGATGAAACTCTGGCGGTCGGGCGTGCGGGGGTCGGGCTCGAGCCGCAGCACCGCGAGCACCCGCCCGCGCCAGGAAAAGCGGCTCGCCAGCGTCACCGCGCCTCCGCTCCGCATGGTCAGCCGGTAGCGCGGGCGCGACGCGCGGCCCTCGCCGATCACCGTCGCCCCCGGATCGTGCGGCACCAGGCTCGCCCAGGCGTCGCCACCGCTGAGCCAAGTGCCGCCCTCCGGATCGCCCTGCCAGTTCTCGACGGCAACACGCTCGCTCAGCGCTCCGGCGAACTCGGCGGTCATATCCGTACCATCCGCCACGGCCGCCACAGCGCCCCTACCGCGACCGGCAGCGCCGACGCATCCGGGTCGTCGCGGTGGGTGAACAGATGCGCCGCCAGCCGCACGATGCCGGCGCGGAGCGGTTCGGGAACGCCGTTCCAGCCCTCGCCCAGCCCCGCCCGCCCGCTGACGCTCGCCTTCAGCGTCGCATCGCCGGTCAGCAGCCGGACCCAGCCCGCGCCCGCGCGGTCGATATCGATCTCGTAGGCCGAGGTCGGCAGCGCGAAGCTGCCGATCCCGACCGTGGTTATCGCAGTCACCGGTGCCACCCCGAGCCGCTGCCAGCCGGCGCTCGCCGCGACGCTCTCGGTGAAGTCGCGCGCCACCAGCCACTGACCGGTGAACGCTTCCGCGAGTGCCGTCGCGGCGCGGACGAAGCCGGCAACAACGGCGTCTTCGTCGTGGTGTTCGAGGCGCAGGAACGCCTTCACCTCGTCGACCGACGCGGGCACGACCCCGGCCGGCATGAGCTCGACCAGCATCAGCGCTGCTCGATGCGGAGCACGACCGACCGCTCGTCGGTGCGTCCGTCGCTCAGCGTCACGCGGTTGGCGACCCGGTAGATGTTGCCCGGCACGCCGCCGGCAAAGGTCGCGCCGGTGCGGGTGTCGCCGCTCAATGTCGCGACGACGCGCACGCCGCCGGGCTCGTCGGGCTGCACCGCCCAAGCCGAATTGGCGACGGTCTGGCCCGCCAGATAGCCCGCGCCCCAGTCGACCGCATAGTCGATGCTGGCGGACGGGTCCTTGAGGAAGATGCCCATCGGGGGGTCCTTTCGGGGGGAGGAGAAGAAGGCTCGCGCAGCCGCTCGCACCCACCCCCGGCCCCTCCCTTGAAAGGGAAGGGAGCAGTAGGAACAGGCGGGTCCCCCTCCCCTTCAGGGGAGGGGCTAGGGGTGGGTTCTTGGTCCGCAAAGGCCCTCAAACCGGGCTGGAGATCTCCACCGCCCAGGTGCCGATGCTGAGCGTACCGCCGCTCGGCAGGCCCTGCGTCGGGCAGGTCGTGACGTAGAGCAGGCTCGACCCGTCGAGCAGCGCGATGTGGTCGGCGGTGCCGGCCGTGGTCACGGTCAGGCCCGACTTCGCGGCGACCGTGACCTTGCGCCCCGAGATGTCGCCGGCAGCGATGGTGAAGTCGGCGGTGGTCAGCGCCGATTCCGCCAGTTTGCCGGCGTTGGCAGCGGCGTAATCGGCCGGTTCGCCGCTCAACGCGACCATGCGCGTCGCGGTGGTGACAATGCCGAGTGCGCCGTCGAGGACGACCGGATTGACGTACTTGCCCATGATGTTCTCCTTGCTTGAAAGGGTGTGCGAGGGGCCGTGGGGCCCGCCGGCAAAGCTCAGTCAGCGTTGATCAGCTGGACCCGGACCTCGCCCTCGATCCGCACCAGCCGCGGGACCGCAAACAGCAGGTCGGGCAGCACTGCGACGCCGAAATCACTCAGCGTCGCGACCCCGCCGGCCGGTGCCAGCAGCAGCTCGAAGGCCTCGACCACCGGGGTGCCGGCCGCGCTGGCCAGACTGCCATTGTCGGGAGCAAGCGCCGCGGCGAACTCGACCACCGGGGTTCCGGAGTGCACCGCGATGCCGCCGCCCACGGCAGCCAGCACGCCCGCCCAGCCGATCACGGTCGCCGCTCCGCCCACGGTCAGCAGCGACAAGGCCGGTGACATCGTTGCCGCCGGTGTGCTGGCGGTGTCGATCGCGCCGCTGGCGAAGGGCAC
The DNA here is from genome assembly GCA_019285715.1 of Sphingosinicellaceae bacterium. Lineage (NCBI taxonomy): Bacteria > Pseudomonadati > Pseudomonadota > Alphaproteobacteria > Sphingomonadales > Sphingosinicellaceae > Sphingosinicellaceae bacterium. Next base: position 3,254,509 of record CP079108.1, read on the forward strand.
CGTGCGGACGGCTCCGAGCCGGTCGCGGTCGGCGCTGCCGCAGAGCGCCCGCCCGACCAGCGGCGAGGTCGCCGGCGGCTTGTAATCGCCGCCACCGCTGGTCGTGCCGCCGCTCAGCCCCGAGCGGTCGAGGGTCCACGCCGGGGTGCCGAACAGCAGTTTGGCGCTGCGCAGCCCGAGGTATTCAAAGTTGAAATTGTTCGCGGAAGGATGCCGCGCGAAGTCGACGTTGCCTTCCCAGCCGACGCCGTAGGTGACGCTCCAGGCCTCGGTCATCTGGGGCCGGTAGCCGTTCGTGCTCCCGCGCGCCGTCATCGTCTGGGCGTCGTTGTAGTCGTCGTGCTTGGTCGGCAACCAGTCGAAGCTGCAGTTCGCGACCCGGTTGCCGTACGCCTGGTTGAGCAAAGTATTGGTATCCGCGGCGGTCACCACCGCCGGGTCCGAATACATGCAGTTGGAGCGCTCGCCGACGAAGGTGCAGCCCTCGATGAGGTTGTAGCTCATCGTCGCGGACGTATCCTCGCCCATCGACCACAGCGGCGCGGTGCCGACGTTGGCCATCTTTTCGCAAACGTTGTTGACGAAGGCGTTGCGGCGGTTGCTCGGGTTGGGCGTGCCGGCGACGGCGGCGGGAACGCTGTTCAGGTTCCACACCCGCCCCTTGATGTAGCGAAGGTCGCAGTCGAAGACGACCAGGTCCTCGCCCGCACCGGCGGTGGTGATGCTCGCCCAGCCGCCGACGCAGCTTTCCTCCGACGTCTGGAAAATGTCCTCGCCACCGACGCCGCCGCCGATGAAGCGGTGCGTGAGCGTGCACAGCGCCTCGACCCGCCGGCTCGCCTCCGACGCCCGGATCAGGCCGAAGCGCTGGAAGTTTCCGTTCATGCGGGAGCCCGACTGCCACCACCGGACCCGCGTCGCCGACATGTTGAAGCTGCCGTTCGGGGGTGCCACCGCGCCGATGGCGGTGCTCGACGCCTCACTGCCCGCCTTGCCGCGCACGGTGATGTTGTCGAGCGTGTAATAGAAGGTCAGCGTGTCGAACAGCGACGCCGCATCGACCTCGACCGACAGGTTCGACAGTGCCACCTTGGTTACCCGGATGCGCTTGTTGGTTGCCGCGACCTGCAGCACGACGTTGTCGCGCGGGTTGGGATCGTCGGGGTCGCCCTCGATGCGCAGCGGCAGCTCGATCGTGGTCGGGGTCGAGGTCACCGTCACGGTACCCGGCACGTGGACACCCGCGGCCAGCACGATGCGCGCGCCGTCAAGCGCCCGCGTGCTCGCCGGCTGGCCATTGCCGGCCGCGAGCGCGCGGTTCGCCAGGTACAGCGCCTGCACCGCGACGCTGAGGTCCTTCGGGCGCGCTGCCGGCGCGATCGCCCTGGCGCCGGCAAGGTCGGTTTTGACCATCGCCGCGAGCGGGGTCGTCGTGCCGTTCACCGGGTCGACGAACAGCACCTGGTCCCCGTAGCGCGTCCCGACCGGGTCGTAGCCGACGATGAACGGCGTCGTTGCAGCATCGCCGTAGCCCGCCAGGCCGAGGCCGACCATGCTCCGCGTCCCCGGCGTATCGGTGGACCGCATCGCCCCGAGCCACGGGTAGATCTCCGCGTCGCAGCGCAGCAGCCCCGCGCTCAGCGCGGTGGCCGTGGCGGGATCGATGGTGGCGCTGTAGACGCGCAGGTTATCGCCGTAACGGTTCGAGGTGCTGGGCGCGGTCGCCCAGGCCGACTTGACGCCGGTGCCGTCGGTGATCGTGAACTTCACCGCCGCGACCGGGTTCAACCCCTGCGGATGATGCGAGAAGGCGACGAGTTCGAGCGTCACCGGCCCCGCAACGCGCTGGTACGGCACGTCCGACCAGCGAAAGATCGGTAGCGCGGCCGCGAAGGTCGAGGCGTTGACGATGGCAATGCCACTTGCCGCAGCCTCGCCGGCCCGCCAGCCCGCAGCGACCGACAGGCTGACCGCGCCCTCGGTCTCGTGGATGTAGTTCGACAGCGCGAGGCGAACCGTAACGGTTCCGTCGCCGTTGTCGGTCTCGTCGACCAGCACGTTGAACGGCGACGCCGGGTTGACTGGCTTCCTCAGGGGCTTGGTCGCGACGATGACGCGCGCCAGCGACGCCGCCACCGCGGTGCCGGCGCTCGGAGCAAATCCCGGATGGGCCGTGGTCAGCGTCACCCCCGGCGAACCGTCGGGGTCGAGCGCATAAGACGCGAAACTGCCCGGGCTGCCGCTGAACACCAGCCGCAGCACCCAGCCGTTCGCCTCGATCGAAGCGGCGGTAATTGCCATGAAATTCCTTTCGGGGGATGGCCGCTGCCCCACCCTCCCCCCTCGCGGGGAGGGACAGGTCGCCTCTTCGGCGACCAGGGAGAGGGCGGGAGGGGACGCGCCGAGTGAGCGTTTTCAGGGCCTTGGCGGGAGCCCTACTAAGCAGGGCGTCGCGGCAAAGCCGCGCCGTCGGACGGCACGCGGCGCGAAAGCCGCCGCGGCCGCCGGCCGGCTTCGCACGAGTTGCGACGCATCGGGACGAACGCGAAGTGCATTCCTCCCGCTGCGCCGCGCCGTGCTTCAGCTCACCCCAAACTTCAGCAGCTTGATCGCCTCGGAGTTGATCACACCAGATAGCCGAGCAACGTTGCCGGCGACCCCGACGACAGGCCGGTCTGGTACAGATACTGCCCGTTGTTGTCCTTCAGCTTGCGGACCCGCGCCAGCGTCGAGGAGTTCATCACGAACACCGCATTCTGGCGGTACGGTGTCCGCAGCGCCTGCACGAGGTCGATCAGCTTGTCGCCCCCTGCCGTCGGGAAGTTGCCCGCGACCGTCGTCGCGAGATACTGGAGCGTTCCGAAAGCACGCGTCGTATCGTCGGTCGTGGCAACCGGGTAGGTGAGGAAGCCCTTCGGCTGGGCGGTCCCGGAACCGGTCACGAAGGCGATGCTTTCGGCCTGTGCGAACTCGCTGGCGATCTCGGTCGACAGCCATTGCTCGACATCGAACAGCGCATCGTCGAGCATCGTTTGCGACGCCGCCGGGTTGGCATAAAGCTCGCCCATCGGCGGTGCGATCTCGACGAAGGTCTCGGTCGCTGTCTCGGCGCGGGCGGCGATTTCGGATACCCAGCCGCTGGCAACGCCGCCGACCGCGACGAGCTTGCGGTAGTTGACGCTGCCAATCTGGACGACCTGCGCGACCCGGCGGATCGGCGAGGTCGCCTTCAGTACCGCGTCGATCGAGGCGTCGATCTCACGCGGCACCGCGACGCCGCCGTCGGTGGCGACGCCCGCCGACAGCGACTTGGTCTCGGCGGGCATCTCGAGGCCCTTCCGCAGATAGCGCTCGACGAAGCCGATACGAACCGGATCGGTGTCGGCCTTGGCACCCGACAGCGCCGGGCGGTGGAGCGGCACGGCATTCAGCCGCGCCACGTCGGCCTGCAGCGCCGCGATGTCGGCACCGTGGTCGGGAACGACCTGCTCGAAGCTCGCCTCGAGCGCGTCGGCCTTGATGTCATACGTCATGGGGTCGTTCTCCTGTGGAAAAGGTGAAACTGAATCAGTTGCTTGCGTCCTCGACGGCGATCACCCGCGCCGCGGGCTGCATCGGGAAGGTCACCAGCGAGACTTCGATGAGGTCGAGGTCGGTCAGCTCACGCACGCCCCGCCCCGGTCGGCTGGCCCGAACGCGGTAACCGAAGCTGAGGCCGTCGAGCGCGCCGGCGCGGAGCAGCGCCGCCGCGTCGCCGCCGCGCGCCGTGTCCGCGGCGATGCGCGCCACGACCCGGAGCCCGCGGCCGTCCTCGGCAATGCGCTCGACGAACCCGATCGGCTCGCCAACGACATGCTGCCACAGCAGAGGCAGCTTCGCCCCCGCGGCGACGGCGCGCGCGAACGCCCCGGCGCGGACGATATCGCCACCGCTGTCGGGCCGGTCGAAGATGCTGGCGTAACCCGCCAATCTGAGGTCGGTCATGCCAGGCCGCCGATGCGGACAAAGCCGAACTTCGCCGCCAGCCCGAGCAGCAGCAGTGCGATCAGCCCGCGCATCGCCCAGGCCGCCGCCGCCTTGAGCGCCGAACTCTTGGCGTCGCGCCAGCCCTGCACGAGCTGGCGAAGGTCGCCGATGTCCTTGCCCGCATCGGCATCGTGCAAGCCGATGCGGTTCAGCGCGCGCGTTGCCCCGGCTTCGCTCGCGGCCTCGATCAGCTCGAGTAACGTGGCCTTCGACACGCCTTCCGCCTCGGCCCGCGCCAGCAAGGCGGCGATCATCGGCCCATCTCCAGGCCGAGCATCGCGCGCTTCTCGGGGTCGCTCAGAAAGCTCGCGCCGCTGACCCGGCTCCACAGCATCTCCCGGTCGGCAGACAGCGCCGGCACCGCGTCGCGGTCGAGATCGAGGTGGAGGTCGGGCCACCAGTCCTGCAGCCGCCGCGACAATCCGCCGAGGATCTTCGCCGCCAGCGGCAGCAACGTCAGCCGCCACAGCGCGACATTGGCCTCGCGGTAATTGGCATAGGTCGCGTCGCCCGACAGCCCGAGCAGCATCGGCGGGACCCCGAACGCCAGCGCGATCTCGCGCGCCGCATTGTCGCGAACCCGGACGAAATCCATCTCGGCGGGCGTCAGCGACAGCGGCTGCCATTTCATGCCGCCGTCGAGCAGCATCGGGCGCCCGGCGTTGGCGGCGCCCATATACTGCTCACCCATCTGGTCCTTGAGCCGCGCGAACTGTGCCGCCGACAGGGTCGAGCCGTCACCGGGATCATAGACCAGGGCCCCCGACGGTCGCGCCGCATTGTCGAGCAACGCCTGGTTCCAGCGCGCCGCGCCGTTGTGGACCTCCACCGCCGCCGCTGCCGCCGCGAGGCAACCAAGCCCGTAGTGGTCGTCGAGGGGATGATAGCCCTTGAGGTGGAGCAGGCCCGATTGCTGGCCGCCTGTCGTTGCCGGATAGCGGGTCAGCGATGAACCGGCGCGGTACAGATAGGCGACCGGCCAGCCCCCGGCATCGGCCTCGACGGTGATCCGCTCGGGGCGCAGCGGATACAGCGCGACGGGCAGCCCCGCCGCCCCGCAAGCGATTTCGACATAGGCGTTGCCGTGCAGGAGCAGGTTCGCGGCGATGATCTAGAGCACTGCGCCGTCGTGGCCGAATAGCGCCAGTGCCGGATGGGCCGCGGGGGTGCTGACGATCGGCGCGCCGGCAATGCCGTCGGCGACGATGCGCACGGCGCGGCTGACCACCGGGTTGGCAACGAAGCCGGCACGGACCTGCGCCTCGTAACTGCGTGGCGGCGTCGTCGCTACCCAGCTGCCGGCCCACGGCGCGGTGCGCGTCTGCACCGGCCGCGCCTTGGTGAGGAACGGGAATTTCATGCATATCTCCCTGGAATGACTAGAGGGCGCGGACCCCGGGTTCGCGGCGAGGGCCACGCAGCAGCAGCTCGGTGAGCGCCCAGACCAGCGCGTAGGCACGGTCGGGCGAGCGGCCCGGGCCGGACCACGCCCCGGCGGCGCCAAGCCCGCACAATTCGTCCTCGAGGGCCGGCAGCGGGCCGACGTGGCGGACCTTGCCGCGGCCGTAGAGGGCGGACACCGGCTCGGCCCGCGCCGTCTTGCCGACCGTGGCGTGCACGAGCCGCACGTTCATCTCGCTGTCGGCGGCGACCAGCATCGAGCGCACCATCGAGCCACCGTTATTGCCCTCAGCGACAACCAGGTCGGCACTAAACTCGTCGGCGGCATGGGCGCCGGCGCGCGACCAGTTCTCGGGGCTGAGGCCCTGCACGGTGCGGTCCGCGACGACATAGGCGATGCCGCCCGCGCCAAGGCCCGCGACGATGATCCCGCAGGCGTCGACCTTGGCGCCCTCCCCGGCCGGCGGGTCGACCGCGACGACGACCCTCAGGAGCGGGGGCGCTGTACCGATGCGGTGAGCCTCGAAACTCGCGCGCTGCCACAGCGCGCCCTCGCGGTCCTCGATGAACTCACCGTCGAGCTCCTGCCGGCCGAGACTGGTGCCGCCATAGGCACGGTTGACGTCGGCGAGGAACGGCAGGGGCAGGTTGACCTGGTTGTCGGCGGTGCGCCCGCGTGTCGTCGCCACCTGCGCGTCGCTGGCGATCGCCTTTAGCCACGCATGGGGCAGCGGAGTCGTCGTCAGCAGCAGCCGCGGATGATCGCCGAGACGCAGCGCCATCCGCAGGTTGCTCAGCACCGCGGGGCCGTCCGACCAGCGTGCCGCCTCGTCCCCCCAGGCGAAATGGAACGACGGGCCGCGCAGTAAACCTGGTTCCTCGGCCGAGTAGAGCGTCGCGCTGGAGCCGTTGTCGGGCCAGTAGACGCGGCGGCGTCCGGGCTGGAAGACGGCACCGTCGCTGACCGCGAGCAGTCCCGCCTCGCCCTCGACCATCACTGCGCGCGCGTCTGCGTGCGTCGCTCCGATCAAGGCAAAGTGTGAACCGGGACGGCTCGTGGCGAGCGTCGCGATCCACGTTGCGCCGGTCCGTGTCTTGCCGTAGCCGCGGCCCGCGAGAAGCAGCCACGTCGTCCAGTCACCCGGTGGCGGCAGTTGGCCGTCGTGGGCGACGTAGAGGCCCGCAGCGATTGCCATCTCGTTCGCGTCATAGGGCAAGGCTTCGCTCGGATGCTTCGTGTCGCCGGCGCTCACCGGGCTGGAACCGTCACCGGCGGGACCAGCGCGAGCGCCGTGCCCGGCGATCCTGCGGGAGCGGGCAGGGCCGCGAGCGGGAGCGCGGCAATCGCCGCATCGGCGTTGCCGCTGGCAGCGGCGAGGCGCAACTGGCGCTCGAGCTTGGCGCGCGCCGAGGCGAGCAATGCCGGCGTCAATTCGAGGGTGCGGACTCCGGGCCGGTCGGCATTGCGGCGCGTTCCGAGCAGGCGGAACATCGCGTCGGGACGCTGCACGATGACGGTCTTGACGACGTCGCCGACCGTCTCGGTTCGCTTGAAGCCATTGAAAATGCCGGTGAACAGCATGTCCTCGACGCGGTCGAGGGCACGGTTGCGGGCCATCGCCCAGTCGGCGGCAAAGTCGGCGTTTTCGACGCGGCGCTTGTAGACGTTGGGGACCGTCAGGCCGGCATGATCGGCGGCGGCCTGGACGCTGCCGTTCGCCGCGAGCGCCGCGAGGAACACTACGCTGCGGGCCGCGGTCCAGCGCCGGAACGGAGCGCGGGGAACGGGTGCGTCGCGGGCTTGATCGATAGCGGCGCAGGCGCTGCGGAGCGCGGGGTCGATCCGGCGGTGGCACGCCGCCGCTGCCGGCGTCACTGCGACTGCGACAGCCGCGAGAGTATGGAAGCCGGTGGCTCGGTAGGCCCGGAGGTAGGCGGCCTGGACCTTGGCGTCGCGGAGCGAGACACGCTGGCGCGTTGCTTTCCGAGGCGCGGAGGTTCGGAGCGAAGCTGTCATGTGCGTCTCCCCATGAGGCAAGCGGCGTCGGCCCCGGATCGAGGTGCGAACATCCGCTGCGGTTGGTTGAAGGCCTGTCGCCGTTTGTTGCGCAATTCGTCAGGCTGGGTTTTGTTTACCCGATAGCGTGACGGTAGTCAAGAGAATTGTGCCGTTTTGGTTTGGAACAACGGAGATTTATATTATTTACGCTGGACCACATGCGGATTTCGGGCGTTAATGCTGCAGCGCACAAAATTGGACGGCGATACATGAGTTTGACGAATACGATGGCGGAAGCGCTGCGGCTGACCCGCAGCGGGGACCTTGTCGGTGCGACTGAGATGCTGTTGTACGGGGGTGTCACGCCACGTGCGCCCGACGTGCACGACCTGACGCCGACGATCGACCTGACCGCGACGAGCACGTCGCACAGCCCTCGGCCGGCCGCCGCGGCGACGGGTACAGTCCCGTCAGCGAAGGTGGGCAAGCCCCGGGCAAACCACACGGCGCGCCCGGCAGCGGCCAAGGCGCGTGCGTCGGCGAGCACCGGTGCTACGGCCACGGCCAACGCCGCCGCCAAGATCGCCGCCGCGTTGAAAAAAGCCGCCGCTGTCGCCGCCCAGGCCGCCGTATCCGGCAAGGCCGCCGCTCCCGCGGCCCGCCGGACCGCCAGGTCGGCCAGCCATGCCAGCGCCAACGATGCCGCCGGCAGTTTCCACGCGCACACTTACAACGGCGACGCCGGTAGCCTCGGCTACAAGCTCTACACGCCGCAAGGCGCCGCGCCGGGCATGCCGCTGGTCGTCATGCTCCACGGTTGCACCCAGTCACCCGACGATTTCGCCGCCGGGACCGCCATGAACGCCCTGGCCGCCGAGCTTGGCTTCTTCGTCGCCTACCCCGGGCAGACCCACTCCCGCCACCCGAACAAATGCTGGAACTGGTACCGCGTTGGTGATCAGCAGCGCGACCGCGGCGAGCCCGCACTGGTCGCTGGCTTGACCCGCGAACTGGTCGCCGACCACGCTGTCGACCCGGGCCGCGTCTACGTTGCCGGGTTGTCGGCGGGCGGTGCCGCGGCGGCGATCCTGGCGAGTATCTATCCCGACCTGTTCGCGGCCGTCGGGATCCACTCGGGGCTGGCCTGCGGCGCGGCACACGATGTGTCGAGCGCGCTCACGGCGATGAAACAGGGCGGGCAATCGAGCGGTGCCACGACCGTCCGAAAGCCGGATCGGTTCGTACCGGTCATCACCTTCCACGGCGACCGCGACACGACCGTCGCCGAGATCAACGCCCGCGAGATCGTCGCGACCGCTGCCCGCGACACCGGTGTCGAACTGGCGACAACGACCGATACCGGTCGCAGCGTCGGCGGTCGCGCCTGGACGCGGAGGCGTAGCCGCGACGCCGCCGGTACGCTGCTGATCGAACAATGGACCGTTACCGACTCCGGTCACGCCTGGTCGGGCGGCAGCGCGGCCGGGACCTACACCGATCCCGCGGGGCCGGATGCGTCGCGCGCGATGCTGCGGTTTTTCCTCGAGCGGTAAGCGCGGATCAGGACCGGACGACCAGACGCGCCTCGGTCAGCTCGATGACCGGAACCTCCCACGGATGCGCCGCGACGATCGCGTCGACCGCGCTGGAGACCGCCGCCTCGGGCGCGTCCGCCGGGATGTAGATTGTCAGGATGGCGGTCGGCGACGCCGAGGCACGTCCGGCCTCGCCCAAGGCCGGCCGGGCATCGGCGCCCGGAGTGAACAGCTCCCAGCCGGGCGCGAGTTCGACGACGGATCGGTAAGGCGCGAAATCGCCGAGCGGGTTATCGCCGCGAACGATCCCCAGGATCGCGGCGAGTGTCGCGTCCCGGTCGATCGCAGCCGCCTGGCCTGTCGCCAGCGCGACGAGCGTCTCCGCCGCGATCGGGCAGTAGACCCGGAGAACCCGGACGGCACGGGTGGAATGCTGGTAGGCCATGCGGACCGTCGCTAGAGCGAAATGCGCCGCCGCGCGAGAGCTGGCTCCGGGATCCTCCGGGTCGAACCGAGGCTGCCCCGCTGCGCGTGCCGTGCTAACCGCTGCCGATGCCCGGTCCCGCGCCCTCAACCCCCTCCCTCGTCGAACGCGCCGTCGCGCTGGCCGTCGCCTTCCCGCGCGCCGTCATCGTTGGCGCGCTGCTCCTGACCCTCGCCGCCGGTGCGTTCGCGGCACGGCATTTCGACATGACCACCGACACCGCCGCGCTGATCGCCCCGACCGTCGAGTGGCGGCGCGACGAGGCCGTGATCGACGCGGCGTTCCCGCAGAACCGCGACCCGACCGCGGTCGTCGTCGACGGCGCGACGCCCGAGGCGGCCGAGCTCGGCGCGCGCGCACTCGCCGCGGCGATGGCCCGCGACACCGCGCACTTCCGCACCGTCCGGCGGCCCGATGCGACCGCGTTTTTCGCGCAGAACGGCCTGTTGTTCGCGACCACCCCCGAAGTGTCGGATGCCACCGCGCGGCTGGTCGCGGCGCAACCCTTCCTCGGGCCGCTCGCCGCCGACCCCAGCCTGCGCGGCGTGATGACGAGCCTGTCGACAGTCCTCACCGGTGTTTCGACCGGCAGCGCGAAGCTCAGCGACATCGCCGATCCGGTTCGCGCTCTTGGCGACGGGCTCGGCGGGATCGTCGCGGGCAAGCAGCCGCAATTCTCGTGGACCGGTCTGTTCGGCGCAACCCGCGGCGCCCTCGCGGCCCCGACCCGCCGCGTTATCGTCGCGCAGGCGGTGCTCGACTACGGGGACCTGACGCCGGGCGCGGCCGCCAGCGACGCGGCTCGCGGGCTCGCGACCTCCCTCAAGCTCGATCCGGCCCACGGCGTCCGGGTCCGCCTCACCGGAGCGGTACCTCTGGCAGACGAGGAGTTCGCCTCGCTCGCCGACGGTGCAGGTATCGTCGGCGCGGTGATGGCGGGGTCGATGCTGCTGCTGCTGTGGGTGGCGACGCGCTCGGCGAAGATCGTTGCGGCGATCGCGGTGACCATCGTCGCCGGGCTGGTCGTGACAGCGGCGCTCGGGCTGGCGCTGGTCGGGCGCTTCAACCTGATCTCGGTGGCGTTCATCCCGCTGTTCGTCGGGCTCGGCATCGACTTCGCGATCCAGCTCAGCGTGCGTTTCCGGGCCGAGACCGACCCCGACACCGCGACCGCGCTGCGCCGTGCCGGCCGGACGCTCGGCCACGCGCTGGTCGTCGCGGCGGCGGCGGTGGCGCTCGGGTTCGCGGCGTTCCTGCCGACCGCCTACATCGGGATTTCGGAGCTCGGCATCATCGCGGCGGTCGGCATGGGCGTCGCGCTGGCGCTGAGCGTTACCCTGCTCCCGGCGCTGCTGGTGCTGTTGAACCCGTCCCGCATCGGCGACCCCGGCCTGACGCGTTTCGCCCCTGCCGAGCACTGGCTCCAGCGGCACCGCAAGGCTGTATTATGGGCCTTCGCGGCGTCGATGCTGGCCAGTATCGCGCTACTGCCGCTGGTTAGCTTCGACTTCGATCCGTACAACCTTCGCAACCCGAACGGCGAGGCAATGGCGACGCTCGCCGACCTGATGCGCGACCCCAACCGGACGCCGAACACCGTCGACGTGCTCGCCCCGGACGATGCCGCCGCAGCCCGGTTGAGCGCCCGGCTCTCGGCGCTCCCCGAGGTGTCGCAGGTCGTCGACATCGCCAGCTTCATCCCCGCCGACCAGCCCGCCAAGCTCGCGCTGATCGCCGACGCGCGCAACCTGCTCGAGTTCACTCTCGACCCGTTCGCCGTCGCCGCACGACCCACCGACGCCGAGACCGTCGTCGCGCTCCGCCGCACCGCGAGCCGGCTCCGCACCGCCGCTAGCACCGACACCAGCCCCGCCGCCGCACCCGCCGTCCGCCTCGCGGGCGTCCTCGAAGCCCTCGCCACCGCCCCGCCCGGGCACCGCGCTGCCGCTACCACGATGCTGGTACCGCCGCTGACGCTCCTGCTCGACCAGCTCCGCGCGCTGCTCCAGGCCGGGCCCGTCACCCGCGCCACCCTGCCCGCCGACCTCGTCCGCGACTGGCAGACACCCGCCGGCCAGTCGCGCCTGCAAGTCTTTCCGCGCGGCAATTCAAATGACAACACGACGCTCGCCGCCTTCACCCGCGCCGTCCAGCGCGTCGCCCCGCACGCGTCGGGACCACCGATCTCGACGCAGGCCGCCGCCGGCACCATCGCCCGCGCCTTCATCGAGGCCGGCGTCTACGCCCTGATCGCGATCTCGCTGCTGCTGCTCTTGGTGCTGCGCTCGGTCCGCGAGGTCGCCTTCACGCTGGCACCGGTCGTGCTGTCGGGATTCCTGACCCTGGCGACCTGCGTACTGATCGGGCAACCCATTAACTTCGCTAACATAATCGCCTTCCCTTTGCTCTTTGGAGTTGGAACCGCGTTCCACGTTTATCTGGTCTTAGCCTGGCGCGACGGCGCGACATCGCTGCTTTCCTCCAGCCTCGCGCGCGCCGTTTTGTTCAGCGCGCTCGCCACCGGCGCGGCTTTCGGCAGCCTGTGGCTGTCGCACCACCCAGGGACAGCCAGCATGGGCAAGATCCTGATGATCGCACTGGCGTGGACCCTGGTGTGCGCGCTGGTGTTCGAGCCGGCGCTTCTCGGGTCGCAGAAGCGGCGCTGAGCCGTCGTTCGGATGTTATCACGCGCCATGCGCCGCCCGGCTCTCGGATCGGAACCGGAACCTAGATCTGCCAGTCGCCCCAGTGCGTCGGCGCGTATTTCAGGAGTGGCATGGTCGCGCTGCTGCAATGCCCGATTACGGGGTTGGCCTTCGTCGACGACGCGACGGGCGGCGGGGGCAACGTCCTGCCCGAGCCGGATACTTCGCTGCTGATGATAGGCGGCTTCGGGCTGACGGGCGCGCCCGCCCGGAAGTCGGGGGGCGTCGCGCCGGCGGCTGGCCAGGCGCGGACCACGCGCTCTACCGCCCCTTCAGCCGCGCCTCGTCCGCCGTGTTGAGCTTCTTCGTCAGCGCCGCGACACCCCCCGCCTTGATCGTGCTCGCGAACTCGGAGCGCTGGACGGCGATCTGGCTGACACCTTCCGCGAAGATATCGACGATTTTCCAGCCGCCCCCAGACTCCCGCAGTCGGTAGGCGAGCGGGGTCGGCGTGCCGTTGCCGGCGATCGTCGTCTTGACCACCCGGTCGGTACCCCGCGTCACCACCGCCGGGTCGACGACGAAACGCTCGCCCGCATAACTGGCGAAGTTGGCCGCGTACTGCACCGCGCTGTGCCGGGCGAAGGCCTCGACCAGCGCCGCGCGGTCGCCCGCTGATGTCGCCGCCCACGCCGGGCCGACGACCAGCGCCGCCATCGCGGGCAGGTCGTGCGTCGCCTTGACCACTGCGAGCAATTTCGCCGTCCGCGCCGGCAGCGGCGTCGCCTTGCCCGCCTTCATTGACGCGAGCAGCGCATCGTCGAACGCCGCGATCGGCGCGACCGGGTCGGACGCAGCCGCGGCGGGCGCCGGCAGAGCGGCGAGCAGGGCGAGAGCGATCAGGGTGTTGCGCATCGCCGCCCCATCGCAAAAAGCCGGGGTCCCGGCCAGCCCATACCGCCGCGCCGCTGCGGAAATGCGACACCTGCGACGTCCACCGACAGGCCCGCGGGAGTTGACCCGAGCGCCCGAAGACCGCAGGGAAGCCGCTTGAGCTTCCGCGACGGCGGTTGGCTGAAGGACCGTGCATGACCCTGCCCCTCGCTCCGCTGCTGCGCATCGGCACCTACACCGTCACCCAGCACATCAAGGGCGGCAAGTATCCGCTCGTGCTGATGCTGGAGCCGCTGCTGCGCTGCAACCTGGCGTGCCCCGGCTGCGGCAAGATCGATTACCCCGACGCGATCCTCAACCAGCGCCTCAGCTTCGATCAGTGCATGGCCGCGATCGACGAGTGCGGCGCGCCGGCGGTCTCCATCGCCGGCGGCGAGCCCCTGCTCCACCGCGACATGCCGCGCATCGTGAAGGGCTATATCGCCAAGAAGAAGTTCGTCATCCTGTGCACCAACGCCCTGATGCTGAAGAAGAAAATGGCCGACTACGCGCCGTCGCCGTACTTCACCTGGTCGATCCACCTCGACGGCGACAAGGGCATGCACGACCACGCCGTCGACCAGGCCGGGACCTACGAGGTCGCCATCGAGGCGATCGAACTCGCCAAGGCCGCGGGCTTCCGGGTCCAGGTCAACTGCACCGTGTTCGACGGTGCCGATTCGGAGCGCCTCGCCGGTTTCTTCGACGAGATGACGCGCCGCGACGTCGAGGTCACGATCTCGCCCGGCTATGCTTACGAGCGCGCCGCCGACCAGACCCATTTCCTCAACCGCGAGCGCACCAAGAATTTCTTCCGCGATGTGTTCCGCCGCGGCGACGGCGGCAAGAAGTGGAAGTTTACCAATTCGCCGTTGTTCCTCGACTTCCTCGCCGGCAACGAGAGCTATGAGTGCACCCCGTGGTCGATGCCGCTGCGCACCGTCTTCGGCTGGCAGAAGCCGTGCTACCTCGTCGGCGAAGGCTATGTGCAAAGCTTCGCCGAGCTGATGGAGGGCACCGACTGGGACCAGTACGGCGTCGGCAAATATGCCAAGTGCTCGAACTGCATGGTCCATTGCGGCTTCGAGGGCACCGCCGCCACCGACGCCATCCGCCACCCGCTCAAGATGTTCAAGGTCGGCCGCAACGGCGTCCGCACCGAGGGCCCGATGGCCGCCGACATCGACCTGTCGAACGCCCGGCCCGCGAAGGACAACTTCTCCGACCACGTCGAGAAGGAGCTGGCGCGGATCAAGCTGGCGGACCCCGAGGGGTACAAAAGGGTCCAGCGCGCGGCTTAGCTGCTCGAGGGCCGACGACGATCCGGTCGTCGGCTCGGGATCGTGTGGCCGAATCTCATACCGAGGTCGCATCCCGGTACTTATGACGGCCCAGAAACGAGCCAGTTGAGTCTTCGGATGAGCGCATCGTTTACTCGCGTAAACGCCTTAAGGCACTGATATACGGTGCACCTTGATTTGATATTGCCTGATAAGTGCCATATCGCACCAAGAACTTGTGTTTATAATCGTTGTCAAAGCTACAATTTCCCTCGATAGCTTTGCGAAAGCGGCTTCGTTTAGGTTTTGGGGGACTCTATGATCCGGAAATTGTTGATCTCGAGCGCGATCGCCGGAGCTGCGATCGCGTCTCCCGCCTCGGCTGCCAAGTTCATGTTCACGTCGACTGCCTTCGATTTGACTTTCGAGCTTCCCGACTCAAACCCGGATAATGGCTTTCCTGGCCAGTTCTTCTATTCTCCGGGCACCACCGGAACTCTCAACGGGAGCGCGTTCGAGTTTCAGTCTCTCACCTTTTTCAGCGCCGACTATGATCTAACTCCCGGTTTTTCCGGCGGGTTTTCCTACGATAATACGTACGCGGCCATATTCTCGGGCCTCCAGCTTTACTCGGGGACGGAGGCAGCCCCGAGGTTCGTCGCCGGCACCTACGCCCTGACGCAGTTTGGGTCGGGTACCGCCGGAACGCTGACGATATCCGATGTCGCCGATGTCTCAGCCGTTCCCGAGCCGATGACCTGGGCGCTCATGGTCGGCGGCTTCGGCATGGTCGGCGGGGCCATGCGCCGCAACGGCAAGGTCGCCGTCGCCCGCACCTGAGTTTCGGCGTACTGCGATCTTTCGCCGGCCTGCGCGGGGTCCGCGTCGACGACCCGCTCCGCGGGGCCCGCGCGCTCGACTGGGCACAAGCGGGCCTCGACTTCGCCGATGCACTGCATCTGGCTGGAGCGAATGGGTGCGAGGCGTTCGTCACCCTCGACCGGCGGCTGACGAAAGCGGCGGCCGGGTTGTCGGACGTGAAGGTGGGTGCGGCGTCGGGGGTTCAGCTTGTTCAAGCCGCGGATGGTGGCGTTCGAAACAGCGGCTGACGCCCGAGTTGCGGACATTGGATCTGCGACGCACAAGAGCTTGGTCATAGGCGTGAGCACCATGATCACGCGAACAGCAGCAGTCAGTCAGCTATTGGAGCAAGCGGCTGCACGGATTGGCGGCGCGGATTGGGCCGTCGTAGGCGGCAATCGCCTCCGAGCTAGGCTCGACGGCGATACGGAGGCGATCATCCTCCCACTCGCCGCCGGACACGCAACCTATACCGTGTCCGTCAGTATCGGACCGCGCTTCTCAGGTGTCGAGCGTATCGTCGCGAAGGCGAGCCGAGCAGCGGGCTAAGCGGATGCTGGGATCAGGACGGCGACCATTTTCCCAACTGTATTCGAACGGCTGGCGAGCATCTCCTCGGTTCCAGACCAGGCGCCGCTCTCAGGAATGGAGCTAATCATCGAGGAGCTACGTGCTCACGCCGTTCCGTTCATCCGAAGGCTCAGCACCGCCGGAGCAGCCGCTGATTATGCGCTGGCCAACCCGGTAGCCTACGGAGCCCATGCTCTAAGAATTCCCGTTCTTCTCGCCAAGGCGGGGCGGCGGAGAGAAGCTCAGGACTATCTCGACGGGCAGATCAGCGGCGGGGCTTTGTATTCCGATTTCCTGACGCGCTACCGTGCGGCAGTTATGCCGCTTATCTGACTAACGCTCTACGTCTGCCTTCCACCACCAGCCCTACCCCACAAACCCCATCCGCGGCCCGACCATCTCGGCCCCGCGCTTCAGCTCCCGCATCGCCCGCATGAAACCCGCGCTGGTTCGCGCCACGTCGGCCGCCTGGCCCGGCCGCGACGCCAGGGAGCGCAGCATCGCCCTCGCGTCGACCCCGCCGTCCGCGCGCATCGAGACGGTGATCGCATGCGGCAGCAGGTGGCGGGCGCCGTCGGAGACGCAGCGCAGGATTGCGAAGGGCAGCCCGCGCTCGGCGGCGACGGCGGCGGCGACGTGGCTCTCCATGTCGACCGCGAGGGCATGGTGGCGCTCGCCGAGCGCGAGCTTCTCGGCGACGGTGTCGATCATGCGGCCATCGGCGAAGCAGCCGCCGAGCCGCGCGCCGGGCAGTTTCGCCGCCAGTGCCGCCGCCCAGCCGGGGTCGCAGGTCACGTCGACCGCTCCCGACAGCCGGTCGCCGATCACCCAGTCGCCGATGGCCAGCCCGTCCGCGAGCGCGCCGCACATGCCGTAGCTCATGATCCCGCTCGCGCCCGCTGCGGCGCGCTCGATGCGGGCGCGCAGGCCGACCGGGTCACCGCCGCCCGCGACGACGACGACACCGCCCTGGCGGATGGTCGCGACCTCGCGGTTGAAGCCGGTGGCGACGACGACGTGCCCGCTCGCCAAGCTCACATTCCCCAGCGCGTCGAGGTCTCGTTGCCGAGGCTGAGGTTGCGGTAGCGGGCCAGCGCCCACAGCGGGAAGATTTTCGCGTAGCCGTGGTAGCGCAGGTAGAACACCCGCGGGAAACCGCCGCCGGTATGGTGCTCCTCGGGCCACAGGCCGCCGGGTTCCTGGTGCGCCTGCAGCCACGCGATGCCGCGCCGGACGGCCACGCTGTCCGTGGCGCCCGCCGCCATCAGCCCGAGCAGCGCCCAGCCGGTCTGCGAGGCGCGGCTCTCGGCGGGCGTGTAGCCAGCGTAGTCGAGCGCGTAGCTGTCGCAATCCTCGCCCCAGCCGCCGTCGGGGTTTTGGACCTGGGCCAGCCACGCCGCGCCGCGCGCTATCGCCGGGTCGTCCGCGCCGAGGCCGGCGGCGTTGAGCGCGCACAGCGCCGACCACGTCCCGTAGATGTAGTTGACCCCCCAGCGCCCGAACCAGCTGCCGTCGGCCTCCTGTTCCTTGCAGAGGTAGCCGAGCGCGGCGGCCATGCGCGGGGTGTCGGTCTCGCCGATCTGCGCCAGCATCGAGACGCAGCGGGCGGACACGTCGGCGGTCGGCGGATCGAGCAAGGCGCCGTGGTCGGCGAACGGTATGTTGTTGAGGTAGTGGTAGCTGTTGTCGGCGTCGAACGCGCCCCAGCCGCCGTCGCGGCTCTGCAGGCCGACGGTCCATTCGACGCCGCGTGCGACGGGCTGGTCATAGCGCTCGCCCGCCAGCCCGCGCGCCCGGTCCATGCCCATCACCACGACCGCGGTGTCGTCGAGGTCCGGGTAGTGCGCGTTGGCGTACTGGAAGGCCCAGCCGCCGGGGCGCAGGTTGGGCGCGTTCTCGGCCCAGTCGCCCTTCACCTCGAGCACCTGCCGCGGCACCAGCCAGTCGAGTGCCGCCAGCGCCTGGGTCTCGGCCTCAGGGGCACGCGTCTCGAGCAGCGCATGCGCCGCCAGCGCGGTATCCCACACCGGCGAGAAGCACGGCTGGCAGTAGATCTCGCCGTCATCCCGGCGGACGACGAGCTTCTCCACCGCCGAACGCGCGATGTCGCGCCGCGCCGTGTCGCCGAGCGCCTCGAACATCATCGCGGAGTTGGCGATTGCCGGGTAGATCGCGCCGAGCCCGTCGTCGCCGTTCAGCCGGTCGGCTACGAAGTCCCGGCACGCCTGCAGCGCCCGCGCCCGTAGCGCCTTCGGCCACAGGCCATTGCCACGCTTGAGCAGCCAGTCGAGCGCTCCGAACCCAAGCTTCCACACGAGCTTGCCGCCCGCGACGTTCGACTTCGGCTTGACCGTGGCGCGCGGCAGGAACAGCTCGTCGACCCGGATGCCGCGCGGATTCTTCGCCACCGGCTGCAGCGTCTGCAGCACCAGCAACGGCACGATCACTGTCCGCGCCCAATACGCCATCTTCGACAGGTGGACCGGAAACCAGCGCGGCAGCAGGATGATCTCGGGCGGCATCGTCGGGATCGTCGACCACGGCCCCGCCCCGAACAGCGCCAGCTGGATGCGCGTGAACACGTTGACCGCCGCCGCGCCCCCTGCGGCCAGCGCCGCCTGCCGCGCCCGGACCATGTGCGGCGCATCGACCGGGTCGCCGATCATCTTGAGCGCGTAATACGCCTTGACCGTCGCGCTGATGTCGAAGGGCGCGCCATAGTGCAGCCCCCAGCCGCCATGGTCGCCCTGGATGCGGCGCAGGTAGCGCGCAACGCCGGCCTCGAGCTCAGGATCGTCGGGCTCAGCGAAATACTGGCGGAGCAGGATGTATTCGGCGGGAATCGTCGCGTCCGCCTCAAGCTCGAAGACGAAATGCCCGTCGGACTTCTGCAGCGCGGCGAGCGCCGACGCGGCGCGCTCGACCGCGACGTCGAGTTCGCCTGCACGACTTGCCAAGGAACCAGCAACTGTCATGAACCCGCCATAGCCGAAACGGCGCTCACCGCGCCAGCGCCGCCGCGGTGACGCCCGACCGCAGCGCGCCCTCGATCGTCGCGGGCAGCCCGGTCTGGACCCAGTCGCCCGCCAGCACGAGGTTTGCCCACCACGTCCGCTGCGGCGGCCGCAGCGCGTCCTGCGCGGGGGTCGCGGCAAAGGTCGCGCGGCGCTCCTTGACGACCTGCCAGCGCGGCAGCTCGGGGCGCAAGGTCAGCACCTTGGCAACGTCGGCCCACAATATCTCCGCCAGTTCGCCGCGCGGCGTGTCGAGCAGCCGGTCGGCGGCGCTGATCGTCACGGAGATGCGGTCCTCGAAGGCGAAGATCCATTCGACCGTCGCATTGGTCAGCCCGAGGATCGGCGGCATCATCGACGGTGGGCGATGCGCGAAGTGCGCGCTGATGATGGCGCGGAACTCGGTCGGCACGATCAGGTTCGGCACGAGGTCGGCGGCGACCGGCGCCGGCACCGCGAGGATCACCGCATCGCCCTCGGCAACCACCACGGTCCGGTCGCCGAAGTCGAGGCCGGTGACGCGCTCGCCGTCAAACACCAGAGCGCGCAGCCGCTCGCTGTTGACCACCGGAACACCGCGCGCCGCCAGCCACGCCACCGCCGGATCAACGAACGCTGCCGCGAGGTTGGGCTTGGCGATCAGCGGCCGCGACGCCCGGCCACCCCGGGCCATCGTCTCGCGCAGAACTCGCCCCGCAAGCTTCGCCGACCCGTCCGCCGCCGCGGTGTTGAGTGCCGCCAGCAGCACCGGCTCGAACAGCCGCTCCCACAGCGGGCCCGACG
The DNA here is from genome assembly GCA_019285715.1 of Sphingosinicellaceae bacterium. Taxonomy (NCBI): domain Bacteria; kingdom Pseudomonadati; phylum Pseudomonadota; class Alphaproteobacteria; order Sphingomonadales; family Sphingosinicellaceae; species Sphingosinicellaceae bacterium. Next base: position 3,274,040 of record CP079108.1, read on the forward strand.
TCGGGACATAGTCGCCGACCGTCGCGTTCCTTGCGGCCAGCAGCGGCGCGAGCTTGAGATAATCGCCGACTCTCGTCCCCGGTACCCGCCGCGCCTTGTCGAGCAGCCACCACGGCATCCGCCCCATCGACGGCCGCACCGTCCAGCGCTCGCCGCTCGCCGCATCGAGGAAGGGGAATGCGGCTTCGACGGGACCGCTGACCCGGTCGCTCGCGCCGATCCGGTCAAGATACGTCGCGACCGCGCCATTGCCCGACAGCACGAGGTGGTTGCCGTTGTCGATGACCGCGCCGATCTGCGCGTCGTGATAGGAGCGGCAGCGACCGCCGGCGCGCGGCGCAGCCTCGTAGACCGCGACAGGACGCCCGAGCGCGGCCAGCTCGACCGCCGCCGACAGCCCCGCCAGCCCCGCTCCGACGACATGGACCGTCAACGCGTGAGCCAGACCCGCATCACCGTCCACAGCAGCGCACGCTTGCCCAGCTTGGTCCGCGTCCGCGGCGCGTGCCAGCCGGTGCGCTCCATGCGCTTCAGGGTCGTCGCATAGACCGCCGACATCAGCCGGGGCGCGAACAGATGGCCCTGAGGGCGGTGGACCAGCACTTCGTCGGCGGCGGCATAGTGCTGGTGCGCCAGCGCCGCGACCTCGCGGCAGACCGCGTCGAGGCGCGCGTCCGCCGCCACCGCGAGCGGGTCGTTGCTGATGATCCCGTGCGCGACCAGATGCTCGCGGGGCAGGTACAGCCGCCCGATCTCGGCATCCTCGTCGACGTCGCGGAGGATGTTGGTCAGCTGCAGCGCCCGCCCAAGGTGGTGCGCAAGGTCGGTCGCGGCGCTGCCGGTCATGCCGAAGATGCGCACCGACAGCCGCCCGACCGCGGACGCCACGCGGTCACAATACAGGTCGAGCGTCGCTGCGTCCGGAGCGCGGATGGTGTCGTCGATGTCCATCGCCATGCCGTCGATGACCGCGTGGAAGTCCTCGCGCGCCAGCCCGAACTGCGCGACCGCGGTCTTGACCAGCGCCGCCTTGCCGGGCGGTCCACCGACGTAAAGAGAATCGATATCCGCGCGCCACGACGACAGCCCGGCGCGGCGTTCGGCGGTGGTGCCCTCGATGTCGTCGGCGATGTCGTCGACGGCGCGGCAGAAGGCATAGACTGCGAACATCGCGTCGCGCTCGGCCTTCGGCAGCACGCGCATGCCGGCGTAGAACGAGCTGCGGCTGACCTGGCCGTGCAGCGCCAGCGCGCGCTCCTCGTCGGTCATCGTGGCGGCGGCGTGGGTCATCGGAGCACCCTTAGCCGACCGGGCCGTAGCAGTTGCGCCGCGACCGCGCCCAGCGCCAGCCCGGCCGCCTCCAGCTTGCCGTGGTGGACGCCCCCGACAAGCGGGTCGCGGGTGCGCAGGCGATCGTTGAGGCTGACCGCGAGCCGGTGGATGACCGCGACCTCCAGTGCCAGCCGCCGGTCGCGGATCATGCGCGCGAACCCAGCGGCCTCCGCGAGCAGCCCGTCGGTCGCGGCGACCATGCGCGCGATCACCCGCGCCAGCCCCGGCGACGAGCGCGGTTCGGCGAGCGCGGCGAGCGTCTCGCCCTCGGCCGCCAGCCAGTCGGCGGGAACATAGGCCCGGTCGAGATCGCGCCAGTCCTCGCCGCAGTCCTGCAGGTGGTTGATGACCTGGAGCGCGGCGCACAGCGCATCGGACGCGGCCCAGGTCGCGCGGTCCTCGCCGTGGACGTCGAGCACGAAGCGCCCGACCGGCATCGCGGACAGCCGGCAATAGCCGATCAGGTCGGCCCAGTCGGTGACGCGCGGGTTCGACACGTCGCGGCGGAAAGCGGCGAGCAGGTCGAGGGGATGCTCGGGGGTCAGGCCGCGCTCGGCGAGCACGAGGCGGAGTTCGGCGGCCGGGATGCAATCCCCATCCCCGACCAGCGTCGCGCGCATCGCCTCGAGTCCCGCGAGCCGCTGCTCGACGCTGGCGCCGGCGTCATCGGCGATGTCGTCGGCGGTGCGTGCGAAGCGGTAGAACGCCAGGATCGGGCCACGGAACTGCGGAGCGATCAGGCGCGACGCGACCGGAAAATTCTCGGACTTCTCGGTCCGGTGGGGCAGGTTGGCCGGCGCGTTCACGTTGCTGTCCCAATCGACGACGAGGCTTGCGCGCGCCCCTTCCACAGACCGCCGCGACCGGCCCAGACCTGAACTGCCGACATCAACGTGTACCAGCCATAAACCAGCGCAATGACCGGCAGCGCCAGCCCCCACAACGGCGACCGCCCGTAGAAACGCAGCATCGGCCAGAACGACACCGCCATCAGCGCCCACGCGGCCAGCGCGGCGAGATCACCATCGAGCGCCAGCACCGGCGGCAGCACGAACACGAACATGAGGCCCGCGAGCGCCCCGGCCAGCAGCCGTGGCGAATAGCCGAGCTGCGCGTACGCCGAGCGCGCGATCATCGCACCGATGGCTGGGATCCCGCCATAGCCACGCAGCGACACCGAGCGCTCGGTCAGCGCCAGCCGCACCGGCCCCTGCCGCTTCAGCACCACGCCCAGCGCGCAGTCGTCGATGATGGCGCCGCGCACCGCCATGATCCCGCCCGCCGCCGCCAGCGCGTCGCCCCGTACGAACATGCAGCCACCGGCCGCCGCGGCGGTCGGCCCGGCGCGGTTCACGGCAGCGAACGGGAACAGCATCTGGAAGAAATACACGAACGCCGGCACCAGCAGCCGCTCGGCGAAACTGTCGCAGCGCAGCCGGGCCATCAGCGACACCAGCGCGAGCTGGCGCGGCGCTGCGGCCCCGGCAAGCATCCGGAGCGTGTCGGGGGAGTGGGCGATATCGGCATCGGTGAGCCACAGATAGTCCGGCGCGCCCGCCGCGGCGATGCCCTGCTGCACGGCCCAAAGCTTCCCGGTCCAGCCGCGCGGCAACGGCGCGCCGTCCAGCACGGTCAGGCGCTCGCTCGCACCTGCCGAAGCCCGTGCGATCGCCGCCGTTCCGTCGCTGCTACCGTCGTCGACCAGCACGATGCGAAACGCGCCCGGATAGTCCTGCGCGACCAGCGATGCGATTGCCTGGCCGACGACCTCGGCCTCGTCGCGCGCCGGCACCACGGCAACGACCGACGGCCATTCGACGAGCGGGAGCGGCACCGCGTCGTCGCGCTCGTTCGCCCGCCAGAAGCCGTCGCGGAACACCAGCATCCCGGCCCAGATCGCCAGCAACAGCACGCCGAGCCAGCTCAAGCGACCATCCCCGCCGCCCGGAACCAGTCGAGCGCATCGATCACGGCCTCTGGGTACGGTCGCGCCGCATAACCAAGTTCCGCCTCCGCCTTCGCCGACGAGAAGAACATCCGGTGCCCCGCCATCCTGAGCGCATCGGCGGTGAGGAACGGCTCGCGCCCGCTCACCCGCGCCACCGCCTCCGCCGCCCACGCCAGCGGGAACAGCGGCCCGCGTGGAAGGCTGACCGTCGGCGGCTTGCGCCCAACCTGGCGCGCGATCTCGGCAAGGAAATCGCGCAGCACGACGTCCTGCCCGCCCAGCACATAACGCTCGCCGACCCGGCCCTTCTGCAGTGCCAGCACGTGGCCCCGCGCGACATCGTCGACGTGAACGAGGTTCAGCCCGGTATCGACGAACGCCGGAATCTTGCCGTTCGCCGCCTCGACGATGATCCGCCCGGTCGGCGTCGGGCGCACGTCGCCGGGGCCGATCGGGGTCGACGGATTGACGATCACGGCAGGCAGTTGGCCTGTCGCGGCCATGTTCTCGACCAGCCGCTCGGCGAGCACCTTGCTGCGCTTGTAGGCCCCGATCGCATGCTCCGGGCTCAGCGGCGCGGTCTCGTCGGCGGGCAGCCGGTCCAGCCCCAGCGTCGCCACCGAGCTGGTATAGACGATCCGCTCGACCCCGGCATTCTGCGCCGCGACCATCACCGCGCGCGTGCCCTCGACGTTGTTGCGGACGATCTGCTCGGGGTCCCGCGCCCATAGCCGATAGTCGGCGGCAACGTGGCAGACACCCCAAACCCCGGTCATCGCCACCGCCAGCGCCGCCTCGTCCATCAGGTCACCGGCGACGATGTCGCCCTCGAAGCCGGCGAGGTTGGCGCGCGGGCTGCTTGCACGGACCAGCGCCCGGACCCGGTAGCCCGCGCCGGTCAGGGCGCGCGCCACGGCCGCCCCGACGAAGCCGGCCGCGCCTGTCACCATGACGATTCCGGCAGGCGCGCTCACAAATTCCCCAAAGGTCGAAGTGCGGCGGACCCTAGCCGCAAGCCGCGCGCCGTGGGAAGGGACCTGCGTCATGCACGCCAGCGATCCCGACAGCTACAGCGCCCGCACCGTCCTGCTCGGCGACCGGCTCGACCTCGCGGGCTTTGCCCCGGCCGACCTGCTGTCCGCCTCGCCGCTCGCCTACCGCGCCGGCGTCGAGGGCTATGCGGTGCTGTTCCGCTACGGCGTCGTCGTGCTGTGCGGCATGACGCCGTCCGAGGAAACCGCGGCGCTGGCCGGCATCCTGCCGCGCATCGTCCGCCCGGTGACGATCCGCGACGAGGACCGCGAGGCGATCAGTATCTGGCCCGACGGCACCGACCAGATCCCGCCGGGGGGCCCGATCCAGATCCGCGAACTGTCGCTGGAGCGCGTGCTGGTCATCGCCGATGCGCTGGCGAAAAGCGCTGCACTCCACCGCGACGAGCGCGAGGTCGAGGCCGTCCTCGACGTCATGGAGCCGCTCACCCGCCAGCTCGCGGAGCACGGCCGCACCCGCGCCGGCCGGCGTACGGTCGTCCGCCACATCGGCCAGGCGCTGCTGGTCCGCCACCGCGTCACCGGCCTGGCCGCGATCGACGACAAGCCCGACGTGCTGTGGGACCGCCCAGATTTGGAGCGGCTGTATGCGAGGCTCGAGGACGAATACGAGCTCGACGCCCGCGCCGACGCGCTGCGCCGCAAGCTCGCGGTCGTCGGCGAGACCGCGACCGCGCTGGCGGACCTGATCGACACCGAACGCTCGTTCCGGCTGGAGATCGCGGTCGTCGTGCTGATCGCGGTCGAGATCGCGATCGCGGTGTTCGAGATTTTCCGGGGTCTGCATTGAACTGGCTCGGCTGGGCGCTGGTCGCAGTTGCCGGAGCCGGTACGGCGTACCAGTTGCTGAGCGCGGTGCTGACCGGGCGAAGCGCGAGCGCCGACGCGGCTCTGGGCGACACCCCCGCAGTCACGATCCTCAAGCCCCTCCACGGGGCCGAACCGCGGCTGGTCGAGAACCTCGCGAGCTTCGTCACGCAGAATTACCGGGGTGCGGTGCAGATTGTCTGCGGGGTTGCGGATGCCGGGGATCCGGCGGTCGCAGCAGTCGCGGCTCTGCGCGAGCTGTACCCGAAGGCCGACATCGCGCTGGTCGTCGACCCGGCGCGGCATGGCGGGAATGCCAAGGTCTCGAACCTCGTCAACATGATGGGCGCGGCGAAGCACGATGTGCTGGTGCTGAGCGACTCGGATATGGCGGTCGAGGCGGACTATCTGGCGCGGATCGTCGGAGCGCTGGGCGAACCCGCCCCCGCCCCGCCCGCCACCGCTACGTGTCATCCCGGCGAACGCCGGGACCCAGCTTCGCCAAGCGCGGTGAACGACCGAGAGCTGGGTCCCGGCGTGCGCGGGGATGACAAGCCTGAAAATTCGTTCCCTGAACCAACCCCCGGCGCCGTCACCGTCCTCTACCACGGCCGCGGCGACGCCGGCCCGTGGTCGACCCTCGCGGCGATGGCGATCAGCCACGGCTTTCTCCCCTCGGTGCTCGTCGGCATGCGCCTCGGCCTCGCCACCCCGTGCATGGGGTCGACCATCGCATTGAGCCGCGCCACCCTCGACCGCATCGGCGGCTTCGCGGCGTTCGCCGACGACCTCGCCGACGATTATGCGATCGGCGCGGCGGTCCGCAGCCTCGGGTCGTCGGTCGCGGTGCCGGCCTTCACCATCGGCCACGCCTGCGCCGACTCCAGTTTCACCGCGCTCGCCCGCCACGAGCTGCGCTGGAATGCGACCATCCGCCGCCTGTCGCCCGCCGGCTTCGCGGTCGGCGGCTGGCTCAACCCGGTGCCGGTGGCGCTGCTGGCCTGCCTTGTAGGGGGATTCGCGCCGCCTACCTTGGCCGTGATGGCTGCAGCTTTGCTCTCGCGCGTCGCCGTTGCGGTGCGGGTCGACCGCTTCACCGGCGTCCCTCCCGGACCACTCTGGATGATGCCGGCGCGCGATATCCTGTCGTTCGGGCTTTTTCTGGCGAGCTTTCTGGTGCAATCGGTCGATTGGCGCGGCGCGACGCTGAATGTTGCCCGCAACGGCCGGATAATAGGTGAGTGATGCGCAGTCTTTTCCTTCAGGCCCCGAGCTTCGACGGGTACGACGGTGGTGCCGGTGCGCGCTACCAGATGAAGCGCGAGGTGAAGTCGTTCTGGTACCCGACGTGGCTGGCCCAGCCCGCCGCGCTGGTCGAGGGTTCCAAGCTCATCGACGCCCCCGCCCACGACCTCAGCTTCGACGACATCAAGCACGAGGCGACCCAGCGCGACCTGCTCGTGCTCCACACCTCGACGCCGTCGTTCGCGCAGGACGTCAAGACCGCCGAGCTGTTCAAGGCGCTCAACCCGAGCCTGAAGATCGGCATGATCGGCGCCAAGGTCGCGGTCGACGCACAGGGTAGTCTCGAGGCCTCGCACGCGATCGACTTCGTCGCGCGCAACGAGTTCGACTTCACCATCAAGGACGTCGCCGACGGGATCGACCTGAACGCCATCCAGGGCATCAGCTACCGCAACAAGCTCGGCGAGATCGTCCACAACCTCGACCGCCCGGTGATCGAGAACATGGATTCGCTGCCGTGGGTCACCCCGATCTACAAGCGCGACCTGACCATCGAAAAGTATTTCGGTGGCTACCTGCTCCATCCGTACATCAGCTTCTACACCGGGCGCGGCTGCAAGAGCCGCTGCACCTTCTGCTTGTGGCCGCAGACCGTCGGCGGGCACAATTACCGGACCCGCTCGATCTCCCACGTCATCGAGGAGATCAAGTATGCGGTGAAGGCCTTCCCGCAGGTGAAGGAGTATTTCTTCGACGACGACACGCTGACCGACAACGCGCCGCGGGTCGAGGCGCTGGCGATCGAGCTCGGCAAGCTGGGCGTCACCTGGTCGTGCAACGCCAAGGCCAACGTGCCGCGCCGGACGCTGGAGATCATGAAGGCCAACGGGTTGCGCCTACTGCTGGTGGGCTATGAAAGCGGCAACCAGCAGATCCTGATCAACATCAAGAAGGGCCTCCGCACCGAGGTCGCGCGGCAGTTCACCAAGGATTGCCACGAGCTCGGCATCGTCATCCACGGCACCTTCATCCTCGGCCTGCCGGGCGAGACCCGCGAGACCATGGAGGAGACCATGGCGTACGCGATGGAGCTCAACCCGCACACCATCCAGGTGTCGCTCGCGGCGCCCTACCCCGGCACCTTCCTGTACAAGCAGGCGACCGAGAACGGCTGGTTCGACAACCAGGCCGACCTGCTCAACACCGACGGCGAGCAGATCGCGCAACTCAGCTACCCGCATCTCGACAGCAAGGAGATCTTCGACACCGTCGAGGTCTTCTATCGCCGCTATTATTTCCGCTTCTCCAAGATCAAGGACATCGTCTGGGAGATGCTCCGCGACCGCGACATGATGAAGCGCCGCCTGCGCGAGGGCGTCGAGTTCTTCCACTTCCTGCGACACCGGAAGGCGCCGGCTTGATGACACCCTCCCCTTCAGGGGAGGGTCGGAGAGACGGCGCAGCCGGCCCCGGGGTGGGTGCTTCACCCGCGACGAAGGGCCCACCCCCGGGGCCGGCGCGAAGGTGCGCCGTCTCTCCGCGTCCCTCCCCTGAAGGGGAGGGGGAGTGAAGCATCTCATCGTCACCGCCGACGACTTCGGCGCCGACGACAGCGTCAACGAGGCCGTCGAGCGCGGCCACCGCGACGGCATCCTGACCGCGGCTAGCCTGATGGTCGCCGCCCCGGCTGCTGCGGACGCGCTGAGCCGCGCCAAGGCCATCCCCAACCTCGGCGTCGGCCTGCACCTCGTGCTCGTCGAGGGCCGCCCGATGCTGCCGCCGGAGCGCATACCCGGCCTCGTCGACGCGAGCGGCAACTTCCGCACCGACATGGCGCGGACCGCACTCGGTATCTTCCTGCGCCCCGCCGTCCGCCGCCAGCTCGAGGCCGAAATCGAGGCGCAGTTCGCTGCCTTCGCTGCGACCGGCCTCAAGCTCGACCACGTCAACGCGCACAAGCACTTCCACCTCCACCCGACCATCGCCAGCACGATCCTGCGGGTCGGCAAGCGCCATGGCATGACCGCGGTCCGTGCCCCCGTCGAGCCCGGCAGCGGCGGCATCGCGACACCGTTCGCGCGCCTGCTCCAGCGCCGCCTGCGCCGTGCCGGGATGACGGTCCCCGACCAGGTCTACGGCCTCGCGGACTCAGGCGCGGTGACCCCGGAGCGCCTCCGCGCCCTCGTCGCCGCACTCCCCGAGGGCCTGACCGAAATCTACCTCCACCCCGCCACCCGCGACGACTGGAGCGGCCACGCCCCCGGCTACCGCTACCGGGACGAGCTCGCCGCGCTGACCGACCCCGGCGTCCGCGCTGCACTGGGGACCGCCCATCTCGGCAGCTTCGCGAGCTTCGCGTGAAGGCGGGCACGATCGTCCTGCTGCTCACGGTTGCCGGGCTCGCGGTTGCGGCATGGGTGATCGGTGAGGTCGGGGTCGCTCCAGTGCTCGCGGCGATGCGAACCATCGGCGGCGGCGGCTTCGCGGTGTTCTGCCTGTGGTCGCTGCTGGTGCTGACCGTGCTCGGCGGGGCGTGGGCCGCGGTCGCTCCCGGCAGCGGCGTCGGGTTCGGCGAGTTCGTCTGGGCGCGGACGGTGCGCGAGGGCGCGACGGACGTTCTGCCGTTCTCGCAGATCGGCGGGCTCGTCGTCGGTGGGCGGGCACTCAGCGCGAGGGGCGTCGCCGAACCGCTGGTCTACGCCTCGATGATCGCCGACCTGACCACCGAAATGGCGTCGCAGCTGGTGTTCACGCTCGCCGGCGTCGGGCTTCTGGTGCTGGCCCTAGACGGCAGGACCGACCCGGCCGGCTTGCGCGCGCTGGCGTGCGGCGGGCTCGGCGTCACGGCGGCGGTGATGGCCGCCTTCGCCTTCGGGCAGCGCCGCGTGCTCGGGCTGGCCGGCAGCCTCGGTGCGCGCTTGCTACCCTCAATCGCGGGCTCCCTGGCAGCGGTGCAGGCGGCGCTCGACACCTGCTACCGCGACCGGGGCCGCGTGCTCCTGTCGTTCGCACTTAACCTAGCCGCCTGGGTGCTGAGCGGCGCCGGCGCGTGGATCGCGCTGCGCTTCATGGGGGTCGAGATCACCCTGCTGTCGGTGCTGGCGATCGAGAGCCTGATCTTCGCGGTCCGCAGCATCGCCTTCGTCGTGCCCGGCGCGGTCGGGATCCAGGAGGGGGCGTATGCGCTGGTCGGCCCATTGTTCGGCCTCGACCCGCAGACCGCCGTCGCGCTGTCGCTGCTGAAGCGCGCGCGCGACCTGGCGATCGGCATCCCGGCGATGTTGGCGTGGCAGCTGCTCGAGAGCCGGCGGCTGATCGGGCGGTCGCGGTAGCACTCACGATGACTTGTCATCCCGGGCTTGCCCCGGGACCTAGCTGACCGCGGGGTGTGAGCGCCGGGTGAGCTGGGTCCCGGGTCAAGCCCGGGACGACAATGGGGCCCGGGATGAGACTAATCGTTTCGGACTTGAGGAAATCTCATCTAGGGCCCGGCTAACCCTCAAGAGGAACCGTCAATGACCATCTCGATGCACCAGGTTCTGCTGCCCGTCCTGCTTCGCCAGTTCGGCACTCTGTCCGCAGTCCTGACCAAGGCCGAAGCGCACGCCAAGGCGAGCGGGATCGACCCGGCGACGCTGATCGAGGCGAAGCTCGCGCCCGACATGCTGCCGCTGGTCGCTCAGATCCGCATCGCGTCCGACAGCGCCAAGGGCGGCGTCGCGCGCCTCGCCGGCATCGTACCGCCGAGCTATGCCGACGACGAGGTCACCTTCGCCGACCTCCACGCCCGCATCGACAAGACCGTAGCCTTCATCAAAAGCGTCCCCGCCGACCAGATCGACGGCACCGAGGAGCGCCACATCGAGCTCAAGGCCGGCCCGCGCACCTTCGAATTCAGCGGCCAGGACTTCCTGTTGCATTTCGTGCTGCCGAACTTCCTGTTCCACTGCACCGTCGCCTACGCGATCCTGCGCCACAGCGGCGTCGAGATCGGCAAGATGGACTATCTCGGCGCGAGCTAGGGCCGGGGGCGGCGTCGTTGCCAGCGATTGCGGGGTCGGTTAATCCCGGCGCCATGCCCGTTCCCAAGTGCCGCAGCAGTTCCCTTTCGTGAAAATCGCCTTCGATCACCAGACCTTCGCCTCGCAGGTGCATGGCGGCGTCTCGCGCGATGCCGCGGCCTTCATCTACCCGTCGCTGTACGAGGGCTTTGGCATCCCGCCACTCGAGGCGATGGCCGCCGGTACGCCGGTCGTCGCGGTCGATGCCGGTTCGGTGCCAGAGGTCTGCGGCGATGCCGTCGCCTACGCGCCGCCCGGCGACGTCGAAGCGCTCCGCATCGCGATCGAGTGCGTTGTCGGCTCCCCCACGTTGACCGCCAGCCTCGTCGCCGCCGGCCACGCCCGCCTCGGGCTTTTCTCGTGGGCGCGCTGCGCCGCCGAGACTGCGACCATCTATCGGAACTTGCTGTGAAGACTGCGCTCGTCTGCGGCATCGGCGGGCAGGACGGCGGCTATCTGGCGGCGCTGCTGCTGGAGCGCGGCTACCGCGTCGTCGGCACCTCGCGCGATGCCCATATGAATCCGTTCCGCCAGCTCGAGGCGCTCGGCATCCGCGACCGCGTCACCCTGATGTCGATGGCCCCCGACGACTACCGCAGCGTCATCACCGCGGTCACCCGTGCCGAGCCCGACGAGATCTACGCGCTGGCGGGCCAGTCCTCGGTCGGCCTGTCGTTCGAGTTGCCCGCTGAGACCCTGACCAGCGCAGTCTTCGGGGTCCTCAACATGCTGGAAGCGATCCGCCACACCGGCCGCCCGATCCGCCTGTATCATGCCAGCTCCAGCGAGGCCTTCGGCGACCTCGCCGGCATTCCGGCTACCGAGACCACCCCGTTCCGCCCGCGCAGCCCCTACGGCGTCGCCAAGGCCTCCGCGCACATGCTCGTCGCCAACTACCGCGAGGCCTATGGGTTGTTCGCCTGCAACGGCATCCTGTTCAACCACGAGTCGCCCGCCCGGCCGCAGCGCTTCGTCACCGCCAAGATCGCCGCTGCCGCCCGGCGGATCGCGACCGGTAGCACCGCACCGCTCAACCTCGGAAGGCTGGACATCGTGCGCGACTGGGGCTGGGCACCGGAGTTCGTCGAGGCGATGTGGCTGATGCTCCAGCAGGATGTTGCGGACGATTACATCGTCGCCACCGGCCAGTCGCATTCGCTGGAAGAGTTCGTCGCCGCGGCGTTCGCGGCGGTCGGGCTCGACTGGCGGGCGCACGTCGTCATCGACGCCGGCCTCGGCCGCCCGACGGATCTCGGCTGGAGCGGTGCCGACCCCGGCCACGCGCTTGCCCGCCTCGGCTGGCAAGCGCGCACGACGATGCCCGAGGTGGCACGCCGAATGGTCCTCGACACGCTCGTCTAGGCGGGAACGCGCGCCCCCGAGCGGATCGCTGTGCACAGGTCGGCGAGCGAGGCGATCGGGGTAAACTCGCCCTCGGTCGCCGGGCCGCCGGTCTCGCCGCCGCGCTGGACGCCGAGCAGCACCGCGACGCCGGGGAACTGCTCCTGCATCCGCATCACCAGCGGCTGGATGCGCGCCGCACCGCGCCGGTCGAACAGCCCGAGGATGCAGACGGTCTCGGCACTGCCCGGATCGAGCGCCGACGCGTCACCGTCCGGCAGGCGTTCGCGCGATTGCTCGTGGACCGTGCATCCGGCCCGGCGCAGCAGTTGCGCGACCATGACGTTGACGGCGGTGTCGAGCGGCCCGCGTCCCGGAACGCAGACGACGTTGTTGCCGCCAAGATCGGCGCAGGTGTCGAGGCCACCGCTGCTTCGCGCCGACGGTGCCAGCGCCTTGCCCTCGTTAGTGCCGTCGTCGTGATCGGCAAGTGCGGCCAGCACCTCCAGCGTCGATTCGCAGACGGCGTGCATCGCGGAGCGCTGGACCGCGCCCCGGTCGACGTCGGCGGCAGCCAGCCGGAGAGCGCCGAGTACGACCTCGTCGTAATAAGCCGCCAGTGTCGTCGTCTCGAGCAGCACCTCCGCCAGGTCGACAGCCTCGTCGGGGTGGCCCGCGAGGATGCGTTGGTAGAACGTCTCCGCCGGCGACAGCGCCGGGCGGTCACCGAGCAAGATGTCGAACACCGCGAATGCCGGGATGTGGCGGCCAAGGACCACGAGCGTCAGCGTCAGCGGCATCGAGAGCACAAGCCCGACAGGCCCCCAGATCCAGGTCCAGAACAGCGCCGCGACGACCACCGACACCGGCGACAGCCCGGTCGAGTGGCCGTACAGCAATGGCTCCACGACATAGCCGGTCAGCGGCTCCAGCACGACGAACAGCAGCGCGACGTAGATCATCAGGTCCCAGCCGGGATCGACCGCGGCGGCCAGCGCCAGCGGTCCGACCGCGGCGATGACGCTGCCGACATACGGCACGAAGCGCAGCAGCCCGGCAAGAATGCCCCACAGGCCGGGCGCGGGTACGTCGAGCATGAATAGCCCGCCCCAGACGACTGCGCCGAAGCCGCAGTTGACCGCGAACTGTGACAGGAAATAGCGGCTCAGGCGCTTCGCCCCATCGTCGAGTGCGACCGTCGTGCGGTGCAGGTCGGCGGCCCCCATCAGGCGGATCATGCGGTCGCGCAAATCCTCTTTCTGGAACAAGATGAAGATCGTCACGATCAGCACGATCAGCGTGGTTTCGAGCGGCGCGAGCACCGGCAGGACGAAGGTCTTCAACTCCTGGACGGCGCTCGGCGCGGCCGGCTGGATCTCGACCGGCAGCGCGCCACTCGCGGTCGGGCGTGGCAGCGCGGTGCGGCGGCGGGTCGTGGTGGTCGTGACGGTACGGGTCCGCGTGCCGTCACGGGTCAGGAACTCGAAGCGCTCGGTCAGGCCGGAACGGACGTCATGCACCTTCTCGGTGATCCGCTGGGCATATGCCGGTGCGTCCTTGCTCAGCGTCGCGGCCTGGCTGACGATAACCGCGCTGACGACGCCAAAGCCACCGAGCGCGAGCAGTACGGCGAACAACACGGCGGGCGCTCGCGGCAGCCCGATGCGGCGGAACAGCCCGGCGATCGGCGCGAGCAGGAAGGACACCAGCCCCGCCAAGATGATCGGAATCAGGACCGACTTGCCAAAATACAGGGCTGCGGTGGCGAGTGCCGCGATCAGCCACGGCACCAACGGCTCGAGACCGGTCGCAGGCCGCACCCGCAACGCGGTTGCGGGCTTCAGGGTCTCCAAGGGAATGCCGTCATCGTCATGGCCAGTTCCCTCAGGCATTCAAACTGTTGTCGGAGCGTAACGCACGGGCGGTCGGGAAGACCCGGCCGCCCGCGCATCACCGCCTTAGTAGCCGGTACCGGTGCGACGGGTGTCGACGTCGGTGCTGCTGTAGGCAGGCGCGTTCTCGTCGAAGCGCGACCAGCCGCCGGCGCGGTAGTCGGCACCGCGCGCTGTCGCGTCGGTGGCGTTGTAACGCTGGAACACCGCCTCGACCTGCGGGACGAGATTGTCGGCGACGCGGGCGCTGACCAAGGTGCCGCCACGGCGGACGCCCTCCGAGTAAACGTTCGCGTCTTCGTCGCTGTGGCCGGCGTTCTTGAGCGCGCCGACGATACCGCCGGTGGCCGCACCGCCCGCTGCGCCGATGCCGGCACCGGTCACGGTCGCGGCAAGCCAGCCCGCAGCGACGATCGGCCCGAGGCCGGGAATCGCGAGTAGGCCGAGGCCGGCGAGCAGTCCGCCGACGCCGCCGAGGACGGCACCCGTCGAGACACCACGATTGACATCGCCGTGGTCGTTGACGTCGTCGATACCGTGGTCGTGGCCGGTGTGATCGTGGCCGGCGTGAGCATCGGGGACGGTGCCCGTGGTGGCATCGTCGCCACGGTTGCCGAGGATGCTGAGGTCGTCGCGGGCGATACCGAGGGTGCCGAGTTCGTCGATCGCGCGGGTGGCGTCGCTATAGCTGTCGAACAGGCGCGTGATGGTCTGGGTCATGATATCTCTCCTGAAATCAATAATTTGAGTAAAGCGAGATCAGTTGGTGACGACGTTGCCCTTGTAGTCGAGCCCAACCTGGACCGACGCGCCGCCCTTGGTCGCGCTGCCGCGCCAGACACCGTTCGCATCCTTCGTCAGGGGACCGACGCCGGTGTAGCCGGCCTTGGTCAGGCGGCTGCGCGCCTGGCTCTCGGTAAAGGAGTTGCGGCCCTCGGCGGCCATGCTGGCCTGCGCCGGGCTGCTGTCCTTGATCGCCGGATTGTGGTCGGTGGTGGTGCTGGTCTTGGCTGCCGCGCCGCTCGCGACGAGGACGGCCGCGGTCGCGGCTATGATGATGTGCTTCATGGGATTTACCTCCAAGGCTTGAGTATTTGCGCCGTTGCGGGTCTCGTCGCCCGCTGCGGCGCGCGGGTAACGGGCGGCACCCGATGTGGTGCCGCCCGAAAGCTTCAGCGCGCGGTGCCGCGGCGAAACAGGTTGACGATCGCCAGCAGGATGATCGCACCGACCAGCGACACCAGGATCGACTGCAGGTTGAAGCCGCCGTCCGTGATCGGTAGGCCGCCGACCAATGGGGTCACCAGGAAGCCCGCAAGCATGGCACCGACGATGCCGACGACGACGTTCAGGAAGATGCCCTGCTGCGCGTCGGTGCGCATGATCAGGCTGGCGATCCAGCCGAGAATGCCGCCGACGATCAGAAGAATGATGATGTTCAATGAAGTGCCTTCCTGTTGGACCCGCCGTGACGGGCGAGCCAGCAGAACCAGCGCGACTATCATTGGTTCATCCGTCACGTTTCCGAGGGCCGATAGGGTTGGTGCGCGGCTACCGCGCGAACTGGTAGTTCCGCATCACCGGCTTTTGGAACCGCGAGGGTGCGCCGGGCGCTGATACCGTCATGAACGCCTCACCCCATCGCCGGGCGACCGGCCCGTCCAGACGCCGGATTCCCGGCCCGACACTCAGCCACCTCGAGCAGTTGATCGACGCGTTGATCGCCGGGGTCATCCTGATCGACCCGACCGGGGTCATCCTCAGCGCCAACCCTGCCGCGCTCAAGATGCACGGCGTCGCTAAGGTCGAGGACCTCGGCGTGACCGCCGACGACTACGTCCAGCGCTTCGTCCTGCGCTACCGCAACAACCATCGGCTGGCGCGGCGCGAATACCCGCTGATGCGCCTGCTTGCCGGCGAGAGCTTCCCGGACCTGGTGGTCGAGGTTGCGCCGCTTGGGCAGAATGAGCCGCGCTGGGTCCACCAGGTCCGGGACGTGGCCATGGACGACGACGGCGGCGACCCCGACTGCCTCGCGCTGGTGATCCACGATGTCTCCGCGCGCTATGACGCAGAGGCACGCTTCGAGGCGATGTTCCAGGCCAACCCGGCCCCGGCTGTGATCATCCGCGTCGCCGACCAGCGCTTCCTGCGCATAAACCAGGGTTTTATCGACTTGAGCGGTTTCGCCCGCGACGACCTGGTCGGCAAAAGCCTGTTCGAGCTCGACATCTTCGCGGGCGTCGAGCGTCGCGACTTCGTCCGCGGGCGCGTCGCGGCGGGCGAGACCGTGCCCCAGCTGGAGGCCGAGCTGCCGGTCGCGGGCGGCGGTACTCGGCTCGTGCTGCTCGCGGGCCAGCCGATCGAGGTCGCCGACGAGCCCTGCCTTTTATTCACCTTCGCCGACCTCGAGCCGCGCCGCCGCGCCGAACGCGACCGCGACGACAACGAGGCGCACTTCGCGAGCGTCTTCCAGATCGCCCCGATCGGCATGGTCGTCACGCAAGGCACCGACTACCGCATCATCGAGGTCAACGACGCCTTCCGCCGCCTCACGGGCTACACCGATGCGCAGGCCGTCGGGCGGGTCGCCGACGACTTGCAGCTGTGGGGCGACGCCGCCCAGCGCCGCGGCGTCGAGGCCGAGATCGAGGCCGGTGGCGGGGTCCGGAACCACGACGTCCGCGTCCTCCACAAGGACGGCGAGCCGGTCGACTGCCTGCTCTCGGCGGAGCGCATCAGCCGCCGCGGCGAGCCCTGCGTGCTGTGGCTGTACCAGGACATCACCGCGCGCCGCCACAACGAGCTCGAACTGGTCGAGGCGATCGAGGCGGTGATGAAGGACGCCAACTGGTTCGGCCGCTCGATCATGGACAAGCTCGCGACGCTGCGCCGCCCGCCCACAAGCGGCGCCGCTGCCCCACCCCCGACTGACCTCAGCCGCCGCGAGCGCGAGGTCCTCGACCTCATCTGCCAGGGCCTCGACGACGCCGCGATCAGCGCGCGCCTGTCGCTGTCGCCGAACACCGTCCGCAACCATGTCGCGCGCCTGTACGCCAAGATCGGGGTCAACCGCCGGGGCGCCGCGATTCTGTGGGCGCGGCAGCGTGGACTGCACTGACAGGGGCACCTGAGACCACGACCGCCGATTGCCATGCTGGCGAAGGTGCCGCGCCCTACCCCCGCGGCACCGCCTCGATCTGCTCGGCCTGCTGGAGCTTCAGCGCCGCCGTCCAGCACAATGTCGCCCACGCCGCCCCGACCAGCCAGCCCGCCAGCACGTCCGAAGGGTAATGCACCCCCAGGAACACCCGCGACACGCCGATCATCGCGGTCAGCGCGATCGCCAGCCCGCGCAGATACAGCCGCACCCGCCGCTCAGACACGGTCCGCGTCAGGATCAGCGCGATGGTCAGGTAGATGATCGCCGAGTTCATCGCGTGACCGCTCGGGAAGCTCAGGCTCGACACTTCGACGAGATGCGGCACGATCTCCGGTCGCGGCCGCCCAAGCCACTGCTTGAGCCAGGTGCCGAGCATTGCTCCCGAGACCGACGCCGCGAACAGGAACAGCGCGGTCCGGTATTTCCTCGCCGCGATCAAATAGCCGGTGGCTATTACGGTCACCAGCGTCAGCACCGTCTGGCCACCGAGCGCGGTGATGTCGACGACGACCGCCTTGAACCACCGCGGTCCGATCAGCACGCTCAGGTCCTCAGGGGTCCGTAACGCCAGCAGCAGCCAGCGGTCGAAGCCGAAGCTCTCGCCTTCGCGGACCTCCGACGCCAGCCGCGCGAACACGAACAACGCCAGCGCGACCAGGGCAAAGACGACGATCGAGCCGACCTCGCGGCGCGCCACGGTTGCGGTGATCGGCGTCGGTTCAGGGGTTAGCGGCATCGAAGTCCTGTTTCAGGTCAGGCGCGTCTTGTCACGGCCGACGTGTCACTGCTGCTGGCCCGGCATATTGTCCTTGTGCTTGCGGTCGCCGTGATTGCCCCGGTCCCCAGTCGGCTGGTCCTTTGCTGCCTGCTGCGCCTTGGCACGCTGAGCCTCCTGCTGGTGCTGGGCTTGCTGACGCTGGGCTTCCTGCTGCTGTTGCTGGCGCTGCGCTTCCTGCGCATGCTGGGTCTGCTGGCGTTGCGCCTCGCCCGCTGCTTTGGCCTGCTCGCGCTGTTGCGCCGCCGCGGCTTGCGCCTGCTGTTTTGCGGCATCTGCGCGCTGCCGGTCCACCTCCTGAGCCTGCTGATGCTGGGCGGCTTGCTGCTGGCGCTGGGTATCCTGCAGCTGACGTTGCGCGTCCCGCTGCTGCTGGGCGGCCGCTGCCGATTTGGCCTGCGCCTCGGCACGCTGCTTGCTCGCGTCTTGAGCCTGCTGCTGACGCTGGGTGTCCTGCTGCTGGCGCTGGGCGAGCGCGGCACTGCGCTGCTGCGCTGCCGCGGCCCGCTCCTGATCCTGCACGGCGCGGCTGGCAGCCAACCGCTGGGCGCTCGCGGCATCGGCGGCCGCATAGCGCGCCTTGGCATCGGCCTCGTGCTGCGCGACGTTAGCGGCGTGCGCCGCCTGCGCCTGCTGTTGGCGCGCCGCTGCGGCCTGGTCACGGGCCGCGACCGCTTGCTGGCGCTGTGCGGTTTCAGCCTGCTGGCGCTGGGCTAGCCCCTGCTGGCGTCGCGTTTCGGCCTGTTGGCGCTGGGCCGCTGCAGCCTGCGGGCGCTGCGCGTCGGTCGCCGCAAGGCGCGCGCGCTCGGCGTCGGCACCCCGGCGCTGAGCGTCGGCTGCGGCTTGCTGACGCTGCGCCTCGGCTGCAGCCTGCTGGCGCTGAACATCCGCGGCGGCTTGGCGACGTTGGGCATCGCTAGCCCCCTGCGCCTGTGCGATCTGCGCCGAGCGGGCGGCTGCCTGCCGTGCCTCCTGCGCTTGCCGGTCGGCCGTTATCTGCTGGTCACGGAAACGCTGGTCATCGACCGGACGCGGGCGGTTCTGCCCGTTGTACCCGCTCTGGCCGTTGTATCCGTTCTGTCCGTTATACCCGTTCTGGCCACTGTAGCCGTTCTGCCCATTTTGGCCGTTGTAGTCGTTCTGGCCGTTGCTTCCGTCCCGCCCATCGCGACCACGATCACCGCCGCCATGATTCCGGCTCAGTACGACCGCCGCAAGCCCGGCAGCGGCGACCGCAGCATAAGCCGTGCGTCGGTCGCGTTCGGGCTGCCACTCACGGCCGCCCTCGTTCTGGTAACTGTCGTACGACGACTGCCACTCGGCATCCCGGGCGCGCGCCGCGTCCCAGGCCTGCTGGCGCTCGATCTCGGCACCGCGGCGCGCCTGCCAGTCGGCGGCATAGGCGGCCTGGCGGCGCTCGTATTGCGCGGCGCGGTACAAGGCGCGGGCGCGGTCGAGGTAGCGCGCCGCAGCATCGGCCCGCTGACGGGCGTAAGCATCGTCGAGCAGCGCGCCATCGGGACCATAGACCCCGACCAGCTCGCCGCCGTCATAGGCATAGCCGCCGTCCGGATCGCTGACGTAGAACGGCTGGTCCGCACCGGGCTGGTAATAATAGTCGCGCTGGCCCCGTGGCAGCCGCTCAACTACGCGGTAGGCGCCGTTGTCGGCGCGCCACACCCACGGCCGCGTGCCCTGATAGTCGACGGTATAGTCCGGCGGCGAGTTTCCGAACGCAGCGCCCAGCGCGTAGGCGCGGTCGGCGTAGCGGTAGCGCTCCTTGCGCGGCTTGGCGGCAACGCGGATGGCCTGTGTCGGCGGCGGCAGGGCGGCCGCCAGCGGCGCTGCCGCAGCAGGCGCGGGCGGCGTCGCGGTGGCGAGCGGCAGGGCGGCGATCGGCGCGGCGCTGACCGGCTCGCCGGTGGTCGCGGCCGGCTGCGTCGTCGGCACCGCCTTGTCGCAGGCACTCAAAGCCAGCGCACCGAGCGCGGCACCGAATGCAAAACGGGAAGCGGTCGATCGGGTCTTGGTCATCATGGCCATCCAAACGGTGCTGTGGTCGTAATCCCGCAATTGCGCCGGCACTGGTGAACCCGCCACGAACCGCAGGTTGGCTGGCGTTCAGGCGATTATCGTCGCAGGGCCCGGTTCCGCGCTTACGGATTTGCCCTCCCCCCGGCGCTCCAATAGAAGCTCCGCGATGACCGGTGGAAACCTGTAAGACCATGAGTGCGAGCGGCCACGGCAGCGCGGGCGATCAGGACAGCGGCCTCGGGGCGGTGTTCATGGCCAACCGCGCCGGTCTCGGCCGCTTCCTGCGCGCCCGCGGCGGTGGCGAGGACACCGACGACCTGCTCCAGGAATTGTGGCTGAAGGCGTCGCGCGGGACGACCGGACCGATCGCGTCGCCGCTGTCGTATCTGTATCGCATGGCCAATAACCTGATGCTCGACCGGCGCCGGACCACGGTTCGCGACATGCGCCGCGACCTGCAATGGGGCGATGCGGTCGACCTCGGCGAGGTCTCGGCGGCACCGTCCGCGGACCGCGTCCTCGGCGCGCGCCAGCGGCTCGAGATCGCCGACCGCGCCCTCGATGCGCTGGGCGAGCGCACCGCGACGATCTTTCGCCGCTTCCGCATCGACGAGGTCGGGCAGCGCGAAATCGCCGCCGAGCAGGGCATCAGCCTGAGCGCCGTCGAGAAGCACCTGCAGCGCGCCTACCGCGCCATGGCCGAGGCGCAGCGCGCGCTCGATGCGGAACCGCCCATACCGCACCGTCCTGATCAGCATGGGGTGCGTAGTGGAACGGCTTGAGGACATGGAGGAGGCGGCTACTCGCTGGGTGATCGCGCTGCGTGACCCCGGGTTCACGGACTGGGAGGCCTTCACCGGCTGGCTCGAGGCCGACCCGCGCCACAACGCCGCCTACGAGATCCTCGCTGCCGCGGATGCCGATGCGGCCGCCACGCTGACGGCAGCTCCTGCGGTGGTAGCTCCCGTGGTCGTGCCAATCGGGCGCCCCGTTCTCCGTAGACCTCCGCTCAGCGCGCGCCGGACGTGGCTCGGCTGGTCGATCGCCGCGTCGCTTGCGGTCGTTGCCGGTGTCCTGGGCGTCCAGCGCTTCACTCCCGCGACCCCGCTGACGGTGATCGCCACCGCGGCGGGCGAGCACCGCAGCCTGTTCCTGCCGGACGGCACCCGGGTCGACTTGAACGGCGGCACCAGGCTTGCCTTCGACACCGCGACGCCGCGCGAAATCCGCTTCGATGCCGGAGAGGCGTTGTTCAGCGTCCGCCACGACGCGGCGAAACCGTTCACCGTGACCACCGCCAACGGCGTCGTCCAGGACGTCGGCACGGTGTTCAACCTGGCGCGCACTGGCGACCGCACCGAGATCGCGGTCGCGGAAGGCAGCGTGATGTACAACCCGGCTGCCGAGAAATTGCTCGTTGCCGCCGGCAGTACGCTCGCGGTCGGCAGCCGCGCCGAATACGGCCACGTCGACGCCAAGAGCGTCGGTAGCTGGCGGCGCGGGCGTCTGGTCTATCACGGCGCGACCGTCGCCAGGATCGCGGCTGACCTGTCGCGCAACATCGGGGAGCCGGTGACGCCGTCGCCCGAGGTCGCCCGCCAGTCGTTCAGCGGGGTTATCCTGCTCGACCGCGACCGCGCGCAGATGTTCGCCCGGCTCGGCGGCCTGCTCGACGTCGACGCGACCCACGGGGCGGCGGGCTGGTCCCTGACCGCACGCCGTGTTTCCAACTAGAGCGGCGATCGTCGCACTGGTGTCGTGCGGGCTGGCCGGTCAGGCGGCGGCCGCGACGATGCGCTTCGAACTCCCGGCCGGCAGCCTTGGCGCGGCACTCGTCGCGCTCGGCACCCAGGCCGGTATCGGCATCGGCGTTTCCGATCCGGCGCTGGCGGCGCTGCCGGTGCGGGGTTGGAGCGGGAGCGCTACCGCTGCGGGTGCTCTCGGACACCTGCTGCAGGGCCTGCCCGCCCGCGCCATCGCGATCGACGGGCAGACCTGGCGGATCGTGCCGCGCGCCCCGCCTCGCCCGGCGCTGCGCCGCGCCGCGCCGACCCTCACCGACACCGGCCCGGCACCGGACCTCGGCGAGATCATCATCACTGCCAGCAAGCGCGAAACGCCGCTCGACACTTACCCCGGCACAGCCTTCGTCATCGGCGGCGCGGCCCTCGACGCCAACCCCCACGGCGGCAGCGACCGAGTGGTCGCCGCGCTCCCGGCGCTCAGCTCGACCCACCTCGGCCCCGGACGCAACAAATTGTTCATCCGCGGCGTCGCCGACTCGAGCTTCAACGGCCCGACGCAGGCCACCGTCGGGCAATATCTCGGCGACGTCCGCCTGACCTACTCGGCCCCCGACCCCAACCTCGAGTTGGTCGACGTGTCGGCGGTGGAGGTTCTCGAAGGGCCGCAGGGCACACTCTACGGCGCCGGCTCGATCGGTGGCATCCTGCGCATCGTGCCCGAGCCGGTGCAGCTCGACACCATCGCGGGCAGCCTCGCGGTCGGGGCAGCGACGACCGCCCACGGCGACCCCAGCGGCGATGGCTCGGCGGTGCTCAACCTGCCGCTGGTTAACGGCGTCCTCGGCATCCGCGCGGTCGCCTACGGCGCTATCGACGGCGGCTATATCGACGACCTTGAGCGTGGCCGCCGCAACGTCAACCGCAACACTACTCGCGGCGCGCGCCTCGCCGTGCGCTACGAGCCCGGTGAGTGGACCATTGATGCGGGCGGCGTTGTCCAGGACATCAACAGCGAAGACGGCCAGTACGCCGAGCGCGGCCTGCCCCGCCTGACCCGCCGCACCGCGCTCGCCCAGCCCTTCGACAACGACTACCGCCTCGGGCAGTTCGTGATTTCGCGGTCGTGGGGCAAAACCAAGCTCGTCTCCGCCAGCGGCATTGTCGACCACGACGTTACTGCCAGCTACGACTTCACCCCGACCGGCGGCCCGCTGACGATCTTCACCCAGGACAACCGGATACTGCTGCTGTCGAACGAGACCCGGCTGTCGCACACCGGCAGCGACGGGCAGGGCTGGCTGATCGGCGCCAGCTTCATCCGCAACGACGAGCGCCTGACCCGCAACCTCGGGCCGGTCGAGGCACCCGTCCGCATCATCGGCGTGCGCAACATCGTCAACGAGGGTGCGGCCTACGGTGAGGGCACCGTCGGACTGGGGCACCGACTGTTGCTGACCGTCGGCGGCCGGGTCAGCTACGACCGGCTGGTCGGCAAGACACTCGACCGCATCGCCGACAACGACTTCGAGTCCGGCCGCACCGAACTCCGCTTCCTGCCCTCGGCGGCGCTGGCGTGGCGGCCACTGGACGGCCTGCTGGTATTCGCGCGCTACCAGCAGGGCTTCCGGCCCGGCGGGGTGTCGGTGGCAACCGGTGGCGTGACCGGCGGCAACGAGGTCCAGCGCTTCCTCGCCGACCGCATCCAGACTGCCGAGACCGGGCTGCGCTACGATCCCGACGACCGCAACTGGAACCTCGCCGCGACCCTGTCCTACGCGCGCTGGCGGTCGATCCAGGCCGATCTCGTCGACACCTCGGGCCTACCGTATTCGACCAACATTGGCACCGGCAGGATTTTTGGCCTCGAACTTCACGGCAGCTGGCAACCTGTGCCGTCGCTGCGGCTGGAGGCGGCGCTGTTCAGCAACGACACCCGCCTCGTCAGCCCCGACACCAGCAACGGCGCAGCCCCCGGCGACCAGCTCCCCAACATCGCCGAACTCGGCAGCCGCGCCGCGGTGCACTGGACGCGGGCGCTCTCGGGCGACACGAAACTGCTCGTCGATGCCAGCGCGCGCTACGTCGGTCGCTCGCGCCTCGGCGTCGGCCCGACCCTCGATATCCCGCAGGGGCGCTACCTCGACACCGCCGCCAGCCTGCGCCTCGAACGCGGGCGCTACGGGGTATCGCTGCTGGCGACCAACCTGTTCGACACCGCCGGTAACCGCTTTGCCTTCGGCGACCCGTTCGGAGTCACCAGCCGACTGCAGGAAACCCCGCTGCAGCCGCGCACCTTCCGCCTCGGCCTCGACGCGCGGTTCTAGCCGTAGGCGGCGATCGGCACCGCCTCAGGCACCGGCGCGACTGGCCACGTCAGCCCTGCGACCCCCGCCACGGCCCGCGCCGCGCGCTCCGACGACGGCTCGTCGGTGAGGTCGAAGCTGCGCGCGAACATCGCCTCCTGCACCGGGCGATAGGCGGCACGGTGGATGCCGCGCGCGGTGGCCAGCGCGAGGCCGAGCTCGCCGACGGTGTCGATCACCGGCCCGGCGTCCCAGTGCGCGTAATTCGGGTCGCCGGCCCAGTCGACGTGGTGGCTGTTGAGGAACACGCAGGGCCGCGGTCGGCGCAGGAACTCATAGACCTGGCTGCTCGCGTCGCCGAGGTAAATGTCGGCCCGGTCGGTGTAGGCCATCGTCGTCGAGGCGCGGCTGCCGAGGTCGATGTGGATATTCGGCGCGCGCAGGAACCGCGGCTCGATCGCGCCCGCCCGGTCGAGCCGAAGCGGGTCGACAGTCAGCACGAAGCGCCGCTCGAACAGCATGCAGTGCGGCGCGAAGATTAGCTGGTAGCCGTCGTTCGCGGCGAACCAGTCGAGCACCGCGCGCCCGTCGCGGTACCACGACGACAGCGCCGGCGAGACGTGCGGATTGTACAGCACCACCGGCCGTTCGTCGTCGAGCAGGGGATGGGGCGGAGCATGGCCCCGGCAGGCGTCGAACTTCGGATAGCCGACGACCGACACCCGCGCCGGGTCGAGGTGCGCCTCGCCGAGCAGCCGCTCGCGGACCTTGTCGCCCGAGCACAGGACATGGTCGAAGCCGGCGCTGGCCTTGTCGAAGCCGATGGCGCGGTCGCCGGCGCCGTGGCGGGTATGGACGATCTTGAGCGCATCGAGGCCGTAGCGCGACTTCAGGACCAGCGAGGTCTTCTCGGCGACGACAAGTACGTCGAGGCTGCGGAAGAAATCCAGGTTGTCACCGTAGACCAGCAGCTTGGTCGCCGGCACGACGCTTTCGAGCAGCGCCGCCGCGACCTTGGCGCGGGTGGACTTCAGGAACAACTCGACGAGGCGAATGCGCCCCGTGATCTGCTTGCCGCCGAGCCGGACGACTTCCGCCGTCAGCCGCGGGTTGGTCGTCGCGACGATGATCTCGATGCCGAGGTCGGCACGCGCCAGCGCCAGCGCGATCGGCAGGCTGTGCGCGACCTGGTGGAGCTGGTCGTGATTGAACAGGAACCCGATCCGCATAACCCGAGGACGCCGCGGCGGCTATGAAGCCGCACCGGGGGCAAAGGCGCGGCGCTAGCCCGCTGCCCCCGCCCGGTTCGCGACCAGGTCCGCGACCACCGAAGGGTCCGCCAGCGTCGAGATGTCCCCCAGCGCGTCGACCTGGTTCTCGGCGATCTTGCGCAGGATGCGCCGCATGATCTTGCCCGAGCGCGTCTTGGGCAGGCCCGGCGCAAACTGGATCACGTCGGGCGCGGCGATCGGCCCGATCTCGTGGCGCACCCACTTGACCAGCTCGGCCCGCAGCGCCTCGTCGCCGGTCTCGCCGGCGTTGAGCGTGACATAGGCGTAGATACCCTGGCCCTTGATATCGTGGGGAAAACCGACGACGGCGGCCTCGGCGACCTTGTGGTGGAGGACGAGTGCGCTCTCGACCTCGGCCGACCCCATGCGGTGCCCGCTGACGTTGATGACGTCGTCGACCCGGCCGGTTATCCAGTAATCGCCGTCGACGTCCCGCCGCGCCCCGTCGCCGGTAAAATACTTGCCCGGGTAGGTCGTGAAATAGGTCTCGAAGAACCGCGCATGGTCGCCGTAGACCGTCCGCATCTGTCCCGGCCACGAGTCAGCCAGCACGAGGTTGCCCTCGGTCGCGCCCTCCAGCACCTTGCCCTCGGCGTCGACGATCTCTGGCTGGACCCCAAAGAACGGCTTCATCGCCGAACCCGGCTTGAGCGCGTGCGCGCCCGGCAGCGGCGTGATCATCGCGCCCCCGGTCTCGGTCTGCCACCAGGTGTCCACGATCGGGCAGCGGCCCTCGCCGACGATCTCGTGATACCAGCGCCACGCCTCCGGGTTGATCGGCTCGCCGACCGTGCCGAGCAGCTTCAGCGACTTGCGCGACGTCCGCGTCACCGGCTCGTCGCCCTCGCGCATCAGGGCGCGGAGCGCGGTCGGCGCGGTGAAAATGGTCGTCACTTGGTGCCGGTCGACGATCTCCCAGATCCGCGACGCGGTCGGCCAGTTCGGCACGCCCTCGAACATCAGCACCGTCGCGCCGTTCGCCAGCGGGCCGTACACGACATAGCTATGCCCGGTCACCCAGCCGACGTCGGCGGTGCACCAGAACACCTCGCCGGGCCGATAGTCGAAGACGATCTCATGAGTCATCGCGGCGTACAGCAGATAGCCGCCGCCGGTGTGCAGAACGCCCTTGGGCTTGCCGGTCGAGCCGCTCGTATAAAGGATGAACAGCGGGTCCTCGGCCCCCATCGGCTCGGGCTCGCAGTCGGCCGAATTCGAGGTCGCGGCGCTGGCGTAATCCACATCGCGCCCCGCCACCATCGGCACCTTGGTCCCCGTATGAGCGACGACCAGCACCGTCTCGACCGACGTGCACTGCAGCAGCGCCTCGTCCACGTTGGCCTTGAGCGGTACCGCCTTGCCCGCCCGCATGCCCTCGTCGGCGGTGATCACCAGCCGCGAGTCGCAATCCTGGATGCGCCCCGCAATCGCGTCTGCCGAGAAACCGCCGAATACCACCGAATGGATCGCGCCGATCCGTGCGCAGGCCAGCATCGCCACTGCTGCCTCCGGGATCATCGGCAGGTAGATCGTTACCCGGTCGCCCTTCTTGACGCCGTAGGACTTGAGCACGTTGGCCATGCGGCAGACATCGTGATGGAGTTCGCGGTAGCTGATCCGGCGCTGGTTCGACGGGTTGTCGCCCTCCCAGATGATCGCGATTTCCTCGCCGCGCGCCGCGAGATGCCGGTCGAGGCAGTTGGCCGAGACGTTGAGCACGCCGTCGCTGAACCATTCGATGCGGAAGTCGTCGGCCTCGAACGACACGTCGCGGACGCGGGTGGCGGGCTTGATCCAGTCGAGCCGTTTCGCCTGCTCGCCCCAGAACCTGGCGCTGTCGTCGCGCGCGGCTGCGTACATGCGGTCATAGCCGGCGGCATCGACCTTGGCGCGGGCCGCCCACTCGGCGGGGACCGGGTAGCTAGCGGGGGCGGCGGTCGGATCGGCGGCGGCGGTCGCGGTGGTCATGGCGGTGCTCCCCAAGAGCGAATGTCTTGCGGGGATGCACCCGGCGGGGAGTGCGGACAAGCCGTTCTTAGGTCGTAGCGATGTGAGCGCCTGCCCCTTCCCCCTCGTCATCCCCGCCGATGACGGGAAAGGATCGCCCCCCTACCGCGCGCACGCCGTCATCGGCACGCCCACATAATCGAGCTTGATCTCCGATATCGCCACCGCCCCGCCGCTCGCCGCGACCACGAACGGCGACGCCAGCTTCGTCATGTCGACACCCAGCTTGCCGAAGCACTGGAGGGGGATCACCACGCTGGTCCACGCGCCCGGCTTCGCTGCCGCCAGCGTCGCCGCGACCGAAATCGCGCCGCGCTTGCCCGCGGTGTCGACCATCGCCAGCGTCACCGGCCCGGTGAACGGAGCATCGACCCGGAGCTGGACCGTGACGCTAAGCTCGCCGTTGGTTTCGCGGCCGAGATCGAGCGGCTGCGGCGGCGTCAAGCGGAGCTCCGCCGGGCCGATCCAGGTGAAGCGGCGCGCGTCTTCCTGCGCCAGCCGGTCGATCGACGCTGCGGTCAGCCTGCCGCCATCGCCCAGCGACGTCGTCCACCCGGTCGGCAACTTGCCCTTGCCGAAGAACGTCCCTGCCGCGCCGCTGTCGAGCCCGGCCGGGCGCGTCTCGTCGAGTTGCGGCACCCGCCCCGGCTTGGCGTAGCTCAGCCCGTAGCCGAAGGCGAACAGCGGGTCGTAAGGCTTGTCGCGGCGGTTGAGGACGTACTGGTCGGGGCGTTTCGGCCACGAGAAACTCAGTCTGCCGCGGAAGTCGTGGTCGACGCTGCCGTCCGTCTTGCGGAACAACACGCCCGCGACCGCAGCCCCTTCGCTGCCCGGCAGGAAGGCGGCGACGAAGGCATCGGAGGCGTTCAGCTCGGCGTTGACCCACAACGGCCGGCCCGACAGGAACACCGCGACGACCGGGATGCCCGCGGCCTTGAGCTTGCGCAGCAGCGCGAGGTCGGACTTGTCGCCGGGGCTGTATTCGAGGTTGGGGATGTCACCCTTGAACTCGGCGTAGGGCTTCTCGCCGAACACCACGATGGCGGCGGCGGGTTTCGCGGTGAAGCTGCCGTCGGGAGACAGCGTCGCGTGGCCGCCGGCGGCGGCGACGGTCGACTGGATGCCGCTCCAGATCGAGTGGCCGTTAGGGAAGTCGCTGTTCGGCAGGTCCGCGCCCTGCCAAGTCAGCGACCAGCCGCCGGCCTGCTGGGACAGGCTGTCGGCACCCTTGCCGGCGACCAGGAACTCGGCTTTCGGCGCGAGCGGCAGCACACCCTCGTTCTTCAGCAGCACCAGCGACTCGCGCACCGCCGTCTGCGCTACGGCGCGGTGCTCGGCCGCACCGATTAGCTCCATCTTTCCAGCGAGTTGCCGCGACGATGGTCGCCCCCGCTCGAAGGTGCCGGCGCGCAGCTTGACCCGCAGGATGCGCCGTACCGCATCATCGAGCCGAGCCGCCGGAATGGTGCCATTACGGGCTTCAAACAGCGTATTGGCGTAAAGTTTCTGCCAATCGGGGCCCGAATACATGAACATGTCGAGCCCGGCGTTGATCGCGGCGGGGCAGTCCTCGTTGCTGCAGCCGGTGACCTGGCCGTGGCTGTTCCAATCGCCGACGACGAAGCCGTCGAAGTGCATCCGGTCCTTGAGGACACCGGTCAGCATGCTGGCGTTGCCGCTCATCTTGGCGCCGTTCCAGCTCGAGAACGACGCCATCACCGACTGGGTGCCCGCCGCGATCGCTGCCGGATAACCGCCGAGATGGACGTCGCGGAGTTCGGTCTCGGGGATGTGCGCGTCGCCCTGGTCGCGGCCAGAGGTGCCGCCGTCGCCTAGGAAGTGCTTGGTCGTCGCGATGACGTGGTCGGGGCCGAGGAAATCGGCGGCGCCGACCTTGCCCTGCAGCCCCTCGATCATCGCGGCGGCGTATTCGGCCTGGATCTGCGGCTCCTCCGAATAGCTCTCGTAGGTGCGGCCCCAGCGGTCGTCCTGCACAACCGCCAGCGTCGGTGCGAAGGTCCAGTCGAGGCCCGCGGCGGCGGTCTCGGCCGCAGTCACCCGCCCGATGTCGCGGAGCAACGCCGGGTCACGCGCCGCACCCAGCCCGATGTTGTGCGGAAACAGCGTCGCGCCGAAGATGTTGTTGTTGCCGTGGACCGCGTCGGTACCCCAGATCACCGGGATCTGCGGGCGGCCGTCGCTGCGCTTCATCGAGGCGTCGTAGAACCTGTCCGCAAGCTTCAGCCACTCGACCGGCGGCGCGATGACGTCGTTGTTGGGGTCCGAATTGCCGCCGTTGAGGACCGCTCCGATCTTGAAGGTCAGCAGGTCGGCGGGCGTGATGCTGGCGATGTCTACCTGGAGCAGCTGGCCGACCTTGTCCTCGATCGACATGCGCGCCAGCAATGCCTCGATCCGCGCCTCGACCTTGGGGTCGCGCAGCGGGCGCGCCGCGACGGTCGGCCACAGCGCCGGATGGGCCACAGGCGACAGCGGAGCGGGCGCGGTGCCGGGAAGCGCGGCGACGATCAGCAGCGCCGCACCGGCGCGCCAGGGCAATCTCACTTGGGCGCGCACCAAGGTTCTCCGGCCGCCAGCTGCTTCGCGTCGAGCTTAGCGACACCGCTCAGCACCGCGTCACCGGCATGACGCCCGACGCTCAGGCGGTAGCTTCCCGCCGCAAGCCGCCAGCCGTGCGCGGCGGCATCGAACCGCGCGATCGTACGCGGATCGACCGCGACCGTGACCCGGCGGGTCTCGCCGGGCGCCAGCGTGACGCGGCCCCAGCCAGCGAGGCGGCGCGTCGTGGTGCCGCCGCTGCCGGTCGCCTCGACATAGAGCTGCGGCACGTCGGTGCCCGCGACCTTGCCGGTGTTGGTGACGTCGAAGCTGACGCTCAGCGCCGCGCCGTCCGTAACCTTGAGGGCCTTGTAGCCGAAGCTCGTGTAAGTCAGCCCATAACCGAATGGGAACAACGGCTTGCGGTCCTTCAACTGGTACCAGCGGTAGCCGACGTCGGCGCCTTCCGGGTAATCGACCGGGAACGACGCGAGGCCGCTGTTCATGCCGAAGTCCTTGGACGTCGCGGCGGCGTCGATCTTCGCCAGTTCCGCCAGTCCGACGGCGACGGGGCGCGGGGCTTGCTTCGCGCTTTCGGGGAAGGTGATCGGCAGGCGGCCGCCCGGGTTGACGTCGCCGAGCACAATGCGCGCAATCGCCTCGCCGCCGCGCTGGCCGGGATACCAGGCCTCGATCACGGCGGGCACGTCAGCCAGCCACGGCATCGTCACAGGGCCGCCGGTCTCGAGCACGACGAGCGTCCGACGGTTACTCGCCGTGACCTTGGCAATCAGCGCATCCTGGTTGTCGGGCAGGTCGATGGTTGCGGTGTCCATCGCCTCGGTCTGCCACTGCGTCGCGAACACGACGACGAGGTCGGCACCCTTGGCGGCGGCCGCAGCGGCGGCAGGGTCGCGCCCGTCGATATAGCTGACCGTCGCGCCCGGCAGCAGCGCGCGGAATGCTTTGAGCGGCGACGACGCATGCCACGTGACGCGCGCAAACGACATCGCCGCGCCGGAGGTCAGCGGAATCTCGACCGGCGCACCGCCGACCGAGCGGACCTGCGACGAGCCGCCGCCCGACAGCACGCCGACATCGGCGTGGCCGCCGACGAGCAGGATCTTGCGCGCCGTCCTGGCCAACGGCAGCAGGCCGCCGTCGTTCTTGAGCAGGACGATGCCGGCCTCGGCGGTGCGCTGCGCGACCTTGGCGTGGGTCGCGTAGTCGATGCGTTGCGGCGCGGTCGGGGTCGGATCATCCATCAGCCCGCTGGCGATGACGCCGTAGAGGATGCGCTCGACCATGTCATCGAGGCGCTTCGCCGGGATCGCGCCGGAGGCCAGCGCCGTCTCGAAAGGCTTGGCGAAGAAGATCTGCTTGTCGAGTTCCTGGCCCGACTCCTGGTCGAGGCCGCTCATTGCTGCCTTGACGGTCGAGTGGACCGCGCCCCAGTCGGACATCACCCAGCCGCGGTAGCCCCAGTCGCGCTTCAACACGTCGTTGAGCAGCGGCGCGTTCTCGCAGGCATAATCGCCCGCGACCTTGTTGTAGGCGCACATTACAGAGCCGGGCTTGCCGTGCTCGATGGCGATCTGGAAGGCCAGCAGGTCGCTCTCGCGCAATGCCGCCGGATCGATGCGGGCGTCGAGCACCATGCGCCCGGTTTCCTGCGAGTTGAGCGCGAAGTGCTTGATCGTCGAGACGATGTGGTTGGACTCGACACCGCGGATCGCCGCGCCGGCCAACGTCCCCGCCAGCAGCGGGTCCTCGCCGAGATACTCGAAGTTGCGCCCGTTCCATGGGTCGCGGGTCAGGTTGACCCCGCCCGCAAGCAGGACGTTGAAGGTCTTGGCGCGCGCCTCCGCGCCGATCATCGCGCCGCCGGCGTAGGCGATCTCGGGGTCGAAGGTCGCGGCGGTGGCAAGGCCGGCGGGCAGCGCGGTGGCGACGTCGCCCTTGCGCTGCTCGATCTGGTTGGCGACACCGAGGCTGGCGTCGCTCTCCTTCAGGTTGGGGATGCCGAGCCGGGGGATGCCGGGGACATGCCCCGCCGACGGGATCATGCCGCCTGGCTTCGGCTCCTTGGCGAGCGGCG
This sequence comes from Sphingosinicellaceae bacterium, assembly GCA_019285715.1. NCBI lineage: Bacteria > Pseudomonadati > Pseudomonadota > Alphaproteobacteria > Sphingomonadales > Sphingosinicellaceae > Sphingosinicellaceae bacterium. The sequence goes on from CP079108.1 coordinate 3,305,694, forward strand.
GGAAATAGCCGCGGATGAGCTGGAGCTTTTCGGCGCGGGTCATCGCCGCGACCAGTGCTTCGGCCCTCGCCTCGGGTGCCAGCGTCCGGTCCTGCCAGCGTAGCGTCAGCGCGGAGGCGGCGGTGCCGGCGAGAAGCAGTGTCAGCGCGAGCAGCGCGGCTCGCTTCGATCCGAAAAGTGGCGGCGACGCAGCACTGGGCTGCGCCGCCGCCGAGGACGATGATGCTACAAGGGGATAGTCGGACATCATCGCTCGAACCTCGGTTGGATGCAGGTCAGAAGTTGACGCGGACCCGGCCACCGAACGTACGCGGGGCCTGGAGGTTGGACAGGAACACCGGCGCATAGCGCGTTGGGCCGAAGGTCGATGCGTTGGTGCGGATGTGGCCGTCCTCGACGTTCTGGACGAAGCCTTCGATCATCCACTTGTCCTCGGCGGGCGTGTAGCGCAGCGCGATATCGCTGCGGGTGTAGGCCTTCTGCTTGTCGAAGTCAGACCCGTAATAGACCGGCACACCGTTGACGACGCGGTTGGTCCGGTCGCCGTCGAAGAAGCTCAGCCAGCTGCGCGTCTCGTAGTGGATGGTGCCGCGCGGCGTGATCGTGCCGCCGTTCGCGAGGTGGAAGTCGTGCTCGTAGGTCGCGGTCATCGAGAAGCGCGGCGCGTGAGCGAGTTCGTTGCCCTTCAGGTCGCGCTGGTTGAGCACGTTGCCGGCATCGTCGAAGCGTCCGTCGACGGTGATCAGCGTCTTCAGCTTGGTCTTCTGCACGGTCGCCGACACCTGCAGGCGGTCGTCGTCGGTCAGGTTGGCGACGGCTTCGGCCTCGAAGCCGTAGGCGGTCGCGCCCTTGGCGTTCTCGGTGACGATCTGCGAGGCGATGGTGTTGCCCGCGCTGTCGAGCGTGTTGCGGACCTGGTTGACCTGGTAGCCCTTGAAGTCGGAATAATAAGCCGCGAGGTTGAGGGTCAGCTTGCGGTCGAACAGGCGCGACTTGAGGCCGACTTCGTAGTTGGTGATCGTCTCCGGCCGCGTCGTCTCGCCGCCGTCCTGGATGTTACCACCCTTGAAGCCGGTGCTGACGCTGGCGTAGCCGAGCATGCCCGGCATCAGGTCGGCGTCGACGCGGGCGAGCCAGCTAAGCTTGTTCCAGTGGCCCTTCACGTCGTTGCTGGAGATCGCGAACGCGCCGCCCTGCGCGTTGAGCAAAGCCACCAGTTCCTCCGCCGTGGCGTGCGGGAACTGGCCGAAGATGTTGACGTTGCAGGGGCCGGTGTCCGGGCAGCCGAACGCGGTCACGTTGCGTCCGCCGACGTCCTGCTTGGTGTCGTGGGTGTAGCGCAGGCCACCGGTGGCGCGCAGCCAGTCGGTCGCATGCCACGTCACCTGGCCGAAGCCGGCGAGCGAGTCGATCTCGCGGTCGGCCTGGATGAAGCTGCCGACGAAAGCGCGGGTGCTGCTGCCGCGGTAACCGTCGCGCTGGTCGACGTCGAAGCGGATCTTGTTCTTCTCGTGGCTGTAATAAGCGCCGGCGATCCAGTCGATGACGTTGTCGCCCGACGACTTGAGCTGGAATTCGTGGCTCATCGAATCGTAGCGCGAGTTGATCGTCGCGTTCTGGCCGAAGCCGCCGAGGTACAGCAACTTGCCGGTCTCGGGATCGAAGCCGCCGGTCGGCGGCAGGGCGCCGGCATCGGCGTCGGTCTGGGTGCTGCCGCCGAGGCGCGAGAAGCCGGCGATGTAGGTCGCCTGGATGCCGTCGCTGATCTGGTAGTCGATCGTGCTGCGCAGCGCGACCGAGTAGCGGTCGGTGTCGGGGGCGGTGTCAGACAGCGTCGACCAGCGCCTGGTGCCGGCGCGGGGCGTCTGCAGCAGGCCGATGACCGGCGCGCCGTTGTCGAGGAAGCCCTCGGCGCTGAGGTTCCAGGTCAGCCGGTCGGTCGGCTTCCACAGCATGCTGACACGGCCGGTCTGCTGGTCGCGGGCGTAGTAGCGCTTGCCCGAGGTGATGTAGGCGGCGGGGTCGATGCCGGGCACGTTCGGGGCCGGCTGGTAGCTGGCATAGCCGTCGTTACGCTCGGTCGCGAAGGCGATGCGGAAGGCCAGATTGTCGGTGACCGGCAGATTGATCGCGCCGCGGCTGCCGAAGCGCTTGTAGTCGCCCGCGACCGCCTCGACGTAGCCGTGGACGCCGTCGAAGTTGGGCTTGGCGGTGATGAAGCTCAGCGCGCCGACGGTGGCGTTGCGGCCGAACAGGGTGCCCTGCGGCCCGCGCAGCACTTCGACGCGCTCGAGGTCATAGGCGAGCAGCGAGGCGCCCTGGGCGCGCGGGCTGTAGACGCCGTTGATGTAGATCGCGACCTCCGGGTCGGCGACTTCGGTGTAGGCGCTGTCGTTGCCGATGCCGCGGAGCGTCAGCAGCACTGCCGACTGGTCGCCTTGCTGGGTGAACTGCAGGCTGGGAACGAAGCGCGCGAGGTCGGTGACGTCGCGGACCTGCTGGCGGTCGAGGGTCGCCTGGCTGAACGCCGACACCGCGATCGGGGTCGACTGCAGGTTGGTCTCGCGGCGGGTCGCCGTGATGATGATGTCGCCGGCGTCGGCAACGGCGACGTTGGCCGGCGTGGCCGGGTTTTGGGCCTCGGGCGGCGGACCGGCAGGAGCGACCGTGGTCTGCGCCATGGCGGTGCCCGACAGCAGCGAAGCCGTCAATGAAATCGCAAGAACTCGGTAATTCATTCTCAATTCCTCCCGGAAACGCCCTCGATGTGGCTTGCCGGCTTCATCTTTCGCTCCGACATCGATGTCAAACGTCAATGACAGCGATGTCACGAAAATTAGTAAGGTGTATTTCCGAAGCCACAGTCCCGCTGTAAGGCTGGTGTCATGGGGAGCGGGGTGGCGAGCGACACGGCGGCGGGGGATGGTGCGCGGGTCACCGCGCGCCTGTTCATGCTGTCGATCGGGGTGTTCTTCATCGGCGGCTTCCTGACCGCGCTGGTCAGCCTGCTGGTGCCGCGCTTCAAGGCGATCGCCGGGATCGGCTATGCCGAGGCGTTGCTGGTGCAATTCGCCAGTCACGCCAGCTACCTGGTGTTCGCGGTGCCGATCACGCTGGTCATCGTTCGCTCCGGCTATATGCGCTCGATCGCCACCGGGCTGGGCATCATGGCGGTCGCCTGCCTGGCGCTGGCGGCGGCGAACTCGGCGCAAGCCTTTGCGCTGGTGCTCGGCGCGCTGCTGCTGCTGTCGCTCGGGATCACTTTCCTGCAGATCGCAGCCAACACTGTCGTTGCTGTCGTCGGACCCGCGACCGGCTCGGCGGCGCGGCTGACGCTGCTGCAGGGCTTCAACTCGCTCGGCACGGTGCTCGGGCCACTGCTCGGCGCGTCGCTGCTGCTCGGCGATACCAGCGCAGGGGCGGTCGGCTTGCCCTTCCTGATCGGAGCCGGCATCCTCGCCGTGCTGGCGCTCGCGTTCCTCGCGCAGCGCAACCTGCTGCCCAGGTCCCCATCCGAAGCCGACCACCGCCCTAGCCCCCGCCACCTCCGCGCCGCACTCCGGGACCGACGGTTGGTCGGGGGGACCGCGGCGATCTTCGCGTATGTCGGCGCAGAGGTCACCATCGGCGCTCTGCTGGTCAATTACCTGATGCGCACGGATATCCTCGGGGTCGGCCCGGTCGCTGCGGGGCGCATGGTCAGCCTGTACTGGGGTGGCGCGATGGTCGGGCGCTTTGTCGGTGCGGCGCTGCTGCAGCGCGTGTCGCCGCCGCTGGTGCTGGCGGCCAGCGGGGTCGCCGCGGCGCTGCTGACCGGCGTGGCAAGTTTCGCCACCGGCTGGACCGGAGCCGGGGCGCTGCTCGCGGTCGGCCTGTGCAATTCGGTGATGTACCCGACGATCTACGCGCTCGCGCTGCCCGCCGACCGCCGTGCCGCCCCGGTCGCGTCGATGCTGCTGTGCATGGCGGTGGTCGGCGGCGCAGTCATCCCGGTGCTGACCGGAGTCGCCGCCGATGCTGCCGGCCTCGGCCCGGCGCTGCTGCTGCCCGCCGTCTGCTACCTCGGCATCGCTGCCTTCGCGCGCAGCTGCCGGGCATGAGGCCGATCACCCTCAAGGACGTCGCGCTGCGGGCCGGGGTCTCACCCAAGACCGTGTCCCGCGTCATCAACGGCGAGCAGCACGTCCGCCCGGAGGTCCGCGAGGCGGTGCAGCGCATCGTCGACCAGCTCGACTACCGCCCCAACGCCTTCGCCCGCAGCCTGTCGAGCTCGCGTTCATACCTGCTCGGCCTGTTCCTCGACGACCCCGGCTCGGGCTATGCCGCCGACCTGCAGCTCGGGGCGCTGCTGCGCTGCCGCCAGCGTGGCTATCACCTGGTGGTCGAGCCGCTCGACGTGTCGGCGCCGACGTGGACCAGCCAGGTTCTCGACAGCATTCGCGCGCTGCGCATCGACGGTGCGATCCTGACTCCGCCGATCTGCGACGACCCGGCGCTGCTCGACCTGCTCGACAAGGAAGGCCTGCCCTACGTGCGGATCTCGCCACGCGGCGACCCCGAGCGCTCCGGCCTCGTCGAAATGGACGACCGCGCCGCCGCCGCCCGGATGACCGAATATCTGATCGGCCTCGGCCACCGCGACATCGGCTTTATCAAGGGTGACCCCGCGCATTCGGCCTCGCTCAAGCGCTTCGAGGGCTTTGGCGACGCCATGGCCAGGGCCGGACTGACCCCCCATCCGGACCACATCCGCGAGGGCGATTTCTCGTTCCGCTCCGGGCTGAACCTCGGCAGCGAGATGCTGTGCGCAGCGACGCTGCCGACGGCGATTTTTGCCAGCAACGACGACATGGCGCTCGGCGTGCTGATCACTGCAATCCGCCTCGGCATCGGCGTTCCCGACCGGCTGTCGGTGGCGGGCTTCGACGATGCCCCGACCTCGCGCGCGGCGTGGCCACAGATCACCACCATCCGCCAGCCCAAGGCCGAGATGGCGGCGGGCGCGGTCGATATTCTGGTTGATCCGCAATACCGGACCCACCCGACCGATGCCATCTTCAAGCGCCGCCTCGACTACGCGCTGGTCGAACGCCTGAGCACCGCCCGCCGAGCCTGAGCCGGCCACAGCCTGTCACCCGCAAGCCACAGTCGACGCTCGTTACAGGTGCGTAAGCGGAACGCCCGACCCGTTTCGTTGGTGTAGTGGCACACGCAACAAATGTTGCGGAAAAAGCCGCGACCGGGTGATGGATGGAATGTCCGGGCCCGAGCACCAAGGGGTAGGACGATGCACAGCAGAACTCTCGCGCGCTATTTCGCCACCGTCGGGCTGATCGCCGCCGCGGTCCCGGCTTATGCCCAGCTGACCACCGGCATCATCCGCGGCAGCATCAGCAACGCCGCTGCGCCCGCGCCCGGCGCGACCGTCGTCGCCACCGATGTCAGCAGCGGCTTCACGGCGCGCACGACTGCAGGCGCGAACGGCAATTATGCCCTGCCAGGCCTGCGCCCCGGCACCTACGACATCGCGTTCGACGCCGGCGGCGTGAAGACCGCGCGCCGCGTCACCGTCGGCGTCGGCCAGTCCGCGACCCTCGATATCGACGTCGCGCCGACCACCAGCGGTCCCGACATCGTCGTCACCGCCGGGCAGCTGGTCGAGACCAAGACCTCCGAGATCGGCACCAACGTCACCACCCGCCAGATCGAGAATCTGCCCCAGTCGAGCCGCAACTTCCTCAACTTCGCCCAGCTGGCGCCCGGCGTGCGGACCAGCACCAACGAGCTCCGCAAGACCTTCTCGGGCGGCGGCGTCAGCGAGGACCCCAACGGCGAGAACCTCGCCAGCCCGCAAATCAACGTCTTCATCGACGGCGTCAGCCTGAAGTCGAACATCCAGCAGGGCGGCCTCGTCGGGCAGGATTCGAGCCGCGGCAACCCGTTCCCGCAATCGGCGGTGCAGGAGTTCCGCGTCCTGTCGTCGAACTACAAGGCCGAATACGAGGACGCCGGCACCACCGTCATTACCGCCGTCACCAAGAGCGGCGGCAACCAGTTCCACGGCGAGGCCTTCGGTTTCTACCAGGACAAGAACCTGCGCGAGAAGGATTATTTCCAGAAGAAGAACGACCTTCCGAAGGACGATTTCAAGCGCAAGCAGTACGGCTTGTCGCTCGGCGGCCCCATCATCAAGGACAAGCTCAACTTCTTCGTGTCGTACGAGGGCAACGACGAGAACCGCGTCCAGACGGTGCTGCTCGGCAACCGGACGCCCGATAACATCACGCGCTTTGGCAAGTACGAGGGCAGTTTCCTGCAGCCGTTCCGCGAGAAGCTGGCGTTCGGCAAGCTCAGCTTCCAGCCCGACGACGTTAACACCGTGGAGCTGTCCGGCAGCTTCCGGCAGGACAAGGAGACCGCGGGCTTCGGCGGCGCGACTGCGCAGGAAGCCGCGTCGCTGACCAAGAACGACGTCTACACCGGCAATCTGCGCTGGCAGTACAAGCGCGAGGACTTCCTCAATGAGGCGACGGTCGACTATCTCTACTACCGGTTCCTGCCGACCTCGCTGAACCCCGATCTGGTCGGCCAGGATTTCCAGGGCGTCGTCCGCATCGGCGGTCGCGATACGGTGCAGAACGTCGTCCAGAAGGGCCTGACGCTGCGCGACAATGTCACGCTGTCGAACATCGATCTGTTCGGCGGCAACCACGTCATCAAGTTCGGCGGCAAGGTCTCCTTCCAGAAATACAGTGTAAACAACGACATCAGCGGCAACCCGCTGTTCAGCTACCGCATCGATGCGACGCAGAACGAGGACTTCACCCAGCCGTTCGAGGCGAAGTTCGGGCTCGGCGACCCGCAGGTCACCGCCAAGGATACCCAGATTGGCGTCTTCGCGCAGGACGACTGGGAGATCACGGACAAGCTGACCATGAACATCGGCCTGCGCTGGGACTATGAGAGCAACGCCAAGAACAACGGCTATGTCACCCCGCCCGATGCGGTCACCGCACTGCGCTCGCTGGAGACCAGCCTCGCCGGCCAGGGCAGCAACTACCGCGCCGACGACTACATCTCGACGGGCAACAACCGGAAACCCTATCTGAAGGCATTCCAGCCGCGCATCGGCTTCTCGTACGACCTGAACGACGACCAGCGCACGGTGTTCTTCGCCGGCTTCGGACGCTATTTCGACCGCACGCTGTTCCGCAACGCTGCCGAGGAAAGCCTGCTGCGCCAGTTCGTGCTGCGCACCTTCGAATTCTCCAAGGACGGTCTGCCGCGCAACAACCAGCCGACCATCCTGTGGAACGACAGCTACCTCAGCCGCGAGGGCCTGGAGGGCCTGATCGCGACCAGCGTCGCCCCGAACGGCGAGCTCCGCGTCATCCGCAACGACACCCGGCCGCCGCGCACCGACCAGTTCAGCATCGGCGTCCGCCAGAAGATCGGGCGGCTGCAGACCTCGCTCAGCTACCAACACATCAACGCCGACGGCCAGGTCGGCTATTTCCCCGCCAACCGCTCGGTCGCACGTAACGCCAGCGGATTTTACGACTTTATCGCGGTGCCGGGCTTCTCCAACGTCGTCGCACTAACCCAGGCTCGCGCCAGCAAGTACGACGGCATCTTCCTGACCGTCGACAAGCCCTACACCCGCGCCTCCGGCTGGGGCATGAACGTCGCCTACACGATGGCCTTCTCGAAGGAGCGCGGCTACTCGTTCAACTTCGACTTCCCCGACGTCGCCAGCCAGCCGTTCCGGCCCAACGCCGGCGACGAACGCCACCGCGTCGTCTTCTCCGGCATCGCCGACCTGCCGTGGGACGCGCAGATCTCGACCCTGATGGTGATCGGCTCAGGCCAGCCGTTCTCGGTCACCGATGCGAGCCGGGGTTTTGGCGAGAACCTGGTCATCGGCAACTACGGCAAGCCCAAGAGTTTCCGGCAGGTCGACGTCCGGCTGGCGAAGAATATCCGCTTCGGGGCTGACAAGGACGGCGAGGGCGGGTATCGCCTGCAACTCACCGCGGAGGTCTTCAACCTGTTCAACCGAGCCAACTTCGGCGGCTACGACAGCTTTATCGGACCCGGCGGCAACCCGAGCTTCGGGACCCCGAACGCGCTCGACGGCCCGCCGCGCAGCTTCCAGTTCGGCGCGCGCTTCACCTTCTGATGCCACCAGCGAGCGCCGGTCCCTGGGCGCTCGACCGCCGTACATTGCTTTCCGGGCTCGCCGCGACCGGCCTCGCGGCGACGCTGCCCGGCTGCCAGACCGTCGGCGAGAGCCTCGGCGCGATCAAGCGGGTCGTGTCGGGCGGCGGCGAGGTGCCAAAGGGCCCGGAGGTCGACGCCTTCCTCGATGACGTCCAGCGCCGCACCTTCAACTATTTCTGGGAAACCACCGAACTCAATCGCGGCCTCGCGCCCGACCGTTTCCCGACGCCGTCGTTCGCCAGCATCGCCGCGATGGGCTTTGCGCTGACCGGCTTCGTCATCGGCGTCGAGCGCGGCTACGCTCCCCGCGCGGAGGCCGCCAAGCGCACGCTGGCGATGCTCAAGTTCCTGTCCGCCGCGCCGCAGGGCCCCGAGGCCGACGACCGTGTCGGCTATTACGGTTTCTTCTATCATTTCCTCGATACTCGCGACGGCATGCGCTTCGAGAAGTGTGAGGTGTCGACGGTCGACACGGCGCTGCTGATGATGGGCGTGCTGCTGGCGATGACCTATTACGACGCGCCTGAGGAAGCCGAGATCCGCAAGCTGGCGGACGACCTGTACCGCAAGGTCGACTGGCGCTGGGCGATGACCCGCGGCGCGGTAATCTCGATGGGCTGGACCCCCGAGGCCGGCTTCATCGCCTACGACTGGGAGGCCTATAACGAGGGCATGCTGGTCTACATTCTCGGGCTCGGCGCCCCGGTCTATGCGCTCGAACCCGCCAGCTGGACCGCATGGAGCGCTAAGCTCGCGACCTACTGGACCGACTCCGGCGACCTGTCGCAGCTCCGCTTCGGGCCGCTGTTCGGTCACCAGTACAGCCACGTCTGGATCGATTTCCGCGAGATCCAGGACGCCTTCATGCGCACAAAGGGCATCGATTACTTCGAGAACAGCCGCCGTGCCACGGTTCAGCACCGCAATTACGCGATGGCCAATCCCGACGGCTGGCGCGGCTACGGGGCGAACCAGTGGGGCCTGACCGCCTGCGACGGCCCGACCGACATCGAGCTCGAGGTCGACGGCGCGAGCCGCCGCTTCCGCTCCTACTCGGCCCGCGGCGTCGGTGATTTCGACGACGGCACCATCGCCCCGACCGCGGCCGGCGGCTCGATGCCGTTCGCACCGGAGATCTGCCTGCCCGCGCTGATGGCGATGAAGGCCCGCCACGGCGACGACCTGTACGGCGCCTACGGCTTCCTCGATGCCTTCAACGAGACGTTTGTCAGCGAAATCCGGCTCAAGCATGGCCGCGTCGTGCCGGACAAGGGCTGGTTCGACGACGATTACATTGGCATCGACCAGGGTCCGATCCTGGCGATGATCGAGAACCACCGCACCGGTCTCATCTGGACCATCATGCGTCGCAACCCTTACATTCGCGCTGGCCTGACCCGTGCCGGCTTCACTGGAGGCTGGCTCAAGACGTCGGCCGCGCCCGCACAGGCCGCGGCATGATCAGCCGTCGCAACATCATAAAGCTCGGTGGTGCCGCCGCCGTCGGTGCCGCCCTGTCCCGCCCCGCCTTTGGCCTCGCACTCGGCCCCGGCCCCGCCGTGCCCCCCGCCGTCGACGCGCTGATCGCGCGCATGACCATCGCCGAGAAGGCCGGCCAGCTTACCCTGATGCCCTCAGCCATCGGTGGCGGCGCGGCGACCAAGCTCAACCCCGGCATCCCGTCGAGCATCACCGGGCAGCTTGCCGCCGCCCGCGCCGGGCAGCTGACCGGCATCTTCAACGGCGCCGGCGTCGACTGGCACCGCCGTCTCCAGCGGGAGGCGCTGCGCAGCCGCCTCGGCATCCCGCTGGTTTTCGCCGCCGACATCATCCATGGCCACCGCACCGTATTCCCGGTCCCCTTGGGTGAAGCCGCCAGCTTCGAACCCGACCTCGCCCGCCGCACCGCGCGCGTCGCCGCCACCGAGGCCGCCGCCGCCGGCATCGACTGGACCTTCGCACCGATGGTCGATATCGCCCGCGACGCCCGCTGGGGTCGCGGCGTCGAAGGCGCCGGCGAGGACGTCTACCTCGGGCGGCAGTTCGCTGCCGCGCGGGTCGCCGGCTTCCAGGGCGACGCGCTCACCGACAACGACGCGGTCGCCGCCTGCGCCAAGCACTTCGCCGCCTACGGCGCGGCCGAGGCCGGGCTCGACTACAACGGTGCCGACGTCTCCGAGCGGACCCTGCGCGAGACCTATTTCCCGCCCTTCGAGAGCGCCTTCGAGGCCGGTGCCGCAACCGCGATGGCCGCCTTCAACGACGTCGCGGGCGTCCCCGCCACCGCCAACCGCTGGCTGCTGTCCGACGTGCTTCGCGGCGAGTGGAACTTCACCGGGCTGGTGGTCTCCGACTATACCGGGGACGAGGAGCTGATCGCGCATGGCGTCGCCGCCGACGGGCGCGACGCGGCCCGCCTCGCGATACTCGCGGGCGTCGACATGTCGATGGCCAGCGGCCTCTACCTCCAGCATCTGCCCGGGCTGGTCGCCGACGGCCTCGTCCCAATGGGCCGCGTCGACGAGGCCGTTCGCCGGGTGCTGGCACTCAAGGCGCGCCTCGGCCTGCTCGAGGACCCCTACCGCCGCCTGTCCCCGAGCCGCGAGAAATCGAAGGTGCGGACTCCGGCCAACCTGGCGCTCGCTCGCGACGCCGCGCGCCGGTCGGTGGTCCTGCTCAAGAACGAGGGCGACCTGCTACCGCTGAAGACCGAAAGCCAGCGCATCGCCCTGATCGGGCCGTTCGCGTCGGGCCAGCATGATCTGATCGGGCCGTGGTGCGTCTACGGCGACGACAACCAGTCGATCGACCTCGCGACCGGGATCCGCGCCGCGCTCAAGGACCCCAAGCTGCTCACCGTCACCGAGGGCTCGAAAGTCGACACCGCGACCCGCGAAGGTATCCAGGAGGCGGTCCACGCCGCCCGCCGCGCCGACGTCGTGGTGCTCGCGCTCGGCGAGACCGCGAGCATGTCGGGCGAAGCCCAGTCCCGGACCAGCGTCACGATCCCCGCCGCCCAGATCGCGCTTGCCGAGGCCGTCGCCGCCGCTGGCAAGCCCGTCGTCGTGGTCCTCAAGAACGGCCGCGCGCTGGCACTGGACGGTGCAGTACTCGGCGCGCCGGCGATCCTCGTCAGTTGGTTCCTCGGCTCGGCGACCGGCCCGGCGCTTGCCGACGTGCTGTTCGGACTCCACGGCCCCTCGGCCCGCCTGCCGGTCAGTTTCCCGCGCGAGTCCGGGCAGGAACCCTATTATTACGACCACAAGCCGACCGGCCGCCCCAACCCTCCCGGGCCGCTGGAGGCGTTCAAGGCGCACTGGCAAACCGGGCCGCACGAGGCGCTGTTCCCCTTCGGACACGGGCTGACCTATGGCCGGATCGGCTACAGCGGGCTCGATGTCGGCGGCGGCAAGCTAGCGGCCGACGGTCGCCTCGCGGTGTCGGTCAAGGTCGCCAACACCGGCACCCGCGACGCCGAGGAGGTCGTGCAACTGTACATCCGCGACCAGGTCGCCAGCACCACGCGCCCGGTCCGCCAGCTCAAGGGCTTTCGAAAGGTCGCACTCGCCGCCGGAGCCAGCGCCACCGTCGGCTTTACGCTGAGCCGCGCCGACCTGCTGTACGTCGGCCTCGACGAGAAGCCGATCGTCGAGCCGGGCCTGTTCGACATCTGGATCGGGCCGTCGGCGGTCGGGGGGCTAAAGGGCAGCTTCGAACTGCTCGCCTAGAAACGCCGGGGTTTGATCGCCCTTCCCGCTCCTAGAACAGCTTGAACTCGACCAGCCTGACCTGCTTGCCCGCCTGCGGCTGCAGCACCACGCGCACCCGTCTCGCCTCCCGCTCTGGCCAGGGGATCCCGGTCACGCCATTTGGGAGCGGCGGGGCGCTCGTGTCGGCGGGAACCGAGCGCCACGCCCCGTCCCGCCAGGTTTCGAGCCGGTAGCTGGCGGGAGTCGCGAACGCCTTGCCATCGCCGAAGAACGCCAGCTCCGCCCCGGCCACCGGCATCGCGCGCCCGAGATCGACCGCGAACCACGCCTCCCCCGACCCCGCCTTGGTTTTCCAGCCATTCGGGCTTTCCGGGAAGAACATCACCCGCCCGTCGACGGCGTCATGGACCATCTCGGCGCTCGCATCGTTCGACGCGCTCGGCTTCGGGAACTGCCCCCGCACAAGCTCGACCGCGAGGTCGATCGGACGCGCGATCGGCGGCGGCGCGAGGCGCGTCACCGGCACGACGATCCGCGACAGCGTCGCCGCCGACCCCGCCAGCGCGCCGTCGACATAGACCGCAAGCCCGGCGCGACCACCGAAGCGCGTGCCGCCGCGGTCGTAGACGACGGTCACCAGATGCCCATGATACGGCACGTCCTGCGCGATGAACCAGCTCATCGCGACAGGGTCGCGCGGTGCGTCGACGGCGAGCGGATCGACCTCCAGCACGTCGCCCTCGCGCGGCCGGATTCCGACGACGCCGCCCAAGATCAGGTCGTCGAACCCCGAGTGGAAATAATGGTGGCTGCGCGCCAGCCCGACGATCGGCTTGCCCGTGGCGGGGTCATAGTCCTCCTCTAGATCAAGGCGGTCGCCTTGGAAATGCAGCCGCGCATACTGGCGCAGCAGCCGGATATACTCAGACCGGGTGACATCGTGCTGCCGGTAGTCCCGGATCAGATTGCCCATCGCGAGGAGAACCTGGGTCGTCTGGAACGGCCAGACCGGGCCGTTCCACTGACACTCGCGCAGGCCGGTCGGCTTGTCGTAGCGATATTGGCGCATGTAATATCGATAGCTCGGCTCGACCGTCCGCAATCCAAAGGCGCCGCCGAGTTCGGTGGGTGCGAGGTGCTTCCAGGCCGCGGCGTAGCGCGCCTCGTCCGCCGGCAGCCCGAAGGTCCACGGCAAATAGCCGACGAGTTCGCGGCCACGGATCGGGTCCCAGGCGCGGACTTGATCGTTGCCGACCTGGTACCGGTCGATGAAGTGCGTCAGGCCGGGGCTCCAAAGCGACGCCTCGAGGTGGTCGCGGAGGCTGGCGGCGCGGGCCGCATAATCGGCAGCGGTCGCGCTATCGCCAGACAACGCCGAGAGCCGTGAGATCGCGCGCGCGTTGGCGAACATGTAGGCGTTGATGGAAGGCCGGAACGCCTGCCCGCCCCTGAAGCCGTCGATGCCGCCCGACGCATCGATCGAACTGATGGTGTACTCGGTCGCGTCGAGCAACGGCTCGATCCAGTAGAGCTGCCGGTCGAAGTCGAAGCGCTCGTCCCACAAGGCGTACGTCTGGCGCATGACGGGGAGGTGCCTTGTCGCCGCCGTGAGGTCGCCGTCGACGAGGAAGCGCGCATAGGTCGCGTCGGCGATCGCCTCGCTGAAGTGCCGATCATTGCCACCCTGCTCGTGGAGGAAGTCAATGTAATCGCCTGCGTATCGCCGGTCGCGGAGCCATCGTCCCTCGGCGATATGGAAGCCCGAGGCGTCGTTGAGGCTGGCGTAGGGCTCGCGCTGCCAGCCGACGTCGTCGAGGAATTCGGTGGTGATGAAGCCGAGCGTGCCGAGATCGCGCTGGTGCGCACGGAACACCGCCCAGCGGTAATAATAGACCGAGTCGAGGGTCGCGTCAGACGAGGCGAACAGCGGGATGTTGACGCGGTACCAGGCGGCGTCGTTGCCGAAGCGTGCGCTCAGCACCGCCTCCGGGTCGAGCCGCTGGGCCGACTGCCCGCCCGGTGCGGCGGCGGTTACGCCCAACGCGAGGAGTCCGAGCGCCATGGTGCGTACCCACAGACGGGCAGAGAGCGCAAGGCGCACCGAATGCTTCACTTCTCTCGTCTCCGGCGCACAGGGATGGGCAGCCCGCCCAGCATAACGTGATAAATTAACATCACCCACCAATTTCTTGTCGGAGTAGTTCTGCCTTTCCGCTTGTTCTTCCCCTGAACGCGCTCTAGCGCTTGTCCAAGTAATGCGTGGAAGCCGGTTCAATCGGCGTCGCGGCCATTGGGGAGATTCGAATGATCGACAACCGGCTCATGAGGTCCGTCTCGACGCTGGCAATGGTGCTTGCGGTGACCGCGGCAGGCGGCGCCGCCGCCCAGACCACCGGCAGCGTCACCGACACCGCCCCCTCGACTTCGGTCAGCGATGCCCCGGGAGCGGCGCCGGGCCGCACCACCGCCGCTCCCGCCGCAGCCGACGACGAGATCATCGTCACCGGCGTCCGCGCCAGCCTGAAGACCGCGCAGGCGACCAAGCGCAACTCCATCCAGGTCGTCGACTCGATCGCGGCCGAGGACATCGGCAAGCTGCCCGACAACACCGTGTCCGACGCCCTCCAGCGCGTCACCGGCATCCAGGTGACGCGTGCCAGCGGCGAGGCAACTTCGGTCCAGCTCCGCGGCCTCCCGGACATCGAAACCTACATCAACGGCCGCGAGACCTTCACCGGCACCGGTCGCGGCGTCGCGCTGGCGGACATCCCGGCCGAGCTCGTCGCCGGCATCGACGTCTACAAGACCAGCACCCCGGACCAGATCGAGGGCGCCATCGCCGGCTCGGTCGACATCCGCCTGCGCCGTCCCTTCGACTTCGACGGCCTCCAGGTCGCCGGCGGCGCCCGCGCCATCTACGGCGACCAGGCCAAGAAGTGGAGCTACATCGGCAGCGGCCTCGTCAGCAACCACTGGACCAGCAAGAGCGGCCAGGAGTTCGGCGTGCTGATCGGCGCGTCCTACAATCGTCGCAAGTACGAGGACCAGATCGCCTTCAACTTCGGCTTCAACCCGCTCACCAGCGCCGCGACCGGCAACGCCCCGTTGCTGATCCCCGACACCGTCGGCGGCCAGGTCATCGACGGCGACCGCCGGCGCATCGGCGGCAACATCGCGCTGCAATGGAAGCCGACCCCCGACCTCGAGATCTACGCCGATGGCCTGTTCACCGGCTACCGCAACAACTACGACATCGACTTTTTCGTCGGGCTGCCCAAGGCTGGCGACGTCGTCGCGACGACGGTCCAGGCCGGTTCGCCGGGCTCCGAGACGGTCAACGGGGTCGCCGCGACGGTCACGACTCGCAACAACTTCACGATCAGCAGCGAGCAGACCTTCAAGCAGAAGACGGACGGTTACCAGGGCAACGTCGGCGCCCGCTGGCACACCGGCCCGGCGACCCTGTCGACCGAACTCACCTACGACTACAGCAAGGTGACCAGCCAGCAGCTCGTCCTCGATACCGCCTATGTCGTGCCGCAGGTCGACTATAACTTCACCGGGCGGACGCCGAGCATCAACTTCAACGGCTTCGACGTCACCAACCCTGCCATCCTCAACCTCAACACGCTGTTCGACAACAGCAACGAGGCGACCAGCAAGCACATCGCCTGGCGCGGCGACCTCAACTACGATCTCGGCGACGGCTTCTTCCGCAACTTCAAGATCGGCGCGCGCTACTCACGGCGTACCGGCGAGTCCGGCGGCACCAACGGCACCGGTTTCGGGCTCGGCTTCCTGCCGGGCTCGCAGTTCCCGGACCTGGCCAAGAACTCCGCCGACAGCATTATCGACGGCAAGCTCGGCGTCGACAATTTCGCGCTCGCGAGCAGCGGTTTCCTTCGTGACAACATCGAGCAGCTGCGGACCCTTGCCGGTCTCCCGGTCGCCGGTCGCGCCTTCGACCCTGCACTGTCGTTCAGCCTCAAGGAGCGCGTCTATGCGGTCTACGGCGAAATCGGCTACGGCTTCGACGCCGGCTCGGTTCCCATCTCGGGCGTGTTCGGCCTGCGTGCCGTCAATACTGTCACCGGTATCGAGGCGACCGAGCTCGACGCGAACGGCAACGAATTGCCGATCAGTGGCCGTCGCAACGACCTCGACCTGCTGCCGAGTTTCACCTTGAAGGCACAGCTGCTCGATAACGTCGTCGGGCGCGTCATCGCCGGCAAGTCGATCCTGCGTCCGCAGTTCGCCCAGCTCAACCCGGCGACCAGCCTGACCCAGCTCGGCATCACCGGGGGCGCTTTCGGCAGCGGCACCGGTGGCAACGCCGAGCTCAAGCCGGTCACCTCAAAGAACCTCGACGTGACCTTGGAGTGGTATTTCTCGAGCACCGGGTCGGTGACCCTCGGCGGTTTCTACAAGCGCCTCGACAATTACATCCAGACCTATGCGTCGCAGGAAGTCTTCAACGACCAGAACGGCCTGCCGCAGACTTTCCTGGTGGCTCGCCCCCGTAACGCCGGCAAGGGGACCCTCAAGGGCATCGAAGCCGGCTACCAGCAGTTCTTCGACTTCCTGCCGGGTCCGCTCGCCGGTTTTGGCGCGCAGGCCAATTTCACGCTGGCCGACGGCAAGGTCGCGGCCCCGCCGACAGCGACCGGGGCTGCCGGTGGCAATCAGGCGATCACCTCGACGTCGAAGTACAGCTACAACGTCGTCGCGATCTACGAGAAGTACGGTTTCTCGGCCCGGCTCGCCTACAACTGGCGCTCGAAGTACACCGACAGCTATTCGGATGCCTATGCCGGCGGCAAGATCGTGGTCGAGCCGCTCAAGTACCTCGACTTCTCGGCGAGCTATGCGGTGACCCCGGCGATCACCCTAACCGTCGACGCGACCAACCTGCTCAAGGAAACCTACCACGACAGCTTCGGCACCTCGGGGTACACGCCGCGCGACACCCGCCAGTACGACCGGACCTTCGGCGCGGGTGTCCGCGTCCGCTTCTAGTCGGGGGACCTGAGCGGGGTGGACGGAGCCTGACGATGATGTCGACGACAAGACTGTGGGCGGTGGTGGCAAGCAGCCTCATCGCCCACGCCGCCCCTGCCGCCAGCGAGCCGGCGACGGCGGGCGACGTCACCCCGGTCCACGATCCGTCGATCATCAAGGCGGCCGACGCCTACTACGTCTTCTCGACTGGGCAGGCCGCCGACGCCACCGGGCTGCTCCCGATCCGGACGTCGAAGGACCTCGTCAACTGGACGCTCGCCGGCAAGGTCTTCGACCAGATTCCCGCGTGGGCGAGAGCGCAGATCCGCGGCGTGAAGGGGCTGTGGGCCCCCGATATTTCGCAGGTCGGCGGCGCCTACAGGGTCTATTACAGCGCCTCGACCTTCGGCAGCAACACGTCCGCGATCGGGCTGGCGACCGCGACGACGCTCGATCCAAAGGCTCCCGGAGCGGGTTGGACCGACCAGGGCGTGGTGATTTCGTCGGGCCGCAAGGACGACTATAACGCCATCGACCCGGCCTTGTTCGTCGACAGCGACGGCAGCGAGTGGATGGTTTTCGGCAGCTTCTGGACCGGCATCAAGCTGGTCCGCATCGACCCCGCCACCGGCAAGGTCTCGACCACCGACCCGACCGTCCATGCGCTCGCCCGCCGGGTTCGCCCGGGCGCGATCGAGGCCCCGTACCTCGTCCACCGCGGCGATTATTATTATCTGTTCGCGTCGTTCGACTTCTGCTGCCGGGGCGCGGCGAGCACCTACTACACCGCGGTTGGGCGGTCGAAGGCGGTCACCGGCCCGTATCTCGACTACGACGGGAAGCCGATGCTCGATGGCTTCGCGCAGATCGTCCTGCACGGCGACCTCGACAAGACCAAGCGCTGGAAGGGGCCGGGGGGCGGCACGGTTCTCCACGACGGCGACAAATGGTACATTGTCCACCACGCCTACGACGCGCAGAACAAGGGCGTGCCGGCGCTGCGGGTGACCCCGATCGGGTGGACGGCGGACGGCTGGCCGGCACCGCGTTAATAATCCGCGACCGGCCAACCGTCAGCGCCCCAGCTGACCGGCGCGACGCGCAGCGTCGGCGCTCCGTGATTCTGCTTGTCATAGGCGTGGTAGACGACATAGTCCTTGCCGTCGGTGTCGTGCAGGAAGCCGGGGTGGCCGGGGCCGCGAAAGCGCTCCTTCTCCTGCAGGTCGGCACGGAGGAAGATGCTCCCCTCGCCGTCCATCAGCTTGCTGCCGTCCTTGCCGAGATACGGCCCGCGGATGTCCTTCGAGCGGCCGACGACGGTGTAATAGGTGCTGTTCACGCCCTTGCAGCAATAGTCGTACGAGGCGAACAGGAAGTAATAGCCGCCGTGGTCGACGATGAACGGGGCCTCGACCGGGGCCGGGCCGCCGACAGGGGCGTGGCGGCGGACGAGCGAGAACGGCTTGGCGGCGGGGTCGCGGGGCTTGCCGGTGGCGGGGTCGAGCGTGAACAGCTTGATCCCGGTCCAGAAGCTGCCGAGCGCCAGCCAGTGCTTGCCCTGCCGGTCGATGACATGGTTCGGGTCGATGGCGTTGAAGTCGTCGCTCTCGTTCGACATCACGACCATGCCCTCGTCCTTCCAGCCGTAGCCGGGGGCCTTGGGGTCGAGCGTCGGGCTGGTGGCCAGGCCGATCGCCGAGCGGTTCGAGCCGAAAGTCGAGACCGAATAATACAGGTGATAGCGGCCGTTCCAGAACGAGATGTCCGGCGCCCACATGTCCTTGCTGCCGGGGATGGCCGCGAGGGCCCAGTCCGGAACCTTGGCGAACAGCGGTGCCTGCGCGGTCCAGTTGACCAGGTCGGGCGAGGTCTTCGACGACAGCCCGGTGCCGAAGACGTAGTAGGTCCCGCCCTCGCGCGCGATTACCGGATCATGCGTCGGCACCAGGTCGCCGGTCAGGCGGTCGTTGAGCTTGCCCGCCGGCTGGGCGTTGGCGGTCGTCGACAGCAACACAGCCGCAAGCGCGCCCCGGATGAGGTTACGGTAGGCCATCGTCGTCTCCCCAAGTGTCGCTTGCGTCAGCGCAGGTCGAGCATCACCACCGACTTCGGCGGCAAGGTCACGGTCAGCGTGCCGTTCGCGAGCTGCGCCCCGTCGAAGGGGGCGGGCTTGACCGCTCCCGGCAGCTCGAAGCTGTTGAGCGCGTTCATCGCCGGCGCGGTCAGCACCTGGCCAGTGACGGCGCTAGCGGTCACCCCGGCCAGCGTCGTGGTCACCGTCACTGCCTTGTTCGGATCGAGGTTCGCCAGACCGACATGGACCTTGCCGCTCGTGTCCCGCACCGCCGAGGCACTGACCGCGGGCATCGTCCACTGATCCTTGTTGTACCACGGCGACTTGAGCTCGATCGGCAGCACCGTCGCGCCCATGTAGGGACGGTACATCGCGAAGACATGATAGGTCGGCGTCAGCACCATCTTGTCGTCCTTGGTCAGGATCATCGCCTGCAGGACGTTCACCATCTGGGCGATCGCGGTCAGCTTCACGCGGTCGGCATGATGCGCGAAGATGTTGAGGTTGACCGCCGCGACCAGGGCATCGCGCAGCGTGTTCTGCTGCTGGAGGAAGCCCGGGTTGGTCCCCGGCTCACCCGCGAACCACGTGCCCCACTCGTCGACGGCAAGCCACAGCTTCTTCTGCGGATCGACCTTGTCCATCTCGGCGCCGTGCCTGGTGATCAGCTCGTCCATGCGGCCGGTCTCGGACAAGGTCTCGGCCCAGCCGGTCTCGTCGAACTGGGTGGCGGAGGCGCGCGGCGGCCAGTGGCCGGGGATCGTGTAGTAATGCAGCGATAGGCCATCGACCTGCTTGGCGGTTTCGCGCGCCATCACGGCGGTCCAGTTATAATCGTCGGTGTTGGCGCCGCTCGCGATCTTTAGGATCTTGGTGCCTATCGGGGTTTTGATGAAGGTCGCGTAGCGCCGCGTCACGTCGGCGGCGTACTCCGGCCGCATGTTGCCGCCGCAGCCCCACAGCTCGTTGCCGATGCCGAAGTAGGGCAGCTTCCACGGTGCCTTGTGGCCGTTCCTGGCGCGCTCGTCGGCAAGGGTACCGCTAGGCGAGGTGATGTACTCGACCCACTCGGCCATTTCCTGCGGGGAGCCGTTGCCGACGTTGCCCGAGATATAGGCTCGGGCGCCGATCTGCTCGGCTAAGTCCATGAATTCGTGGGTCCCGACCGCGTTCGGCTCGGTGACGCCGCCCCAGTTGGTGTTGATCTTGACCGGGCGCTTGGCGCGCGGCCCGATGCCCTCCCGCCAGTGATATTCGTCGGCGAAGCAGCCGCCCGGCCAGCGGATGACCGGCACCTGCAGCGCCCGCAGCGCGCCGACGACATCGTTCCTGAAGCCCCGCGTGTTGGGGATCTTCGAGTTCGGCCCGACCCACAGGCCGCCGTAGATGCCGGTGCCGAGGTGCTCCGCGAACTGTCCGAAGATCTCGCGGCTGAAGACCGGGCCGGGCTGGTCGGCGTGGATGGTTAGCGCGGCGGTTACGGGTGCCTGCGCGGTAGCGGGAGCGACGGCCAGGGTCGCGAGGCCGAGCGCGAGGGCGATGCGCCATCCCATTCCGTTCACGCCATCAATCATCGAACGCCTCCACGATGTCGCGCTTGCCGCTCAGGAAGGCGTCCGCGACCAGGCGCAGGGGCGCGGTGTCGACCTCGCTGCGATGCTCGTGGACCAGGGTCGCGAAGCGCTCGTACAGCTCGGGATACTCGCGCTCCTCGAGGTGCTGGGTGCCGGTCGGCAGGTCCAGAACCGCGCCGCCCGACGACAGCTTGCAGGTGCCGGCGTCGGTCTCGACGGTGATGTCCCAACTCTGCGGGCCGGTCTGGCGCCAGTCGAGATCCATGGTGATCGCGGTGCCGGCGGTGTCGCGGAAGGCGAGGTCGGCGGCGATCGGCGCGGCGCGGTTGGCGGGCAGCGACAGCGTCGCGGACTTGAGAAAGAACGGGTTGGGCAGGATGTGCGTCGCGATCGACAGCGCGTTGATGCCGGGATCGAAGACGCCGAGGCCGCCCGCTTCCCAGATCCACGCCTGCCCCGGATGCCAGACCCGGACGTCCTCGCGCCAGACGATCGCGACCGACTTCAGTTTGCGCTCTGCCAGCCACGCTTTGGCCGGCTCGACCCCGGGGGCGAAGCGCGAATGCCAGCTCGCAAACAGCGTCACACTGGCCGTGTCGGCGATCGCTTCCAGCGCCGCGACCTCAGCCAGCGTCGCGCCCGGCGGCTTTTCGAGGAAGACGTGGAGGCCCGCGGCAAGCGCGGCGGCAGCGATATCGTAGCGGACCTGCGGCGGCGTGCAGATCGCCACCGCGTCGATCGGCGGGCCGCTCGCGATCAGTGCCTCGAGGGTCTTCTGGTGCGGGATGCCGGGTTCGCCGGGATCGTGCGGGCTGACCGTCGCAGTGAAGACGAAGTCGGGGTCCGCCTTGATCGCCGGGAGATGCTGGTCGCGCGCGATCTTGCCCATGCCGATAATGGCGATACGGATCGGGGCCATCTTCAGAGTGTCCTTACCGCACCGCCCGCGTCGGGCGTGGCGACCGCGAGGCGGCTGCGCAGCGGCAGGGTGAACGGCGCGGCCTCGATCTCGAAGACGTCGCCGGGCTGGGTGCGGATACCATCGGCGAACGACAGCGTCGCGGTGCCGAAGAAGTGGACATGGACGTCACCGGGCTGGCGGAACAGCGGGTATTTGAAGTGGTGCGCCTCGAGGTTCGACAGGCTGTGCGACATGTTCGCCTCGCCGCTGAGGAAGGGCTTTTCCCACAGCACCGCGCCGTCGCGGCGGATGCGGCTGGTACCGGCGAAATGCTCGGGCGGCGCGCCGACGAGCAGCTCGGGGCCGAGCGCCGCCTGACGGAGCTTGGAATGCGCGAGCCACAGGTAATTGTGGCGCTCGGTGACGTGGTCGCTGAACTCGTTGGCGAGACAGAGCCCGAGGCGATAGGGCGTCCCGTCGGGGCCGATCAGGTAGATTCCCGCTAGCTCGGGCTCCTCGCTGCCGTCCTGCGCGAACGACGGCGAGGTCAGCGCCTGCTCCGGCCCGACGAGGCTGGTGCCGTCGCCCTTGTAGAACCACTCGGGCTGCTGGCCGGTCTCGCCGTCGCCGGGCTTGCCGCCGGCCAGCCCTTCCAGGAACATCCGCATCGAGTCGGTCTGGGTCTCGGCGGCAGCGGCGTTGCGGTGCATCTGGTCCCGACCTTCCGCTGACCCGAGATGGGTCAGCCCGGTGCCGGTCATGGTCAAATGCGCCGGGTCGTCGTGGTCGATCGGGGCGAGGATTTCGCCCGCCGCGAGCGCTGCCGCGATGTCGACCGACGCCCCGGTACCGCACGCCGCGACCGCCGCCGCGAGGCCGGTGCCGGCGGTGATGGCGCGCATCGCCAGCTCCCGCATCGTGGTGACGCCGCTGACGAACGCCGCGCCGTCATCGGTCGCGGCAATCACCGAACGCACGCCCGCCGGGCTGCGGTGCTGCAGAAGGCGCAAGGTCATGCCGTAGACTCCGAGATCAGTTCGCGGAAATGCCGTCGATCAGGCGCGGCAGGTCGCCGCCATCGCGCAACGCCGCAGGGAGCAGGTCGGCGGCAAGATTCTGGTAGGACACCGGGCGCAGGAAGCGCTCGATCGCCAGGCTGCCGACCGAAGTGGTGCGGCTCTCCGACGTCGCCGGGAACGGGCCGCCGTGGACCATCGCGTGGGCGACCTCGACGCCGGTGGGCCAGCCGTTGGCGAGGATGCGGCCCGCCTTGCGCTCGAGCAGCGGCAGCAGGCGCGACGCCATCGGAACGTCCTCGGCATCCATCTGCAGGGTCGCGGTCAGCTGACCCTCGGCGTTGGCGAGAACCGACCTTAGTTCGGCCTCGTCCTTGCAGCGGACGACCAGCGACGCGGCACCGAAAATCTCGTGGCCGAGGCTCGGGTCACCCAGGAACTCGGGCGCGCCGGTCGCGAACAGCGCGGCACGGCCCCGGGCGACGCCCTCGCCGACCTTGCCCTGCGCCAGCGTCTCGACGTTGTCGTGCTTCAGCAGATGCTCGGTGCCCTGCTCGTAGGCGGCGTGGATGCCCGGCGTCAGCATGGTCGCGGCGCTCGCCTCGGCCATCGCGGTACGGGCGGCGGTCTCGAACGCGTCGAGCCCCTCGCCCTCTATCGCCAGCACGAGGCCGGGGTTGGTGCAGAACTGCCCCGCGCCCATGGTCAGCGAGCCGATGAAGGCGGTGCCGAGCGCCGCGCCGCGGGCCGCCAGCGCGTGCGGGAACAGCACAACCGGGTTGACGCTGCTCATCTCGGCATAGACCGGGATCGGGACTTCGCGCTGCTGCGCCAGCTTGACGAGGGCGAGACCACCACCGCGCGAGCCGGTAAAGCCGACCGCGGTGATGCGCGGGTCCTGCACCAGCGCCGTACCGAGGGCGTTGCCGGGGCCCTGAAGGTGCGAGAACACACCCGCCGGGAGGCCCGAGGCGGCGACCGCGGCTTGTATCGCACCGGCGATCATCGCGCCGGTGCCGGGGTGCGCCGGGTGGCCCTTGACGACGACGGTGCAGCCGGCTGCGAGCGCCGACGCGGTGTCGCCACCGGCGGTCGAGAAGGCGAGCGGGAAGTTGCTCGCGCCG
Source organism: Sphingosinicellaceae bacterium (assembly GCA_019285715.1). Taxonomy (NCBI): domain Bacteria; kingdom Pseudomonadati; phylum Pseudomonadota; class Alphaproteobacteria; order Sphingomonadales; family Sphingosinicellaceae; species Sphingosinicellaceae bacterium. The sequence goes on from CP079108.1 coordinate 3,329,311, forward strand.
AACACTGCGACCGGCCCGAGCGGGATCATGCGAAGGCGGAGGTCGGGGCGGGGCAGTGGCGCGCGGTCGGGCAGCGCGGGGTCGATGCGCAGGCCGAGCCAGGCACCGCGCTCGACGACGCCGGCGAACAGGCGGAGCTGGCCGACCGTGCGCCCGCGCTCGCCCTCGAGGCGGGGACGGGGCAGGCCGCTCTCGAGCATTGCCTGGACGATCAGCGCGTCGCCGAGCGCCTCGATCTCGGTCGCGATGCGGCGCAGGAAAGCAGCGCGGTCGGCGGTGCTGGTCTCGCGGTAGGTGTCGAACGCAGCCTCGGCGGCGGCACAGGCGGCGGCGACGTCGGCCGGACCGTCGACCTTGAACTCGGGGCCGACGGCTTCACCGGTATCGGCGGCGATCGAACGAAAAACAGACGCTGCCGAGGCCATCATCGTCACCTTGAATAGCTGATATTTGGAATACTCCGACAATAGGGTTAGACCTCGGGTAAGGCAAGATTGTCTTTCGGCCGACGCGCGGCGAGATTGCGCAAACGGCTGGGGCAGCGGAGGGAAAGTGGCGAAAACGACCGGCGATGCAGCGAGCGAAGCTGTGGCTAGTGAAATCGTGGCTGGCGAAGCCGCGTCCGGCGACCTCGGTGGCGGCGAGGCGGTCGTTGCCGGCGTGATTGCGAGCGGCGGCTACGGTCGCCAGCCGCGCGGTACCGGGCGGCGGCTACACGGCGCCATCGCCCACAAGCTCGGCGTCGCGATCCTGACGGGCGTTTACGCGCCCGGCGACCGGCTGTCGGGCGAGGTCGCCTTCTCCGAGGAACTCGATGTCTCGCGCAGCGCCTACCGCGAGGCGGTGCAAGTGCTGACCGCCAAGGGTCTGGTCGAGAGCCGCCCCAAGGCCGGAACCCGCGTACTGCCGCGCAACCGCTGGAATTTGCTCGACCCCGACGTGCTGGCCTGGGCCTTCACCGGGGACCCCGACCCGAGCTTCGTCCGCGGGCTGTTCGAACTCCGCGCCATCGTCGAGCCCGCCGCCTGCGCGCTCGCCGCCGAGCGCCGCGACCGCGCCGACTTGAAGGCGATGAAGGACGCGCTGACCGCGATGTCGCGCCACACGCTGGCAAGCGAGGCCGGGCGCACCGCCGACCGCGATTTCCATCACGCGATCCTGGCAGCGACCAAGAACGACGCGCTGGTCGTGCTCAGTTCGAGCATCGGGGCGGCGGTCAACTGGACCACGCAGTTCAAGCAACGCGCCCGCGCCCTGCCGCGCAACCCGATCCCCGACCACCGCCGGGTTTTCGATGCCATCGCCGCGCAGGACGGCCAGGCCGCCAGCGAGGCGATGCGGGCGCTGGTGGACCTGGCGCTCGAGGATACGAACCAGTCGATGGAGCCGTGACGGCTTAGGGGGCTGCTTCACCCGAGCAGAATTGTCATCCCGGGCTTGACCCGGGATGACAAGACCAGCCTCAGCCCACCACCCGGTCCGGCAGCGCGTGGGTCGGCTTCGCGCCCCATAGGGCATAGAACAGCACGTACAACTCGCACGCCGCGGTCAGCAGGAACGACGTCTGCAGGCCGTAATGATCCGCGAGCCAGCCCTGCACGATGACCAGCGCGCCGCCGGCGATCGCCATGATCAGCAGTCCCGAGCCCTCCTCGGTCAACGGCCCGAGGCCGCGGATGCCGAGCGTGAAGATCGTCGGGAACATGATCGAGTGGAACAGCCCGACCGAAATCAGCGCCCACATCGCGACGTGGCCGGTGGTGAAGGTCGCGACCAGCATGACGACGAATGCCCCGAGGCTGGCGAAGGCGAGCACCTTCTCGGCGGGGACGGTGCGCATGACGACGCTGCCAACGAGGCGCCCGACCATCATGCCGCCCCACAGGATGAACAGGTAATGCGACGCCTGCTCGTGGGTGAGGTTGCCGATCTCGGGCTGGCTGACGAAGTTGATGAACAGGTTGGCGACGCCGATCTCGGCGATCAGGTAGATGAAGATCGCCGGGATGCCGAAGACCAGGTTGCGGTGCGCCCACAGCGACTGGCCGGCGCGGTCGGCCTTCGACGAGCGCTCGGTCGCGGTGCCCATCGCCGGCAGCGGGAAGCGCGCGATGACGACGGCGAGCACGACCAGCACGGCCGCGACGATGAGGTAGGGAAGCACCACCGACTGCGCGTCGGCGATGCGCTCGGCCTGGGTCAGCACCGCGGTGCTGCCCGCCGCCGCGGTGCCCGAGGTCGAGCGCCCGAGGATCAAATAGCCGCCGAACAGCGGCGCCAGCGTCGCACCAGCGGAGTTGAACGCCTGCACGAGGTTGAGCCGCGACGACGCCGTCTCGGGCGGGCCGACGACCGCTACGTAGGGGTTCGCCGCGACCTGCAGCAGCGTGATGCCGCTGGCGATGACGAACAGCGCGAACAGGGTTACGCCGTAGGACGGGATGCGCGCCGCCGGGACCATCACTAGTGCGCCCGCCGCCATCATGCCGAGGCCGATGACCATGGCGCGCTGGTAGCCGACGCGCTCGATCAGCTTGGCGGACGGGATCGACGCGAAGAAATAGGCGATGAACCAGACGCTCTCGATCAGCGTGGTCTGGGTGTAGCTGAGGTCGAAGACGCTGCGCAGATGGGGCAACAGCGTATTGTTGATGACGGTGATGAACCCCCACATGAAGAACAGGCTGGCCAGCAATGTCAGCACCGGGCGGTAGCTCGCCTGCGGTACCGTACCCGCGGTCGCTGCCCCTGCTGCTCGTGCCGGAAGTGCCATGCGCGTCCCTTTCCCAAGTCTCGTCGGGCGTTCAATCGCCTGCGGGTCGTCTTGCCCTGCTTCTTATTGTCCGACTATATACCGCCAAGCGCAGCGTCAACGTCGAACGCTCGCACGGCTATTGGGGACGGTATGCGAAGTTTGATCCGGACGCACGCGCTACTCGCCATCGGTTTCGGGGCGGCACTGACGCTGACTCCTGCCACGGTCAATGCGGCCGAGGCGCAGCGCGCGCCGGCCGGGACGCTAAGCGACGGCACCAGGATCGAGCTGATCGCGCTGAGCAACAGCCACGGCGTCACCGCGCACATCCTGACCTATGGTGCGACGCTGCAGGGGCTGTCCGGCCCCGACCGGTCGGGCAAGGTCGCCGACGTCATGCTCGGCTACGACGCCCTCGCCTCCTACGTCGATCACCCGAACTATTTCGGCGTGACCGTCGGGCGCTATGCCAACCGCATCGCCAAGGGGAAGTTTACCCTCGACGGCAAGACCTACCAGCTGCCGCTCAACGACAAGGTCAACACCCTCCACGGCGGCGGCAAGGGCTTCGACAAGGTCGCGTGGCGGGTCACCAAGCTGACCAGCGGCCCGACCGCGAGTGTCGTGCTGGCACACCGCAGCCCCGACGGCGACGCGGGTTATCCAGGCAACCTCGATGTCACCACGACCTACTCGCTCGACGAAGCAGGCGCGCTGACCATCGCCTTCGTCGCCACCACCGACAAGCCGACCGTGGTCAACATGACCAACCACGCGATCTTCAACCTCGCCGGCGAAGGCGCTCCGGCGGGCACCTCGAACCACCTGCTGACGATCCCCGCGGCGGCGTTCACGCCGGTCGACGCGACGCTGATCCCGACTGGCGAACTGGAGCCAGTGGCGGGCACGGTGTTCGACTTCCGCAAACCCCGGCTGGTCGCCGACGGCATCCGCGACGGCAACGACCAGCAGATCGGCTACGGCCACGGCTATGACCACAACTTCGCCGTCGACGCCGGGTTGACCGCGACGCCGAAGCTGATGGCCCGGCTGGAGGATCCCGCCTCGGGCCGCGTCCTCGAAGTGCTGAGCACCGAGCCCGGCGTGCAGTTCTACACCGGCAACTTCCTCGACGGCACCTTCGTCGGCAAGCACGGTCACCTGTACCGCATGGGCGACGGCATCGCGCTGGAACCGCAGAAATTCCCCGACGCACCGAACCAGCCGAAGTTCGCCTCGGCCCGCGTCGACCCGGGCAAGCCCTACCGCCACGTCATGATTTACCACCTTTCAGTCCAGCCCTAATTCGGAAGCCCCTCGCGATGACCGATACGCCCACGAAGCTCCGCAGCCGCGCCTGGTTCGACAACCCCGCCAACACCGACATGACGGCGTTGTATCTGGAGCGCTATCTCAACTTCGGGCTCAGCCTCGAGGAGTTGCAATCGGGCAAGCCGATCATCGGAATCGCGCAGACCGGCTCCGACCTTAGCCCGTGCAACCGCCACCACCTCGTGCTGGCGGAGCGCGTCCGCGACGGCATCCGCGAGGCCGGCGGCATCCCGCTCGAATTCCCGGTCCACCCGATCCAGGAAACCGGCAAGCGCCCGACCGCGGCGCTCGACCGCAACCTCGCGTATCTCGGGCTGGTCGAGGTGCTGTACGGCTACCCGCTCGACGGCGTCGTGCTGACCATTGGCTGCGACAAGACCACGCCCGCCTGCTTGATGGCAGCAGCGACGGTCAACCTGCCCGCGATCGCGCTGTCGGTGGGCCCGATGCTCAACGGCTGGCACAAGGGCGAGCGCACCGGTTCGGGCACCATCGTCTGGAAAGCGCGGCAGCTGCTCGCGACCGGCGAGATCGACGATGCCGGGTTCATCAAGTTGGTCGCCTCGTCGGCCCCGTCGACCGGTTATTGCAACACCATGGGCACCGCGACGACGATGAATTCATTGGCCGAAGTGCTCGGCATGCAGCTGCCCGGTGCCGCCGCGATCCCCGCGCCGTACCGTGACCGGCAGGAGATCAGCTATTACACTGGCAAGCGCATCGTCGAGATGGTCGCGCACGACCTGAAGCCCTCCGACATCATGACCCGCGACGCGTTCCTCAACGCCATCGTCGTCAACTCGGCGATCGGCGGCTCGACCAACGCCCCGATCCACCTCGCTGCCCTCGCCCGCCACATGGGCGTCGAGCTGGAGCTGAGCGACTGGCAGACGCACGGCCATAAAGTGCCGCTGCTGGTCAACCTGCAGCCCGCGGGCGAGTTTCTCGGCGAGGACTTCTACCGTGCCGGCGGCGTGCCCGCGGTGGTCGCCGAGCTGATGCGCTCGAGCCTGATCCACGAGGACGCGCTGACCGCCAACGGCAAGACCATCGGCGACAACTGCCGCGACGCCGTGATCGAGGACGAGCGCGTCATCCGCACCATGGCCAAGCCGCTGCTCGAGGACGCGGGTTTCATCGTGCTGCACGGCAATCTGTTCGACGCGGCGATCATGAAGACCAGCGTCATCGGACCCGAGTTCCGCGACCGCTATTTGTCCGACCCCGCCAGTCCGATGGCGTTCGAAGGCCCTGCAGTCGTGTTCGACGGCCCCGAGGACTATCACCACCGCATCGACGACCCCGCGACCGGCATCACGCCCGAGACATTGTTGTTCATGCGCGGCACCGGCCCGATCGGCTATCCCGGCGCCGCCGAAGTCGTAAACATGCGGCCGCCGGCGTACCTGATCCGCGAAGGCGTCCACGCGTTGCCGTGCATCGGCGATGGCCGCCAGTCGGGCACCAGCGGCTCGCCGTCGATCCTCAATGCGTCCCCCGAAGCGGCCGCGAACGGCGGGCTGGCGCTGCTCCGCACCGGCGACCGTGTCCGCATCGACCTCGACCGCGGCACCGCCAACGTGCTGATCTCCGATGAGGAGCTCGCCGAGCGCCGCCGCGTGCTGATGGCGGCGGGGGGCTACAAGTACCCGGCCTCGCAGACGCCGTGGCAGGAAATCCAGCGCGCGGTCGTCGGCCAGCTCGACAAGGGCGCTATCCTGGAAGGCGCGGAGAAGTACCAGAAGATAGCGCAGACGATGGGGCTGCCGCGCGACAACCACTGAGCGGGAGTGGCGCCACCCCCGCTCCGGGGTGGGCGCTAGCCCTCGCTGACGTCGGCGATGGGCCGGTCGTCGCCGCGGGCGGTTTCCTCGTGCCACTTGCCGTCGGCGTCCTGCCAGCTGATCGGAACGGTGTCGCCGCCGAGCTGCTGCTCGGCCGCGACCGCGCGCGCGGCGGCCATCGCCTCGTCGTGGGTGCGGAAGGTCTCGGCGAAAACGTCGCCCAGCTTGTAGGTCCAGCCGCCGTCGTGCTCGACGACCTTGTAATGTACTTCGCTCATTGTCGCGCTCCGCTGTTCGGTTGAGCCTTCCTAGGCGTCCCGAGCGGTTCCGCCAATCTCAGACCGCGGCTTCCAGCAGTTTTGCGCGCCGCCGGGCGACGCTCGACCCGATGTTCATCGCCTCGCGGTATTTGGCGACGGTACGCCGCGCGATATCGAAGCCTTCCGCGCGGAGAACGTCGACCAATTTGTCGTCGCTGAGCGTGTCGTGCGGCGGCTCGGCGGCGATCAACCGCGCGATGCGGTCGCGCACTGCGGAGGCCGAAACCGCATCGCCGCCCTCGGTCGCCTGGATTGCGGCGGTGAAGAAGTAACGCAGCTCGAACAGACCGCGCTCGCACTGCAGATACTTGTTGGACGTGACCCGGCTGACGGTCGACTCGTGCATGCCGATTTCCTCGGCGATGGCACGGAGCGTGAGGGGACGGAGGTGGTGGACGCCCTTCTCGAAGAACGCCTGCTGTTGCTTGACCAGCTCGGTCGCCACTTTGACGATGGTGTTGGCGCGCTGGTCGAGCGCCTTCACCAGCCAGTTCGCCGACGTCAGGCAGTCGCTGAGGAAGGTCTTGGTCGCCTTGGTCCCGGTGCGCGTCAGTTCGGCATGGTAACTGCGGTCGACGAGGACGCGGGGCAGCGTCGCGGTGTTGAGCTCGACCCGCCACCCCGGCGCGCCGTCCTTGCTGCGGCCGCGCATGACGAAGACGTCGGCGACCACCGCTTGTGCGCTCGCGCCGCCGTACTTGAGGCCGGGCTTGGGATTATAGGTGCGGAGCTCGCGGACCATGTCGGAGATGTCCTCCTGGTCGACGCCGCAGAGGCGCTTGAGGGCGACCAGGTCGCCACGCGCCAGCACGTCGAGGTGCTTGAGCATGCAGGCCATCGCCGGGTCGTAGCGGTCGGCCTCGCGCGCCTGGATCGCCAGGCACTCGCCGAGTGTCCGCGCGCCGACGCCGGTCGGTTCGAAGGTCTGGATGACGGCGAGCACCTGCGCGACTTCGTCGGGGTCGGCGTCGAGGCGCTCCGCGACATCCTCGACATCGCCGATCAAATAGCCCGACTCGTCGATCAGGTCGATCAGATGGCGTGCGATCATCATCCGGACGCCGTCGAAAACTGCCGCCGCCTGCCCCACGAGCAGGTCGGTGAGGGAGGCCTCGGCCGCGGCGAAGCTGTCGAAGTCGGGGGCTTCGGCGGTTGCGCCCGAACCGGTCGCGACGCTGTCGCTGGCGGTGTCGTGGTGGAAGGTCTCGGCGCCGTAGTCGACGTCGAGCGGGGCCTCACTGGTGCCCTCGCCGGAGGCCACGAGCTGGTCGACACCGACGTCGTCGCTGAGCGCCGGGCCGGCGGCCTCCGCTTCGCTGCGGTCGTCGCTGCCGTCGTCGCCCGCCGTGTCGAGCAGCGGGTTGCGGTCCAGCTCCTCGCCGATATAGGCCTCGAGCTCGACGTTGGTCAGCGCCAGCAGCTTGATTGCCTGCTGGAGCTGGGGTGTCATCACCAGTTGCTGCGACTGGCGCAGGTCGAGGCGGGGCCCCAGGCTCATCCTTAATCGGTGCGCCGGGTCACAGGCTGAAGCCCTCGCCGAGGTACACGCGCCGCACGGTCTCGTCGGCGACCAGCGCCTCGGGAGTGCCCTCGAACAACACGCGGCCGTCGTAGATGATGCAGGCGCGGTCGACGATCTCGAGCGTCTCGCGGACATTGTGGTCGGTGATCAGCACGCCGATGTCGCGCTCGCGGAGCTGGACCACGAGGTTGCGGATGTCGGCGATCGAGATCGGGTCGATGCCGGCGAACGGCTCGTCGAGCAGCATGATCGAGGGGTGTGCCGCGAGCGCGCGAGCGATCTCGCAGCGCCGCCGCTCACCGCCGGACAGTGCCATCGCGGGAGCGTCACGGAGGCGAGCGATGTTGAACTCGGTCAGTAGCTCCTCGAGCCGGGCAGCGCGGACGACCTTGTCGGGCTCCGCGACCTCGAGCACGCTGAGGATGTTCTGGGCGACCGTCATGCCGCGGAAGATCGAGGTCTCCTGCGGCAGGTAGCCGAGCCCGAGTTGGGCGCGGCGATACATCGGCAAGGTCGTGATGTCGGTGCCGTCGAGCAGGATGCGACCCTGGTCCGGCATTGCCAGCCCCATCACCGAATAGAAGCAGGTCGTCTTGCCGGCACCGTTCGGACCGAGCAGCCCGACGACCTCGCCGCGGTTGACCGTCAGCGAGACGTCGCGGAGGACGACGCGCTTGTCATAGCGCTTGCCGATGGCGACCACGGCGAGCCCACGCTGGCTGGCAGCAGCCTCGGCCTCGGCTTCGCGCTCCATGACGTCGATGTCCGCCATCCCCGCTCCCGCAACTGGCCCGAAACATGCATGTCGGGCGAATACTCAACCGGTGCAATAGCCATTTAAGACGGTGATGCAAAGCTTGCCGCTGCGCGCGGCAGCCGAACTCCGCCCGGTGGGGCGCTACTTCGTATCCCGGGGTGGCACCACGAAGCGGCCCGAGACGCGCCCGCCGGTCGCCGGCGCACCGGGCTTGCCCTCGCCGCCCGCTCCCGCGCCGTCGAGGGTCGACCGGCCGCTGTCGAGGTCGATCGCCAGCCGCTGGCCGCGCAGGACCGACTCGCCCCGGGTCAGCACGACGTCGCCGATCATCGTCACCTGCTTCGTGGTGACGTCGTAGATGCCGTAGCGTCCGGTCGCCTTCTCGGTTGGCGAAGTCAGCACGACATTGCCCTGCGCATCGAGGCGCTTGACCTGCGGATCGCCGGTCGCCGGGCGGAGGTAGAAGATCTTCACGTTGTCGGCGTCGAGCTTCATCTCGGCCTGCCGGATCTTGACGTTGCCGGTCAGCACCGCCTGGTTTTCCTTGTCGTGAACCTCGATCCGGGCCGCGTCGAAATCGATCGGCGCATCGGTATCGTGGTTCTTCAGCGCCGACGCCTGCTGGGCGGCAACCGGCGCCGCGAGCGCGAGCATGAGCAGGATGGGGAACGTTTTCATCGGGCCGCCCGTCTCGCCGATGCGCCCAGAATGTGCAAGTGCGCGTGGCCGTCGAGGACCATGGTCTGGCCCTCCAGGTCGCCGGTCAGGCGATCGGATCGGAAGGTGCCGATCGGCAGCTTGCCGGTCACCGGCTGGTCGGTCTTGACGGTGCGGTCGATCAGGCTGACCTCGACGCCCTGGCTGTCGAGCGAATAGCCGGCGCTGCCGTCGACCTTGACCGGTCCGGCGATGTTGAGCTTGTCGTGGTCCATGTCGTACTTGCCCGACGGCGCGGTGACGTTGGCGGGGCCGTTGTCCATCTGCAGCGTGGCGTTCAGCGCCCGGAGCTCGACGATCGGCACGGCGCTCGAATGCTGGACCGCCCCGGCCGCGCGGATGATGAACGGCTGGCCCTTGCCGGTCTGGCCGCGGTAGGTCGCATTGTCGAGGCGGAGCCGGTCGTTGGCCATCTCGACCTTGTCCTTCGACAGCAGGAACGAGAACTCGCGCGCGCTGGTCAGCGGCCACACCACGATCAGCAACAACAGCCCGAGCGCGGCGAGTGGCAGCGCGACCTTGAGGATGGTGACGACGGCATCGCGGGGGCCGCCCGGCAGGGCGCCGCGCCGCCGCGCCTCGTCGAATGCAGCGCTGCCGACCATGCTCAGCTGTGCGCGAAGATGTCGACGTCGGGCCAGCCGGCGAGGTCGAGGCGCGACCGCCACGGCAGGAAGTCGAAGCACGCCTGCGCGAGTTCGCTCCGGCCCTCGCGCGCCAGCCGCATGTCGAGCACGTCGCGGGCCTTGTGGAGGAAGCGCACGTCGGAAGCGGCATAATCCTTCTGCGCGTCGCTAAGCTCCGCCGCACCCCAGTCCGACGACTGCTGCTGCTTGGAGATGTCGACGCCGACGGTGTCCTTGATGACGTCCTTGAGGCCGTGGCGGTCGGTGTAGGTGCGGATCAGCTTCGAGGCGATCTTGGTGCAGTACGCGGGCGTCGCGCTGACGCCGAGATACTGCTCGATCACCGCGAGGTCGAAGCGGGCGAAATGATACAGCTTGAGGCGGTTCGGGTCGGCGAGGACGCGCTTCAGAATGGGCGCGTCGTAGTTGCCGCCGGAGAAGCGCACGAGATGCTCGTCGCCCTGCCCGTCGCTGAGCTGGACCAGGCACAGCCGGTCGCGGTGCGGCAGCAAGCCCATGGTCTCGCTGTCGACAGCGATGGGCCCGGGAGCGAAGACGTCGGAAGGCAGGTCGCCCTCATGGAGGTAAACAGTCATCGGCAGCGGTTAGCAGGCCGACGCGCGCGCGCCTAGCGCCGCCGGCTCCGCGACCAGATATTGAGCGCCTCGACGCCGGCCGAGAACGCCATCGCGGCATAGACATAGCCCTTGTCGATGTGCGCCCCGAACCCTTCTGCGATCAAGGTCATGCCGATCATCAGCAGGAAGCCGAGGGCCAGCATGACGACGCTCGGGTTGCGCTCGATGAAAGCCGCAAGCGGCGTCGCCGCCAGCAGCATGGCCCCGACCGCGACGACGACCGCGACGACCATTACCGGCACGTGCTCGGTCATGCCGACCGCGGTTATGATCGAGTCGAGGCTGAACACCAGGTCGAGCGCAATGATCTGGCCGATCGCTGTCGCAAAGCCGAGTGTCACCGCACCGGCTACCGACGGCGGAGCGGGATCGACGCTATGGCCGATCTCCCGCGTCGCTTTCCAAACCAGAAACAGGCCACCCGCGATCAGGATCAGGTCGCGCCACGAGAAACCGTGTCCGAACGCCTCGAACAGTGGCTGGGTCAGCGTCACGATGAACGCCACGGTCGCGAGCAGCCCTAGCCTCAACCCGAGAGCGAGCCCAATGCCGATGCGCCGCGCCTTCACCCGCTGCGCTACCGGCAACTTGTTGGTCAGGATCGAGATGAAGATCAGGTTGTCGATCCCGAGCACGACCTCCATGACGATCAAAGTCAGGAGGGCGACCCAGGTTGCCGGCTGCGCGAACAGGTCGATCAAGCTTGCCATTCGCGCCTAGATGGGACGGCGCGCGGGCACCACAAGCTTACGGCTTCAAAACGACCTTCCGAAACTCGTCCTGATTATTGGCGAAGTTCTTATACGCCATCGCCGCGTCGGCCAGCGGCAAGCGGTGGCTGATGACAACACGCGGGTCGATCTCGCCCGCCTCGATCCGGGCGAGGAGCGGCTTGAGGTAACGGTGAACGTGGGTCTGGCCCATCTTGAAGCTCAGGCCCTTGTTCATCGCCGCGCCGAACGGCACGTTGTCGAGGAAGCCGCCATAGACCCCCGGGACCGAGACCGTGCCGGCCTTGCGGCAGGCGATGATCGCCTCGCGCAGGACGTGCGGTCGGTCGGTGCCGATGCCGATCGCCTGCTTGCCGCGGTCGATCAGGTTATCGAGCGACAGGCCGTGCGCCTCCATGCCGACCGCGTCGATGCAGCGGTCCGGGCCACGCCCGCCGGTCATCTCGCTGAGCGCGTCGAGGATGTGGACGGTCTCGAAGTTGAGACACTCGGCGCCCGCCTCCTCCGCCAACTTGAGGCGTGCAGGGCGATGGTCGATGGCAATGACGCGCTCTGCCCCGAGCATGAACGCCGAGCGGATCGCGAACTGGCCGACAGGACCGGCGCCCCAGATCGCGACGGTGTCGCCACGCTCGATGTCGCACTGTTCGGCGGCCATGTAACCGGTCGGGAAGATGTCGGTCAGGAACAGCACCTGATCGTCCTCGAGGTGGTCGGGGATGACCAGCGGCCCGGTGTCGGCATAGGGCACGCGAACATACTCGGCCTGGCCGCCGGCATAGCCGCCCGTCATGTGGCTGTAGCCGAACAGCCCCGATGGCGAGTGGCCCATCAGCGTGTCGGAGATGTCCTGATTATCGGCAGGGTTCGAGTTATCGCAGCACGACCACAGGTCCTTCTCGCAGAAGAAGCAGTTACCGCAGGCGATGGTGAACGGCACCACGACGCGCTGCCCGACCTTGAGAGCGTGGCCGTTGGCGTCACCATTCTTGTGCGCGCTGCCGACGTCGACAACTTCGCCCATGAACTCGTGGCCGAGGATGTCGCCTTTCTGCATCGTCGGGATAACGGCGTCGTAGAGGTGCAGGTCTGAACCGCAGATCGCCGTCGAGGTGATCTTGATGATCGCATCGCGTGGGTTGACGATCTCGGGGTCGGGGACGGTATCGACGCGAACGTCATGCTTGCCGTGCCAGGCGACTGCGCGCATTTCGTTGATCCTTCTTGAGCGATTAGCCGTCTCGGCTATGAATTCAGGACTTCGGGGCCTTGCTGACGAGCTCCGCGCGGTTGCGCGCATTGGTCGGGACCTCGCCCGCCTCGATCAGGCTCTTGAGGCGCTTCAGGTCGCGCCGCAGTTCGATGCCCGGCTCTTTCTGGGTCAGCTTGGCGGCGTAGCGCCCGAGGCTGCCGCCGACCGGCTCATAGGCGATCTTGGCGTGGATCTCGGTGCCGCGGCCGCCCGGCGCATCGCGGAGCTCGAACTCGGCGGCGTTCTGAACCTTGGCGTCCTTGTCACTCTCCCAGGCAAAGCGCTCGCCCGGTACATCCTCGGTGATCGTCGCACGGGTCTCGACCGGGCCGGTCGGGCCAGTGCTGGTGAAAACCAGGCGCTCGCCCTCGCTCGACGCTGTCTTGACGTTGACCATGAAGCTAGGCCAGCGCTCGACCTCGCGCAGCACTTCCCAGACGCGCTCGCGAGAAGCGTTCACGGTTACCGAACGCGGCGCCTTGGCAGCGCTCGACCAGCCGTGCTTGTCCGCATACTTCTGTTCGTCGGGCTCGGTGCCGAGCAGACGCTTGACCGGCGCGCTGCCGCTGACGCCGCGCGCCACCAAGGCACCGCCGATAAGGCCGAACAGCACGCCGACCGGACCCTTCGACTGGGTTGCGGCGACGCCGAAGATGCCGCCAAGCGCGACAGAAACGGCGCGCTCCGCAGCGCCTAGATTGGCGTAGGGAGCCTTGTGCGTGCCGCCGGGCGCGGCGTCGGTGAACTGCATTGAACGGGCTGGACTGGCCATGAGGTGTTGCCTTGCTGTCGCGTCGGCGGCTTAACCGCCCGCCCCGGAGGCGGTTCCGCCGTTTTCACGCTCGCAAGTCCTTCATTTTTAGGATACGCGGGGAAGTAGGGCCTTTAGATTCGGACGCGATGGTCGCGGGCGAAATGGTTCGGCGGGAACTGTAGCTGGCGGCACATCGTTCATGCGACGGAACATCGCAACACACTTGAAGATAAACGAAAGACTTGACTGAAATGAGCTTTGACAAGCGCGGGCGCGGGCCCGGACGTGGTGGTTTCGACAAGCGCGAGCGCGGCTTCGACCAGTTCGAAGGCGGCGGCGACCGATTCGGCGGCGGCGGCGGCGGTGGTGACCGTTTCGGTGGCGGCGGCGGCGATCGCTTCGGCGGCGGCGGTGGTGGCGGCTTCGGCGGTCGCCCGGCCGGCGGCGGCGGTGGCTTCGGCGGTCGCCCCGGTGGCGGCGGCGGCTTCAGCAACGGTCCGCGCCCACCCCGCGACATGGGTCCCGGTATCAACCTTGGCACCGCCAAGGGCACGGTCAAGTTCTTCAACGCCCAGAAGGGCTTCGGCTTCGTCGTCCGTGAAGACGGTGGCGAGGACGTGTTCGTCCACATCTCCGCCGTCGAGCAGGCCGGCCTGACCGGCCTCGCCGATGGGCAGCCGATGGAGTTCACCCTGACCGAGCGCAACGGCCGCGTCTCGGCGACCGACCTCGTTATTGACGGCGAGCCGATGCCGGTCACCGACTCGGCTCCCCCGCGCGACCGCGATGCCGGTGGCTTTGGCGGCCGCAACGACGGTCCTCGTGGCGGTGGCTACGGCGGTGCGTCGCGTGAATTCGCTGGCGGCGGCGGCGGTGGCGGTGGCAACACCGCTCCCGGTGAGCGCGTCGAAGGCACTGTGAAGTTCTTCAACGGCACCAAGGGCTTCGGCTTTATCCAGCGCGAAGACGGCGGCCCGGATGCGTTCGTGCACATCTCGGCGGTCGAGCGTGCCGGCATGGCCGGTCTCGGCGAAGGCCAGCGCGTCAGCTTCCAGCTCGAGGAAGATCGCCGCGGCAAGCAGGCGGCCGTGAACCTCGAGTCGCTGTAAGCTCGACTTCACCCGAACGAATGAAGGGCCCGCGGCAACGCGGGCCCTTTTTCTTTGACCCGGGTTGCGGGGTCGTTACCGTCGCCCGATGACCAAGCTCACCGTCGCCCACCACTTCGCCCCCGCTACCGGCCAGCTGCTCGCGGCCCACCCGCTCGTCGGCGAGATCAACGCCATCGACCTGTCGCGGCGCTGGAACCTGCCGCTCGATGCCGACGTGCTGTTCGTCCTCCACGAGCAGGGTGATGCACACCGCGAGGAGGACGAGAACAGCGCCCCGCCGCCGGGCTGGCCGGGCCGGGTCAAGTTCATCCAGATCGCCTCGGCAGGTCTCGACGGCTATCCCAAGTGGCTGTTCGACGGACCGCGAATCGCGACCGGTGCCGGCACCAGCGCCGGGCCGATCTCGGAGTTCGTGCTGGCGACGATGCTCGCCCACGAGAAGCGGCTGGCCAGCGTCGTGCTCCGTGACGGCGATACCTGGCCCGAGCCCGATAAAATGATGCAGAACCCGCTCGGCACGCTCGACGGCAAGACGCTCGGGCTGATCGGCATCGGCCACATCGGCGGGCGCGTCGCGAAACTGGTGAAGGCCTTCGGGATGCGCGTCGTCGCGCAGCGCCGCAGCACCGCCCCGGCGCCCGAAGGCATCGAGATCGTACCCCTCGACACGCTGCTGGCGCGTGCCGACACCATCGTCGTCGCCGCACCGCTGACGCCCGAGACCAGCGGGCTGCTGGACGCCGCGGCTTTCGCCAAGGTCAAGCACGGCGTCCACCTGATCAACATCGCGCGCGGTGGAATCGTCGATACCATGGCGCTGGTCGAGGCGCTCAAGTCGGGCAGGGTCGGGGCCGCGTCGCTCGACGTCACCGAGCCCGAACCGCTGCCGCCCGGTCACCCGCTGTGGAGCGCGCCCAATGTCCACATCACGCCGCACATCTCGTGGAGTTCGGCGGGCACTCCGGGACGGATCTTCAAGCTGTTCGCCGACAACGTCGGTAACTTCGCGGCGGGGAAGCCGCTGATCAACGAGCTGACCTGAGGTTCGCGGCTAGCGGATGCCGGTGATCTTGTGGGTCTGCAGGCTCAGCTCCCACACTGGGCGCGCGAGGCACAGCGCCAGCGCCGCCCGCGTGTTGGCGGCAACGTCGGGCCCGTCCATCGGCTGGAGCGCGAAGCGGCGGAACGGCAGCACCTCGAGCTCGCTCAGGTCGAAGCTCGGCTGCGGCCAGACCAGTTTGAGCTCGTCGCCGGCGCGGAGCTCGAACGGTGCCCCTGCCTTTGGGCTGACGCACAGCCAGTCGATGCCTGCCGGCGGAGTCCCGATGCTGCCGTTGGTCTCGACCGCGACCTCGAAGCCACGTGCATGGAGGGCGTCGACGAGGGCCTG